>CAVOVE010000001.1:0-419241 GCA_963699775.1 uncultured Candidatus Rokubacteria bacterium
ATTCCTCGCTGCTCGGGGGCGACGCGAACTTCTCCAGCAACACTTCTAGCGTCTTGATGCGACCTTGCAAGGTAGAATCTCGTACTGCCTCCGAAAAATCACGTGGCTTTTCAACGCGCGGCGATCTCCCCCGATAGGCGACGAAAGAAGCTCGACCGTCCCGCATCCCGTTTCGTCTACAACTGACGAAATCAGGCTCTCGAAACGCTCACGCCATTGCAGGTCAAGATGAGATTCCCACTCGTCCATGACGAGCCACTTACCCTCCCTGCGAGAAAGCGCGCTAACCGCGAGTCGCTGTCGCTCCCCGTCCGATAGATCCCGGGAGGAGCGTCTGCCAAACTGATCTAGCTCCGATTCGGTGTAGATTCGATTGCATAGATCGGGATGAAGCGCGGCATCTTGGCTACGAGACACGTTCCACTCTTCGGAAATCGGAAGCCCGGAGAAAGGAATTCTCGCAATTCTTGCGGGAATACTCGAAGCTCTTTCGGATCACGGCTGTCCGCTGGAAGAAGAAAACGGCCGTTGATTGTGCCGTGAATCCGAACTCGGGCATGGTAAACCGCTGGAATAATTCCCGCCAAGGCGCGGCACAACGAACTTTTTCCGCATCCGTTTGCGGCTGCCAACTGGTGGCGTTGGCCGGCATCAAGAGCAACTATGTTGCCGTAGGTGATCCGTGCGGTCTCAAACTCGATAACTCCACCCGACAACTCAAAGGTGCGGTCCATTACGGTGCCTCCGCATCATGGTCGGGGAGCGACGTTGGTGCGGCGTCACAATCAGTTGGCGACTGCTCATCCATTGCGATATTGCGGAAGAAATTCAGTTTGGAGAGCCGACGCGCATAAACTTGATGGCCAATGAAGACGCCCAGTCCCGTCACTACAAAGTTGATGAGCAGCAACACGTAGATTGCCGACATGTACTTCTTCAGTGCTTCTTCCGCCCCTGGCCAAATCCCGCAGCCAGAGCCAAAATCAGCAAACCCATGATGCTGCCAGCCGAGATAAATGCACCTAGGTAGAGCCCGACGGCTCTGCGCCGAAATACCATGTAAACGATGTCCCAGATCACACCAGCGACCAATCCAATCACTGGTTTGAATAACATCGGCGGGCCCAGCGTCGTAGTTGGGATCGCAAGCAACGAAAAGGTTACCCACATCGTTGTGGCAACGCCAAACCGCCGCAGCGACAGCATACCAATGGCGAGGATTGCGCTCGTGAATACACCATTGACGAGTCCCCCGACCAATGGAATGCCGGTCGTCAATGTCAAGCCAGTGCCTAGAGCGAAAGCGACGAGAAATGCGGCAAAACCGAATCCAACGGCTATAAACTGTCGAACGGTATTCTTCATAAGTCAGCTCTCCTCGTTCTCTGGTGACACGTTTCCAAACTTGATCAGCTCCATCTCCCCGTGTCGAGTTCGTCTTTTGCGGTGAATCCGATCCAATCCGCAATATGGGCAGATGGACGGTCTTTATACCGTCGCAGCTGAATGCTGGACATCTTTGCTTGCTCTTCTTCTTGGCCTTGCCTCAATAACTCATTGTAGGTTTCTACGTCAACACGATACGTGAATACCTCTTGCCCTCCATCGCCAACTAACACGACGACAGATGTCGCGCGCGTCGCCGCGCTGTGGCGGGAGGCGGGCCGGTGAGGTTGCGCAGGCTCGTCCCGCGGCTCGCGCACTCGACCCTGGCGCGCTTCGTCGCGGTCGGCGTGCTGAACACCGCGTTCAGCTACCTGCTCTACGCCGGGCTGGTGCTCGTGCGCTCGACTACCGCCTGGCGCTCACCATCTGCAGCGTCGTCACCATCGTCTGGAACTTCAACACGACCGGAAGGCTGGTCTTCGGCAACCGGCGCCAGGCGCTGATCTTCAAGTTCGTCGGCGG
This sequence comes from uncultured Candidatus Rokubacteria bacterium, assembly GCA_963699775.1. GTDB lineage: Bacteria > JAUVQV01 > JAUVQV01 > JAUVQV01 > DATDCY01 > DATDCY01. Next base: position 1,909 of record CAVOVE010000001.1, read on the forward strand.
CTACGGGGTGATCTACCTCGTCAACCTCGGGCTGGTCATCATGCTCGCCCGGTTCGGCGTCGGCGAACTGGCCCGCCAGGCGCTGGCGCTGCCGGTGGTCGTCGCTCTGTTCTTTCGCGCTGAATCGGGGCTGGGTCTTCCGGGACCACCATCACCCGCAGTTCAAGCCCCGGGACCCGCCCGAGGGGCCGATGTAACCGCCGCACGCCCCTGGCGTATAATCAAATGTGAAATTGACCCGCGGGATTCCGCGGTGGTATGGTGTTCCGGGGCAGAAAGGCTGGCACGAAAGGAGCAGAGCATGGCGAAGTCCAAATCTCTTGTCTTTATGAGTGTTTATCTCGTCCTTGCCGCTGTGTGTCGCCCGGCTCGGCGCTCGCCCTGTCGTTCACGGACGTGACCAAGGAGTCCGGCGCCGACGACAAGGGGCGGGGCAAGGGGGTCGCCTTCGCCGACATCGACGGCGACGGCGATTACGATCTCTACGTCTCGAACAAGGGCGGCGCCAACAAGCTCTACCGCAACGACAGCACCCCCGGGAACATCATCTTCACCGACATCACGGCCGCCGCCGGCGACAACCTCGGGGACGTCGGCTTTTGCATGGGTTCGGCCTTCGCGGACGTCGACAACGACGGCCGCCCCGACCTGTTCATCGCCAAGGGCGGGCAGCGCGAGATCGAGGCCAACCGGCTCCTGCTCAACGTGAGCACCCCCGGGCGCATCAAGTTCGTCGACGTCTCGGTCGAGGCCGGCATCGCGACCAAGGACTTCACCTACCAGGGCGCCTTCGCCGACTACGACAACGACGGCCGGCTGGACCTGTTCATGGCCAACTACGGCGTCGGCGTGAAGAACCGCCTCTTCCACAACGACAGCACGCCGGGCCGCGTCAGGTTCACCGAGGTCAGCGCCACAGGCGGGCGTCGGCCGCTCCCGGGTGGTCCTGGGCGGCCACGTGGGCCGACGTCGACGGCGACGGCTACCAGGATCTCTACGTCGTGCGCGGGCGCTACCCGGCCGGCGAGCCGAACCTGATGTACCGCAACAACCACGACGGCACCTTCACCGAGATCGGCCGCGAGACCGGCCTCAACGACCCGAACTGGGGTCTCGGCGCCGTCTGGGCCGACGTCGACAACGACGGCCGGTTCGACCTCTTCCTCTCGAACTACGTCGGCGAGAACAAGCTCTTCCACAACGACGGGCAACTGGAAGTTCACGGACATCTCGAAGGCCGCGCGGCCTGAACAACCCGGGCTGGGGCAAGGGGCCGACCTTCGCGGACATCGACCACGACGGCGACCTCGATCTCTACGAGGGCGACTGCAAGCTCTCGAACCAGCTCAATCTCAACGACGGCACAGGGGAACTTCACCGACGTCGTCGAGCGCTTCCCGTCGCTGAAGAACGAGGGCGTCCGCACGAAGGGCACCGCCTTCACCGACCTCGACGGCGACGGCGACCTCGATCTCTACGTCGTGAACTGGGCCGTGCCGAACCGGGTCTACCGCAACGACCAGAACGACAAGGGCTTCATCAAGGTCCGCCTCGCCGGGACGATCAGCAACCGGATGGCGGTCGGCAGCCTCGCGCGGGTCTACGACGCCGGGTTCGCCGAGGACCAGAAGCACTTCCGCGGCGTGCGCGAGATGCGCACCGCCACCGGCTTCTGCGCCCAGGAGGCCCAGGAGCTGCACTTCGGCGTACCGGCGGCCGGGCTCTACGACGTGGTCGTGAACTTCCCGAGCGGCGTGAAGGTCATTCAGCGCGGCGTGAAGGCCGGCCAGGTCCTGACGATCGAGGAGCCGAACGCCGTCGCCAAGAAGTAGCCGGGCGTTTCCCGGCGCGTTCGATTCGGCTGCCCGCGTGATCATGGAGCGCGGGCAGCTTTTTTTCGACATCCGGGAAGGGAGGAGATGTGACGCCGCGCATCCCCGACCGCTTTCCGGATGTCCCGGACGAGTCGCTCTTGCCGCAGTCCTCGCCGCCCTTGCCGGCTGTGCCGCGGCCGCAGGCCCCGGCTTCGCGCAACGCCCCGGCGGCCGGTCTGGTGCAGGTCCGTCTCATGCACCGCGAACGCGCGGTTCCCGGCGCCCGGGTGACGGCGGTGCGAAATCTCGGCGTCGCTCTTCTCGAGGAGCGGATCGTCGCGGTTGCCGCGGCGGACGGCGGCGCGCGACTGCGCCTTGCACCCGGCAGCTGGTATCTCTCGGCGACCGCCGAGGAGCCGGCGATCTTCGGCTGGTACGGGTCGAACCCCGTCCAGGTTCGCGCCGGGGAGACGATCGAGGTCACCATCCCGGCTGTCCCCGCGGTCGCGGCCGGGTCCGCCGCTCCGCGGCGCCGGCCGCTGTCACCGTGACGGCCGTCCCGCCGGGAGAGGAGACCGTGGCGGGAGAGGTCGTCGGCGACGGCGGAGCCGTCGCGGGGCCGGGGTGGCGTTCTATCTGGACGCCTCGACCCAGTTCCGGGGGCCGGGCTATCTCGAGGCCCGGACCGACGAGCGCGGGTCCTTCGAGACGCGCCTCTCCCCGGGGCGCTACTGGCTCGTCGTCCGCCGTCGCTCCGGGTCGCAGCCGTTCGGCCCGCTGGAGATCGGCGACGATTTCGGTTTCTACCCGGGCAATCCGCTCGAGGTCCGCGCGGGCGAGCGGGTCACCGTTCGCATCCCGGCGGTGCGGGTCCTGAAAAAGAGCGGCTGGAGCGGTCCTTCGCACGCTGCGCACCCGGGTCAGCGGCACGATTCGCGACGCGGCCGGGCGCCCGCTCCCCGGTTACCGGGCCTTTCTCCACGCGAAGGTCGACGATGCTCGGCAAGCCGGAGTTCGTCTCGGAGCCGAGCGGCCCGGACGGCGCCTACCTGATCTGGGTCGACCGCGAGGGGGCGTATTACCTGGGCGCGCGGGCGGAGATCGGGCACGCGCGCGAGGAGGGCGAGGTGATCGGACTCTACACGGGCGCCCCCGACCATGCGATCGAGGTCCGGCTGGGAGCCGGCGCGCTGCCGGCGCTCGACATCGTCGTCGGGGGCGCACCGTGACTGCGGCGAAACGCACGAGACCCTTCCGTCCTCGTGACGGACCGGCGACGCGGTGCTGCGCAGTGCAGGCCGCCCGTCGGTCGGACCGCGAGGCGAGCGCCGATCGGAGGTCCGCAGCGACAGGACCCCGCAGCCTGCACGGTCTTTGGTTCAGTGGGACCTCGATCTCGGGCGTTCTGATGCCGCGTCTGGTGTGCGCTGCGTTCTCGCCGGGTGCGCCGTGCGCAGCATCCGCGCCTCGCGACGGCACCGCAGCACCCCCGGGACGATCTGGACCTGGCAGGGCGAGCGCCGCATCGCCGAGTTCGTCGAGATCCCCGCCGGCGTCACGCTGCGGCTCGCGCCGGGCACCACGCTGCGCTTCGCCTTCGTCGACCGCGACGGCGACGGCGTCGGCGACGCCGGCCTGCACGTCCTCGGCCGCATCGAGGCCGTCGGGACGCCGGCCGCGCCGATCGTCTTCACCTCCGCGGAGACCGACCCGCAGCCCGGCGACTGGCAGGGGCTGGTCTTCGACAACTCGAAAGACAATCTCTTCGCGGAGAGCCGGTTCGAGTACGCGCAGCACGCCCTGCACGCGCACTTCTCCTCGGCGCGCCTGGAACGCTGCCGGCTCGAGCGCAACATCGAGGGGACGCGCCTCGGCAATTCCAGCTTCACGATCGAGCACTGCCTGGTGCGCGGCAACGTCAGCAAGGGGCTCAACTTCTTCGGCTGCTCGAATCGCATCCGCCACAACCTGATCACCGGCAACGCCGACGGCGTGTTTCTCTTCGAGACCGACACCGACTCGGTCGTCGAGGCCAACAACATCCTCGGCAATCAGCGCTACGACGTGCGTCTCGGCGATTTCTATCGCGGCGGCAAGCGTGCTCGGCGAAAACTGGTTCGGCACCACCGACCTCGCGGCGATCCGGGAGCGGGTCTTCGACGGGGAGGACGACCCGGCGCTCGGCCCGCTCGAGTTCATCGCCGCCCCCGCACCCTTCGTCACCGGCTGGGAGGGCGAGCCCTGAACCTGGCGGCGCCGTCGGTCTGGAACCGGCGACTCGGCGCCGGTCTGCTGGTCAGCTCGCTCTGCCTGCTCGCGCTGGAGCTGACGCTCTCGCGGATCTTCTCGGTGCTGATGTGGTACCACTTCGTCTCGCTCATCGTCTCGCTGGCGCTCTTCGGCATCACGGTCAGCGGGCTGGCGGTCTTTCTCGCCCCGCGGCGCTTCCCCCGCGAGGAGGCGGCCGGCCTGGATGGGGCGCGCCTCGCTGGCGCTGACGCTCGCGCTGCTCGGTCTCTGGACGTTCTTCCTGCTGCTCGCGCGCTCGCCGCAGCTGGCCTACCGCATTCTCGCCCCCTTTCACCAGCCGCAGTACGAGCCCTTCGGCGCGGGCAAGGTCACGCTCCTCGACGGCAGCCAGATCCTGCCGCTGGCGGTGCTCTGTCTGGTCTCCGCGCTGCCCTTTCGTCTTCGGCGGGTTCGTCGCCACGCTGGCCCTGACGCGGTACCAGGAGCGCGCGGCGCAGGTCTACGCCTGGGACCTGGCCGGCGCCGGCCTCGGCTGCGTCGCGGCCTTCGCGCTGCTGACCTGGCTCGACCCCTTCGCCACCCTGGCGGTGCTGGCTTTTTTCGCGGCCCTCGCGGCCTGGCTCTTCTTCCGGGAGAGCGGCGCCCGCGGCGGCGCGCTCGGCGCGCTGGCGCTCGGGGCGCTCTCGCTCGCCCTCGTCGCGGCGACCGCGCACGGCGGGCTCGTGGAGCTGAAGTTCGTGCGCGGCCGCTACCAGCCGGACCTGCTGCTGACGCGCTGGAACTCCTACTCCCGGGTCGCGGTCTGGCCGCTGCGCACCGGCCAGGGGGAGGCCTCGTGGGGGATGAGCCGCGGCTACCGCGGGCCGATCCCCGAGCAGTACGGCCTCGTGGTCGACGACACCGGCTACACGACGATCGCGCGCTACCGCCCCGGCGACGATCTGGGCTGGGCGCGAGCGAACCTGCTGTCGCTGCCCTACCTGGTGCGCGACGATGCGCGGGCGCTGATCATCGGCCCGGGCGGCGGCAAGGATATCCTGATCGCGCTGGCGAGCGGGGCCGCCGCGGTGCGGGCGGTGGAGCTCAACCCGCTGGTCGTGCGCGCCGTGCAGGAGGACTTCGGCGAGTTCTCCGGCCGCCCCTACACGCTGCCGGGCGTCGAAAAGGTCGTGGACGAGGGGCGCACCTTCCTCGCGCACGACCCCTCGTTCTACGACGTCATCCAGGCCACCCTCGTCTACGGCCAGCTCGCTCCGGCGGCCGGGGCGATCACCTTCACCGAGGACCACCTCGACACGGCCGAGGCCTTCCAGTCCTACCTGGACCGCCTCGCGCCGGGAGGGGTGCTGGCCTTTTCGCGCTTCCTCGACGAAAAGAGCTTTCTGCGGCTGGTCGCCACCGCCCGGGCGGCGCTCGAGGCGCGGGGCATCGCGGACGCCCCCGGCGTGTATCTTCATCGCGGCCGAGCGCGGCCTGGCCTCGGTGCTCGTCAAGAACGCCCCGTTCACGCCGGAGGAGCTCGGCGCGCTGCAGCGGCGCTGCCGCGAACTGGGTTTTCAGGTGCTCTACTCCCCGGCGGGGAGGGCGACAGTCCGATCGCCGAGCTGCTGCGCGCCCCGGACGCGGCGGCGTATCTCGCGGCGCTGCCCTTCGACGCCTCGCCGGTCAGCGACGACCGGCCGTTCTTCTACTACCTGATGCGGCCCGGCGACTTCCTGCGCAGCGGCGCCGCCCGTGCGCCGGATTTCGAGGACCGGGGCCTGCTGCTGATGCGCAACCTGCTCGGCACGGTGTTCGGCCTGGTCGTCCTGTGCATCGCGCTGCCGCTGGCGCGCTACGGCCGCGCCCGCGAGATCCGCTGGGGACGGGCCTGGGCCGCGGTCGGGTACTTCGCGGCGATCGGTCTGGGGTTCATCGTCGTCGAGATCGGCCTGCTCAAGCGTTTCCTGCTGCTGCTCGGCAAGCCGGCCTACACGCTGGCCGTGACCCTGGCGGTCTTTCTCGCGGCCGGCGCCCTGGGCAGCGCCCGGGCCCGGCTGCTGGCGGGGAATGCGCGCCTCGTCCGCCGGAGCTGCGCGCGCCTGACCATCGTGCTGCTCTTCACGGCCGTGCTGCTGCCGCCGCTGCTCGAGTCGCTGCTCGCCGCGCCGCTGTGGGCCCGGCTCGCCGCGACCGTCGCGGTCATGGGCCCGCTGGGGTACCTGATGGGGCAGCCGCTGCCGGCGGGCCTCTCCCTGCTGCGCCAGGAGCGTCTCGTCCCCTGGGTCTGGAGCATCAACGGGGCGCTCTCGGTGCTCGGCTCGATCGGGGCGCTGGTGCTCGCCGTGAACTTCGGCTACACGACGACGATGCTCGTCGGCCCCGCCTGCTACCTGGTCGCCGGCGCCCTGGCGGACCTGGTCGAGTGAGCGTCATGATAAAGCACACCGTACGTGGGCGGCGGCGGGGCGGTGCCGTGCGGTCGCCAGCTGCGCGCTCGACCCAGCTGTCCGCCCCTGCGCTGGAAGCTTGTGCAACTCGCCCTGCGGGCTCAGACAGCACGCTTGCGCACCTGCGGCGGAGCGCTCGGCGCGGACGCGCGGTCTCCCTCGCGCTCCGCCATGCGACCGCCCGTCACCACCCCGTCACCGCCGCATGTCGTGACGGGAGGTCTGATCTCATGCCGAACGGATCGTAGCGCCCAGGCAAGGGGCGGCGCGGAGGGGAGGTCTCCAGCGGCGGACCGGTGCGAGCACGATGGAGGTCCGCAGCGTCAGGACCCCGCAGCCTGGACGTGCGGAGGGACTACGATGAACCGTCTCGTGCCTTGTCGGTCGCTCTTGTGACAGCTTGGGCTGTCCGGATGCGGGTCGCGACCCGGCAGCATCGAGGGGCGCGCGGTGTCGCGCGGCACCGCGGTCGCGGGGGCCACGGTGGAGGTCTATCTCTCCGCGGGGCGCGGCAGGGAGTCCACCCCGTTCGCCGCCGCGGCAACCGGCGCGGACGGCTCGTTCCGGCTGGAGCTTCCCGCCGGGAGCTACTGGGTCTGGGTCAAGGATCTCGCGAGCACCCAGGGGCCGCGCCGCCTGGCCGAGTACCCGGGCAACCCGGTGCAGCTGGCAGCCGGCGCGACGCAGTCGCTCGGCGAGGTGGAGCTGCACGCCGTCGGCACGTCGCAGGAAGTCGGTCGCCGCTCCCGGCGCCGGCGTCCGCGGGCGCGTCCTGCACGCCGGCGCACCCGCCGGGGAGACGGCCGTCATGATCTACGACGCCAAGCCAGCACCGCGGCTGGCCGGGCCCGGATACATCGCGCTGGTGCGCACCGGACGCCGATGGCCGCTTTCAGATCGATCTCGCCCCCGGGCGCCTATCGGTTCGCCGCCCGCCGGCGACGGAGCGGCGCGACGTCGGGGTATCTGCAGGCGGGCGACTTGAGCGCGACGGCGCCGCAGGATCCGATCTGACGGTTCCCGCCAGGGGCTACCTCGATCTCGGCGACCTGCGTGCTGCACGAGGTCGACGACGACCGGCTGGCGACGCGAAGGGAGCGCGGGGCGTTCAGGAGGCGTCGGAGACCGGGCTCGAGGGGCAGGTCGTCGGCCCCGACGCGAAACCTCGCGCCGGCCAGTTCGTATTTGTCTATAGGGACGAGGGGATGATCGGCAGGCCCGAGACGATGGCCCGCACCGGCGCCGACGGCGAGTTCGCGCTCTCGCTGCCCGGCGGCGGCAAGTACTACCTCGGGGCCCGGAGCCGTCACGGCGGGCCGCGCCAGCCGGGCGAGTGGGCGCGGAAGCTGGCCGGGACGCCCGACAGCGGGCTGGAGGTGCTCGCCGGCAGGCGGGTGAAGGGACTGACGATTGTCATGGAGCAGGTGTGGTAAAGAGCGCCGTGTGGAGCTTATATTAGGAGAAAGCTCGGGAAAATCCGGAGCGAGAATCGCTGGAGGGTTTCGATGAAGAAAGTGCTGTTTGACGGCGGTGGCGGCGGGGCTGGTCGCGGTGATGTCGGCGGTGTACTGGCCGGTCGAGGCCTGTGTCGGCAAGACGGTTTTCCTGGGCCGCATGCCGGGCCGGGAGCAGGAGGTTCTGACCGAAATCTTCTCCTGGATGGTCAGCGAGCGCACCGGGACCACGATCCAGATCAAGGCGCTGCCCGACAGCCGGGCGATGCACGCGGCGTTGCAGACCGCCGACGTCGATCTCTATCTCGAGGACCAGGGCGTGGCGCTGCGCGAAATTCTCGGTCAGCCGGCGGCCGGCACCGTCGCCGACCAGCGCGAGACGGTCCGCCGCGAATACGAGCAGCGGTTCAATCTCGTCTGGCTCGAGCCGTGGGGCATGACCGGGCGGCCCGCGCCGGTCGCCGTGGCCGGCCCCGGCGGGCCGGCCGCGCCCGGGCTCGTGGCGCCGGTGATCCGCAAGGACACGCTGAAGAAGTTTCCGGCGCTCAGCCGTCTCGTGAACAAGCTCTCCGGCGTGGTCGACAACGCGACGCTGGCGAGGCTCGTCCAGGAGAGCGAGACAGCGGCCGGCGCGCGAGGTCGTCAAGCAGTTTCTCAAGGAAAAGCGGCTGATCTAGCGGGCTCGCCGGCGGAGATTCCGTCCTGTGAACGATCCGCCCGTGTCTCCGGGGTCCTTCGTCCGTGCGCTTGCGCTGCATCGTGCTCAGGCGGGGCCTGTGCGGCGCCGGCGGATCGCGGGCCCGGAGGCCGGAGGGGCCGCCCGTGACGGTCCAGGGCAGGCTCCTCGCCGACGGCGTCTGGCGGGGGACCGTCATCGTCGCGGACGATTTTCAGGTGCCGCGCGGCCGCACGTTGCGCATCCTCGCCGGGACGCGGGTTCTCGTGCGGCCGGCCGACACCACGAAGACCGAGCCCGAGTATCTCGACAACGCCACCGAAATGCTCGTTCGCGGCCGGCTCCTCGTCGAGGGGACCGCCTCCCGGCCCGTGATCTTCGAGCCGCTCCCGGCCGAGCCGGGAGCGGAGAGCGACTCCCGCTGGGGCGGCATCATCTTCGACGGCGGGGGCGGGGAGATCCGGCACGCGCGTCTCACCGGGCGCCGAAACCGGCGTCACGCTGCTCGGCTCGTCGCCCTCGATCTCCGACCTGACCATCTCGGGCGTCCGGCAGGGCGTCGCCGTCCACCGCGGTTCCGCGCCGCGGCTCACGCGGGTCTCCGTGCAGGCGGAGGAGGGCGGCATCGCCTGCTGGCCCGGGTCGAGCCCGACGCTGGAGCGCGTCGACGCGCGGGCCGGCGAGCACGAGGGGCTGCTGGTCGCCCCGGGCGCCGCGCCGCGCATCGGCGGGTCCTCCTTCGCGGGGAAGGTCGCGGATGTGCTCTGGGGCGCCGCGGCCGTCCCGCCGGCCGGGACTTCGGCCAGAAGTCGGCCGGGTGGCTCCGCGGTTCCACGGGCGACACCGCGTCGAGGTGGCACGCGCCGTCCCCGACGCAGCTGCGTCGCCTGACCGCCGCTGCCGTTCGAGCCGCGCGTGCCGCCGCCGGGCGCGGCCCCGACGCGGGTCTACCGCGGCGAGCAGTTCATCGGCGAGGACACCACCTGGGAGGGCGAGGTGCTGATCGACGGCACCGTCATGGTGGCGCCGGTGGCGCGGCTGACGATCGCGCCGGGCACGGTGGTGCGCTTCGGCTTTCGCGACACGGACGCCGACGGCGTCGGCGAGAGCGAACTCTTCATCCAGGGCCGCCTGCTCGCCGAGGGGACGCGCGAGGCGCCGATCGTCTTCACCGCGCTCGACGGCGCGGGCCCGGGGCGCTGGGGGGCGATCAACCTGATGGGGACCGACGCCGAGGAGAGCCGTCTCGCGTGGTGCCTGGTGGAGTCCGGATTCCGCGGCCTGCACAGCCACTTTTCGCGCTTTCGCGTCGAGCACTCGATCTTCAGGGACAACTACCGCTCGATCCAGTTCCAGGAGTCGACCGCCGCGATCACGGACTGCGCGGTGACCGGGAGCGCCAGCGCGCTGCGCTTTCGCGACTCGACGGCGGCGATCGAGGGCCTCGTCGGTCTTCGGCAACACGCTCGGCATCCAGATCCTGAGGTCGTCCTTTTCGCTCGTCGGGTCGAGCGTCGTCGGCAACGCGCTCGCCGGGATGCACGTGCGCGAGTCCGAGGGGACGATCGCCGGCAGCCGCTTCGAGTCCAACGCGCCCGGGCTGCGCGTCAGCGACTGCCGCCTGCGCATCGAGGGCAACCGCTTTCTGGCGAACAACGCCGCCGGGCTGCAGCTGCGCCGCACGGAGGGGCGCGTCGAGGGCAACCGGATCGAGGCGAACGCCGGCAACGGCGATCTCGACCGACAGCCCCGGCGCGGTGCTGCGCGGCAACGCGATCGTCGGGAGTCTGCGCTTCGCGCTCGAGAGCAACACCGCCGAGGCGATCGACGCCGTCGGGAACTGGTGGGGCCCGGACGGGCCGGACGCGCGGCAGATCTTCGACGCGGAGGACGACCCCGGTCTCGGGCCGGTGCTGACGGCGCCCGCCGCTCGCACGCGCCTCCTGTGCTATAGTCCCCGCGCACGGAATGGAAAGGCTGGCACGCGGGTGCGGATAGCGGTCCTCTCGGACATCCACGGCAACCTCGAGGCGCTCGAGGCGGTGCTCGCCGAGGTCGATCGCAGCGGGGTCGATGCCGCTGTACTCCCTCGGCGACATCGTCGGCTACGGGCCGAGCCCGGCGGCGTGCATCGAGATCGTCCGCCGCCGCGCCGCCGTCTCGCTGGTGGGCAACCACGACGCCGCGGTCGCCGGGCTCACCTCGCTCGAGGATTTCAACGAATTCGCCCGCTCGGCCGTGGAGTGGACGGCCGCGCAGCTCGATGCCGGGCAGATCGAGTACCTGGGCGCGCTCCCCTACACGCACCGCGCGCCGGAGCTGCCTGCTCGTCCACGCCTCGCCCATCGAGCCGGAGCGCTGGCACTACATCCACGGCTGGCCGACATCGACGAGCATTTCGCCGCGTTCTCCGAGCGCCTGTGCTTCGTCGGCCACTCGCACCGGCCGGGCGTCTACTCCATCGAGGGGGACGACCGACGTGCGTGCGGCGCGGGGAGGTGCGAACCGCTCGCCCGGGGCTGCGGTATCTCGTCAACGCCGGGAGCGTGGGCCAGCCGCGCGACCGCGACCCCCGGGCCTCGTACGTCGTCTACGACGCGGCGGGCGGAAGCGTCGAGGTGCGGCGCGTCGCCTATCCGGTCGAGAAGACGCAGGAGCGGATGCGCGCGGCGGGCATCCCGGCCTTTCTCGTCGACCGCATCGGCGCGGGCGTCTGACCGGCGGGGATGGCTGTCCGCGGCGAGGCGCTCGCGCTTCGCGATCCGGCGCCGTGAGCGTGTCCCGGGGTGGGCGGCGGGGCTGCTGGGTTCGGCTGGCTGGTGCGTCGCTCGCGCGCGCCTTCGGCGAGGCGGCCGCCCCGGCGCGGCCCGGGGCGAGTGCGCCGGGGCGGCGAATCGCAGATCGACGAGTCCGCGCCCGACGAGTCCGCGCCCGCCGCGGGGCGGCCGGCGGGCCCCGCGGCGCTGTCCGAGCGCCTTCGTGACTACGTCGAGGGGAGTCTCGCTCGCTACGACGCCCTCAAGAACGAGTCGGCGGGCTTTCGCCGCCTGGGGTGGTTCCCCTCGCTTTTTCTGCGCGACCCCGAGCGCGACGTGGTGCTCGAGCCGGGAGCGGCGGGAAAACGTCGGTCACGGCGCACATCTCCTACGCGCGCCGGGACCTCGAGCAGCGCCTGGTCATCGCCCCGGCCGATCGCTTCGAACTCCCGGGGGCCGACAAGCGGTTCTTCGCCGAGTTGATCGGCGCGCTGGCGACCCTGGCGCCGGAGACTGGATCACGCCCGCCTGAATTTCTGGTTCGCCGTTCTGCGGGCCGACGGCCAGATGACCTGGGAGCTGCGCGGCGGCATCGGGTTGAGCGCGGCGGCGGCGCGGGGTGTCCGGCGGGGCGCGGACGGCGGAGGCGATCTGGCCGCTCCTCGACTCGAACACGCTCCCCCCCTCTCTGGGACGGCCCTTGAAAAGGGCCCGTCGGCGGCGACTGAGTGCCCCTCACCGGCACGATCGTGCTGCGCGGGCGGACCTCCCTGGACGCTCCGTGCCTTCGGGGCGGATGACGCCTCTAGATCGTTCGTGCCGTAGCGGCGGGGTCGACGCGGCCAGATCCGCAGGTCCGCCATGCATCTGGACGCTTTTGAAGGGGCTTGCCGTCCTCGAGCAGCGGCCATCTCCGGCTGCCGATGGTACAATAATCGATGAATGAACATGGTCGCGGGTGCTGGAAGCTGCGATCGATCGTCTGCCTGACCGCCGCTCTTCTCTTCCGCCGCCGCCCTGCCGGCTGCCGCGGCCGCACCCGGGGTCGGCGCCCACGCGCCGCCGCTCGAGCTCTCCGACCTCGACGGCACGGCAAGGAACGTGGTCTGGGGCGACGGTTCCCCCGCGGCGACCATCGTCTTCTTCTTCGACCCGCAATCCTCGGAGTGCCTCCTCGAGATGAGCTTTCTCGACGCGCTCTACGCGGGCCCACGATTTCGGCCTCGCGGTCTACGCGGTCGAGGCCCAGGGGCGCCAGCCGGCCGAAGTGACCCGCTCCCTGGAGCGCTACTGCCGGGTCTACCGCAACCCCGCGTTTCCCGTTCTCGCCGACCCGGCGTTTCGGGCGGGCCGCACGTACGGGGTGGAGCCGGTTCCCGTCACGTTCGTCATGGAGTCCCACGGGGTGATCCTCAACCGCATCGAGGGCTACGGCATCAACGCCGCCGTCGCGATCGCGCGACGGGTCGAGCAGCTCCTCCGGCGCGAGCGCGGCTTCTTTTCCCCCGCCCTGCGCGAGTCCGGCATCTCCGAGGACGAGGAGCAGGAGGCCGAGGCCCGCCTCGCCGCCGCGGTCGCCGCACGCGCGAGCGCCCCGGCGACGCGGGCGCTCGGCGTGGGGGACCGCGCCCCCGAGTTCGAGTTCACCGACCTCGCCGGCAGCGCCGGCCGCTGGGACTGGTCCGGAGAGCCCGCGCGGGTCCTGCGCATCGTGGCTTTTTTCGACGGACTGACGCTGGAGTCGATCGAGGAGCTGAACTGGCTCGACGCGCTCGCGCGCCGCGGGCGCGAGGCCGGCCTCGATGTTCTGGCGGTGGAGGCCGGCGGCATGGGCGCCGCCGGATTGCAGGCCGCCCTCGAGAGGTACCGGCGCTACAACCCGGATCCGTCCTTTCCGGTGGTCCCCGACCCCGGCGGGACGCTCGCGCGGGCTTTCGGCCCCTGGGAGAAGCTGCCGCAGACCTACCTGCTGGCGGGGGACGGCTCCGTCGTCTACCATGCCGACGGCTTCGGCGCCGGCGAGTCCGAGATCATGACGGGCAAGGTGGAGCGGGCCTTTCTCCTCGCGGGGCGCCCTTTCCCCGCGGCGCGTTCCGACGGGGCCGCGACGGCGCCGGCGACCGTCGGGGAGGAGGCCCCGAGCATCCGCAGGCGAGCAGAAGCCTGGAGGAGCGCTACCGCTCGGCCATCGTCCAGGGCGATGCGGCGTTCATGGCCTGGGAGTTCGAGACGCGCCTTGTCGCACTACCTGGAGGCCCTCGAGGTGCAGCCGACGGATCTGCACGCCCTGGTGCGCACGGCCCAGATCTACGAGCGCCGCGGCGAGCCCGGCCCGGCCCTCGAGTACTGGGAGCGCGTGCTCGCCGTGCGGCCGGACCACGCCGAGGCCGCGAGCCGGGTCAGGGGCTGCGGCAATCGCTGAATGCCTGAGCACGCCGGGCCGCGGCCATCCGCGGCCGGTTGACGGTTGACAGCCCGCGTCATCGGAGTATCACCAGGTCATCACGTTCGGGCGTGCACCATAACCAGGAGGTCCACATGGGAATCTTCAAGCGTTCTGTTGTGTTGCTCCTCCCGGTGCTCGTTGTCCGGGGTCGTCCCGGCCGGGCCCAGGCGCCGCCGGCGACCGCCGAGTTCTTCGGCGTCTTCTCCACGACGCTCGGCGGCTGGTCGGAGTACGCGGTGACCGAGACCGACAGCGGCAAGCAGTCGACGATGCGCACCGCCATCGTCGGCAAGGAGGGCGACTCCTTCTGGTACGAGGTCGCCATCACCGAGGGCGGCGTGCGCAACATCATCAAGATGTTCCTCAAGGGCGACCCGAACAACCCGGAGAACATCCAGCGGCTCATCATGAAGAACGGCGACCAGCCCGCGCAGGAGATGCCCCGCGAATTCGTGGTCATGGGCCGGCGCATGGCGACCCACATGTTCGAGAACCGCAGCGGCTCGTCGGTGGCGAACCAGGCCGAACGTCAAGAGCGAGGAGATGGGCGCCGCGCAGGTGACCGTTCCGGCGGGAACCTTCAGCGTGACCCGCAACCGCATCGTCGACGCCGCGGGGAAGGTTCTGGCCACGTACGACTTCAACAAGGATGTCCTCCCCTTCGGCGTCGTGCGTTCGGAGACCGAGAAGGTGAAGATGGAGCTGCTCGCCTCCGGCAAGGATGCGGTGTCCGTGATCACCGAGGTGCCGATGATGATGAAGACGCCGCCGGGGATGCCCGACGCCAACCCGCGCGGCACACCTCCCGGCATGGAGGCGCCCGAGAAAGGCCCGGCCGCCCGGCGACGCGGCGGGTACGGCATGCTCCGCGCCCCGGCTACCCGGCCGCGGCGGCTACGGTCGCCCGCTCCCGGTGATCCGGCGGCTACGGCAAGTGCCGACGTCTGGCGCGTGCGCTCTCGCTTGCGGGCGGGCCTGCTACGGGATCAGGACGGCGGTCGCCGGGGTGCAGGTCGTGCTCCGCGCCGAACCCGTTGAGCGCGGAGCTCCTCGACCGAGGTGTCGAACTTGCGCGAGATCTGCCAGAGATTGTCGCCCCGGCGCACCTCGTAGGTCCGGCCGCTTGCGCGAGCGGGCGCCGGCCGGGGTGGCGGCGGGCTCGCGCAGGGCGATGCGTCTGGCCGATGCTCAGCACGGCGTCGGCGTCGAGGTCGTTCCACGCCAGCAGATCGTCGAGCGGGATGTTGAAACGCCGCGCGATCGACCAGGGGTTGTCGCCGGAGCGCACCCGGTAGGACTGGGGCAGCGTCGAGGAGACCACGACCCGTCCGGGGGCCCGCGGGATCGGGGCTTCCGCCAGGCGCAACCCCGGGATGACCAGTCCTGGCCGGGGCGGATGTCGCTGCCCTTCAGGCGGCCAGCCTCCCGGATGGCCTCCGAGGAGCGTCCCGAAGCGCTGGGCGATGGAGAAGAGCGTGTCGCCCGGGGCGACGCGATAGGTGTTCTGAGCCGGCGGAGGTCCTTGCCCGCCGGAACCTTCGCGAGGCCCGCCACCAGCTCCTCCGTCCGCCCGGCCGGGATTTTCAGCGCGTACCTCCCGCCCGGAGGCACGGTGCTCTTGCGCAGCTCGGGGTTGAGGTCCTGGATCGTGTCGACGCTGGTGCGGCAGAGCGCGGCGACCAGCGAGAGGCGCGTCCCGCCGCCGACCTCCATGATCTCGGTCGGCTCGAGCTGCTCGTACTCCGGCTGGAAGCCGTAGCGCTCGGGGTCCTTGGCGATGATCAGGGCCGCGAAGAAGGCCGGCACGTAGTTGCGGGTTTCCGCCGGGCAGTTCGAGCGACCAGAAGTCGTTGGTCCCGGCCTTGGCGATGGCCCGCTGGACCCTGCCCCTGCCGGCGTTGTACGCGGCGAACGCGAGGGGCCAGGAGCCGAACTCGTCGAAGAGGTCCTTGAGGTGGCGGGCGGCGGCGCGGGTGGCCTTCTCGGGGTCGCGGCGCTCGTCGAGCCAGGTGGTTCGGCGCAGGCCGTAGAGCTTGCCGGTCGAGGAGATGAACTGCCAGATACCCATGGCCTTGGCGCAGGAGTAGGCCTTCGGGTTGAAGCCGCTCTCGATCAGCGCGAGGTAGTAGAGATCGGTCGGGATGCCGAACTCCGCGAAGATCGGCTTCATCAGCGTCCTCGTACTTGCGCGAGCGGAGCCAGGCCGGCCTCGAAGCTGCGGCGGCGGGTCGTCTGGAAGATCTCGACGTAGTCGAGGACCTTGGCGTTGAGCTCCAGCGGGATGTCGTACGCCGGCTCGGCGATCTTGATCGCCGGCTCGGCGGGGACGATGACGACGTGCTTTTCGACCTCCTGCAGGAGCTTGTCGTCGTCCGGGCCGACGAGGACCGGGGCGGTCTCGGCGCGCTCCGGAAGCGCCTCGGGAGGGGTGCCCGACGGCGGCGGCAGTGCCCGGGACCGTGGTCGCTGCCGGTGCAGCGGCGGCGAGGCTGCGGCAGGCGGGGTCCGCGGCAAGGGCGGCTTCGGCTGGGGCGACCGGGGCCTGCAATCGGGCTCCGCCAAGGGCTCGGCGGCGGCCTCGGAGAGAGGCCGCAGCCTGTTTGGTCACCGCGGCCTCTGTCGACCACCGCAGCCGTCGGACGGCGGCCTCATCGGCTCCCCGGGCCGGCGCGGCCGCAATCGTCAGCAGCGGCCAGGATCCCGCGAGCAGGGCGGGAAGCTCTTGCCCTCGTCGTCTTTGCGTACATCATGTCCGTTTCTCCTTCACGTCTGTCGGCGGCCGGACCAGGATTTCCTGGTCGCCCCCGTGTGCCAGCGGTGGTAGAGTAGGAGGTCGAGGTAATGCAGGGTGAGGTTCTGGTTCGGGAATGTGGAGTCATGCTAACCTTCGGATGCCGGGGATGGCAAGATTTTTTTCACCAGTCGGCGGAGGTGATTATAATGATTCGTCGGCAACCGGCGGCCCTGATCGGGGCGCACATCAGCATCGCCGGCGGGACGCCGCTGGCGTTCGGGCGCGGGGTCGAGGCCGGTTGCGCCGCGATGCAGATCTTCACGAAGAACGCGACCCGCTGGGAGGCGGCCCCGCTCGCACCGGGCGAGGCGGCCCGCTTCCGCGCGGAGCAGGCCCGGACCGGGATCGCCCCGGTGGTCGCCCACGGCTCCTACCTGATCAACCTCGCCTCGCCCGGACCCGGCGCTCCTGGAGCGCTCGCGCCAGGCCTTCCTCGAAGAGCTTCGCCGGGCCGGGGCGCTGGGCCTGCCCTGCGTCATCACCCACCCCGGGGCGCACATGGGCGCCGGGGTCGAGGCCGGGCTGGCGCGGGTCGCCGAGTCCCTCGACTGGCTCGAGGAGCGGGCGGGGAGGGGGCGCCCCTGGTCTGCCTCGAGAACACCGCCGGTCCGGGGACGGTGCTGGCCGGGGATTTCGCGCACCTCGGGGCGATCTTCGCGCGGGTGCGCAACCCCGGCCGGCCTCGGCGTCTGCCTCGACACGTGCCACGCGCACGCCGCCGGGTACGATTTCACCGACGCCGGCCGCGTACCACGCCTCTCTGGCGGCGCTCGAGGCGGCGGTCGGACCCGGCCGGGTCCTGGCGATCCACCTCAACGACGCCAAGGGCGAGCGGGGGAGCCGGCTCGACCGTCACGAGCATCTCGGGCGGGGACGCATCGGCCTGGAGTGCTTCCGGCTCTTCATGAACGACCGAACGCTTTGCCGGGGTGCCGAAGATCATCGAGACCCCGAAGGAGGAGGGCGAGCGGCAGATGGACCCGGTCAATCTCGGGGTGCTCCGCCGTCTTGCGGGGTTGAAACGGGTTCCGCCCGCGCTCGCCCGCGAGGTGCTTTAACGTTTTTTGCTGCGGGGGTGGGCGCTTTCGTAGACCCGGGTCAGCTGTTCGGTGTCCAGGCGCGTGTAGCGCGTCGTCGTCGAGAGGCTGCGGTGCCCGAGCATCTCCTGGATCGCGCGCAGGTCGGCGCCCCCCCCGAGCAGGTGCGTGGCGAAGCTGTGGCGCAGGGCGTGCGGCGAGATCCGCTTCTGCCAGCCCTGGCGCAGGGCGCGGGCCCCGAGGAGGCGGTGGACGCTGCGCGAGGTCAGGCGGCCGCCGTCGCGCACGTTGAGGAAGACGGCGGACCCGCCCGCGCCACCGCCCCGGCGCTCCCGCGCCAGATAGGCCCGGATCGCCTCGACGGCCTTGCGCCCGACCGGCACGATCCGCTCCTTGCGCCCCTTGCCGAGCACCCGCACCGAGCCGCCTGGCAGATCGAGGTCTTCGAGGTTGAGCCCGGTCAGCTCGCTGACGCGCAGGCCGCTCGAGTAGAGCAGTTCGAGAAGGGCTCGATCGCGGAGCGGACTGCGCGGCGGACCGCCCGGCGTTTCGAGCAGCCGCGACGCCTCGTCCACGGTGAGCACCGGGGGCAGGGTCCTGGACTTGGCGGGAGACGGGATCGGTCGCGCCGGGTTGCCCTGCAGGAGCCCCTCGCGGTTGAGAAACCGGAAAAAGCTGCGCAGCGCGGCGAGCTTGCGGCCGAGCGAGGCGGTCTTCAGCCCCTGCGCGCTCAGGGCGCCGAGGAAGCCGCGGACGGTGCGCAGGGTGACCTGCGCCGGGTCGATGGCCGGCGGCGGAGTACGTGCGGCGCCCTTGGCAGCCGGTTCGGTCCCGGCGCAGAAGCGGGCGAACTGGTCGAGGTCGGCGGTGTAGGCCCGGATGGTCGCGGGCGAAAAGTTCTTCTCGACGCGCAGCCAGGTCAGGAAGGCGGCGACGGGATCGACGGCCGGTCCCGTCGCCGCCGCGGGCTCACTTGAGGATTCGTTCAATGTCGGCGATGACTTTCCGGTTGTCGGGCATCCCCTCGACGATCAGCCGGACGACGCCCTGCGTGTCGATGAAGAACGCGATCCGTCCCGGGCCGTACTGGGCCCGGATCTTTCCGCCCGGGTCGCTCACGAGCGGGAAGGTCAGATTGAGGGACGCGGCAAAGCGCTTGTGGGTCTCGACGTCGTCGGGGCTCACACCCAGAACCTGGGTGTTCAGGCGCTCGAAGGCGGCGATGTCCGCCTGGAACGCCTTCATCTCGGCCGTTCAGCCCCCGGTGAAGTCGGCGAAGTAGAAAGCCAGCAGGACGTTCTTCTTCCCCCGGTAGTCCTCGAGGGCGATCTTCCCGGTCGACGAGTCCGCCGCGAAGAGCGGCGCGGCTTTGCCGACCTGCGCCGCCCGCGCCGGCAGCGCGGCGGCCAGTCCGATCAGGGTCGCGGCGGTCAGGAGCACTGCGGTGTTCACCATGGCGCACCTCCCACGTTGAGTGTTGTCAGACCCCCCAATGTTTGTAGATCCGGGTGTCCGGCAAGTCAAGGCAGACGTGAGCCAGGCAGGTGCGCGTTGCGCTCCGCACACCCACCGCATCGACCGCGCAGACGGAAAAACCGGGAGGGCGACAACCCTCCCGGCTTCCCGGCGATCAAGCCCCGTCGCCGCTGGGGACGGCGCAACCTGCTCCAACAAGGCCCCTGGTTACTGCCTCGTGGGACATCACGAAGATTTCCGGTAACCGCCATGACAGAGTGTCCAAACCCCCTCTTTCCCCCTTGCGAAAGGGGGATGAAAGGGGTGTCTCTGCCCGGGAGCATGAACGTAGGCGGGCCGGCACTTCAGTCGATGATTTCCGAGTCGGGACCCTAGTCGCCGACCTCGCCCCGTCATCATCGTCGTCGTCGCTGTCATCGTCCTCACTGTCATCCTCGTCGTCATCGTCATCGTCATCGTCATCGTCATCGTCATCGTCGTCGTCACGTCCCCGTCGTGGTCGGTGTCTTGCGCAACGTCAAGCGTCCCGTCGTCATTCATTTCGACCTCGAGTTTGAGAACCTCGCCCTCGCCGACGGTGACCTGGAGCGTGCTGCTGGTGACTCCGCCCGAGGAGATCGTGATCGAATGCGTCCCCGGCTCGAGTTGGAGGGTGATCTCACCGTCGGAACCGTCGAGTTCGTGACGCCTGCGGACACCCCGTCGACGAGAACGGTGGCACCGGCCACATCCGCGGAGCGCGCCGCACCGAACGCGGAGCGAGTGGCAACAGCCGCCGGTGAGCTTCAACTGGATCTCGCCGCCGCTGGTGACCCCGGTCGGTGAAGAGGTGCCCCCGCAACCCGTGAGCAGCAGACCCGTGGAGCAGTGCCGCGAGGAGCGCCAGTGACAGAAACGGCTTTTTCCCGGACATTTCGCTACCTCCTTTGTCGTGGCCGACACTCAATATGAATGGAACCTAGCACACGGAATACAGCCGAAAAGGTGACGCAGGTCACCGTGGCGGATGATGCAGTCGGCGGTCCCGGGGCAAGCGCCGCCCCGACGAATCGCATCACCATCCCGTGCCTGTTCATGATCGCCGGGTCTACCGATTGCCGATCGGTTGCAAGGGGGGCTCCGCGCATGGTCCCGAACAGCGGTCTGTTAGAATCCCTGAGGCGGGGCCGACCCCGCCGGGGAGGGGACATGACCGATCTGAAGCTCGTCGTCCTGGACTGCGACGGCGTGATGTTCGACTCGCGCGAGGCCAACCGCGCCTACTACGGGCACCTGCGCGAGCGCTTCGGCCGCCCGCCGCTGACCGAGCAGGAGGTCGGGTTCGTCCACGCGCACCCGGCGCCGGAGTCGGTGCCGTACATTTTCCGCGCCTGGCCTCAGGACATCGAACGCGTCAACGCCTATCGCAGCGCCCTCGACTACACCCCGTTCCTGCGGCAGATGGCGATCGAGCCGGACCTGCTGGAGTTCCTGGCGGCGGTGCGCCCGCCGCTGCTGACCGCGATCAGCACCAACCGGACCTCGACGATGGCGGCCGTGCTCGACACCTTCGAACTGCGACCGCACTTCGACCTCGTGGTCACGGCGCTCGACGTCGAGCGCCCCAAGCCGCACCCGGAGGCGCTGTTCAAGATTCTCGCCGGCCTGGGTGTGCGAGCGGAGGAGGGGATCTTCGTCGGCGACACCCAGGTCGACGTCGATCACGCCGCGGCGGTCGGGATGCCGTTGATCGCGTTTCGCAGCCCGAACCTCCAGGCCGCGTACCACGTGTCGAGCTTTCGGGAGGCGCTGAGGCTTCCACCGTTCGCCGCCGCGACAGGAGCGGTGCGGCGGAAATAACGGCGCTATCAGGCTGCTGCCCCCCCCCCTGGAAACCTACGAGCACTACAACGCATCTTTTCCAGGAACTCTCCGAGATCTCGACCTGTTCGTAGGGGCGGGGTTCATCCCCGGCGGGACGGGAGGCCGTACGACGAAACATATTTTATTGGCGTGCGAATTGCGCAAAAAGGTTGGCTGTAGTGCTAGGGCGGGAGGAGCGTCACCGCCTGTTCCGGGCAGGCGTTGGCGCACAGGGCGCAGCCGTAGCAGCGAGCCGCGTCGACGTGCGCCGCGACGGGGCCGTCGCCGTTTGAAAGCGAGATCGCGCCGAAGTGGCAGCGCTCCAGGCAGAGGCCGCAGCCGGAACAGGCGAGGGGATCCACCGTGGCGGCCGCTCGCCGGGCGAGAGCGTATCGAGCCCCAGCGCCAGGTTGCGCAGCCCGAGGCACTGCTGTGGCGTGCAGTTGCAGATCGCGCCGATGAACGGCGTGACCATGGTCCAGATCGTGTGGACGGCCCCGCCCTCCTCGAGCGCGGCCATCTGCGACACGGCTTCCTCACGGGTCACCGTTTCCAGGCCCGCTGTCGGCGGCGCGCCGAAGGAGGCGGGGTCCAGGCCCTTGAACCAGGGGTCGGCGGAGTAGCTCAGGCTGTAGCAGCTGCGCGCCTCCGTGCGCTCGGCGACCCAGCGGCAGGCGCAGGGGAGGCGCACCACCTGCGCGGCCGCGCCGACGATCTCGCGGACGTCGTCGAGGGTCACGACCTGGCCGAAGTGCTCGTCGCGGGCCTGCTCGACGATGGCGTTGACGAGCTTCTGCGGCAGCCGCCCCTTGCGGCGGTGGATCGTCTCGAGGCGGCCGAGCGCCACGATCCCTTCGGTCATCGTGGTGCGGTAGAAATCCTCGATGAAGCGCCGCCGCCGCACGTCGGCGAGCAGGTCCTGGGCGTAGTTGCGCGCGTTGCGGTACCAGACCTGGCCGTCGCCGTGCTTGAGACACAGTTCGCACATGCGGCTTTTGTACCACAAACCATGTCGGCCCGCACTTCGGTCTGGCACAGCGCCCCTCCCGGGGGTCAAGGGGTTTGGAGCTCCCTTGAATCGAAGGAGCCGCGGATCGGATGGCACGTCGTGCCGTGAAGCCGCCGGCTTCAGCCGGTGGTTGACACCGCCCCCGGGCCGGTTGAAAATCAACCCGTCATGGAAGAGCGAACGTCGCCCAGGAGTCCAGGCCCGGGGGAGATCCTCGGGATATCCGGCGCGTACTGGAAGAGCCTCGCGCTGCACGCCGGCGTCCGGCTCGACATCTTCACCGTCGTCGGCGACGCGCGGCTCGGCGGCGCGGAGATCGCGCGGCGGGTCAAGGGCGACGAACGGGGCGTGACGACGCTCCTCGAGGCGTTGGCCGCGCTCGGGCTCCTGGACAGGACGGACGTCGGCTTCGCCAACGCCCCGGCGGCGCGGACCTACCTGGTGCGGGGCTCTGCGAACTACATCGGGTTCATGGTCCGCCACCACGCCAACCTCGTCCCCTCCTGGAGTCGGCTCCACGAGGCGGCGCTCGCCGGCGGGCCGGTGCGCGACCGCGCCAGCCACGGCGACGCCACGGAAGTCGAGGACTTCCTGATGGGCATGCACGGCAACTCCCTCGGGACGGCGGCGCGGGCGGCGCGGGAGATCGATCTCGGCGGCCGCCGCCGCCTGCTGGATCTTGGCGGCGGCCCCGGCACGTGGTCCGTTCAATTCGTGCTGGCCAACCCCGGCCTGCAGTCAACGATCTTCGATCTGCCGACATCAAAACCGTTCGCCGAGCGCATCTCCGGCGAAGCCGGACTCGCCGACCGGATTTCATTCGTGGGTGGCGACTTCACCGAGGACGAGCTCCCCGGCGGCTTCGACGTCGCGTGGCTGTCGCACATCCTGCACGGCGAGGGCCCGGAGGCCTGCCGCGCGATCGTCGGCAAGGCGGCGCGGGCCCTCGAGCCCGGCGGGCTGCTCCTCGTGCACGAGTTCATCCTCGACGACACCCGGACGAGCCCGGTTTCCCCGCACTCTTCAGCCTCAACATGCTCGCCGGCACCGCGGATGGGCGCTCCTACTCCCTCTCCGAGCTCTCCGCGATGTTCGCCGGGGCCGGGGCGCGGGACGTGCGCCTGCTCCCCTTCACCGGCCCCACCGATTCGCGGGTCCTCGCCGCGACGGTCTGAGCCAGCCGCCCGGACGATATCGCGGCGCTGAAGTCAGCGCGCGCGCGGTGTGGGTGCAGGGTCAGCGATGGTTTTACCGGCCCGCCGGTGCTCATGACATCTTCTGCAATGGCGGGTCAGGTGACCGTCGGAGGGTGAAGCGGATGTCCATTCAGAACCTGAGTGCGGAGGAGCTGCGGCAGCGCTTGCGGGAGCAGCCCGAGCACCTCGAGATTGTCGATGTGCGACAGCCGCTCGAGTTTGCCGCGGTGCACATCCGCGGCTCGAAGCTGATCCCGCTCGACCAGTTCGAATCGCGGTGGGGCGAGATCGACTGGACCAAGGAAGTTGTCTTCGTCTGCCGCAGCGGCGCCCGCAGCCGCCTCACGGCGCAGGTGGCCGCCGCGTCCGGCCGGGAGGTCGGGAACCTGCGTTTCGGGATCTTCGAGTGTTACCGCGACGGCAAGGGAGAATTTCTCGAGGGTTCCCGCGGCGGGGTCGAGCGCTACTTCTGAAGCGTGCCCCCCGCCAGGGCGAAAAAGCGCCCCGCGCCTACAGCCGGACCAGGTGCGTCGAGCAGGAGATGCAGGGGTCGTAGGAGCGCACCAGCATCTCGAGTCCCAGCGTGATCTCCGCGTCACTCCGGTGCAGGATGCCGGGGACGAAGGCGCGCATGTCCTGTTCGATGCTCGCGAGGTTCTGGTTCGTCGGGATCACGCAGTCGGCGTCGAGGATGATCCCGGCGTCGTCGATCGCGTAGCGGTGAAAGAGGATGCCGCGCGGGGCTTCGATCGCGCCGACGCCCTCGCCCGCGCGCACCGGGATGCGGTTGGCCTCGTTCAGGCCGACCACGAGCGCCTCGCCGCGGTCGATCCCGCGCTCGAGCAGACCGCCGACCAGCCCGACCGCCTCCTCGAGGCAGTGCGCCGCCTCGACCGTCTGGGCCACGGTGTTCAGGAAGGGGTTGTGGCAGGGGGCCTTCAGGTCGAGCGCCTGCGCCGCTTCCCTGCCGCGCGGCAGCAGCTTTTCGTGGTTCAGGTTGAAGCGCGCCAGCGCGCCGACGGTGTAGGATTCGCGCGAGAGGTGCGTGTGCTTCGCGCTCGAGTGCGGCACGACCTTCTCGTTGGTGGCGCGGCGGTACTCCCGCTTCGCGAGGCGCACCCCGTCGGTGGAACCGATGTCGCCCGCGAGCAGCGGGTAGGCGCCGTCGTCGGTGGTCAGCGCCACGTACTCGGTCGGGCGCTCGAAATCCGGGAAGCTCAGCGAGGCGATGAGCGCCACCGTCGCCTCAAGGTCGGGGCGCAGCGCGGTGAGCATCTCGTGCATCTGCTCGAGTTCGCGCTCGGACGGGACCTTCGTGAAGCCGCCGACGATCGCCGAGATCGGGTGCACGTGCCGCCCGACCAGGACGTCGGAGAGCTGGTTCACGGTCTTTTTCAGGCGCAGCGCGCGGCGCACGACCTTCTCGTGGGAGGCGACCAGCGGCAGGAAGCTTTTGGCGCCGACGAGGTCGGGGAGCGCGAGCAGGTAGATGTGCAGCACGTGCGAGTCGATGAACTCCAGGTCGAGGAGCAGTCGGCGCAGCGCGATCGTCTGTGCCGAGGGGATCACGCCGAGCGCTTCCTCGGCGGCCTGGATCGAGGTCAGCGAGTGCGCGCAGGCGCAGATCCCGCAGATGCGGCTGGTGATGTGCTGCGCCTCGAAGATCGAGCGGCCGCGCAGCAGCGCCTCGAAAAAGCGCGGCGCCTCCGCGACGTCGAAGCGGCAGGCCGCGAGGGCGCCGTCCTTGACCTCGACCACGATGTTCCCGTGCCCCTCGACGCGAGTGAGGTACTCGACCTTCACGCCGAGGTTCCGGCCGGCACGCTCGAAGCCGCCGGTCAGCGACGGCTTCTCATTCACGATTCAAACCCCCTTGCCTCCCCCTTTGCCGAAGGGGGAGGGGGCGGGGCCGTCACGGAACCCTCCGTGCGGCAGCGGTTGTACATCTCGATCTTCCCGACCGCGTGCTCCGGGCTGACGCCGTGCGCGGCGAACACCTGGTGCAGCCCCGGCTCGTTCGGGTTGTCGACCAGGCCGCGGCAGCCGTAACAGAGGTTGCCGCTGTTCACGCACCAGGAGTCGCAGCCGGCGCGGGTCACGGGGCCGAGACAGGTCACGCCCCGATCGAAGAGACAGAGGTTTTCGTTGCGTTTGCACTCGGTGCAGACCGCCTGGTCCGGCACCGTGTAGGGGATGCCCGAGAGGATGCACTTGAGCACGGCGAGAAACTCGGGGAGGTAGATCGGGCAGCCGTGGATCGAGTACTCGACCGGCACCACCTGGTGCAGCGCCCGCGTCGCCGCCGTCGGGAACAGTCCCCGGTCCTCGCCGTAGACGACGCGGCCGAGCTGCGCCGGGTCGAAGGCGTTTTTCATGCCGTTGACCCCGCCGATCGTGGCGCAGGAACCGAGCGCGACGAGGGTCGAGGTGCGGGAGCGGATTTTTTTCAGGCGCTCGGCGGCGCGCTCGTCGGTGACGCTGCCCTCGACGAAGGCGACTTCCAACTCGCCGTCCCAGGTCTCGGAGATCGCCTCGCGAAATTCGACGATCTCGACGAGGTTGACGATCTCCAGCAGCAGTTCGCCGGAGTTCACCACCTGGAGCTGGCAGCCCTCGCAGCACGACAGATCGAAGAACGCGGTCTTGGGTCGTCTCATGATAACGCCTCCGGCATCCCTTTGACATCCGCGTAGTTGAAGACGGGGCCGTCCTGGCAGCACAGCAGGTTGTTGATCTGGCAGCGCCCGCACTTGCCCATCCCGCACTTCATGTGTCGCTCGAGCGAGAGCAGGATCTGCCGCTCCGGGATGCTCTTCGCCAGCAGTTCGCGGATCACGAACTTGTACATCACCGGCGGGCCGACGACGACCGCGAAGGTGCGGTCGGCCTCCAGGTCGACGCCGGGGATCAATGCCGTGATGCGGCCGATCTGGCCGGCCCACTCCGGGGCGGCGCGGTCCACGATGCACTCGTAGTGCACGTCCATGCGCTTGCGCCAGACGTCGATTTCGTCGACGAAGAGGATGTCCCCCGGCGTGCGGCAGCCGAGCAGGATGTGCGTCTTGCCGAAGTCGCGCCGGTTGTCGAGCACGTAGCGGATCAGCGAGCGCAGCGGCGCGATGCCCAGGCCCCCCGCGATGATCACCAGGTCGTTGCCCGCGAGGACGCGGGTCGGGAAACCCCGGCCGTAGGGGCCGCGGACGCCGATCTCGTCGCCGGCCTCCAGCCGGTGCAGCGCGCGCGTGACCTTGCCGACGGCGCGCACGCAGATCTCGAAGGAGGAGCGCACGGTCGGCGAGGAGGCGATCGAGATCGGGATCTCGCCGACGCCGAAGAGCGAGATCATGATGAACTGCCCCGGTTCGTAGTCGAGCGTGCGGCTGCCCCCGAGGGCGATCTCGAAGAGCTTCTCGTGCTCGGTCATCCGGCGGGTGCGCAGGATGCGCGCCGGGCGCGTCAGCCAGTTCGACTCGGGGATGTGCACGCGCTCCACGGCCGCTAGCCCTCCCGGCCCGCGGCGATGGCGGCGAGGGTTTCCTTGAGTTTGATGCCGGCCATGCAGCTGCGGCTGCAGCGCCCGCACCCGGTGCAGAAGAAACGGTGGTATTTCCCGGCCGGGTAGACGAACTTGCGGAAGTGGCGGTGGCGCTGGCGCGCGCCGCGGCTCTTGCGAAAGTTCTCGCCGCCGGCGACCAGCGCGAACGGTTCGCTCTGGCAGGAATCCCAGCAGCGGGTGCGCCGCCCGGTCGCCAGGTCGAGGCGCAGCTCGTCGCGCACGTCGAAGCAGGAGCAGGTCGGGCAGACCATCGTGCAGTTGCCGCAGGCCAGGCAGCGGGCGTCCAGCTCCTGCCAGACCGGGTTCTCGAGCGCCCGCGCGAAGAGCGCCGGCAGCGTGCGCGGGTCGACGGCGACCTCGTGGTGAAAGAGGCCGAGCTTTTTCTCGCGCAGCTCCCGGAGGGCCGCGAAATGGCTCTGCGCCGCCGGGGTGAAGAACCTCACGGCGTCCACGATGTCGTCGCCGGTCTGCGTGTTCACGTGCACGATGAAATGATCCCCGAGGTCGGTCAGGAAGAGGTCGTACCCGCCGTTGGGGAGGTTCGCCCCGACGAGCGCGCAGATGGCGAACTCGTCGCAGGAGCGGTTGCACTCGAGGCCGATCACCGTGATCCGGCGCTTGCGCAGCAGGTAGTTGTAGTCGCGCGGCCGCTCGGAGAAGACCATGTTCAGGCACTGGATACCCGCGATGTCGCAGGTGTGGACCCCGAACAGCGTCAGCGGTTCGTTGTTGCCGACGGTCTCGCTGTTGACGCCGCGGCGCACGTCGAAGCGCAGGAGCGTCTCGCGCGGCGGCAGGAAGTACTTCTTCGGCGGCAGGACCGTCGGCACGTATTCCAGCGCGATCTCACGCGCATCGTGCACGCGCGCAAAGGCGAAGGCGCCGCCGCCCCTGGCCACCGGCGCGGCCAGCGGCTGCAGCTTGGCCAGGTGTGTGATCAGCCCGTCGAGGTGGTCTTTCCTCAGGACATGGTACTGGGGCAACTCCTGCACGATCTTCCCCCCGAGCTGCCGGAAAATTCAGGAATTACCGGTGTCCATCAGCAACATAGCGCGCGATTCCGGGAATATCAACAGAGCTTCCCGGTCAGGATCCCGGGGATCTGGCGCGGACTGAAAACTCGACGGACGGACCGGCCCGCTCCTGAAGGTTCGGGTGCAGGAGTCGTCGGAGCCCCGGGATTGACACCACGGCTCCTTGTCGGGAGAATCCCCACCCGCCGTGACGGAACCGACTTCGCACCTCCACGTCTCCCGAATCGCCCGGGAGCTGAACCTGCGCCCCGCGCAGGTCGCGGCCGCCGCCGCTCTGCTCGCCGAGGGCGCGACGGTGCCGTTCATCGCCCGCTACCGCAAGGAGGCCACCGGCACGCTCGACGAGGTCGCCGTGGCGGCGAT
Source organism: uncultured Candidatus Rokubacteria bacterium (assembly GCA_963699775.1). Taxonomy (GTDB): domain Bacteria; phylum JAUVQV01; class JAUVQV01; order JAUVQV01; family DATDCY01; genus DATDCY01. The sequence continues at coordinate 30,041 of CAVOVE010000001.1, forward strand.
CCGCGACGGGCTCGAGCAGCTGCGCGAGCTGGACAAGCGGCGCGAGGCGATCCGGGCTTCGCTCGCGGAGCGCGAGCTGCTCGACCGACGAGCTGCGCGCGAAGATCGACGGCGCCGAGACCCTCGGCCGTCCTCGAGGACATCTACCTGCCGCTACCGCCCCAAGCGCCGCACCCGGGCCACCATCGCCCGGGAGAAGGGCCTGGAGCCGCTGGCCGATCTGCTGTTCGCCGCAGGGCGCCGGCGACCCCGCGGCCGAGGCGGCGGCCTTCGTCGACCCCGAAAAGGGCGTGGCGACGGCGGCGGAGGCGCTCGCCGGCGCCCGCGACATCCTCGCCGAGCGCATCAGCGAGGACCCGGCGGCCCGCGGCCCGGCTGCGCGACCTCTACGCCCGCAGCGGCGTCCTGCGCTCCCGGGTGACCGCCGGCAAGGAAGAGGCGGGGGCCAAGTTCCGCGACTACTTCGCGTGGCAGGAGCCGGCCGCGAGCGCGCCGTCGCACCGCATCCTCGCCATCCGGCGCGGCGAGAAGGAGGGGTTCCTGACGCTGCGGATCGTCGTCCCGGAGGAGGAGGCGCTCGGCCTGCTCGGCGGCCTCTTCGTGACAGGCGGGGGCGCCGCGTCGCAGCAGGTGCGGCTGGCCGCCGAGGACGGCTACAAGCGGCTGCTCTCGCTGGCGATGGAGACCGAGAGCCGGCTGGCCCTCAAGGAGCGCGCCGACCGCGAGGCGATCCGGGTCTTCGCCGCGAACCTGCGCGAGCTGCTGCTGGCCGCCGCCGCTCGGCGGCAGGAACGTGCTGGCGATCGACCCGGGTTTCCGCACCGGCTGCAAGGTGGTCTGCCTCGACCGCCAGGGCAAGCTGCTGGACACCGGCGTCGTCTACCCGCACTTCGAGACGCCGCGGGCCAGCGGACGAGGCCGCCGCGAAGCTCCGCGAGCTGGTGCGAGCGCTTCGCCGTCGAGGCCATCGCCATCGGCAACGGCACGGCCGGGCGCGAGACCGAGGCCTTCGTGCGCGGCCTCGGCCTGCCCGGCCGCGGTGCCGGTGGTGCATGGTCAACGAGAGCGGCGCCTCGATCTACTCCGCCTCCGAGATCGCGCGCGAGGAGTTCCCCGACCAGGACCTCACCGTGCGCGGCGCGGTCTCCATCGGCCGGCGCCTGATGGACCCGCTCGCCGAGCTGGTGAAGATCGACCCCAAGTCCATCGGCGTCGGGCAGTACCAGCACGACGTCGACCAGAACGCGCTCAAGCGCGCGCTCGACGACCGTGGTCGCCAGCTGCGTCAACGCCGTCGGCGTCGAGCTGAACACCGCCAGCGCGCAGCTGCTCTCGCTACGTCTCCGGCCTCGGCCCCGCGCTGGCCGCGGAACATCGTGGCCCACCGCGACGAGCACGGCCCGTTCGCCGCGCGCGCCGACGCTGCTGAAGGTGCCGCGCCTCGGCCCCAAGGCCTTCGAGCAGGCCGCCGGCTTCCTGCGCATCCGCGCGCGGCGCGAACCCGCTGGACGCCAGCGCCGTGCACCCCGAGAGCTACCCGGTCGTGGAGCGGATGGCCGGCGGATCTCGGCTGCGCGGTGGCGGACCTGCTGCGCGACGACGGAGCTGCGCAAGCGCATCGCCCCGGCCCGGTACGTCGACGCGACGGCGTCGGCCTGCCGACGCTGCACCGACATCCTCGCCGAGCTGGCCAAGCCCGGCCGCGACCCGCGCGAGCAGTTCGAGGTCGTTCTCCTTCGCCGAGGGCGTCGAGAAGATCGAGGACCTCGCAGCCGGGCATGAAGCTGCCCGGCATCGTCACCAACGTCACCGGCGTTCGGCGCCTTCGTCGACATCGGCGTGCACCAGGACGGGCTGGTGCACGTCAGCCAGCTGGCCGACCGCTTCGTCAAGGACCCGGCCGAGGTGGTCAAGGTGCAGCAGCAGGTGCAGGTGACGGTGCTCGAGGTCGACCTGCCGCGCAGGCGCATCTCGCTGTCGATGCGTTAAACGGGCGGGAATGCGGGCGGGGATCAACCCCGCCCCTACGAAGAAATATGCAACGCAGGGGAGGGGTTCACCCCGGCCCGGCGAAAAGACCTGCAAGCGCAGGGGAGGGGTTCACCCCCGGCCCGGCGAAAGACCTGCAAGCGCGGGGAGGGGTTCACCCCGGCCGCGAAAAGACCTGCAAGCGTGGGAGGGGTTCACCCCCTCCGCACGAACATTTCAGCGGCCGTCACGACGTCCGTAACGCGTCGACGATGCCGAGGCGGGCGGCCCGCAGCGCCGGCAGCGCCCCGCCCGCGAGGCCCATCCCCAGCGCGAAGGCCAGGGACTTGCCGGCGATCGCGGCGGTGAGGTCGAAGCGGAAGGCCAGTTCCGAGAAGGTCTGCCAGTTCATGGTCGAGACGGTGGCGAACTGCAGAAAAGCGGCGCCGGACAGGCCCGCAGGCGCCGCCGAGCAGGCCGAGAAACGCCGACTCGAGCAGGAACGCGGCGAGGATGCTCCCGCGCTGGAACCCGAGGGCGCGCAGCGTCCCGATCTCCGGCACCCGGTTGGCGACGGCCGCGTACATGGTGATCATCGCGCCGATGATCGCGCCGAAGGAGAAGATCGCCGCCAGCACCGAGCCGAAGACCCGCAGGAACTTCGCCATCATCTCGGACTGGTCGGCGTAGAAGCGCGTCTCCCTCTTGGCCTCGAGCGCGAGGCGCGGGTCGCCCTCGAGGCGCTTCTTCAACTCCTCGAAGCGCGAGGGGTCCCGCAGGCGCAGCAGCACCGAGGAGTAGACCGGCCGGCGGAAGGCCTGCATCAACTGGTCGACGTCGCCCCAGATCTCCGAGTCGAAAGCGGAGCCGCCGGCGTCGAGGATCCCGACCACCGTCCAGTCCCGCTGGGCGAAGCGCAGCTGCTCGCCGACGCCCGCGCCGCGGAAGCGCCGCGCGATGCTCGCGCCGGCGGCGATCTCGCTGCTGCCCGGCCTGCGGCATCCGGCCGGCCGCGAGGCGCACCTGCGGGCGCAGGGCGAGGCTCGCCGCGCCGATCCCGCGGATCGTCACGTTCGCCGGCCGCTCGCCGCGCCGCTGCAGCAGGCTGATCAGCACGATGATCTCCTTGGCGGCGAGCCGCTCGCCCCCCGCGCCGACGGCGACTTCGGGCTGGACCTCGACGATCGCCGCGGCGTCGCGCGCGACGGAACTCTGCACCTCGGTCTGCGAGGACTTCCTGATCAGCACCGCGTTGTCGTACGACCCGGTCTCGACGAGCGTGGCGCGCAGCCCGGCCGCGAGCATCTGCATCGCGGCGAACACGAACACCACCATCGCCATGCCGGCGGCCGTCAGCGACGGTGGTCAGCCGCCGCGTCCAGAGGTTGCGCAGCGAGTACGAGTACGGGATCGCCATCGTTCCGTCAGTCGCAGTGAGGGCCGTTCGAAAACCCCTTGCTCCCCTTTGCAAGGGGGAACAGGTTCCGCACCGGATCGCCTGCTTCATCCCAGTGCCGAAGCCTTCGACGACGTTGACGCGCGCCGCCCGCCAGGTGGGCACGACGCTCGCGGCGACGCCGACGACGAGGATCGCCGCGACGTCCATGAGCAGGGTCGCGGAGGAGATCTGGAAGACCGGGAAGAACTGCCCGAGCTGCGACTCGAAGTACCGCGCCGCCGGGAACGTCAGCGCCATCCCGAGCGCGCCGCCGGCCGCCGTCAGCGTCAGCGACTCGCCCCAGACCAGCACGCCGATGCGGAAGCCGTCGAAACCGAGCGCCTTGAAGGTCGCGTACTCGCTCATCCGCTCGCGCGCCGTCATCGCCATCGTGTTGGCGGCGACGACCATGATGATCGCGATCACGGCGAGCGAGACGAGCCTGATCATCGTGATGATCGCCTCGGTCATGCTGATGAACCCGAGGTTGAAGGCCTTCTCGGTTTCGGTCAGCGTCTCGGCGAGCGAGTTCTTGAACATGCCGTCGATCGCGGCGGAAACCTCCGCGGCGCGGTCCGGGTCCTTGACCCCGACGAGGTACCAGCCCACGGAGTCGGCGGCCCCGGGCCAGATGCGCTTGATCCCCTCGTTCAGGTAGTCCCAGTGGAAGAGCAGCGGCGTCTCGTCGGCCGTCTTGTCGCGACCCCGGAAGATGCCGCGGATCGTCATCGGCCAGTCGCCCGGGTAGATCGTCCCGCGCAGCGTGATCGTCTGGCCGAGCTTCCAGCCGAAGCGCGCCGCGGTCTTGCGGCCGACGACGCAGGCCGTGCGCTCCCGGCGGAACGCGGCCAGTTCCTCGTCGGCCAGCACGATCTCGGGGTAGAGGTCCAGGTAGACGTACGGGTCGACGGCGTAGTTCGGGAAGAAGTTCTTCTCGTCCTGGTAGATGCCGCCGAACCAGTTGCCCCAGGAGACCTTGGCGACGCCGTCCACCTGGCGGATCCGCGGCGCGTAGGCGAGGGGCAGGGGCATGATCAGGGAGATCGAGCTGCGCGTGACGAGGCGCGCGGCGGAAGAGGCCTGCACCCCGGCGTACCAGGCGTCGATCACGGTGCGCAGCAGCCCGAAGGAGAGGATCGCCACGGCGACCGCCAGCACCGTCAGCGAGCTGCGCAGCGGGTGGCGCAGCGAGTTGCGCAGCAGGATCTTAAGGACGATCATCCGGCAATTCTAGCAAGGTTGACGCGGGGGCGCTCCGGTCGGTCCCGCTGCGGGGGCCGGGAGGGCGGCGAGCGCCGTCTCGATCTCGCGCACGGCCCCGGCGAGATCGCCGACCTTGAGGCGAAAGGCGGCGGCCGCGTCGGCGAGCAGCGAAATCTCGCGTATCTCCCGACCCGGTGCGTCGGAGAGGTTCACCGTCTGGAAGAGCAGGTGGCGGACCAGGTCCACCTTCGGGCAGGGCGAGACGACGGAGGCGCCGCCGAAGCCCGGCTCCAGGATGAAGACCGCGGCGGCCGGGGCGAAGCCGACGTTCCAGGGCCGCCCGAGGTCGGTCGGGTCGCAGAAGCGGAAGGGCCCGATCACCGGGTGCTCGCGCGGGCTGAGCGACTCGCGCACGGATGCAAACTCCGGGATCAGATTCAGGGTTCCCTCGCGCAGGTGAAACTTGCGCGGCAGGGGGAGCGTGACGCCGCCGCGCAGCAGCACGTTCTCGTCGCCGTGCACCTCGTGCCCGGCCGCCAGGAGCCCGAGCATCAGGGTGGTCTTCCCCGCGGCCTTGTCGCCCGAGAAGAGAGCCCGGCGACCCGCGACGGTGGCGCAGCCGGCGTGCAGGCGGGTCCACTCCGCCCACGCTTCGGTGACCAGGTGCGTCACCAGAGACTCGATTTCGACCGCAATGCGCACCGGGTCGAAGTGCTGGTAGAGCAGTCGACCCTCGTGGCGAACCTCGACCAGGTTCGGGCTCCCGCCCGGCCGGACCTCGATCTCGATGGCGCGGCCGGCCGGGAGACCCGCCTCCCTCGCCCGCGGGGCGGCTTCCGCGAGCAGCGGCGCGACGCGGGGTGCCGCGCAACGGATGTGTATCGGACAGCCGAGAACCCGGTAGCGGATGTCGCTCGACTCGACCGGAATGCCCGGCGGGGAATCATTCTCTGCAGTCACGGCTCTCTCCTTCTCGCAGGCGTCATCTGAGCAGCAACGCTTGTACCGCATCGGGGCGGGACTCCGCAAGCGGGCCGCGGCGCGCGCGGGCGGCCGGAGCGGCTCGCCGGCAGGTTGTGGGCCGGCCCCGGCTGTGGTAGACACGACACTTCACCATGGGGGAGGCGATGCCGGCAGCAGTTGCGACCGCTTCACGGTTCCGGATCCCGCAGGCGCTGCTCGCGCTCGAGGGCGGGCGGCGAGGGAACGTCGGCGGCGGCTCGGGGAGATCCTCGGCGCCGGATCGCGCGACGAGTGGGAGGCGGCCCTCCCGCTGCTGACGCTGCACGGCGTCGCCCCCTACGTCTTTTTTCTGCTCTCCCGCGAAGACTTGCTCGGGGAGGTGCCGGTCATTTTTCGCCGAGACGCTGCGTGAACAGCACCGCGAATCCCAGATCGAGCACTTCCGTCTCCTCGGCGAGGCCCGGCGGCTCGCGGAGATGTTCCGCGCCGGCGGCGTCCGGGCCGTCCCCTTCAAGGGCGCGGCCCTCTTCACGACGCTCTACGACCGTCCGGGTCTGCGGCCGATGCAGGACCTGGACTGGCTCGTGCGGCGGGAGGATCTGCCGCGCGCCGAGGGCCTGATGCGCGAGGCCGGGTACGCTCTGCCCGGCGCCCTCGACGCCGACGAGGCCCGGCGCCTGCACTTTCACCTCGCCTTCGTGAAGAGCGGCGGCGGCACCCGCGTCGAGCTGCACTGGAACCTCGCGGACGAGCAGCTGTTCCCGCCCGCGCGCCTCGACGCGGCGTGGACCGGGGTCGCGAGAGTCAGCAGGCGATCGATTTCTGCGCCTCGACGAGCCCACGACGCTGCTGCACCTGTGCGTGCACGCCTTCAAGCACGGGTCCCTGAACCCCTCGCTCGCGCGGCGGGCCCGGTGGCGGCACCTGGTCTTCGATCCGCTGAGCGGGAACCGCCTGATCTGGCTGCTCGACATCCGCAAGCTCCTGGCCCGCGGTGACGGTGTCGCGCCCGGCCGCGGTCGTCTCGCAGGCGCAGGAGTGGGGGGTGGGGGAGGCGGTCGCGAGCAGCCTCCTGCTGGCGCAGGCGGTCTTCGGACCTGTCCCGGGCTGGGAGGGCGCGGCTGCGGCGATCGGCCGGGAGCCGCAGGGCCCGAAGCGGATCGTGCTGGACCTGCTCACCGCGGGTCTCGCCCGCGGCGACCGACGCACCGTGCAGGATCCTGGAGCGGCTGCAGCGCATGGACCACGCCCGGGAATTGCGGCTGATCCGGGGCCTCGACCTGCTGGATCTGCTGCTGCCCCGCCCGGGGGAGACCTGGCGCTGGCGGGCGAGCGGCAGAGGCGCGCTGCTGCCGCTGCTCTATCTGTATCGCGCCCTCACCGGTCCCTTCGCGATCGCCGGGAAGGTGCTGCCCTGGCTGCGTCGCGGTCGCCGGGAGTGAAACGCGACGAGTCCCCTTGGGCCCTGACCGGCAACCCGCGATCCCGTTGTCGCTCAGCCATCAGTCGAGAGGCTGGTGCCGACCGAAAAACATCATTCCGGGCAAGTGACACTCACCTGGACGGTCCCCGAAAATGGTTTGAGTTCCCGCAGCCCGTCGGCGCTGACAAACTTGGGACCGCAGCCGCCTTGGTTGTACGTCACCGTGAGGTCCGCCGGCCCACCAGGACAACCTCCGAAAGTGATCATCTGCTGGTTGCTCCCGTTCCAACTCGAATGGCAGGAGACTCCCCCGATGCTGAAGCTGGTCGTTCGGCAGGAGGGGTCAGCGATCCTCGAGACATCGGTTCCGACGGCAGTGCCATCGCCTGCCGGAACGTCACGAACGCCGAGTCGACAGAAGCCTCGAATGATACGACATGCGGCTGGTCGTAGGCGGCTGCACGAAGGCCTTCTTGCGCATCCCGGCGACGGAGAAGGTCGCGATCGTCGGTGCGGCAAACGCCGCGGCGACGGCGAATCTTCTTGGGAAAATCGCTGCGCTCGGTTTCCACCTTCGCCAAAGGATCCTGCGCTTGCACTTCGCCCAGTGGAAATCCCCGCCCCGTTGCAGCAGCGCTCCGAGCGCAGCGCCGTCTGGCCGAAGTCTACGACGGATTCGCCGAAAGTCAAGCCCTCGAGCGCCCGGGGGACCGCGGCGAGCGTTTCTGCCGGGTCGCGACCGCGATGGGGGCAGTGAGCGCGGCGAGCACGAGGTCGGCAACCAGGAGCTCCAGGTGAAAGACGCTTGCGTCGAGTTGCGGGAACCGGCTGTAGACGTGCCCGTTGTGCCGCAACTCGAAGACCGGATCTGAAGCGAGCACCTCGATCTCGAGCTCGCGGACGGGCTCGCCCACGGATTCGGCCCGGATGGCGACGTCGCCGATCCGGCGGTCGATCTCCTCCCGGTTCGTGCGGACGGAGATCAGGTGGTCGAGGACGCGGTAGCTGCCGGCTGATCGATCCGTATCAGCTCCTCCTCGACGAACCGCCCGAGCAGGTCGTCAACGGCCCGCTCGGGGTCCTCGGCCGGCGGGAAGGTCTCCCGGAAGATCGCGCCGATTTCGATCGTCGAGTGGAGGCCGTCGCACAACTCGAGCACGAAGACGGCGGTGTGGTTCAAGAAATGAACTTTGTCGCGCGCGGCCTGGTAGACAACGTAGCCGTCGGCCTCGGGGAAGACCTCGAGGCCGGCAGCTTTGACGGGCAGTCCCGCGATCCTGTTGTCGCTCAACGTTCAGTCGGGAGCTGCCCGGCGGCAACCCGGAAAATCATGTCCAGCAGGGGTAACCCGGGACATCCACCCCGATAGTCCCCGAGAAGGGCAGGCACTCGAGCCCGTTTTTGCCTTTCAACTTGCCGGGGCCGGATAGGTTGTAAGTCACCGTGAGGTATGAATAGGCCTGACAACCAGAGTAGGTGATCCACTCCTCTTGATCCCCGTGCATCTGAGCCCCATACACTACTCCAGCGGTATCGAAATCGATGGTGCGGTAGTCGCCTCCGGCGAGGAAACCATTCTTTAAGAGGTCGGCTCCGGCTCCGGTGTCCATCGGCTGGCTGAATCGTACCACCGCCCGACCATCGGTCGCGGACTCCGCGAACGAGATCACCTGCGGCGGGTCGTAGGCGGCCTGTGCGAAGGCCTTCTTGCGCATGCCGTCGACGGAGAAGGTCGCGATGGTCGGCGCGGCGAACGCCGCGGCAACGGCGATCTTCTTGAGAAAATCCCTGCGCTCGGTTTCCACCTTTGCCAGAGGATCCTGCCGGTGCTCTTCGCTCATCGCCATCCCCCCCTCGTTGTGTCGCGCGCCGATTTACCTCTCGTCAACCAGAAGTCTACGGCGTGTTCGGTGAATGTCAACCCCCTCGTGGTTCTCTGCGGAAAAGTGTGGTGCCTCATGGAGCGTCAACCAGAGAATCCGAGGGGGGTCAGCACGGAGAAGAAAGGGGATTCAAGGCACTGTTGCCCCTGCTTCAAACCCCCTCTTTCCCCCTTTGCGAAAGGGGGATGAAGGGGGTTTGAGTTTCCTGCGCGAAGATGCGCGGTCGTGCTCCTGACGAAGATCCATTAGCTTCAGCACTGCCAGATCTCAGGGAGAGCTGAATTATTCCTGATCCATCTCGAGAACTTGGCGTAAGTCATGCAGCCACAATCACCACACTTTTCCACGGGGAGCCCCCCCTCGTCAGGTTGACCTGGAGGAGCGATCCGTGCGAACAGGTCAGGTCGCTTTTCGCTCACGCCCCACCGCAAGCGCAAGGGCAGAACGCTGTCCCTGCGCGAAGGCTTTCTTGCGCAGGCTGTCGACGGAGAAGGTCGCGATGGTCGGCGCGGCGAATGCCGTGGCGATGGCGATCTTCTTGAGAAAATACCGGCGCTCGGTTTCCCCCTTTGCCACAGGATCCTGCCGCTGCTCCTCGCTGATCACAATCCCCCCACCCGTTGTGATGCGTTCGCTTTGAAATGCAACCGGGTCGAAGTTTATCGCAGGTCTGGTGAATGTCAACCGGTCAGCCTTGATTTTCGCCGCCATCGGCAGGACAATCCGCTCAACGCAGGTACGGCGCGGCGGCGGGAGGAAGAACGGGCTTGGCATCGGTACCGGAACGAAGCGCGAAGAATCCGTGCCGTCTCGTGCCCGGCGAGTGCGCCGAAATCCGCTGAGCCGTGCGTATCCTGGTCGCCCTGACCTACTACCGGCCGCACATCTCGGGGTTGACCATGTACGCCCAGCGTCTGGCGGAGGGTCTCGCGGCAGCGGGTCATCGGTGACGGTGCTCACCTCGGGTTACGACCGCACCTCCCGGTCGAGGAGACCCGTAACGGCGTGCGCGTCACCGAGTTGCCGGTTCTGTCGCGCATCGGCAAGGGTGTCCTGATGACCGGGTATCGACGTCGGGCGCGACGGCTGGTTGCCGCGAGCGACGTGATCGTGATCAACTACCCGATCACGCCGCCGGAAACGGGCGCGTTGCTGAACGCGGCGGCCGGGCCGGGTGCCCGTGGTCACCGTCTACCAATGCGACATCGAGCTGCCCCGTTCGCGCCTCAATTCGTGCGCGCAACGCTGGGTCGAGGCCTCCGCCAAGCGACTGCTCACCGGTCGGCGCGGGTGATCGTGCTCTCGCGGGACTACGCGGAAACCAGCCGGCTGCTCCAACCCCACCTGCGAAGTGCGTCGCCCTCCCGACCCCCGTCACACTCCGGGCGCCCGCGTCGGCGGAAGTCGCCGCGTGGCGGAAGCGGCACGCACCCGATGCCGGTGCCGTCATCGGCCTGGCCGCGCGCATCAGCGCGGAGAAGGGAATCGAGTACCTGCTCGCCGCTCGCGGCCGGCTCCGGCGACTTCTGGGCGACACCCTGTCTGCTGATTGTCGGCGAGAAGCGCGAGGGGCTGGGAGAAGGACGGCTGCTGGGCGAAGCTCAGACGGCTCTTCGACGAGTGGGCCGACCGAGATCGCGTTCGTCGGCCAGCTGTCCGACCGGGAGATGGCGACGTTCTTTGCGGCGTGCGACGTCACCGTGCTGCCGAGCGTGAACCGAACCGAGAGCTTCGGCCTCGTGCAGGTCGAGAGCATGCTCTGCGGCACGCCGGTGGTGGCGACGGACCTCCCCGGTATTCGGGAGCCGATCCGCCGCAGCGGCATGGGGGTGCTCGTGCCGCCGCGCGACAGCGAGGCGCTGGCGCAGGCGATTGCCAGAGTCGTGCGCGAGCGCGAAGCGATTCACCCGACCGCCGGAGCAGATCAGCGCGATCTTCGGGGTGGATGGCTTCGTTCCTGCCTGCGAGGCCCTCTCGCCGGTCTCGCCCGGAATGCGGTTCCCCGGCGCCGGCAAGAGAGACGAATTGGCCAGGACCTGATGCGTCTGCACCTCTCACGAGTGCCGCCGTTCCGGGCACTGGTCCGGGCAGTGGAGTCGACCTTGATCCGCCGACACGCCCCTCGTGCGCGTCCCGTGCTCGACCTGGGCTGCGGCGACGGCCAGTTCGCGGCGGCGACGCTCCCCACGCCGGTGGCGCACGGCCTGGACCCGGACCGGACGGCCATCGACCGCGCCCGGCGCGGCGGCATCTACGAGAACTTGACGTGCGGCTCCGCCGACTGCCTCCCTCTGGCCGACGGCAGCTGCGGGCTGGTCCTGGCCAACAGCGTTCTCGAGCACATCCCGGACCTCGAGCGTCCGCTTGCCGAGGTGCATCGGGTGCTCGCCACGGCGGCTGGTTCGTCGTCACCGCGCCGAGCCATCGGTTCTCGGACGGCTTCGGGGCTGGCGGTCGGGCTTGAGCGCCTTGGCCTGACGAGATGCGCCCGGCGATACCGCGTCCTGGTTCAACCGCCGGTCCGCTCACTACCACCTCGACAGCAGCGCAGACCTGGCGGGAGCGGCTCGTGCGCTCCGGGTTCGCCGTGGTTCGACACGAGTACTATCTCTCACGCACGGCGATGTTCTGGTTCGACCTTCTGCATTACGCCAGCGTTCCCTGCCTGCTTGCAGACAAGGGCCTGGGCCGGTGGCACTGGCTGGGCCGTCCGGTGTTCCTCTCCGCATGGACGGTCCGTGCTCACGCGTCTGGCTCGGCGGTCGCCGGAGAAGGAGGGTGCCTGTGTTTTCCTCCTGGCACGTAAGGGAGTAGGCCGGCACGCGCGATTTCGTTCCGGCGCTGGTGGTCGTCGTGGCGCTGGGGCTTCGGCTGCGCGGGCTCGGTTTCGGGCTGCCCTTGTTGTCGAATTTCTACATCAGGCCCGACGAGAGCCTGCTGGTCGTGCCGGCCGTTGAGTTGTTCGCCCGACACGGCAATCCCGGCCACCTGTACTACCCGGCGCTGATGATCGAAACGCTGGCGATCTTGTTCCGCTTCGTCCACGCGGTCGCGTTCCTCGTCGGCGGAGCCGCCTCCTCCCTCTCTCGACGATTTCGGGACGAACCCTTCTCGCTACTTTTTCGCCGGCCGCCGCTCTCGGCGGTCAGCGGTGCGGCGCTGACCCTCCTGGTGTATCGCCTCGCGATCCGCTGGGCCTCACCGTCCGTCGCGGCCGTGGTGGCCTTGTGGTACGCGGTGTCGCCGCTCGCCGTGCGGGAGGCGCACTTCGCCGTCACGGACACACCGATGAGTCTCCTGGTCGCCTGCAGTCTCCTGGCGATCGCGCGCGTGTTCGCGAACGATGTGGACGGCAGACCAGCGACGGCGGCCTGGTGCGGTTGCGTCGCCGGGATGGCGGTGGCAACGAAGTACACCGCGGGAATCGTCCTGCCCGCCATAGCTCTCGCACTGCTCTGGGGCCCGGGAGCGACCGGGCTGACCGCGCGTTTCGGCGCGTGACAGTATTCCTGACGGTCGCCGCGGCCATCTTCCTGCTGTTCAACCCCGGATCCTGCTCCATCCCGGCCGGCTCGTGGAGTGGCTGCGGAGGATCTTCGGCGCGATCTACGGTGAGCCCGAGCGGCGGCGCCCTCGCTCCCGGCGCGGCCTGGACACTTGCGCGAGCGCAGGTCTATCTCGGTTTCCTTCCGGGCCGGTGGGTCGGTCTCGCGCTCGGTGCCGCCGGGCTGTCCGTTGCGCTGGCCCGGTGCCGGCGCCCGGCGACGGTCGCCTGATCTCCCTGGTGGCCGCGACACTCGGGTTCGCGGCCGTGCTTGCGCCGGCCCGGACGTTGCCGTTTCGGTACGTGTCGCCGCTGCTACCGCTGGCAGCCGTCTGCGCCGGGATTGGCCTGGAGGCCGTCGCAAGACGCTGGCCGGTGCGGCTACGGACGGGTGTTGCTGATCGTCGTGGGCGTCGCCGGGATCGCGACGACCGTCCCGGACACGAACAGGCTGGTCGGCAGCCTGGCCCGCGAAGACACGCGATCGGAGGCCGGGCGCTGGATCCGGAGCCAATGTTCCTCCGTCCGTCCCGATCGTCTGGCTCGGGGAGCCGGAGAGCGAGCCACAGGTGGTCGAGAGTACGGCCTCTCTGCTGCGACGCATCGCCTATGTCGGAGAGGCGGTACGGTGCCGACGCGGCACGGGTGATCGACCGTCTCTACCTGCTGCTGCTGCGGGCGCCGTCGGCGCGCGGCCGAGGCGCGTACGAGGTCTATCGAAACCCGCCTGCGGCGGAGGTGGCCGCCCGGACGGTGTGCGTGGTGCAGGCCGAGTACCCACTGCCCATGGTTCGCACCGACGCTCGCCGGCTCGCCGCCTGGACGCGGGGTCGCATCGTGCGAGCACGCGGTTGTCGGGCCGCTGGCCGGGAGCGGCCGGTTGACGCTCGATTCTTCGGATGCGTTCTTCCTCTCCATGAATCCCGACCGGGTAGTGCAACCGGGACCGCGGCTGAACCTGTACCTGGTCGAGCGCCCTCCGGTGCCCGGCAGCAGGGAGTAGGGCGATGTCCCGCGTCCTCAATTTCGCGCGGTCCGTCGTCACGCTCTTGCAGGGCTTTCGCACCTGGCCCGTGCTGCGCGGGCGGCTGAAGCGCACTCCCTCGCCCGCAGCCCCGGGCGATCCCCTCGCCGACCGGCAGGATGGCTGGGGGAGCAGGTGCTTCCGGCCTGCGCCGGCCGACACGCCGGAATCGCCGCCGGCGAAGGTCTGCGTCATCCAGGCCGACAACCGTCCCGTCACCATCCACCGGGAGTCGAAACCCTTGACCTGCGATCCCGCCGACGACACAGCCGCGATGATGCGTTCGTTCAACGCCGGCGCTCTCGGCCGAACCTGGGACTATTGGTCCAGTTCCTTCGTGATCAACCGGCTCAAGTGCCGGATCACCGGCTGCCGCACGAGGTCATTCCGATCCGCAGCGGCGACCACCCCGACCGCCACGTCACCTGGGCGAAGATCCGCATCGTTGCGGACTTACATGCGCGACCACCCCGAGATCGACGTCGTCGCCTTTCTCGACTCGGACGCCTTCATCCGCGACGAGGAGCACTTCAGAGCCCTCGTGGACGCCCTGGTCGCGGCCCCCGACAAGCACGGCGTCCTCTCGCGCGACCCGCACCTGCCGAAGAACACCTACATCAATACCGGGTGCATGATCCTGAAGAACGACGCCTTCGGCCGCGGCTTCCTCGACGCTGTCTGGAGCGACGCCGACCGCAACCCCCGCTATCGCAGGGAGTGGCCGCACGAGCAGTTCGCGGCCAGCGCGTTCGTCCTGAGCCACCGCGAGGCGTTTTTCGTGTGCCGGACCGCGGTGCTGAACACCCCCTGCGGACAGATCGTCCGCCACAGCTGGTGGAAGGAACTGTTTTTTGAGCTCGTGGACGATGAGTTCAAGGCGACCGTCGCCAAGCTCTGCTTTTCGGAGCCGGAGCGTTCAGCGGCGGCGCGGCCGTTCGATCTCTCGGCGCTGCTCGACCCATGACACTGGCCCCGACGCGGATGGAGAAATGTGCGGGCTCAGCGGCAGGTCCGTGAGGCTTTACCGCATTACCCCCGAGGTGAACGGCGCGCGACGTCCAGCACGCGCTCTTCGCCTTTGAGTGCGGGTTTCCCGCGCAGCTCTTCGGCCTGCCCCGACTGCAGCCGGGTTTGCTTCTCGCTTTCCCTGTGGCTGTCTGTGAAGATTATAAGTCAGGTTTGGGTCGAATCGGCTCGGCGCCAACGCGCGCGGCCTGGGCGAACAGCGGCAGCCAGTACTCGCTGACGACCCGCTCCCAACGCAGTCCCTGCACCCAGTCCCGGGCGTCCCGGGCGAGGCGCTCGGCCTCCGCGGGGTGTTCGTGCAGGAAACGAAGCTGGCGCACCAGGTCCTCGACGTCGGTCAGCGGTCGCGTCCGCCCCAGGTCGCCCGCGCCCTGGCAGACCCAGAGCGAGGGGCCGCCGCAGGCGACCGAGAGGCCGCGCACCCGGTCGGACGGGGTCGGGTTGCCGAGCAGTTCGGGGATGCTCGTGTTGTGCGGTGCGATGACGGGCGTCCCGGCCGCCATCGACTCGGTGATGCTCAGGCCCCAGCCCTCGCCGAGCGAGGTGGTCACGACGACGTCGGCGGCGTTGTAGATGCGGTTCAGGTCGGCCTCGGGCAGGCCGTGGCGGGGATCGAAAGCCGTCGGGTAGCCCCAGTCCTCCCAGAGGACGAGACCGAATTCCTCGGCGATCTCGAGGAGGTTGCCGCCGGCATCCTTTCCCGCGGCGTGGATGTAGAGGAAACTCTCGGGCACCTGCCGGTGAAAGAGCGCGAAGGCCGCGATGGTCCGCGCCAGGTCCTTGCGCGGCTGATTGCGGTTGACGTTGACCACGAGGAAGGTCCCGGGCTTGACCTTGCCCTGGAAGTAAAAATCCCGGAACGCCGCGGCCTCGGTTGCGGTCAGCGGCCGGAAGGTTGCGCAGTCGACGCCGTGAGGTATGACCCGGAGCCGCTGCCGGTACCCCAGTTCCCCCACGGGGTCGAAGTGCAGCACCTCCCCGAGACCGTACCTGGTGTACAGGACCGGGAAGTCCGGGGCCAGGATCACCCCCTTGACCCAACGCTCGCGCAGCCGGCTGTCCACGGGCCAGTACCCGACCCAGGCCAGGGGTCGACCCGCCTCGGCGAGGCGGGTGCGGGTTGCCGCCAGCTCCCCCAGGATCTCGTCCACGATGAAGTGGTCCTGGAGCGTGAAGAGGATCTCCCAGGGTCCCGGCAGCGCCTTGTCTTCCCCGGCCAGGACCTTGAGCAGGCGGTCGCGGCCGAAGACGTCCCGGTAGCCGGCGCCGAGCGCCGGGTAGATCCGGCAGGGGTGCTCGACGCGGTCGTAGTAGTCGCCGGTGAAGTTGATACCGATCTGGTCGATCTCGTAGCGCCCCGTCGCGGCGAGCCCCCGGACGAGGTGGCGGATCACCGTGGCGAAACCCGTGGCGGAAGTGCCGCTGTCACCCCAGAGCAGCACCCGGGTCCGGCGCTGTCCGCCCGGAACTGCCGGCCGTTCGGGTGGTGGTGCGCCGTCGGGGGTGCTCATTGCGCCGCGGGGATCTCCGGGTTGGTGTCGCGGTTCTGTGGTGGGGAATTCTCCGGGCAACGCAGAGTCTTGTCAATGGCAACCGCTACTCCCCGTTCGGTTCAGAGCGGCGCACCGGAGAAGACCGGCAGGGGCCTGCCGAGTGACTTCGCTTCGAGCCAGGCCTGAGAGAAATCAAGGGTTTCGGCGATGACCTGGTGCATGTCCAGATAGCGGTACGTCCCAAGGCGGCCGATGAAGGAGACTCCCCGTTCGCGCTCCGCCCGTTCACGATAGCGGCTGAGAACGCTCCGGTCCACCTCGAGCCGCTTGGGATAATAGGGCGTGTCGTCTTCTCCCGTCTCCTTGCTGAACTCCCGGGAGACGAGCGTCCGGGCATGAGATTCCCACGGCGCGAAATGCTTGTGTTCGAGCACCCTGGTCCAGGGCACATCCAGCCGGGGGTAGTTGATCACGGCAGAGCCCTGGAAATCACCCTCGTGGGTCTCAGGGCGCCAGGAGACCGTCCGGTAGCCCAGCCGGCCCTCACAGAAGTCGTAGAACTGGTCCAGGGCGCCGGAGAAGAAGACATGAGCGGCCTCCTGCCGCAGCGTGGGATGCCAGGGGGTTGACAGTCTGATCTTCACGAGCTGGTGGGCCAGGATGTTCTCAATCACCCGGGTGTAGCCCCCCCGGGGCATTGCCTGGTAGGTGCTGTCGTAGTAACGGTCGTCACCGTCAAAGCGGACGGGCAGGCGCGTGAAAATTTCCGGCGGCAACTCGGTCGGATCGCAGCCCCACTGCTTGATCGTGTAGCCCCTGAAGAACGCTTCGTAGAGTTCACGGCCGATGGATTTCAAAGCTTGCTCTTCGAAGTTTGCAGGTTCCCCGATGCTTTTCTCGGCCAGGCACTCGAGAAAATCCCTGGCCTGGCTAGGGGAGAGCGTCCTCCCGAAGAATCGGTTGATGGTCCGCAGGTTGATGGGGAGGCTGAAAACACCTGCACCCGTATCGGCTCGTACCCGGTGAACAAACGGCACCCACTCGCCGAAACGCCGGACGTAGCGCCAGACCTCTTCGCTGCTCGTATGGAAAATGTGCGCGCCATGGACGTGCACCATGACACCGGTTTGGGGATCGCGTTCGGTATGGCAATTGCCGCCAACATGGCTGCGCGCATCGATGACCTGAACGGGAAATCCGGCCTCGGCCAGTTCCCGCGCGAGGACTGCACCGGAGAATCCGGCGCCGACGATCAGCAGGTGTTTCGTGGCTCCGCTCCGAAATCACCCGCCGGCATTCGGGTGATCCGACGGGTGGCATCCAGGAAAGCCGGAAGGGCGAGGAGGTCCTGGCGCAGCGCCCCGAGGGGCAGGTCTTCCGGTCCTGCGGCCGCCATCCGGTCGAGAGCCTCCCGCAACTCCGCCGAACAGAGTCCGGTGAAGACCTGCAGCAGGCGATCCGCAAGGGCATCCGCCCGGCAAGGGGGGTCCTGGGCCGGGAGGATCTGCTCGCGGATTGCTCTCAGGGCGCGGTCGAGTGCGGCGCAGGCGACCCGGGGCTGATGCAGGCCGGCATCAAGGGTTCCCGGTTCCTGCTTGACGGGATGGTAGAGGCGTCCGGGCATGATCCCGGGAAAGAGGATTGGTGGACGGAAACGCATCGATCCCAGGCCCTGCAGCGAACCCGCCGGGTCGGAGACGCTCGTGTAGAAGCGGTTCCTGAATCCCGGCGGCACGAAGGGGCCGTCACCCCCGATGTCGCCGATCTGCAATCCGGAGCCCCGGAAGAGTGTGGGAATCAGCCCTTCGAGGAACCCGCTCCACCCTTCGTCCACGGCGTCCCTGAGCCGCTCGAGTCCCCGCCGTGACAGTCGCGCGATGGGCAGGAACCCCCGCAGCAGGCTTTCCGCGGGCAGGGGAGAGCCCGGGGATTGGATCGCGGACCACCAGGCCCATCCGGGTTCAAGGGCGCAGGGGCGAAGGTGGGTGCAGAGCAGATCGTGGGGGAGGTCCCGGAACGCGTCGAACAGTTCGCTCCAGGGGCCGGAATACCGCACGTCGTACTCGATGAACCAGTAGTTCTCGAAACCGGGGTGGGCTTCGAAGAAGTCGACCCATGCCAGGTGGATGTTTCTCAGGATGTCCTCGCCAATGACCCGGGCGGCCCTGCGAGAGATCCTGGGGTAGTCGAACGTGTGGGCCCAGGGGGCGACCGAGGCCGGAGTCGGCGCGGACCCGTCGCTGAGCAGGAAAGCCTGGTCCGCCTCTCCGAGCCCCTCGCGGATCCTCCCGAATTCCTCGAGGATCGGCTCGTCGAACCGGTGGGTCATCACGAGCACCGCAGTGCTCGCGTCGCCGCCGCGGCGGTTCGTCCGGGGTCTCGCCGGGACATCCCCGGGGAGGCCGCTTTCACCGGAGCTGCGCAGATACAGGTCGCGGTACTCGGCGATGAGCGGGGCAATTTCCATGCCGGGGTCCTGCGAGTAGAACGAGAGATGTGACACGACGAGGGGGTTGAAGATCCGGTTAACCCGCCCGATCCGTTGCGGGATGGTCACGCTGAGCGCCTGCTCGTCGTCTCCGCGCAGGCCATTGAAGTGTCCCAGATGCCTCCCGAGATAGCTGATGAAGTTGATGCTGATCCGGTCGGGTGCAATCGTCGTTCCCGGTCGCGAGAACGCGGCGGGTGAGGCGAGAAAATGCCGGTGCAGGCGGGTCGCGAGCTCCGCGCTCTCCCAGAGGGCGCCGCAGAATCCTCCCGGCGGATACGGAAGCTCCATGAGCGAGCGGGGCACCGCCCCCTGCGCCTGCTGATGGAACGCGCAGACCCCGTTGTTCACGATGTTCGCCGAGAGGAGGAAGGTTTCTGTGTCAAAGCGGCGATACTCGAGGAACGCCGGGAGCTGTTCGAGATCGATGAAGACGATGTCGTCGTCGGCTTTGATGAAGACGGCGTCCCCGTACTCCGCCTCCCGGTAGTGATCGTAGTAAGCGTCGTACCGTGGGACAGCGGGCCGGTGCACAATAATGCCCGGGCAGAGCTGGGGCAGCGTTGAAATCCAACTTCGGTCCATCCCGTTCCTGGCATAGTCCCAGAGGTGATATTCGGAGATGATTCCCCGCCGCAACGCCGCCACCGCGTAGCCGAGCAACAGTGACATGCGGTCCCGGCGGCCGGCAAAAGTGGTCAGGATCACCCGCGAGGACCCCATGTCAGGGCTCGGGCAGGCGCTGGAGATCGAGCGGCGGCGCGGGTGTCGAGGCGGCAGGCGCGGGAAGATGTGCGCCCCGGTCCTCCGGTCGGCGGGCGGGAAGCGGCGCAGAGTCAAGGAGGCGGCGCAAGGCTTCAGCCGATGCGTCCGGGCTCCTTCCCGGCAGCGCCCGGAAACAGGCGCAACAGGCGACCAGAGCACTGATTTCCGCGATCGTTTTCTGCGGCCGCAGGGAGAGATCGGCGGAGGCCGGGAGCAGGCTCTGCACCATCTCGATTTTCCGGACCGGGGAGGTTGCACTGCACGGGCCTTCGGAGGGCTCGAGGTACACGATGACCGACGGGACACGGCGATCGAGCCGCCACGGACGGTCGATTTCCGTAGGGTCGAAGAAACGAAACAGCCGCCGCGAACAAGAGTAGCGGCGGGAGGCGAGGGGAACGGCACCCATGGTCGGTGGACTTTGCTGATCATCGAACACCCGGAGCCGCCGGGGGAAGGGGATGCAGGCTCCGTCTTGCAGAAGGACGAGGCCGCCGGTGTGCAACTCGGCGCCCTGCGCCAGCAGCGCCAGCAGCAGCGCCGAGCTCTCGCCCCCGGACCCGACGATGAGCACGCAGTGTCCCGCGACGGTTGCCAGATCCGCCGCGATTCTCGTGCTGTCGGGGATCCGCTCGCAGATCGACGCGGTGATGATGTCCTGCAGTGGGGCGGCGAGCGTGCCGCGCCGGAACCCGGTGCAGATGGTCCGGCCGCCGCTGCGGATCGTCCAGGCGTCGCCTGCGGCGAGGATCTCGACCTCGAGGACCCCGTCGGCCAGGCGTTCGCCGGAGGCCGCAGGTTCAATGTCCCGGACGACCTGCAGGTACTTGTACGAGTTCGTCGTCACGACCAACTCGAGACCCAGCACCGAGGAACGATGGATCAGCACGGGGGGCCGCTCACCACGCAGGCCGGCAGGGGCGTGATCCGGTACCCGCCCGGCGTGGAGCCCGGGCACTCCGGCGGTCGGCGCCGCTGTGCAGGGTTGTGTGCATGATCCCTGTTTATTGTACTATGCGGCGTGACGAGACACCGATGAACGAGCCGATCGTAGAACCACCAGCAGCATCCGGGGATCGCGTGACGGCGCTCCCTTTCAAGATCGTCATTTCGACGACGCACCGGGAACCATGCTTCCTGCACCAGACGCTGGCCAGCCTTTTCATGGCCGGGAGCGGGGTGCAGGGGATCGCGCCCGTGCACCTGATGGTCGGTTCCCTCGAGGACGCGTATCTCGAGAACTACGCCCACCACGGCGCGGTCCAGGCGCACCTGCTGGGCAAGCGGGAGTGGCAGCGGATCGCGACCGCCAGCGTCCACCGCCGCTGTTGCTACAATTATGCGCGCTGCCTCGCCCTCCCCCCCGGTGAAAGCCGCGGCCTGCTGATCTGCGAAGACGACATCGTCTTCCAGGAGGGGTTCTTTGAGACTCTGACGGCAACCATCGCCGAAATCGAATTGGCGCGCGGAGCCGTCCCCTTCGTCCTGGCCCTCTACGCGTGCTACGACTTCAGGAGCCAACCCGCGCACCCGGGCGGATTGCTCTACGCCGCGTATGAAGCGCGCGGATTTTACGGGACGCAGTGCGTGTATTACTCCCGCCCCCTGCTCCCCGACCTCGCGGCCCTGATGTTTCGGGAGGGGTTCGAGCTGGCGACCGCCCCTTCCGATCTGCTCGTGAAGCAGTACTGCCTGGACAAGGAGATCCTGTTCGCGACCCGGGTTTCCCTTGTCCAGCATATCGGCAAGACCACGACCGGACTGGGGAAATTTCACGCCTCGTCAACCTTCGGATGCACCTTGCCCGCTCCGCGACAGGATCTTAAGGACGATCATCCATGACGCCCTTGTCCAGGTGGCGGACGCGGCGCGCGCGCTCGGCCGCCCGCGGGTCGTGGGTGACCATGACCACCGTCTTGCCGTAGTCGCGGACGAGACCGTCCATCAGGTCGAGGATCTCCGCCGCCGAGACCCGGTCCAGGTCGCCGGTGGGCTCGTCGGCCACGATGACCGTCGGGTCGGTCACGATCGCCCGCGCGATGGCCACCCGCTGCTGCTGCCCCCCGGAGAGCTGGCCGGGGCGGTGGTCGGCGCGGTCGGCGAGGCCGACGAGCCGCAGCACGGCCTCGGCGTGCTCGCGCCGCTCCCGCCGCGAGAGACCGGTCAGGTGCAGCGGCAGCTCGACGTTCTCCAGCGCCGAGAGCACCGGGATCAGGTTGTAGAACTGGAAGACGAACCCGATGTGCGCGGCGCGCCAGCGCGCCAGTTCGGCGTCGCTCAGGGTGGTGATCTCGACCCCGGCGACGCGGATCGAGCCGGCGTCGGCGCGGTCGATGCCCGCGATCAGGTTCAGCAGCGTGCTCTTCCCCGAGCCCGAGGGGCCCATCAGCGCGAGGAATTCCCTGCCGGCGATGTCCAGGTCGATGCCCTGGAGCACCGGTATCCGCTGTCCGCCGCGCCGGTAGGACTTCGAGAGGTTGCGGATCTCGATCAGGGGCGGGTCGCCGGTCGTGGAGCCGTCTGCGGTGTCGTGCGTGCTCGGGGTCAGGGCTAGCCAGAGACATCTGCAATCGTACCTCGGGCGGGTGTGAAACCCTCCCCTACATCCGGGCTCGCGAAGCCATGACTAGTCCTCGGCGACGGTGACCCGGGAGCCGTCGCGCAGCTTCGCCGGCGGGTCGAGGATCGCCCGCTCGCCGCCGGCGAGACCGGCGTCGATCTCGACGAATTCGCCGAGCGCCGCGCCGGTCTTGACCGTCACGGCCGCGGCCCGCCCCTCCTTGAGGACGAACACGGTGCTGCTCCCGCCGCGGACGGTCACGGCCTTCGGGCTCACGGCGACGCGGGACGTCGTCTCCCCCGCCGCGACGGGCCGCTCCAGGAAGGCCACCTTCGCGCTCATCTCGGGGAGGATGCGCGGGTCGAGCGCCGCGAAGCGCACCTTCGCCAGCACGGTGCCCTTGGCCCGGTCGGCGGTCGGCACGATCATGTGGACCACCGCCGGAAAGCGCACGTCGGGGATGGAGTCGAGCTGCACCTCGCACGGCTGGCCCACCCGGACCTTCGGCAGGCTGGTCTCCGAGACGTCGGCCTCGACGAGCAGCGAGGAGGGGTCGGCGATGGTGACCACGGCCGCCCGCGCGTTGGCCGCCGCCCCGACGGGGGTCACCATGTCGCCGATGTCGGCGTTCTTGGTGAGGACCACGCCGTCGAAGGGGGCGCGGATCTCGGTGTAGCCGGCGTTCACCTCGGCGCCGCGCACGACCGCCTCGGCCGCGGCCACGGCGTGCCCGGCCGAGACCACCGCGCTCTCCGCCGCGGCGAGCGAGTCCTCCGCGGCCCGCGCGGCGCTGCGGGCGCTTTCCACGGCGTGTCCGGCCGCGGCGTGCGCGGCTTCGGCCTTGCGCCGACGCGTCTCGGCGGCATCGAGGGCGACTTTCGCGGTCATGCCCCCCGCGAAGAGCGTGCGCTCGCGCTCGAGGGCGATCGCGGCATCGTCGACTTCCGCCTTCGCCTGTTCGAGGTTGGCGCCGGCGCCCTCCCGCTGCGCCCGGGCGTTGTCCAGCGTCGCCGCCGCCGCGTCCCGCTGGGCGCGGGAGGTCTCGCGGTTGGCGCGGGCTGCCGCCAGGGCGGCCCGCGCCTGCTGCCGTCACCGCCTCGAGGTCGTCGCTCTCCAGCCGGGCGATCACCTGGCCCTCCTTCACGAAGCTCCCTTCCTCCACGCCGAGCCAGACGAGTCTGCCGGTGCCCTTGGAGGCAACGGCGGCCTTGCGCTGGGCGACCACGTAGCCGCTGGCGTTGAGGGCGGTGAACGTCTGGGAGGGGTAGACGCGGCTCACCGTCGCGACGGCGACCCGCGGCACCGGGTTCAGCAGGCGGTAGCCGCCGAACCCGAGGGCGAGCACGCCGGCGCCGGCGAGCGCCCAGCGCCCGAGGCGCAGCCTTCGGCCGCCGCAGCTCCGGGGCCGACCGGTCGATGGTCAGTTGCGCAAGATCGTCGTTGGCCATGACCTTCTCCTGCGAGACACGGTGCCGTCGCATTCTTGAGGAGCGCTCCCCATCGAGCCGGGTATCCCTTCGCGTATCCCGGTGATTCTCGGGTCGCTGCGCGAGCTTGTCAATATCGCGATTTTCTCTTCCCTTTCAACCCGGGATAGGTAGGATAGGCGTGCAAATCGGTCAGGCTGCGTGTTTGCCCGCCCAGCGGCGGATGCAGCGCGCGGGAGAGACGCACACGGTGGACAGGAGGTGGGTATGAGGATGAGTAGGGGAAGACGGGCCGTTGCGCTCCTCGGCGCCCTGGCCATCGCGGTCGTCGGCTGCGCCGCCCTCAAGGACAGCCGGCCGAGCTGGCCGATCAAGGAGTACGAGAAGCTCATCGCCGGTCGCCTCGACGCGGATTACGTCGGCACCGCCGCCTGCACCGCCAAGTGCCACACGCACGACACGCTCGCCCGGGACTTCCGCATCAGCATCCACGGCGAGCAGGTCGCGGCGGAGACGAACCTGCCCCTCGTGAATTGCGAGTCCTGCCACGGGCCGGGGAGCCTCGCGGTCGCGACCATCACCAACGACACCTGCGACTACAAGACCTTCGTCCCCCTCAAGGAGATTCCGCCGGGCGCCCTGACGCTCATCTGCCTCAAGTGTCACGCCGGCCAGTCCCTCGCCAATCTCGCGGACTGGCCGAGCAGCCCGCACGCCGTCGCGAACCTGAGCTGCCCGGACTGCCACAAGGTCCACCAGGGGCCGGCGCAGAAAGTGAAGCGTTCCGAGATCGCCGCGCTCTGCACCACCTGCCACCGCGACGTCGCCGCGGCGTTCACCCTGCCCTCGCACCACCCCGTCCCGGAGGGGAAGATCACCTGCGTCGACTGTCACGACCCCCACGGGACCTCGAACGCCAGCAACCTCAAGGCCGCGCCGGAGCGCGAACGTCTGCGCTCGCTGTCACGCCGACAAGACGGGACCCTTCGTGTACGAGCACGCGGACCTCTCGGTCGACTGCCAGGGCTGCCACGAGCCGCACGGGTCGATGAACGGCCAGCTCCTGCGCTACGCTCAGCCCTTCCTCTGCCTGCAGTGCCACACCGGCCACAACACGGCGCGCCACCCGGGCCTGAAAACGCGGGAGACGAAGGCCACGTACTTCACCGGTTGCACGACCTGCCACCCCCGGATCCACGGCACCGACCTCCCGGGTTTCCGCAAAGACGACCGTCTGACGCGCTAGGAGGTGAGGGATCATGCGGACAAATTCGATGTCGAGTGCCCGACGCGAAAGGCAGCCGGAAGATCCTGCGCTCGCTGGCGGTCCTGTTGCTCCTGACGGCGCCCGCCGCCCGGCGCCGGCGCGCAAGATGCGCCGCCGCCTCAGCCGGCACCCGGGACCGAGGCGGTCGAGCAGGCGCCGGCCCCCGTGGAAGACCGGATGTTCGCCGGCCACCTGCAGGCGGGCTACATCGGCGTGAACGTCGAGGACAATCGCGCATTTCTCCTGCCCTACGACCCGCTCGAGTCCGGCCCGGTGTTCGGCCTCGACCTGGACTACCTCACGCCGTCGTTCGGGTCCCTCTCTCTCGAGTCGGCCTACCGCGGCAGCGAGGACTGGGACGCGACTCTGGATTACGGCCACGCCGCCGCGGTCGATGTCAACGTCCAGACGCGGAAGTTCACCCACGCCCGCTCGCACAGCGAGCTCCCCGAGGACTACGACGTGCTGAACCTCCTGATCCCCGCCGGCGAGTTCATCGGGGAGTCGCACGACGCGAATCCCGATGCGGAGTACTCGGACACGCTCTCCGACACCCGGGCCGCCGTCAAGGTGCGGGTGCCGGGCTACCCGGCGCACCTGAGCGCGAGCGGCCGGGTCTACCGGCACCAGGGGAGCCAGCAGATGGTCTACTTCTTCCGCTCCTGCAGCACCGAGGTCTGCCACGTGAAATCCGAGACCCGCACCCTCGATCAGGTCACCGAGGAGTACACCCTCGGCGTCGACGCCCACGCGGGTCCCGTCGACATCGCCTACAGCCGCACCTTTCTGACCTTCCGCGACGATGCGCGCCGACCCGGTCGACGCCTTCGGCGATCTCACCTACACCCCGGCGCAGTCCTCGCCGGCCGGCGACTACGCCCACGACGTCAACCCCGACCTGCGGTCGTTCAAGGACTCCGTCAAGCTCAACACGAACCTGGCCAACCGCGGCGTCGTCTCCCTGGCCTACGCCCGCCAGGAGCAGGAGAACGAGACGAGCGGCATCACCAGGGGCGACCAGCACGCCGCTCTCGACGTCAGCTATCTCGTGGGCCCGCAACTCTACGCGGTCGTTCAACTCACCTACGACGGGGAGCGGACGCTCGATCTTTCCGC
This sequence comes from uncultured Candidatus Rokubacteria bacterium, assembly GCA_963699775.1. Lineage (GTDB taxonomy): Bacteria > JAUVQV01 > JAUVQV01 > JAUVQV01 > DATDCY01 > DATDCY01. The sequence goes on from CAVOVE010000001.1 coordinate 55,629, forward strand.
GTCGGCGCGGGCGACCCGGGCCAAGGACACCGAATTCCACATCAAGAACGGCCAGACGCACTTCCATGAGGCGGAACCCGAGTACGACCGCTGGGCCGGCGAGGTCGGCCTGCGCTTCATCCCCCGGTCCGGGGCGAAGTTCCTCCTGCGGGCCGGTTACCGCACCAACCAGCGCGACGCGGTGATCTACAAGAGCGGCACCGAGTGGGACTACGACCCCCAGGTCTCGAGAACGACGCACGTCGCGCTCGACGGCGCCTGGCGCTTCGGCCGCGGCTTCGATCTGGACGGCCTGGTCGCGCAGGAGTGGACCGCGGACCCCTTCTACGCGACCGAGACCACGAGCCTCACCCGCTACGGTCTCGGGGCGACCTGGACGCCGGCCCCGATCTTCTCTCTGCGGCTCGGCTACGCGGGGAACTACGGCATCAACGACGACGAGGCGGCTCTCGAGCGGGGCTACGCCAAGCTCGCGAAACCGGACGAGGGTTTCTCCCGCACGGTCACGGGGAACGCCGTGAATGTCCTCGCCTCCTTCACGCCGTCGCCCGCCTTCACGCTCACCGCCGCCTACAGCTGGTCCGACAACGGCATCGAGCAGGACATGCGGTTCGGGACGCCCTCGGCCGGGAAGCTCAGCTACGTCAGCCAGGACACGACCTGGTCGGGGCGGACGCAGGTCGCGAACCTGCGCGCCATCTGGGCGGCGACCTCGAGCCTGAAGTTCACCGGCGGAGGGGCTCTGGGTCAACGGTCGCGAGTCGTACGAGCCGGACTTCGCCGCCGACGCCGACCTGGAGGAGTTCGGCACCGAGGAGTTCACCAAGCTCTACACCACGCTCGGGGCCGAGATCAGCCTCACCAAGACCCTGGGGCTCACGCTGACGGGCTTCTGGACCGCCTACGACGACCGGCAGGACGACAAGGGGGACGGCCATGCGTTGGGGATCCTCGCCACGATCGATGTCCGCTGGTAGCCGGCAGCTTCGCATCCCGGGCGGGCGGCGGCTCGCCGGGGCGATCGCGCTCGCGGTCGCCCTGGTGTTCGCCAGCGCCGCCGGCGCCGCCGCCAAGATGCTGGGCATCATCTACCCGGAGACCTGCACCTTCTACGATGCGGCGACCGATTCGCTCAAAGACTACCTCGCGGCCAACGGCTTCGGGTCGGACAAGCTCGAGATCTTCGTCCAGAAACCGGCGGCCGACCCGATGTCGTGGATCAACGCCCTGCGCAAGTTCGACGCGGTCGACGCCGACCTGATCGTGGTCTGGGGGGACAGTCTGCTGCAGACCGCCTGCCGCGAGAAGATCAAGACCAAGGTCGGCTTCGGGTATGTCCTCAAACCGGGCTTGAACGCGTGCGCCCGGAGCGCCTCGAACGCCGCCGGCACGGCCAACGGCGTGAGCGCCAGCACGCCGCTCCAGACCCTGGTCGCGAAGGCCCGGCTGATGACGGATTTCACGACCGTGGGCGTCATGGTGTTCCCCGACGACGTCGTTGCCCTGGAGCACGTCAAGGATCTGAAACCGTTCGAGAAGGAGCTCGGGTTCACGGTTTCCGTGATCAACGTGGCCCGGCGCGAGGAGGCCGTGGCGGCGTTGAAGGACATTCCCGCGCCCGGCCTGTTCCTGCTTCCGAACTGCTCGCTCGTCGCCGGTCAGATGGAGCAGCTCCTCGCGGTCGCGGCCGCGCGGAAAATCCCGACGATCTCGCTGCTGCCGCCGCGCGGCGCCGCGGCCGCCCTGCTCAGCCTCTACCCGAGCCCTGAGGAGCAGGGGCGGCTCCTCGGTGAGCAGGCGGTCCAGATTCTCAGGGGAGAGAAGCCCGCCAGCCCGCTGCTGCTCCCGAAGAAGATCGAGCTCGAGGTCAACCTCGTTCTGGCGCGGGAACTCGGGGTGAAGACGCCGATGTCCCTGCTGGGGGTGGCGACAAAAGTCATCAAGTGACGCCGACCGGCTTCGCGGTTCAGGCCTGCTGCCCGGCGGCGACGCCCGAGGCCCAGGCCCAGTGCAGGTTGTAGCCGCCGAGTTCGCCCGTCACGTCCACGACTTCCCCGATGAAGTGGAGCCCGGGCACCTTTTTGGCCTCCATCGTCCTGGAGGAGAGCTCGCCGGTGTCCACCCCGCCCGCTGTCGCTTCGGCGGTGGCGTACCCTTCCGTCCCGCCGGGGAGCAGGCGCCAGTCGTGCAGGCCGGCGGCGATCGCTCTCACGGCCCTCTCCGAGAGCTGCTTGAGCGGTCGGTCGAGCCCTCGCTGCTCGCACCAGATCCGGGCGAGCCGCTTGGGCAGATACTCGGCGAGAACCGTCGCCGTCTCGGCTTTGCCCGCCCGCCGCGCGAGCAAGGCGCCCAGGATGTCCGTGTCCGGCAGCAGGTCGATGCTCAGGGGCTCGCCGGGCGTCCAGAGCAGCGAGGCCTGGAGCGCGGCCGGGCCGCTGAGTCCGCGGTGGGTGAACAGGATCTTCCCGGAGTGGCGCTTTCCGCCGCACGCGATCGCCGCGTCCAGGCTCACCCCCGCCAACTCCTGGAAGATCTCGCGATCCGCTTTCGCGAAGACGAAGGGCACGAGCGCCGGGCGCGGGGCGACGACGGCGAGGCCGAACTGCCGCGCCACATCGTGCCCGAAACCGCTCGCGCCGAGCCTGGGGTAGGAGAGGCCGCCGGTGGCGACGACGAGGGACGCGCAGCGAAACGTCCCCTGCGAGGTCTCGACCGTGAAGCCGGCGGCGCCTGTGCCAATCCCCGCGACCCCGCACCCGAGCCGCATCTCGACACCAGCGCTGTCGCACTCCGCCTGCAGCATCGCGACGATCTCCCGCGCGCTGGTCTCGCAGAAGAGCTGCCCGGCTTCGCGCTCGTGGTAGCGGATGCCGTGCTTCTCGACGAGGGCGAGGATGTGGTGCGGCGTGAAGCGGGCGAGGGCCGATCTGCAGAAGTGCGCGTTGGCCGACTGATAGTGCCCGGCGGTGACCTCGCGGTTGGTGAAGTTGCAGCGCCCGCCGCCCGAGATGCGGATCTTCTCGCCGACCCGCTCGCCGTGATCGAGCAGCAGCACCGACCGGCCGCGCGCGCCGCAGGTCGCGGCGCACATCAGCCCGGAGGCCCCGGCACCGATGACGATGACATCGCGAGTCAATGACAATCCCGTTCCCGTGCCCGCTGCGGGGTCCTGTCGCTGCGGACCTCCGTCGTGCTCGCTCCGCTCCGCCGATGGAGACCTCCCCTCCGCGCGCACCCCTCCGCTCGTCAGGGTTTAGTAATAACCATCGCTGACGGCGCGGGCGACAGTTCGCCCGTCACCCAGCGCAGGGAGACCTGCGCGGCGAGCAGGTCGCGGCGCCCGCGGGCCAGGGCGAAACGCGCCTGCAGCAGGTTGAGCTGGGCATCGTCGACGTCGAGCCGCATCTTGACGCCGAGCTCGAAGCCTTTCTCGGCCATGGCCAGCAGCCGTTCGGCCTGGGCGACGGTCCCGTCGAGCGCCGCGACGACGGCGGCGGCCTCGCGAACGTCGTCCACCCCGGTCCGCGTCTCGAGGGCGAGGGAGTCGATGAAGCGGGCTTCGTCGATGCCGAGGCTCCGCGCTTCGCTCTCGGTGCGGGCCACGGCCCCCTTCGTCCGGCCGCCGTCGAAGAGCGGCCACGTCAGCCGCAAACCGGCGCTCCAGGTGCTGCCGTCGCCCGATCCGGCCGTCCATGGTCGACGTCGCGCCACCCGAGGTCGGCGCCGAAATCCAGGCGCGGCTTGTTCCCGGCCTGCGTGATCTTCACCAGCTCCTCGGACATGGCGCGCCCCTTGCGCAGTTCGATCAACTCGGGGCGGTTCGTCGTCGCCATCTGAAGAGCCGTGGCGTAGTCGGGGAGGGCGGCCGCCGCGGTGGCCGCGGCCAGCGAACCGGAGACGTCGATCTCGCGCCCCCGCACGCCCAGCACGAAGGCCAGTTGCTCCCGCGCCGCGCTCACCCGGTTTGCGGTGCGGATCACCTCCGGCCGGGCGTTCTGCTCGGCGACGCTCGCGGCGAGGACGTCGAACTCGGTCACGGTCCCGGCAGCCAGCCGGCGGCGGGCCTCCTCGAGGAGGCGCACGCGCTGCTCCAGGTTTTGCGTCGCCAGCGCCGCGAACTCCCGCGCCAGCAGCACGTTGTAGAAGGCGATCGCGGCATCGCGCAGCGCGGTCCCGCGCGCGCTCGCCATCCGGTCGCCGGCCGTGGTCCGCCCGATGTCGGCGAGCCTGAGCGCCGCGCCGATCTGCCCCCAGGTGAAGAGCGGCTGGACGACGCCGAGCGTCGCGGCGTAGTTGTCCGTGCGCTCGGGCGGCCCGAGCCCCGCCTGGCTGGAGTCTCCGGAGTACGCCGCGGACCCCGCGAGCGTGAAGTGCGGCAGCGCCACGGATTTCTCCTCGACGTAGCGCCCCTCGACCTGGTTTCGATACTCGCGCGCCTTCTGGACGTCGCGGTTCTGCTCGGCCGCGAGGGCGAGCGTCTGTTCGAGCGTGAGCACCAGCGGCCCGGTCTCCCCGGTCTCTTCGGAGCGGGCGGCGAGCGGCGCCGCCAGCAGCGCCAGACGCGACAACACAGGGAACAAGCGATCGCTTCATCGACCTGACCTCGCGGTTCATGAGTGCGGTGTGCCGGAACCTGACCAGAGGCGCAGGATCCAGGCTTCGAAATCGTCGAAGAGCGTGTAGACCACCGGCACCACCAGCAGCGTCAGCACCGTGGAGGTGATCAGGCCGCCGGTCACGGCGCGGGCCATCGGCGCGCGCATCTCGGCGCCGGCGCCGAGGCCGAGGGCCATCGGCAGCATGCCGACGATCATGGCCGCTGTGGTCATGATGATCGGCCGCAGACGGGTGCGCCCGGCGGTGATCAGCGCCTCGCGTCGCTCCATGCCGCCCGCGCGCAGCGTCTTGGCGTAGGCCACGAGCAGGATCGCGTTCTTGGTCACCAGTCCCATCAGCATGATGATCCCGATGAAGGACATGATGCTGATCGTGTCGCGCGTCAGCAGCAGCATCCCGGCCACGCCGACGATCGAGAGCGGCAGCGAGATCATGATCGCCAGCGGGTCGAGGAACGACTCGAACTGCGCGGCCAGGATCAGGTAGACCAGCAGCACCGCCAGCAGCAGCGCCTCGCCCATGTAGCCGAAGGACTCGGCCATGTCCTCGGCCTCGCCGGAGAAGCTGACCTTGTACCCGGCCGGCAGCGTCATCGTCGCCGCGGCCTGCTTGACCTTTTCGACCGCGGTGCCGATCGGGAGGCCGTCGAGGTTCGCGCCGATCACCACCTGGCGCGTGAGGTCCTGCCGGGCGATCTGCGACGGCGTGGTCTGCACCTGCCAGCTCAGCACTTCGCCCAGCGGGATCAGCCGCACGCGGCCGTCCGCGCCCGGCACCGCCAGGCGCAGCTTCCCGATCTGCTCGGGGTTCTCGCGCAGCGCCTCGGGCAGGCGCAGCCGCACCTGCACCGCGTCGCCGTCCTCGTTCTCCCAGGTCGTCACCGGCGTCCCGCCGATCAGCGTGCCGACGGTGCGCACGAGCGCGGCCGTGGTCAGCCCCAGATCGGAGGCCTTGCGCCGATCGACCGTGAAGCGGTACTCCGGGATGTCGTCCTCGAGCGTCATGCCGACGTCGACGACCCCGGGGATCCCGAGGACCTTCTCCTTGAGTTCGCCCGCGGTGCGCTTGAGCACGGCGAGATCGTCCCCCTGGACGTTGACCAGCAGTTCCTTGCCGTTGAAAAGGTCCCCGGCCTTGATGATCGCGGTGCGCACCCCGGCGACGGCCGCGAGGCGGCCGCGCACGTCGCGCTGGATCTCCTTCTGGCTGCCGGGCGCGCTGGTTGCGCTCCTTGAGCCTGACGTAGACCAGCGCGTCGCGCACGGTGGTGTCGCTCGAACCGATCGTGCCGTAGGAGTGCTCGACCTCGGGGATCCCCTTGAGGATCGCGAAGATCTCGTCGAGGCGGGCGTGGGTCTCCGCGATCGAGGCGTCGGGGGCGCTCTGGAACTGCACCTGGAATTCGCCGCGGTCCTGCTCGGGGATGAAGGCTCGACTCCAGGAGCCCGAAGACGAGGATCCCGGCGGCGAAGGCGGCGGTCGCCAGCGCGAGCACGGATCTTGCGGTGATCGAGCGCCCAGGCGATGACGCCGCGGTAGCGCTCGGCGCCGCGGTTGAACCAGTCGTTGAACCCGTCGAGGAACCGGCCGAGCAGGTTGCGCTTGCCGTGCCGGCCGATCGACGGGTCGTTCCAGCGCGAGGAGAGCATCGGGTCGAGCGTGAAGGAGACCAGCAGCGAGATCAGCACCGCCCAGGCCACCGTGATGCCGAAGGAGAAGAAGAACCGGCCGACGATCCCCTTCATGAAGGCCACGGGGACGAAGACCGCGACGATCGACAGCGAGGTCGCGAGCACCGCCAGCCCGATCTCGGCGGTCCCTTCGCGCGCCGCGGTGAAGTGGTCCTTGCCCAGCTCGAGGTGGCGCACGATGTTCTCGCGCACGACGATCGCGTCGTCGATCAGCATGCCGATCGAGAGCGAGAGCGCCATCAGCGTCAGCATGTTGAGCGTCATCCCCATGAAGTTCATGACGATGAACGAGGAGATCACCGAGATCGGCAGCGTCAGGCCGGTGATCACGGTCGAGCGCCAGGAGTTGAGGAAGAGAAAGACGATCACGATCGTCAGCAGGCCGCCGAGCACGAGGCTGTTGATGACGTCGTCGACCGACTCGCGGATGAACTTCGAACTGTCGCGGACGATCGTCACGCTGACGCCGGGCGGCAGCGTGCGCTCGCACTTTCTCGAGCGCGACCTTGACCGCGTCGATCACCGCCACGGTGTTGGCGCCGGACTGCTTGAGCACGTCGATCCCCACCGCCGCGGCGCCGTCGATGAAGGCCAGCGTGCGCTGCTCCTCGATGCCGTCGCGCACGCGCGCCACGTCCCCGAGGGTCACCGGGCGGTCGGCGCGACCGGCGATGACCATGTCCGCGTAGTCCTCGGCGAACACGGGCTTGCCGGAGATCCGCAGCGGGACTTCGGTCGCGCCGCGGCGCAGGCGCCCGAGCGGCGTGTTGACGTTCTCCGAGCGCAGCCCGGCCGAGACCTCGTCCACGCCCAGGCCCAGCGCCTCGAGGCGCGCCGGGTCGAGTTCGACCGAGACTTCGCGCCTGGCGAGGCCCACCAGGTCGATCTTGCCGACGCCGCTGATGCTCTCGAGGCGCGGCTTGAGCTTCTTGTCGACCCAGGTCGAGAGCTCCAGCGGCGAGAGCGTCGTCGGAGCGCGCCGCGAGCGAGATGATCGGCATCGCCGCGACGTCGAACTTCTGGATCACCGGCTCCTGGATCGCCGCGGGCAGGTCGCCGCGCACGGCGTTGATCTTGGCGCGCGCTTCCTGCACCGCCTCGTTGACGCGCACCTCGAGCTGGAACTGGGCGATCACGAACGAGACCCCCTCGAGCGAGGTCGAGCGTGACGTGCTTGACCCCGGCGATGGGGTTCACCGCCTCCTCGATGCGCTTGGAGACCTCGCGCTCGACGGTCTCGGGCGAGGCGCCGGGGTAGGAGGTCGTGATCAGGACGACCGGGATCTCGACGTTCGGGAAGAAGTCCAGGCCGAGGCGGCGGTACGAGAAGACGCCGAGGGTCACCAGGGTCAGCATGATCACGGCCGCGAAGACGGGCCGCCGGATGGAGAGGTCCGAGAGGAACATGGTGCTAGCGCCCCGCCCCGGCGGTGCGGACCGCGTCCCCGTCCTTGAGGGTGAAGCCGCCGCGGATCACGACGTGCTCGCCGGCGTTCAGGCCCGAGGCGATTTCGACGTGCTCGCCCTGCACGCTCCCGGTGGTCACGGCGCGGCGGCGTGCGGTGGCGCCGTCGACGACGAAGATCGCCGCCGTGCCGGCCTCGCGGTCCCAGGCGAGCAGCGCCGCGCGCGGCACCTGGAGCACGCCCGGGCGGCGTCCGGTGATGATGCTGCCGGTGACGAAGAGCCCGCCGCGCAGCGTCTCCGGCTCGTTGACGATCTCGGCGGTGACGCGCACCGAGCGGTCGGTCTGGTTGGCCGACGGGTTGATCCGGCGCACCGTGCCGGTGAAGCGCTGTCCGGGGAGCGCGTCGGTCGCGAACGAGAGTTCCTGGCCGGGGCGCACCCGCGAGAGTTCGGCGGACGGGACGATCGACGGTCAGGTCGAGCAGGCGGTTGTCGACGAGGCGGAAGAGGATCCCCTGCATCTCGCCGACGACCTCGCCGACCTCCACGAGGCGCTCGGCGACCGTGCCGTCGAAGGGCGCGCGGATGACGGCTTTCTCGCGGCGCGTCGTCAGCGTGCGCACGTCCTCCTCGGCGACGGCGATCTGCGCGGCGGCGGCGGCGACCTGGGCCTCGGCGGACCTGGATCCGGGTCGCCGTGGCCGCCAGCTGGCTCGCGGCCTCGTCGAGCGACTGCTGGGTGGCGAGGCCGGCCTCGCTTGAGCTCCGTCGAGGCGGGTCTGCTCACGGCGCGAGCGGTCGGCGGCGACCTGGGCCTCGGCCAGCCCGGCCTGCGCCGCGGCGAGGTTCGCCTTCGCCAGCTCGATCACCGTGCCGCCCTTCGTCAGCAGCGAGTCGATCTCCCGGGTGTCGACCCGGGCCAGCGGTTCGCCGCGCCGGACCCGCACCCACTCCCCGACCATGATCTCCACGACCCTGCCGGAGATTTCGGACTTGATCTCGGCCTGGGTGCGCGGCACGAGCGTGCCGACGACCGCGATCTCGTCGACGAGGTCGGCGGGCGCCGCCGCGATGGTGTCGACGGCGACGGCGGCCGCCGCAGCAGGGGCGCCCGCGGGCGGCGGACTCTTTCTTGCCGCACCCGGGGAGCGCCGGGAGGACGACCAGGCGACACGGCGGCGAGCAAGCCGAACCAAGTGCAAACCTCCCTCGACGCCTTGGCAACGGGGGATCGAAGCGGGGTTCTGAGGAATCTGTCCGAAGATGTGCTCGAGAAATCATCCGTCTCGGTCATGGTCTGCAGCGGTCTCCTTGGAGTCAGCGTTCGGCGGGCGTGACGCCCGCGAACACGAGGTTCAGGGCCGAGCGGAACCCGCGCGGCTTGAGCGCCATGGCCGGGTCGACCAGATTGGTGTCGATGCAGGCGGCGAGCAGCCCCATGATCACCCAGACGAGGTCGGCCGGGGACACCGGGGTGAACTCGCCGGAGCGCACCCCCTGCTCGACGAGACGCAGCAGCGTTTTCTGGATGGTTCTCGGGAATTCGCCGACATCGAAGGCCGGTGCCCCCTGGGGCTGCGCAAAGCGGATGCCCCGGGTCAGCCGGGAGATGCTCAGGTTCTCCAGGGCCAGGTCGATCAGGGTGCTCGCAGAGGCCCAGGATCCGGTCTGCGGCAGTCCCCGTGTCGCTGCGGAGGACGGCCTCGATCGAGGCGCGAAATTTTTCGAGACCCTCCTCCATCAACTGGAGGTAGAGGCCCTCCTTGCTCTTGAAATGGTAATACAGGACCGGTTTGGTCACCCGGGCGGCGGCGACGATCTCCCCGACGGAGGTCGCGGCGTAGCCCTTGCGGCTGAAGAGGTCGGCCGCTTCGCGCAGCAGGCGTTCGCGGGCGGAGCGGTCCCGAACACCCGACTCGCCGTGCTTTTCTGGCTTTCCGCGCACCACACGCCCAACCGCCACCGCGTCCCCCCGTGGATTACTATACCTAACGGTAGGTATATACGAGGTGCAGAGCTCTCTGTCAAGTTGCTGGAGACGGGTCAGACGTTCAGGAACCGATCCGTCCTGCTTACTTCTCGAACAGCAGCAGGTAGTCCTCGTAGCCCTCGCTCTCCATCTTCTCCTTCGGGACGAAGCGCAGCGCGGCGGAGTTCATGCAGTAGCGCCTGCCCGGTCGGCGCCGGCCCGTCGGGGAAGACGTGCCCGAGGTGCGAGTCGCCGTGGCGGCTGCGCACCTCGGTGCGCTCCGGGAGGAGGCGGCGGTCCTTCCTCTCGACGATCAGCCCCGGCTCCAGCGGCCGCGAGAAGCTCGGCCAGCCGGTGCCGGAGTCGTACTTGTCGCGCGAGGAGAAGAGCGGCTCGCCCGAGACGACGTCCACGTAGATCCCCTCGCGGTGGTTGTCGTGGTACTCGTTCCGGAAGGCCGGCTCCGTGCCCTCCTGCTGCGTCACCTCGAACTGCAGCGGGGTGAGCCGCTTCTCGAGTTCCTCCTGCGAGGGCTTGACGAACGAGTGCCAGGCGGCGGCGCGCGGGGCCGGGTCGACGTCGGCGGCGCCGCGATCCTGCCCCCAGGCCTTGTCGAGGAACTCGTCGCGCCCCGAGCCCCAGCGGTAGTATTTGTAGCGGACCGGGTTTTTCCTGTAGTAGTCCTGGTGGTAGTCCTCGGCGGGCCAGAACTTCCCGGCCGGCAGGATCTCGGTGACCAGCGGCTTGGCGAAGCGCCTCGGTCGCCGCGAGCTTCGCCTTCGACGCCTCGGCCAGCCGCTTCTGTTCGTCGGTGGCGTAGAAGATCGCGGCCCGGTACTGGCTCCCCCGGTCGACGAACTGCCCGCCGGCGTCGGTCGGGTCCACCTGCCGCCAGAAGATGTCGAGAAGCCTGTCGTAGCCGACCTTCGCGGGGTCGAAGTGGACCTGCACCGCCTCGACGTGCCCGGTCGTGCCCGCCGAGACCTCCTGGTACGTCGGGTTCTCCTTGCGTCCCGCCGGTGTACCCGGAGATCACGGCGCTCACCCCGTCGAGCTTTTCGAACGGGGACTCCATGCACCAGAAGCAGCCGCCCGCGAAGACGGCGGTCTCTTCCCGCGGCGCCGACCCGGCCCCGACAATCCCGGTCTTCACCGTCCTGACGCTCCCCTCGCCCGGCCCCTCAGGGCAGCGCCGGTTTCCCGGCTCGCGGCGGCGGCCACGGCTTCGGCGCCGCGGCGGTGGATGTAGAAGATCTTCTGCGCCGGGATGTCCTTGTCGTCGCGGGCGATGACCACGATCCGGTTCGAGCCGCTCTCGAGCGGCACCGACAGCGTCACGGGGAAGGGCGCGGCCCCTTCGCGGTTGCGCGCGTAGGTCAGCTTCTTCTCGCCGCGGTAGACGACGATGTCCTTGACGCTGCCGTCGTCGGTCGCGCTCACCGTCGAGCGTCACCTGGGCCGCTTCGGTCACGAGCGGGACGGGCTCGCGCGAGGGTGATCTGCGGCGGCACGCGCGACTCGCTCGCGCTGTAGGGGACGTTCGTCGGGATCTCGAGCCCGTCCATGAAGAAGCCGCCGGCGCCGCGGTCGGTGAAACTCAGCCCGATCTTGACCTTCCCGGACTCGAGGGGGCGGATCACCTTGAACGAGAACGGCGCGCTCTGCACGGACCCGGCCGCGAACTTCTCGACCTTGTGGCGCGCCTCCTCGAGATAGAGTTCCTCCTTCTCGTCGGCGCTCAGGTTGACCTCGAGCAGCGGGCTCTCGGCCCGGCCGCGGTTGGTCACCTCCACGGTGAGCCGCGCCCGCTCGCCCTCCTCGAGGCGTCCGTCGCCGCTCTTCGCCTTGTCCTGGAGGTTCTCGTCGGCGAGGGTGTAGCGGTAGGCGTACTCGGGCGCCGGCCGGGCCTTCGTCTCGAGGCTTCCGCCCGACAGCGTGACGGCTTCGGAGCCGCTCGCCTGCAGAGTCAGCGACAGGGTGTCCCAGCGCTCCTCGACCGCACCGGGAACCTCGAACGGCGCCGTCCACTCGCGCGTCTGGCCGGGGGCGATCGTGCCGAAGGCGAAATCGATGTTTTTCAACAGCGGGTTCGTGGAGACCGTGCGACCCCAGACGCGGTGCAGGGTCTCGCTGCCGGTGTTCGTGACCGCAACGGTGATCCCGGTCTTCTCTCCGGCCTTGAGGATCTGCCCCTGCGGCAGGCGGGCGACGAGCTTGGTCATCGCCCCGGCGGCGGCGCTCCCGGTCGACCAGTCGATGGCGCGGGCCGCGAGCGCCGCGCCGATCTTCTGCTCCTCCTCCGGCCCGATCGATGCCATCACGCCCTGCGCCGCGGCGAGCAGACCGGCGCGGCTGGCCGCATCCTGCCGGCCCCTGGCCGCGCCGAGGATGCGCCGCGCGAGGCGCACTTCGAACTCGCCGGCGAGCTTGGCGGCCTTCTCCTGCTCGGAGGGCTCGCGGCGCTCCTCGCGCTTTTTCGCCGGGTTCGTCAGGCCGTGCGTGCTCGGGTCCTCGGTGCGCAGGAAGCGCAGCGACGCGACGGCCTCGCGCCGCGAATTGCCCCAGGTCGAGAAGGCGTTCTCGAGATCCGCCTCGCCCATGTGGCCTTTCACCGCCGCCAGCTGGAGCCGCTCCGGGCTCACCAGCACCGCCTCGAGCGCGATGTCCGGCTCGACGCCGATGGACTGGATGCTGACATCCCCGGGGGTGAGGTACTGGGCCACGGTGAGCAGCACGCCGCCGCCGTCGGAGAGCGGGAAGGCCTGCTGGACCGAGCCCTTGCCGAAGGTGCGCTCCCCGATGAGCAGCGCGCGCCGGTCCTGCAGCGCCGCCGAGACGATCTCCGAAGCGGAGGCGCTGCCGCGGTTGACGAGCACGATCAGCGGCAGGCGGGTGAACGGCCGGTCGCTCCGGCTCGCGGAATCGACTTTCCCGCGGCCGCTGCGGTTGCGCGTGGAGACGATCGCCCCCTCGTCGAGGAAGCCGTCGGCGAGCTTGACCGCCTCGTCGAGCAGGCCGCCGGGGTTGTCGCGCAGGTCGAGGATGACACCGGCGGTGGCAGGGGTCTCGAGCTTGCGGATCGCGGCCGCCAGCTCCGCGCTGGTGTCGGTCTGGAAATTCTTCACCCGGGCGTACACCACCGGCGTTTCGTCCTCGCCCGTGAGCAGGCGGCTTTCGACGCTGACGATCTTGATGATCTCCCGGATGATGGGGAAGTCGTGCGGCTCGCTCCAGCCTTCGCGCGCAATGGTCAGGGTCACCGCGGTTCCCGGCTCGCCGCGCATCCGGCCGACCGCCGTGTCCGAGGACATGTTCGTGGTCGGCACGCCGTCGATGAAGACGATCTTGTCGCCGCTCTGGAGCCCGGCGCGCGCGGCCGGCGTGTCGGGGATCGGGGAGACGATGGTCAACTCGCCGTCCGCCGCGTTGAAGGTGAAGCCGATGCCGCCGAAACTCCCGCTCGTCGAGGTCTTGAAGTCCTTGAAGTGCTTCATGCTGAAGATGTTGGTGTGCGGGTCGAGTTCGCGCAGGGCGCCGTTGACGGCGAGATAGAGCAGCTTGTCCTTCTCGACGTCGTCGCCGAGGCGCTCGGCGACGAAGCCCACGACCTGGTCGATCACCCGCGCGATGTCCGCGCTGCCCTCCAGGATCGAGAGATCGAAGGTCCGGTCGAAGCCGCGCGCCCGCACGGTGACCGATTGCTTGTCGGCCGCCAGGTCGACGATGACCTCCGGGTACTGCGACTCGACCGCGCGGAACGCGCTTTCGAGCAGCGTGATCGGCACGACGCGCTTGGGGTCGACGTAGAAGGCGTCGATGTACATGAAGGCCTGGTTCGCGACCGACTGCGAGGATGCCGGGTGTCCGCCCGGCGCGCCGGGCTTGCCGCCCATGCCGGGGCCGAACGCGGGCAGCGGCGCGACCCTGAGCAGCACGACGAGCGCCGCGGCCGCGGCTATGCTCATCCATGCGGACTTTCTTTTGGCAGTCATTACACCACTCCTTTTCTGGTCCCGTCTTCCCGAGTTCCCCGTTGCTTCGTCTCATTCGTATCATAGATGCGCCACGGGGTGAACTAGTTCCTGAACACGCATGGTTCAGTCCCGGCGGAGCGCGGGTACGGACTCGAGGAGATGCTCGACCGCCCAGCGGGCGTCGGCGGCGAAGACCCCGGTCATCAGCAACCAGCAGAGCGCTCCGAGCCCGGCCGGGGCGAGCAGCCAGAGGAGGCTGCGGCCGGCGTCCCGCGCGTGGGCCGCGACGATGACGGCGGCGACCGCGGCGAGGAACGCGAGCCAGATCACCATGAAGACGATGACGGTTCCGGGGGGGCGCAGGCGCAGCAGCACCCCCGTGCCGCCGCCCGCCTTCGCGATGAGTCTGCCGCGCACGAGCGGCATGACGGTGCTGCGGAATTCGTTGATGCGGGTGATGACGAACCCGTCGGCCGCCACCGCGCCGGTGAACGGCGCCGCCGGGCCGTCGCCGACGACGCCGCGCAGCAGGTCGGCGAGCGCGCCGGGGGGCAGGTCGGAGGCGAGGGGCACGACCCGGACGGGAAGCAGATTCATGGCGCAGACATTGTAGCAGGCTCGGGTCCGGGGACAGAGTTGAAAGTCTGTCCCCCACGGTTCACGGGTGTAGAATGGGCGGGCATGAACACCTTCATCGCCGCCCTCGCGGGCCTGTGCGCTGCGCGGCCGCTCGACGAAAAGCGGCTGGTCGCGCCGTCGCGGCGCGTCGGCAACCAGTGGCTCGACGCCGCCGCGCGCGCCGGGCAGCCGGTGCTCAATGTCCGCGTCGAGACGTTCCGTTCCCTCGCGGTCGGGCTCGCGGCGCCGGCGCTCGCGGACGCCGGCCTCAGCGTCGCGCCGCGCCGCGCCGAGCAGGTGCTGATCGATCGGATCCTGCGCACGCTGCTGCGGGAGGGGCGGCTGCGCTATCTGAACCGCGCCAAGCCGGGCGCCGGCCTGGCGGCGACCGTGCGGGCGAGCCTGAACGAGGTGCGACAGCAGGGCGTCCCCGAGGACCGCCTGCGCAAGGGCGTGCTCGAGGATGCCGTCAAGGGCGCCGACCTGAGGCTGCTCGCCGGGGAGTACGGCCGGCTGCTCGCCGCCGAAGGTCTCGCCGATTACGCGCTCGTGCTGCGTCTCGCCGCCGAGCGGCTCAAGGCCGACCCCGACGCCCTCGGCCGCGACGCGCTGGTCCTGATCCCGGATGATCACGCGCCGAACGGGCTGGAGCGGCGCCTGCTCGAGGCGCTGCCCCCGGGCCGGCTCCAGCGGCTCGCGGTCGATCCGCCCGGAATAACGGCGCAGATCGGCTTCGCCCGCGCCGTCGGGGAGAACAGCGAGGTCCGCTCCGTGATCCGCAGGTGCCTCGAGGGCGGTCTGCCGCTCGACGAGGTCGAGGTGCTGTACACCGACTCCGCCTACGCGCAGGCGCTGATCGAGACGTTCGCCGCGATCGATCGCCCCGGCTTCGAACCGACCGACGACGCCCCGGTGACGTTCGCGGAGGGGTTGCCCTGCGCCCTGTCGCGCCCCGGCCGCGGCCTCGGCGGCTGGCTGCGCTGGATGAGCGACGGCTACCCGCAGTCCGCCCTGGTGACGATGGTTCGCGAGGGGTTGCTCGAGACGGGCGAATCCGACGAGGGGCGGATCGGCTTCTCGCGACTCGCCGCGCTGGTGCGGTCGATCCCGATCGGCCAGGAGCGCGAGCGCTATCTCCCGAGGATCGACGAGCGCATCGCCGCCGTGCTCGCACTGCAGGCGGAGCGTGGACTCCGTGGACGCGGACGGCAGTCCGGAGGATGAACCGGAGGCGCGCCGGGAGCGGCTCGCCCGCAAGCTCGCCGGGCTGCGGCTGATCCGCGACCTGGTGCAGCGGCTGGTGGATCTCTCGCCGCCCGCAGGTGCCGGCGGGCGCGCACTCGTCGAGGCCGCGCGGGAGTTTCTCGCGACCTGCGCCCGCAGCGCCGGGAGATTCGACGGTTTTGCGGCCGAAAAGCTCCGCGAGGAACTCGACGAGATGGCGCACTGGCTCGGGCGCGCCGGCGGGATGGCTGCCGCCGATGTCCGCGACTGGCTCGCGGCGCTTCCGGCCGAGACTCGCGTCGGGGGCAGCGGGCCGCGGCCGGGCTGCCTGCACGCCGATCACGTGCGCTCGGGGGGCCACTCCGGACGCCCGCACACGTTCATCGTCGGACTCGACGACGCACGGTTCCCCGGCGCCGGCCTGCAGGACCCGCTGCTGCTCGACAGCGAGCGCGCGCGGCTCGATCCCGACCTGCCGACGGCCGGGCGGCGCCTGGAGGAGACGATCCAGGGCTTCAAGAGGCTCCTCGGGCGCCTGCGCGGCACCGCGACGCTCTGCTGGCCCTCACGCGACGTGGTCGAGGACAGCGAACGTTTCCCGAGCCAGGTCGTCCTCGATGCCTTCAGACTGGCGGCGCGGCCGGCCGGAGGCCGATCAGGCCGACCTGGCTGCGCGCCGCGGGAACGCCGGCTTCGTTCGCGCCGGAGATCCCGGAGCGGGCGCTCGACCTCGGCGAGTGGTGGCTCTGGCGATTCACCGGGGACGCGGCGGTGGCCAACGCCGGCGAGATTCTCGCGCAGCGCGCGCCCCACCTCGTTCGCGGCCGCGAGGCGACGGCCCGGCGCGCGAGCGCGGCGTTCACCGCGTGGGACGGCCGGGTGCCGCGCGCCGGCGCCGATCTCGACCCGACGGCGCCGACCGGCAAGGTGCTCTCCTCGAACGGCCTCGAAACGGCGGGCGCCTGCCCGCGAAAATTCTTTTACCGCTACGCGCTCGACATCGCCCCGCCCGAGGAACTCGTCGTCGACCCGGAGCGCTGGCTCGACCCGCTGCTCACCGGTTCGCTGCTCCACGAATTGTTCGAGGAGTACGTGCGCGCGATCGTCGGCACGGGGTGGCCCGCGGATTTCGCCCGCGGCCGCGCCCTGATCCTCGGCCTGCTGGAGAAGAAACTGGCCCGCAGCCTCGCCACGCATCCCGTCCCCCTCGCCGGCCGCTTTCGCCAGCGAGCGCGAACTGCTGGTGCTGGCGGCCGAGACCCTCGTGCGCGAGGAAGAGCGCCACGCCCTCGAAACCGGCAGCGAGCCGGTCTACGTCGAGGCGTCGCTCGGGATGCCGCCGGGCGAGCACGGCACCGCGCTCGATCACCCCGACCCGATTGCCGTCGCCCTGCCCGGCGGGCTGGCGATCCGCGTCCGCGGGCGCGTGGACCGCATCGACAGCACCGGGGGGCCGGCGGCGGCTGGGCGATCTGGGACTACAAGACCGGGAGCACCTGGGGTTACGATCGCGCCGACCCCTTCCCGGAGGGGCGGAAGATCCAGCCGTATCTCTACCTCAGGATGGTGGAGCGGCGCCTGCGCGACGCGGTCGGCCCCCAGGCCGCCGTGCGCTCGTTCGGCTACTTTTTCCCGGGCGCCAGGGGCCGGGGCGAGCGCATCGGCTGGGACGCCGGGCGGCTGGCCGCGGGCGGCGAGGTGCTCGCCCGGCTCTGCCGCATCATCACGTCGGGGGCGTTCGCCGCGACGACCGACGCGGACAAGGACTGCCGCCTCTGCGATTACCGCGGCGCGTGCGGGGATGTCGCGGCGCAGGCCGCCGCGTCCGTGCGCAAGGTTCGGGCCGGCGAGCCGCTGCTGGAGCCGCTGCGGGAGTTGCGCGCGAAGAGTCTCGCGAAGCCGGCCGGGCGACGGGGGGAGGAAGAGTGACGGCGTTCGTCGACCCGCCCGCCCCCGACCAGGCGGCGCGCGAGCGCATCCGGCTCGATCTCGACACGACGCTGCTCGTCGAGGCCGCCGCCGGCACCGGCAAGACCACGAGCCTGGTCGGGCGGATGGTCGAGCTGATCGCGACGGGACGCTGCGAGATCGGGCGGCTCGCCGCCGTCACCTTCACGCGCAAGGCGGCCGCCGAACTGCGGGGGCGCTTCACCGCGCAGCTCGAGCGCGAGACGCGCGCCTCGTCCGGCGAGCGGGCCGCGCGGCTGGCCGCGGCGCTCGGCCGCGCCGAGCGCTGCTTCATCGGCACGATCCACTCGTTCTGCGCCCGGCTGCTGCGCGAGCGGCCGATCGAGGCCGGCGTCGATGTGGCCTTCGAGGAGATCGACGAAGACGTCGACGCGACCCTGCGCGAGCGCGCCTGGGAGGAGTTTGTCGCGGAACTCTTCGCCTCCGGCGACCCGCGCGTGGTGCGACTCGCCGACATCGGCATCCACCTCGGGCAACTCAAGGCGTCCTTCCAGGTCTTCGCCACGTATCCCGACGTCGAGGAGTGGCCGGCGCCGGAGGTCCGGCTCGGCGATCTCGTGCCGGCGCGCCAGGCGCTCGAGCGCTACCTGTCGCGCATCCGCGCCCTGCTGCCGACCTTTCCCGAGGAGCGCGGCACCGACCGGCTCATGGCGCGCTACGAGAGCATCGAGCGGCTTGCGCGCCATCGCGACCTCACCCACCCCGTCCGCCTGCTGGAGGTGCTCGAGGAGTTCGACCGCCCGCACGGCGCCGTGCAGAAGTGCTGGCCCGGCGGGGCGAAAGGCGGCGTCAAGGTCGAGATCGAGACCTGGGATGTTTTTCGCGACGAGGTCGCCGGCCCGTTCGTCGCCCGCTGGCTGGAGATGCGCTACGCCGCCGTGATCCCGCTGCTGCAGGCCGCCGTCGCGGTCTACGACCGCCTGCGCTTCGAGGCCGGGGTGCTCAACTTCCAGGACCTGCTCCTGAAATCCTCGCGGCTGCTGCGCGACCAGCCGCAGGTGCGCGCGTACTTCCGCCGGCGTTTCACGCACCTGTTCGTCGACGAGTTCCAGGACACCGACCCGCTGCAGGCCGAGGTCGTCCTGTTCCTGACCGCGGCCGACCCGGAGCAGCGGGACTGGCGCGCCTGCCGCCCGGTGCCGGGCTCGCTGTTCGTCGTCGGCGACCCGAAGCAGTCGATCTATCGTTTCCGGCGCGCCGACATCGTGACCTACCAGACCGTCAAGGGCATCATCCGCGCGTCGGGCGGCGCGGTCGTCGAACTCGACGCGAGCTTCCGCACCCTCCCCGAGCTGGTCGCCTGGGGCAACGGCATTTTTGCGCCGCCGGTCTTCCCGGGCGGCGAGGACCGCTATGCGCCCGCCGCGCACCCGCTCGCGTTTGGCCGGCCCGCCGCAGCTGCCGACAGCGGCCTCGCCGGAGTCCACACGATCACCGTCACCGGGCCGCCCGCGGCCGGCGGTGACGACGACACCGATGAAAAACGCATCGCCCGTTTCATCCGCCACGCGCTCGACGCGAAGCTCCCGGTGCTGCGTCCAGCGGGGCGAGGCGGCGGCGGGGTGTCCTCGACGCCGGCGGTCCCCGGCGATTTTCTCATCGTCACCTGGCGGCGCAGACACCTGGATCTCTATGGCGACGCCCTGCAACGGCTGGGAATCCCGCACCTGGTCAGCGGCGGCAGCGCCTGGGGTCAGGTGAGCGAACTCGGGCTTCTTGCCGGCGCTCTTCGCGCCATCGTCGAGCCGGAGAACCCCGTGGCGCTCGTCGGTGTCCTGCGCGGCGAACTTTTCGGGATCAGCGACGTCGAACTCTACGACTTCAAGAGCGCCGGGGGACATTTCTCGTACAACGCCCCGCTCCCGCAACGTCTCGCTGCGGCGTCGCGCGGGCGGTTCGAGGACGCTTTCGCGCGGCTGCAGCGCGGCGCCGGCTGGCTGCGAACCTTGCCGCCGGTCGCCGCCCTCGAGCGCCTCGCCGCCGACCTCGGCCTGGTGCTGCGCGCGCTGGCCGGCCCCGGCGGCGCCGGCCGCGCCGGCTGCATCGGCAAGGCTTTTGCGGTGCTGCGCGCGCAGGGCGCGGATTCCGGCTCGGCGGCCGGGATCGTCGATCTGCTCGAGCGGCTCATCGAGGAGGAGACACCCTTCGACGGTTTGCCCGCGCGCGCGCCGGAGTCTTCGGTGGTGCGCGTGATGAACCTGCACAAGGTCAAGGGGCTGGAGGCGCCGGTGGTGTTTCTCGCCGACCCCGGCGGCAAGCCGCGGGGCGGGAGTCTGCTGCACGTGGATCGCACCGGCGATCGCATCGTCGGGTATCTCGCCGTGGAGCAGCGGACCGGGCAGTTCTCCCGCAAGACGCTCGCCCATCCGCACGACTGGGACGAGTATGCCGAGGAGGAAGGGCGCTTCGAGGCGGCCGAGCACACCCGACTGCTCTACGTGGCGGCCACGCGCGCGGGCAATCGCCTCGTGATCACGCGCCGGCCCGGAAGGGGGAGCCACTACAGCCCCTGGGAGTTTTTCAGGGACTGGCTCGCCGGCGCGCCCGAACTGCCCGACCCCGGGCCGCAGCAGGCACCGTCAACCGGCAGCGTGACGGTGACTGCCGCCGACATCGCAGAGGCTGAGACGGCAATCGCCGCGCGCTGGCGGCAAGCCGGCGCTGCGACCTACGAGGTGCGCGGCGCCAAGGAGCTGGCAGTGGGCGCAGCCGAACCGCAGCGGCGCCCGACAGCCGGCGAGCACGGCACCGAGTGGGGGACGGTGATCCACTTCCTGCTCGAGACGGCGCTGCGCGAACCCGGCCGCGAACTGTCGGAACAGGCGCGATACAAGCTCGAGGAGCAGGGTCTGCCGACATCCCGCGCTCCCGAGGCGCTGGCGGTCGTCGCGGCCGTTCAGGCATCCGAGATCTGGCGGCGGGCCGCCGCCTCCGGGCGACTGCTCGTCGAAGTCCCTTTCAAGATCTGCCTGTCACCCGGCGACCCGCTCATGCTCGCCGGGGGGGAGGGAGAGCGCCGCCGTCGCTGTCCCGGTCCTCGTCACCGGCGTCATCGACCTCGCCTTCCGCGAGGCCGCCGGCTGGGTGAT
Organism: uncultured Candidatus Rokubacteria bacterium; assembly: GCA_963699775.1. Classification (GTDB taxonomy): domain Bacteria; phylum JAUVQV01; class JAUVQV01; order JAUVQV01; family DATDCY01; genus DATDCY01. Next base: position 76,186 of record CAVOVE010000001.1, read on the forward strand.
CGTCGACTGGAAGACCGATGCCGCCCGCACCCCGGTCGAACTGGCCGAGCGGACGCGCCACTACGCCCCGCAAGTCCGTCTCTACGCGGACATCTGGGCCCGGATCGCCGGCGAGCCGGTCGTCGAGAAGGGACTGTTTTTCACGGCGGCCAACCGCTACGAACCACTCTGAAACGTGAAAACTGCTACACTCATCGCGGTCGGGACGTGAGGTATTCAGCGGGAGAATGAACGTCATGGGTGACATAGGCCAGCTCATCGGAGGGCGCTATCGGGTCGATCGGGAGTTGTTCCGGGGCCCGGGCATCCAGTCTCTGCTGGTGACCGACCTTCGCAACGGTCGTCCCTGCGTGCTGCGGCAGTTGTCCCTGGCGACGGCCCCCCCCGCGGCGGCACGGCGGTTCGAAGTACAGGCCGCGATCCTCGCCAGGCTCGACCACCCCGGGCTGCCCCGCTTCGTCGACGGCTTTTCCGAAGGAGAAGGGGATGCCGTGGTGCGCGTGGTGGTCACCAGTTATCACCCGGGCGAGAGCCTGGAGCGCCTTGTCGCCAAGGGGCGGCCGCTCACCGAGCCGCAGGCGCTCCTGCTGCTGCGTCGCATCGTGCCCGTGCTGGCGTATCTCCACTCATTCGAGCCGCCGCTCGTGCACCGCACCATCGGCGCGACGGGCATCGTCGTCGGTCCCGACGGCCGGCCCTGTCTCACGACCATTGATTTTGCGGGTGCGGAACAGGCAATCCCGTCTCCTGAGCCGGCGCCGCCCGGCCCCGACGAGCCGGCGCCGGCGGCCCCCGAGGTCTTCATGGAGGGTGCGCCGGCCTCCGACATCTACGCGCTCGGGCAGGCGGTCTGCCGCGGCATGACGGGGCGTGATCCGGCGGTGCTGCCGTACGAGGTCGCGCGGGTGCAGCTGCGCGATGCGCTTGGGGTGAGCGAAGCCTTTGCCGCTGTTCTCGCGCGGATGCTCGACACGTCTCCTGAGCGCCGTTATGTCGATGCCAAAGCTCTGGACGCGGATCTGGCAAGGCTTGCCGGCGTGCGGGTTGCCCCCGCGCAGCAGCCTCCGGAGCAGGAAGTCGAAGAGCCTCGACCCCGGCGCAGCGCTCGTCCTCTGGTCATCGCCGGCGTCGCTCTGGCGCTCGTGGCGCTGGCGGCGGTCGCGGTGCGTCTGCGCAACCAGCCGGCTCCGTCCCCGTCCCTGGTCGTCGCGCCCGCGCCACAGGAGCAGGCAGTCGCGCCGCCCGTCCCCAGCGCCGCCGCCGAGGTGCCCGTCCCCTCGCCGGCGCCGGCGCCGTCGGCACCGGAGGCCGTTGCGCCCGCAGCCGTGCCTGCCGAACCGCCCACGGCGGCGCCGGCGCCGGCCCTGCCCGCCGCGGCTCCGGTCGATGCCTCTCCCGTGGTCGCCGAAGGCCGGCTGCTGTTCGACGGCAAGCCGTTCGTGAACCCCGCGGCGCCGCCCCCCCTGTTCTGGTTTCGCGAGGAGGGGAAGAAGACCACGGTTCAGCCCCGGGTTGACTATGCGGCAGGCGCCTTTACGGTCCGCGGGTTGTCGCCCGGGCAGTACGGGATGAGCGTGCGCATCGACCTCGAGCCCGGCAACCCGAACATGTTTCCCGGCGATCTCACCGCCTGGGCCGAGTTCACGCTCGAGGCCGGGCGACCCGCTTCACTCGAAGTGCCGCTGCGCACCGTGATGCGCCTGGTGCAGCCGGTCGACACCGGTGTCGTCATCCGCGGCTGGGACGTCCCCTGCGGCGCCGGAAACGTGAGCCCCGGGAAGCTCGTGTTCTCCTGGGATGCGCTCGAGCCGGGGACGCGCTACAACGTGAGCGTCGACCGGCTCCTCTGCGGCCGCGACTACGCTTCCGCCGGCCGGGTCCTGACCCGCGCCACCACCGAGTCCTGGGTCAAGATCGAGCTGCCCCCGAACCAGGAGGGGGAGTGCTACTCGTTCAGGCTCTCGGCAAGCAGGGGCGGGCGAACGGTCGGCATCATGACCACCCACGGCACGACCGGAATCGGCTGGGACTACCGCTTCAGCGTCGCGCGCTAGCGCGTCAGGATTTCGAAGATCTCCTGGTAGCGGGCCGCGGCTTTCTTCACGATCTCGTCGGGGAGCGCCGGCCCGGGTAGGTCTGGTCCCACGGCCAGGGTCAGCAGGTAGTCGCGCACGATCTGCTTGTCCCAGCTGTCCTGCCCGCGCCCCGGCTGGTAGCTCTGCGCCGACCAGAACCGCGAGGAGTCCGGCGTCAGCAGTTCGTCGATCAGGATCAGCCGCCCCTCGAAGATCCCGAACTCCATCTTCGTGTCGGCGATGATGATCCCGCGCTGGCCGGCCAGTTCGCGACCGCGGCCGTAGACGGCGAGGGCGGCGTCGCGCAGGCGGGCGGCCAGATCGGCGCCGACGATCTTCGCCATCTCGGCGAAGCTGATGTTGATGTCGTGCCCCGCCTCGGCCTTGGTGCTCGGCGTGAAGATCGGGGCCTCGAGGCGCGAGGACTCGACGAGCCCGGCCGGCAGCGCGATGCCGCAGACGGTGCCGCTTTTTGAGTACTCTTTCCAGCCGCTGCCCGAGAGATAGCCGCGCACGATGCACTCCACCGGCAGCACGGCGGCCTTCTTCACGAGCATGCTGCGCCCCTCGAGCACGCCCGCGGTGCGCGCGCAGCGGCGCCGGGAAATCGTCGACCTCGGTCGCCACGAGGTGGTTCTCGATGATGTCCGCCACCTGGCGGAACCAGTGGATCGAGATTTGCGTCAGCACCCGGCCCTTGCCGGGGATGCCGTTGGGCAGCACGACGTCGAAGGCCGAGATCCGGTCGGTGGCGACGATCAGGTAGTGCTCGCCCGCGTCGTACACGTCGCGGACCTTGCCGCGGCGCAGCAGGGTCGTAGCCGGGCAAGGCTGTTTCCAGCACGATTTCACTCATCGGGCGGCCTCCGGTTGCTCGACCGCGATCAGCGCCGGGATCAGACGACCTTGGTGCGGACCTTGTCCGTGAGGTCGTTCGCGTAGTCCTTGAGGTCTTCGGCCAGATCGGCGATCTGCTGGCGCGTCCGCTTGCCGGACTGGGGGGCGAGAATGAGCGCGAGGCTGGCGCCGACCAGCGCCGCCGACTACGAGGGCCACGAGAATCGTGATGGTACGGTCTTCGTGCGAGCAGAACATGGGATCCTCCTCCTGGGATGTTGGTGTCTTCACAATATTCCCGACGGCGGCGCAGGTCAACCCCGGCGGCCCCGCCGGGTTCCGCCGGCGACGCGGTGGATCTGCACGTCGCCGCCGCAGTAGGTGTCGAACGCGATCGCGGACTCGACGGCCCTCCGGGCGATCGCCTCGGCGCCGAGCTTCGAGTCGTGGAGCGCGTGCAGCGCCCCGAGGGCGAACGGGGCGCCCGAGCCGATGGCGAAGTAGTGCTTGACCTTCGTCACGCTCATGTCCGGCCCGACGTAGAAGATGCCGGCGCGGCCGGCGACGAGGAAGGTCGAGTCGAGGTTGCCGAAGGGCCCGGACTCCTTCTCGTCGATCTGGTCGTTCACGAAGGAGTACTTCTTGTGCAGGTCGTTCCAGAGGCGCAGGAAGAAGTCGAAGATCTGCTCGCGCGAACCGAGCTTGATGCTCTTGCGCCTGGCGATCACGTCGTCGAGGATGTTCTCGTAGAGGCCCCAGCCGGTGGTCGCGAGGAAGGAGGCGCCGACGCGCCGGACCTTGTCCGCGGCGTGCAGGACCGGGGGGACCTTGGTGTGGCCGAAGCTGGTGAGGGTGTCGGCGGCGACGATGAGTTCGCCGTTCTTCTCGATGGCAAGTGCGATGGACATCTGCGTGTACCTCTTTCTGTTCAAGGGACACGATGTCCCGGTGTCTCGAACGCTCCCGGTTCTGATGAGCGGGAGCCGTTTCGTTCCCGTGCGGGCTGCGGGGTCCTGTCGCTGCGGACCTCCACCGTGCTCGCTGCGTTCCGCCGGTGGAGACCTCCCCTCCGCGCCACCCCTTCGCCCAGCGGGTGCTCGACGTGTCCCTCGCTCCGCGGTGCCTGTCCCTCCCGATTTACCGCAGGGCTTCCTCGAGCCGTCACCGCCCGTCTGGTTTCAGCGGGTTTCGATCCCCCGCGCGCGCAGGTGTTCCTTGACCGCGGCGATCGGGACCTCGCGCCGGTGGAAGATGCCGGCGGCCAGCGCCGCCTCGACGTTCGTCTTCTCGAAGACCTCCGCGAAGTGCTCCGGCGTCCCGGCGCCGCTGGAGGCGATGACCGGGATCGACACCGCGGCCTTGACGGCGCGGATCAGCTCGAGGTCGAAGCCGGACTTCGTGCCGTCGCGGTCGATCGAGTTGAGCAGGATCTCGCCGGCGCCGAGCTTCTCGCAGACCGCGGCGAGGGTCACCGCGTCGACCGGGCGTCCCTCGCGGCCGCCCTTGACGGTGCACTGGAACCAGCAGAAGCGCTCGCCGTTCGGCCCGGGGCTGTCGGTCGGGAAGACCGCGTGCGGCACGCCGTCGGGCGGCGGGCACCCAGACGCGCCGCGGGTCCACCGAGATCACGACCGCCTGGTTGCCGTAGACGCGGGCGATCTGCTCGATCGAGGACTCGCCGGTGGCCTTCCCGGTCCGCAGGTACTCCTCGACGGTGTGCACCGCGTCCGAGCCGATCGAGATCTTGTCGGCGCCGGAGCGGAAGTACTCGCTGGCGACCTCCAGCGCCGTCCAGCGCCGTCCGGCGGGGTCGGTGTAGCCGCGGATGCCGCCGCCGATCGTCAGCGGCACGAAGACGTTCTCGGAGGTGCGCCGCAGCACCTCGAGCATCGGCTGGTCGGCCAGCGGCTCCTCGCGGAAGCTGGTGATGTTCAGGAAGGTGATCTCGTCGGCCCCCTCCTCGTAGTAGCGGCGCGCGAGGTCGACCGGCTTGCCGAGGTTGCGCACCTCCCCCTCGTGGCGCACGTCGTACTGGTCCCCCTTGGTCACGACCAGGTCGCCGGCGTCGTTCGTGCGCACGTCGAGGCAGGCGATGATGCGTTGCGCCAGGCGCGTCTGGCCCCGGGACGCGCGGCGGCTCGGGGCCGCCGCCGAGATCGCCGGCGGTCGAGGAAGCGCCGGAGGATCGCCAGCCCGGCCGCGCCGCTCTTCTCGGGGTGGAACTGCACGGCGGCGACGTTCCCCTTCTGGACGGCGCTGACGAACTCGCCCCCGTAGTCGGTCGTCGCGAGCACCCAGTCGCGGTCCCGCTCGTCGGGCACGCCGCGATAGGAGTGCACGAAGTACAGCTTCTCGCCGCCGTAGCCGTCGAAGAGCGCCGAGCGCTGCCGGACGGTGACGCCGTTCCAGCCCATGTGCGGCACCGCGAGCGCGCCGGCGGGGAAGCGGCGCACCTGGCCGCGGATGACGCCGAGGCCGGTCGGCCCCGAGCGACTCCTCGCTCCCCTCGAAGAGCACCTGCAGGCCGATGCAGATCCCGAAGAAGGGCTTGTCCTCGAGCAGGCGCCGGCGCAGCGGCTCGAAGTAGCCGTCGGCCTGCAGGCGCCCGATCGCGCTGCCGAAGGCGCCGACCCCGGGGAAGACGAGCCTCTCGGCGCCGAGGATATCCTCCGGCGAGGCGACGTCGCGGACCTCGAAGCCGAGGGCGCGGATCGCGTTGCGCACGCTGCGCACGTTGCCGGCGCCGTAGTCGAGCAGGGTGACGATGCCCATGGTCTCTCGCGGGTCCTTTCCGTTGTCGGAACGACAGTATACCGAAAACCCGTTGTTTCCGTGCAGGCCGCCGGGTCCTGCCGCTGCGGACTCCAGCGGCCTCGCTCCGCTCCGCCGCTGGAGCTTCCGTCGCGTCGAGCGCTTGACACCGCACCCGGCCTCGCCATCCTCCCGCGCATGAACGGCCGCGGCGACATCGACCTCGAGCGGCGCATTCTCCTCGGCCTCGCCGCCGAGTGGCGCGAGACCCTGGCGATTCTCCCCGGCAGACTGCGCGACCGGTTGCGGCGTCCGCAATTCTCGTTGAGCGACGCGGAGCGCCGGCTCGGGGTCTGGGACCCGGCGCGCGAGGAGATCCGCGCTCAGCCGCCGCTTCGTGCTCGAGCGCGGCTGGGACGAGGTGCGCGAACTGCTGCGCCACGAGATGGCGCACCAGCTCGCCGACCAGGCCCTCGCCGGCGGCGCCGAGACAGCCCACGGACCCGGCTTTTCGCGAGGCCTGCCGTCTGCTCGGGGCGCACCCCGGGGCCGCGGGGGAATTCGTCCCCCTGGGCGCCCGGCTCGACGGCGACAGCGACCCGGGGCGGGCCCGGGTCCTCGCGCGGGTGCACAAACTCCTCGCGCTCGCTGCCAGCGGAAACCACCACGAGGCGGAGTTGGCGCTGTTGCGCGCCCGGGAATATGCGCGGCGCCACCGCATCGACGAGCAGCAGGGGAGCGAAGAATTCCTCAGCGCCTTTGCCGGGTCGTCCCGGATTGCGGCACACCCGCGAGGAGTATCTGCTGGCCGCGCTCGTGACCCGGACCTGGGAAGCCTACGGCATCTGGGTCCCGGCCTGGGTCGTAAAGCGTGAGCGCATGGGGACGGTGCTCGAGTTGAGCGGCACCCCGGCGCAGGTGAAACTCGCCGGCTACGTGCACGAGTTCGTGCGGCGCCACATCGCGACCGAGTGGGCGCGGTACAACCACGGCCGGCGGCTCGGCGCCCGGCGGCGCACCGACTTCGGCTGCGGGGTGATCGAGGGCTTTCGCGGCACCCTCGAATCCGGCGGGAAAAGCCCGGGGGCGGGCGGCGCAGTCGTGCGCACCGGGCGGGACCCGTTGTTTGCCCGCTATCTCGCCGCCCGCTACCCGCGGCGGACCATGATCCGCCGCGGCGGCGGCAGCGTCGATCCGGGCGTGCACCGCGACGGCGTGCGGGCCGGCGAGCGCCTGGTGATCACCAGAGGCGTCGAGGGCGCAGTCTCGCCACGCCGCCTCCTGCGTTGAGGCCACGCGAGCCCAGGCAACGGCTCACCCCTGGGGTTCGGGAGCAGGCATGCTTTTCCCGCAGGGGGTTACCTCTTTACCAGTCCACGAAAGCGGGATAACGTCAGGTCGGGGCAAATTAACCTGCACAAAGAAAGGGAGGTTGTCATGGGAACGAGAGGATTCAAGGGTTTTCTGGTGGCCTCGGCTGCAGCCGTGTCGTTGACGCTGGCGGCGGGCGCGGCGCAGGGGGCGACCAGGACCGTGCTCATGGACGCATTCAAGCCGGTCTTCCAGTTCACCCCCGGTGGTCAGGTGGCGCGCTATTACCCCTCGGTGATCGGGGGCAGGACTCCCACCGTTCTGCCGGTCAGGAACTACTCTGCCTGCACCGTGCTGAAGTTCCCCGCTCGCACCAAACTCACGCAGATAACCTACGTGTCGCAGGGAGACAGTGGGTGGACCGTCGCTTTTATCGACCAGTACGGTTACGGTTTTGCGGACCAGCTGAAAAGCCACTACGTTGCCGCGTACCCGGCCCCGCTCGAGAAGACCCTCCTCGCCGACACCGACGAGCCGATCGTCATCCAGAAAGGGTACCGCTACGAACTTTGTGTCGAGGGTGCGCCCGGAACGGATCCGGGAGACTACAACCAGTTTTACGGTTTCAAGATCCGGTACAAAGCACCGTAGGACGTACGGGAATCCTCCGCAGGCGACACGTTGAAGCCGGGCGGGGATCAACCCCGCCCCTACGACGGAGCTGTGCGGGTGCAGGGGAGGGGATCACCCCCGCGCGTATGACGGTGCTGTGCGGGTGCAGGGGAGGGGATCAACCCCGCGTTTACGACGGTGCCGTGCGGGTGCAGGGGAGGGGATCACCCCCGCGTTTACGACGGTGCCGTGCGGGTGTAGGGGCGGGGTTGATCCCCGCCCGCGCCACAGATGGGCGCTTTTCAACGCCCGAGGATTATGAGGTGGCGGCTCTCTTGGTCGAAACCGCGCCAGATGTCGCGCAGCGGGCCGGCGTACACGCGCCGCAAATCCTGGGCCGGGTCGAGCAACTGCAGAATCAGGAAGCGACCCTCGTGGACGTGGTACTCGACGGGAAAGCAGCCGGAGAGGACGACCCGCCCCTGCTGCCCGAGCGGGAACTCGAGGTCGGGGTGGACCGGTGTCCGCTCGCCGTCGTGCTCGATCTCCACCGGCTTGAACGCCGCTCCGCGCGAGGGAACGCTGAACACGCCGCCCGCCACCGCGAGCCCGCCGTCTCACCGGCGACGGTTGCCGAGGTGACGCAGCACTTCGAAACCGGCTCGCTAGGGCTGAAATAAATCCGCGAGGACCTCGCGGACCTGCGCGTTCGAGTGGTAGCCGTCCAGCGTGCGCACGGTCGTGCCGCGCCAGGTGATCAGCAGCGTCGGGAACCCCGTCACGCCGTGCCGGATGCAGGCCTCCCTGTTTTTCGGCGTGACCAGCCGCAGCTTCGCCGGGGCGTACCCGGCCACCAGCTCCCGCAGGTCGCGCACCATCTCGTCGCAGGCGAGCACCCGCTGCATGGCAAAGAGCGTGAAGACGACCTCCTCGCTCAGGGGGATGCGCTCGCCTTCGAACTCGCGCGCCTGGCGCACCTCGTCCGCGGAGAGTCCCGGGAAGAGTCCGGCGCCCCGGCACAGTTCCGGGGGCGGCACCGAGGTCGCCAGGATCAGGCGCCCGAGACGTCGGTTGTCAGCGGCCGGGTAGACCCGGAAGAAGCCGGCGATGGCGCCGAGGCCGGGGCGTCCGTACGCGCTCGCGCGCTGGCGCAGCAGGACACAGGGCTTGCCGCCCGGATCGGCGGCCAGCTCCGCGCTTGCGAGGTGACCGGCGCCGGCCGCGCGCAAGGCTGCGAACTTTTCGCCAAGATACCTCAGCACGTCCGTCTTGCCGCGCAAGCTCTCGATCACCGACTGCGATTCGTAGCTGCTCTCCTGGCGCCAGGTGCGGCTCGAGAATGCCGATGTCCAGGCGATTGAAGGCCGCCGCGAGCGGCACGCAGAGCGTCGCCTTTGCGGCATCCGCCGCGGCGTCGATCCAGGACTGTTCGGCAGGGGTGGGGCCGTGGCTGTCGACGCTCATGTCACGTTCCTCGCGTGGCCTGACCGGGATTCGACGCTCCCCCGGGGCCGCCGCCGCTCTTGTGGCGCCGCCGCGCCGAGAACTCGGGCGCCTCGCGCATGCAGGTGCCGAGGATGCCGAGCGACTGGCGGAAGAGGCGCAACCCTTCGGGCCGCAACTCGGCCGGGTCCGCCCCGAGGTCGGCCCAGCCCGGGGTCGCGAGATCGTCCGGCGGCAGCTGCTTCTCCCCAGTTGTGAAAGAGCCGGCCCCAGTCGCTGTGCAGGATCTCGTGCACGCGCTTCTGGTGCGTCGGGTACCAGAAGGAGTCGTGGTAGAGCACGCTGGCGACGTAGGCCCAGGGCGCGAGCAAGGTCTTGAGCGACCACTCGATCGGCTTCTTGAGCGGGCCCCAGTAGATCTTGTGCTGCATGCTGCTGGCGAAGGTCATCTTCTTGAACGGGCCGACGAAGTTCCAGTTCTCCTCGGCCGCCTCGACGTCGCCGACGATCTCGATCTCGCGCGGGTCGCCGCAGCCGAGGCCCAGCTCGTGGGCGAGGCGGATGAACTTCAGGTCGCGCAGCGGGTCGAAGCCCATCAGCTTCGCGGCCACGGCGTCGATGGCCACCTGGTCGGCGGAGGCCAGCAGGACGTTCTTGACGTACGGGATCATGCAGCGCGGCCCGGGGCCGTCGCCGGCGAAGGTGCCGTCCATCACGGCGAAGACGCCGCGGTGGATCTTCTTCTGGATCATCAGCAGGTCGACCAGCGTCTCGTGGATCACCGGGTGCGTCCAGTGGCGGCGCTCGTTGAGCAGGCCGCCGAAGGCGTTCTTCATCGCGCCGGTCGTGGTCGTGAAGACGTGCGTCTTGACCGTCGGCAGGTGGATGATGTTCTCGCCGATGAAGCGCTTCGGGATCATGAAGCCCTTCGGGTAGACCTCGTTGAGACAGAGGAAGCGGTCGGCCAGATCGCCCGACGGCGTCGCGCACGTTGATCCACTCCTCGCCCTCGTAGAGGTGGACGTTGCGCAGGCCGTGGGCCTCGACCACGTCGAGCTGCTTGTTCTCGCGCTCGCCGAGGTGCGCGTCGATGACGACCGTGCGGTTGTGGCAGGCGTGGATCAGGTCGGGGTCGTAGCCGTCGCGCTTGCAGCGCGCGGATCACGCCGTCGAGCTGCCAGGGCGTGGTGGAGCTGCCGGGGTAGAAGAAGTGCCAGCTGATGTTGATCTTCAGCGCCGTGTCGGCGTCCTTGGCGATGACCTCCTGGTAGCCGGCCAGGTTCATCAGCCGGTGGTAGTCCTCCAGCACCGTGGCCGGGGTCGTGCGGAGAATGGCGACCGTGGATTTTTTCATGGCGGGGATGGTATGCCCGGGCTTGATCTGAGTCAATGCGCGAGCGCCGCGGAACGACTATCTTGATCTCAAGCCTTTCGAACGCAGCACAGCCGGCGAAGGGGTGGCGCGGAGGGGAGGTCTCCAGCGGCGCAGCGAGCGAAGCCGATGGAGGTCCGCAGCGACAGGACCCCGCAGCCCGCACGGGAACGAATTGTTCACAACGTACACAGGAGAGGAGGACACCATGGTGCTCGGACCCGACACGAAGCTGAAGGATTTTCTCGCCGCCTACCCGTTCATGAAGGAGTTCCTGATCGGGTTCAACCCGCACTTCAAGGCGCTCGACAACCCGCTGCTCTGGAAGACGGTCGGGCGCTTTGCGACGCTCTCGAAGGCCGCGGTGATGGGCGGGGCGAAGCTCCCGGACCTGCTCGCGACCCTGGCCGGGGAGATCGAGAGGCGCACCGGCACCCGCCCCGGCGTGCAGGGGGAAGGGCAGCCCGCGGCGTCGCGCGAGCAGCTGCTCAAGGGGATCATCAAGGACCTGCACGCGAACGAGGACGTGGGCGCGGCCAAGGAGCGCTTTCGCGAGTTGATCAAGGATGTCGCCCCCTGGGAAATCGGGAAGATGGAGCAGACGCTGATCAAGGAGGGGCTCCCCGAGACCGAGGTCAAGCGGCTCTGCTCGGTTCACGTCGAGGTCTTCAAGGAGTCGCTGGACCAGAAGGCCGTCCCCGGGCTTCCGGCCGGCCACCCGGTGCACACCCTGATGCGCGAGAACCGCGAGGCCGAACGGATCGCCGCCGAACTCGAGGGGCTCGCCGACCCGAAGGCCGAGGCCGGCCGCGCCTCGGAACTGCTCGAGCGCCTCGCCGGCCTCGACGTTCACTACCTGCGCAAGGAGAACCAGCTCTTCCCGGTGCTCGAGGTCAAGGGCGTCTCGGGGCCGAGCAAGGTCATGTGGTCGATCCACGACGACATCCGCATCCTGCTCAAGGACGCCCGCGCCGCCGTTGCCGAAGGCACGATCACCGCGGAGCGCCTGAAGTTTCTCGCGACCCAGGTGCGCGACATGATCTACAAGGAGGAGCACATTCTCTACCCGATGGCGCTCGAACTGCTCAGCGAGGAGGAGTGGGGGAAGGTCGAGGCGGGCGAGGCCGAGATCGGCTTCGCGTGGGGGCTCGCGCCGGAGCAGCCGTGGCGTGCGGCCGGGACGGGGGCGCCCGCCGAGTACCTGGCGCGTCACGCCGGCAGCATCAGCCTCGACACCGGTTCGCTCACCGCGGACCAGATCAACCTGATGCTCACCCACCTGCCCGTCGACCTTTCTTTCGTCAACGAGAACGACGAGGTCCTGTATTACTCCGCCTCGCCCGAGCGGATTTTCCCGCGCTCGCCCGGCGTCATCGGGCGGCGGGTGCAGAACTGCCACCCCCCGAAGAGCGTCGATACCGTTGAGCGTATTCTCTCGGAGTTCAAGGCGGGCACGAAGGACACCGCCGAGTTCTGGATCCAGATGCGGGGGAAATTCCTGCACATCCGCTATTTTGCGATGCGCGACCCGGACGGGAAGTACCGCGGCTGTCTCGAGGTCAGCCAGGACGTGACGGCAATCAAGGCGCTCGACGGCGAACGGCGACTGCTGGACTGGGGCTAACCCCGCCGTTCGGTCCACGGGCGGCGGCGGACGAGGCCGCGGGTCATCGGCTTCGCCTCCGGAGACAGCCCCTTGTTCAGGCGCGCGGTTGCCAGCAGCCAGTCCAGGCGCGCGGCGACGGACCAGCGGGAGAACTTGCGGATCTGCTCGCGCCGGGTGTCCGTGTCGCTGCCCGCGCCGCCCGCACGGATCGAGGCGAGCACCTCGAGCCCCTCGGCGTCCTCCCGGTCGGTCCCGGCGCCGCTCCCCTCCTTGAGCGCCTGCAAATCCGCCGCGCCGACGAGGGGAATCCCGACGTCGACCAGGGTGACGAGGCCTGCGCCCGCCTGCAGGCGCGCGAACTCTTCGGGGGACGGCAGGACGATGTCGATCTCGTCGAGCGTCGCGGCGGCATTCCGGAAGCTTCGAACTGCGGCGCCCGCCGCCCGCCGGCGCGGCGGCAACGGGCTCCCCGTAGCCCCACGCCGCGAGAAGGCGCTCCAGGCGCCCGAGGTTCGCGGGGGCGGGATCGGCGGCCAGATCGACCCGGGCTGTCAGCCGCGGCACGCCGTGCAGGACGAGGGCGGTCGCCCCGGTCGCCAGATACGCCACGCCGCTGTCGCGCAAGCCGGCGAACAGCTCGTAGTGGGTGCCGGGACCCGCTCCGGCGCTAGAGCAGGTCACGGGCTTCGAGAGCGACCCGGAACCCGATGCTGCCGTGCGCGTAGTCCGGTCGGTATCCGTTGCGATAGGTGGTCCGGGCGATCTCGCGTCCGACCCGCCAGGAGCCGCCGCGCAGCGCCCGGAAGCTGCCTTCCGGCGGTCCCCGTGGATTCACCACCGGTTCGATTGATTCAGAGTAGGCGGCCTGCCAGTCGAGGCACCACTCCCAGACATTGCCGCAGAGATCGTGGAACCCGAGGGCGTTGGGAGTCTTCCCTCCGACCGGGTGGGGGGTGCCGCCGCTGTTCTCCTTGGACCAGAGGAACTCCCCCGCGCGCTGAGGGTCGGCCGTCCCAGCCCACGGCAGCTCCTTGCCCCGCTCGCGGGCGGCGAATTCCCACTCCGCCTCGGTCGGGAGCCGGTAGGGCTTCCCGGTGACCCGCGCGAGCCAGCGGATGTACTCGGAAGCGTCGTTCCAGGTGACCCAGACCACGGGGCTGTCGTCCTGTTGCGGGAAGCCGGGGGCGCTCCAGCTCACGCCGGCCCTTTTGACCAGCGATTTCATCACCGGATCGATGTCGGTGACGCCGCCCGGAGCGCTCGGCCTCGGTCCGGTAGCCGGTGGCTGCGGCGAATGCCCGGTACTGGGCGACGGTGACCTCGTTGCGGCTGAGGTAAAAGTCGCCCACCGTGACGAGGTGAGCCGGGCGCTCCTTGGCGATGCCCCGACCCGTGAAGTCGCCCATCCGGTACGTGCCGCCGCGCACGAGGATGAACTCCATCCCGGCGCCCGGCTCGGGGAACCCGTCGCCGTCGCCCCGGGCGAGCGACGGGAGCGCCAGGACGGCCAGGAGCAGGATCTTCAGCGCGAACTGCCAGCCGGCTGGGGCGCGTACCATACCCGTTTCCTTACCCGCACCCGGGCGTTCCGTCAAGGGCCGAGGGTCCCCCGGGCAGCGGGGGGAGATGGCCACAGAGCAGGTGCGGCGGGTCCCGTCAAGCTGGCGCACCTCGCGCGGCCGCACCGTGGCCGACGGCGAAGCCGCGGCGCTCATCGCAGAATCCGGGCCATGGCGGGAATCATGCCGGCATTGTCCGCTTTGCGCGGATCCACGGCAATACAGGGGTCGACACAGGGCGCCTCGTTCTTCGGGACGGCCGGGACGCTCAGAGGGGTCCGGCTGGGTCGCTGAAGCAGTCTGCTATGCGGTCCGGAAATCGTGGCGGGGAACCGTCGTGACAACCTTGACGGCATGGACGAGGAACGAAGAGAGTTCGTCGCGCATTCGATCGCGTTGTTCTTCAAACAGGTGGGTCCGTCCTTGATGTTCGACCCCATAGTGTGCCGGGTATCGGTTGAGGGCGAATGCCACCATGTCACAGCGGCAGTTCCAGCAGTCGCAGGCGTTGTCGTGGAGGCGCAGGATCGCATCGACGGCCCGGAAACCCTCCTCGAGCGGAAAATTCACCACCCAGACGGGTTCTCCGGCCGCAACCGGGACACCCTTTGGATGCTTCGGGTGGCGTTCAATCTGCCGGCGTGCGTGCGCGACCTCGTCACGGACGCCAGGTGCCAGGCGCGCCTCGTTTTCGACGTCGCGCGGGCGGGAGGTCGCGTAGCGGGGTGGAAGTGAGGTGAGGGCGAGAGCCATCATGTCGGCACGGCAGAGCGGGCACCAGCAGGTTTCGTCACCCGCCTGCGACTGGGCTCGGATCTGGTTGAGATGGACGCGCACCGCCTGCTCCATCGAGTTTGACAATTTCATCGATTTGCTCGCTGTCTCCGTGTGCAGTCCTCACCCTGGTCGATCTCTATGCAAATGACGTGCTCAAGCACGAAAAGGCTCAGATCCGTGCAGTTCGCAGTCGTAACAGGCGCGAATGGAGGGTCGCCGCCGGGCTTTGTCGGACGCGGCTGCGGTAATTCACGCACTTGCAAGCCGCGGGTTGGGAAAATCGCTCATCTGTTGTTGTTCCTGTCCTTTCCCTTGACGCCCTGCCGACCATGGAATAGATTCTGGACAAGTACCTCGTGAAATTACCGGGAGACGCCAATGGCACCTGATCAGGACGGGATTGAGCGCGCTGCCGCCGAACGCCTGGAGGATCTGGTGCGGGGCGCCTCGCCCGAGGCGCTGCCCCTCGACGGACTCGATGGGTGATGCCGTGCGCCTGGGGAATGCGGTCAACCGGCTCATCGAGTTCCAGAGTGAGTTCTCGCGGTCCTTCAACTCGAAGAGCGAGGCGCTCGCGACGAAAGAGCGCGAGTTGCGCGAACGGATCGAGGAGCTCCAGGCTCTCAACCGCATCAAGGACGAGTTCGTCGGCATGGCCGCGCACGACCTGCGCAGCCCGCTGGCGGTCGTCGAGATGTACGCCTCATTCCTCCTGGAGGATCCGCGGGACAGTCTGACGGCGAAGGATCGGGAGTTCCTGGGCGTGATCAAGAACCAGGGGCGTTTCATGCTCAATCTCATCAACGATCTGCTCGATGTCACGCGGATCGAATCAGGTCGCCTCGATCTGAAAGTCCAGTCAGGGGACTGGGTCGAGTTCGTGCGCCGCAATGTCGACCTCAACGGCGTGCTGGCCGCCCGCCGCGGCGTGGCGATCGATGCCGAAGTCGACGCCGCGGAGTCGTACGTGATTCCCTTCGACCAGAATCGCATGGAGCAGGTCCTCAACAATCTGGTCGGCAATGCCGTGAAGTTCTCGCCCGCGGGGAGCCGGATCGTCGTTCGTGTCTGCCGCGAAGGGGAGTTCGTGCGCACCGGTGTTATCGACAGCGGGCCGGGGATCCCGGCCGAGGAGTTGCCGGCGCTCTTCAAGCCCTTTTACCGCGGAAGTGCCCCGTTGCCCAAGGGGGAACGCAGCACGGGGCTGGGGCTGCCGATCGCTCGTCGGATCGTCGAGGCGCACGGGGGGGAGATCGGCGTCGAGAGCCAGGCCGGCCACGGCTCGACCTTCTTCTTTACCCTGCCCTGTTGCGGTCGCCGTGATGGAGCTTGATGCAGTTGAAGCTCTCTGCCGCCGCCCGCTAGCAGGCGGCGGTGTGGCCACTTCCGGCCGGGGGACCGTGAAGCATCGACTCCACGGCGGATATGAATTCGGCGGGGCCAAAGCCCTTGTTGAGCACGGGGACACCGAGTTGCTCGGGGGAGTAACGGTACGCGGTCACCGCGAGAATCTTGGCCAGCGGGTCAACGCCGAGAATCTCACGGATCGCCGCATCGCCGCTCATGACCGGCATCTGAATGTCCATCAGCACCAGGTCGGGGTGGAACTGATTCCACATCTCGACCGCCTCGCGGCCGTTCTGGGCCTCGAGGATCTCGTACGCGTCACCCAGCATCATCCGGTAAATGACCAGCAGGTCGTGCTCGTCCTCGGCAACCAGCAACCTCTTCTTCATGGCCGGATATAATACAGGTACAATCAAAGCAAGGCAAATCCGCTTGCCGACGGTCAGGTTCTCGTCCGTCCGCGGCGGGCGGCGGGCGTCACGCTACCGGGGTGATGGTTGATGGCAACTGAGGTGCGGAAACCTGGAGTCGGCCTGGCGCTTTCCGGCGGGGCCGCGCGCGGGATCGCCCACGCGGGGGTTCTCGAGGTGCTGGTCGAGGCCGGCGTCGCCGTGCGGGCGGTGGCGGGGACGAGCGCCGGTGCAGTCGTCGGCGCCCTCTTCGCTGCGGGGGTGACCCCGGCCGAGATCGGTCGTCTGGCTCTCGAGACCCGATGGAGCGACCTGCTCCGCGTTCGGATACCGCACGCCGGCATGGTTTCGGGCGAGGGCCTGTTGCTCTTTTTGGAACGCGTGATCCCCGCACGAACGTTTGCCGAGTTGCGGCTGCCCTTCACTGCCGTGGCGACGGATCTGGCGACAGGGCGGCGGGTTGATCTCAGCTCCGGGCCGCTTGCGCGCGCGGTTTTGGCCAGCTGCAGTTTGCCGGTTCTCCTGGAGCCGGTGGCGCAGGGCCGCCGCCTGCTCGTGGACGGCGGGGTGTCCAGCCAGATCCCGGTGCGTGCCGTGCGCCAAGCGCTGGGGACGGCCCCGGTCATTGCCGTGGACGTCAATGTCGGCGGCCTGGAAAAACCCCGCCTTCGTTCAGCGGTTGACGTGGCGGTTCACCTGGCGATGCTCTGGTG
Source organism: uncultured Candidatus Rokubacteria bacterium (assembly GCA_963699775.1). Taxonomy (GTDB): domain Bacteria; phylum JAUVQV01; class JAUVQV01; order JAUVQV01; family DATDCY01; genus DATDCY01. The sequence continues at coordinate 92,999 of CAVOVE010000001.1, forward strand.
CGCCCGCACGGCGCACGAGGAGGCGGCGGAGGCCGATCTGGTGCTCGGCGTTGATGCGCGCGGCATCGCGCTGCACGATCTCAGCAAGGGTCCCGAGTTGCTCCGGCGCGGGCGCGCGGCGGCCCGCGCAGCCCTCCCCGCCATCCGCGACCTCGCAGGCCGCTGAAAGGGGCCCATCAGCTCCCGCTAAGCCCTCTCGACACCCGGGCAAGCTGGCGGGCGCTTCCATGGGGGCTCCGCCCCCTCTGGCGCGGCTGGCGCCGCTGTCACCCCCACGGAACGTTCCCCGTCTTGCACCTCGACCCTTTTGAGCGGCCTGCGGCGCAGGCGCTTGGCAGTGATGATCAACGGCAGTCCGGCTTGACTTGCCGCTCGCCGCGAGTAGCATGGTAACCTTTACAATACGCAGATGAACCACAGGAGGAACGTCGGCATGCGGATACGTACCGGGTCATGGCGGCTGGTAATACTTTCCGCGGCCGTCCTGTTCGTCCTGACGGTCGAAAAAGTCCAGGCTCAGGTTGATGCCGCACCGTCCCCCGCGCCTGCGTCGGCGGTGCGCTGGAGCCTCGGCGACGTCATCGCCATGGCGCTCGCCAATCACCCGCTGATCGGGGAGGCCGATGCCGGCGTGCGCGCGGCCGCAGCGCGGCGCGGGCAGGTGGCTTCGGTCAAATTACCCCAGGTGGACGCGATCGCCGGCGTGAGCTGGCTGGAGGCAAAATCCAACGCGAGCGATGAGCAGGTGCGCTCAACCGCGTCGAATGTCCATGGCACCGTCACCCAGCTGCTGACCGACTTCGGCCGCACCGGAGCCTCGCTGGCCAGGGCCGGGGACCTGGCCGAAGCCGCGGCGCAGAGCGCGCGCTGGTCCCGCGTGGAAGTCGCGTTCAACGCGGGGGTCGCCTATTTCAACGTCCTGCGCGCCGTGAACCTCCAGACCGTCAGCCGCGAGACCGTGCTCCAGCGCGAGTCGCTCCAGCGGCAGGCTCAGGCCTTTTTCGACGCCGGCCTCAAGGCGCGGATCGATGTCGTCCGCGCCGAGGCCAACCTCTACCAGGCCCGTGCCGACGTCGCCGGCGCCGACCACGATGCGCAGACCGCGCGCCTGATCCTGCTCAACCAGATCGGGATCGACAGCCCTGCCGACTTCGAGCTCGCCGGGGCCCCCGACGTGCTGGAGGCCGCCGGGACGACCGAAGACTGGCTCGACGAGGCGGAGAAGAATCACCCGGACCTGGCGGCGCTGCGCCTGCAGCTGGCGGCGGCCCGCAACGCCCGGCTCGCGGCGAAGCGCGGCAACAACCCGTTGGTCACGGCGAACGGACGCCTGGGCTGGTCGGGCACCGACGAACTGCCCGTGGATCTCGGGTGGTCGATCGGCGCCCAGGTGAGCGTGCCGCTGTTCGACGGACACCTCACCCGGGAGCAGACCGCCGAGGCGGAAGCGGGTGTCGCCGCCGCCGAGTTCGCACTCGAGAACCGCCGCCGGCAGGTCCGCCTCCTGGTGGAGCAGGCGAGCCGGTCGATGAGGGAAACCGCCGAGCGGCTGGTGGCGCGCGAGAAGCAGCGGGAAGCTTTCGCCGAGAACCTGAGGCTCGCCACCGGCCGCTACGAGGCCGGGGCCGCCGACATCATCGAGATGATCGACGCGCAGGTCCAGATGACCGTCGCCGAGACGAACGTGGTCGAGACCCGTTTCGACCAGGCGCTGGCGCTCGCGGCGCTCTACCGCGCCCTCGGCCGGCTGCCGGCAGGCCGCTGAAAAGGCTCGTCTGCGGCGGTGCGGGAGGGGGTGAGCCCTCCCATGCGTGCACGGTTTAGACGCAGCGGCAGTGTTGATCCCCCCGTGAGAGTCTCATGTATATTTCGCAGGGGCGCGGTTGATCCCCCGGTGCGAGTCTTATAATTGTTTCGTAGGGGCGGGGTTGATCCCCGCCCGGCATTCCCTGACCGCCCGCCGTGCACCTGGACCCTTATGAGCAGCCTGCCTCATCCAGTGCACTGAGCAAGAAGGCGCAACATCGGCGTTGCGCCGCGGCTCTTCTCTCCGGGCGGTGGACCGGGCGGCATGTCGGACTTCCAACCGTGGTATATTTGCCCGCGCTGCCATGGATAACAACGCCGCTCCCCCGCCGCCGGAGGCTCTCGCCCCGTCGTACCCGCCGGATTCCGTCGGCCCGGTCACGACCCGGTTGCTGACGCTCGCGCCGGAACGTCCCTTGCGCCTCGAGTCCGGCGCGGAACTCGCCCCGGTGACCGTCGCCTACGAGACCTACGGCGAGCTCAATACGGCGCGTGACAACGCCATTCTGGTCTGCCACGCCCTCTCCGGCAGCGCGCACGCCGCCGGTTATCACGGCACCGGCGCGCACGAGAAGCCCGGCTGGTGGGAGCTGATGATCGGGCCCGGCAAGGCGATCGACACCACGCGCTGGTTCGTGATTTCGAGCAATTTCCTCGGCAGCTGCTACGGGACGACGGGGCCGACGAGCGTCAACCCGGCCACGGGGCGCCCCTGGGGGGTTCGTTTTCCCGTCTTCACGATTCGCGACATGGTGGAGCTGCAGCGCCTGCTCCTCGACGAGATTGGCATTGCGCGCCTGCTCGCCGTGGTCGGCGGCTCGATGGGCGGGATGCAGGCGCTCCAGTGGGGCATCAGCTACCCGGGCCGCGTCGCGGGCGTCATCCCCATCGCGGCCGCCGCCGGGATGTCGGCGCAGGGGATCGCCTTCAACGAGGTCGGGCGCCGCGCGATCATCGGCGACCCGCTCTGGCGCGGCGGCGACTACGCGGAGGGCGAGCCGCCGGCGCACGGCCTCTCGCTGGCGCGGATGATCGGCCACATCACCTACCTCTCGGAGGAGGCGATGCACCGCAAGTTCGGGCGCCGCCGTCTCGCGGAAGGCGCGGGGGCCTCGTTCGGGCGGGAGTTCGAGGTCGAGGACTACCTGCGGGCGCAGGGCGACAAGTTCGTGCGGCGCTTCGACGCGAACACCTACCTCTACCTGACGCGCGCGATGGATTCCTTCGACCTCGTCGCCGACCACGGCTCGCTCCAGAATGCGTTCGCGGCCTGCACCGCGTCGTTTCTCGTGGTCTCGTACCGCAGCGACTGGCTCTTTCCGCCGGCGCAGTCGCAGGCCGTCGTGCAGGCGCTCAAGAGGAGCGGGCACGACGTGGCGTACGCCAACCTGGAGTGCGACCAGGGGCACGACGCGTTCCTGCTCCCCGGCAACCGCCTCGGAGACCTGCTTTCCGGGTTTTTGTCGCGGCTGCACGCGAGGACGCGGCTTTGAGCGATCAGCACGCCGTGGTGCGCCCCGTCGACTGGGGGTTGACGCACGGCCGCGACCGCGCGCTCGACGACGAGATCATGGCGCTGGTGCGGCCCGGCGAGCGCGTGCTCGACCTCGGGTGCGGCCGGGGCGACCTGCTGCTGCGCCTGCGCATGGAAAAGGGGATCAACGAGCGCGGGATCGAGCGCGACGGCGGCGCGGTGGCCGAGGCGATCGCGCGCGGCCTCGCGGTCGTCGAGGGGGAACTCGGCGAGTGGGTCGGCGACATGCCCGCGGGCTCCTGCGACCTGGTGGTCCTCAACCAGGTGCTGCCGCTGATGGAGGACCCGGTCGCGGTCATCGAGGGAGCGCTGCGGGTCGGCCGGCGCGTCGCGGTGAGCTACCCGAACTTCGCGCACTGGCGCATCCGGATGACCCTTGCTCTCGGCGGGCGGCTGCCGGTGAACCCCGCGCTCCCCTACCAGTGGTACGACACGCCGAACATCAGGCTGGTCACGGTGACCGATTTCCGGCGGCTCTGCCGCGAACGAGGCTGGAAGGTGACGCGGGAGGCCTTCGTGTCGCAGGAGGGGGAGAGCGCGTTGCCGGTGCGAATGTTGCCGAATCTGCGGGCCTCGCTCGCGCTGGCGGTGCTGGAAAAATAAACCCCCTCTTTCCCCCTTTGCGAAAGGGGGATGAAGGGGGTTTGCGGACCTCAGGCCTGCCCGACCTTCTGCTGCAGCGTCAGCTGCATTCCCGGGGCATCCTCCGGCCGCGCGGAGAACCCGTGCTTCGCGAAGAAGGCTTCCGTCCCCGGCGCCGCCATCAGGCCGATGAAGGCCCCCGGTTCGGCGATCGTCTCCAGGTGCCCGATGACGATCCCCATGATCTTCGAGCCGATCCCCTTGCGCTGGTACTTCGGCGCGACGAGCACGTCCTGGATCAGGAAGGTCAGCACGCCGTCGCCGATCACGCGGGCGCAGCCCACCGGCGTCTCGCCGTCGAGCAGCACGACCACGTCGAACAGATCGTCGCGCACCGCCCGCGCGGCCACCGGGAACGCCAGCGCCGGGAGCCCCAGCGCCTGGCGGACGTGCAGGTACTCCTGCGGCATCACCGAACGTCCGAGATAGCTGATTGTTGCCATGGCGCGGAATTCTACGGGCGGGGTCCTGCGTTGTCAAACACACGGCACAAGCCGGCATAAACCCGGCAGCAAGTCGCGCGCGGGTGTATGGTCGGCGGGACAGCCCGCGAGCGGGTGTGAGGTACTGCCCATGGAGTTCGTGAGCACAGGACTTCTCCCGAGCGACCGTGGTATGCTGCAGCGATCATGGAATCGACCCTGATCAGCGAATTGCGCAAGGCCGCGGCGGTGCATTTCAACGGATGCGGCATCCGTGCAGCCTGCATCTGCGGTAGTCGCGTGGCGGGAAACGCGGAACCCGACAGCGACCTCTCCGGAGTCAGGGGGCGTGAGTGCCGTGAAATATTCTGTCAGCCATGAGTCGCGGTGGGCGACGACGAAGTGCCCGAGCGGGTATTCCTGCCTCACGGGAGACAGGAAGCATCTCTGCGCCGTGGAACCAGCGGCAACGGGAAATCCCGTTCCGTCAAGTGTCTGGAGGAAGGGAACTGCTGCTCCTATCTGCATCCGTTCGGGACGGGTGACTTTTGCATGTGCCCGGTGAGAAAAGAGATTTTCAACACGTACAAGATCTGAGCGCCGGGGTCTGACCGACCGTACACGGGGATTTCCGGCAGTCTCTTCCAGTTCGACAAGCGTGCCGCAGAAGTCCTTCGGGTGCAGGAACAACACCGGGGTCCCGTGAGCGCCGGGTTTCGGCTCGCCGTCGCCGAGCACGCGCGCGCCCTGCGCGGCGAGGGCGGCCGCCGCGGCCCGGACGTCGGGGACCTCGAGCGAGAGGTGATGGATCCCGCCGCCGGGGTTCTTCTCGAGGAAGGAGCGCAGCGGCGAGCGCTCGCCGAGCGGGGTCACCAGTTCGATCTTGGTGTTGGGCAGCGCGACGAAGACGACGATGACGCCGTGCTCCGGCAGCGGCCGTGGTTCGGAGACGCTCGCGCCGGGGAGTCGCGCGAAGGCCGCGCGCGCCCTCGCGGCGAGGGCGTGCCGGCGCGGCCGGACGTCGGGGACCTCGAGCGAGAGGTGATGGATCCCGCCGCCGGGGTTCTTCTCGAGGAAGGAGCGCAGCGGCGAGCGCTCGCCGAGCGGGGTCACCAGTTCGATCTTGGTGTTGGGCAGCGCGACGAAGACGACCGTGACGCCGTGCTCGGGCAGCGCGCCGCGGCTCGGAGACGCTGCGCGCCGGGGAGCCGCGCGAAGGCCGTGCGCGCCGCGTCCAGGTCGGGCACCGCGATCGCGACGTGGTTGAGGCGGCCGGCACCGGCGGCCTCCCCGAGAAAATGTTCGACCAGGCGTCGCGCGCCGACCGTGGGCGGCAGCGTGCCCTCCCGCGACAGCGCGCTCGAGTTGCGGCAGGCGTTCGCGCACACCGGGGTGCTCGCGCAGGCGCTCGAGCAGCGTCTCGGCGGTTTCGCCCCAGAGCCACTCGCCGGCCTGCCCCGCGCGGCGCGCCGCGAGATCTCCGCTGGCGGTCAGCGTCTCGCGGTAGCGCTGCATCGCCTCCCAGGCGGCGGCGATCCCGGCCCCGGTGAGCGAGGAGCAGGCGGCCACCGGCACGTCCCACCCCGCGCTGCGCGGCCGCAGCAGGGTCAGCGCGTTGCGGTAGGCCTCGACGGCGCGCTCGGCGGCGTCCGCGAGCTCGCCGTCGGCCTTGTTCACGAGCACCAGGTCCGCCAGTTCGACGATCCCGCGCTTGATCCCCTGGAGTTCGTCGCCGCCGCCGGGGACGAGCAGGAGCAAGAACAGGTCGGTCATCCCGGCGACCGCGGTCTCGCTCTGCCCGACGCCGACGGTTTCGACGAGCACGATGTCGAAACCGGCGGCCTCGCAGACCAGCAGCGCTTCGCGGGTCCGCCGCGCGACGCCGCCGAGCGTGCCGCCGGAAGGGGTGGGGCGGATGAACACTTCGGGCCGGCGCGCCAGCTCGGCCATGCGCGTCTTGTCGCCGAGGATCGAGCCGCCGCTCGCCGGGGACGAGGGGTCGACGGAGAGGACCGCGACGCGGTGCCCCGCGGCGATCAGGTGCAGGCCGAAGGCCTCGATGAACGTCGACTTGCCGGCCCCGGGGACGCCGGAGACGCCGATGCGGAACGCGCCGCCGGCGGCCGGCGCGAGCAGCTCGATCAGCCGCGCGGCGTCGTCGCGGTGGTCGCTCCGGGTCGACTCGACGAGGGTGACGGCGCGCGCGAGCGCCCGCCGGTCGCCGGAGCGCACCGCATCGGCGAGTTCACTGATCTGGTCGTCAGTTGTCATTTCGCATTCCGGGTGCGGGCGGATGTCGGGTCGAACCGGGCGGGGATCAACCCCGCCCCTACTGTTTGAATTCCAGGATCGGCTGGTCGACCGCGAGGCTGTCGCCCTTGGCGGCCAGGACCTTCGCGACGACGGCGTCGCGCGGCGCCAGCAGGGAGTTCTCCATCTTCATCGCCTCGACGACCGCGAGCGGCTCACCCTCCTTGACCTCCTGCCCCACGGCGACCGTGAGGGAGACGAGCAGGCCCGGCATCGGCGAGAGCAGGAAGCGCGAGAGATCGGGCGGCGGCTTGAACGGCATCAGGGCGTGCAGTTCGGCCTCGCGCTGCGAGAGCACCAGCACGTCGGATTGCGAACCGGCGTGGGTCAGCCGGTAGCCGACCCCGCGACGCTCGACCTGCACCGAGACCGGCGTGTTGTTGACCGTTCCGGTAAACAGCAGTTCGCCGAAGTGCCAGTTGCTGCGGACGGCGAAGAGCGCCCCCTGGTACGTCACGTCGTGGCCGCCGGGGACGCCGACGACGCGCGCCGGCGTCGCGTCGGGGCCGATCCGGATGACCCACTCGTCGGGGACGATCCGCTCGTGCCCGGGAAGCTGGCCGTCGACGGTCGCCTCCCGGTCGATGTGGAGCCGGTGCAACGAGGCGCCGATCGCCGCAATCAGCGCCGGGTTCTCGTGCGCGACGTCCCCGGGGTGGAACCCGTCGGGGTACTCCTCGGCGATGAAGTTCGTCGTGATCCGGCCCTCGATGAAGCGCGGGTGCTGCACGAGCGCCGAGAGAAAGCTGATGTTGTGCTGCACGCCGCGGATCACGAAGCGGTCGAGCGCGGTGCGCAGCTTCAGGAGCGCCTCGTCGCGGGTCGACCCGTGGGCGATGAGCTTGGCGATCATCGGGTCGTAGAACATCGAGACCTCGCCGCCCTCGTAGACGCCGGTGTCGACGCGCACCCCGTCGACTTCCGGGGGCGGGCTGTAGCGCACGAGCCGCCCGGTGGAGGGCAGGAATTTCCGGAAGGGATCCTCGGCGTAGACGCGGGCCTCCACGGCCCAGCCGTCGAGGCGCACCTGCTCCTGGGTCAGCGGCAGCCGCTCGCCGGCGGCGACGCGCAGCATCAACTCGACCAGGTCGAGGCCGGTGACGAACTCGGTGACCGGGTGCTCCACCTGCAGGCGGGTGTTCATCTCCAGGAAGTAGAAGCGCCGGTTCGCGTCGACGACGAACTCGACGGTCCCGGCCGAGGTGTAGCCGACGGCGCGCGCGAGCAGCACGGCCTGCTCGCCCATCGCCCGCCGCGTCGCCGCGTCGAGGAACGGGGAGGGCGCCTCCTCGAGCACCTTCTGGTGGCGGCGCTGCACCGAGCACTCGCGTTCGTTCAGGTACAGCGCGTTGCCGTGGGCGTCGGCGATCAGCTGGATCTCGATGTGCCGCGGCTGCTCGATGAACTTCTCGACGAAGACCCGGGCGTCGCCGAAGCTCGAGGCGGCCTCGCTCGAGGAGCGGGTGAAGCCCTCGCGGCACTCGTCGTCGGAGTGCGCGATGCGCATCCCCTTGCCGCCGCCGCCGGCGCTGGCCTTGAGCATCACCGGGTAGCCGATGGTCGCGCGCGACCTCGACCGCGTGCTCGGCGTCGCGCATCACCTCGAGGGCCCCGGGGATGACGCTCACGCCGGCTTCGGCGGCGAGGCGCTTCGAGGTGACCTTGTCGCCCATCGCGGCCACGGCGGCGGCGGGCGGGCCGATGAAAACGATCCCGGCGGCGGTCAGCGCCTCGGCGAACCGCGGGTTCTCCGACAGGAAGCCGTAGCCCGGGTGCACCGCCTCGGCGCCCGTGGCGCGGCAGGCCTCGATGATGCGCTCCATCTGCAGGTAGCTCTGGGCCGCGGGCGGCGGGCCGATGGCGACCGCCTCGTCGGCGAGGCGCACGTGCAGCGCGTCGCGATCGGCCTCGGAGTAGACGGCGACGGTGCGGATCCCCATGCGCTTCGCGGTCGCGATGACCCGGCAGGCGATCTCGCCCCGGTTCGCGATCAGGATTTTATTGAACATGTTTCGTCTCGAGCTTTCTACCGGAACTCGCTGTTCCAAAGAACATGCCGGGCGGAGGGGTGGCGCGGAGGGGAGGTCTCCACTGGCGGAGCGGAGCGAGCACAGTGGAGGTCCGCAGCGACAGGACCCCGCAGCCTGAACGGGAACAAGAGACTGTTCGGTATCATCATAAGGGAATGTTCCCGTGGCGGCGCCAGGGGTTTTCCAGTTTCTTGTCCCGCAGCATCGCCAGCGAGCGGCAGATCCGGGTGCGGGTGTTGCGCGGCAGGATCACGTCGTCGATGTAGCCGCGGTGCCCGGCGATGAAGGGGTTGGCGAACTTCTCCCGGTACTCCTCGGTGCGCTCGGCGATCGCGGCCGGATCCGCGGCCTCCTTGCGGAAGATGATCTCGACCGCGCCCTTCGGGCCCATGACCGCGATCTCGGCGGTCGGCCACGCGAAGTTCACGTCGCCGCGCAGGTGCTTCGAGCTCATGACGTCGTAGGCGCCGCCGTAGGCCTTGCGCGTGATCACGGTGACCTTCGGGACCGTGCACTCGGCGAAGGCGTACAGCAGCTTGGCGCCGTGGCGGATGATCCCGCCGTACTCCTGCGCGGTGCCCGGCATGAAGCCCGGGACGTCGACGAAGGTGATGATCGGGATGTTGAAGGCGTCGCAGAAGCGCACGAAGCGCGCGGCCTTGGTCGAGGAGTTGATGTCGAGGCAGCCGGCGAGGATCATCGGCTGGTTGGCGACGATGCCCACCGTCGAGCCCTGCATCCGCGCCAGGCCGATCACGATGTTCTTCGCGTAGTCCGGCTGCAGCTCGAAGAACTCCCCGTCGTCGACGACCTTGTGGATCAGCTCCTTGATCTCGTAGGGCTTGTTCGGGCTGTCGGGCACCAGCGTGTCGAGCGAGGGCTCGGCGCGCTCGGCCGGGTCGCTGGTCGTGCAGCACCGGCGGCTTCTGGCGGTTGTTGAGCGGCAGGAAGTTGAAGAAGCGGCGCATCATCAGCAGCGCCTCGACGTCGTTCTCGAAGACCCCGTCGGCGACCCCCGAGCGCGTCGAGTGGGTCACCGAGCCGCCGAGTTCCTCGGCGGTGACCTCCTCGTGCGTCACGGTCTTCACCACGTCGGGGCCGGTGACGAACATGTAGGAGGTGTCCTTGACCATGAAGATGAAGTCCGTCATCGCCGGCGAGTAGACCGCGCCGCCGGCGCAGGGCCCCATGACCAGCGAGATCTGCGGCACGACGCCCGAGGCCAGCACGTTGCGCTGGAAGACGTCGGCGTAGCCGGCGAGCGAGACGACGCCCTCGTGGATGCGCGCGCCGCCGGAGTCGTTGATGCCGATCACCGGGACGCCGACGCGCATCGCGTGGTCCATGATCTTGCAGATCTTCTCGGCGTGGGCCTCCGAGAGCGAACCGCCGAAGACGGTGAAGTCCTGCGAGAAGACGAAGACCGCGCGGCCGTGGATCGTGCCGTAGCCGGTGACGACGCCGTCGCCGGGCACCGTCTTGCCGGCCATGTCGAAGTCGGCGCAGCGGTGCTCGACGAACATGTCCCACTCCTCGAAGCTGCCCTCGTCGAGCAGCAGTTCGATGCGCTCGCGGGCGGTGAGCTTGCCCTTGGCGTGGTGCGCGTCGATGCGGTCGCTGCCCGCCGCCCAGCCGGGCGGCGGCGCGCTTGTCTTCGAGCTTCTTCAGAATCTCCTGCATGAGATTATTGTATCGGCCTGGAAGGAAAATGGGGACAGATATATTTTCCATAGAAAATATATCTGTCCCCGTTTTCATCATGGTCGGAGGGGAGGGGTTGACCCCCCCCCTGCTTTACCCTCGGGCGGGAATACATCCCGCCCCTGCGAGGCGTTGACATTTCCAGGTTCCAACTTCGGGTCAAGTTTCGCCGGAGTGCCGATGCTGCCCGTCAGCGCGCAGCTGTCAACAGCTCGAGCACCTTGCGCGCCGCCTCCGGGATGCGGGTCCCGGGTCCGAAGACCGCGCCGACTCCCGCGGCCGCGAGCGCGGCGTAGTCCTGCGGCGGCACGACCCCGCCGACGACCACGAGCATCTGTGCCGCCCCGGCCGCGCGCAGCCCCTCGATGACGGCGGGGACGAGCGTCAGGTGCCCGCCCGCGAGCGTCGAGATGCCGACGGCGTGGACGTCGTTCTCGATCGCCTGGCGCACGACCTCCTCGGGCGTGGCGAAGAGCGGGCCGATGTCGACATCGTAGCCGGCGTCGGCGAAGGCGCTGGCGACGACCTTCGAGCCGCGGTCGTGTCCGTCCTGGCCGATCTTGGCGACGAGCAGCCGCGGCCGCCGGCCCTCGGCCCGCGCAAAATCGGCGACCGAGCGGCGCAGGTCCGCGAACTCGCCCTCGTCGCCCCAGCCGGCGCCGTAGATGCCGCCGGAGACGAAGGTGTCGGCGCGGTGGCGGCCGTAGACCGCTTCGAGGGCGTCGGAGATCTCGCCGACGGTGGCGCGCGCCCGCGCCGCGGTGATCGCCAGCGGCAGCAGCGGCTCGTTGCGCTCGGCGGCGGCGGTGATCGCGGCGAGCGCCTCGCGGCAGGCGCGCTCGTCGCGCGCGGCGCGCACCGCGGCGAGGCGCGCAACCTGGCTGGCGCGCACCGCGGCGTTGTCGACGGTGAGGACGTCGACCAGCTCCTCGCGCTCGGGGCGGTAGCGGTTGACGCCGACGATCGTCTCCTCGGCGCGGTCGATCCGCGCCTGGCGGCGCGCGGCCGACTCCTCGACCCGCCGCTTGGGCAGGCCGTTCTCGACGGCGCGGGTCATGCCGCCGAGCGCCTCGACCTCGTCGATCAGGCGCGTGCGCCTCGCGGATCAGCGAGTCGGTGAGCGCCTCGACGTAGTAGGAGCCGCCGAGCGGGTCGACCACGCGGGTGACCCCCGTCTCCTCGCGCAGGATCAGCTGGGTGTTGCGGGCGATGCGCGCCGAGGCCTCCGAGGGCAGGGCCAGCGCCTCGTCGAAGGAGTTGGTGTGCAGCGACTGGGTGCCGCCGAGCACCGCCGCCAGCGCCTCGAGCGCCGTGCGCACGACGTTGTTGTACGGGTCCTGCGAGGTCAGGCTGACCCCCGAGGTCTGGCAGTGGGTGCGCAGCAGCAGCGAGCGCTCGTCCTTCGGGTCGAAGTGCCTGCGCATCAGCTCGGCCCAGAGGCGGCGCGCGGCGCGCAGCTTGGCGATCTCCATGAAGAAGTTCATGCCGATCCCGAAGAAGAACGAGAGCCGCGGCGCGAACTGGTCGACCGTGAGGCCGGTCTTCAGCGCGGCGCGCACGTACTCGATGCCGTCGGCCAGCGTGTAGGCCAGCTCCTGGACCGCGGTCGCCCCCGCCTCCTGCAGGTGGTAGCCGGAGATCGAGATCGGGTTGAACTTCGGCGCGTTGCGGGCGCACCAGGCGATGATGTCGGCGACGACGATCATCGAGGGCACGGGCGGGTAGATGTAGGTGTTGCGGACGAGGAACTCCTTGAGGATGTCGTTCTGGATCGTGCCGGTGAGCTTCGCCGCGGGCACGCCCTGCTCCTCGGCGGCGACGACGAACATCGCCATGATCGGCAGCGCCGCGCCGTTCATCGTCATCGAGACGGACATCTTCTCCAGCGGGATGCTGTCGAAGAGGATCTTCATGTCCTCGACCGAGTCGATGGCGACCCCGGCCTTGCCGACGTCGCCGACGCACGCGCGGGTGGTCCGAGTCGTAGCCGCGGTGGGTCGGCAGGTCGAAGGCCACCGAGAGGCCGGCCTGCCCGGCGGCGAGGTTGCGGCGGTAGAAGGCGTTGGACTCCTCGGCGGTCGAGAAGCCGGCGTACTGGCGCAGCGTCCAGGGGCGGCCCGGCGTACATCGTGGCCTTGACGCCGCGCGTGAACGGAAAGAAGCCGGGGAGCGCGTCGAGGTTCTCGATCCCCTCGAGGTCGGCCGCGGTGTAGCAGCGGCCCGACCGCGATCCCCTCGGGGGTCTGCCAGGTCAGCGGCCGGGTCGCCCTTGATCTCCTGCGCGGGCGAGCCGCTCCCAGTCCGGCGCCTGCGGCCGCGCGGCGGCGTGATCGTCTCCGTCGCCCATGTCGTTGCTCCCCTTCGTCGGTTTTGGGTAGTATAAAGTCTTGCGCGTTCAAGTATCGAGAGCGGCGGGGATGGGAACTTTTTCCCTTCTGCCATCGTCCAACTGCCCGCGTGATGGTGTGCGAAGACATTGCGTGGACCACCGTGGGATTGCAGCTGCTTCAGTGCGGAGGACGTGATGGATATCCAGGAAATTACCCAGCAGGTCGAAAAAGAGATCGTCGTCGTCCGCCGGATCCGGGCGGAGATCGAAAAGGTCGTGGTCGGGCAGCGGGAACTCATCGACCGCATGCTGATCGGGCTGCTCTGCGACGGGCACATCCTCATCGAGGGGCTGCCCGGCCTGGCCAAGACCACGGCCGTCAAGACGCTCGCGGCCACCATCCGCACCTCCTTCCAGCGGATCCAGTTCACGCCGGACCTGCTCCCCGCGGACATCCTCGGCACCCAGATCTACCGGCCCGACACCGCGACGTTCGAGATCAAGAAGGGCCCGATCTTCCACAACATCATCCTCGCCGACGAGATCAACCGCGCCCCCGCCAAGGTCCAGAGCGCGCTGCTCGAGGCGATGCAGGAGCGCCAGGTGACCATCGGCCAGCAGACGTTCGCGCTCGCCGAGCCGTTTCTCGTGCTGGCCACGCAGAACCCGATCGAGCACGAGGGCACCTATCCCGCTCCCCGAGGCGCAGATCGACCGCTTCATGATGAAGATCAAGGTCGGCTACCCCTCCGCGGAGGAGGAGAAAACGATCATGGCGCGGGTCTACGAGGGGGCCGCCGACCAGGTGGCCGGCGTGGTCGAGTACGAGCAGGTCGCCGCGGCGAGCCGGACCATGAGAATGATCCACATGGAAGAGAAGGTCGTGGATTACATCATCCGCCTGAGTTCGGCCACGCGGAACCCGAAGGAGTTCGGCCTCGACATCGCGCCGCTGATCAACTTCGGCGCCTCCCCGCGCGCCTCGATCTGGCTCGGTCTCGCCGCCCGGGCCTCCGCCTTCCTGAACGGGCGCGGGTACGTGACGCCCCAGGACGTCAAGTCGCTGGCCCCGGACGTCCTGCGCCACCGGATCCTGCTGAGCTACGAGGCGGAGGCCGAGGGCCGGACCACGGACGACCTGATCAAGATCCTGCTGGAGCGGATCGAGGTGCGTAGCGGAAGTCAGATGAGCTATCAATCAGCGACGGCGCACGGCGAGTCGGATGCGCTTCGAGGAGCGCGGATGATTCCGAAGGTCTCTTCAGAAAGATCCAGGGCTTTCGATTCCGGACACGGCGGCAGGCGAACGAGCTGTTCGCCGGCGGCTACGAGAGCGCCTTCAAGGGCCGGGGGATGGAGTTCGCCGAGGTGCGCGAGTACCAGGTCGGCGACGACATCCGCGCCATCGACTGGAACGTCTCCGCCCGGTTCGGCCACCCGTACGTGAAGGTCTTTCACGAAGAGCGGGAACTGACCGTGATGCTGCTGCTGGACATCTCGGGTTCCCACGCCTTCGGGACCAGGTCGAAGTTCAAGCGGGACCTGCTGGCCGAGGTCGCCGGCATGCTGGCCTTTCTCGCCGTGCGCACCAACGACAAGGTCGGCGCCATCCTCTGCAGCAGCGGCGCCGAAAAGTACATCCCCCCGAAGAAGGGGGCCGCGCACGTCTGGCGGCTCATCAAAGAAGTGTTCACGTACCAGCCGCTCAATCCGCGGACCGATCTGGACGCGGCCCTCTCCTACCTGAACCGGGTGGTGAAGCGGCACGCCATCGTGTTCCTGATTTCCGATTGCCAGGACACCGGTTTCGAGAAATCGCTGCGCCTGACCGCGAAGAAACACGAACTGTCGGTCATCCGCGTCTCCGACCCCGCGGAAGAGGAGTTGCCGGACCTCGGGCTCGTCACGCTGCGGGACCCCGAGACCGGCGAGGTCGCGCTGGTGAACACCGGCAGCCGGGACCTGCGGGAGCGTTGGCGCCGGCACCGGATGGCGGAGGCCGCCGCGCTGGCGGGGCTGCTCAAGAAGGCCGGCGTGGATCTCGTCGACCTTTCGACGAACGGGCCGGTGGTCGAGCCGCTGATGAAGCTGTTCGCGGGCCGGAAGAGACGGATTTCGGCGTGAGCGTCACGTTGCGCTTGTTCCCGTGCGGACTGCGGGGTCCTGTCGCTGCGCACCCCCGTCGGGCTCGCTCGGATCTGCGCGCGCCGGGACCGCTTGTCCAGCGAAGCAGTGGGCATTAAAGCCACTTTTCGTTGCGCTTTCGCCGGTTTTTTCTCGGTCTCAACGCTTGCGTCCGGAGCTGAGATCAAAACCTGGCCGCGCCGGCGGGAACGCTGTCCGCGCTGCTGGACAAAAAATCAGCGCCGGTCGGGGATGTCGTCGACGCTGACGCTGAACTATCAGCTGCCGCAGGGCGGTACCCTGCCGGACCCGCCGGTGCTCGGCGGCCTGGACGGCCTGACGGTTCTCGGGCGGGATGTCGGGCCCGGCCGGATCGCGATCCGGCTGCTGGTCGACCAGCTCGAGAAGCTGAAAACCGGGGCGATCGTCCTGACCTGGCTGGACAAGGATGCGCAGCCGCAGAAGCTCTACGCCGATTCGGTGTCGCTCCAGGTCGTCTCCGTCCTCGGCGAGAAGCCGGCCGAAGCCCAGCTGCGGCCGCTGCAGGACATCGTGCCCGTGCGCCCGCCGTGGTTGCGGTTTGTCCCGTGGGGCCTCGGTGTTCTGGGGCTGATCCTGGCCGCCGCGGGCCTGTACTGGTGGTGGAAGAGGCGGCAGCGGCATCTCGAGATCGCCGAAGCACAGGAGGCGCCGCATCTCTGGGCGACCCGGGAGGTCGAGCGTCTCGAGGCCCAGAGGTTGTTCGAGAAGGGGAAGGTCAAGGGGTTCTACTTCCGTCTCTCGGAGATTCTGCGGCGCTATCTGGAAACCATCAGGGGGTTCCCGGCGGCCGAGTACACCGTCGAGGAGATCGCGCGCTCCGTTCGGCTTGAGAAGGATCGACAGCTGCTGGTTTTGCTGCGGCAGGCCGACCTGGTCAAGTTCGCCGACGATACCCCCACGGCCGCGCGCAAGGACGACGATCTGCAGGCGGCCCTGGCGTACATCCGCGACACCGCACCGTCTCCGGAGACTCAGCCCGCGGGCGGCGCGCAGCAGGCGGCGCGCCGATGATGTTCCGGTTCGCGCACCCGCAGCTTCTCGCACTGCTGGCAGCAGTAGCCGGCTGGGTGGTCTTCGCCCTCTGGCGCAAACCGCCCAGCCTCGGCCACCCCGGGACGTCGACGCTGATCAGGATCGCCGGCGGCGCGGGCCGGCTCCGGGGCCGCGGCCCCCTGCTCCTGCGCGCCCTCTGTCTCGCGTTGCTGGTGCTGGCGGCCGCGCGCCCGCAGTACTACAACGTCTCCCGGGAAACCAAGACCTCCGGTGTCGACATCGTGCTCTGCCTCGACACCTCCGGGCACGATGCGCGCCATGGACTTCAAAATCGACGGCGACGCCGTGGATCGCCTCACGGCGGTGAAAAAAGTGGTGAAGGACTTCATCGTCAGGCGAGAGCGGGACAGGATCGGACTGGTGATCTTCGGCGACGAGGCGTTTACCCAGTGCCCGCTGACCCTCGACAAGGGCCTGCTGCTCAACCTGGTGGACAAGCTGGAGGTCGGCATGGCCGGCGACAGGACGGCGATCGGCGACGCCATCGCCGTCGCCGGCAAGCGGCTGAAGGACATCAAGGCCAAGTCCCGCATCCTCGTCCTGCTCACCGACGGACGGCACAACGCCGGCGACATCACGCCGCTGCAGGCGGCGGACGGCGGTCCGCGCCCTGGGCATCAAGGTCTATGCGATCGGCGTCGGGGGGAAGGGGCCGGCGCCGTTCCGGGTCGACACCCTGTTCGGTCCGCGCATGGCGTACCAGGAGGTCGACCTCGACGAGGAGACGTTGACCGCGATCGCGCGCGAGGGCGGCGGGAAGTACTTCCGGGCCGCGGACAGCAAGCGGTCTCGCCGAAATCTACGACATCATCGACCGCGAGGAGAAGTCCGAGGTCGACGTCAAGGAGTTCTTCCACTTCCGCGAGCTCTACGCGTACCTGCTGATTCCGGCGCTCGCGTTGCTGGGGCTGGAAATCGCGTTGTCCGCACCCGTCTTCAGGGTGATTCCATGACATTCGCGCAAACCTGGATCCTCCATTTCCTCTGGCTGCTCCCCGTGGTCGGGCTGGCGCTGCTGGCGTATCACCGGCGGCGGGGTCGGCCCTGGCCCGCTTCGCCGAGCCCGAGCTCCTCGCCCGCCTGACCGGCGGGATTCGTCCGGGAATGCGAGCGCTGAAGGTCGCGCTGATCCTCTCTGCGCTCGGCCTGATGATTTTCGCTCTCGCCGGGCCGCGCTGGGGCAGCCACTACCAGGAGGTCACGCAAAAAGGTGTCGACATCGTCGTGCTCGCGGACGTCTCCCCGAGCATGATGGTCGAAGACGTCAAGCCCAATCGTCTGGAGCGCGCCCGGCGCGAGATTCACGACTTTCTCCAGGTGGTCCAGGGCGATCGGGTCGGCCTGGTCGCCTTCTCCGGCGCCGCCTTCGTGCAGTGTCCGTTGACGCTCGATTACGCCGCCCTGGACATGTTCCTCCAGGCGTTGAGCCCGGAGCTGATCCCCACCGCGGGGACGGACCTCGGGGCGGCCGTCGAAACCGGCCTCTCGGCCTTCGACCCGAAGGCGGAGACGGACAAGGTCATGCTCCTGATCACCGACGGCGAGGACAACGAGGGGCGGGGGCTGGAGGCGGCGCGCACGGCCGCCGGAAAAGGGGTCAGGATCTTCGTCTTCGGTATCGGCGAGGCGGCGGGCGGGCCGGTCCCCGGCGGCCAGGGCGGCTTCAAGAAGGACGAGCGGGGGAACGTGGTGCTCTCGCGCATGGACGAGGAGAGCCTGCGGAAGATCGCCACGGACACCGGCGGCACCTACGTCCGGTCGGTGGCCGGCGATCTCGACCTCGACCTCCTGTATTTCGACGGCATCAGGTCCAGGACGACGGCCCAGACGCTGAAAAGCGGCAAGATCAGGATCGAGGAGGAGCGGTTCGTCTTCTTCCTGCTGCCCGCGTTCCTCTTCCTGTTGATCGAGGGCTTCCTCGCCGAGCGAAAGGCTTTCCGCCCGACGGTTCTCCTGCTGCCGCTGCTGTCGGGATTTTCGCCGCCGCGGATCGGGCCCGGGCCGGGGAGGACCCCGACCGGCTCTTCCGGGCGGGCCGCTTCGCCGAGGCGGAAAAGGCCTACGCCGACCTCGACATGGATCACCCGAAGGACATCCGGTACCGCTACGATCGCGGGTGCGCCGCCTTCCAGCAGGGCGACTATCAGGGGGCGATCGCGGCGTTCTCGAGCGCGAGCGTCAGGGCCGGCGACGACGCCCTGCGTTTCAAGGCCGCCTACAACCTCGGGAACGCCGTCTTCCAGAAGGGGGATTACGCGGCGGCGGTCGATCTCTTTCGCAACGCGCTGCGCTACGACCCGGCGAGCGAGGACGCCAGGCACAATCTGGAGCTCTCCCTGCGCAAGCGGGAGCAGCAGAAGAAGGATCAGAAAAGGATCAGGACGGAGCAGCAGGACTCAAGGGCGACGGGAACGGCGGCGAGGGTGGCAAGGCAGAAACAAGGACGGCGGCCAGAAGGAACAATCGCGCCGGGAAACGACCAGGGTGATGCCAAGGGCGGCGAGAAGAAGTCCCCCTGATCTCTCCGGGGAACTGAAACCGCTCAAGGAACTCCCGGAAAGGCGCAGCAGGACGAGGCGTCGGACGCCGCCTCGTCCGCCGCCGACCGGAGAATGGCGGAGACCCTGCTGAACAATGTCACGCGAAGACCGCTCGCATCTGCGCCAGCCCGGTGCGGGGAAGCGGCGCGCCGTCCGCTCGGGCAAGGACTGGTAGCGGTGCCGCGAGAGCACCGCGTCATCCGGGTCAGCTCGCCGGCTGGCTGCTGCTCCTCGCGCTGGCCCTCGCCCGTCCGGCGCTGGTGCGACGTGGCGCTGACCCTGAGCCTCGACCGCTCCGAGGCCACGCTGGCCGACAGCATGGTCCTGTCCGTCAGCGTTTCCGGCGCCCACGGCGACGACGCCCGACCGTCGATCCAGGGCCTCGAGGATTTCCTCGTCCGGCCGGCGGGGACGTCGACCCGGGTCGAAATCGTCAACGGGCGATACAGCGCCGGGATCGATTTCAGCTACCTGCTGCAACCCAAGAAGGCGGGGAGTTTCCGCATCGGCCCGGCCGAAGTGATGGTCGGGGGCACGACGTACCGGAGCAACGTGGCGATCGTCACCGTCGGCCAAGCCGTCGCAGCCCCAGCCGGCGAGCGCGGACCGGTTTTCTGTCGCCGCCCTTGCGCCCGGGAAGGTCTACGTGGAGCAGCAGGCGCTCTACACGCTCAAGCTGTACCGCTCGGTGACCATCGCCGACGTCTCGCTCGTCGTCCCCGAGTTGGACGGCGTCACGCTCTGTCGAAATTCGGCGAGACCGCGCGAGTACCAGGGGCATGCACCAGGGGCGTCCCCACCAGATCGTCGAGGTGCGCTATCTCGTCACGCCGCACGAGCCGGGGAAGTTCACGCTGCCGCCGTCGCGGATGGACACTGACGGTGTTCACGCCGCAGAGTCGGCCGCGCCGCGGGATATTCGACGATCCGTTCTTCGGCCAGGGACGCACCGGCCGGCCGCTGTCGCTGACCAGCGAAACGCGCGCGCTGCAGGTGCTGCCGCTGCCCCGGGAGGGCCGGCCGGCGGATTTCGGCGGTTTGGTGGGCGAGCTTCACGCTCGAGGCGACGGTCGAGCCGCGGGGATCAAGGTCGGCGAGTCCGCGACCCTGACGGCGACCGTGAGCGGCCGCGGCAACGCCAAGCGGATACCGGAGTTGAAAATCCCGCCCCTCGACGGGATCAAGGTCTACGCCGATCAACCGGTGCTGAAAGAGCGAAACCGACGGCGACGGCGTCTCCGGTTTCGAAGACCATGAAGTGGGCGCTCGTGCCGGAGCGGGAGGGACGCTACCTGATCCCGCCCCTCGTGATGAGCTATTTCGACACCGTGGCCGGCCGTTACCGGACGCTGAAGACGACCGAGGCGATCCTCTCCGTCTCGCCGGGGGGGCGGGGCGACCGTGCCGGCGCCGCGCCCGACCGCCGGGGAGCGGCTCGCCAGGCGCCGGCCAGGAGGGAGGTCGCCGAGTTGGGGAACGACATCCTTCCCGTCCACGCCGCGATCGGCCGGACGGCCTCCGGATTGTCGGCGCTGCCGGGCGGGGCGGTCTTCTGGCTGCTCCTCGCTCGGGCCGCCCGCGGCCTTTGTGCTGACGCTCGGCGGCGCTGCGCGTCCGGCGACGATCGGGCGCGCCTGCGGGCGCGTGGGGCGTGAGAAAGGCCGCCGCCGAGTTCACGGCACCTGCAGGCGCAGCGGATTGACGGCCGACGAGCTGATGTACGCGTTGCAGGAGTACCTGAGTCGAAGGCTGAGCCTCCCCCGCGGCTCGCGCACCGCCGCCGAGGCCGCCGCGCTCCTGCGCTCGCGGGATGTCGACGCGAGAACGGTCGAGGAACTGCACGCGCCTGGCGCCGGATCGAGGATGCCATCTACACCGGCAAGGGGCGCGAGACGACCGACGCGGGGGCGGATCTCGCCCGCTCGTCGCGCGTATCGAGAAGGAGCTGCGATGAAGAAGATCCTGCTGCGCTGCTGGCGATCCTGTGCGTCGCGGCGTCGCTGTGGGCAACGGCGCCGGAGCGCGACGAAGTCCTGCAGGACGCCGAGCAGGCGTACCGGGAGATGCAGGTATCAGGAGGCACTACGACGGCTACCGGCAGCTGCTCCGGACGGAGGGGCGAACGGGCACCTGCTCTACAACCTCGGGAACACCGCGTTCCGCCTGAACCAGACCGGGCGGGCGATCCTGTACTACGAGCGGGCCCGGCGGCTGCTGCCCCGGGACGCGGACCTCGCGTACAATCTCGACACGTGCCCGCGAGCAGGTGCGCGACATCGCTCCCGAACCGGCCGGCTTCGCTCGACGCCGCGTTTTTCTGGCTCGGTCCCTGACGCTGCGGGGAGATCTTCTGGTTCTTCGCCGCCGCCAACGTCCTCTTCTGGTCCCTGATGGCGATCAGGGTCTTCTCGCGGGCCGAGTGGCTCTACTACCTGCTCTTCCTCTTTCTGACGTCCTGGCTCCTGGCGGGCGCATCTTCTCCCTGGGGTTCATGGCACCAGGCGCAACCGACGACCGGGCGGTCGTCCTGCAAACCGAGGTGAGCGTTCTCGCCGGGCCGGACATTCGCGACACGCTCCTGTTCAAGCTCCACGAGGGCACGTCGTCCACCTCGAGCGCTCGGAGGAGGGCTGGTCCCTGATCCGGCTGCCCGACGGCAAGCGCGGCTGGCTCCGCGCGGAGGGCGCGGAGGGGATCCAGGATCCCGGGGACTTTCCGGAGATCGCCGTTCGCGCGGGGGTCGAAGTTTCTCCGAGAAGGGGGGGTTCAGTCCCCGAGGCAGATGTTCAGGCGCCGCAGCGTCTGGATCCAGGGGTGGTCGGGGGGCACGGTCCGCCGCTTTCCCCGCGACCTGCGGAGAGTTCCACCGGGACGGGGGTCTGGCCCCGCATCCCGACCATGACCCCCGAGACCCCCTTGGCGAGGAGCCGGGCGGCCTCGGAGCCGAGGACGGTGGCCAGGGTCCGGTCCGCGGCGGTCGGCGTACCCCCGCGCATGACGTGTCCGAGCGCCGTGAGGCGCGTCTCGAGTCCGCTGCCCTCCTCGATCTGGCGGGTCAGGCGCAGGCTCAGGGACATTTCCGGGTGCGCGCCGCGACGTGGGCTTCTTCGCGGCCTTCCGGCGGCGCGTTCGCTTGGAGGCCCTTTCTTTCCGGCGGCTTTCGCCTGACGGGCGGCCTCCTGCGCCGAAAGCGCCCCTTCGGCGAACGCGACGATCGAGAAGCGCTTGCCGCTGCGCTTGCGCTCGACGACGGCGTCGATCACCGCGTCGACGGAGTAGGGCAGCTCCGGGAGCAGCACCACGTCCGCCCCCCCGGCGAGGCCGGAGGCCGCGGCGATCCACCCGGTGTTGTGCCCCATGACCTCGACGAGCATCACGCGCTGGTGGCTCGAGGCGGTGGAGTGGATCCGGTCGATCGCGTCGGTCGCGATCTGGACGGCGGTGTCGAAACCGAAGCAGACGTCCGTCCCCCAGACGTCGTTGTCGATGGTCTTCGGCAGGGTCACGATGTTCATGTCGGAGTTCTGCATCAGGTGCAGGGCGTTCTTCTGCGTCCCGCCGCCGCCGATGCAGACGAGGGCGTCGAGGTGCAGCTTGTGGTAGTTCTCGACGGCCTGCTCCGTCATGTCGACGGTCCGGCCGCCGAGCGGCATCTTGTTCGGCTTGTCGCGGCTCGTCCCGAGGATGGTCCCCCCGAGCGTCAGGATGTCGGAGAGGTCGGCGTCGGTGAGCCGCTGCGAGCGGTTCTCGACCAGGCCGCGGAAACCGTCGAGGATGCCGACGACCTCCATCCCGTAGGACTTCATCGCCGTCTTGGCCACGGCGCGGATCGCGGCGTTCAGGCCCTGGCAGTCGCCGCCGGAGGTGAGGATCCCGATCGATCGTATTTTTTTCCTGGCCATTCACCTCCCCTTAGGAGGCGTCAAGATGAACATTTACAGGCACGAAAGCACCAAGCCTCATCCCCCTTTTGAAAGGGGAGAGGGGGGGTTGTGCTTTCCGGATCATGCAAATGTACATGTTATTTTTAACGCCCCCTTACCCGGGAGTTCCCGGGACCATGCTTCCGAGTCGGCAGGGAGCGTCATGATTCGCGTTCCGGCAACTGCCCAGCGGCAGGCGAGCGGCAGGAGCGTTGCGGTCCGGCAAGCGCGAGCGCGCGCGGAGGCGTGCTCCAGGACGCCGCACCACGCCCCACTCGCATCGCTCGCAGGTCGCACGACAGCACCGCCGCCGGGGCGGATCAGGGCCTCCCTGCCGACCCGGCTACTCGGTCTTCTTCGGCGTAGCCGATGTGCTGGAGCGCCTCCTCCATCTCGCCGAGGATCGCCGGGTCGTCGATCGTCGCCGGCATGTTGTAGGGCTCGCTGTCGGCGATGCGGCGCATGATGCCGCGCAGGATCTTGCCGGAGCGCGTCTTGGGCAGCCGCTTGACGACGGTCGCGGTCTTGAACGCGGCGACCGGGCCGATCTCGCTCGCGCACCATCTGCGACGACTTCGCTTGACGATCTCGGCGTCCGGCCGCGCCACCCCGGCCTTGAGCACGAGGAAGCCGAGCGGCACCTGGCCCTTGAGCGTGGTCGTGCGACGCCGATGACCGCGCACTCGGCGACGTCCTGGTGCGCGGCGAGCACCTCCTCCATCGCGCCGGTGGAGAGGCGGTGGCCGGCGACGTTGATGATGTCGTCGGTGCGGCTCATGACGTAGACGTAGCCGTCGTCGTCGACGTACGCCGGCGTCGTCGGTCTGGTAGTAGCCGGGGAAGGTGTCGAGGTAGGTCTCTTGAAGCGCTCGTCGGCCTTCCAGAGCGTCGGCAGGCGCCCGGCGGCAGCGGCAGCTTGATGACGAGCGCGCCGAGTGCTGTTCGCGCTCGACCTCCTGGCCGTCGACGTCCAGCACGCGCACGTCGCACGCCGGGCACGGCCCGCGTCGGCGAGCCGGGCTTGACCGGCAGGTGCTCGATCCCCATGCAGTTGGCGCAGATCGCCCAGCCGGTCTCGGTCTGCCACCAGTGGTCGATCACCGGCACGCTCGAGCAGTCGCTCGGCCCAGTGCAGGGTGTCCGGATCGCAGCGCTCGCCGGCGAGGAACAGCGTGCTTGAAGCAGGAGAGGTCGTAGCTTCTTCAGGTACTCGCCGTTCGGGTCCTCGCGCTTGATCGCGCGAAACGCCGTCGGCGCGGTGAACAGCACGCGCACCTCGTGCTGCGAGATCACGCGCCAGAAGGCGCCGGGGTCGGGCGTGCCGACCGGCTTGCCCTCGTAGAGGACGGTCGTGTTCCCGTTGAAGCAGCGGGCCGTAGACGATGTAGGAGTGCCCGACGACCCAGCCGATGTCGGAGGCCGCCCAGAAGACCTCGCCCGGCGCGACGTCGTAGATGTTGCTTCATCGTCCAGCTGCAGCGCGACGGCGTGGCCGCCGTTGTCGCGCACGACGCCCTTGGGCTGCGCCCGTGGTCCCCGAGGTGTAGAGGATGTAGAGCGGGTCGGTGGCCGACACCGGCACGCACTCGTGCGGGCTGCGCCGCGGCCAGCGCCTCGTGCCCAGTCGACGTCGACGTCCGGCGGTCATGCGCGGCCTTCGCCTGCGGGCGCTGGAAGATCAGGCAGCGCTCGGGCTTGTGGCGCGCCAGCCGGATCGCCTCGTCGAGCAGCGGCTTGTACTCGATGACCTGCTCGACCTCGATGCCGCAGGAGGCCGAGACGATGACCTTCGGCTCGGCGTCGTCGATGCGCACCGCCAGCTCGTTGGCGGCGAAGCCGCCGAAGACCACGGAGTGCACCGCGCCGAGGCGGGCGCAGGCCAGCATCGCGACGACGGCCTCCGGGACCATCGGCATGTAGATGATGACGCGGTCGCCCTTGCCGACGCCCAGGTCGGCGAGCGCGCCGGCGCAGCAGCGCGATCACGTCGCGCAGCTCGCGGTAGGTGTAGCGTCTGCACGGTGTCGGTGACCGGGCTGTCGTAGATCAGCGCGGCCTGATCGGCGCGGCCGCCCTCGACGTGGCGGTCCAGCGCGTTGTAGCAGGTGTTGAGTCAGCCCGCCGGTGAACCAGCGGTAGAACGGGGGCGCTGCGGTCGTCCAGCACCATGTCCCAGCGTGCGGTACCAGTGGACCTTGCCGGCGGCCTCACCCCAGAAACCCTCGGGATCCTTCAGTGAACGCGCGTGAACTTCGTCGAAGCGACCCATCTGACCAGCCTCCCCCCGCGTGACGATGTCCGATGCCGCCTCGGGACCGACCGTCCCGGCGGCATTTGCTAGTTGCACGGTATATATTGTCGGCCGCTCAGCGGTGTGTCAAGGCGTTCTCGACAGCCGTGAACCCGACAGGTGCGAACCCGGCGCCGCTTCCAGTCGCCGGCTCAGATCTCCCAGGGATACATGAAGAAGATGGTCGGCACGAAGCCCTCGTCGCCGAAGCCGAGGTCGACCCGGTAGACGATCCCGGAGGCGGTGACCATGCGGAAGCCGACCCCGTAGGATGAGCGTGTCTCCGACCAGAGGTCGCCCTCCCGGTCGGCGACGGTCCCGATCTCGTAGAAGAAGGCGATCTGGAACGCGGTGCGGATGTCCTTCATGATCACGATGTTGAACGGGGTCTTCTCGTCCGTGAGGTTCCAGCGCAGCTCGGTCCCGACGAGCCGGGAGTGGGCCCCGCGGAACCTCCCCTCCCCGTAGGAGCGCAGCCGGCTCGACCCGCCGAGGGCGGTTGCCGATCCGTAGCGGTTTTCGGCCGTGACGGTGTCCAGGTACTGCAGGCAGCGGTCGCGCTCGAGGGGGTCGTCGATCGAGCCGCAGTCGAGTCCCAGATCGTCGGCGACGGCCGCGGGGTCGGTCTCGCCCTCGTCCAGCACGTGGGCGTCGGAGTGGAAGTAGGTGAAGGCCCAGGTGCTGCGCTTCCCGATCGGCAGGTAGCCGGTGACGCTGAAGTCCGTCAGGTACGAGTCCGGACCCCCGTCGGACGGCGGCGAGCGCCAGACGCTCCCCTCGGCCCGCAGGCCGCGCCGCGGGTCCATCGCGTCGTCGGTGAAGTCGAGGCGGGCCCCGGCGATCCAGGTCGAGGCGGTCTCCGTCGGGGCGTCCTGCGCCTCGATGACCACCTCGCCCTCGCGGTCGCGGATCGACGCGAGCTGGCCACTCCCCCCGTACACCCCGACGAAGCCCTCGAGCCGCCGGTCGAGGAACGTCGCGGTCAGCCGGAGGCCGCCCTGGAGCATCTCCCCGAACTCGACGATCGAGTAGTCGTCCCGGTCGGAGTCCATCCCCCGCTGGTTGTAGGTCACGACGCTCGCCTGGCTCATGTAGCCCAGACCGACGTCGAGGACCAGGCGCCGGGGGAGCAGATGGAGTTGGTCGACCGCCAGGTAGCCGCCGGTGACGTCGCCCGTGAACGCGGCCCCCGAGATGTCCGTGGTGGTGCCCGCGACGTTCGTCAGGGCGCCGAGGACCCCGACTCCCCAGCCGATGCCCTCGAGATTGAACGGGAGGGGAATGGCGACGTGGCCCGGGTCGGTCGGGAACTGGTCCCGGCGCCGCTCCGGGTACCAGTCGTCGCCGGCGGTCGCCGTGACGGGCAGGAAGAAGACCAGGAGGAGCGCCGCGGTTGCAATCAGCGCGCCCAGGGCCGGATCGCGCCGCGAGCAGGTGTTCATCATGCGCCCTCCCCGTCGTGTCACGTGTTTCGACGGGATGATTCTCTGTCGAGGCAGGCCAAAGTCAATGGGACTGCCCGCCGCCCGTCTCCCTTTGGCGAAAGGGGAGAAGGGGTTTGGAGGACCAGAGCAAGCGAAATGTTCCGGCACTGCTCGGCCGCCTTGACAACCGCACCCCCGCGGGCGAGGATTCCCCGGCCATGACCACGCCCGACCTGCGCGAGATCCGCTTCAACTACACCTCGGCCGACGACCGCCAGGTGGTCACGCTGCTGCTCGGCGCGGAGGGGTGGTCGGCGATCGAGCGGCTGCGCGCCCGGCGCGTGACCGGTCGCCTGGCGCGCCTGCTGATGCGGGTGCTCGGCGAGATCTTCATTCACCGGCGCAACCCCTTCCTGGTCGAGGAGCTCCTGGCCGACCCGAAGCGCCGCCGCCACCTCTTCGACAGCCTCGCGGACGATCTCGCGCTGATCGGGCGCCAGGCGGGTGACGCCACGGAAAAGGCGAAAAGGGGACGTTGTTTTCAAAAAAATCTGTCCCCTTTTCCGCCATGCACGACGTCCTCGAGCGCACCAGCGCGCTGCTGGCGGCGTTCCGCCGCGACGTGGCGGGTCTTCCGGCCGAGCGCGAGCGGATCCGCCGCCGCCTCGGCGCGATCGTCGGGGCGGCCAACGTCCTGTTCGACCCGTTCACGCTGGTGTCGCACGCGACCGACGCCACCGACTGGCGTCTCTATCTGCCGGCCGCCGTCGCGCTGCCGACCGAGGAGCGCCAGGTGCAGCCGCTGCTGGCCGCGATCGCCGCGCTCGGGCTGCACGCCATCCCGCGCGGCGCCGGCACCGGCCTGACCGGCGGCGCGGTGCCGCTGCGCGGCGGGTGCGTGATCGTGAACACCGAGCGCCTCGATCGCATCCGCGGGGTCGAGGAGCGCGCCTTCACGCTCGCGGACGGCCGCACGGTGCGGGCGCACGTCATGAGCCTGGAGGCCGGGGTGGTCACCGAGCGCGCGATGGAGGCGGCGTCCGCGCGCGGCTTGAACTTCGCCACCGACCCGACGAGCGCCTGGGCCTGCACCATCGGCGGCAACATCGCCGAGAACGCCGGGGGCAAGACGGCGGTGCGCTACGGCACCTGCATCGACAATCTGCTGGCCTGGAGCGTCGCGATGCCGGGTGGCGGCTTCACCGTGCGGCGGCTGGATCACCCGCTGCGCAAAATCCTCCCCGGCGACCTGGTGCGCTGGCGCGTCGAGGATGGCGCCGGTCGCGAGGTGCGCACGATCGCGCTCGCCGCCGATCGAGATCCGCAAGCCCGGCCTCTGGAAGGACATCACGAACAAGGCGCTCGGCGGGGTGCCGGGGCTGCAGAAGGAGGGCACCGACGGGGTCATCACCAGCGCGGAGTTCATCCTCCACCCGCGGTACGAATCCGCGGCCACGCTCTGCCTGGAGTTCTTCGGCGAGGACATGGACGAGGCGAGCGAGGTGATCCTCGAGCTGGTGCGCGCCTTCCCGGACACCGGGGCCGAGGCGCTGGCGGCGCTCGAGCACTTCGACGTCCAGTTCGTGCGGGCCATCGGCTATCGCGTGAAAGCCGCGCGTCGCCGGCACGCCCAAGGCGGTGCTGCTCATCGACGTCGTCGGGCACGACGACGCCCAGCTCAAGCGCGCGGTCGCGAAGATCCGCGCCATCCTCGAGCACCACCCCAACACCGAGATCGCGGTGGCCCGCGACGCCGCGGAGGCGAAGCGCTTCTGGGCCGACCGCAAGCGTCTCGGCGCGATCGCGGCGCGCACGAACGCCTTCAAGCTCAACGAGGACATCGTGCTGCCGCTCGAGGCCCTCGCGGAGTTCTCCCGCTGGGTCGACGGCGTGAATCTCGAGGAGGAGCGCGAGAACCTGACCGAACTGGCGCGGCGGCTGCGCGACTTCTTCGAGGAGGCGCCGTCGCTGGAGGACCCGCAGTGGCTGGGCGGCAAGCTCGCCCGCGCCCTGGATCTGTGCGAGGAGGCGCTCGAGGCG
The DNA here is from genome assembly GCA_963699775.1 of uncultured Candidatus Rokubacteria bacterium. Taxonomy (GTDB): domain Bacteria; phylum JAUVQV01; class JAUVQV01; order JAUVQV01; family DATDCY01; genus DATDCY01. Next base: position 121,209 of record CAVOVE010000001.1, read on the forward strand.
CTCTCCTGGGAGGACGCCGAGCAGATGCGCGGCGGCACCGCGGTCGAGGGTCTGCTCGCCGCGCTGCGCGAGTTGACGCACGGCTACCCGCAGGTCGCGGCCGGGATCGAGGGGATCGTGCGGCACGTGCGCTCCCGCCTCGTGGTGCTGGCGACGCACATGCACGCCGGGGACGGGAACGTGCACGTGAACATCCCGGTCATGTCCAACGACCGGGCGATGCTCCGCCGCGCCGAGGCCGCGGTCGACCGGCTCATGGAGAAGGCCGCCGCGCTCGGCGGCGTCTGCTCGGGCGAGCACGGCATCGGGGTCACCAAGCTCAAGTACCTCGACCCCGCGCTGCGCGAGGCGCTCGCGGCCTATCGGCGCACCGTCGACCCCGGGGGGTTGATGAACCCGGGCAAGCTCGAGGATCTCGCGGCGCTCGAGCTGATCTTCACCCCCTCGTTCAACCTGCTCGAGCTCGAGGCGCGGATCCTGCGGCACGGCCAGCTGGAGGAGCTGGCGCTGAAGATCGCGCACTGCGTGCGCTGCGGCAAGTGCAAGCCCGACTGCTGCGTCTTCTACCCCGCGCGCGGCCTGTTCTACCACCCGCGCAACAAGAACCTGGCGGTCGGCGCGCTGATCGAGGCCCTGCTCTACGACGCGCAGCGCGAGCGCGGCGGCGCCTTCGAGCTGCTGCGCAACCTCGAGCAGCTCGCCGACCACTGCACGCTCTGCCACAAGTGCCTCAAGCCCTGCCCGGTGGACATCGACACCGGCGAGGTCTCGGTCCTCGAGCGCGACATCCTCGCGGCCCACGAGTTCAAGCGCACGGCGCCCGCGACCCGCGTGGCCCTCGCCTACCTCGAGAGCGTCTCGCCGGTCACGAACCGCCTCTTCCGAACGGTGGTGCTCGGCGCGGGCGGAGCCGCGCAGCGGCTCATATCCCGCGTCGTGCGGCCCTTGCAGGGCGCGGCGGGCGCCGGGCGCGGCTCGCTCTTCGGGTCGCCGCTGCCGCCCGCCGACCCGCTCGGGCTGCGCGACGTGCTTCCCCGCTGCGAGCCGGATCAGGCGCTCGTGTTCGAGCCGGACGGCGCGGCGCGCGCGACGGTCTTCTACTTCCCCGGGTGCGGCTCGGAGCGGATCTACGGCTCGGTCGGGCTCGCCGCGCTGCACCTGCTGCTGGAGCGCGGGGCGCGGGTGGTGCTGCCGCCACCGTATCTCTGCTGCGGCTTCCCGGCCTACGCCACCGCGCGCACCGAGATGCACGGGCGGATCTCGCTGCGCGACGCCATCCTCTTCGCCCAGATCCGCGAGATGTTCAGCCACCTGGTCTTCGACGCGGTGGCCGTCACCTGCGGCACCTGCCGCGAGGCGCTCGTCGCGCTGGAGGTCGGCAAGGTCTTCGGGTGCGCGGTGGCGGACGCGGCGCGGCTGGCGCTTGATCTGGGCCCGCCGGTCGCGATCGCCGGCGACTTTCTCTACCACGCTCCCTGCCACGACTCGCTCGACGGCCGCGGGGCCGCGCTGCTCGCCGCCGCGGGCGCGACAATCGGCGTGGTGCCGCACTGCTGCTCCGAGGCCGGGACGCTGGCCCTTTCGCGCCCCGACATCACCGGCGCGATGCTGCACCGAAAGCGCGCGGCGCTCGCCGAAGTCGCGCGCAGCGCGGCCGAACGCGACGGTGCTGCTGACCAACTGCCCCTCCTGCCTGACCGGCCTCGGCCGCAACCGCGACCTCGGCGTCGAGCCGCGCCACATCGCGGTCGAGCTGGCGCGGGCACTCTCGGGGCCGGGCTGGCTCGAGAAGCTGCGAACCAGGGCTGCCGCCGCCCAGGCCGTTCGTTTTTAAGCGTCCACTGCGGTTTGTAACAGAAGCGGCGACAGGACCGCGCAGCTTGAGCGGTTGGTGTCGTGTCGGTGATCGTTGCGAGGACCAGGGGCCTGTACTACAATCCTCAAGATGCCGCTCAACTCCGTGTCGTCCTCCCGCGCCATTCTTCGCGACCCGCTCGTGCGCGCCGTGCGTCGCGAGGCGCGGCGGCTGATGGCCGCGGGACGCGGCAGCCACGGCTTCGACCACGTCGAGCGGGTCCTCGCTCTGGCGCTGCGGCTCGGCGCCGAGAGCGGCGCGGACGAGCGGGTGCTCGCGCTCGCGGCGCTGCTCCACGACATCGGCCGGGCGGAGGAGGACGGAAACGCCGGCACGACCTGCCACGCCGCCGCCGGGGCGACCATGGCCCGCGAGATTCTCCGCCGCCACGGAGCCGATGAGCGATGTGTCCGTCGGGTGGCCGATTGCGTGCGCCGCCATCGCTACCGGGGGGCGGCCCGCCCCGTGAGCCGCGAGGCGAAGCTGCTCTTCGACGCGGACAAGCTCGACTCGCTCGGCGCGGTCGGGATCGGCCGGGCCTTTCTCTTCGCCGGGGAGGTCGGCGCCCGGCTGCACAACTCGGCGGCGGCGGCCCGCCGGGCGAAGGACTACGGTCCCGGGGACACCGCCTATCGCGAGTGGCTGGTCAAGCTGCGTCGCCTGCCGGCCCGCCTGCTGACGCCGGCCGGCCGGCGGCTGGCCACCGACCGCGCCGCCTTCGCGGCGGCATTTTTCGCACGGCTCGACGAGGAGGTCGCGGGAAAACGATGAACCGGGTCCGCCGCGCCCGCCTCTGGCGTCGCCGCCTGCGCCGTGCTGACGCTCGCCGCCTGCGCGACGGATGCGACGACGCGGCGCGAGATCCCCGCCGAGGAGCGCGACATCCTGAGCCGCCAGCAGCGGGTGAGCAGCGTCGACGCGGAGTTCCCGCTGCTCTGGGACGGCGAGATCCTCGATGTGCTGCGCCGCACCGGCAGCGACATCGCGCTGGCGATCGGGGCGCCCGTGGACAGCTATCACTACTACATCATCGACAAGCCGGTCTTCAACGCGTTCACCTCGCCGACCGGCGACATCTTCTTCTTCACCGGGACGCTGGCGGCGATGCGCTCGACGAGCGAGCTGGCCGGCGTCCTGGCCCACGAGATCGCCCATGTCCAGGCCGGACACTACGAGCGGATCTCGCGCAGCGCCTCCCTCGGCACGATCCCGGCGATCGCGGCGATCATCCTCTCGGGCGGCAACCCCGCGGTCTTCGCCGGGGCGCTCGCGCTGCTCGAGTCCTACCAGCTGGCGTTCTCCCGGGAGATGGAGGAGGAGGCCGACCGCCTCTCGATGATCTATCTGCGCCGGACCTCGTACGACCCCCGGGGCCTGCTCGGGGCGATGCGGCTGATCGAGGCCGGGGAACGTTTCATGCCGTCCAATGTCCCTGAGTCGCTGCGCACCCACCCGCTCACACCCTCGCGGATCGGCGCCCTGCAGAACGGCCTCGGCCTGCCTCCCGGCGAAATCTATCGGCCCGGTCCCGACCCCGTCTGGGACCGGGTCCGCGCAATACTGCTCGCCATCGACGAGCCGGAGCGGGCATTGCGCGAGTTCGGCGAGCGGGCCGGCTCGGGTCTCGCGCTCGACCTTGACCTGCTCGGGGTCGTCCATGCGCGCCGCGGCGACCCGGTCGCGGCGGCCGCGCAATTCCGTCGGGCCGTCGCCGCGGCGCCCGGGGAGGCCCGCTACGCGATCGATCTCGGCACCGCGCTCTGGGCGCTCGGGGACGCCCCCGGCGCGCGCGCCGAACTCGAGCGGGCAATGCGGCTCCCGGGCGGCACCGCCAATTCGATGGCGCACTTCGTCCTCGGGGAGATCGCTCGCTCCGAGGGCCGGGACGCCGAGGCGCTCGAGCGGTACGCGCGCGCCACCGAGCTCGGGCCGCCGCTCGCCGAGGCCCACTATCAGTACGCGCTGGCGCTCAGCGGCACCGCGCGGCTGGGCGAGGCGGACTTCCATTTCGCCCGGGCGGCGGGACTGCGCGGAGACTACATCGGGGCGCTCGCGAGCTACCGGCGCGCCCGGACGCTTCTCGGCTCCGATGCCGACTGGGCGGCGCGGATCGATGCCGCGCTGGCGCACATGGAATGAGCGGGCGCACGGGTGTGGTATCCTGAAGCAACAGTCTGCCGGCGTTCATGAAAAGTCAGGGAGGATGTCACCGTGGGCACACAGGGAACGATTACCGGGGTTTTACGAGCGGCGCGAGCTGCTTTTCGCAACGAAGTCGGACGCGGCCGCGCTGAGCGCGCACGGACGGGGTTTTCTCGAGGCCGGGCTCCTGGACAGCGCGCTGGAGTCATTCGCGATGGCCGGCGACAGCGCGGGACTCGCGCAGGTCGATGAGGCCGCGCGCCGCGCGGGGGACACCTTCAGCCTGGTGGCGGCGCAGAGGGCCCTCGGGAAGACGGCGACCCCGGCCGAGTGGGTCGCCGTCGCCGAGACGGCTCTGAAGGCGGGTCTGCTCTGGTTCGCCTACCGCGCCTTCGAGAAAGCCGACAACCAGGACGGTCTGGAGCGCACCCGCACCGCGATGCACGCCGCCGGAATCAGCCCCGAACAGTCGTGAGCAGGTTTTTTTCGTAAATCCGATAGGTCTTGTACTTGACGCCGCCCAGTCGCTCCAGGATGCGGTTCATCATGTCGTTCGTTTCCAGGATCCACGAGCCTTCCATCCGCTTGTAGCCGCGCTTGAGCCCCTCCTGGCCCGTTCGCAGATAGAAGAGGGCGTCGATGCCGCGGCCACGGTACTGCTCCTGCATGCCCATGATGAACAGGCGCACCTGGTTCACCTTCCGCTTGTGCCAGAGGAACTTGAGCAGTCCGAACGGCCACAGGTGACCGCCGCCCGACCACGTGAGCGCCTGGTGCAGATCGGGCAGCGTGAGGGAGATGCCGGCCGGTTTGCCGTCGGCGGTCTCGGCGATGAAGATCAGGTTCGGGTCGAGCACCGCCTTCAAGCCCTTTGCCAGGTGGTCGATTTCGTGCTCCGTCATCGGCACGAAGCCCCAGTTGCGCTCCCAGGCGCTGGTGTAGGCCTCCTTGATCAAGGCGATGTCGCGGTCAAAATGCCGCATGTCCAGTTTGCGCACGCGGATGCCCTGCCGTGCGGCCGCCTTTTCGGCGACGCGGAAGAGCTTTTCCGGCGCCTTCTTCAAGTTCTCCTCGATATCGTAGATCCAGGCGAAAAGGTCCATCGCCTTGGTGTAGCCGCGGCCTTCGATCAACGCCGGGTAGTAGCGCGGGTTGTAGGTCATCATCACCATCGGCGGCTCGTCGAAGCCCTCGATCAGCGTCCCCACCTCGTCGTTGGTCGAGAAGTTGAGCGGCCCGCGGATCACGGTCATCCCCTGCCCGCGCACCCAGTCTTCCGCGGCCTCGAACAACGCCGCGGCAACGGCGGGATCGTTGATCGACTCGAAGAAGCCGAAGCCGCCGGACTTTTCGTTGTGGAAGGCGTTGTGGTTGTCGTTCACCACCGCGCCGATCGTGCCGACCAGCTCGCCCTCGCGCCGGGCCAGGAAGAGCTGGTACCGGGCGTGTTCGTAAAAGGGGTTTTTCTTGGGTCGAAGAAGTCCCGGCGTTCCTCGATCAGCGGGGGAACCCAGTTGGGATCGCCGTGGTAGAGCCGGAAGGGGTATTTGACGTACTCCAGAATGCCTTTTTTGTCGGTCACCGGTTCGATGCGGATGTTCGCGCTCATAGAGGAGGCCTTCTTTCTCCGGGGGTGGCCCGGTGTGCGTGGGCGACCAGCTATCCAGCGCCTGCCCCGAACGGCCGGGATTCTAACACACGACTTTGCCGAGGCAATCGCAATAATTGTCCCATTGCACCGGGTCGACCACACGCCCAGGCCGCAGCGCCGCGCTCTGCCGGGCCCGGCGCGTAACCGGCCGCGTGTTGCGCGGTACCACGGGGCGCATGGTAGAATCGGCGCCGCCATGAAGATCACCGTGAGGTATTTTGCCTTGCTGCGCGAGCTGATGGGCCGCGAGTCCGAGGTTCTTTCCTGGGACGACGCCGAGCCCACCGTCGAACGGCTGCGCGGCCACCTGGCCGACCGCGTCCCCGCTCGCGCCGCCCTGCTGCGCGGCGGGACCCTGCTGGTCGCGGTGAATCGCGAGTATGCGGCGGCGAACACCGCGCTCCGGGACGGGGACGAGGTCGCCCTCTTCCCGCCGGTGTCGGGCGGGCAGGGCGGGGCCGCCATGGCGCCGCTCGGCGACAAGGCCCGCGTTCAGCGCGAGCCCTTCGACACCGCCGCCGAGCTGGCGCGGATCAAGACCGCTTCCCGTCGCATCGGCGGGGTGGTCCTTTTCGTCGGCATCGTGCGCGACTTCTCGCAGGGCCACGGGGTGACGAAGATCCTCTTCGAGCATTTCCCGGGCATGGCCGAAGCCAAACTGGCGGAGCTTCGGGACGCCGCGATCAGTCGGTTCGGGCTGATCGATCTCGTCATCGTCCACCGCGTCGGCGAACTCGCGCCGGGCGACGACATCGTGCTCATCGCCGCCGCCGCCGAGCACCGCGCTGCGGCGTTCGACGGTTGCTCCTGGTGTATCGACGAACTCAAGAAAGCGGTGCCGATATGGAAAAAGGAACACGCCCCCGACGGGGCAGTCTGGCTGGAGCCGCACCCGTGACCCAGCTGCCGAAAAAGCTGAGCCACCTCGACGCCAGGGGGCGCGCCCGCATGGTCGACGTCTCGGGCAAGGCCGAGACGTCGCGCGAGGCTGTCGCCGAGGCGGCCGTCGTCATGAACGCGGCGACCTGGGCGCTGGCCGCCGCCGGGAAAGCGGCCAAGGGGGACGTGCTGGGCGCGGCCCGCCTGGCCGGGATCATGGCCGCCAAGCGCACTCCGGATCTGATTCCCCTCTGCCACCCGTTGCTGCTCTCCCGGGTCGACGTCACCTTCGCCGCGCGCCCCGAGGTGCGGGGCAAGGTCGACGCTGATCATCCTCGCCGTCGCCCGCTGCTCCGGGCAGACCGGGGTCGAGATGGAGGCGATGACCGCGGCGGCCGTCGCGGCGCTGACCGTCTACGACATGTGCAAGGCCGTCGACCGCTGGATGACGATCCGGGAGGTGCGCCTGCTCGAGAAGCGCGGCGGCAAGTCCGGCACGCTGCTGCCGCCCCGGCCGCCGGCTGTAGACTTGGACGAGGACCTCTTGACGGGACGAAGGGGTGGCGCGGAGGGGAGGTCTCCAGCGGCGGAGCGAAGCGAAGCCGATGGAGGTCCGCAGCGACAGGACCCCGCAGCGGACGGGTCCGTTCAAGGCGCTCCCCGGCGCGGACACGCGCGTCGTCTCCTACCTGCGGCTCTCGGTCACCGATCGCTGCAACCTGCGCTGCGTGTACTGCATGCCGGAGTCCGGCATCCGCATCCTGCCGCACCAGGAAATCCTCACCTTCGACGAAATCGAGGGGATTCTCGACGCCGTCGCCGGCCCGCTCGGCCTGCGGGGAATCCGGGTCACCGGCGGGGAGCCCCTGGTGCGCGGCGGCATCGCCGACCTGGTGCGGCGACTCGCGCGGCTGCCGGGCGTCGATGACCTCTCGATGACCACCAACGCCCTGCTCCTCCCCCGCATGGCGCGAGAGCTGCGGGAGGCGGGCCTGCTGCGCGTCAACGTCAGCCTCGACACCCTGCGCCCCGAGCGCTACCGGCGCATCTGCCGGGGCGGCGACCCGGAGCAGGTCTTTGCCGGGATCGAGGCCGCCGAGGCCGCGGGCCTCGAGCCGGTGAAGATCAACATGGTGGTGATACCCGGGATCAACGACGACGAGATCGAGGAGATGGCGCGCCTCACGATCGAGCGGCCCCGGCACGTGCGCTTCATCGAGTTCATGCCGGTCGGCAACTCGGAGCTGCAGCGCGAGAGGAGCTACATCCCGAGCGCCGAGCTGCGCGCCCGGATCGCCGACCGCTTCGGTCTCGAGGAGGTCGCCCGTTGCGCCGCCGGGACGCGGTCCGGCGCACTACTGGCGCATCCCGGGCGCGGTCGGGACGGTCGGGTTCATCAGCCCGCTCTCGCAGCACTTCTGCGCCAGCTGCAACCGCATCCGCCTCACCGCGGACGGCTGGGTGCGCACCTGCCTGTTGACCGACCGCATCGGCGTCGACGTGAAGACGCCCTACCGTGCCGGCGTGCGCGGCGAGGGGCTCGTCGCGCTGTTTCGCGAGGCGATCCGGCTCAAGCCCCTTTCGCACGATCTGGTGCCCGAGGGCAACGGGAACGGGAAGTACATCCGCACCATGTGCCAGATCGGCGGCTAGAGCGCCGGCCGCTGAAAAGGGCCTGTCCGCATTGCGGGAGGGGGTAAACCCCTCCCCTACACGCGCCGTCGCACATTGTCGGGGCGGGGATATTCCCCGCCAGGTATCCCAGCGTAGGGGCGGGGTTGATCTCCGCCATGATGTCGTAACGTAGGGCGGGGTTAATCCCCGCCTGGTGTCGCGGGCTCAGGCGGCCGTTCGTCCGGGGCGCAGGACCGCCAGCATCTCGCCGTGCACCCGCCCGTTCGAGGCGACGATGTCGCGGACCGACAGCCGCCAGGGGCGTCCCGCCAGGCCGGTGACCCTGCCGCCGGCCTCCTCGACCAGCAGCGAGGCGGCGGCGATGTCCCAGGGGCGCAGCTTCAGTTCCCAGAAACCGTCGAAGCGTCCGGCGGCGACGTACGCCAGGTCGAGGGCCGCGGCGCCGGCCCTGCGGACCGCCAGACAGCGGGTTGCGAAGCGGGAGAAGTGGTCGATGTTGTTGCGCCGGCTGCGGCGGATGTCGTAGGGGAAGCCGGTTGCCAGGAACGCCTGGTCGAGACGCGCCTGCCCCGAGACCCGCAGGGGCTTGCCGTTGAGGAAGGCTCCGCGCCCGCGGATCGCGGTGAACATCTCGTCGAGCAGCGGCTGGTAGACCGCCGCCACGACGACCTGCCCGGCGCGGGCGAGCGCCACCGAGACGCAGAAGTACGGGAAGCCCCGGGAGTAGTTGGTCGTCCCGTCGAGCGGGTCGACCACCCAGAGGTGCTCGGCGTCCCCGGCGCGCGGGTCGCTCTCCTCGGCGAGGACCCCGTGGCCGGGGAAAGCCCGCCCGATGATCGCGAGGATCGCCTTTTCGCAGGCCCGGTCGATCGCCGTGACCAGGTCGATCTCCCCCTTGTGCTCGACACCTGCGTCGCCGCCGAAGGATTGCCGCTGGATTCGCCCGGCCGCCCGGCAGGCGCGCACCGCCACCTGCAGGTACGCCGCAGCGAGCGTCCTTCCGGCTCATCGTCCCCCCAAAGGGGCAACAGGGCGGGAGCGAAGCGATCCGTCCAAATTCCCGGGGCGCGGTGGTACCGCGCCCCGAACGAATCGGCGAGCCCCGGAGCAGCGAACCGCAAAGCGACCGTGCTCGCCGATTTCGTTAGGGTGGGGGACCGGAGAGCCTCACTCCTTCTCTCCGGCCCCCCTAGGGTAGGGTAGGGAGGGTACACTGCTATAGATTCCGATCCCCCGAAAAAGTTCCCGGGTCCAGATCCCACCCGCCGAGGGTTGCGAACATCGTCTCGTCGGTGAGGTCGAAGTTGATGGGAGTGACCGAGATGAAGCCGGCGGCAACCGCGGCGTCGTCGAGTCCCGAACCGGCTGCGGCTTCGTCCTCCATCCGCTCGCTGACCATCCAGTAGTAGTCGCGGCCCCGGGGGTCGTTGCGTTTGTCGAACGACTCGAGAACGCGCACGCGCCCCTGGCGGGTCTGCACGGCGCCGCGGATCTCCCCGGCCGGGAGGGGGGGGACGTTCACATTCAGCGAAATGCCGCGCGGCAGGCCGCGGCTGCCGATTTCGATGGCCAGCCGGCGCGCGAAAGCCGCGGCGGCCGAGAAGTCGCGGTAGTGCCGGTCCGCGAGCGAGAAGGCCGCGGCCGGCAGGCCGAGCATGGCGGCCTCGGTGGCGGCCGAGACGGTGCCGGAGTAGAGCAGGTTCGTGCCGAGGTTCGCCCCCTGGTTGATGCCGGAGAGCACCAGGTCGGGCGGGGTTTCCATGATGGCGCGCACCGCGATCTTCACGCAGTCGGCCGGGGTCCCGGAGACCGCGTGCCCGGCGTATCCTCCCGGGCCGGCGAATGCGCTCACCCGCAGCGGTTCGGCCAGGGTGATGGCGTGCCCGACGGCGCTGCGCTCGGTGTCCGGGGCGACGACGGTCACCTCGCCGAGATCGCGCACCGCCCGCCAGAGGGCCTCGATCCCGGGGGCGGCGATCCCGTCGTCGTTGGTGATGAGAATGCGCACGGGGTCCGCGAGCCCGGGGCTACTTGCCGGCCTTTTTCCTGGCCGCCGGTTTGGCGGCGGGTTTCTTCGCCTTGGCTGCGGCGGTCGCGGGGCCGGTCGCGCCCGGCAGGGCGAAGCGCTCGACCATGGCGAAGGCGAGCGAGTCGGGGTGCTGCTTCGGGGGGGTCTTCATGAAGTAGGCGCTGGGGGCCTCGAGCATCGCCGCCGATGCCGCGGTCGCGGGCGATCTTGGCGCAGCGGATCGCGTCGATGACGACGCCGGCGGAGTTGGGGGAGTCCTCGACCGAGAGGCGGCACTCCAGGTTCATCGGCACGTCGCCGAAGTGGCGGCTCTCGATGCGCAGGAAGCAGAGCTTGTTGTCCTTCTGCCAGGGCACGTAGTCCGAGGGGCCGACGTAGACGTCGTCGTCGTTGATCGTCAGGCCGCGGGCGGCGATCTGGGAGACCACGGCGTTGGTCTTGCTGCGGCGCTTGCTGATCAGCCGCGCCTCCTCCTTCATGTTCAGGAAGTCGGTGTTGCCGCCGGTGTTGAGCTGGTAGGTGCGGTCGATCGGCATGCCGCGATCCAGGAAGAGGTTGACCAGCGTGCGGTGCAGGATCGTCGCGCCGACCTGGCTCTTGATGTCGTCGCCGATCAGCGGCAGCCCGGCGCGCTTGAAGCGGTTGCTCCAGTAGCTGGTCTGCTTCCAGGCGCCGGCGGCGTCCTGGACCCAGCCGGAGGCGATGAAGACCGGGATGCAGTTGATGAAGCCGCAGCCGCCCTCGAGGGCCTGCTCGACGTACCACTTGGTGGCCATCTCGGAGCCGACGGGGAGGAAGTTGACCAGCACGTCGGTCTTGGTCTCGCGCAGCAGGCTGGCGATGTCGGCGGTGGGGCCGTCGGCCTTGTGGATGACCTGGGAGAGGTAGGTGCCGATGCCGTCGTGGGTCATGCCGCGCACGACGGTGACGCCCTTGTGGGGCACGTGGGCGAAGGTCTTGGTGCAGTTGGGGGGCGCGAGGATCGCCTGGGAGAGGTCCTTGCCGACCTTGTCGCGGTTGATGTCGATGGCGACGGTGAACTCGATGTCGCCGATGCGGTAGCCGCCGAGCACCGGGTGCATCAGCCCGGGGATGAACTGGTCGTCGGCGGTCGTGCGGTAGTACTCGATGCCCTGCACGAGCGAGGAGGCGCAGTTGCCCACGCCGACGATGCCTACGCGAATCTTGCCCATGGAATACGAGCCTCCTTGAAAGCTGCCGATTGTCTATTAAACTATATATTCTAACAGAAACCTGTTCCCGTTGACAATCGATGGTGATGAAATACAGGGCCAGGTCAAAGTCGCTATGAACTTTCCCATATTTTTCGCATTGCATGCACCCGATGGTTCTGTTCACAATGACAAGCGGGAATCATGCAATGTTGACCGGGCCGTGATCCGTACAGCCACAATCCGTCGCCTGAAAAATTCACTTGAAAAGCCCGCGCTGGCTTATATGTGATACGATAACACAACCGCGGGTAGCCGGTGGGATCTGGTCTCTCCAATCCAGGAGGGAATCATGACGTCGTCAAAGGGCGGGACATCCGACAAGATCAAGAGGAGCACGCTGCACGCATTGCTCTTGTCCGTAACAGTCGGAAGAGCTTTGGCCGGTTTGGGCCAGAACGACCTTTATCACTCGATAACGGCGAGCCTGGACCCGTGGGCTTGATGCCGTTCAGGCTGGTTCTGATGGGACTGTTCCTGCAAAGGAGGCTGAAATGACGAAACAGAAATTTCTCCTTGTTTTGATGATCTGTCTGGCGATGGGCATTGCGGCCGAGGCGTCTGCGGCCACCTCGTGGAAGCGGCTGGGGGCGAATCCTTTTTCCCCTTCGCCGCTGAGTTCCGAGGCTGATCTCAAGACCATGGTGAAGACCCGGGGCGTCGATCTCAAGGCCGGATTCACCAAGGCGGGGTATCCCGGGCTCTATCCGGCCTTCATGGAGCAGTTCCCGACGGCGAAGATCGACTTCCTCACCCTCGCCTACGGGGACACGTTTGCCTGGGTGGTCTTTAAGAAGAAGTCCACGGGGCAGGTCTCCGTGCTCAAGGACACGACCTGGGAAGGCCCCGTTGCTTTCAATGCGTTCCGTTTCACCATCGATAAAGACGGCAGGCGCCATGAATTCGTGGTGCCCTACGCCTGCGGCAATGTTGCACTGAGAAGCGTGGGCCCCATTCCGCCGAAGCCGGTGGCGGTTGCCGCGCCGCCTTCGGCACCCGTCGCCGCTGCGCAACCGGTTGCCTCTGCTGCTCCGGCACCGCCTCCGGCTGCTCCCCGTGCACCGGCACCCGTCGCCGCTGCGCAACCGGTTGCCTCTGCTGCGCCGGCATCCGTCGCCGCTCCGCAACCGGTTGCCCGTCCCACGCCTGCGCCGCCTCCCGTCGCTCCAAAGCCTGTTGCGGCGGTTGCCCCCCCAGCCCCGATTGCGGTTCCTCCTGCTCCGGCGCCCGTCGCCATGTGGCGGGGTGGGCTGCTGGTCGACGTTGGCCTTTCCCGTCAGCCCGACCCTGCCAACTACCTGTTCGCCCGCATCGGCTACGAGATACCCCTTTCCGACAAGCTGTTCCTGATGGGTCTCCTCGGCGGCGCCCTTCGCTGGATGGGGGACGACGGTGGGAGCGCGTTCACTGCCGACGTCATGCTCGACTACCACTGGCTGGGTAGAACTTCCCTGGGTCTGGGCGCCGGGTTCTGGTCCGGCAACGACGGCCAGGTCGACCTGGTCGCTGACGTCGGGTATCGCCTGTTCGGCGACCCGGTCGGCCGCAACAGTTCTCTTTTCCTTGAAGCACGGCTGCCCTTTGACGAACTGGGGAGCGTGAGCGAGTTCGGCCGCTTTGGCCTGGGCCTGAGATTCAGGTTCTAGCAGTGATGAACGACAAGGAACTGTACCGGCAGAAGTATCAGGCACAGCTCGACGAGTGGAAGGCCGATCTCGCCAAGCTCAAGGCAAGGGCGGCCGGGGCCAAGGCGGACGCACAGATCGAGATGAACAAGCACATCAGGGAACTCGACCACAAGATCCGCGAAGCCGGCGCCAGACTCGCGGAACTGGCCGCGGCGAGCGAAGAGAAGTGGGGCTCCGTCAGAAAGGACGTGGAGAAAACCTGGGACGCCCTGAAAGCCGGCGTCGGCGCAGCGGCGGCGAAGTTCAAGGAATAGCGGAAATACCAGCGGAAATGGATCCGGTCAGCAAAGAAGCAGCAGCCCGGAGAGGTGCGAAAGGAGGGGGGAGGAGAAGGGAGACGGGAAAGACAAGTGACCAGTTCTACTCTTCTTTCTCGCGGTGGGCAGGGCTGGACGGTCTTTGACTGAACGCTGTGTGCCCGGGAACCTTGACAACATCCCCGCACTACCAGAGAATCCGCCGGTGCGTAATCCTGAAGATCGACGCCTGGCCGGGCGAGCCCCGGCGTGGCTCGCCCGGCTTCGGCGCTCGCTGTTTGCCTGGCAGACGACCCGGCCCCTGCTCCTGCTCGGCATCGCTCTTGCCTCAGTCGTGGTCGCGGTCAACGGGGCCTCGCAGCTCAAGCTGAAGACGGCTTTCGGGGAACTCCTGCCCCAGGGCAAGGAGAGCGTCATCGTCGCGAACAAGGTCAACGAGCGCATCCCGGCGGCGACGACGCTCAATATCGTGATCCACGGCCGCGAAAAAGAGTCGCTGAAGCGATTTGTCGACGAGTTGTCGAAGGAAATCCAGGCCCTCGGCCCGAGCAGGGTGGGAACGGTCGACTCCGGCACCCGCGAAACCGACGCCTTTCTCAAGAAGTACCGGTATCTGTACGCTTCCCTGAAGGATATCCAGGAGCTGCGCGACACCCTGGTCGATCGGTACGAAAACGAGGTTTCCAAAGCGGCCGGGTTCGACCTGGGACTGGACGACGAGGATCAACCGCCGAAGATCACGCGGCAGTGGGTCGAGGAAAAACTGAAGAAATACGAGAAGACCGAGACCGAGGGCAAGCCGACGGGCATCGACGGCTATTATCTCGAGCCCGGCGGAACGTTCATCGTGATCATGATTCGCACCCCCGTCGCCACCGGCGACCTCGACCGGAACGCCGCGCTGTTGGCCCTCGTCAAGGAAACCATCGCCAAGGTCGACCCGAAAAGGTTCGACCCCGCGATCGCCATCGAATTCGCCGGCGATTTCATAACCGGCGCGGAGCAGTACCGGTATGTCAAGAACGACCTGAGCCACGTCGGGCTGATCGGCGTGGCGATGATCCTCGGCATCGTGTTCCTCTTCTTCCTGCGGATCCGCCCGCTGATCATGATGACCCTCACGATCGGCATCGGCGTGGCCTGGACGTTCGGCTTCGCGTACTACTCGATCGGCAGCCTGAACTCGTCGACCGGGTTTCTGTTCAGCATCGTGGTCGGCAACGGGATCAACTTCGGCATCATCTACATGGCGCGCTACCTCGAGGCCCGCCGCGTGAAGGACGTCGTCGAGAGCATCCGGATCGCGAACCGCGAGACGTGGATCGCCACGCTCTCCGCGGCCGGCGCCGCGATGGTGGCGTACGGCTCGCTCGTCGTCACGGGTTTCCGCGGCTTCAAGCACTTCGGCGTGATCGGCGGCTCGGGGATGGTGTTCTGCTGGGTCGCGACCTATCTCTTCCTGCCCGCGATTCTCGTGCTCTCGGAGCGGCTGGTGCCCGTTCGTCCCCACGGCGACCTGGCCGGCGTGCTGCGCGCCAGCTACGGGCGGCCCTTCGCCTATCTCGTCGGTCGCTTCCCGCGCGCCGTGTCGCTCGCCGGCGTCGCGGTCGGGATCGTCTGCCTGGGCTTCACGATCCAGTATCTGAGCGCGGACCCCCTCGAGTACAACTTTCACATCCTGAAGACCGACACGCCCGGGTCGGCAATCGACGTGGCGCAGAAACTGGACGACCGCATCGAGCCGGTCACCGGCAAGCAGGGCCACACCGGCGTCGCGATCATGGTCGACCGGATCGAGCAGGTGCTGCCCCTGAAGGCCGCTCTCGAGGCCAAGCGCGAGCAGGCGCCGGAGGGGAGGAAACCGTTCGAGAAGGTGGTCACGATTTTCGACCTGCTCCCCGCCGAACAGGAACTGAAGATCCCGCCGCTGCTCGAAACCCGCAACGTCATCGTCAAGGCGCACCGGAGGAAGCTCATCTCGGAGGCGGACTGGGCGGACATCGAGAAGGAACTGCCGCCCGAAAACCTGCGCCCGATCGGCATCGGGGACCTGCCCGACCAGGCGACGCGCGCCTTCACCGAGAAGGACGGGGCGCGCGGCCGATCCGTGTACGTCCTGCCGAGCAAGGGCCGGAGCATCTGGGACGCGCACTACCTGATCGAATGGGCCGCGAGTTTCCGCAGCACCACGCTCCCCGACGGTTCGGTCGTCAAGGGCAGCGGCAACCCCGTGATCTTCGCGGATCTGATCCTGAGCATCACCGAGGATGCCCCGAAGGCGATCCTGGTCTCGCTCTTCGGGACGCTGCTGGTCATTCTCTTCACGTTCCGGAAACGGGCCCTCGTCCTCGCGGCGATCGGCTCGCTCGCCCTCGGGCTCTTCGGGATGGTCGCGGTGATGGCGCTCTACAAGGCCCGGTACGACCCGTCGAGCGGACTGCAGCTCGTGGGGATGAAGCTCAATTTTCTGAATTTCGTCGCGTTGCCGATCTCGATCGGGGTCGGCGCGGACTATGCGGTCAACCTGCTGGAGCGCTACCGCCTGCTCGGGCCCACGCACATCCGGCGCGTCCTGAAAGAGACGGGCGGGGCGGTTGTCCTGTGCTCCCTGACCACGACGCTGGGCTATCTCGCGCTGACCTTCTCCGCCAACCGGGCCATCGTCAGTTTCGGCATCGCCGCGGCCGCCGGGGAAATCAGCTGCATCCTGGCCGCGGTGCTCGTGCTGCCGGCGCTGCTGGAGTGGCGGGCGAGAAGGAACGGGAAAACCATTGCGCCGAGCGCGGCCGTCGATCCGCACAAGTCCTGAGCGCCGCCGGTTGTTACCCGGAAGCGAAACTTTCGCGTGCTCTTGACCGGCTGCTTTTGCGTCAGGGGAGCGGGTTTATCCCCTCCCGCCAGGGTGCGGGGCAAGCCCGCAACGCGGGCGTTGCAGTACCGCAACGCGGGCGGGGATCAACCCCGCCCCTACGGATTGCGTGGCGTCGGGCGGGGGCGGTCCGGGAACAGGGCCTCGGCGCGGGCGTACGCGGGGCTGTCGTCCACGTCGATCCACAGCGCGTCGCCGACGTCGAAGACCCGGGCCTTGCCGCGGGCGGCCAGCGCGCGGATCCCGCCGGAGAGCGAGTAGTCCCCGCGCGAAAGCTCTCCTCGAGCGCGCCGAAGAGCGCCGGCGTGCAGAGGAAGATCCCGGTGTCGAAGGCGTTGTACTCGGTGAGCGTCTTTGCCGATGTCGCGGATCGCACCCGCTCTCGACCCGGACCTTGGTCACGTCGTCGAGGTCCGCCGTCGGGTGGTTCGACGATGCGCGAGTCGACCGCCAGGATCACCTCGTCGTCGCCGATCGGCTCGGCCAGCAGCCGGGTGAGGATCTCCCCGTCGAAGAGGTGGTCCGACATCAGCAGCACGAAGCGGCGCCCGAGGTGCGGTGCGGCGCACGCCACCGAGAGCCCGTTCGCCCGCTCCCAGTCGTCGTTGCGGACAAAACGCACGTCGAGGCCGGCCAGCAGCGGCGAGGCGGGCACGAACCGCTCGATCTCGCCGGCGAGATAGCCCGTGACGACACAAAACCCGCGGATCCCGGCGGCCGCGACCGTGCACATGACCCGTTCGATCAGGGTCGCGCCGCCGAGCGAGACCAGGGGTTTCGGCTCGCCGTGGTCGACGAGACGGCTCCCCTTGCCGGCGGCGATGATCAGGCAGTCGGTCTGCGCGGATGGAGCGTTCACGCGCGCGGGCGCTTTGTTTTTGCGCCCGCCTTCGCGGCGGGGGCGCCCTTGCCGGCCTTTTTGCCGGCCGCAGTTTCCGTGGCTGGCGTCTTCTTTCGTTTGCGGCGGCGGGTGTTCGCGGCGCGGGGCGCCGGCAGGCGAAGCGCTCGACCATGGCGAAGGCGGCCGAGTCGGGGTGCTGCTTCGGGGGGGTCTTCATGAAGTAGGCGCTGGGGGCCTCGAGCATCGCCGCCGATGCCGCGGTCGCGGGCGATCTTGGCGCAGCGGATCGCGTCGATGACGACGCCGGCGGAGTTGGGGGAGTCCTCGACCGAGAGGCGGCACTCCAGGTTCATCGGCACGTCGCCGAAGTGGCGGCTCTCGATGCGCAGGAAGCAGAGCTTGTTGTCCTTCTGCCAGGGCACGTAGTCCGAGGGGCCGACGTAGACGTCGTCGTCGCTTGATCTCCAGGCCGCGGGCGGCGATCTGGGAGACCACGGCGTTGGTCTTGCAGCGGCGCTTGCTGATCAGGCGGGCCTCCTCCTTCATGTTCAGAAAGTCGGTGTTGCCGCCGGTGTTGAGCTGGTAGGTGCGGTCGATCGGCATGCCGCGATCCAGGAAGAGGTTGACCAGCGTGCGGTGCAGGATCGTCGCGCCGACCTGGCTCTTGATGTCGTCGCCGATCAGCGGCAGCCCGGCGCGCTTGAAGCGGTTGCTCCAGTAGTTGGTCTGCTTCCAGGCGCCGGCGGCGTCCTGGACCCAGCCGGAGGCGATGAAGACCGGGATGCAGTTGATGAAGCCGCAGCCGCCCTCGAGGGCCTGCTCGACGTACCACTTGGTGGCCATCTCGGAGCCGACGGGCAGGAAGTTGACCAGCACGTCGGTCTTGGTCTCGCGCAGCAGGCTGGCGATGTCGGCGGTGGGGCCGTCGGCCTTGTGGATGACCTGGGAGAGGTAGGTGCCGATGCCGTCGTGGGTCATGCCGCGCACGACGGTGACGCCCTTGTGGGGCACGTGGGCGAAGCTCTTGGTGCAGTTGGGGGGCGCGAGGATCGCCTGGGAGAGGTCCTTGCCGACCTTGTCGCGGTTGATGTCGATCGCGACGGTGAACTCGATGTCGCCGATGCGGTAGCCGCCGAGCACCGGGTGCATCAGCCCGGGGATGAACTGGTCGTGCGGCGGTCGTGCGGTAGTACTCGATGCCCTGCACGAGCGAGGAGGCGCAGTTGCCGACGCCGACGATGCCTACGCGAATCTTGCCCATGGAATACGAGCCTCCTTGAAAGCTGCCGATTGTCAGTTAAGGCGCGGAATTCTAACAGAAACCCGCGGGCGCCGCCAATCGACGGAGCAGTCGCGCCGGTTTCTGCTACAATTCGCCCATGTCTTCCGGCGACCGGATCATCGACAGCCACTACGATCGCACGGGTCGCCTTTTCCTTCTCGGCGCGCTCGGCGTCGCGCTCTTTTTCACCTGGAAGGTCTTCCAGCCCTTCTTCTCGGCGATCGCGATCGCGGCCATCCTCGATGTCGTCTTTTACCCGCTCTTCGCGCGGTTCAAGCGCGTCTTCGGCGGGCGGCGGGCGCTCGCGGCCGGGGTCACGGTCCTCGTGGTCGTGCTCAGCGTCATCCTGCCCCTGGTCGGCATGGGCATTCTCTTCACCAAGCAGGCGCTCGATCTCTACGAGCGACTGAGCGACCATGGCCCAGGACGGCAGCCTCGACGCGATCCTGCGCTTCCGGGACTGGTCGACGGTCGATCACTGGCTCGGGACGCACGCCCCCTGGCTCGACACGCAGGCCTTCAACATCAAGGGGGTGTTCCTGAGCTTTCTCCAGAAGGTGAGCGGGCTCGGCGTGGCCTTCGGGACGGCCGTCGCGTCGAACTTCCTGACGGCCCTCGGGACGTTCGCCGTCGTGCTCTTCTCGCTGTTCTTTTTCCTGCTCGACGGCGGCGACGTTCGTGCGCTGGGTTGCAGGCCTCGTGCCCCTGAACGAGGAGCACAAGCGGGAGCTGGCGCGGACATTCGTCGGGATCGTGAAGTCGGCGGTCCTCGGCAGCGGCCTCATCGCGCTGGCGCAGGGGCTGCTCGGCGGCGTCGCCTTCTCCCTCGTCGGGCTTGCGCGGTGTGCTCTGGGGCTCGGTCATGGCGTTCACGAGCCTCGTGCCCGTCGTCGGGACCGCGCTCGATCTGGGTCCCCGCCGTCACTCGTGCTGCTGCTGACGGGGCACACCGGCGGCGCCCTCTTCCTCCTGGTCTGGGGCGTCTTCGTCATCTCGGGGGCGGACAACGTGATCCGGCTCTTCGTCGTCAAGGGGCCGGTGCGCATGCACCCGCTGCTGATCTTCTTCTCGGTGATGGGCGGGATCAAGCTCGCCGGACTCCTCGGGGTCGTCTACGGGCCGCTCGTCGATCGCGATGGTGCAGGCGCTGCTCGAGATCTTCCGCGGCGAGTTCATGGGGCGCCCCGCGGCGGCCGCGACCGCGGAGGAGCCGTGAACGGGTCGGCGAGCGCCGGGCGTACCGCCGGCGGCACCTGCCCCTGATGTCGTCGCCCGCGGCACGCCCCGGCGAACCCCGCATCGGAGCCGTCCTGTTCGACGCCGTCGAGACCCTGATCCGTCCCTGGCCCTCCGTCGGCTCGGTCTACGCCCGCGCCGCCGCCGGCGCAGGGCCTGCGCTGTCCGGCGCGCGCGCTCGAGGCGGCGTTTCACCCGGCCTATCGAGGAACTGTTCCCGGAGCGCTTCTTCGGCCGTTCCGGCCTGCAGACCTCCGAGCCGCGCGAGCGGCGCTGGTGGGCGCGGGTCGTCGCCCGCACCTTCGAACGGGCCGGCTGCGGCGCGCCGGGCGCCGGCGGTGATCGCCGCGGGCCTCGAGGCGTTCGCCCGCGGCGCGGCCTGGCGGCCCTGCGCGGGCGCCGTCGAAACGCTGCGCACCCTCAAGGCGCGCGGCCTGAAGATCGCCCTCGTCTCGAACTTCGACGGCCGACTGCACCGCGTCGTCGCCGAGTTGGGGCTGAGGCCGTTTTTCGACGCCGTCACCGTCTCCTCCGAGGCCGGCTGGGCCAAGCCCTCGCCGCGGATCTACGCCGCCGCGCTCGCCGCGCTCGGCGTCGAACCCGGCGAGGCGCTGATGGTCGGCGACCGGCCGCGGGAGGACGCCGCGGGCGCGACGGCGGCGGGCCTCCGGGCGCTGCTCTACGACCCGCGCGGCCGCGCCCCCGGGCCCGGCTCGATCCGCGACCTGCGCCGGGTGCCGGAGTACGTTCCGGCGCCCTGACCGTCCCGAGCTTGGGCGGGTTCAGAGACCCCGGTTTCAGTTGGAAGCGTGCAGCCTCGCGGAAGTCGGCTGTGAGCCGGAAATGCGGTGTCCGGCTGCGGTTCACCGCGGACGATTGCGGAGGATCCGCGCGATGCCGGTCACGGCCATCCCGGCCACGATCAGGAAGGCGGGGATGCTCGCCGGGTGCATCGCCGCGGCGTCGGCGAAGCGGCCGTGGCCGATGAGGAGGAACGCGCGGGTCATCCCGCAGCCGGGGCAGTCCCAGCCCGTGAGCCCCTTGACCAGGCAGAGCGACACGGGCGACTCCCACCCCGTCGGCAGCAGCATCGCCGCGACGAGAACCGCGGCCGGCGCGAGCAGGAGCAGGCGGCGCGCAGGGGTCACGGCCGCGGCCTTCCGGTCCAGCGCCACCAGGCGCAGGCCAGGCCGCCGAGGATTGCGGCCGCGGCGTTGAGCGCCACGTCCCACCAGTCGAAGACCCGGCCCGGCGTGACCAGTTGCACCAGTTCGTCGAAAAAACCGACCCCCGCGGCCGCGATGCCGCCGCCGAGCGCCGCGGGAATCCCGCCGCCGACCGCCCACCCCGCGAGGATGGCGAGCAGGCCGTACTCGGGCAGGTGGACGCGGCCGAGCGGCGAGGAGGCGAGCAGGCGCCAGGCGGCCCAGGAGGCCAGCCCGAGGGCGGCGAGCGCGAGGTGCGGCCACGGGAAGGCCGCGCGGGCGCTCAGGAGGCGGCGGACGAGGAGCGCGCCGGCCAGCGCGAGCACCGCGCCGCCGCCGATGATCGCGTCCTCCGGCCCGAAACGGGCGTTCGGACCCCTCACGAGCCGCGGGGTGTAGGGCAGGGAGAGGAAGATGCCCGCGGTGTACAGCGCGAGGATTGCCCAGCGCGTGCGTCTCATGCGCAGGACGATACCCGGGAGCGGCGGCGTTGACAACGGGAGGGCTGCCGCGTGTTGCCGAGTGTCCCGTGCAGGCTGCGGGGTCCCGTCGCTACGGACCTCCGGCGGCCTTCCGGGGTTTCTTTTGCTACACTGGCGGGTCGATGAAGACCTCGTGGTGCCGCCCTGCTCCTGCCGCTGCTCGCCGCGTGCGCCGGACCCGCCGCGCGACCGTCCGCGAACGCCGCCGGCCAGGTCGCCGCGCCGACCCAGGGCGTCCGCGGGACGCTGAGCTACCAGGGACGACCGCTGGCCGGCGCGAGCGTCTTCGCCTACCGCCGGCAGAGCGCGAATTTCCTGGGCCCGGCCGACTTCGCGAGCCCACCCTCCGGCCGCGACGGCTCCTACCTGATCGATCTCGTCGAGGGCAGCTACTGGCTGGTCGCCCGCAAGCGCGCCTCGGGGAGCGATGCCGGCCCGCTCGTCCCCGGCGATCTCCAGCGCATCCACCCCGGCAACCCCGCGACCGTCGCCCCGGGGGCCTTCACCACCGTCGATCTCGACCTCGAGGAGATGCGCGACCTGATGTTCTCGCGCACCGGGCCGCGCGGCCCGACGGCAACCGGCATCCGCGGCCGGATCACCGACGAGTCCGGCGCCCCGGTCGCCTGGGTCTTCGCGATCGCCTACACCAGCGCCGACATGCGCCGGGTGCCGGATTTCACCTCGGCCATGACCGCGGCGGACGGCCGCTTCGCGATCTACCTGCCGGCGGGGGGGCGCTACTGGCTCGGCGCCCGCAAGCACATCCGCGACAAGCCGGCGCCGGGGGAGCCCTACGGCCTCTACGAGGGCTCGCCCGATCACGCCGTCGAGGTCGCGACCGGGTCGTTCGCGGACGGGATCGACATCGTGCTCGGCAGCTTCGGTCGCCCTGCGGGGGAGTAGCCCCACGGTGCTTCCTCCGGCAGCAGGACGAGCGTATTGAAAAATTCCTGACAAGGCATATATTGTCAGGAAATGAATGGTGAAACTATAGGATCAATAAGCATGACGGGAAGATCCAACCTCGACATACACAAGGAGACTGAAATCAATGTTCAGGAATGCGCTCGCTCCGTGTCTGGTTGTTTCAGTTCTGCTGTCGACGGGCGCAATCGCGGCCACCGACCGGCCCAATGTCGAGTATTCCGCCGACCAGTCGATTGAAACCGAGGCCGCTGCAATGAAAGGCAAGGTCTTCTCGACGCCGACCAGGGAGCGTCGCGAGATGAGCCAGGGCGGGGCGAACATGATCATGATCACGCGCCACGACAAGAAAGTGATCTGGACGGTCATGCCGGAGGATAAGATGTACCTGGAGATGCCGATGAAGGAATCCACCGAGAAGACGGACATGTCGGCGTACAAGATCGAGCAGACCCCCCTCGGCGAGGAAAAGCTCGACGGCCAGGTCATGGACAAGAGCAAGATCGTCATGACCCACAGCAGCGGCAGCAAGATGGGCGGCTTCATGTGGACGACCAAACAGGGCATCCTGGCCAAGATGGACGCCATCGCGATCGACAAGGGGAGCAAGAATCGTTTCAAGATGGAGCAGACCAACATCAAGGTCGGGAAACAGCCCGCCGACCTGTTCGAGATCCCGAAAGGATTCCAGGCGGTGAACATGGGCGGCATGGGCGACATGCTCAAAGGCATGATGGGACGCTAGAGAGACGGCCGTGAGGACTGCCAGGGTCGCCAGCCTCGTCATCGCGGGCGCCATCGCCCTCTGGAGTCCGGACTCCCGCGCGGACTCGCTCTGCCCCGAGAAGTCGATGCAAGCCGCCGCCGACGCTCAAATAAAGAAAGCGGAAGACCTCGAGCGGGCCGGCAAGGCGCGCGAGGCCTACGCGGCGGCCGGCAAGGCGGACGGTGACTGCGTGACGGACTCCAAGAGGCACGACGCGCTGAAGAAACGCGCGGCCAAGGCCGTCGCGGCGGAGGAAGAGAAAAAGAGCCGGTTCAAGGAGGCGTTCGACTGGTACGAGCGCGCCGGGAGTGTCGCGGACGCGGGGCGCATGCAGCGCAAGCTGGTGGACGCCAGCCCGAACGACATCAACACCGTGTCGCATGCGATCGATTTCTTCACGCGCCATCAGGACGGCGCGCAGGAACAGGCGATGCGGGCCCACGCCCTGAAAAACGTCGACAAGGCGCTCGCGGAAGAGGAAGTGCAATTCGCCTCGGTCACAAAGGATTCGCTCGGGCAACTGGGGTTGGCGCGGGACTGGTCCCGTTACGCCAAGGCGGGTGAAGAGCGCGTGCGCGCCCGGGCCGCCAAGCGCGGCGACACGCTCGCCGTCGAGGACGGCCGGAAGTTCCTGCGCCTTGCCCTGTCGTATTACGGCGCCGCCGGGCAGCCCGAGAAGGAGCAGAAAGTGCGCGCGAAGGCCCTGACCCTGGCCAAGAAGTACGAGGGCAAGGGCGAAGGCGAGATCGCGGCGGAGTATTACTCCATCGCCGGGGACAGCAGCAAAGCCGACGCCGTCCAGAAACAGACCGAGGCCCGCGACCAGAAAGCCGAAGAAACCCGGCAGAAAAACTTTAAAAAGGAGCAGGCCGACCTGGAGAAGGCATTGGGGCTCTGAACAGCCGGCGCGGGCACTGCGGGTGCTTTGACACCCCCCCTCCCAGCGCCTATCATCCCCGAATGGACATCGTTCGACACGCCGCAGCCCGCACGGGGCCATGACGCACAAACACGCGGACTTCGTGCACCTGCACGTGCACACCCAGTACAGCCTGCTCGACGGGATGATCCTGGTCTCGAAGCTCGTCAAGCAGGCGGCGGCCTTCCACATGCCGGCGGTCGCGATCACCGACCACGGGCAGATGTACGGGGTCGTCGACTTCTACGGCCAGGCGCTGAAGGCCGGCGTCAAGCCGATCCTCGGCGTCGAGATCTACGTCGCCCCCGGCAGCCGGCTCGACAAGTCCGGCGGCCCCGGGGGGTCCGCGAACCACCTGACCCTGCTCGCCCGCGACGAGACCGGCTACCGCAACCTCGTCAAGCTGACCTCGGCCGCGAACCTCGACGGTTTCTACTACAAGCCGCGCGTCGACAAGGAGCTGCTGCGCGCGCACGGCGCCGGTCTGATCGCGCTCTCCGGGTGCATGAAGGGCGAGGTCGCACAGAAGGCGATCCGCGGCGACGAGGCGGGCGCGTTGCAGGCCGCCGGCGAGTTCCGCGACATCTTCGGCGCGGGCAACTACTACTTCGAGCTGATGGTCAACGGCATCCCGGAGCAGGAGAGAGCCAACCGCGCCCTGATCGCGCTCTCGAAGAGCGCCGGCATCCCGGTCGTCGCGACCAACGACTGCCACTACCTGCGCCGCGAGGACGCCCCGGTCCACGAGGTGCTCCTGTGCATCCAGACCCGCAAGACCCTCCAGGAGTCGGACCGGATGCGCCTCTCGACCGACCAGTTCTATTTCCGCTCCCCCGAGGAGATGGCCCAGCTCTTCGCCGAAGTCCCGGAGGCGCTGCGCGCGACGGTCGAAATCGCCGAGCGCTGCAACGTCGAACTCAAGCTCGGGGAGTTCCGCTTCCCGAAGGTCGAGGTCCCGGAGGGGGCCACGCCCGCGAGTCACCTGCGCCGGCTCGCCGGGGACGGTCTTGCCGCCCGGCTCGGCCCGTCCGCCGACGCCGGGCGCCGCGGCCGGTACGAGGAGCGCCTGGCCTACGAACTCGGCGTCATCGAGCAGATGGATTTTCCGAGCTACTTCCTCGCGGTCTGGGACTTCGTGCACTTCGCCAAGACCAGCGGCATCCCGGTCGGGCCGGGCCGGGGCTCGGCGGCCGGGAGCCTCGCGGCCTGGGCGCTCGGGATCACGGACATCGACCCGCTGGTGTACGGCCTGCTCTTCGAGCGCTTCCTCAACCCGGGGCGCAAGAGCATGCCCGACATCGACATCGATTTCGAGCAGGTCCGCAGGGACGAGGTGCTGGCGTACGTCCGGCAGAAGTACGGCGAGGACCGGGTCGCCCAGATCATCACCTTCGGCACGCTTCAGGCCAAGGGGGTCATCCGGGACGTCGGGCGGGTGCTCGGGATGCCCCTGGCCGAGGTCGACAAGATCGCCAAGCTCGTCCCGCCGGAACTCAAGATCACGATCGAGGAGGCGCTCGAGAAGGAGCCGCGCCTCGCCGAGCTGGCCGCGAAGGACATCCAGGTCGCCCGGCTGCTCGAGACCGCGCAGTCGCTCGAGGGGCTCAACCGCCACGCGTCGACCCACGCCTCCGGGGTGCTGATCTCCCCGGAGCCGCTGACGGACCTCGTGCCGCTGTGCAAGGGCACCAACGGCGAGACGCTCACGCAGTTCGACATGGACGGCATCCAGAAGATCGGGCTCGTGAAGTTCGACTTCCTCGGCCTGATCACGCTGACCGTGATCCAGGACGCGGAGCGCTTCATCCGCAGCCGGCAGCCCCCCGGCGAGACGCCCTTCAGCGTCCAGACCGTGCCGCTCGACGACCCGGCGACCTTCAAGATGCTGGCGAGCGGCGCGACCGCCGGCGTCTTCCAGTTCGAGTCCGCCGGGATGCGCGACACCGTCGTCAAGATGCGCCCGGACAAGCTCGACGACCTGATCGCCCTCAACGCCCTCTACCGGCCGGGCCCGCTCAAGGGCGGCGTGGTCGACCTCTACCTCGACCGGCGCCACGGCAAGAAGTCGGTCCAGTACCGCCACCCGGTCCTCAAGGAGACGCTGGAGGCGACCTACGGCCTCCCCGTCTACCAGGAGCAGGTCATGCAGATCGCCGCCGTGCTCGCGGGCTTCACCCCGTCGGAAGCCGACGACCTGCGCAAGGCGATGGGGAAGAAGAACAAGGAGGTCATGGCCCGCCAGCGCGAGAAGTTCGTCTCGGGCGCGGCGGCGCGGCACAAGGTCCCCGCCGCGCTCGCCGAGGAGATCTTCACCGAGATCGAGCACTTCGCCGGCTACGGCTTCAACAAGTCGCACAGCGCGGCCTACGCGCTGATCGCCTATCAGACCGCCTGGCTCAAGACGCACTACCCGGTCGAGTACATGGCGGCGCTGCTCACGAGCGAGGCGGCGGACACCGACAAGATCGTCAAGTACATCGCCGAGTGCCGCGAGATGGGGATCAAGGTGCTGCCCCCCGACGTCAACGCCTCCGGGAGCAGCTTCACCGTGGTCGAGGACTCGATCCGCTTCGGGCTCGCGGCGGTGAAGAACGTCGGCGAGGGGGCGATCGAGTCGATCGTCGACGCGCGCGCGACGCACGGGCGTTTCACGTCGCTCTTCGATTTCTGCTCCCACGTCGATCTGCGCCGGGTGAACAAGCGCGTCCTCGAGGGGCTGGTCAAGTGCGGGGCGCTCGACTCCACGGGGGCCCGGCGCGCCCAGATGATGGAGGCGCTCGACCTGGCGATCGAGGCCGCGCAGGGCACCCAGCGCGACCGCAACGACGGGCAGGTCAGCCTGTTCGCCGCCGCCCCCCAGCCGCTGATGGAGCCGGCGCTCCCGGACGTGCCGGAGTGGCCGGAGCACCAGCTCCTGACCCTCGAGAAGGAGGCGCTCGGCTTCTACATCACCGGGCATCCGCTCGCCGAGTTCGCCGGGGACCTCGCGAAGCTGACGACGCCGAGCCGCGATTTCGAGGCGGTCAAGGAGGGCGCCGAGCTGCGGGTCGGCGGCCTGGTGAAGGCGGTCAAGAATTACACCGACCGCAAGGGCGAGACGATGGCGTTCGTCACGCTCGAGGATCTCGACGGCACCATGGAGGTCACGATCTTCTCCAAGCTCTTCAAGCTCGTCGCGCCGCTCGTGGTCGCGGATGCGGCGCTGGTCGTGGTCGGCAAGGCCAACGTGACCGAGGGCGGGGTCAAGATCCTCGCCGACGAGGTGTTCCCGATCGCCGAGGCCAGAGAGCGGCTGGCGCGCGCCGTGCACCTGCGCGTGCAGACGCCGGGGCTGGAGCGCGAGACGCTCGAGCAGGTCGGGTCGCTGGTGAAGAGGCACCGCGGCGCCGTTCCGCTCTACGTGCACCTGGTGACCCCGCTGCACAGCGAGGTCGTGCTGAAGGCGGGCGGGGGCTGCCTGGTCCGGCCGGCGCCGGAGTTCCTGCTGGGCCTGGAGCAGTTGCTCGGAAAGGACGGGGTGAACCTGAGGTGATCAAGATGCACGGAGCGCTCGATTTCGAGAAACCGTTGATCGAGGCGGAGGGGAATCTCGAGGCGTTGTTCGCGGACGCCGGCGGGAGGTTCGTCTCCCTCGAGGAGGTGGCGAAGATGCGCCGCAAGATCCGGCGCCTGCGTCACGACATCTTCGCCAAGCTCACCCCCTGGCAGCGCGCGCAGATCGCGCGCCACCCCGCGCGCCCCTACTTCCTGGACTTCGCGAAGCTGATGTTCGAGGACGCGATCGAGATCCACGGCGACCGCACCTTCGCCGACGACCAGTCGATCGTCACGCTGCTCGCGCGCTTCGAGGGCCGCTCCGTGGTGGCCATCGGGCACCAGAAGGGGCGCAACGTCAAGGAGAACATCCTGCGCAACTTCGGGATGCCCAACCCCGAGGGCTACCGCAAGGCGCTGCGGGCGATGAAGCTGGCGGAGAAGTTCGGCAAGCCGGTGCTGACCTTCATCGACACGCCGGGGGCCTACCCCGGCATCGGCGCCGAGGAGCGCGGCCAGTCGGAGGCGATCGCGCGCAACATCCAGGAGATGAGCCAGCTCGGCGTCCCGGTGATCTGCACGGTGATCGGCGAGGGGGGCAGCGGCGGCGCGCTCGCCATCGGCGTGGGCAACCGCGTGCAGATGCTGCAGAACGCCATCTACTCGGTGATCTCGCCCGAGGCCTGCGCGGCCATCCTCTGGCGCGACGACCGCTCGCGCGCCCCGGAGGCGGCCGAGACGCTCAAGATGAGCGCGGGGGACGCCCTGGGGTTCGGGCTGATCGACGAGATCGTGCGCGAGCCCCTCGGCGGGGCGCACCGCAACCACGTCTGGGCGGCAAACCTGCTGCGGCGCGCGCTGCGGCGCGGTCTGGCCGAACTGGGGGCGCTCTCCTGCGACGAACTCGTCCGGCAGCGCGAGGACAAG
This sequence comes from uncultured Candidatus Rokubacteria bacterium, assembly GCA_963699775.1. Classification (GTDB taxonomy): domain Bacteria; phylum JAUVQV01; class JAUVQV01; order JAUVQV01; family DATDCY01; genus DATDCY01. The sequence goes on from CAVOVE010000001.1 coordinate 149,565, forward strand.
TTCAGAAACATGGGACGGTTCACGGAAACTCCGGCCAAATAAGAGCCGTCTGCCGTTGTGGCTAGAACCGTACTTGGAAGGCGCCGCCGATCGCGATGCCGTCCAGGAAGCGCCCCTCGAGCGCGAGTTGAAACGTCTTGCCGAGCTCGACCGCCAACCCGACGGGGACGTGCAGGACCGGGACCCAGACGTCCGCGTCGACCCGCTCGGTCTCGTTGATGTAGTACCCCTTGACGTGAGCGACGCCGATGCCGAGACCGACGTAGGGGTGAACGTACCACGAGGGGAACATGCTCCAGTAAGCGGTCAGCGTGAAGGCGAGCATGCTGAACTCGCCGCTCCCCTGCATAGGGCGTACTCGACTCATTCTCCTGCCAGGTGCCGTCGGCGCTGGCCGTGGCGGAGTCGATCGCCAGGCCGACGCTCGCGACCCCCCGCCCGCCGTCCTCGCCGTGATAGCGGATTTCCGCGCCGAAGCTCGTGCCCGAGATGTCGGGGTGCTGCAGGAAGAGTTCGTCCGCGATGAAATTCGGCACGCCGAAGTAGCCGCCGCGCACAAGCAAACCCCAGGAGGTGTCGTCCACCTTCCCGGCTGCTGCAGGGACCGGCGCCGGCGCAGGAGATGCCAGGGGCGCGGCGGTCACCGGCGCGGCGGCGTCCGGGTGTGCAGCCATCGCTGGCACGGGGGCGGTGTCACCCGGGAGCGAGAGGAGTCCGCCGCTGACGGGTTCTTTCTCGACCGCGAACGCAATTTCCGCGGCTGCGGCGCCCAGAGTGAGCACGAGCCCTGCGATGAAAACTCTTCCGGAACCACGCATCGGTCGATCCCCCCTGGTTGACGGCGTCCTGTTCCGATCGTAAAAGAAAATCTAGCCGTTGGCAATCAATGAGGACGGTGACGGCGCTCACCGGGGAAGTCGAGGGGAGACGCCTTCCGCCGGCCATTCCCGTCCGCACCCGGATTGACAAGCCACCCCTGCCCCCCTAGGATACACAGACTGTACGCAACACTGAGGAATCGCCCCCGCGGTTGCACGCCGTCCCCGGCCCGTTCGAGCGCGGGAACGGCGTCGTCCCCGGGTGCTCGGCAGGAGGGGAGCTCGCCGTGACCGCCAGACACGCCAAGAAAGACTTCTACGAGGTGCTCGGGATCGCCCGCGATGCCGATGCCGCCGAGATCAAGAAGGCCTACCGGGCCAAGGCCATGCAGCACCACCCCGACCGCAATCCGGGCGACAAGGAGGCCGAGTCGCTCTTCAAGGCGTGCGCCGAGGCCTACGAGGTGCTCTGCGACCCCCAGAAGCGCGAACTCTACGACCGCCACGGGATGGCCGGCCTCAAGGGGACGGATTTCCGCCACTACTCCTCGCCGGAGGACGTCTTCGGCGCGTTCGGCGACATTTTCGGCGATCTCTTCGGCTTCGGCGGCGCGCGCCAGGCCTGGCACCGCGGCTCGGACCTGCGCTACCAGATCGATCTGGAGTTCGTCGAGGCTGTCCGCGGCGTCAAGAAGGAGATCGAACTGGAGCGCCCGGCCATCTGCTCGCACTGCCAGGGCTCCGGCGCCGAATCCCCCGAGGACGTCGAGACCTGCTCGACCTGCCGCGGGCAGGGGCAGGTTCTGCGCCAGCGCGGCTTTCTCACCCTCAGCACCGCCTGTCCGGCCTGCCGCGGCGAGGGACGCACGATAAAAAATCCCTGCAAGACCTGCAAGGGGCGCGGACAGATGCTCGAAAAAAAGACCGTCGAGGTCGCGATCCCGGCAGGGGTCGAGGAGGGCAACGTTCTGCGGGTGCGCGGCGAAGGGCTGCCGAGCCCGAGCGCGGGAGGCCCGCCGGGGGATCTGCTGATCGTGCTGCGGGTGCTCGAGCACCCCGTCTTTCAGCGCCACGGTCTCGACCTGGTGCTGGCGTTCCCGGTTTCGTTCATCCAGGCCGCGCTCGGCGACACGCTCACGGTGCCGACCCTCGACGGCGAGGAGGAGCTCAAGCTCCCCGCGGGCACCCAGCCGCACGCGGTGCTGCGTCTCGAGAGGATGGGGATCAAGGCCGGCCGCCACACCGGCGATCTGCTCGTGCAGATCGACGTGAAGATCCCGACGAAGCTCTCGTCCGAGCAGAAGGAGATCCTCCGGTCGTACGCGGCCACCGAGGGCGTCATGCCGAAAGGGAAAAAGTGGTGGAATCTGTAGCATCCGGATCGATGGACCCGCGCGAGATCGAGCGCGAGCTGCGCGAGTTCCTCGGCAAGCGCTTCGGCGGGGCGGTGCAGCTCGCGGGCGCCGTGCCCATCGTCTCCCCGCAACCGGAGGCGGACGGCGAGGGCCAGGACGAGCCGCCGGCTCCGGCCGCGGCGCCGCTTCCGGAGTTCGACCTCAAGCCCGAGCAGCTCGAGGCCTACCTCGACCAGTTCGTCGTGCGCCAGGACGCGGCCAAGGAGGTCCTGGCCACCAAGGTCTGCACCCACTACAACCGCATCAAGCTCTTCCGCGAGCACCCGGGCGAGAGCCGCTTCGCCGGGGTCGGCCAGATCAAGAGCAACATCCTGATGCTCGGCCCGACCGGCGTCGGCAAGACCTACCTCGTCAAGCTCATCGCGCGCAAGATCGGCATCCCGTTCGTCAAGGGCGACGCCACGAAGTTCTCCGAGACCGGCTACGTCGGCGGCGGACGTCGAGGACCTGGTGCGCGATCTGGTGCGCGAGGCCGGCGGCGACATCCGCCTGGCGGAGCACGGCATCGTCTACGTCGACGAGATCGACAAGATCGCCTCGGCGTCCTCCCTGCACGGCCCCGACGTCTCGCGCACCGGCGTGCAGCGCGCGCTGCTCAAGCCGATGGAGGAGACCGACGTCGAGCTGCGCGTCGCCCACGACATGGTCTCGCAGATGGAGGCGCTCGCAGGACTGGCAGCGCACCGGCAAGCGCGAGAAGAAGACCGTCAACACGCGCAACATCCTCTTCATCCTCAGCGGCGCCTTCACCGGCCTCGACGAGATCGTCAAGCGGCGGCTCACGCGCTCGGACATCGGTTTCCGGGCCGTCGAGAAGGCGCCCGCCGACGCGCCGCCGTCGTGGTACCTGCACCAGGCGGCCCCCGAGGATCTGATCGCCTACGGCTTCGAGTCGGAGTTCGTCGGCCGCGTGCCGGTGACGGTGGTGCTCGACCCGCTGACCGAGGAGGACCTCTTCGCGATCCTGCGCAACCCGAACTGCCCGGTCACCCAGGGAAAGAAAGCCGACTTCAAGGCCTACGGCATCGACGTGCACTTCGAGGACGAGGCGCTGCGCAAACTCGCGACGCTGGCCCACCGGCAGCGCACCGGCGCCCGCGGCCTCGCGAGCGTGGTCGAGGCGGCGCTGCTGAAGTTCGAGAAGAAGCTCCCCTCGACGGACATCACGCCGCCTCGTCGTGACCCCGGAGCTGGTCGACGACCCGGCGGGCGAGCTGGCGCGCCTGCTCGCCGACCCCGCCGCCGCCGATCTGGCCGAGCGCTTCGAGCGGCTCGCGGCGGCGGAGCGCACCGAGCTGGCGCGGGCGTTCGCAGCGCAGGCGCCGCTGCTCGGCGAGCGCTGCCGGCTGCCGGTGGGTGCGGAAATCGCCGACCTGGCCGTTCGCCGCATGAGCGTTCGCGGCACCGACGCCGAGGAGGCCTGCCGGGTCATCGGGGAGGCCGCCGCGGCGCTCGACCGCTATCCTCGCCGCGTTTCGCGAGAAGCACGGCATCACCCTCGAGTTCACCCCGGAGGCGCGCGAGCGGATCGTCGTGCAGGCCGGCGCCGGCGCCGCCGAGGTCGAGGCGCTGTGCTCGAAGCTCTTCGCGAACTACCCGCTCGGGCTCAACCTGCTGCGCGAGCGCACCGGGCGCGACACCTTCGCCGTCTCGGCGGAGGCGATCGTCGATCCCGAGGGCTATCTCAACGGACTGATCCGGGAGAACTACGCGCGATGAAGAACAAGGACTACTACGCCGTCCTCGGGGTGGCCCGCGGCGCGACCGAAGACGAGATCAAGAAGACCTACCGCAAGCTCGCGATGCAGTATCACCCGGACCGCAACAAGGGCGACAAGAAGGCCGAGGAGAAGTTCAAGGAGATCAGCGAGGCCTACGCGGTGCTCTCGGACAAGCAGAAACGCGAGCAGTTCGACCAGTTCGGCGCCGCGGGCTTCCGCCAGCGCTACAGCCAGGAGGACATCTTCCGCGGCGCGGACTTCGGCGACGCTTTCAGCGGCACCGGGATCGATCCGAACGATATCTTCAGCGCGCTTTTCGGCGGTCGCGGCGGCCGCGGCGCGCCGGCGGCCGCGGCGGCTTCCGCGTGAACTACGGCGGGGGCGGCCCGGGCGGGGCCTCGGGTTCGACTTCAGCCAGATGTTCGGGCACGCCGACGGGCGGGCGGGGCGCCACGCCGGACGGCGAGGACATCGTCGTACGAACTGCCGATCTCGATCGAGGAGGCGCACCACGGCGCCGAGAAACAGGTGAGCTACCAGGGGCCGGCCGGCCACAAGGAGATCAAGGTGCGGATCCCCGCCGGGATCGCCGAGGGGCAGCGCCTGCGGATCCCGGGGCGCGGCGAGCCGGCGCACGGCGGCGGCGCGGCCGGGGACCTGTATTTCACGGTGCGTATCGAGGAGCACCCGATCTACGAGCGCGAGGGGACCGACCTGGTCCTGCGCCGCGAGGTGCCGTTCACGCTCGTTGCTCTCGGCGGGGCGCTCGAGGTGCCGACGCTCGACGGCGTGAAAAAAGTGAAGATCGCGGCCGGGACGCAGCCGCAGACGCGCATCCGGCTCGGCGGCCACGGGATGGCCGGGCGCGGCGGCAGGCGCGGCGATTTCTACCTGATCGTCGTGCCGCGCGTGCCGGTCAAGCTCACGGCCAAGCAGAAGAAGCTTCTCGAGCAACTGAGCGAAGAGGAAATGTGAGTTGACAATCAGGCATGCGCGGCCCTATGTTAGTAAAACTAGTGGTTTGGTAGACATTCGGCGAGTGGAGGACTGGAATGGCCGGCAAAAGAAGAACTGTTGGGAAGCTAAAAAGTGCGGCCGCGAGCCGAACGGGGCCAAGGTCGAGGAATTTGGCGTGTGTCCGGTGACGGTTGAAATGAAGCTCGATGCCGTTCACGGCGGCAGCCACGCGGGCCGTGCCTGCTGGGTGGTGGCCGGGAGCCTCTGCGGCGGCAAGGTGCAGGGGACCTTCGCGGCGAAGTTCGAGAACTGCGAGACGTGCGATTTTTACGCCGCGGTGCGCGAGGAGGAGTTTCCCAACTTCCAGTACTCCAGCACGCTGCTGGCCAAATTGAGGCGCTGACCGCCCGCGGGTGGCGCTGTCGCGGCCGCCGTCCCGATGAGAGTGCTCGTCGCCATGAGCGGCGGGGTCGACAGCACTCTTGCCGCCGCCCTCCTGGTCGAACAGGGTCACGAGGTGCTCGGAGGGACGCTGCGCCTGGTGGATCACCCGCCGGCGGCCGCTCGCGCCGGACCCGGAAGGAGCGGCTCGCGGCGCTCGGCATCCCGTTCACCCGCTGGGATCTGCGCGCCGAATTCGAGCGCCTCGTCGTTTCGCCCTTCGCCGCGGCCTACGCGGCCGGGCGCACCCCGAACCCCTGCGCCCTCTGCAACGCCCGCGTGAAATTCGGTCTGCTGCTCGACAAGGCGCGCGAACTGGGGGCCGATGCTCTCGCCACGGGTCACTATGCGGGCATTGCTCTCGGGCCGAGCGATGGACAGCCGCGCCTCGTCAGGGGCGCGGACCGCCGCAAGGATCAGTCGTATTTCCTGTTCGCGATCGCGCGCGCGGCGCTCTCGCGGGTTCGATTTCCCCTCGGCGGGCTCACCAAGGATCGGGTGCGGGCGATGGCGCGCGCGCGCGGTCTCGCGGCGGCGGAACGCGCGGAGAGTCAGGAGATCTGCTTCGTTCCCGGCGACGACTACGCCGGATTCCTGGCGCGCCGGTCCCCGGCGGGGGCTTTCGTCCCGGGGGCGATCGTCGACACCGCGGGGCGGCGGCTCGGCGAGCACCGCGGTCTGGCGAACCACACGGTGGGGCAGCGTCGCGGGCTGGGCGTCGCGGCGGGGCGTCCGCTCTACGTCGTGGCGCTCGATCCGGCGAAAAACGAGCTGATCGTCGGGGCGGACGCGGACCTCTGGCGACGCGACCTGGTCGCCGCCGGCGTGAACTGGCTCGTCGGACGAGCCGGCCGGCGAATTCCGGGCTGCGGTGCGCATCCGCTCGCGGCACGAGCCGGCGCCGGCGACGCTCGCGCCGGCGGGCGGAGGGCGCCTGGCGGGTGCAGTTCGACGAACCCCAGCGGGCGATCACGCCGGGCCAGGCGGCGGTCTTCTACGACGGGGACACGGTCCTCGGCGGCGGCTGGATCCAGTAACCGTGCCGGGCGCCGGAGGTCGTGCGCTGCGGCGGCACGGCCCCGCGTCGCGTCTCGGCGGCTGCCTTGCGGGCAAACGACCTGCGCCCGCGCGGGAATGAATCCCGCGGCCCGTGCGGGCTTCACGGCGCTCCGCGATCGTGTCTCGACGTAGCGGGAGGGGTTCACCCTCGCTCGCTGCCATTCGTACGTGACGCGTCAACGGTAGCGAGAATCTGTGGTATCATCCGACACCTTTCACCAGATACCGGAGGTCACGTCACATGGTTCGCAGGGAATCAGATCGGTCGATCGCCTATTTCACGATGGAGATCGGCCTGCGCAACGACATCCCCACCTTCAGCGGCGGCCTCGGCGTTCTCGCCGGGGACACCATCAAGTCGGCCTCCGACCTGGCGCTCCCCGTCGTGGTCGTCACGCTTCTGAGCCGCCAAGGGTACTTCCGCCAGGAGCTCGACGCCGCGGGCCGGCAGCACGAGCACCCGGTCGCCTGGAACCCGGCGGCCCACATGAAGCTCCAGGGTCCGCTCGTGCGCGTGCAGATCGAGGGCCGTCTCGTCCAGGTCCAGGCCTGGCGCTACGACGTCGATGAGCCTCGGCGTCCCCGGCAGTCGTCGTCCCGGTCTACTTCCTCGACACCGACGTCGAGGGCAACGACCCGCGCGACCGGGACATCACGGACGCGCTCTACGGCGGCGACGACCGCCACCGCCTCAAGCAGGAGGTGATCCTCGGCGTCGGCGGGGTGCGCATGCTCGAGGCGCTCGGGTACGCCAGCCTGCGCAAGTACCACATGAACGAGGGCCACGCGAGCCTGCTGACCATCGAGCTGCTGCGCCGCACGCGCCGCAACATCGAGGACGTCTGGGACGAGAGCCTGCGTCTACGACCGCGACGAGGTGCGCCAGCTCTGCGTCTTCACCACGCACACCCCCGTCGACGCCGGCCACGACCGCTTCCCCTGGGAGATGGTGGGCGAGGTCCTCGAGGAACTCGTCCCGCTCAAGATGCTCAAGGAGCTCGGCGGCGCCGACGAGCTGAACATGACGCTGCTGGGCCTGAACCTCTCGAACTTCATCAACGGCGTCGCGAAGAAGCACGGCGAGGTCTCGCAGGAGATGTTCCCCGGCTACGAGATCCACGCCATCACCAACGGCGTGCACTCCTTCACCTGGACCTGCGAGGAGTTCAAGGCGCTCTACAACCACTACCTGCCCGGGTGGGCGAACGAGCCGGAGCTCTTCGTGCGCGTCGGCGTCATCCCCGACGAGCAGCTCTGGGAGGCGCACCAGTCGGCCAAGCGCCGCCTGCTCGGCATCGTCGCGGAGCGCACGGGGCGGCGACTTCTCCCCCGACGTGCTGACCTTCGGCTTCGCGCGCCGCGCCACGGCCTACAAGCGCGCCGACCTGCTCTTCTCCGATCTGGAGCGGCTGCGCCGCATCGCCGGCGGGCGCCTCCAGGTGATCTACGGGGGCAAGGCCCACCCGAAGGACGAGCCCGGCAAGCAGCTCATCGAGGAGCATCCACCGCTTCGCGCGCGAGCTCGGCGAGGAGATCCCGGTGGTCTACCTCGAGAACTACGACATGGACCTGGCCCTGAACCTCGTCTCCGGGGTCGACGTCTGGCTCAACACGCCGCTGCGGCCGCGCGAGGCCTCCGGCACCTCGGGGATGAAGGCCGCGCACAACGGCGTGCTCAACTTCTCGGTGCTCGACGGCTGGTGGATCGAGGGGCACATCGAGGATTTCACCGGCTGGTCGATCGGGCCGGAGCCGACGGAGAGCAGCTGCCGGGTCGAGAACGACGGCTGCCAGGACGCCGGAAGTCTCTACGAGAAGCTCGAGCAGTGCGTGATCCCGATCTACTACGGCGAGCGCGCACACGTGGATCCGCATGATGCAGAACGCGATCGGCAAGAACGCGTACTTTTTCAACACGCACCGGATGATCGCGACGCTACGTGACGGAGCGCCTACATCAGGTAGAGGGAGGGGCTGGAGCGATGACGACGATCGGGTTTGTCGGCGCGGGGAACATGGGCGAGGCCCTGATCCGGGGTCTCGTCGGCGGGAAGGTGGTCCGGCCGGCCGACCTCTGGATCAGCGAGCCGGACGCCGCGCGCCGCGCGCGCCTGGTCAAGGGCTACCGGCGTGCGGGCCGCCGCGGACAACGCCGACCTCGCGCGCCGCTGCGCGGTGATCGTCCTCGCGGTCAAGCCGCAGCTGGTGCCCGCGGTGCTCGCCGCGATCGCACCGGCGGCCGGTCGCGCGAAGCTCGTCGTCTCGATCGCCGCGGGCGTCACGCTCGGCGTCGCTCGAGGCGGCGCTCCGGGCGCGTCTCGTGCGCACGATGCCGAACACCCCGGCGCTCGTCGGCGAGGGGGCGACCGCCATCGCCTGGGGGCGCGGCGTCACCGCCGCCGACAAGGCGCTCGTCGGCAAGCTCTTCGGCGCGGTCGGCACGACGGTCGAGGTCCCCGAGGGGCTCATGGACGCCGTCACCGGGCTCTCGGGCAGCGGGCCGGCCTACGTCTTCACCGTGATCCAGGCGCTCGCCGACGGCGGCGTGCAGGCCGGCCTGCCGCGCGCGACCGCGCTGCAGCTCGCGGCGCAGACGGTGCTCGGCGCCGCCCAGATGGTGCTCGCGACCGGCGCGCACCCGCTCGCAGCTGCGCGACCAGGTCGCCTCGCCCGGCGGCACGACCATCCGCGGCATCGCCGAGCTCGAGGAGCGCGGCGTCCACGGCGCGTTCATGGCCGCGGTGCGGCGCGCCGCGCGCCGAGACTCTCCGGGGTGCGCGGGGAGACTCGTCCGAGCGCGAGCAGTCAGAGCGACGGGCGGAGGATAACCCGCTCCCTACGAAAGGCGACATGACCGCCTCTGGCCGGGGGAGCAAAGGGGACTTCACGACGTCAGCGACGAGCTCCGCATTTCACCCGTCCCCGGCGGCGTCCTCATCGACGTGCGCCTGCGCCCGCGCGCCTCGCGCGCCGGCGTCGGCGGCGTGCGCGAGGGCGCCCTCGAGCTGCGCGTCAGCGCCCCCCCCGTCGAGGGCGAGGCCAACGCCGCCGCGCGCGAACTGCTCGCCGAGGTGCTCGAGGTCTCCCGGGCGCGCGTCGCCCTGCACGGCGGCGAGAAGTCGCGGCGCAAGGTCTTCCGCGTCGAGGGCCTCGACCCGGCGGCGGCGCTGCGCGAGAATCGCCGCCGCGATAAAATCCCCTTGACACTCGTGACGTCGCGGCCGTATACATAGAGACATTCTGAAGAAAACCAACCCGGCGGACACAACGTTCCAAGGATCATCTGCATGAGCTAGAACCGAACAGGGCGCGTCGCCAGGACGGCGCGAAAACAGCACCCCTTCTCGAATACACCCGGCGCGCCGCGCCGGACCGAATGAGAACAATGCATCCCCCAGTCGCACAACGCCCCGGAGCGACCGCACCACCGGCTCCGGCGGCCCAGTCCCCGAGGAGGACAACATGAACATCGTGGAACTCAAGGAAAAACCGATCGGCCAACTGAACGAGATCGCCAAGCAGCTCAACGTCGAGGGCGCCGCCTCGCTGAAGAAGCAGCAGCTGATCTTCGAGATTCTCAAGGCCCAGATCGAGATCGACGGCAACGTCTACGGCGAGGGCGTGCTCGAGTGCCTGCCCGACGGTTTCGGCTTCCTGCGGGCGCCGGACTACAACTACCTCCCCGGCCCCGACGACATCTACGTCTCGCCCTCGCAGATCCGGCGCTTCAGCCTGCGCACCGGCGACACGATCTCCGGCCAGATCCGCCCGCCCAAGGAGGGCGAGCGCTACTTCGCCCTGATCAAGGTCGAGACCGTCAACTTCGAGGACCCGGACGTCGCCAAGGACAAGATCCTCTTCGACAACCTCACGCCGCTGTACGCCACCGAGAAGCTCAACCTCGAGTACAACCCCAAGGACTACTCGACGCGGATCATGGACCTGCTCTCCCCGATCGGCAAGGGGCAGCGCGGCCTGATCGTGGCGGCGCCGCGCACCGGCAAGACGATGCTGCTGCAGTCGATCGCCAAGGCGATCGTGACCAACCACCCCGAGGTCTGGCTCATCGTGCTGCTGATCGACGAGCGCCCCGAGGAGGTCACCGACATGCAGCGCAGCATCCCGCGCGCCGAGGTCATCAGCTCGACCTTCGACGAGCCGCCGACGCGCCACGTCCAGGTCGCCGAGATGGTCATCGAGAAGGCCCGCCGCCTCGTCGAGCACCGCCGCGACGTGGTGATCCTGCTCGACTCGATCACGCGCCTGGCCCGCGCCTACAACGCCATCACCCCGGCCAGCGGCAAGGTGCTCTCCGGCGGCGTCGACGCCAACGCGCTGCAGAAGCCCAAGCGCTTCTTCGGCGCCGCGCGCAACATCGAGGAGGGCGGCAGCCTGACCATCGTGGCGACCTCCCTGATCGACACCGGCAGCCGCATGGACGACGTCATCTTCGAGGAGTTCAAGGGCACCGGCAACATGGAGATCCACCTCGACCGGCGCCTCGTCGACAAGCGCATCTTCCCGGCGATGGACATCAACAAGTCCGGCACCCGCAAGGAGGAGCTGCTGCTCCCCGAGGACACGCTGAACAAGATCTGGGTGCTGCGCAAGGTGCTCAACCCGCTGACGGCGGTCGACAGCATGGAGTTCCTGCTCGACAAGTTCAAGGAAACCAAGACCAACGAGGCCTTCCTCAAGTCGATGAACAAGTAGGGGCGGGGTTCACCCCCGCCCGCACCGGCTCGTCAGGCCGGTGTAGAATGGGGGTCATGCGCAAGCTCAAGATCGCCCTCGCCCAGCTGGCCCTCGCCGAGGGCGCGTGCGCGGCGAACTGGCGGGCGGCGAAAGCGGCGCTCGATCAGGCCGGGGCCGGCGAGGCGGACCTCGTCGTCCTCCCCGAGATGTGGCTCACCGGCTACGCCTACCGCCGGCTCGACGAATTGGCGAAGCGCACGCCGGAGTCCCTCGAGCGCGTCGGCGCCCTGGCGAAGAAGAACGGCTACTTCGTGGTCGGCAGCTGGGCCGAGCGCGGCGACGACGGCCACCTCTACAACACCGCGTGCATCGTCGGCCCCGACGGCCGGGTGCGCGCGCGCTACCGCAAGGTGCATCTCTTCGGACCGATGAAGGAGGACCGCCACTTCGTGCGCGGGCGCGCCGTCGCCGTCGCTCGACCTGGAGATCGGCAAGATCGGCCTCGCCCTCTGCTACGATCTGCGGTTTCCCGAGCTCGCCCGCAAGATGGCGCTCGCCGGCGCCGAACTGCTGCTCTTCCCCTCCCAGTGGCCGGAGATCAGGCTCGGGCACTTTCACACGCTGCTCGCGGCCCGCGCCATCGAGAACCAGGTCTTCACGGCGGGCGTCAACCGCGCCGGGCGCAGCGCCGCCATCCAGTTCGGCGGCGGCTCGACCGTGATCGGCCCGCGCGGCGATGTGCTGGCGCATCTGGGCGGCAAGGCCGGCTACGCCGAGGTCGATCTCGATCTCGATCAGGTCGCCGCGGCGCGCGAGACGATCACGTACCTCGCCGGACGCGTCCGCGAAGTCGACGAGTTCCTCTACCGGTAACGGGCGATCGGGCGGGGACGAACCCGCAGCAACACCCCGTAATGGGGATGAAACCGCTCCACCTGTGATGGGGATGAAACCGCTCCACCCCGTAATTCCGTAGGGGAGGGGTTAATCCCCTCCCGTCACCGACACCAAGCCGCACAGGAGTCCCCGCGCCCCTTGACGCCCCAGGCATTGCGTGGCATATTCTCACCCGCCTCCCGACCACGGGGAGGAAGTCGGTTTGCGGGAGTAACTCAGTGGTAGAGTGCAACCTTGCCAAGGTTGAAGTCGGGGGTTCAAATCCCCTCTCCCGCTCCACTGTCCCGCCGTGTCCCCGGGGCAGGTGTGCCTTGACAGCGACCATCCGGGCAGATACAGTCTGCCGGCGTGAATTTACGACCCGTGGCGGCGTAGCCAAGTGGTAAGGCAGAGGACTGCAAATCCTCCATTCATCGGTTCGACTCCGATCGCCGCCTCCAGAGTTTCGTTGTCCCCAATCTGCGCCAATGGTGGCCCTAATCGCGGCGAGGGCGTATTATCCAGAAGGTAGCTTGTTATTGTCGCGCATTGGCGCGTCAGGATCGTTGCGTTAGGAGGAGGAGCCAACATGAAAATGAGGCGTTTGTTCGTGCTGATCGCGCTGTTCGGGATCGGTTTCGGCGTGTCCGCGTCGGATTTCGCGTCCGCGCAGCTCATTCGCCCCCCCGTCCCGGGTGGCGGACGGCGTAACACCCCGCGCGTCGTCGTGCGGCCGCCGGTCCCGTCGCCCCGCGTCGCCGGTCGTCAGAAACCCCGGCTGGCCGCTCAAGCGTCCGCCGCGCAGCGTCGTCGTGCGCCCCCCGCCGGTGGTGGTCCGCCCCCGCGTCCAGCCCCGGGTGTACCTGCCCCCGGTGGTCTTCGGCGGCGTGGTGGTCGTCGAACGCTACGACTACCGGTATGGCCGTGACTTCGGGTACTCGCGCGAGAGCCTGGTGTGGCAGGACAGCGCGACACTCTACCGGGAGGAAGATTGGGTGGATTTCACCCTCGACTGCAACGCTCGCGGCTCGAAGCTCTGGTTCGAGATCGTCGAGGGCAGGTTCCAGGTGGACTGGGCGGAAGTCGTATTCCAGAACGGCGAGGTCCAGGTCGTCGAATTCCCCGAGCGCTCGCAGGGCCGGGGGATCTATCAGTTGCTCGACTTCCGGGACGGCCGACGCGTGGAGTACGTGCGGATAGTGGCAAAGGCCACCACTCGAGAGGCGAACCTGTCCTTGTGGCTGCAACGCTGAGCGACAGCGCTAGACGCCCCCGGTCAGCGCCTTCTCGAGCAGTTCGGCGCGTCGGGACGCTTCTGCGTGCGGCGGGTCGTCGTCGAACAGCCCGAACAGATCACCGAGCCTGAGCTCCAGCCGGGCGGTGGCCGCGCGCCGCAGCGTTTCCGCAGCATCCCAGCGGCCGGCGCACGCCTCGATCCAGATCGCCCGCGCCTCGGGGAGGATCTTCCGCAGCAGCCAGGGCCCGGCCGAGGCTCGCAGCGCAAGCGCGACCCGGTCGCGCTGCCCGATCAGCGTCTGCAGCAGCCCGCCGTCCCCGGCGTCCGCGAGCGCGTCCTTGAGCGCGCGTGCCGTAAGTTCGGCGCGCGTGTCGCGAGCGCGAAGCAGCAGCTTCTCCCAGGCGCCGCGGCGCCGCTGGTCCTCGGCCAGTTCGCCGATTTCGTGCGCAACCGCTGCCTCGACTTGCCGCCGCGCCAGGTCCTCGAGCAGCGAGCTGTGCGCCTCGGGGTCGGCGACGAGCGCGGCCAGCGAGCCGCCCGCCTGTGCGACAGCGTCCTCCGCAGGGCTCGGCTCGCGCGCCCCGGCGGCCTCCTCGAGCGTGGCCCAGAGGTGGCCGCGCACCGCGTCGCACCGCGCGACGACACGCCCGGGGCGGCACATCGCCGGCACCGGCACCAGGTCGTGCGCCAACTCGCGGCCGAGCACGAAGAGCTCGACGCCGTCGGCGAGCCCGCGGCGCTCGAGGATCTCGCCGAGCACGAAAAGCGGGTGCCCACCCGGCCCCTCTCCGGCGACGTAGAGCCAACCGGCCGGGATCAGCAGCCGGTTGACGCCGTCCTCGTCCATCGGGTCGAGGGCCGTCGCTCCGAGGGTGAGCGGCGCGAGTTCCGCGTCCTCAAGCGGCCCCCACGCGGTCTCGCGTTCGCCGACCCACGCGAGCACCGCCGCTGTTTCGAGGCGCGCCCACGGCTCGAGGCCAGCCTCCCGTTTGTAGAGTTCGCGCAGCCGCAGTAGCAGGCCGCAGAGGCTGAAGTACCCCCAGCGGTGCGCGTCCGCGACGAGGCAGTTGCGGGCGACCTGCGTGGCGAACGCGTCGACGTCGATGGCGGTGTTCATGAGAGGGATGATAGCGCAATCGGGTATGGCTGATGCATTTCGCGTGCAGTCGCTCGACCCGGTCCAGTCGCTCCCAGCAGGCGATTTCTGTATTGGCACCCGGCGGGATGCAGAGGATTGTCGTCTGATGTATCCTCGCCGGAACGATCCGACGCCGGGGTGGCGGAACTGGCAGACGCAAGGGACTTAAAATCCCTCGGGGCAACTCCGTACGGGTTCGACCCCCGTCCCCGGCAATCCGTAGTACCGCACCAGGTGCTCGCCGCGATTCGGGATGTGGGTGGTCACGGCGGCAAGAAAGTCCAACGGGTCGAAAACTCCCCGGCCGGCGGCGGGTGGCTGTTCCTTTCGCAGGCGCGGTAATCCACGAGCTCATCCTTCCCCCCGATCTCACGCTGCTCGCCGCGGAGACGAAGAGGCTCCTCGGCTTCGCGCCGCGCGTGCCGCTCGACGAGTGCCTACCGCGCACGATCGCCTGGTACCGCGCGCAGGGTTGGCTGTGACGGCGAGCGTCACGGACTCCTTGCCTCCGCTTCCAGTTGGTTGTACGATCGGAAAATGCGGAGCGAGCGGAGTTCGCCGGGTCTCTTTCTGCGGACAGAGGCCTTGCGTAGTGCTTGAGTCGCATGGCGGGAGGTTGTAACGTACGCTTCTGAAAGTGGCCGGGGCCGGTTCACAGGCTTCGGCCTGCTCGGTAGAGGAGAAACAGAAGAGCAGGCGGACGATGAAGAAAGTAACGTGCCGGGTTCTCGCAGCGTTCGTTCTGTGTGCCTGCCTCTTCCCCGCTCCTTGTTGGTCCGGGCAGGGTTTCGCAGAAGGAGAATCCCGACGTGCCTCGACGGAGCTGACCAGCAGCGACTTCGAGAAGGCGTTGGCGAAGCTCACGCCGCTTTCACCTGATGGGGTGCGGAAGTACCGCCTGTTGTTCTTCAGTGACAGCCCGGTGGAACAGCGGCAGGGGCTCAACGTGCTGCTGCAGAAGGTGGGGACGCTCTCCCTCCAGGCGGGCGGGCTGTTGCGTCGTGCCCTGCTGAGCCCGGACGCCTCTGTTCGGTGGATGTCGCTCCATATTCTGGTGAAGGACAGAAGCGCTCCCCCCCCCCTAGCCTTGTTTGCCAGGCTCCTGGGCGATGACTCCCGAGACGTGCAGAGCGCCGCGGAGCAGGCATTGGCCGCCGCAGGGCACCCCGCCATCCTGACGCTGGCGCAGGTCGTAACCGAAGAGCCCTGCTATTCCCAGGCGAAGAAAGCTGCGACCAGGTTGCTCGGTACGCTGGGAGACGAGTGCGGCATCGAAGCTGTCGCGAATGCGCTGATCATGAATCAAGGCGGCTGCTACGATCACGAGACAGCCTTCAAGGCTCTTCGCCAGATGGGACTGCCCGCGGTTGAGATCCTCGTTGCTTTGCTGAGATACCGGCTGCTCAAGGGCGGGGCGTACATGGCGCTGCTGGAATATGACCCCGCCGCCCTGAAGTCGGCTCTCCTGCCGTTGGTCGTCGATCCCGACAGCTTGATCGATGACCGCCGCCACTGCGCAGAGCAAGCGGAGATCCTGCTGGGAACCAATGGGCTCTATAAGGAACTGGACGCCGTCTATCTCGGATTGGATGGAGACAAGTCGTTTCCCCCCGAAATCATCGAGATGGCACGGCGTGCCTGGATTGATCGCCCCCCGCGACCCACTAGCGTCGAAGCCCTGACCCGGGAGCGCGTGGAACGCGACTACGCAGCGCGGCATTTCATCGCGGAGGACGAGGCTCTGGCCGAAAGTGCGCGGATCAAGAGACAGACCGAGCTCGCCGCTTCCCGAGAGGCGAAGGCCGCGACGGATGCAATGGGGGCGTCGTCGAATCAATTCGAGTCAAGTCCCTCCAGGTCGATTCCCGTCAGGTTAAGCCCTTCCAGGTCACGTATTTCACGGAGAACCGGCTGAAGACGTTAGGGAGCGAGGAGGCCGTGCGCCTCTGCGTCACCTGCTCGTAAGAGTCGTCCAGGCTGGAGAGGGTCTGTCGGTCGGAGGAGGGGTCAGCACAACCGTAAAGCGTGCGGAAAATGAGAAACCTCAGGGACATCCTGCGCGCAGGTGGACCCCGAGCGAAATCAGAACAATCAGGCAAAGCCGAACATAGTCCATTTATCACGGAGATCAACCTTGATGCTATGAGCCGGCTGAAAATTTCTGAGTGTGAGGGTCCCTACGGCCCCACGCCGAAACTTGGGCCAGGGCGAGGTTGACTTTTACAAACAGAAGTGCATGGTAGTGACACGGGCAACCCAACCACAGGAGGAGAGCCATGACCGCGAAGAAGGAATTTCCGCAGCCCAAGGTCGAGACCTACCGCCGCGAGGAGTTGGAAGTGCCGGTGGTTTTCACTGCCGTCGGAGGCAGCGGACCGGTGTAGAATTGTTGACCACTGCCTCAGTAAAGGAACGGCGATAGCCTTCCCTGCATGAGACCAAATGGGCGTCCCTCCGTTTTGGAGGTACGCCGCCGCCGTGCGATGTTGCTCCTGGACGAAGGCTTTGGGGTACGGGAGGTCGCACGGCACATGAAATGTTCACCGGCCTCTGCGAGTTGCTGGCAGACGGAGGTCAAAGCCCGAGGGCCGGACGCGCTTCGGCCCAAGCCTGTGCCGGGAAGGCCGGGGCTCCTGAGTACAAAGCAGAGAGCACGGCTACTCAAGATGCTGCTCCAGGGGGCCGGGGCGTATGGTTTTCCGCCGACCTTTGGACCTTGCGCCGCGATCGACTCTCGACCATCAGCGCAATCACCGTTGCCCCGCACTGTCGACGGCAAGGCCATTACTCTCTTTGGTGTAAAACATAGACGAAAAGGCTTATTCCTGTCCAAAGGATACTTGTGAGAAATAAACATCGATCCAGAGGAGGCGCCGTGGGAATCAGAATGAGTACGACCTTACTCTGTTTTTCTCTCGTTATTCTAGCTGTTATCGCGACCTCTCAGCCGGTCGCCGCCGAGGAGCTTCCTCTGCAGGGGTTCGTGGATAGCTTCGGGTATGGCTATACGGTGACGATTGCGGTCAACGGCACTCCTGTCAAGGCAATCAAGGGTGACGGTCAGCAGTTCACACGGCTTTTCGCAGTCAACCATCCTCTGCGCGCCAAGAGTCCGCCGGAGATGGCTGACCTGTTTATTCTCAAGGAGGGAGAGAATTCGATCATCGTTGAGTTCCAGAAAAAAGAGGATTCCCAAAACCCCTTGCAGGTCAAGCTTGAGGTGCCGGACCGCTATGCGCAGCCACTCTTTCATCTCACAAGCAGCAAGCGCACCAGTGCCAGAGTGGAGAAAAAATTCATCATCGAAAAAAAAGCGCCATCGACTTTTACGACAATTGTGGTGGGCGATGACAATCCGTAATCTGTAGAAGGGAACCATCAATTGTGCGATCTGGGGCAGGGGAACATGAACGTCATATGAACGACTTGATGTTGCCGATATACACCTAAATAAAATAAGCGGAACAAGCTGTTGTCTTTTGAGGGGTTTCAGCTCACGGCGCCTCTCCTGTATCGGACCATGCGCCATGGCTGCGGCGCGGTGAATGCGGAGAACCAATTGTACCCGGGGCTCATCAGGGGAGGCAGGACGTGCGCGCTGCGCTCGACGGTCCGGCAGGAATCCCGCCGGTGACCTCTGCCACGCTCATGTACCGATCCTTAGCGGCCCTCATCTCGCTCGCGGCCTCCCTCTACGGGATCTTCCTGCTCGGCTGGGACGCCGCCGCCCTCGTCCTGCTTTTTGTCCTCGACGGCGTCTGTGTCGCGCTCACCGACCTCGTCCGGTGGGCGTTCCTGACGGACCGCGCGAGGCGGCGGAGCACCCTCGTCGTCGAACTGGTGTTCATTCTCTTCTACGGGTTCTTCGCAATGCTCGTGTTCGGACCTTACCTCTCGCTCCAGGAGGCGGTGGACGACGGTTTCGCGCTGATCGGCACGCTCGTCGCGCACGACATCCGCGCGCCGCTTCTGGCCGTGATCGCCGGCCGCCTGCTGCGCCTCGTGCAGGACCTCTTCGACGCCCGCGCGGGGGCGGGCACGACGCGCCGGCCGCTGGAGCTTATCGGCGGGGGCATGATGCTGATCCTTTTCTTCGCAGTCATGGCCGCGCCCTTTGTGACGCGCCACGGCCCCAATCCGGTGGCCGGTATGGCCGCGATCACGATCCTCAAGGCAATGGGCGAGCTCCTCGCCCTCTGGGCGCCACGGCTCCTCCAGGCTCGGGGGCGCAGGAGGCGGGGGTGACGTCCACCACCGTGCGGGGTCAGAGTCCGGAGGCAATTTCGGCCGGCACGCGGCGACAGAAAATCGCCTGCGATGTTTCAGTCGCGCTCTATACAGTTCAACCGTGAGTAACCGGTGTCGGCGCCGTGGATAACCCGACAAGAGGTGCCCCCGAAATTCGGACAGCGGCGTAAGGTGAAAGCCTTGTGGAATAATGGTGTAATCATGCCAGGAAAAGCGGGTCTTTCGCAGAGGTATACAAAACCCCCGCCGGGGAGCGACGGGGGCGCTGGCAAGTATCACTCGGAGATCGCGATGGCGACCACGGCCAGAATCGGGAGTTGACAGCGACCTGCTAGGCGCTGTGGCATCCCGCACTCGCGCAGGCCGGGCCGAGACCGCCTTGAGTCCGGGTCGGGCCGTGACAACGCGTGCAATCCACATCCGACTGGTTGTGCATGACCCCGCTGAATGAGGTGTGGTGGTCGCTGTTGCTGTGGCAGCTGTAACAGTTCGGCCCATCGCCTCCGTGCAGGTCCGAGCCGTGACAGCCGACACAATTGCTCACCGGGTCGGTGCTTCCGTCGCGGTGACTGACCCCGCCGAGATCAACGTTGTGTCCGCCGCTGCCCGAACTGCAGGCCGCCAGCACTGGCGAGAACGAAACCATTGCAAACAGCACGAACCATCGCTTCGCTTTGTTCACTCAGCCTCCTGCTCATGTCGATGCCATAACCACGGACTGCGTGCAGTCCACCCCTTATCCCGTCTGATGCAGCCGCGTGACGAATCGGTGCACAATGCCCGGGTCCCCCAGGGATTCGCCGCGAATGCAACAAGCGCTTCTGCTTCTTACACGGGAAAGAGAGCGATCAGGGCTTTGCGCCGCCATGCCTGCGGCAGTGAACTCTGATGCTCTTGCTCCGGAGGTGCGTGCCTGCGGTTTGCTCGGGAAATCCCCCGCCGGGGTGAGCCCGTTATCAGCTCGAGACGAGCTGGCTGAGCGTCATCTTCGCTGCGTGGGGCGGCTCGACGAACACCCCGCCGACCTCGAAGCCGCCCTCGCTGGGAATCTCCCTTACCCAGACCGCCTTTGCGAGGGAATGTACCGGTGCGTGTCCGAGCAGATTCATCTCAAGAATGATGCTCGCCTGTTTGGGGATGAACTCCTGGCTGTGAAACCTGAAGCCGGTCAGGCTGACATCCTGGACGGCCGCGCTCCGAAATCCTGCGGCATCCACGGGGAGTATGCGGTAGCGAAGCGGTGATTTGAGTTGCACCCTCGGCGATAGTCGCTTTTCTTTGACGATTTCCATTGCAGCGTCTCCTCGCGCGCTCAGAGTGATCCACCTGCACCAGCATCCCCAATCCCGCGATCGGGTGTACAACCGTCCTCGGGTTGCCGGCGGCACACCACGTACCACTCAACTCTCAAGCACTTCTTGTGCCAGGTTGGGTAAAAACTACAACATCCCGTAATCGCTGAATATTTCTAAAGCACTGGCACTCGTCAAAGCGGAAAAGTGTCAACATTTTTTACGAAACGGCGATACAGAGGAGATGCAGTTCCCGATACAGCACTCTTCTTGCGGTGGTATACTCAAACAGCAATCGTGTCGTGCAATCGTGGTCCAACAAGAGGTACCCGACATGAAGCATGCGAACATGAGGCAACAGTTGCCCGGGGGCTTTGACTTGTTCGCCCCGGAGGAGCATACTGGGGCTGCGTTTCAGAGCGGTTGATCGGGAAAATCTCCACGGGCTCGCGGAAGGCCGAGGGATTTCACGCGCACCGACCGGAGCGGCAAAGGAGAAACATGGCAAGAAGAAAGCCCGGATGCGAGGCCCTGCAATGAAGCCGAACGTGTACAGCAAGAGGAAAGAGGCCTGGGAAGAACGGAAGCGGCAGACGCTCGCCGCCGGCCTGATAGCCGACCGCTTCCCCGATGTCTCGAGCATTGTCGTCACCATGGACTACAGCCGCGGGGCTTTCTCCGCGGTGCATCGGACCATGAATTTCTACCCCGGGAGCCCGGCCTTCTTCAAGATCAGTTCCCTGGGCGAGGGGGCTGATGAAGGCGGACTCGACCTGACGCGCTTCATCCAAAAAATGATCGGCAGCCGCGCAAAATCCGCGAAGGGCGCCTTCAACGGCGACCGCAACGATCCGGCACTTGTCCACCCGATCGTCGACTACGAGGTTGCCATCACCTATTCGTGAGATCACCGGCCCTCGGGCCAGCGTGAAGGAGGGCAGATGGCAAAGGTGAAGGTCGGCATCATCGGCGGGTCGGGGATGGACGACCCGCAGCTCATGAAGGGCATCCGGCAGAAAAGGGTCAGGACCCCGTACGGCAGCCCTTCGTCGCCGCTGACCGTGGGCAGAATCGGCGGGGTCGATGCGGTGATCCTGGCTCGACACGGCAAGGATCACTCGATCTACCCGACCGGCGTCAATTACCTGGCCAACATCCACGCACTGAAGAAGGAAGGGTGCACACACATCCTCGCGACGACCGCGGTGGGTTCCCTCCGGGAGAAGATCAAGCCCGGGCACCTCGTTTTCCTCGACCAGTTCATCGACTTCACCCGGCACCGGGCGCTGACATTCCACGACGAGAAGGTGGTCCACACCCCGATGGCCGAGCCGTTCTGCGAAAAGCTCCGCGGCCTCCTGGCCGAGTCGGCCGCCGCGCTGAAGCTCAGGCACCACCGGCAGGGGACCGTCGTGACGATCGAGGGGCCGCGCTTTTCAACCAAGGCGGAATCGCACATGTTCCGGCTGCTGGGCGCCGACGTCATCAACATGTCGACCGTCCCCGAGGTCACCCTCGCGCGCGAGGCGGGCATCTGCTACCAGTCGATCGCGATGTCGACCGATTACGACTGCTGGAAAGAGGGCGAGGAGCCGGTCACCTGGGAGATGATCGTCTCGATCATGCACAAGAACGCCGACAACGTGAAAAGACTCCTGGTGGAGACGATCGCGAAGATCTCCGGCACCGAGTGCGGGTGCGCAAACCACTGAGGCCCGCCCCGGGATGCCGCCGCTGGTCGGGCCCGGCAGCCTCGCGAGCTTCGTGACCCTGCCGGTGCTCTTCGGGCTGTTCTGGTCACTGGTTGGTTCCGCGGCTACTTGACGACGATTTTCTGAAGGTGTACCAATGATCAGGGGGCTGTGAAGCGGATTCTATGCGGTGATTGGGTCGTGGAAAAACTCGGAAGGAGGCGGACATGAAGCGGAGTGCCATTCTGTTTGCGTCGTTGATCCTCGTGGCGGGGGCGTACGGGTGCAAGACCACCTCGTCTTCTGAAAGCGGCGCCACGAAAGAGGCTCCGGCCAAGAGCGAGCCGGCCGCCAAGCCGGCTGCGGCAAAAATCCCGGCCAGCAGCCCGCTCGCGAAAGTCAAAATGGGGATGCCGCAGGCCCAGGTCTACGACCTGATCGGGCCGCCGACATCGACCAGGGTCTTCCCGTCGGGGAAGTCGTTCATTCCCTTCTACTACGGCCCGGACACCCATCGCACGGGCGCCTTCTTCAAGGGGATCGGCCGGGTGGTCTTTTCGGGCGCCGACCAGGTCGTCGAGATCGACTACGATCCCACCGAAGACGGGTACTGATTCGAGGGCGGGCGGGGGTTCGCTCATCTGGAATCCCCGCCCCGGCCTCCTTCCTCGTTTGTTCTTCCCGGAGTCTCTATGAGCACCGTTGCACTCATCCGCTGCGTGTCGTACGAGTACGGCGCTGTCAGAGCGGCCGTCCAAAGAGGGATCGACCTTGTCGGCGGGGCGGACAGATTCGCCAAGCGGGACGAGAAGATCCTGCTCAAGGCCAACCTGCTCGTCGGTGATGCGCCGGAGAAGTGCGTCAACACACACCCGTCGGTCCTGAGGGCGGTTGCGGAAGTCTTCAAGACCACCGGCGCGCGGATCTCGTACGGCGACTCGCCGGCCATCGGCACCGCGCGCGCCGCGAGCAGGAAAATCGGGATGGACGAGGCGGCGAACGCGGCCGGCATCGAGCTGAAGGAGTTTCAACCCGGCCGGGAAGTCCATTTCCCGGACGGGCTGCAGAACAAGAGATTCACGATAGCCACCGCCGTGCTGGAGAGCGACGGGGTCATCAGTCTGCCGAAGCTGAAGGCCCACGGCATGCAAAAATTCACCGGCTGCGTGAAAAACCAGTTCGGCTGCATCCCGGGCCTGCTCAAAGGCGAATTCCACGTCCGGATCCCCGACGCCTACCAGTTTGCGCAGATGCTGGTCGACCTGGACCGCCTGGTCCGTCCCCGGCTCTACATCATGGACGGGATCGTCGCCATGGAAGGCAACGGCCCCCGCGGCGGCACCCCGAAAAAGATGAACGTGCTTCTGTTTTCGGAAGACCCCATCGCGGTCGATGCGACCGTCTGCCGCCTGATCGGTCTCGATCCGCTGCTCGTGCCGACCGTCGCGCTCGGCCACGCGGCGGGTCGCGGGACCCACGAGCGGGATACCATCGAGTTGCTTGGCGACGCCTTCGATTCGTTCCGGTGTCCCGATTTTGACATCGACCGCACCCCGATCAAGCCCTACAAGGAAAAGGGCGTCCTGCGATTCCTCAGCAATCGCCTGGTCCCCAAGCCGGTCATCGCCGCGGAAAAATGTGTCAGGTGCGGGTTGTGCATCACGGTCTGTCCGGCGAATCCCAAGGCCGTCGGGTGGCCAGACGGCGACACGTCACAGGCGCCGGTTCACGATTATCGGACCTGCATCCGCTGCTACTGCTGTCAGGAGTTGTGCCCGGAAAAGGCGATCGAGTTGAAAAAGCCGCTCCTGCGCAGAGTGCTCAGCTTTTAATCTCATCCTCGCCGGGGGCCGTCTTCCACCAATCCCCGTCTTCGGGCCACTCCTCGCCGGACGGGTCGCTCTCGCCGCCGGCGGAGCAGCAGCCCCCGCCGCAACCGGCCGCGACGACCTCTTCATCCGCAGGCGGAATCGTCGATTCCAGGAGACGCGCCGCATCGGCGGCCTGGCGCCCGGAAACCATCAGCCCCCAGCGGCCGACGCGGTGGCCGGAGGCGTGGAAGGCCTTCGGGTCCAGCTCCCGGGTCACGGCGGGGATTCCCCGCTCGCGGAGGATTTTCGCCAACTCCTGAACGTGGGCCTTCTCGTCGGAGGAGGTGATGAGCGCCGGCAGTTCGATCCCGTCGGCTTCGACTGCCGGCGATTCGACGCCGCGTCTCGCGGCGATCTGCGCCGCGCTGATCCCGCGTGCGAGCGCCTCGCCCTCGAGGATGCGCTGCGCCAGCGGCGCGTAGTCGTCGAGACGCAGGGCCACCTCCTCCAGGAGTTCATCCGCGGTCATCCCGGCAAACCGGGCCCGGACAGCGTTCCAGTCGATATCCATGGGGAATGTCCTACCAGAGGGAGGAGCGGATCGTCAACAGCACGCCGCGGTCGGCGAAGGAGAAACGGGAGCGGCGGGCGTCACGGAGCCGGGCCGGGCGCGCTTTCGAAGAGCGCGTCGAGCCTGGAGCGTATGACGGCCAGGTCCCCGGGGCCGCCGATCATCGGCAGGGAGAGTCGGGTGCCCGCGACGGTGTTTGTCTCGTAGTCGAAGGTCGCGAGCGCGACCGTGCGCTCGCCGCGCTGAACCGAGGCCACCGAGCCGTCGGGATTGAAGTGCACCGTGTACGCGTAGCGGGGACGCGGGGTTTTCCCGGCGAGGCGGCCGTCGTTCCCGGGCGAGTTGTCGAAGATCTGGAGCCGCCCGTAGCCGGCGTGGTAGAAGGGGAACTCCCGGAAGTGCTCCGCCGTCCAGTTGGCGGCGACCCGCTCGCTGGCGCAGAGATTGTCGAGTCCCTTGAGGGTCAGCTCGGCAAAGACGTCCGGGGCGAAGCCGCTGGCCAGATACTGGCGGTGCCCCTCGGGGGTGTACTCCTTGAAGGCGAAGCTCAGCGTGTAGTCGAACCTCCCGTCGAAGTCGATGTCGTGGTGCACCGCGCGGCCGACGGGGAGCACGTCCTGGAAGCCGTCGCCGTTGCGGTCCAGGACCGGGTCGGCGATCGCGATGCGCACCGGTTCGTCGGCCCGCACGGCGGGGGCCGCGAGGGCGATCAGGGCGGCGGTCAGGGACGCGCCGAGTCGGTTCGTGCGGCGGGAGGTCATGCCCGTGCTAGCTCAGGGTTTTGGCCAGGATGATTTCGTTGATCTGCTGGACACCGACCTGAACCGAGCGGCGCCGGCCCGATCACTTCCCGAAAACCGGCCTTGTCGAACAGGTGGACCGAGCGCTCGTTCGTGGTGAAGATGTCCGCCTCGAGACGCCGGTACTCGTGCTCCTTCGCCCAGCGCAGCGCGTAACGCAGCATCGCCGAGCCGAGGCCGCGGCCGCGCCAGTCGCGGACGACGTGCACCCCCACGTTGAGGCAGGGCCCCGGCGTGCTGCACACGAGAAAGTCGAGCAGCGCGAGGATGCCGACGATCTGCTCGTTCACCGTCGCGACGAGAAAGAGATTGTGCTCGGAATCGAGCCGCTCGATGTACGCGCGCTGGGTTGCGGCATCCTTGCCGTAGATCTCCATCAGGACGTAGCTGCGCTCCTGGGCGCTCGATCGCACGGCCGGCGATGATCGCGGCGGCGTCATCGGGACGGGCGGGGCGGAGGGTGATCTTCGTGGCGTCGGGCAACCGGTACGTCAGCACTTCGCGCATGGCGTCCTCCCTGGCGTGTGGACTCCTGGATGCCCTGGATTATCCCCGCCTCACCGCACTTGTCAATCCGAAGCGTCCGTTGTACTTGAGCAATATTCGCGGGAACCGGAACAGTCATCGGGCGTGATCGCCTGATAGATCTCTGCATGCGGCGAAGCATCGCGAGGTTGTACGGAATCCCGCCCCTACGACCGTGCGTACCATCCTCGGTTCGTAGGGGAGGGGTTCACCCCCTCCCGCAGCAGATGGTCCTGTTCCAGCGGCCTGCACAAAAGAAGGCCACCCCTGGTATCGGGGTGGCCTTGACCTGCTGGCGCCCGAACCTGGGTATGGCGCCTGGGAAACCGCTTCCCGGAATGCAACTCCGGGCGCATCCTGCGGCCTGACCCACCGCAGAGGCCACCGTAGGTTCCCGTCCCCGGTTGGCAGCCGTCCATCCTTCCCGGCCTTCATCGATGCACTCTTAAATCTAGGTCGTCGCGACCTGCTGTCAAGGGGAAAATGTCGTGCATCTGAAACGAGGGTCATTGACAGCGGGCGGGGCCGCGCCGAAACTGGCTCCATGAGTCCTCGCAACCCGGGCCGCGTCGCCGCGAAGCACGATGTGAACGCCTACCTGGCCCGTCACGTGCCGATCACGCAGGCCATGGGTATCCGCCTGCGCTCCTTCGATGCCGCGGGGGTGACGATGACCGCGCCGCTGAAGCCGAACATCAACGACAAGGGGATCGCCTTCGGGGGCACGCTGGCCTCGATCCTCGCGCTCAGCGGCTGGGCGCTGACCGACCTGGTCCTGCGCGGGGCGGGGGAGGTGGCCGACGTGCTGATCGCGGTCGCCGCCACCGAGTATCGCGCGCCGGTGGCGGGCCGGATCGTCGCCCGCTGTCCGCTCCCGCCGCCCGGGGAGCTTGCCGCCTTTCTGGATGCCTACCGGCTGCGCGGGAAGGCCCGCCTGAAGCTGGAGGCGTTCATCGAAACCAAGGCCGGCCCGGCGGCGCTCTTCCACGCCACCTACCTCGCCCGGCGCCCCGCTGCCCGGCGTTAGTCCGGTTCGCGCCGGTTCGACCCCCCAGATCTTCTCCGCGTATTCGTCCACCGTGCGGTCGATCGAGAAGGAGCCCATCCGCGCGACGTTGAGGATCGCGCGCCGCGCCCACTCGCGCGGCTGGCGGTAGAGCGCGTCCACGCGGTCCTGGGCTTCCAGGTAGCTCTCGAAGTCGGCCAGCACGAGGAAGTGGTCGCCGCAGCAGGTCAGCGAATCGACGATCGGCCGGAAGAGCTCCGGCTCGTGGGGCGAGAAGAAGCCGCTGGCGATCATGTCGATCGCCTGGCGCAGCTCGCCGTTCGCGCTGTAGTGCGCGCCCGGGTCGTAGCCGTCGCGGCGCAGCGCGAGCACCTCGGCGGCGGTGAGCCCGAAGATGAAGATGTTCTCCTCGCCGACAGCCTCGCGGATCTCGACGGTCGCGCCGTCCAGGGTGCCGATCGTCAGCGCGCCGTTGAGGGCGAGCTTCATGTTGCCGGTGCCGGAGGCCTCCATGCCCGCGGTCGAGATCTGCTCGGAGAGGTCGGCCGCGGGGATGATGTCGCAGGCGGTGCTGACGTCGTAGTTCGGGATGAAGACGACCTTGAGCCGCCCGCCGACGAGCCGGGTCGTTGTCGATGACGTCGGCGACCTCGTGGATGAGCTTGATGATCAGCTTGGCCAGCGTGTAGCTCGGCGCCGCCTTGCCGGCGAAGATCACCGTGCGCGGCACGATGTCGGCCCCGGGGTCGGCGCGGATGCGGTTGTAGCGCGCGATCACGCCGAGCAGGTTCAGCAGCTGGCGCTTGTACTCGTGGATGCGCTTGATCTGCACGTCGAAGAGCGATGCCGGGTCGATGACCAGGCCGAGGTGCTTGCGGACCAGCTCGGCGAACCGCTCCTTGTTGGCGCGCTTGACGGCGAGGAACTCCTGCTGGAAGCCGGCGTCGTCGGCCAGCGGCTCGAGGCCGCGCAGGCAGTCGAGATCGGTGACCCAGGAGCAGCTCGTGCGCGAGGCGATCAGCGCCGCCAGCCCCGGGTTCGCCTCGTTGAGCCAGCGGCGCGGCGTGATGCCGTTGGTGATGTTCGTGATCCGTCCGGGGAAGAGGCGCTCGAAATCGGCGAACAGGGTGCGGCGCATCAGGTCGGTGTGCAGCGCGGAGACCCCGTTGACGGCGTGGCTGCCCACCAGCGCGAGGTGGGACATCCGCACCCGGCGCCCGTCGGCCTCGTCGATGATCGAGACGCGCCGCGCCAGGTCGGCGTCGCCGGGATAGCGGTGGCGCACGTCGGTCAGGAAGCGGTGGTTGATCTGGTAGACGATCTGCAGGTGCCGCGGCAGGATGCTCTCGAAGAAGCTCACGGGCCAGGTCTCGAGGGCTTCGGGCAGCAGCGTGTGGTTGGTGTAGCTGAAGACGCGCGTGCTGATCGCCCAGGCCCGGTCCCAGTCCAGGCCGTGCTCGTCGAGCAGGATCCGCATCAGCTCCGGGATCGCCAGCGCGGGGTGCGTGTCGTTGAGCTGGATCGCGACGTGGTCGGGCAGTTCGTCGAGGGTCTGGTGCTGCTTGAGGTAGCGCACGAGGATGTCCTGGAGCGAGGCGCTCACGAAGAAGTACTCCTGCTGGAAGCGCAGCTCGCGCCCCATCGCGGTGGTGTCGCTCGGGTAGAGCACGCGCGTGAGGTTTTCGGAGTGGATCTTCTCCTGCACGGCGCGGATGTAGTTGCCCTCGTTGAAGGAGCGACAGGTCCATCTCGCGGGTGGCCTTGGCCGACCAGAGGCGCATGTTGTTCACCGTCGCGGTCCCGAAGCCGGGGATCGGCGTGTCGTAGGCCATCGCCATGACCTGCTCGGCCGCCCGCCAGTCGTAGCGCAGCCGGCCGTCGCGCTCGCGGTACTCGACGACGCTGCCGCCGAACCGCACCGGGTAGAGTCGCTCGGCGCGCGGAAACTCCCAGGGGTTGCCGTAGCGCAGCCAGTGCTCGAGGTGCTCGACCTGGAAGCCCTTCTCGATCTTCTGGTAGAACATGCCGTACTCGTAGCGGATGCCGTAGCCGTAGCCGGGCAGCCCGAGGGTGGCCATCCCGTCGAGGATGCAGGCGGCCAGCCGCCCGAGCCCGCCGTTGCCGAGCGCGGCCTCGGCCTCCTGGCCCGCGAGGCGCTCGTAGTCCAGGCCGAGGGCCGCCAGCGCCGTGCGGCAGGCGTCCATCATGCCGGTGTTCAGCAGGCTGTTCGTCAGCGAGCGGCCGATCAGGAACTCCATCGAGAGGTAGTAGACCCGCTTGGCGTCGCGCTCGTAGTAGCGGCGCATCGTCGCCATCCAGCGCTCGATGAGCCGGTCGCGCACGGCGAGCACGAGCGCGTGGAAGAAGTCGCGGTCGGTCGCGGAGTACTGGTCCTTGGCGACCGTGTAGACCAGGTGGTTGACGATCGAGCGCCGCAGCGACTCGGCGTCCTCGCCGGTCCGGTCGTAGCCGTCGAACGGGCTGGCCGCAGGCGGATCCGCCCGGGTCATTACGTCCCCTCGAAGTTCCTGATCAGTTGCGCGAGCTGCACGCCGAGGTAGACGCACTGCACGCCTTCCATGCACCCGTCGGCGTCCTTTTTCTCGAGGTGGGTCGTGAGCACGTGCGCCCCCTTCGAGAACCTGACGATCCAGGCGCCTTTCTCGTGATCGAACTCGACCCCGAGTTCGATGCCGTGGGCGTCGATCTCGGGGTAGATGCTCCGCAGTTTCGCCGCGAGTTCGTCCTTGTGGTGCTTTGCATGCTCCATGGCGGTCGCTCCTTTTCGAGATGGTTGACCTGCTGCTCTCCGGCGGAAACCGGACCTCGCACCGCGCCTATTGTAATACAAAATCCGGACGGCAACCGCTGAGCGGACACGGTGAAAAAAGGTCTGGACACGGAAAAAAATTGGGAGTATGGTTTCCGTCCAGAAGCCTACAGTTGCTCAATCCCCAATTGTCGGCACAAACAGGTGCACCGGAGTCCAGAACGACACCGAGTGTGTTACTACACGGGATTGGTGGGAAGGGAAGGAAGAGTATGGCGCGTGGTACAGTGAAGTGGTTCAACGATCAGAAGGGCTTCGGGTTCATCAGCCTCGACGATGGCTCCAAGGACGTCTTCGTGCATCACACGGCGATCCAGGGCTCGGGCTTCAAGAGCCTGAGCGAGGGTCAGGCCGTGGAGTTCGATATCGTTCAGGGCCAGAAGGGCCCGGCTGCGGCTAACGTCCGCCCGGTCTAGTCGCACCCGACTCGCCGGCGGCCCCCCCTCCCGGATGGGAGCGGGGGCCGTTGGCTTTTGATCACCCCGCCGCGAACCCCGACCCCGACCCCCGTCCCCCGCGCAGCGGGCCCTGAAAGGATGTGAGCATGGCAAAAAAGCAGCGACCTTCGTTCCAGAAACGACAGAAGGAAATGTCCCGCCAGCAGAAGCAGAAGGAGAAGGAGGCGCGCCGCGTCGAGCGCAAGGTCCAGCGCGAGTCCGGGGTCGTTGAGGAGGAGGTCCTCGAAGTCCTCGACGGTCCTCAGGATTTCTCCCTCGAGCCGGGCGAGGACCGCCGAACTCGATCGCCGCGCTCGAAGATCGCGACTGATCCCGCCCGCCGCTGGTGCGCAGGCCGTGATCCGGACCAAGATCGTCGCGACGCTCGGCCCGGCCACGGACGAGCCGGGGGTTCTCGACCGGATGATCCTCGCCGGCCTGGATGTCGTGCGCCTGAACTTCTCGCACGACAGCGTCGCCCGCCACCGCGCCCGGGTCGCCCTCGTGCGCGAGCGCGCCGAGGCGCTCGGGTGCCACGTCGGCGTCATCGTCGATCTGCAGGGGCCGAAGATCCGCATCGAGGGCTTCCGGGACGGCCGGGTGCTGCTCGAGGCGGGCGCGCCGTTCACGCTGGATGCCGCCTTGCCCCGCGCCGCCGGAACGCGCGAGCGGGTGGGGGTCACCTACCCGGATCTGCCGCGCGACGTCGTCCCCGGGGACGTGCTCCTGCTCGACGACGGGCGGATCGCGTTGCGCGTCGATGTCGTCGCGGGCGCTGAAATCCGCTGCACCGTCCTCACCGGCGGCGAACTCTCCGGTTCGAAGGGGATCAACCGCCAGGGCGGCGGTCTCTCCGCACCGGCGCTGACCGACAAGGACCGCGGGGACATCGTCATCGCCGCGGAGCTGGACGCGGACTATCTCGCCGTCTCGTTCCCGCGCTCGGAGGCCGACATCGAGGAGGCCCGCGCCCTGCTGCGCGCCGCGGGCGGCCGGGGCGGCATCATCGCGAAACTCGAGCGCGCCGAGGTGCTCGCCGACCTGAAGTCCTTCATCCTCGCCGCCGACGCCGTGATGATCGCCCGCGGCGATCTGGGCGTCGAGATCGGGGACGCGGCGCTGCCCCCCGTGCAGAAACGCACCATCAGGCTCTGCCGCGCGCTCAACCGCGCGGTGATCACGGCGACGCAGATGATGGAGTCGATGATCGAGAACCCGATCCCCACGCGGGCCGAGGTCTTCGACGTCGCCAACGCCGTGCTCGACGGCACGGACGCGGTGATGCTCTCGGCGGAGACGGCGATCGGGCGCCACCCCGTCGAGGTCATCGAGGCCGCCGACCGCATCTGCCGCGAGGCCGAGAAGCAGCGCGTCACGCGCGTCTCGCGCCACCGGATCGACTCGCGTTTCACGGGCATCGACGAGGCCGTCGCCATGGCCACGATGTACACCGCCAACCACCTGGACGTGAAGGCGATCGCGGCGCTCACCGAGTCCGGGTCGACACCGCTGTGGATGTCGCGGATCAGCTCCGGGATGCCGATCTACGCGCTGAGCGCCCACCGCGCCACGCTGCGCAGGGTGACGCTCTACCGCGGGGTCCACCCGGTGTTCTTCGCGCCGAACACCCTGTCGCACCGTCGGGTGAACAAGGCGGTGGTCGACGAGTTGCTGCGCCTCGGCGCGGTGCGCGAGGGCGACCTGGTGATCATCACCAAGGGCGACCTGGCCGGTGTGCACGGCGGCACGAACGCGATGAAGATCGTCCGCGTCGGCGACCTGGTCGTCCCGGAAGATTAACGGCCGGTCTCCGTGCCCTGATCCGGAAAACCCCCTCGCTCCCCCTTTGGCAAAGGGGGAAACAGGGGGTTTCGTCACTCGTCGGCGAAGACGAGGCAGGTGTTCTTCAGTTTCGTGCGGCCTTCGGCGATGATCTCCTCCTCGGTCATGCGCTCCTTCAGGTCGCCCCAGTAGTTGAGCGAACTGCCGATGAGGATCATCGAGATCAACCGCACCGCGTTGTCGAGCAGCTCCACGAGGTGAGCGCAGCCGCGCGGGCCGCCGACCCGCCGGTGGATCTCGCGCAGCACCCCGCGGTCGATCGACCATGCCCACGAGTTCGGGAATCCCGTCGACCCCCTTCGAGCAGCGGGTGAGCGGCGTCTTGCTCATCGAGGCCTTTGCGGACTCGATCGTCCGGTCTGCCAGCCGCACCACCAGTTCGAGGTGCAGCGAGTGCTCGAGGTCGAGCAGCGAACTGGTGACGAGAATGCGGCCGCCGTCGATCTGCTTGACGTTCGAGTGGATGCTGCGCTGAAAAATGTCCATGTTCTCCCGGCGGCCCCAGAAAAAGCAACGCCCGCGCGAGCGGGCGTCCAGGTCTGCTTCTGCTGCTACTTGAGTTTTTTCTTGACGGCCTTCACGGCGGGGGCCGTCTTCTTGACAACGGCCTTCTTCACTGCCGTGGCCTTCTTGACGACCGCCTTCTTCGCCGCGGTGGCTTTCTTCACGACCTTCTTGACGACGGCCTTCTCGGCCTTCACGACTTTCTTCACGGCCTTCTCCACTGCCTTTTTCACGACTTTTTTCGTTGCCATGTTCGCTCCTCCTTCAGTGTGAATGGTACCCAACCCACCTGTATTGAATATCTTAACCAATTATTACGTGGTCGTCCAGCGGTTTCAGCAGAAGCCGCTGAACAGTAACCGGGCCGGCTTCGTCATATATTTCACAACCCATTGATATTACAGATGTCTGCAAACTTGACATCCGGATGAATCAGCGGCACTCTCTTCGCGCTGCGGCCCTGGCGAGTCGGGGTCGCCTGGCGTGACGCTCCACGATGTGACAGGCGCACAGGAGGCCTTCGAACAATGATGACATTCAGCGACTTCGAAAAACCGGCGTTCACGAACCTCACGAGCGCCATTCGCGCACTGGCGATGGATGCGGTCCAGAAGGCCAACTCCGGCCACCCCGGCATGCCGATGGGGATGGCCGAGATCGCCGAGGTTCTCTGGAACCACCACCTGCGCCACAACCCGGCCGACCCCGCGTGGCCCGACCGCGACCGCTTCGTGCTCTCGAACGGCCACGGCTCGATGCTGCTCTACGCGCTGCTGCACCTGACCGGGTACGACCTGACGATCGAGGATCTCAAGGCGTTTCGCCAGCTGCACTCGAAGACCCCGGGTCACCCGGAAGTCGGCGTTACCCCGGGGGTCGAGACCACGACCGGCCCGCTCGGGCAGGGGCTGGCCAACGCGGTCGGGATGGCGATCGCCGAGCTGGTCCTGGCGCGCAGCTTCAACCGGCCCGGGCACGAGATCGTCGATCACAACACCTGGGTCTTTCTCGGCGACGGCTGCCTGATGGAGGGGATCAGCCACGAGGTCTGCTCGCTCGCCGGCACCCTCGGCCTGGGCAAGCTGACCTGTTTCTGCGACGACAACGGGATCTCGATCGACGGGCACGTCAGCGGCTGGTTCACCGACGACACGCCCAAGCGCTTCGAGGCTTACGGCTGGCACGTCGTGCGCGATGTCAACGGCCACGACCCCGAGGCGATCCACGCGGCGATCGTCGCCGCGAAGGCCGAAGCCGCCCGCCCGACCCTGATCTGCTGCAAGACGGTGATCGGCATGGGCGCGCCGACCAAGGCCGGGAGCCACGACGTGCACGGGGCGCCGCTCGGCGACGCCGAAATCGCCGCGACCCGGCCGCACATCCACTGGAACTTCCTGCCGTTCGAGATCCCGGACGAGGTCTACCGGGGCTGGGACGCGCGGCCGCGCGGCGCGCAGGATCCAGGGCGAGTGGCAGCGGCGCTTCGACGCCTACGCCAAGGCGCACCCCGAGCTCGCCGCGGAGTTCACGCGGCGCACGGCCGGCGATCTGCCCGCGGGCTGGGCGGCGCACGTCGACGCCACGCTGGCGGCCGTTGCGGCCAAGGCCGAGACGATCGCCACGCGCAAGGCCTCGCAGAACTGCATCGAGGCCTACGCGAAGGTGCTGCCGGAGCTGATCGGCGGCTCGGCCGACCTCGCCGGCTCGAACCTCACGCTCTGGTCCGGCTCGCAGGCCGTCACCCGCAGCGAGGGCGGCAACTACCTCTACTTCGGCGTGCGCGAGTTCGGCATGAGCGCGATCAGCAACGGCATCGCGCTGCACGGCGGGCTGATCCCCTACTCGGCGACCTTCCTGATGTTCTCCGAGTACGCGCGCAACGCGCTGCGCATGGCGGCGCTGATGCGCCTGCGGCAGGTCTTCGTGTACACCCACGACTCGATCGGCCTCGGCGAAGACGGCCCGACGCACCAGGCGGTCGAGCAGACGGCGACGCTGCGGCTGATCCCGAACATGGACGTCTGGCGCCCCTGCGACACCGTCGAGTCCGCCGTGTGCTGGGCCGCGGCGCTCGAGCGGCGCACCGGGCCGACCGCGCTGCTCTTCTCCCGGCAGAACCTGCCGTTCCAGAAGCGCGACGCGGCGCAGACGGCGGCGATCCGCCGCGGCGGCTACGTGCTGGCCGAGGCCGCCGGCGGCGCCCCGCGCGCCGTGATCATCGCCACGGGCTCCGAGGTCGCCCTCGCGCTTGCGGCGCAGCAGCAGCTCGCGGGGGAGGGGATCGCGGTGCGCGTGGTCTCGATGCCCTCGACGAGCGTCTTCGACCGGCAGGACGACGCCTGGCGCGCGGCGGTGCTGCCGGCCGGCGTGCCGCGCGTCGCGGTGGAGGCCGGCGTCACCGCCGGCTGGCATCAGTACGTCGGTCTCGAGGGCGCCGTGGTCGGGCTCGACCGCTTCGGGGAGTCGGCGCCGGCCGGCGCGCTCTTCAAGCTCTTCGGGTTCACTCCCGAGAATGTCGCGCGGACCGTGAAGTCCGTGCTCAACGTTCCGCGCGCAGCGGCGGAACCATGAAGCAGCGTCTGTTTGGGGCACGGTTCATGGTCGCCGCGCACGCTGTTCCGCAGGGGGAGAAGTAGCGATGCCGCTCGTCTCGCTGCGACAGCTGCTGGACCACGCCGCGGAGCACCGCTACGGGATTCCGGCGTTCAACGTGAACAACCTCGAGCAGGTCAAGGCGATCATGGCCGCGGCCGAGGAGACCGATTCGCCGGTGATCATGCAGGGCTCCGCCGGCGCCCGCAGGTACGCCGGCGAGGCCTATCTGCGCCACCTGATCCTGGCCGCGATCGAGGCCCACCCGCACGTGCCGGTGGTCATGCACCAGGACCACGGGGCGAGCCCGGCCGTCTGCGTCCAGGCCATCCGCTCGGGCTTCTCGAGCGTGATGATGGACGGCTCGCTGCTGGCGGACGCCAAGACCCCGTCCTCCTACGAGTACAACGTCGAGACCACGCGCCTGGTGGTGGAGATGTCGCACGCGGTCGGGGTCTCCGTCGAGGGGGAACTCGGCGTCCTCGGCTCGCTCGAGACCCTGGCGGGCGCCAAGGAGGACGGGCACGGCGCCGAGGGGGCGATGACCCGCGAGCAGCTGCTGACCGACCCGGCCCAGGCCGCGGACTTCGTCGACAACACGCACGTCGACGCGCTCGCCATCGCCATCGGCACGTCGCACGGCGCCTACAAGTTCACCCGCAAGCCGGACGGGGAGATTCTCGCCATCTCACGCATCAAGGAGATTCACGCCCGCATCCCCAACACGCACCTGGTGATGCACGGTTCCAGCTCGGTGCCGCAGGAGTGGCTCGCCGTGATCCGCGAATTCGGCGGCGAGATGCCGGAGACCTGGGGCGTCCCCGTGGAGCAGATCCAGGAGGGGATTCGCCACGGCGTGCGCAAGGTGAACATCGACACCGACATCCGGCTGGCGATGACGGGCGCGATGCGCCGCGCACTGGCCCAGAAGCGGAGCGAGTTCGACCCGCGCAAGATCCTCAAGGAGGCGCAGCTCGCCGCCAAGGCCCTGTGCCGGGAGCGGTACGAGGCCTTCGGCTGCGCCGGGATGGCGCCGCGCATCCGGGCCGTGCCGCTGGAGGACATGGCGGCCCGCTACGCCGAACGCGCCCTCGCCCCGGTTATCCGTTAGCCCGCGGCATTCACGCGGGCGGCAGATTCGCGGTTAGCCGCGGCATTCGGCGCCTTTCCGCCACGGAGAGCGGCCCTTTCCGCATTCCGGAGCGGAAAAACCATTGCATTTCCTGTCGAAATTCTGTATAATCCCCGCACTATGCCCGATACAAAAATCAAGAAGGCGACAGCGGCGGTCCCCGATATTTTGCCGCTCAACGTCAAGGCGGCAAAATTCCACGAGTCGCGGATGGTCAAATCGCTCGGGATCTATCCGTACTTCCGGGAGATTTCGTCGGCGCAGGACACGGTGGTGACCATCGACGGCAAGCCGGTCCTGATGTTCGGGTCGAACAGTTATCTCGGTCTGACGAACCACCCCGAGGTCAAGAAGGCCGCGATCGACGCCACCGAGCACTACGGGACCGGGTGCTCCGGGTCGCGCTTCCTCAACGGGAGTCTCGACATCCACCGCATGCTCGAGGAGGAACTGGCCGAGCTCGTCGGGTTGCCGGCGGCGGTCGTCTTCTCCACCGGGTTCCAGGCCAATCTCGGCGTGATCTGCCAGCATGGTCGACCGCGGCGAGTACGTGATCACCGACCGCATGGACCACGCGAGCATCCTCGACGGCTGCCGGCTCAGCTTCGGCAGGAAGCTCAAGTTCGTCCACAACGACGTGGAGGACCTCGAGCGCGTGCTGCGTTCCCTGCCGCTGGAGAGCGGCAAGCTGGTCGTCGTCGACGGCGTGTACAGCATGGAGGGCGACATCGCCCCGCTGCCCGAGATCACCGCGCTCTGCGAGCGCTATCGCGCCGCGCTCATGGTGGACGACGCTCACGGCATCGGCGTGATGGGCCGCTGCGGCGCCGGCACCGTCAACCACTTCGGTCTGGAAAAGCAGGTCTCCATCATCATGGGGACCTTCAGCAAGTCGCTGGCCTCCCTCGGCGGGTTCATCGCGGCCGACGAGGATACCATCGAATACCTCAAGCACCGCGCCCGCGCGCTGATCTTCAGCGCCAGCATGCCGCCGTCGAACGTCGAGGCGGTGCGCGCGGCGCTGCGGATCATGAAGCGCGAGCCCGAGCGCATCGCGCGTCTGTGGGAGAACACCACCCGCATGCGCGAGCGGGCTGCGCGCCCACGGCTACGACACCGGCCTCTCGGAAACCCCGATCATCCCGGTGCGCGTCGGCGACAGCCTGACCGCGTTCAAAATGTGCAAGGAACTCCAGAACGAGGGTGTGTTCGTCAACCCGGTCGTGGCCCCTGCCGTCCCCGAGGGGGACTGCATCCTGCGCGTGAGCCTGATGGCCACCCACACTTCCGAGCAGGTCGACACCGCCCTCGAGAAGATCGGGCGCGTCGGCCGCGCGCTCCACGTCGTTTAGCAGCCGGACGCTGAAAAGGGCCCATCTGCGGCGGTGCCGTCGTTGCCCCCTGCGAGCGCAGCGAGTGGGGGAGCCTGCGGCGTGCACCAGCACGCCTCAGTCGCCGGATCGTCGTCCGCCTTGCATCTGGACCCTTTTGAGCGTCCGGCCAGGCTCGAGCAACAAAACATGATAAAGCCAATCCCCAAAGGTGTTTCGTGATCGCGGCGGTCACCGGCGCCACCGGGTTCATCGGCCGGGCTCTCGCTCTGCGGCTCGCCGCCTCGGGTTCGCAGGTCCTCGCCCTGGTGCGCGACACTGCCCGGGCCGGCGATCTGGCCGCAACGCCGGGGATAGAACTGGTGCGCGGCGACCTGCGCGACCCGGCGTTGCTGCGCGACCTCGCCGGCCGGGCCGGCATCATCTACCACCTCGCCGGTCTGACCAGCGCCCGCAGCCGCGCCGAATTCCTGGCCGTCAACGCCGAGGCCACGGGGGCGCTTGCGGCTGCGGCCGCGAACTCCCCGGCACCCCCGAAACTGGTCCTGGTCAGCAGCCTTGCCGTGGCCGGGCCGCGCGCGGCATCGCGGCCGGCCCGCGAGGACGACCCGCCCGCGCCGATGAACAGCTACGGCGAGAGCAAGCTGCTCGGCGAGGAATTGCTGCGCCGGAACGGGACCGGGGTGCGCTGGACCATCGTGCGCCCCCCCTGGGTCTACGGTCCGGGCGACCGGGCGACCCTCGCGCTTTTCCGACTGGCAGCGCGCGGGTTCTTCCCGTCCGTGCGCGGGGGGCGCATGCAGATTTCGCTGGTGCACGTGCACGATCTGGTGGAGGCCCTGGTGCTGGCCGGCAATTCGGCGGCGGCGGACGGGCGCATCTACTATGCCGCCGACGGGGCGGTGCACACCGTGGCGCAGTTCGGCCAGGCGCTGCTTGCGGCCTGCGGCGGGGGACGCGCCCTGCACGTGCCCGGGTTCGTCTTTCGTTTCATGGGGTTGGCCGGGGAGGCCGCCGCGTGGCTGGCGGGGCGCCCGCCGCTGCTCGGGCGGGACAAGGCGTGCGAGGGCCTTCAACAAGGGTGGGTCTGCGACGACGGCCGGATCCGCGCCGAGCTCGGTTATCGCTCCCGGGTCGGTCTCGAGGAAGGTGTCGTCGAGACCCTGGCGTGGTATCGTGCGCGGGGATGGTTGCGATGATCGGACGGGTTACGGCCCTCGCGGGCGGCGTTTTGCTCGGCGGCGCCCTCGCGGCGTCGCCTGCCGCCGCCGAAACGGCGCGCCTCGGGCTGCGCGACGTCGTGGAGCGCGCCCTCGCCGAGAGCCACCTGGTCAAGGCGGGCGGTTTCGAGGTGGCGAAGGCCGGCGAGGGGGTGCGCAAGGCGCAGGCGCTCAGGATCCTGCCGGAGGCCACGCTCAAGCTCGCGGGCGGTCTGGTCCCCGCGGCCCACGGCACGGTGGTCTCCTCGACGGACACCAGCGGCGACCTGGACAGCCTCGGTCCCTTCTACCGGCTCGAACTCAGGCTCGTGCAACCGCTGTGGACCTTCGGCAGGCTCGATGCGACCGAGACGCTGGCGCGCGAAGGCCTCGCCACCCAGAAGGCCCGCAGCGCCCTGACCGGCCAGAACGTCGCCTACGATGCTTCGAGAGCCTACTGGTCGCTCGCCGCCGCCGCGGCGGGAGAGGCGATAGCGCGCAACATGCGCAGGGACTTCGACCAGCTGCAGCGCGAGGTGGAAAAACGCGTGGACGACGAGAGCTCCGGCGTCAGCGATGCCGATCTTTTCGAGGTCCGGACGAGCAGCTACAGCATCGATCGCCTGTTTCTCGACGCCCTTGAACTCCGGCGCACCGCCGCGGACGCCCTGCGCGTGGTCCTGAACCTGCCCGGGGAGGACGAACCCGCGCTCGTGCACGAACCGCCGCCGATCGTCGAATTTGACGAGGCCGGCGCCGCGGCTGTGGCCGCCCGGGCCGTCGAGGCGCATCCGGAAGTGCGGGCCATGGTCGCCGCCACCGGGGTTCTGGCCGCCAAGGTTGAGCTGCAGCGGCGGTCGCGCAATCCGGTGTTTTTCCTCGCCGCCGGCGTCGGGTTTGCCAACGCGGGCAACCGCGACGAGCAGGACAACCCGTGGGTCAACGACGAGTTCAACTACACGCGCATCGGCGCCGAGATCGGCCTGAACTGGGATGCCAACCTGTATCGCAAGGAGATCGACGTCAGCGAGGCGCTGGCCGAGCAGCGGGTGCTGCTCGAGCAACTCGAGGTCCTGCGCTCCAAGGTCGGCGTCGAAACGCGCCGGGGCCTGCGCCAGGTTCAACGCACGCGCGCCCTGCTCGACTCGGCCCGGACCGCCCTCAAGGCGGCCAAGAGCCGGCTGCGCCTGGTCCTCGACAACTGGGAGACCGGCCTCGGGGAAGTCGGCAAGGTGATCGACGCGTACGAAAAGTACTACCGGCTCCGGGTCGAGGAGCCGCAACGGGAGTATGATCTCAACGTCGCGCTGGCGCGGCTGGGTTTCGTGCTCGGCGATGTCAACCTCTATCTCGGGTGGGTGCACGATGGCAAAGTTTCTTTGTAGCAGACTGCTGAAAACGGCCGTTCTGCTGGTTGGCGGTTTCGTGCTCCCCGGTCTCGTCTCACCGGCGACGGCAGCGACGCCGCTCGAAGTCGTGCGGAGCACCAACGAGTCGGTGCTCGCGATCTACGCCAGGCACCCTGTGGTCGACGCCGCGGTCGAGCAGGAAATCTTCGCGGTGATCGACGCCATCACCGACTACCAGGCGCTGGCCGGCGCCGCAATCGATCCCTTGTGCCCGACGCTCACCGCCGCCCAGTGCACGAGCTTCAAGGAGGTCTTCACGCGGCTATTGCGCGTCTCCTCGATCAAGAAGCTCGGACGCGCCCGGGCCGGCCGCTTCGAGTACGCGGGGGAGCAGGTTACGGGCGAGAGCGCGGTGGTCCGCAGTTTCGCCTTCTTCAGCAATGAGAAGGTTCCGCTCGATTACCACATGGCGCGCCGCGGCGACGACTGGGTCATCGTGAACTACTTCGTCGACGACGTCGACACGGTCAAGAACTACCGCAAGCAGTTCAGGTCGCTGCTGGCGAAAAAGACCTTCGAGCAGGTCGTGGAGAAGCTCGAGAACAAGATCGCCTCCCTGGAGAAGGAGAAGTAGTCGGGGAATCCCGAACTGCGGGAGCGGTGTCGAACCGGTCAGGGTAACGCGCGGCTGTTTTCGGCGGCGGTTTTTTTCGCCTGGTACTCGTCGTACGGCTCGAGGTGAGCGAGGACGTCCGCGACCTCGGGAAAGCGCGCGCAGATTGCCCGCTCCGCCTCCTCGGCGATCCGGTGCCCC
This sequence comes from uncultured Candidatus Rokubacteria bacterium, assembly GCA_963699775.1. GTDB lineage: Bacteria > JAUVQV01 > JAUVQV01 > JAUVQV01 > DATDCY01 > DATDCY01. The sequence goes on from CAVOVE010000001.1 coordinate 189,896, forward strand.
TCGGCCACGCTGCTGGCCGGGTCCACCTGGATGTGCAGGTCCACCAGGACGTCCGCGGCCGTCCCGCGCGTGCGGATCGAGTGGCAGCCGAGAACCCCGGGGACGGCGAGCGCCGCCGAGCAGACGTCCGGGATCGCCAGGCGGGCGGTGTCCGAGAGGCTCAGGTCGGCCTGACGCAACACCTGGATGGCCGTCCAGACGATCGCTCCCGCGACCAGCAGCGCCAGCAGCGGGTCCGCCACGGGAAAGCCCAGCCGCACGGCAACCAACCCGACGAGCACGCCGACGCTGACGAGAATGTCGCTGCCGGTGTGGCTGGCGTCGGCGATGAGCAGTTCGCTGCGCAGCTTCTTCCCCATCCGCCGCTCCCAGGTCGCGACGCCGATGTTCACGACGAGCGTCGTGATCATCACGATGAACGAGCCGGCGTCGATGCGGGGCGGCTCCCCGCCGCCGGTGAGGCGCGCCAGGGCAACGGACCCGACCTTCCAGGCCGCGAGCAGGAGCATCGCGCCGATCACCGCCGCCGCGTAGGTCTCGTACTTCGCGTGCCCGTAGGGGTGGTCGCGGTCGGGGGGGCGTACCGCCACGGCGAGGCCGATCAGGCCGATCACGTTCGAGGTCCCGTCGAAGAGCGAGTGGAATCCGTCGGCCTGCATCGAGATCGAGTCGCTGAACACGCCGTAGAGGTATTTTGCCGCGGCGACGGCGAGGTTCAGGCCGAGGATGACCCAGAGCACCACGCGGATGCTGTGGATGCGCGCGGTATCGTCGGTCGAGGCGGTGCGGGTGTAGCCCATGGCGGTGGATGATACCGCCACTCGCCGGGAAGGGGAATACTCGCGACCGGGGAAGACGTACCCCCGGCTCCACGCCGCGGGGCTATCCTCTTCGACGGGATCGCCGTAGAATTGTCGCTCAAACAGAGCGCGGGAGGTGCGCCATGGGGTCGAAGCGGACGATTGTTGTTACGGTTGTGGCAGCGGTGTTGGCAGCCGTCGGGGGCAGCGTCGGGCCGGCGGGAGCCGCGGTGGAGGGGCGTGAGGTTCAGTACGCAGCGGCCGGGACAACCCTCAAGGGGTATGTCGCCTGGGATGCCGCCGTGGCCGGCAAGCGCCCCGGCGTCCTCGTCGTGCACGAGTGGTGGGGGCACACCGAGTACGCCCGCCGGCGCGCGCGAATGCTCGCGGAACTCGGCTACGTCGCGTTTGCCCTCGACATGTACGGAGACGGCAAGACGGCGGCGCACCCGGACGACGCCGGGAAGTTCGCCGGGGAGGTCATGAAGAACGCCGAGGTCATGAAGGGCCGGTTTCTCGCCGCGCTCGACTACCTCAAGGCGCAGCCGCAGGCGGATCCCGACCGGGTGGCGGCGATCGGCTACTGCATGGGCGGCGCCGTCGTGTTGAACATGGCGCGCGCCGGCCTCGATTTGCGCGGGGTCGCGAGCTTCCACGGGAGCCTCGGAGCCGCCTTCACGGCAAAGCCGGGGGGCGTGAAGGCGAAGGTCCTGGTCATGAACGGCGCCGCCGACACCTTCGTCACCGCCGAGCAGATCGCGGCCCTGAAAAAGGAGATGGCCGACGCCGGCGCGGATTTCCGCTTCATCGATTACCCCGGGGCGAAGCACAGTTTCACCAATCCCGAGGCCGACGAGATCGCGAAAAAATTCGGCATGCCGATCGCCTACGACGCGGAGGCCGACCGCCTCTCGTGGGAGGAGCTCAAGGGTTTCCTGGCGGCCGCGTTCAAATAGCCCGTTCGGAGTCGCGCCGGAATCGCAGCCGGTCGTCTGCGCATCCGACCGAGCAAGGAGGGTGAACGATGAGCGCACGGCGATCGGTCAGCGATGTCTGGAGGAACCGGGCGACGATGGAGGGTGCGGGCGTCCGGCTGCACCGGGTCTTCGGGAACGAGCAGGTGCCCCGCCTCGACCCGTTCCTGATGCTCGACGACTTCGGGAGCGACGACCCGGCGGACTACCTCGCCGGGTTCCCGTGGCACCCGCACCGGGGGATCGAGACCGTGACCTACCTCGACCGCGGGACCGTCGAGCACGGCGACAGCATCGGCAATGCCGGGGCCATCGGCCCCGGGGACGTGCAGTGGATGACCGCCGGCAGCGGGATCATCCACCAGGAGATGCCGCAGGCGCCCGCGGACCGCATCCTGCGGGGTTTCCAGCTCTGGGTGAACCTGCCGGCGAAGCACAAGATGATGGCGCCGCGCTACCGCGGCATCGAGGCCGCCGGGATCCCCTCGGCGTCTCTCGCGAAGGGAGTCTCGGCGAAGGTGATCGCCGGCGAGGCCGGCGGCGTCCGCGGGCCCGTGAAGGATCTGGTGGTCGACGTCTCCTACCTGGATGTGACGGCGGCCCCCGGAGCGGCCTGCGATCACCCGGTCCCGGCGGACCAGCGCTGTCTCGCCTACGTCGTCGAAGGGGAGGGGACGTTCGCCGGCACCGGCGTCGGGGCCGGGCACCTGGTTCTCTTCGAGGGGCAGGGTGCCGTCGCGGTCGCGGCCGGGCCGCGCGGGTGCCGCTACCTGCTGCTCTCCGGACAGCCGCTCGGCGAGCCGGTGGCCTGGTACGGCCCGATCGTCATGAACACCGAGGAGGAACTGGAGACCGCCTTCCGCGAGTACCGCGACGGCACGTTCGTGAAAGTGGCCCGGGGTTCGGGACAGCACAGGCGGGGATGAACCCCGCCCTGCGGCATGAACGAAGATCGGTATCCGACAGGAGCGAAGATCGCGTAGGGGAGGGGTTCATCCGCTCGGCGGTGCGCAGCGAGCACGGTGGACGGTCCGCAGCGACAGGACGTGCCGCAGTCCGCGCGGTCCGCGGATGACCTACTTCTTCTTGCGCGCAGCGGGCTTGCGGACGCTCTTCCTCTTCTTCTTCACCGGCCCCGCCTCCCGACGATCCGCGAGCAGGCGCGCCGCCTCGGCCAGCGTGAGTTCCTCGACCTTCGCGCCCTTGGGCAGCGAGGCGTTCGTCGTGCCGTCGGTCACGTAGGGGCCGTAATTGCCGTTCTTGAGGACGATCGGCGCGGCGCTCACCGGATCGACGCCCATCTCCCTGAGCGGCGCGGCGTCGGCCGCCCGGCCGCGGCCGCGCTTCGGGATCGCGAAGAGGGCCAGCGCTTCCTCGAGCGTGATCGTGAGCAGCTGCTCCTCGCTCTTGAGGCTGCGCGTCTCGGGCTTCTCGACACCGGGCACCGTCTTCTCGAGGTAGGGCCCGAAGCGGCCGGGGCGCGCGACGACCGCGCCGCCGTCGGCTGCCAGGCCCAGCGTGCGCGGCAGCGAGAGCAGGAGCAGCGCCTGCTCCACGGTCAGACGGCGCGGGTCCATCGACTTGAAGATCGAGGCCCGCTTCGGCTTGATCTTCTTGTCGCCCGTGTCCTCGCCGAGCTGCACGTAGGGCCCGAACCGGCCCGTGCGCATGAAGACCGGCGTGCCGTCGGGAGCGTGCCCGATCGGCTCCTCGGCCTGGCTCGCCGCGGCCAGGAGTTCGAGCGCCTTCTCGACCGTGATCTCGTCGGGCGCGAGCCCTTCGGGCACGCTGGCGCGCTCCTCGCCGCGCTCGAGGTAGGGGCCGAAGCGTCCGACGCGCAGCGCGATCGTCTGGCCGTCGTGCTCGCCGATCGGGATCGTGCCGACGCGCTTCGGGTCGATCTGCGGTCGCGCGCCCGGTGACGATCGCGTGCAGGCCCGGCTGGGAGCCGCGGTAGAAATTGTCGAGGAAGGCCGTGCGCTCCAGCTCGCCGAGCGCGATCGCGTCGAGCCTGGCCTCCATCTCGGCGGTGAACGAGTAGTCGACCAGGGTCGGCTCGAGCTCGAGCATCAGCTGCACCACGGCGAAGGCGAGCGGCGTCGGCACCAGGGCGCTGCCGCGCTTCACGGCGTATTCGCGGTCGACGATCGTCCCGATGATGCTGGCGTAGGTCGAGGGGCGGCCGATGCCGAGCTCCTCGAGTTTCTGCACGATGCCGGCCTCGGTGTAGCGCGCCGGCGGCTTGGTCTGGTGCGCGCTCGGCCTGGCCTCGGCGACGAGCGTGTCGAGTCCGGCGCGCAGCGGCGGCAGCACCACTTCCTTTTGTCGCGCTGGTCCCGGCCCGCGCCCTCGCCGTTCGCCTCCGGCTCGTCCGCGCCCTCGACGTACGCCCGCAGGAAGCCGTCGAAGAGCACCACGCGGCCGCGCGCCACGAGCTCCGCCCGGCCGCCGCCCGCCAGCGCGCAGTCGAACGTCGCCGTCATGCTCTTGTGCCGCGCGTCGAGCATCTGCGAGGCGACCGTGCGCTTCCAGATCAGGTCGTAGAGGCGCGCGTCGGCGCCGCCGACCTCGCGCTCGATCTCCTCCGGGGTGCGGAAGGTCTCCCCGGCCGGCCGGATCGCCTCGTGCGCCTCCTGGGCGTTGCGCGACTTGCCCTCCCAGACGCGCGCGGTCTTGGGCAGGTACTCCGCGCCGTAGCGCTCGGCGCACCAGCGCCCGCGCGGCCGACACGGCCTGCGTCGAGAGCTTCACGCTGTCCGTGCGCATGTAGGTGATGAGTCCGTTCTCGTAGAGCCGCTGCGCGGCCTGCATGGCGCGCTTGGCCGACAGGCCGAGCTTGCGTCCGGCCTCCTGCTGCAGGGTCGAGGTCGTGAACGGCGGCTTGGGCGCGGACGAGTACTCCTTCTCCTCGACCTTGCGCACGCGCGCCGTGCGGCCGGCGAGCCCGTCGGCGAGCTGCTCGCGGCGGCCTCGTCGAGCACGACCACCGTGCGGCCGGTGGCGAGCTTCCCGTCGGGGGAGAAATCGCGACCGAGCGCGAGGGTCGTGCCGTCCAGCGCGACGACCTGGGCCGGGAAGCGCTGCGCCGCGTATTCGAGCGTCACCTGGGCGTCCCACCAGGAGGCCGAGCGAAAGGCCATGCGCTCGCGCTCGCGCTCGACGAGCAGGCGGGTGGTGACGCTCTGGACCCGCCCGGCCGAGAGGCGCGGCGCGATCTTGCGCCAGAGCACCGGGCTGACCTCGTAGCCGTAGAGCCGGTCGAGGATGCGCCGCGCCTCCTGGGCGTCGACCAGGTGCGCGTCCACGTCGCGGCAGTTCTCGATCGCCTCCTGGATCGCGGCCTTGGTGATCTCGTGGAACACCATGCGCCGGACCGGCACCTTGGGCTGCAGCAGGTCGAGCAGGTGCCAGGAGATCGATTCCCCCTCGCGGTCTTCGTCGGTCGCGAGGTAGAGCACGCTCGCTTCCTTGAGCCGCGCCTTGAGTTCGCGGATGCGCGCCTTCTTGTCGGCGGGGACGACGTACAGCGGCGCGTAGCCGTCTGTCGACGTCGACCCCGAGGCGCGCCCAGCTCTCGCCCTTGATCGCGGCCGGAATCTCGGCCGCGGACGAGGGCAGGTCGCGCACGTGCCCGATCGAGGCTTCGACCATCCAGTCCTTGCCGAGGAACTTGGCGATCGTGCGCGCCTTGGCGGGCGACTCGACGATCACGAGCGGCTTGCCCGTGGGCGGCAATTCGTGGACGGCGCGCTTCTTTCCCATGCTGCTCCTCTATCGGGTGACTGAAAAAGCCTGCACTCGGTCAGGCTCAATACCACAGCGGGCTGGAACAAGCAATTCCTGAGCGATGATCCGCTGGCGTGCTAATGCAGGTGGCGACTGCGGGGGCGTCCGTCCGGCGGGTCCGCCGCCGAACCGTCCCGTCCCGCTGCCTCCAGGACGTCGCGCGAGATCGCCCGGATCTCCTCCTCGCCGACCTCCTCGCCGCCCTGCGAGAGGGCGCGGTCGAGAATCTCCTCGCGGTTCGCGGCATCGATCACCCCGTCGTGCTCAAGCCGCAGCAGCAGGCCGAAGGCGTCCGGGGAGACGCACAGCAACTCCTCGGCGCTTCGCGTGCGCAGGCCGTTCGAGGTGAAAGGCTCGCCCGGTCCGGCCGGCGGGGCGTCCCGGTAGAGACCCGCAAAGAACCGCTCGATCCAGGCGAGGGCGAGGGCGACATCGGCGGGGTCGAAGCCCTCGGCCACCAGTTCCTCGAGCAGGGGAGTCGGATCCTGCCGCAGCTGCCGCTCGCCGAGCAGACGCCCGGTGATGATGTGCAGGAGGCCGAGCCAGCTCTCAGGCATTGCCGTGTTTTCCCTCTCGTCCGCGGCGCTCGTCAGGCGCGCGCAAAGATTTTTCCCGGATGCTGGCGCACGAGGCCCTTGAGTTCGAGTGCGGTCAGCAGGGCGGCGGTTGCCGCCGCGGGACCCGGGGAAACCCGGATGATGTCGTCGATGGGCAGCGGCGCGGAGCCGAGGGCGCAGAGGAGACTTCGTTCGGGTTCGCTCAGCCCGGCGAGTGCGGCAGGTTGCGCGTCCGTCGCGGCCAGGCGGGCGGCCAGGTCGGGAAACGCTTCAAGGACGTCGCGGGCGCCCTCGACGAGCCCCGCGCCCTGGCGGATGAGCCGGTTCGTCCCGGCGCTGGTCGGCGAGGTGATCGGCCCGGGGATCGCGAACACCTCCCGGCCCTGTTCGAGCGCCATGTCGGCCGTGCCCAGAGCCCCGCTGCGAACGGCCGCCTCGACGACGACGACCCCGCGCGCCAGGCCGCTGATGACGCGGTTGCGCAGCGGGAAGTGCCACGGCTCGGGCTCCGAGCCGAGGGGGAACTCGGAGAGGAGCGCGCCCTGCGCGGCAATTCCGGCGGCCAGACGGGCGTGCTCCGGCGGGTAGATGCGGTCGAGGCCCGTCCCGAGGACGGCCACGGTGCGCCCCCCCCCGGCGAGCGCGCCGCGGTGGGCGCAGCCGTCGATGCCGCGGGCGAGGCCCGAGATCACGGTGACACCCGCCGCCGCCAGTTCACGGCCGAGTCGCTCGGCCACGGTCCGCCCGTAGGCGGTGGCGGCGCGCGCGCCGATCACGGCGATTCCGGCGCCGTCCTGCGGCAGCAGGGCGCCCTGGCGGTAGAGCACGCGGGGCGGGTCGGGGATCAGCCGCAGGCGCTCCGGATAGTCCTGGTCGTCGAGGGTGAGGATCGCGATGCCGAGCGCCCGCGCCCGGTGCTCCTCCTCCGCGCCGACCCGCTCCGCGTCGAGCCCGCGCACCGCCGCCGCCAGGGCCGGCCCGATTCCGCGCAGGGCGGTGAGTTCGGCGGCGGGAGCCGCGAGGATACCCGCGGCGGAACCGAAGCGTTCAAAAGCTGCGCAGGCTGTTGCGGCGCGAAGCCGCGGCAGCGTGTTCAGCGCGATGGTCAGGGTGCGTTCGTTTGCCATGGTCTCCAGGTCGTCCGGTCGAAAATCCGCGCTACTCTACCACCGGGCACTCGAAAGTCAATGAGCGCGGCTCCGCGGTCTTGTGGCAGCGGTCGCGGTGGTGGTATCGTGCCGGCATCCATGGGCTCTGCTGCAGCATTCTTCGCCACCGGGCACGGGCAGTGGGCCCTCGTCGCTTTCTCGGGCCTCCTGGCCGCGGTGTTCACCCATCTGCTGACGCCCGTCGCGATGCAGGTGGCGCGGCAGTACGGTCTGGTCGACCGGCCGGACGGCAAACTCAAGCGCCACACGGAGCCGGTGCCGTATCTCGGCGGCGCCGCGGTCTACCTGTCGTTCGTCGTCGCGCTCGGGGTCACCTACTCCTTCAGCAGGGAGGTGCTCGCGCTGCTGCTCGCCGGCACCATGGTGGTGCTGCTCGGCCTGGTGGACGACATCGGCGCCATCTCGCCGCGCGCCAAGTTCCTCGGGCAGGGGCTCGCGGCGCTCGTGCTGATCAAGGCCGGGATCGCGATCGACCTCGTCTGGCTCCCGACGTCGCTCGACCTGGTGCTGTCGCTGGTCTGGCTGATCGGCGTCATGAACGCCGTCAACCTCATCGACATCATGGACGGCCTGGCCGCGGGCGTGAGCCTGATCGCCGCGCTGGTGCTGCTCGCGGTGGCGCTGATCAACGGCAACCACGAGATCGCGATCCTCACCGCCACGCTCGCCGGGGCGCTCGCGGGCTTCCTGCGCTACAACTTCCAGCCGGCGCGGGTCTATCTCGGCGACACGGGGAGCCTCTTCATCGGCCTGAATCTCGGGGCGCTCGCGATGATCGGCCGCTACACCGAGCACAACAACATCGGGGTGCTCGTCCCCCTGGTGATCCTCGGGGTGCCGATCTTCGACACGCTTTTCGTGATGTATATCAGATACCGGCGCGGGGTCTCGATGTTCCTCGGCAGCCCCGATCACGTCGCGCTGCGGCTGCGCCGCTGGCGGCTCTCGGTGCGCCAGACCGTCCTGGCGAGCTACGCCACCGCGGCGCTGCTCGGGGCGGCCGGCGTGGCGGTCATGCTCCTGGATAGCCGCGGCGCGCTCGGCGTGCTCGCCGCCCTGGGCCTGCTCGGACTCGGGTTCGCCTGGTGGCTCAGGCGGATCGACATGGGACTGTGAGCAACGGGACGCTGATCATCGGCGGCGGTCTGGCCGGGCTGGCCGCCGGCTGGCATCTCGGGCGCGACGCGACGCTGCTCGAGGCCTCCTCGACGGTGGGCGGGCTGTGCCGCTCGTACCGTCGCGAGGGCTACACGTTCGACATCTCGGGGCACCTGCTGCATTTCCGGCGGCCCGAGGTCCGGCGCTTTGTCGCGGCCAGGCTCCCCGGCGCCCTGGCCCGGCACCGCCGCCGCGCCTTCGTGCATTTTCACGGACGCCTGGTGCACTACCCGTTCCAGGCGCACCTGTTCGAGTTGCCGGCCCGGGTGCGCGACGAGTGCCTTCGCGGTTTCTCCCGGGCGGTGGGGGAGAAGGCGGCGGGCGCGGCGACTCCGGGCGATTTCGAGGGCTGGCTGCGGCACCACTTCGGCGCCGGGATCGTGCGGCACTTTCTCGGCCCCTACAACCGCAAGATGTGGCGCGTCCCGCTGCGGCGCATCGACCCGGCCTGGGCGGCGTGGGCGATCCCCGTGCCGACGCCGGCTCAGATCCAGGAGGCCGGGCGGCCCGGCGCCGACCTGCAACTCGGCTACAACCCGCTCTTCTCCTACCCGCGCGAGGGCGGGATCGGCGTGCTCGCGACGGCGCTGGCCCGGGGGGAGATGCGGCTTCATCTCGGCGAGAAGGTGGTCGGGATCGATCTGCGCCGCCGCCGCGTCGAGACGCTCTCCGGCCGCACCTGGGAGTTCGAGCGGCTGGTTTCCACGGCGCCGCTGCCCGAATTGCTGCGGATGACCCGCGGGTTGCCCCCGGCGGTGGCGGCCGCGGCCGAGCGGCTGCGCTGCGTCTCGATCTGCATCGCGAACATCGGCCTCGCGCGGCCCGCCGGGCGGCAGGCGCATTGGCTCTACTTCCCGGAGCCGGTCTATCCATTCTATCGAGTGGGGATTACCACGAACGTCGCCCCGGCCATGGCCCCGCCCGGGTGCCACGTCCTCTCGGTCGAGGCGACGCTCCCGTTCGGAAACCGCAGGGGCTGCGGGGAGCGCTGGGGCGACATCCGGCGCGGTCTCGAGCGGGCGGGACTGCTCGGGCGCGGGGAGGAGCCGGCCGTTGTCGATCTCGTGCACGTCCCGTATGCCTACGTCCTCTACGACCGCCACCGGGCGCGGGTGCTGCCGGGGATCCTGCGCGAGCTCGAGTCGCGCGGGGTGCACTCGATCGGCCGCTACGGCGCGTGGGAGTACGGGACGATGGAGGACGCCCTGTGGCAGGGGCATGGAGGCGCGCACGCCGGATCGATTGCCGGACCGGTCGATGATCCGCGTCATTCACGTCATCACCAAGCTCGAACTGGGCGGTGCGCAGGAGAACACGCTCTACACGCTCGGCCATCTCGACCCGGCACGCTTTTCCGGGCTCCTCGTCACCCATCCGGAAGGGTTGCTCGTCGCCGACGCTCTGGGGGACAGCCGGTACGACAAGCGTTTCGTCCGTTCTCTGGTGCGCGAGGTGCGTCCTGCTCGCGACGGCATCGCGCTCGCCACCCTCGCCGGCATCCTGCGACGGGAGGTACGCGCGGCGCGCGGCCGCGTCGGGACCGGGACTGCTCCCGGTGATCGTCCACACGCACAGCAGCAAGGCGGGCATCCTCGGGACGCGCGGCGGCGCGGATCGCGGGGGTTCCCGTGGTGATCCACACCGTGCACGGCTTTGGCTTTCACTCGCGCCAGAGGCCGGGAGTGCGCCGGTTTTACATCGCGCTCGAGCGGCTGGCGGCGCGGTGGACGAGCCACGTCATCGCGGTGGCGCAGGCCGACCTCGACGAGGGAGTGGCGCTCGGGCTCTTTGCACGCGAGCGCGCCAGCCTCATCCGCAGCGGGATCGAGATTTCGCGCTACTCGGGGTCGGGGATCGATCGGGACGTCGGCCGTCCGCGCCCTCGGGTTCGACCCGGCGCGGCCGCTGGTCGGCATGGTGGCGTGTCTCAAACCGCAGAAGAACCCCGTGGATTTCGTCCGGGTGGCCGCGCTCGTCGCCGAGAGCGTCCCGGAGGCGCAGTTTCTCCTCGCCGGGGACGGGGTCCTGCGCCCTGCCGTCGAGGAGGAGGTTCGGCGGTCCGGTCTTGAGGGACGCCTGCGCCTGCTCGGTTGGCGGCGCGATGTGGACGGCGATCATCCCCTGCCTGGACGTGCTCGTCCTCACGTCGCTCTGGGAAGGGCTGCCGCGGGTGTTTCCGCAGGCGATGGCGGCGGGTCGTCCGGTCGTCGCCTACCGCGTGGACAGCGCGCCGGAGGCGGTGACGGAAGGCGTCACCGGCCATCTCGTCGCACCCGGCGATGTTGCCGGGGCCGCGGCGAGGATCGCGGAGTTGCTGCTCGATCCGGCGCGGGCCAGTCGGATGGGGGCGGCGGGACGCGAACGAGTCGCGGAGTTCGACGCCGATCTGATGGTGCGCAAGCAGGAAGAATTGTACTGCGGCCTCTGGCGTGAAGTCTCATCCCGCGTCGGGTCCCGCCCCGCGCGCGATCCATGAGCGGACCAGTTTCGTTCCTCTCTCGCGTTTCGAGCACCTCAAAGACCCGGCGTGTGGCGCTGCTGCGGGTCGCCCTCGCTCTCGGCGCGGCGTGGTTGACGGGCGAAGCGGCCGTCAGGATCGTCTCAAACTTCCTGCCGGGGGTGCGGTATCTCTCCACGATGCGGGTCAAGTCCCGGCCGCAAAAACACCCGAACCTGCAGAGCTTCCTCAAGGCCCAGGCCCATCTGTTCCCCTATCGCAACTGGCACAACTATTAAAAAAACTCGCAGGGCTTCAACGATGCCGAGTTCGAAATTCCCAAGCCTCCGGGACGCTACCGGGTCGTGGCCTTGGGGGACTCCTTCTGCTTCTCCATGGCGCCCTACCCGGACGCGGTCCAGACTCTGGTCGAGAGGGAACTCGCCCGCAGCTGCGGTCGGGACCTCGACCTGCTGAACGCCGGGATCGCCGCGGTCGGTCTCTGGGAATATCGCACGCTCCTGGACTTCCTGCTGCCGCTCTGGGAGCCCGATGCCGTGGTGCTGCACCTCTATCTCGGCAACGACGGCCCCGATCTGTTCAAGCACCGGAATGACCTCCCGTTTCATGAGGAACCGGTTTTCCACTCCGCCTTCCTGACGTATGTCCGAAATGCCGTCAAGATCCTGAGATCGCGCGAAAGGATCCCGGCAGGACCGCCGCCCCCTCGTCGCGGTCACCAAAATCAAGCCGGGAAAAAAGGTGGCGAGATCGTTGACCCGGCGCTCCCTCCCGCGACCGATCAGGACCCGGCGTTCTCCGGCCCGCTATTTTCGGCCGAGGCCTTCCGGAAAATCATGGCCGACGAGTTCGGACGGTTTTATGTGCCGGAGGAGGGGCTCGAACGGGACTGGCAACCCCACATCAGGCTCCTCGAAGAGATGCAACGCGCGGCCGAGGGCGCCGGCGTGCGGTTTCTGGTGGTCCTCTATCCCTCGCAACTGCAGGTCTATCCGGAGTACAGACGAGAGATGTTCGACGCGGTCGCCTCGCTGCGCGGGTATCGGAGTCTCACGGCGGACCGGATCAACCCGAGTCTGCCGAACCGCTACCTCCTGGATTGGTGCGCGCGGTCCGGGGCGGACTGCTTTGATCTCACCCCTGTACCTGTCCCGCGAGGCGCAGAGGGAGTCCCGGCCGCTCTACATCGAGAGGGAAGCGCATTGGAACATCCTCGGCAACCGGCTGGCGGCTGCGGGGGAGAGCGCTTTTCTCGAGAGAGAATTGTGCCCCCGGAGCGTCGATGGAGTCGAGCCGGGTCCGAAGTGATCCGGAGACACCGTCGGGCGGGAACCCCGTTTCCCGAAGCGAGGGCCCGGTTCCCTGGTCAAGGTGCCGAAAATGGCCCGTCTCGAGTTTTTCAGCGCCCCGTCAAGCGCTCCGCTGACGCAACACCGCTGCGATGCGGGTGGTGATGCGGGCCCGCGTCGGCATCAGCAGGGCGAGGATTGCCAGCGAGACGGCGCACAGCGCCAGGTGTGTCGCCCAGCGACCCGTCGAGGAGCAGTTGCGCGAAGCCGAACAGGGCGGGCAGCTCGGCGAATGACCAGAGGACCAGGTGGCCGGCGAGAAGGTGGCGCCGCGACAAGCGCCTGGTCGGGGACCGTGATGAGGGCGGCCAGCCGTCCGGGTGTGATGACCGCCCGGTCGAGCCAGGATCGTTGCAGCAGCGCAGAGCACGCCGAGGGCCGATCAGCAGCCGTCGTCCACGGCGTGCCGGCCGTGGAGCCCGACGGGGACACAACGGGCGAGGCGAACAGCCCCAGCCCGGCCCAGGCGAGGCTGGCGGCGAGCATGAAGGCCCAGGAGACGCGCAGGGGCGGCAGCGCCGACTCGACGGAACGCTCGAGGTCCGGGTGCACGCCGGCTAGCTCCTGCGCCGCGGCGGGTTGAGCGCTTTCAGCGCCGGCGTGGACGAAGCGGCCGTCCACCATCACGGGTTTCCCGTCGAAGCTCACGCGGCTGCCCTTGCCGAAGATCTTCACCAGATCCCAGTGGATGGAAGAGCGGTTGCCGTTGTCGCATTTCTCGTAGGCGTTCCCCAGGGCGAGGTGGACCGAGCCGAAGATCTTCTCGTCGAAGAGAATGTTGCGCATCGGCCGGGTAATGCGCGGATTGAGGCCGAAAGCGAACTCCCCGAGGAACCGGGCGCCGCGATCGATGTCGAGAATGCGGCCGAGCCTGGTCTCGCCGTCGGCGGCACTGCCGGCGACGACCTTGCCGCCCGCGAAAGTCGAGGCGGATGTCGTCGAAAGCCTGGCCGCCGTGGATCGTGGGGCAGTTGAAGGCGATGTGCCCTTCGACGGACGCTTTGACCGGAGCCGTGAACACCTCGCCGTCCGGAAGGTTGTGGTGGCCGTCGGACTTCGCCACGCCGATCCCGCTGATGCTGAAGCGCAGGTCGGTGTCCGGGGCTACGATGTGCACGCGATCGGTGCGGGACATCAACCGCCGCAGCGGCTCCTGGCGCCGCGAGATGGCCGCCCAGTCGAGGTTGCAGGCGCCGTAGAGGTGGTCTTCGAGCTCCTCGAGCGAGAGGCCCGCCTGCTGCGCCATGCCGTGGGTCGGGTACCGGCAGATGACCCAGCGCGTGTGGTTGACCCGCCAGTCGAGCAGGGGCCGCAGCACTTTCTGGTGCGTGAGGTACCGCCGCTGATCGACCCCGGCGAGCACCATGGTGTTCTGCTCCGCGGCGATGCCGATCGAGACGTCGACCTGCTTGAGAAAGGCCAGGCGATGTGCGGGGAAGTGGGAAATCTGCTCTTTGCTCCCCAGGCGGTAGAGGTCGCGGGCGATTTCCGGGAAGGAAAACTGGAGTTCGACATGGCGGGCGCCGCGCTGAGACAGGCGCGGTGCACCGCCTTGAGCAGCGGTTGGCACTCTTCGCCGGAAGCGGTGATCAGAACGATGTCGCCGCGCTTTACGCCCGTGGAATAGCCGGTAATAATGCCTGCAAGCTGGTCGATCCGTGAATCGCGCACGAGACTCCTCCCTGTGGTCGGTGACGGCGCCGCCCGGGCACCCGTGGGGCTCGGCCAGTAGCTACATGATATCGGGAATTTCAGGCGGTTGGTGGCGGAAAGGCAGGTGGTGGCAAAATAACGCTTGACATCCTTTCAGATAAAGGCTATATTACGCAAGCTACTTTGCTCTTTCGAAACGGGTTGGCCTTCGAAAAATGGGCTTGACAGGGCCGGTGAACATCCGGTACTATCACGCTCTTCCCGTTGGGAAGGCTGCTCTTTGAAAACTAGGCAGACGTGCTTACTGACTTTCGGGTTAAGGCTCGCAAGAGCCACAAGATGTAAACCCCTGAAATCAGGGGATTGAATTTTCCAATTGGAGAGTTTGATCCTGGCTCAGAATAAACGCTGGCGGCGTGCATAACACATGCAAGTCTAACGGGAAAGTCGGCTTCGGCTGGCAAGTACCGTGGCGAACGGGTGAGTAACACGTGGGTAATCTAACCTTGAGTTTGGGATAACCTTGCGAAAGCGGGGCTAATACCGAATAAGACCACGCTCTGTTCGCAGAGTGCGGTAAAAGGCGGCCTCTTCTTGAAAGCTGTCACTTGGGGATGAGCCCGCGTCCTATTAGCTAGTTGGTGGGGTAATGGCCTACCAAGGCGACGATGGGTAGCCGGCCTGAGAGGGTGTACGGCCACACTGGCACTGAGATACGGGCCAGACTCCTACGGGAGGCAGCAGTGGGGAATTTTGCGCAATGGGGGAAACCCTGACGCAGCAACGCCGCGTGAGTGATGAAGGCCTTCGGGTCGTAAAGCTCTTTTAGTGGGGAAGAATCCCACCCGGGCTAATACCTCGGGTGTCTGACGGTACCCACAGAAAAAGTTCCGGCTAACTACGTGCCAGCAGCCGCGGTAATACGTAGGGAGCAAGCGTTGTTCGGAATTATTGGGCGTAAAGAGCGCGTAGGCGGTTCGGTAAGTCTGATGTGAAATCCCAGAGCTTAACTCTGGAACTGCATTGGATACTGCCGGGCTTGAGTGTGGGAGAGGAGAGTGGAATTCCCAGTGTAGAGGTGAAATTCGTAGATATTGGGAGGAACACCCGTGGCGAAGGCGGCTCTCTGGACCACAACTGACGCTGAGGCGCGAAAGCTAGGGTAGCAAACGGGATTAGATACCCCGGTAGTCCTAGCCGTAAACGATGGGCACTAGGTGTTGGAGGTATCGACCCCTCCAGTGCCGCAGCTAACGCATTAAGTGCCCCGCCTGGGGAGTACGGTCGCAAGACTAAAACTCAAAGGAATTGACGGGGGCCCGCACAAGCGGTGGAGCATGTGGTTTAATTCGACGCAACGCGAAGAACCTTACCTGGGCTTGACATCCCTTGAAGGTGCTGGAAACAGTACCGTCCTTTCGGGGACAAGGTGACAGGTGCTGCATGGCTGTCGTCAGCTCGTGTCGTGAGATGTTGGGTTAAGTCCCGCAACGAGCGCAACCCTTATCCTTAGTTGCCAGCGAGTAATGTCGGGAACTCTAAGGAAACTGCCGGTGATAAACCGGAGGAAGGTGAGGATGACGTCAAGTCCTCATGGCCTTTATGCCCAGGGCTACACACGTGCTACAATGGCCGGTACAAAGAGTTGCAAGCCCGCGAGGGGGAGCCAATCTCAAAAAGCCGGTCTCAGTTCAGATTGCAGGCTGCAACTCGCCTGCATGAAGGCGGAATCGCTAGTAATCCCGGATCAGCATGCCGGGGTGAATACGTTCCCGGGCCTTGTACACACCGCCCGTCACACCACGAAAGTCAGTTGTACCAGAAGTCACTGCGCCAACCCGCAAGGGGGGCAGGTGCCGAAGGTATGATTGGTGATTGGGGTGAAGTCGTAACAAGGTAGCCGTAGGGGAACCTGCGGCTGGATCACCTCCTTTCTAAGGAATTCTTGAACCGCCTTCGGGCAGGTTCGAAGAAGACCGGTCGATTTACCCATTGGTTGGTTGTACGTCTGCCTAGTTTTGAGGGAGCAGTCGGGTGGGCTCCGGGTTGAGTGCGAGCGGGCCTATAGCTCAGTTGGTTAGAGCGCACGCCTGATAAGCGTGAGGTCGGTAGTTCAACTCTACCTAGGCCCACCAGACCCGAGGCGGCTTGAACCCGCAGTGCTCTTGGACGGTGAACGGGTGCCGGGGCTATAGCTCAGTTGGGAGAGCGCCGCCCTTGCACGGCGGAGGTCATCGGTTCGAAGCCGATTAGCTCCACCACGTTCGCGTTTGGGGTCTCGCCTGTGCAGATATGGAGTTGGCACACCATCACAGGCGAGCCTCCGGGCTCGATGCTCTTTGAAAATCAGGCGAGGAAAGTTGTACTACGGAGCGCAGTAGGCTCCGTAATCAGTGATAGCGAGTGCCGCATTTGCTAAAGGCGAATGATGGTCAAGCTACGAAGGGCAAACGGTGGATGCCTTGGTGCCAGAAGGCGATGAAGGACGTGGTTAGCTGCGATAAGCCTCGGGGAGCCGCTAGCAGGCTTTGAACCGGGGATTTCCGAATGGGGAAACCCTCCAGGATGAACTCCTGGAAACCCGTGCTGAATACATAGGCGCGAGGTGGCGAACGGAGGGAACTGAAACATCTCAGTACCTCTAGGAAGAGAAAAAGATATTGATTCCCTCAGTAGCGGCGAGCGAACGGGGAAGAGCCTAAACCGGCTGCATGTCAAGCTCGTGAGCGTTGTGCAGTCGGGGTTGCGGGGCCGCAGTGGGCGGGGTTACGAACCTGCCGGGAAGTCAAAAACCTGAATTATAGCCGAAGAGCATGGGAAGGCTCACTAAAAAAGGTGACAGTCCTGTAGGCGAAATGATTCAGGCTTCCTGATTGCGGTTCCCAAGTACCACGGGACACGTGAAATCCAGTGGGAATCCGGCCTGACCACAGGCCAAGGCTAAATACTATCTGGCGACCGATAGTGCACTAGTACCGTGAGGGAAAGGTGAAAAGCACCCCGGTGAGGGGAGTGAAATAGAATCTGAAACCGTTTGCCTACAAGCAGTGGGAGGGCTATGCCCGCAAGGGAATGCCTGACCGCGTGCCTTTTGTTTAATGATCCGGCGAGTTACTCTATGCAGCAAGGTTAATCCCGTAAGGGGAGGAGCCGCAGCGAAAGCGAGTCTTAATAGGGCGAATGAGTTGCGTGGAGTAGACCCGAAACCGAGTGAGCTACCCATGGCCAGGTTGAAGCAGGTGTAAAAATCTGTGGAGGACCGAACCGGTGCCGGTTGAAAACGACTCGGATGAGTTGTGGGTAGGAGCGAAAGACCAATCAAACTCGGAAATAGCTGGTTCTCCCCGAAATAGTTTTAGGACTAGCCTCGCATAAGATAGACGCTGGTGGTAGAGCACTGGATGGACTAGGGGGCCTACAAGCTTACCAAACCCAACCAAACTCCGAATGCCGGTGTTCCGTATTGCGGGAGTCAGCCTGCGGGCGATAAGGTCCGTAGACGAGAGGGAAACAACCCAGATCATCAGCTAAGGTCCCAAAGTGCTGGCTAAGTGGGAAAGGATGTGGGATTACTCAGACAACCAGGAGGTTGGCTTAGAAGCAGCCATCCTTTAAAGAAAGCGTAATAGCTCACTGGTCAAGTGATTCTGCGCCGAAAATTCAACGGGGCTCAAGCCAGCCACCGAAGCTATGGATTCGACACCTTCGGGTGTCGTCTGGTAGGGGAGCATTCTGTGACAGACACGCGATGGACCGTAAGGACCATTATCGGGTCACAGAAGAGATTATGCCGGAATAAGTAGCGAAAAAGAGTGTGAAAAACACTCTCGCCGAAAGCCTAAGGTTTCCTGGGGTAGGTTAATCCGCCCAGGGTTAGTCGGTCCCTTAGTCGAGGCCGAAAGGCGTAGATGATGGACAGCAGGTCAATATTCCTGCACCACCAGGCATGCGTTTGAGTGATGGGGGGACGCAGAAGGATAGAGATACAGCCTATCGGATGGCTGGCCGCGATCGTAGGAGGGGTGACATGGAAAATCCGGTCGCCCGCGTCTCTGAGGAAAGCGGGGAAGCGCGTCTTCGGACAAGCCAACTTCTTGATTCCACGCTGCCAAGAAAAGCCTCTAAGCGAGTATGTCTGGTGACCGTACCGTAATCCGACACAGGTGGGCAGGGAGAATATCCTAAGGCGCTCGAGTGATTTCTCGTTAAGGAACTCGGCAAAATTGTCCCGTAACTTCGGAAGAAGGGACGCCCCTCTTGGTGTGAGGACTTGCTCCAAAGTGCCTCGAGGGGCCGCAGTGAAAAGGCCCAGGCGACTGTTTAGCAAAAACACAGGACTCTGCAAAGCCGCAAGGCGACGTATAGGGTCTGACGCCTGCCCGGTGCCGGAAGGTTAATGGGAGGGGTCATTGGGAGTAATCCTGAGAAGCTCCGAACTGAAGCCCCGGTAAACGGCGGCCGTAACTATAACGGTCCTAAGGTAGCGAAATTCCTTGTCGGGTAAGTTCCGACCTGCACGAATGGCGTAACGATCTGGGCGCTGTCTCAACGAGAAGCTCGGCGAATTTGTAGTTCCGGTGAAGATGCCGGATACCCGCGATTAGACGGAAAGACCCCGTGCACCTTTACTACAACTTGGTATTGGATTCTGGGATGGGATGTGTAGGATAGGTGGGAGGCGATGAAGCGTCGGCGCTAGCCGGTGCAGAGCCAACCTTGAAATACCACCCTTCTTATTCCGGGATTCTAACCTGTTCCCGTATATCCGGGAAAGGGACATTGCCTGGTGGGTAGTTTGACTGGGGCGGTCGCCTCCTAAATGGTAACGGAGGCGCCCGAAGGTTCCCTCAGGCTGTATGGAAATCAGCCGTCGAGTGTAAAGGCATAAGGGAGCTTGACTGCGAGACCTACAAGTCGAGCAGGTGCGAAAGCAGGGCTTAGTGATCCGGCGGTTCCGCGTGGAAGGGCCGTCGCTCAACGGATAAAAGGTACGCCGGGGATAACAGGCTTATCTCCCCCAAGAGTTCATATCGACGGGGAGGTTTGGCACCTCGATGTCGGCTCATCGCATCCTGGGACTGAAGCAGGCCCCAAGGGTTCGGCTGTTCGCCGATTAAAGCGGTACGTGAGCTGGGTTCAGAACGTCGTGAGACAGTTCGGTCCCTATCTATCGTGGGCGGAGGAAACTTGAGAGGAGCTGTCCTTAGTACGAGAGGACCGGGATGGACGAACCACTAGTGTTCCGATTGTCGCGCCAGCGGCACCGTCGGGTAGCTATGTTCGGAAGGGATAACCGCTGAAAGCATCTAAGCGGGAAGCCCACCTCAAGATTAGGTTTCCCGGGTCGCAAGACCCCTGAAGACCCCTTGAAGACGACGAGGTTGATAGGCTGGGTGTGTAAGCGCCGTAAGGCGTTCAGCTAACCAGTACTAATCGGTCGTGAGGCTTGACCATTATTTCGTCTTTAGTAAATGCGACACAAGAAAGCACTGCATTCCTCGCTTGATTAAAAAGAAACAAATCGCTATTTCCGGCCCCGATCAGCAGCAACGATCGCGACTGGTACCGCTTTCCTGGCGGTTATGGCGGAGGGGCCACACCCGTTCCCATTCCGAACACGGCCGTTAAGCCCTCCTGCGCCGATGGTACTGCCGCGTTACCGTGGTGGGAGAGTAGGACGCTGCCAGGAATTTTTTCTCGAGGCCCGGTATCTACCCAGATGCCGGGCCTTTTTTTTCTTGGCGGAAATCAACCCCTCACCTGCATCATTCCGGTGACCCCGTAGGGGCGGGGTTCATCCCCGCCCGAAACGCACAGCGCGAATGCTTCCATCCTGCGCAACGATGCGTTACCATGATCGAGCAAAGACCCTGATCAAGGAGGCGGCATGGCAAGGACACGAACTGGTTCGTACAGACGGTGGATCGGGATCGGCATCGTCGCGATCGGCGCGCTATTTTCATTCATGTTTTTCTCCGGCGGCTGCAAGAAGGAATCAGCGAGCGAGAAGGCCGGTCGCGAGGCGCGGGAGGCTTTCGAGAAGGGCAAGGAGTTGTTCAAGGAAGGCTACGACAAGACCAAAGACCTCACCAAGGAAGGCCTCCAGAAGGGTGAGGAGGCCGCCAAGGATGGTCTCGAGAAGTCGCAGGAAGCCGCCAAGGCGTTTCAGAAGGGTTGGGACGAGGGCGGGAAGAAGTGAGGCGTATCCGATGAGTGCAATCGAGGAAGGACCTGTTTCCGGGGGGTTCACCGCGGAAGAGGATCGGCTTCACGAAGCCGGTTTTTCAACGATCGCCGAGGGCCTCGCGGCAGGTCTCGATTTCGAAAAGGCGTGCGCCCGGGTCGAGGCGACAGACGCCGATCTGCGGCGGATTATTGCCGACGACTATCTCAAGGTCGCGATCGCGCAGCGCCATTTCCAGGGTGCGGAGAGCATCGTCGATATCGCCGCATCCTTCGGCGTCCCCGCCGAGCGCATCGAGGTCGCACTCCGGGAGATGCTCGCCGAAGTCGCGGCGGCCTCCGTGGACGTCTTCCGTCGCCAGGGGGGAGACGTCCCCGACGCCTGATTGCGGTTGCAGTCACCGGAACGTGGACCGCGCGAACATCACGCCGACCGATCGCAGGGGTCCTGCCCTGGTTGTGCTGGTGCTCGCCTTGGTCGTCGCCGGCTGTTACGTTTTCGTTGATCGGCCGGCGGCGATCTGGGCCCGCGGCCTCGATCCGGGAATCGTCGCCCTGTTCAATCGCATCACGGTCTTCGGCGGTTTCGTTCCCTACCTGGTCGGCCTCGCGGTGCTCTACCTGGTCCAGCGGTTTCTCTCTGCGGCGCCCGGTTGCCGCGAAGAAGGCGGCCTTCGTCTTCAGCGCCATCGTCATTTCCGGTTTGACGGTCGATCTGCTCAAGCCGGTTGTCGCCCGCTGGCGCCCGATCGCCCTCTTTGCCGAACCGTCGCGTATGGTTTTGCGTTCTTCAAGATCGGCTACGACCACAACTCGTTCCCCTCGGGTCACGCGACGACCGCCTGGGCGGTCGCCTGCGCGCTGACGCTGCTCTACCCGCGCCTGCGCGTGCTGTGGATCGTCGGCGCCGCACTGGTGGCGGCGAGCCGGGTGATCATCGGGGAGCACTATCCGGGCGATGTGCTCGCCGGGGCCTGGTTCGGGGTCGTCGTCACGCTCGCGCTCAGCCGCACGGCCTGGTTCCGAGAGGTATTTACGGCGCCGGCGAGCGCAGCACGGTACATGGAAAACCGACCTCGCTCGTGAGGTGGCGCACACGCAACGTCCGGTTCACGGCAGTCACGAAGAGCCGGCGGTCGATCTGAAGTACTTTTCGATACCGTCGCAGTTCGGGGAAACGGGCAGCCAGGCGGGAAGCGCGTAATACTTTTTCCTGATCTCCGTCAAAACGACGTCCCGGTAGTTCGCGTACTTGAACCCGTGTCCGCTGACCAGATAGAACTCGGGCGTTGTCGATCATCCGCCGTTCGGTCGTGACGTTCTGGAAAAATGGCGCATAGTCGTCCGGTTTTGGTTCGGTGTTGCGGATGATGCAGATATCCCTGCCGTCGAGTTTCCGGAAGTCGGTTTGAAAATCATCCTGCCGGCCGTGATGCGAGCCGCCCCCGAAAACAAGGAAATATCTGTCGAACTGATACGTGAAAATCGCGGAGGCCGCATAACTGGTCGTCGCCGGCACACAGGCGCCTTCGTGCGCGTCCAGGAGTTTCCCGAATTCCCCGGGCCGGATGACCATGAGCAGCGAGCTGTAATTCTTGTTGCCCTGGAAATACTTGAGCGGCACGGAAAGAGCCGCGCCGACGAGGATCAGGTGCGCGAGGGAGAACACCGCGGTGAATTTGACGGTTTTCACGAGTTCTTCCTCGGTGAACACGAAAAACAACAGGAGGTACAGGAACGGATAAAAGCCCAGGACCCAGTGCAACCCCACGGACTTCTTCACGGAAAGCAGCGCGAACAGCAGGAGCGGCACCACGAACAGAAAGCCGAACACCGCGTAGCCCGCGCCGAAAATCCGGCCCCTGGCCGCGGACAGGTGCGCAATCAGCTGGTTGGAGCGCCGGGTGAGATAGTACACGACGGCCGGGGTGAACAGATACGCCTGGAACCCGACGAACAGCAGGACTTTCCCCAGGGAGTACCGCTCGCTTCTTGTTCCTGTTGATCAGGTTGAACATGACGTTGGTCCAGCAGTGGGTGTAGTTCCAGTACATGTTCAGCGCCGCAAAAGGCACGAGAGCGAGGAACAACACCGCGAAGCCGCGCGTCCTCTTCGCGTCTTTCGGCAGGGCGATAAAGTACACGACATAGGCCAGGCCCAGAAAGACGGCGAAGTACTTGGAGAGAAACGCCGCGCCGAGAGCCAGGCCGCTGAACAGGTACCACAGAGAGCCGGCTTCTTTTTCCGCGCGGAAGAGAAAATATGCCGAAAGAAAAGCGAAAAACATGAAAGGCGTGTCCGTGGCGATGATCACGTTCAGCAGGTTCAGCGGCGAGACCAGGAAAAACAGGAAGATCAAGCCCGCCTTGTTCTTGTCCAGAGGCTTCAGCAACGAATAGATCCCGAGCGCGATACCGAGCGTTGAAAGCACGGCGGGCAGTCGTGATCAGGACGGGAGCATTCCCGATGAACGACATGAGATACAACAGCCACCCGACCATCGGCGGGTGATCGTAGTAGCCCAGTCCGACAAAGCGTCCCCAGAGCGTGAAATACGCCTCGTCGCTTGTTATCGGTATCGCCGCCGCTAGCGTGATCTTGACCGCGAGCGCCGCGATGACCGCGGGCCAGAGAAGTTTTTCCGCCCTGATTTCCACCTTCCTCCTCCCCATCAGACGATGGTGCACAGTATAGACTGAAGGGCGGTCGTTATTGAAAGCCGTTCGGCCTGCGGCGGAGGCGTCGGGCGTTTGACAATGCACGCCGCGAGTGATAAAAAGCCCAGGATATTCGGCACTTTCCGCGAAAGGGAGGCCATGGAAGAGAAGATCCGTTCACTTGGTGAGCGCGCGCACGCCGAGCTTGGCGCTGCCGCCGACGCCGGGGCGCTCGAGCTGTGGCGCGTCGAGCACCTCGGCCGCAAGGGGGCGCTGGCGGCGCTGATGACGCAGCTGGGCGCCGTCCCCAAGGAGGACCGGCCGCGTCTCGGCGCGCTGGCCAACGAGATCAAGAACAGCCTCCAGGCCGCGTTCGACCGCCGGATCGCCGCCCTCGAGAACGAGCGTCGCCGCGCCGCCGAGGCCGCCGAGCGCGTCGATGTCACGCTGCCGGGGGCGCCGCCGAACCCGGGGCGCCTGCACCTGACGACCCAGACCCTGCGGCGCATCTGCCGCATCTTCCACGGCATGGGTTTCGAGATCTTCGAGAGCCCCGAGGTCGAGAGCGACCAGTACAACTTCGAGCTGCTCAACATGCCGCAGCACCACCCGGCGCGCGACATGTGGGACACCTTCTACGTCAACGAGACGACGCTGCTGCGCACGCACACCTCGCCCGGGCAGATCCACGCGATGAAGGGCCGCGCCCCCGCGCCGATCCGGGTCGTGCTGCCCGGCCGCGTCTTCCGCTACGAGGCGGTCTCGGCCCGTTCGGAGTTCATGTTCTACCAGGTCGAGGGGATCGCGGTCGGACGCGACGTCACGATGGCGCAACTCAAGGGGCTGCTCGAGAGTTTCGCGAGCCAGATGTACGGCGGCGAGCGGCGCCTGCGCCTGCGCGGCAGCTACTTCCCGTTCACCGAGCCGAGCGTCGAGGTCGACATGGACTGCATCCTCTGCGGCGGCAAGGGCTGCCGGATCTGCAAGGGCAGCGGCTGGCTCGAGATCGCCGGCGCCGGCATGATCCACCCGACCGTGCTCGAAAACGGCGGCTACGACCCCGCGGTCTTCTCCGGCTTCGCTTTCGGGATGGGCCCCGAGCGCATCGCGATGCAGGTGCACGGGATCGACGACATCCGTTACTTCTACTCGAACGACCTGCGCTTCCTGGCGCAGTTCTCGGCGGGGGCCTGAAGCCGATGCGCGTGCCGTTGAAGTGGCTGTCGGAGTTCGTGAGGATCGACGTCCCGCTCGACGACCTGCTCGAGCGCCTGCCGGCCGCCGGCATCGAGGTCGGCGAGATCGAGCGCGTCGGCGCCGACTGGGACCGCGAGCGCATCCTGGTCGGCGAGGTCGACCGCCGTGCGGCAGCACCCGAACGCCGACCGGCTGACGCTCGCGACCGTCGCCTACGGCGGGGGCCGCGACGATCGAGGTGGTGACCGGCGCGCCGAACATCACGATCGGCATGACCGGCGTCAAGGTGCCGCTCGCGCTCTCGGGCGCGAGGCTCGTCGACGCCTACGCGCCGGAGGGCGGCTTCACGGTGCTCAAGCCCTCGAAGATCCGCGGCGTGCGCTCCGAGGGGATGGTCTGCTCGGAGAAGGAACTGGGGATCAGCACCGAGCACGGCGGCATCCTGCTGCTGCCCGAGGACGCCGAGCCCGGGACGCCGCTCGTCGATTACCTGGGCGACACCGTGCTGCACGTCGAGCTCACGCCGAACCTCTCGCACTGTCTCTCGCTCGCCGGCATCGCGCGCGAGGTGGCGGCGATGGGCTGCGGCACCCTCGTGGAGCGCGCCGAGTCGTTCGCCGAGGGGGACGGCGCCGCGGCCGAGATGGTCGCGGTGCGCATCGAGGCCCCGGAGCTCTGCGGCCGCTACTGCGCGGCGGTCGTCGAGCGGGGTGACGATCGGCCCCGCGCCGTTCGCGATGCGCCACCGGCTGCGTCTGGCCGGCATCCGGCCGATCAACAACGTCGTCGACGCGACCAACTACGTGATGTGGGAGACCGGCCAGCCGCTGCACGCGTTCGACCTCGACACGCTGCGCGGCGAGGGCGGCGTCGACGACGCCGGTCATCGTCGTGCGCCCGTCGCGCGAGGGCGAGACCATGACCACGCTCGACGCCGCGGAGCGCCCGCTCGCGGCCGGCACGCTGCTGATCTGCGACGGCGCCGGCCCGGTCGCGCTCGCCGGCGTCATGGGCGGCCTGCGAGAGCGAGGTCACCGAGAAGACCCGGCGCGTGCTGATCGAGGCCGCGCAGTTCGACCGCACCAGCATCCGCGTGACCGCGATCGGCCAGCGCCTGCCGAGCGAGGCCTCGCTGCGCTTCGGCCGCGGGGTGCCGGCCGCCGGGAGCCTGCGACGCCGCCCGCCGCGCCGCCGAGTTGATGCGGCTGCACGCCGGCGGCACGGTCGCCCGCGGCGTCGTCGACGTCTACCCGCGCCCGCAGGCAGTCTCGCCGGTGCGCCTGCCCGCCGGAGAGATCGAGCGCGTGCTCGGGTTCGAAGTCCCCGCGGCGGAAGTCCGGCGGATTCTCGTCTCCCTCGGCTGCGCGGTGCACGACGAGAGCGACGGCTTCGTCGTCGTCCCGCCGCCGACGCGCCTCGACCTCGCGATCCCCGCCGACCTGGTCGAGGAGGTCGCGCGCATCACCGGCTACCACCGCATCCCGAGCGCGCCGATGTCCGGGGAGTTCGCGCCGCCGCGCCCGAACCCGGAGATGGACGCCGAGGACCGCGCCCGCGACGCGCTCGTCGCCTGCGGCCTGACCGAGGTGATCACCTACTCGCTCACCGACCCGGCCTGGTGCCTGCGCCTCGGGCTCGAGGCGGACGTCGAGCGGCTTCGTCTGTCTCGCCAACCCGATGACCGGGGACCGCACGCACCTGCGGCGCCACATCCTGCCGGGCCTGCTCGAGACGCTGCGCTACAACCTGCGCCACGTCGACCGCGTCGCGATCTTCGAGCTGGCGCGCGTCTACCTCCCCTCGGAGCAGCAGCTCCCCGAGGAGCCGCGGCGGCTGGCGCTGCTGCTCAGCGGCGCGTCGACGCTGCCGTGGTGGGGCAACCAGGCGCCGCCGCCCTTCGACTTCTTTCACGCCAAGGGGATGCTCGAGACGCTCGCCGAGCGGCTCAATGTCGGGCCGCTGTCGTTCGCGCCGTACGAGGGTTCGCCGTACCAGGGCGGCCGCGCCGCCGTCGTCTCGCGCGGCGACGAGACGCTCGGCACCTTCGGCGAACTCGACCCGGCGCTGCGCCACGTCTTCGACCTGCCCGAACGGCGGGTGGTGCTCGGCGAGTTCGACGCCGCGGCGCTGCTGGCCGGCGCGGGTCTCGGCGCCTACCGCACGCTCTCGCGCTACCCGGCGCTGACGCAGGACCTCGCGATCGTCTGCCCGGAGGAGCTGCCGGCGGCGCGGATCGAGGCGACGGTGCGCGCGGCCGCCGGCGAACTGCTCGCCTCGCTGCGGCTCTTCGACGTCTACCGCGGCGAGCCGCTGCCGGCGGGGACGCGGAGCCTGGCGTTCACGCTGACCTTCCAGGCTCCGGACCGCACGCTGGCGGAGGAGGACGTGCTCCCGCTCCGCGCGCGCATCATCGAAGCACTGAAGGACAATCTCGGGGTCGAGCTGCGGGCCTAGCAGGCCGCCGCAATGATGGAAACCATCCGAGTGCGCGAGGCGGCTGGGGTGTCCCTTCGGTCGTGCGTCTCAGCCGCCGGCCCGGAGCGCAGTCCAAGGCTCGCGGACTCGTAACTCGCCCTTCGGGCTCAAACAACGAGCCCGCGTCCCTGCGGGACCGCCTCGGACCGCACTCCGGGCTGATCGGCGTCTTCGCGCATCTTCCCTCAGTGACGCCCCGAGCCGCCTCGCCATTATCCGTGCTGGCCGATGAACATTTCCCCACGGGAACGCGCCATGGATGGATGTTTGTCGGAGTCGATCGGAGCGTCCTGGTGTGTCCCGGCAACGGCAGTGACGAGTACGCGCGGAGGCGGGCTGGTGCCCGCCGCAGAAGCGATACGAGGAAGCGCAGCCGCAGCCGGCCTCGGTCTGCGCCGAGGGCCCTTCCCCGCGCGGACGGCCTCTCGAGCGTCGTGACCTGAGACGGCGACTCCGGCGACTACAGCGTGCGGCCGGCGCCCTCGACGAAGGGGTTGATCTCGCGCATCAGCTCGCGGAATTTCTCCGGCTTGAGCGACTGCAGTCCGTCGCACACGGCCTCCTCGGGGCGGCAGTGCACCTCGACCATCAGCCCGTCGGCGCCGACGGCGGCCGCGGCCTTGGACAGCGGCAGCACGTACTGCCAGTGCCCGGCGGCGTGGCTCGGGTCGACGACCACCGGCAGGTGGGTCATGCCCTTGAGCACCGGGACCGCCGAGATGTCCAGCGTGTTGCGCGTGGCGCGCTCGAAGGTGCGGATGCCGCGCTCGCAGAGGATCACGCGGCGGTTGCCCTCGGCGAGGATGTACTCGGCGGACATCAGGAACTCCTCGATCGTCGTCATCATGCCGCGCTTGAGGAAGATCGGCTTGTCGATCTGGCCGAGGACCTTGAGCAGCGCGAAGTTCTGCACGTTGCGCGCGCCGACCTGGAACATGTCGACGTACTTGGCGATCAGCTCGGCGTCCGCGGGGTTCACGATCTCGGTCACCACCGGCAGCCCGGTCGCCTCGCGCGCCTCGGCCAGCAGCTTGAGCCCCTCCTCCTCCATCCCCTGGAAGCTGTAGGGGGAGGTGCGCGGCTTGTAGGCGCCGCCGCGCAGGATGTGCGCGCCGGCCTTCTTGACGGCGGTGGCGGTCTCGATCAGCTGCTCGCGGCTCTCGACGGAGCAGGGACCGGCGATGACCACGAAACCGTCGCCGCCGATCTTGACGCCGCCGACCTCGATGACCGTCGGCTCCGTCTTGATCTCGCGGCTGGCGAGCTTGTAGGGCTTGAGGATCGGCACGACCTTCTCGACGCCCGCGAGCGACTCGAGCGACTGCAGGCGCGCCTTGCCGCGCTCGTCGCCGATGGCGCCGATGACGTCGCGTTCGACGCCGTGGATGATGTGCGTCTTGTAGCCGAGGTCGCGGATCCTCTTGAGGACCTCGTTGAGTTCCTTCTTCGCGGCACCCTGGCGCATCACGATGATCATGGCCGGTGCTTATACCTGAACGACATGGTCGGAGTCAAGGGGAATGCCCTCGGTCCATGGTCGAGGGTCGTTGACAGCAGTGGCAAGATAACGAACAATACAGCCGGCGGAGGAGTGTGTTCATGCGTTTGTGGTGGAAGAAGGCGGACGGGGCGGGGCGGCCGGAACATCGGACGCGGGAGCGGTCGTACACCCTGATGATCGTCCCGAGCGCCCACAGCCGTGTGCGCAAGTTCGTGGTGCGGGAGCGGTTTCTCAAGGGCGCCGTCGTCGTCGCCGGCATCGGGGCGCTCGTGATGGCGTTGCTGATCATCGACTACGCCCGCAGCCTCAGCCGTGTCGCCGAACTCAAGCAGTTGCGCGCGGAGGCTGCGGCTCAGCGGGTCAAGGCCGCGCAGGTCGCCCAGGGACTCGTCGAACTGGAGAACGGGATGTCCCGTCTGCGCAAGTTCGAGGCGCGCCTGCGCACGGCCTTCGACCTCGACCGGGACTTCTACAGCCAGGAGTCTCTCCTGGGCATCGGGGGCGGCGAGACCAGCCTCGCGGACATGGTCAGCGGCCTGGACGTGCGCCAGAGCGATCTCGCGGCCCAGGTCGACCGCGACCTGGAGCGGATGAAGAGCCGCGTCGAGGCCCAGGAGCAGGGCTTCTCCGAACTGGTGAGCTTTCTCGAGGACCGCAAGTCGCTGCTGGTTTCGACGCCCTCGATCATGCCGGTGCGCGGCTGGGTGACCTCGGGTTTCCGCCGCCGCAGCGACCCCTTCACGGGGAACACGGTCTGGCACCGCGGCCTCGACATCTCGACGGGTATGGGCACGCCCGTGCTCGCCCCGGCCGACGGGGTCGTGACCTACACCGGCCGCAAGGTCGATTTCGGCAATATCATCTCGCTCGACCACGGCTACGGTTATCTGACCCGCTACGGGCACAATTCGAAGATCATCGTGCGGGCCGGCCAGCGGGTGCGCCGCGGCCAGGTCATCGCCCTGGTCGGCAACACGGGCAAGAGCACCGGGCCGCACCTGCACTACGAGGTCCTGCGCAACGGCGTCCCGGTCAACCCCCAGGACTACATCATCAACTAGTCCGGGGATGTCCCCGTGCGCGAGACGGCTGGGGCGCCCCTTCGCTCGTGCGTCTGCAGCCGCCTGCCCGTCACGCGGGCAGGCGGGTGACCGCCTCGCGCCTCCGGACGCTGACGTCTGCGTCGCCGTGCACGAGCACGTCGTCGGGGCGGGGTCGACCCCGCCCGGCTCGCCGCGGCTCGAACACGCGCAGCCCGAGGGCGAGTTGCGCGCTTCGAGCGCCGGGGCGGACATGCCCAGGTCGAGCGCGAAGCTGGCGACCGCACGGCGCCGTCCCGCCCCCGCCCACACGGGAACACCGGTCTGTAGGATTTTCACCCGATACGAGGATCAGACCTGCTATAATTAAAATTTGATCACGAATTGAATCGAGGAGAGATAGATGCTCGGACTGATCAGGAAGGTCATCGGCACCAAGAACGACCGGGAGATCAAGCGCATCGCGGCGATCGTCGACCGCGTCAACGCCCAGGAGCCGGCGGTGCGCCGGCTGGGTGACGCCGCGCTGCGCGGCAAGACCGTCGAGTTCCGGGAGCGCCTGGCCGGGGGGGCGACGCTCGACGAGCTGCTGCCCGAGGCCTTCGCCGTCGTGCGCGAGGCCGCGCGGCGCACCCTCGGCATGCGCCACTTCGACGTCCAGATCCTCGGCGGCGTCGTGCTGCACGAGGGCAAGATCGCCGAGATGAAGACCGGCGAGGGCAAGACGCTGGTCGCGACCCTGCCGGTCTACCTCAACGCCCTGCCGGGCAAGGGCGTGCACCTGGTCACCGTCAACGACTACCTCGCCAAGCGCGACAGCCAGTGGATGGGCCAGGTCTACCGCTTCCTCGGGCTCACGGTGGGCATCATCCAGCACGACATGCAGGACCGGGCCCGCCAGCTCGCCTACGGCTGCGACGTCACCTACGGCACGAACAACGAGTACGGCTTCGACTTTCTGCGCGACAACATGAAGTTCTCGCTCGCCGAGTTCGTCCAGCGCGACCTGAACTACGCGATCGTCGACGAGGTCGACTCGATCCTGATCGACGAGGCGCGCACGCCGCTGATCATCAGCGGGCCGGTCGAGGAGTCGACCGAGATCTACTACCGCGCCGTCGAACTCGCCGAGCCCCTGGTCGGGCGGCGCATCACCGACCGGGACGAGGTGAAGGCCAAGTTCGACGGCACCTCGCTCGAGGAGGGCGTCGACTACCTCGCCAACGAGAAGAACAAGAACGTCTCGCTCACCGAGCAGGGCGAGCTGCGCGCCTGCCGCGCCTGGGGCGTGGAGAGCCTGCACGACCTCGACCAGATGGAGAAGCGGCACGTGACGCTGCAGGCCCTGCGCGCCAAGGAGTTCTACAAGCGCGACGTGGAGTACGTGGTGAACAACAACGAGGTGATCATCGTCGACGAGTTCACCGGCCGGCTCATGCCGGGCCGGCGCTGGAGCGAGGGGCTGCACCAGGTGGTCGAGGCCCGCGAGAACCGGATCTTTCACCAGCCGGTGCGCGTCGCCGAGGAGAACCAGACGCTCGCGACGATCACGTTCCAGAACTACTTCCGCCTCTACAAGCAAGCTCGCCGGCATGACCGGGACCGCCGACACCGAGGCGGCGGAGTTCAACAAGACCTACAAGATGGACGTCGTGACCATCCCGACCAACCGCCCGATGCGGCGCGTCAACCAGGAGGACCTGATCTACCGCACCGAGCGCGAGAAGTTCGACGCGGTCGTCGGCGAGATCGAGGCCTGCACCAAGACCGGCCGCCCGGCGCTGGTCGGCACGATCACGATCGAGAAGTCCGAGCACCTCTCGACCCTGCTCAAGCGCAAGGGGATCCGCCACCAGGTGCTCAACGCCAAGTACCACGAGCGCGAGGCCGAGATCATCTCCCAGGCCGGCCGCTACGCCGCGGTCACGATCGCGACCAACATGGCCGGCCGCGGCACCGACATCCTGCTCGGGGGCAACCCCGAGGCCCTCGCCCGCCAGCGCTTCGCCGCGCAGGGGCCCGAGGGGCGCTCCTACGAGGAGATCCTCTCCGAGTTCCGCGCGGTGACCAACAAGGAGCACGAGCAGGTCGTCGCCGCGGGCGGGCTGCACATCATCGGCACCGAGCGCCACGAGAGCCGCCGCATCGACAACCAGCTGCGCGGCCGCTCCGGACGCCAGGGCGACCCCGGGTCCTCGCGCTTCTTCCTCTCGCTCGAGGACGACCTGATGCGGATCTTCGGCTCGGACCGCATCAGCGGGCTGATGGGCAAGATCGGCATGGAGGAGGGCGAGCCGATCGAGCACCGCTTCGTCACCCGCGCCATCGAAAACGCCCAGAAGCGGGTCGAGGCCCACAACTTCGAGATCCGCAAGCAGCTGCTCGAGTACGACGATGTCATGAACGAGCAGCGCGGGGTGATCTACGCCTGGCGCCGCCAGGTGCTCGCGGGCGAACTCGATCGCGCGGAACTCGACGAAATCATCGACGGCCTGCTCGACGGCCTGCTCGCCCCCTTTGTCGCCGGCGGCAATTTCCTCGACGCCGACGAGGCCGCCGCGCTCACCGTCGGGTTGCGCAAGCAGTTCTCGCTCGATCCGGGGATTGCCGCCGAGATCCCGACGCTGCACCGCGACCAGCTGCGCGCCGCGCTCGGCGAGCGGGTGCGCGCCGAGTACGCCCGCCGCGAGGCCGAGTTCGGCCCCGAGGCCATGACCCGCCTGCGCCAGTACCTGATGCTCCAGATCATCGACACCCTGTGGAAGGAGCACCTCTACGCAATGGACTCGCTCAAGGAGGGTATCGGCCTGCGCGGCTACGGGCAGAAGAACCCCCTGACCGAGTACAAGCAGGAGGCCTTCGACATGTTCGAGGCCCTCTTCCAGCGGGTGCGCGAGGAGGCCGTGGAGTATCTCTTCGCGGCGCGGCCGGTGCGTGAAGAAGAGCTGCCGGCGCACCGGCGTCAGGTCCCGCGCCAGGAGCGCCACGATTCCGTCAGCTTGTCCGTCGCGGCCGCGGGCGCCCCGTCCGACAAGGGCGCGCAAGCGGCAATCGCCCGGCAGGCCCCGCGCGAGTCCCGCGGCGGGGAAGGGGTCGCCCACACCGTGCGGCGCTCCGCGCCCAAAATCGGCCGCAACGACCCCTGTCCGTGCGGGAGCGGGAAAAAATACAAAAAATGCTGCGGCGCGACGGAGGGGGCATGAACGACCGGGGGCGGATCGTTCCTGACACCTGTTTTTACCGCGTGCGCAACGTTACATTTTTTTCGAGGAGTTAGGCGCATGTCCCGCCCGCGGACCCCGACATGCGCGTGCGCGGAAGAATTCAGCCGTGCGATCGAACCGCTGAGGGCGTGCACGTCGGCGGCGCGCGCGCTGGCCCTCGGGGTCCTCTGGTTCCTGGTCGCCGCGGTTTCCCCGGTCGCGGCGGCCGAGGAGCGCACGTCCCTGCTGCTCCTGCCGATTGCGAGCGGGACCCCCGGCCAGGAGTGGTCGGCAAAGGCGCTCGGGGGCATTCTCGAGGACGGCTTCGGTTCCTTGAGCTCCGTGCGCCTGGTGGCCGGGACCGCGCGCGAGGCTGCTCTGCGTGAACTTGCCGCCGCCGCGGTGACGCCCGAGGCGTTCCTGGACATCTGTCGTCGGGCGGGTGCGGATCTGGCCGTCCTGGGCGGGAGCACCCTGGTCGCGGGGCGACTGGACCTCGAGGTCAGGATTTTCGATGTCGGTGCGGCCCGGGAGTTGCCGTCTTTTCGCGGGAACGAACCGCCGGCGCGGGCGTTCATCCTGGTGGAGGCCGCCGTCCGGCACGTGGCGTCCGAGGCGGGCCTCGGCAGTGCGGATCCGCTCTTCCCCAGGGGTGTCACCGTTTCACTTGAGGCGTACGCCGCCTACCGGACTGCGCTGCTCGAGGCGGCGCCCGCGGCGCGGATCGAGAAATTGCGCGGGGTGCTCGCGCTCGACGCCAACTACGCGGACCCGACCCTGCGGCTCGGGGTCGAACTCTTCCGGCAAGGTTCGCTGGATGAGGCGCTGGTCGTCCTGGAGCGTGCCGTCGCCCTTGGCCCCCGGACAGCCGAGGCCCGCAACAACTACGGGGTCGCTCTCGCGGCCGCCGGCCGCCCGGAACCGGCACAGCGGCAGTTCGAGGAGGCGGTTGCGCTCGCGACCGACTACGCCGAGGCGCGGTTGAACCTGGCGCGGGTGTTCGATGACCGCGGCCGCCCCGCGGACGCGGAGAAGCAGTACCGGGTGGTCCTGGAGGCCGATGCCGGCAACGACAAGGCGCGCTCCGAACTCGCCGCGCTCTATGACAGAACGGGTCGGCCGGAGCTCGCCGTCAGAGAGTTCCGGCTGTTGTCGGCGCGCCGCCCCGATCTCGCCGAGGCGGAATTCATTCGCGTCGGGCAGGAGGCGCGCAAGGCCCGCGAATACGCGCGGGCCGAGAAGTTCTTCCTGCGCGCCGCCGACATCAATCCGCAGTATGCGCAGGCCTGGGCGGAACTGGGGACCAACAGCTATCTTGCCGGGGGGTACTCCAAGGCCGCGGAGTACTTCCGCAAGGCGCTGGCGATCGATCCGGGCCAGGCCGCGAACCACTACTTTCTCGGCCTCGCCCTCGAAAAGGACCGCCAGCGGGACGAGGCGTTGCGGGAGTACCGGCGCGCGGTTGAACTGGGCGGTCCGCCCGAGGCGCGGCTCGGCCTGGCTCGTGCGGCGCTCGAGTCGGGCGACCCGGGCCTGGCGGTCCAGGAGCTGAACCGGTTGCTCGTCGCCAGCCCCGACCACGCGGAGGCCAAGGCCCTGCTCGCCCAGGCCACCGGCGAAATGGAGGCTCGCCGCCGGCTCGTCGAGGGGCAGAGCCAGTTCGCGAACCAGCGGCTGGCGCGGCTCGAGCAGATCGTCGCCGACACCAACCGCGCCAATCGCGAGCTTGAAGCGCGTCTGCAGGCCGTGACGCAGGAGAAGCTCTTGCTGGAAAGGCAGGGACCGCCGCCGGCGGGCGGCTCCCCGGCGACGGAGGAGATCGTCCGCGAACTGGAGCGCGCCCTCGAGATCAGCCGTCTGGCGGTGCGCAACCTTGCGCTGGAGCTCGGCCGCATCTCCCTGCGGGCCCGGTCCTGGGAGCGGGCGCGAGGGTATTTCGAGCAGGCGGCCGAGGCCGACCCGCGCAGCGCCGAGGCCTGGAACGGGCTGGGGGAGGCGTTCTCCCGGCTCGGTCAGCCCGAGAAGTCGCAACTGATGTACGACAAGGCCAAGCACACGGAGTAGCGGGGGGAGGCAGATGGGGAAGGTGAAGGTGGCGGGCATCCAGATGGCGTGCGTCGCGGCGCGGGAGAAGAACCTCGCGAAGGCGGTGACGCTCGGCCGGATGGCGGCGGAGCATGGGGCCAGGGTGGTCTGCTATCAGCAGCTGCTTTCGACCCTCTGGTTTCCGCGCGGTCGGGACGAGGGTCACTTCGCGCTGGCCGAGGGGGAGGATGGGCCGACGCTCGACGCGCTGCGGCCGCTCGCGGTCGAAACCGGCGTGACGCTGATCTGCCCCTTGTTCGAGCGGTCAGCGGCAGGCGCCTGCTACAACACCGCGGTGGTCGTCGGCCCCGACGGCGGGCTGCTGGGAAAATATCGCAAGGTGCACGTGCCGGACCTCCCCCTCTGGGAGGAGACCTACTATTTCCAGCCCGGGGACACGGGATTCCCGGTTTTCGAGAGTCAGGGGCTGCGCTTCGGCGTGCAGTTGTGCTGGGACAACTTTTTCCCCGAGGGTACGAGGCAGCTCGCGCTGGCCGGTGCCGAACTGGTTTTCGCCCCGAACGCCGCGGCGTTCGCCACCACCCGCAAGTGGGAGACGGTGCTCGCCGCCAACGCCATCGTCAACAATATGTATGTTTTCCGCGTGAACCGCGTCGGCCGCGAGGAGCGCCAGGACTTCTACGGGCGGAGCGTCTGTATCGATCCGGAAGGAGAATTCCTGCTGCCGCCGAGCGGCATGCACGATGGGGTGGTTTTCGCCGACATCGACCCGGGGGCCGTGCGGGCCGTCCGCGAGGAGTGGAGCTTCCTGCGCGACCGCCGCCCGGAGGCTTACGGGGAGTAGGCCCGCCCATGCGCCGCATCCGCCCCAGGGTCGTCATTGCCGGCTGCCTGCTCGGGAGCCTGGCCCTGGTGACTGCCGTGGCCTGGCACCAGGGCAGTTTCTTGAGCGGGAGTGCGGCGAACTACCTGCGCGAGCGGCTTGGCGCCGAATTCGGCGCGCAGTTCCAGACGACCGACTTGCGGGGGACCTGGTTTCCGCCCGGGATTTCCCTCGGGCGTGTCACCATCCAGCGGCCGGGCGAAACACGGGTGCTCACGGCGGAGGACGTCAGGATTTCGTTCAACCCCTATGCCGTGCTTTTCGGGCGCGAGCGGCTTGGCCGCGTGGTGCTCGTTCGCCCGCGGCTCTTCGTGCGCCCCGCAACCGGACGGGTCATGGCCCGCGATGCGCCGCCGTCGCGTCGGCGTCGGCGAAATCGCCGGCATCAGGCCCGGCTCCGGCTCCGCCGCCGGGCGCTCCGGTGATTCCGGCAGAGGTGGCCGCGCAGGTGCGCTCCTTCCTGCGGCCGCCCTTCCCCCTGCGGGTTCTCGAGGTCGTCGACGGCAGGGTCGAGATGTCGGACCGCGCCGGCCGGAGCGTTGACGCGACCGGGGTCAACCTGTCGGTCTTCGTTTCCCGCGGGGGCGCACGCACCGTTCTGGAGGTCGGGCGTCTCGTGACCGGGCGCTCCGGGAAACAGGTCGATCTGGGCCGGGTGGATGCCGACGTCACGATCGGGGAGCACCAGGTCACGGTGCGCGAGCTCAGCCTCGCGGGCGGGGCGCTCACGGGGACGCTCCGCGGGACGGCGAGCGCCACGGGTGTGCTCGCGCTCAAGGGCGAGCTGTCGGCGCGCCTCGAGAAAATTGCGGCGCTGCTCGGCCGGCCGACCGCCGCCGGCGGCGTGGCGCGATTTGCGGGCGAGATCGCCGGGGACTGGCGCAACCCGGTGGTGACGGGGGCCCTTGCCGTTCAGGAACTCGTCGCCGGGGGATACCGCTGGCCGCAGGCGCGAGGGCAGGTCGCCTGGGACGGTGGTCGTCTCTCCTGGTCGCGACTGCGCCTGCCGGTTGGCGAAGGGGACGTGACCACCGCCGGGGAGGTCGATTTCTCGGGCGACGCGCCGCGCTACCGGATCGAAGCCACGGCGCGCGCTCTCGATCCGGCGAAGTTGCCGGCCGCGCAGGACGGGATCGCCGCCCGGGTGCTCGGGCTCGCGGGCACGCTGCAGTGGCAGGGCGCCGGGATCGGCGCTGAAGCTTCAGGCAGCGGCCGTCTGGCCACGCGGTTCACGGCCGCCTCCTGGCCCGGAGAGGAGGTCGTTGCGGAAGCCGCGGTGTCGCTCGACCGGGGCCTGGTTTCAGTCGCATCGTTCCGCGGAGCGACGCGCACGCTGGAGGTTGCCGGCGCCGGGTCCTGGAGCCGGGAGGAGGGCTTTTCCGGGCGCATCGACGGCACGGTCGGCGATCTGGCACGGCTGCTGCCGCCGGGGAAGATCGCGCTCGGCGGCAACGGACAGCTTCGGGGGGGATTTCACGGCGGACGCGCAGGGCCCGCGCTTCTCCGGCGAGGTGCAGCTGGCGCAGGCCACCGTCGGCGCCCTGCGGGGGATCGAGGGCAGCGCCCGGTTCGCGGCGGACGCCGGCAGCGTGCGGATCGCGGCGGGCGCCGTGGCCTGGCCGGGCGGTCGTGGCAGCGTCAGCGGCACGGTCGAGCTGCCATCCGGACGGCTCGACCTGGTGGCGGATCTCGAGCAACTCTCGCTCCAGGAGGCCGCGCGCCTGCTCGGGACGGATCCGCGGCTTGTCGAGGGGGTGCTCGAGGCACGGCTGCGGCTGCGCGGGACGGCCGGCGCCCCCGAGATCGAAGGCGAGGTTACCGGGAGGGCGCTGCGCTACCGCACTGTTGCCGTGGATGAGGGATCGCTCTCGCTGAGCTATGCCGCCCGGCGACTCGGCGTCAACCGGCTGCGGCTGCGCCGCGGGTCGACCGAGCTGGCGTTCCACGGTGCGCTCCTCGAGGGGTGGGCGATCGAGGGGGAGTTCGAGAGCCCGGCTTTCACGTTCGCCGACTTTGCGCCGCTCGCCGGCCTGGAGCTCACCGGTTCGATCCGTGGACGGGTGAGCGGGCAATTGGCCGACCCGCAGATCGCCGGCGACGTGCGCGCCGATCATCTGCGCTACGCGGGCTTTGATTTCAAGGGCGGGGAGCTCTCGATCAACTACCGGAGGGGGGCGGTCGCCGTCGAGGGTTGGATCGCGGCCCGGGAGAACCGGCTGCGCGCGGTCGTGGAGCCGGCCAGGGACTGGCGTTTCGAGTCGGATCTCGAGCTGCAACAGCTGGCCCCGGAACTGGTCCGTTCGGGACTCGGCGCATTTCCGCCGGCGTTGGCCCAGGCACTGGGGCGAGCCTCCTTCCTGGCCACCGGGCGGATTCAGGGGAGCGGGCGGCTGCTTGATCCCGCCTCGGTGCGGGTCGAGGTGCGGCTGGACACGCTGTGGCTCCAGGCGGCCGAAAAATCGCTGCAGAACCTCGCGCCGGTGCGGATCTCCTGGCGCGACGCGGGGCTCGTGGTCGAGGATTTCCGGCTGGCCAGCGAACAATACCACCTGTCGGTTCGCGGGGGCGGGAGCCACTCCGAGGGGTGGAACCTGCAAGCCGAAGGCGCGGTGAATCTCTCCGTCTTCAAGGAGTACTGGCCCGAGATCGAGGACGTCGATGGCCGCGGCGAGCTCAAGCTGACGCTCGGCGGTCCGTGGTCGGCGCCGCAGCCCGAGGGCAGCCTCACCATCCGCGAGGCGTTCGTCAGAGTCCGGTCGCTCCCCGAGCCGCTCGAGCATCTCGAGGGCCGTCTGGAGCTGCGCGGCCGCACGCTGACCGCCACCGGCCTCTCGGGAACCATGCTCGGCGGTGCGTTCCGCGGCGGCGGCAGCTATCAGTTCGCGCAGGACCGCCTCGAGGCAAACGTCGAGGGACGCCTCGACCTGTCGCTGTTTCGGGCGCGAATCCCGGCGGCGCGCGAGTTGCGCGGGCCGGTCGAAGTCCGGCTGCGCATGGCCGGACCTCTCGCCGCCCCCGCGTTTTCAGGGGACGTCGAGGTCCTTGACGCGGAAATGTTTTTTCGGCCGTTCCCCGCCAAGATCACGCATCTGCGGGGCACGATTCTCGTGGCGGACGATCGCCTGGAAATCCGTGAACTTGCCGGGCAAACCGGGGGCGGCACGGTGCGTCTGACCGGGACGATGGACTGGAGCCGCCCGCCGTTCCGGGTCGACGCCGAGCTCGACGGCAAGGACATCCTGGTCTCGCTCGCGGGCATCCTCAAGGCCCAGAGCGACCTGCACCTCGGCCTGCACGGCGATTTTCAGGACCTGAAGCTCGCGGGCGAGGTCCACATTCTCAAGGCGCGCTACCTGCGCGAATTCAAAGAGAAGCTGCCCCCGCTCGGTCTGACTCCGGCTCCGGCAGGCGCTTCCACCGCCGCCGGTGGCCCCAACCTTTCACGGATGGCGCTCGAGGTGAAGGTGCTCGCCGCCGACAACGTCTGGATCGACAACGGCACGGCGAAGATCGAGACCGCTGTCGCGCTGAAGATCGGCGGTCGGCTCGGCGCGCCGGTCGTGAGCGGCGAGCTCACCGCGATTCAGGGCGAAGCCACCTATTTTTCGCGGCAGTTCCGGCTCGAGAGCGGTTCCCTGCGGTTCGTGCCGCCGGCGCTGGTCCCGCTGCTCGAAGTCCAGGGCTCGACCTCGGTCGGCGACACACAGATTTCTATTCTCGTCGGCGGCCCGCTCAACAAGCTCTCCTACTACCTGACCTCCCCGACCGGCGCAGCGCCAGGAGGATCTCATCGCGCTGCTGACCGTCGGCGAGACGCGCAGCAGCCTGACGGACCGGGGCGAGAGCGCAGCGATCGCCGGGGCGGCGGTTTTCGGCTCCGAGTGGCTGGTGAACGCGCTCGGCGACGGCGCCCGCAACGCGGTGGGCCTGGACGTTCTCCAGCTCGAGCCGGTCGTCGGAGACAACAACCAGGTTTCGGCCCGGGTCACCCTCGGGACGCACGTGTCGGACCGGCTCTTCGTGAGCTACTCGCAAAATCTCGGCGCCACGGAGGACCAGCAGGTCACGGTGCAGTACTCCCTGCTCGACAGCCTCTCGCTCCTGGGGAAGGAACTGCGGCAGGGGATCTACAGCCTCGACCTGGTCTTCAGGTACGCGATAAAATGAGGGCGTTCGGCAGACTGACGGGTTTCGTCGCCGCGCTGCTCCTGGTCGCGCCGCCGGTTTTCGCCGCCGGAACTCCCCGGGTGGCGGCTGTCACGTTTGCCCCCACGGACCGGATCGGATCGTACCGCTACGCCGACCTCGTCACGGTTCGGGCGGGCGATCCGCTGACCCCGGACCTGCTCGAGCGCAACCTGCGTCTGCTGCGCGCAACGGGCCTCTTCGTCGAAGCCGAGGCCCGGTTGTCCGAGCGCCCCGACGGCGCCGAGCTGATCTTCACCCTGCGACCGCACCTGCTGGTCAAGGACGTACGGGTCAAGGGCAACATCATCATTCTCGAGCGCGACCTGGAGCGCATGCTGCGCCTGCGTCCCGCCGAACCATTCAGCGAGGAGATCGTCCGCGGCGGACATCGAGCGGATACTCCGCTTCTACCAGGAGCAGGGGCACGAGGGCGCCACGGTCGTCGAGGAGGTTTCCCGCGCTTCCGGCCAGGTCCGCGTGACGTACCGCATCGGCGAGGGGCGGCCCCGGGTCGTGCACAAGGTGCTTCTGCGCGGCAACCGCGGCCTGGAGCACGAGCGAGATCCTCGGGGTGCTCGGGATGAACCGGTACACCTTCTACCGCGGTTCCGACCTCCAGCGCGGGCTCGACAAGCCTGCGGGATTATTACCAGCGGCGCGGCTACCTCGACGTCCGCCTCAACTCGAACGTCGAGGCCAGCACCGGGTCCTTCGCGTTTCTGGCCGCGCTGACCAACCCGATCAAGGGGCTGCTCCAACTCGGCCACGGGGGCTACCAGCTCGTGGCGATCACCGTCGAAATCGACGAGGGACGCCGGTCCGAGGCTTCGTTCAGCGGCATCAAGGCTTTCAGCGAGGGCGATCTGCGCCCGCTGCTGACGTTCCAGCGGTCAGGTTTTTTCGACGACGAGGAGGTCGCGGCCGGGCGCGAGCGGATTCTTGCCTTCTACCAGGAGCGGGGCTGGTACCTTGCCGAAGTCGATGCCCGGGCCGACTATGAAGCCGGACACGTCGTCTATGTCGTGCGTGAAAACCACCCGGTCCCGGTCGCGGAGGTGCGCCTGGTCGGGTTCACCCACTTCGGCGCGGACTGGCTGCGCCAACGGCTCGACACCCGCCCCTCGAGCGGCGAGGTGCCGCACCTGCTGCAGACGCCGCTGCTCGAGCGCGACCGGCTCAGGATCCGGTCCTTGTACCGCGACGCCGGCTTTACCCGGGTCGAGGTCCCGCCGCCCGAGGTCTGGCCCGAGGCCGGACCCGCGGGCGCGGTCGTGATTTTCACGGTGCGAGAAGGGCCCCGCACCCTGCTGCGCTCTGTCTCCTTCGCGGGCGCGGGCGCGCTTTCGAGAGAGCAGTTGTTGGCGGCCACGCGCTTCGAGGAGGGCGCCCCCTTCCGCGAAGCGGACCTCAAGCCGGCGGTGGACCGCGTGCGCGCCGCCTACGCGAGGATCGGGTATTCGCAGTGCGCGGTGACCGTTCGCCCGGATTTCGGGGTGGATCGCACCAGAGTCGACCTGCGCTTCACGGTGACCGAGGGGCGGCGGCGGCGGCTCGGCGTCGTCGCCGTGACCGGCAACGCCCGGACCAGGCGGCGCGTCATCCTGCGTGAACTGCCGCTGGCGCCCGGGGATCCGCTCGACCCGGAGGCGCTGGCGAAGGGCAAGAGCGAGCTCTACGATCTCGGGCTCTTCCGCGAGGTGCGGTACGTGCTGCCCGAACCGGTCTCCCCCGGGGGGCCCCAGGACCTGGTGCTCGCCGTTCGCGAGCGGCCGACGGGCTTCGTCGGGTTCGGCGTCGGCTACTCCAGCGACGAGCGCTTCCGCGGGTTCGTGGAAGCCGGGGAGCAGAATCTCTTCGGCACCGCGCGGAGCCTGCGCTGGAAGACGAAGGTCAGCGAAATCGGCTACCGCCACGACCTGTTCTACCAGGAGCCCTGGCTCTTCGACTACCGGCTCCAGGGGCAGGCCGACCTCTACCTCGAGAGCCAGGAGGAAACCGGGTACAAGGTGCGCCGCGAGGGTCTGGCGCTCGGGGCCAACCGGGAGTTCACGCCAGCAGCTGCTGCTCAACCTGCGCTACCGCTACGAGCTCGTGGATTATTCGAACGTCGACCCGGATCTCACGGCCGAACTCGGTCCCCTGGAGAACTTCAACATCGGCAGCGTCGGCCTCGTGGCTCGCCTACGACCGCCGCGACAACCCGATCAAGCCGCGGCGGGGCTCCAACCAGCTGGCGAGCGTCGAGGTGGCGCGGCCGCTCTTCGGCGGCAACGTCTCGTTCACCAAATACAAGCTCGAATCCGTGTGGTTCCTGCCGCTCTGGGACGGCGCCGAAATCGCCCTCGGGCTGCGCGGCGGGTTCACGCAGCTGCTCCTCAGCGCCGAGGATCTCCCGCTTTCCGAGCGGTTTTTCCTCGGCGGCGACCGCAGCGTGCGCGGCTACGGCTACAAGGGCGATCGGCCCGAAGGACGCCGCCGGCAACCCGCTCGGCGGGAACGCTTTCGCCCTGGGGAACGTCGAGTTGCGGTTCAGTGTCTATAAAAAGCTCCGCGGGGTGTTCTTCTTCGACGCGGGCGAACTGTGGGCGGATCAGGCCGGGCTGCCCCCTTCGGGGGTCAAGACCTCGGTCGGGACCGGGATACGCTACGAGACGCTCGTCGGGCCGATCCGCCTCGACTGGGGGTACAAGCTCAAGCCCGAGCCCGGCGAATCGCCGTCCCGCTGGCACCTGACCATCGGCTATCCTTTCTGATCCTCGGCGGCTCCGCGCATCTTCCCTCAGTGACGCCCTGGTTGTTTGAGAGTTGCGCAGCGTGCTGATAGACTGACGCGGCAATCAGGAGGAGCGGCTCGTGAATGGAGTTCGGTGTCGTGTCAAGGAGGCCGCCATCGCCCTGGTTGTCCTCGCCGGCGCTTTGGGTGCCACGGCGGAGACGGCCCGGGCCGAGGCGCCGGTGGCGGCGCTGGTGCGCTGCGTGCAGGATCGCTACGGGGGGTTGCGCAATCTCGCCGCCGACTTTGCGCAGGAGAGCCGGGTCGCCAGCCTCGGACGCCCCCGCACCCGCGCGGGGCGGCTTTTTTTCCAGGCGCCCGGGCGCATGCGCTGGGAATACGACGGTCCCGATCCCCAGGTGATCGTCGCGGACGGCAAGCAGCTCTGGTTTTACCGCCCCGAGCGCAATCAGGTGCTGATTCAGCCCCTGGACGCGGCATTCACCCGACAGACGCCGCTCCTCTTCCTGCTCGGGCAGGGCGATTTTGCCGCGGAATTCACGTGGGACGAGCGCGGGCTCGCACCGGGCGCGGGGGGCCTGCAGAGCGTTGCGTTGCGGCCCCGCGTCGAGACGCCGGACCTGTCGCGCCTCGTGCTCGAGGTCGTGGCGGGGGAATGCCGACTCGCGGGGACGATCGTCGAGGATGCCTTCGGCAATGTCACGCACCTCGTCTTTTCCGGGGAGCGCGCCAACACCGACCTCGACGCCGGGTTGTTCCATTTCGACCCGCCCCGGGGTACGGAGGTCGTGCGGCCCTGACCGGTTGCTGAATACTCGTGAAACAGGCAGGCTGCTCGACAGGATCCGGGTGCGGGGCGTCTTTTTCGGCGGCCTGCTAGCTGGCGATTGCGCGGGAGGGACTGACGGTGACCGAGGCGGCCCTGATTCTCGTCGTCGACGACGAGCCCGACATCCTGAGCCTCAATCGCCTGATTCTCGAGCGCGAGGGTTGGCAGGTCATCACCGCCGGCGACGGCGTCGACGCGATCCAGAAGGCGATCGACCGGTCCCCCGACCTGATCGTCCTCGACGTCATGATGCCGCGCATGAACGGCTACCAGGTCTGCCGCCTGCTCAAGAGCGATCAGCTGACCGGGGATATACCGATCGTGATCTGCACGGTGCGCTCGCTCGACAGCGAAAAGCTCTATGCCTACACCTCCGGCGCCGATCACTACCTCACCAAACCTTTCGACCCCCCCGAGCTGGTGCGGCTGGTGCGCACCATTCTCGCCTCCCGCCGGAATCCTCACCCGCGGCGCACCTCGGGCGCCAACGCCCTGCGGCACCCGACGAGCACGGACAGCATCCTCTCCGATGTCAACCGGCTTCTCGATCGCCGTCTGATGGAGTTGACGATCCTCCAGCACGTGGCGGGCGCCATGGCCGGGACCCTGGACCTCGACGGGGTCCTCGGCATCGTGCTGCAGAGCATCGTCAACGACCTCGGGTACTCCGGCGGGATGATCTTTCTCGCGGGGGAGGGCGGCGTGCTCGAGGAGCGGGTGGCGCGCGAGGAGCCGCTCGTGCTCGACCCGGTGCGTCACCCGGTTTTCGGGCGGGCCCTGGCGGAGAAGAAGGTCGTCATCCTCGGGACCGAGGAGTTGCTCCACGACACGCCGGTGGAGTTCTCCTCGCGCGTCCACGCCGCGACCACCATCCTGGTCCCGATCCAGTCCAAGGGCCGCCCGATCGGCCTCCTGGTCGTCGAGAGCACCGCGCCCGTCGTGGACCGCGACCAGCGCGATTTCCTGCTGACGCTCGCCAACCAGTCCGGGCTGGCCATCGAAAACGCCAATCTCTACGCCAGCACCCTGCAGCTGTCGATCACCGACGGGCTCACCGGTATCTACAACTACCGGCACTTCTGCGAGCGTCTCGAAATCGAGATCTCCCGCTCGCGTCGCTACAATTCGCCGCTCGGTCTGCTGCTGATCGACATCGACCGCTTCAAGTCGTTCAACGACCGCTTCGGGCACCTCCTCGGCGACGAGGTGCTCAAGGCGGTGGCGCAGATCATCCGTTCCAACACGCGGGACGTCGACGTGGTGGCGCGCTACGGCGGCGAGGAGTTCTGCGTCATTCTCCAGGAGATCGGCGGGGAGGAGATCGGGGCTTACGCCGAACGCCTCCGCGCCGCAGTGGCCACCGTTCGCGTCGAGGTTCCCGGCGACGCGCGTCACGGGGTGACCGTGAGCGTCGGGGCGGCCGTGAGCCAGAGCGGGGACCCGGACGCGCACGAGTTCATCCGCCGTGCGGATGAGGCACTCTACCGCGCCAAGGAGGCGGGACGCGACAGGGTCTGCGTCTGGGGTGAGGTTGCCCGTGGAGAGGATCCCGGCGGCTCAGGAAAAAGTCACTTGACTTGAGGATGAGCCCTTTGCTAGAAACCGTCATCGGGTCTTTCGCGTGCGTGGATTGATGCGCGGGACCTGGCGCTGAAGCCTGGCGCAAGGAGGGCGCGGGAAGATGTGTTGCGATCTGTGCGACCACTATTACAGCTGCGAGGAAGTGGAAAAAATGAAACTGACCTGTTGCACCAAATGCGATGAATACGTCGATTGTCACGGAGAAGCCAAGGCGGTGGGCCGGCGCGTCGATGATGACGACGAGGACGACCTGGACGAGGATGACGACGACGACGATGACGAAGACGACGACGACGATGACGACGAGACGACGACGAATTCGGCGAGGGTGATTTTGAGGATGATTTCGACGACGAGGACGACGAGG
This sequence comes from uncultured Candidatus Rokubacteria bacterium, assembly GCA_963699775.1. Taxonomy (GTDB): domain Bacteria; phylum JAUVQV01; class JAUVQV01; order JAUVQV01; family DATDCY01; genus DATDCY01. Next base: position 234,685 of record CAVOVE010000001.1, read on the forward strand.
ACGACGAGGACGAGGAATAGCAGTCCCCGACTGTCCCGGCGGCCGGTTCGACCGGTTTCGGCAGGTTACCCAGACCACGACCGGACCGGGCGTCGCCCGGAGCGACCCTGCCGTGGTTGACGGTTTTGCTGAAGCGGTGCTACAGTCGGCCCGGATGCGTGGTTGGTTCGCGCGGTGTCTCCGCAGTGTCGGTCTTTGGAGGGTGGTTCCGGTGATACAGAAAGCAACGCGGTTGGCAGTGCTGGTGCTCGCGGTCCTCGCCTGCGGTTCCGGGTCGGCCGTCGCCGCTGGCGACCGGATGGGCGGCACGGGGTTGTACCTGACCCACAGCGCCGAAACGCTCGCCCCGGGCGCGATGCGTGCGGGCGCATTCGGGGAGTACGTCCGCTACGTCGTTTCGGAGGATCCCGAGACCTACGACCTTGCTCCGCAGTTCGCGTGGTCGCCGGTGCGCGACCTCGAGTTCATGTTCGCCATGCCGCTGCTGCGCCAGTTGGTCACCCCGGACGGCAAGGAGACGGGCATCGGCGACGGGGTTGTCGGCCTGAAGTACCGACTCTTCCCGCACGTTGCGGCGCTCTCGTACGTTTCACTCCCTTTCGGCGATGAGGGCCGCGGCCTGGGCAGCGGCGGGACGGATGTCGGTGTTGCCGGAATCCTTTCTTACCCTCTCGGCGCCGGCGTGGTTGCCGACATCAACGCCGGTTATCAGTTCACCGGTGTTTCGGGGACCGACGGCGACGATTATCTGTTCTACGGGCTTGGGCTGTCCGTGCCGGTCGGCGCACGCACCAAGATTTTCGGCGAGATTGCCGGCCGCGCGGTCATGGAGGGACAGACCCACGACACGGTGCAATTCGATCTTGGGCTTCGGCACCAGCTCAACGACCGGATCTCGCTGACCGTCGGCGGCGGGCGGGGAATGAGTGGCGACTACGGCCCGGAGGATCCGGAACTGCGGCTCTTTGCCGGCTTCGACGTTCTTTTTGGCGCTGCTCCGGCGGCTCCCCAGGGAGCTGTTCCCGCCGCCCCGGCGCCGGCCGCGAAAGCAGCCGCGGCCGCGCCGACCGTGAAAGCGGCCGCTGCCGCGCCGCCGGTCGCGCCCCCGGTTTCTGCCGCCCCCGCTGTCGCTGCGGCGCCGGTCGCGCCCCCGGTTTCTGCCGCCCCCGCTGTCGCTGTGGCGCCGGTCGTCGCCGCCCCCGCGCCGGCTCACTCGGCACAGGAACTCGACGCGGCCAGAAAACGCCTGGCTGCCGCCGAGATCCTCTTCGAATACGACCGGACGCGTCTCACCCCCGAGGGCGAGCGTGCGCTCCAGCAGGTCACTGCCGACATGCTGAAGTACCCTGAAATCAACTTCACGATCGAGGGGCATGCCGACAGTCGCGGCACCTCGAGCTACAACAAGATCCTCGGACTGCGCCGCGCCGAGGTGGTGATGCGCTCTATGGTCAAGGCCGGGATCGGCTTCGGCCGGCTCAAAGTCGTCACTCAGGGCGAGATGAAACCCAGGGTTCCGAACAAGGACGCGCGCGGCATGGCGCTCAACCGCCGCGTCGTCTTCTCGGCGCTGTAGCAGGGCGCCGGAAAAAGTTGAGCGGGCAGCCTGCCAGCCCTCGCAGCACGGGCCGGGCGGACCGCGGGTGACTCGCGTGGTTCGTGTACTCGCGGTCGTCATCGGGACCGGGTGCGGCACGGGTTTTTCGCCCTTCGCCTCGGGTACGGTCGGGAGCCTCCTCGGCGTTGCGCTCTACGTTCCGCTGGCCGCGGCGGGACTGCCGGCCGTAGGGGTTGCCGTAGCCCTGCTCTTCCCCGTGGGCGTCTGGGCGGCCGGCGTCTGCGGGAAACGCTACGGGGCCCACGATCACGGGCGGATCGTCGTCGATGAGATCGTTGGACAGGTCATTGCGCTGGCAAGCTTTCCGGCGCGTCCGGGGTGGTTGCTCGCCGGGTTCCTGCTCTTTCGGGCCTTCGACATCTGGAAACCATTTCCCGCGGGGCGGATCGACGAGCGGTGGCGCACCCCGCTCGGGGTGATGGCCGACGACGTCGTCGCCGGCGTCTATGCGAATCTCACCCTCCAGGTCGCGCGGGCATTCCTGGGGGCCTGATGTCCGCCGTCGACACCCTTGCGGCCCATGTCGGCCGCGCGTTGCGCGCGCGTGCCGCCCGCCTGGCTCTAGCCGAGTCCTGCACGGGCGGCCTCGTCGGTGCCAGGGTCACCAGCGTCCCGGGGAGTTCGCGCTACCTGCTCGGCGGGGTCGTGGCCTATCACAACAATGCCAAAGTCGCGTTGCTGCAGGTGCCGCGCGGGATGCTGGTCCGCTTCGGCGCGGTGAGCGCCCCCGTGGCCGCGGCCATGGCGCGCGGGGCGCGCCGGGTCTTCAAGGCCGAGATCGCGGTCGCCGTTACCGGGATCGCCGGCCCCGGCGGCGGGAGCGCGGGGAGGCCGGTTGGCCTGGTCTATGTCGCCGTGTGCGGTTTCGGCCGGACTCGTTGCCAAAGAGCCCTGTTCGGGGGGCGTCGGCAGCGGGTGCGCGACCAGGCGGCCGATCTGGCATTGAATATGCTTTTAGAGCACCTTGAGGAGGATTGAGTACCTCGAGGAGGATTTACGAATGGCGATGTGCGGTGTTTTCAGGCCCCCCGGCACGTTCACTCGCCGGATTCGGGGGACGCGGTGATCCCGGCGGACCCTTCGGCGCACCAGGCTGTTCCCCGCGGGTTCGAACTGTAGTATTCTGACCACGACAACCTGCCGCAAACTCCACGGCGGGGCAGATGGAGGAACCAGAGCCGATGGCAGATCCGAAGGACGGCAAAGACAAGGCACTCGAACTGGCGATTCTGCAGATCGAGAAGGCGTACGGCAAGGGCTCGATCATGCGCCTCGGCGCCGGCGAGTCACCTCCGGAGACGGGGGTCATCTCGACCGGGGCGCTGGGCATCGACATCTGCCTCGGTATCGGCGGCATCCCGCGCGGCCGCGTCGTCGAGATCTTCGGCCCCGAGTCCTCGGGCAAGACGACGCTGGCGCTGCACGTCGTCGCCGAAGCGCAGAAGCAGGGGGGGATCGCGGCGTTCATCGACGCCGAGCACGCCCTGGATGTGACCTACGCCCGCGCGCTCGGCGTGCGCACCGACGATCTGCTCATCTCGCAGCCCGACACGGGCGAGCAGGCCCTCGAGATCACCGAGGTTCTCGTGCGCAGCGGCGCGATCGACATCGTGGTCGTGGACTCGGTCGCCGCGCTGGTCCCGCGCGCGGAGATCGAGGGCGAGATGGGCGACGCCCACGTCGGGCTGCAGGCGCGGCTGATGTCCCAGGCGCTGCGCAAGCTCACCGCCGCCATCGCGCGTTCGAACACGACGGTGGTCTTCATCAACCAGATCCGCGAGAAGATCGGCGTCATGTTCGGCAGCCCCGAGACCACGCCGGGCGGCCGCGCCCTGAAGTTCTACTCCTCGGTGCGCATCGACATCCGCCGCATCGCCCAGATCAAGAAAGGGCAGGACGTCGTCGGCAACCGCACCAAGGTCAAGATCGTCAAGAACAAGATGGCGCCGCCGTTCAGGGAGTGCGAGTTCGACATCCTCTACGGCGAGGGGCTCTCCTACGAGGGCGACCTCATCGACCAGGGCGCCGCCATGGAGATCGTCGAGAAGAGCGGCATGTGGTACTCCTTCGAGGGCGAGCGGATCGGCCAGGGCCGGGATGCGACCCGCCAGTTCCTCAAGGAGCACCCCGAGATCACCGAGAGGATCGACGTGAAGATCCGCGAGAAGGTCGGGATCAAGCCGCGGGTGGTCCGTCCGGCCGAGCCTGCGGTCGAAGAGAAGGGGGCCCGGAAAAAATGACCCAACCTCCCGCGCCGGTCCCCGGGCGTCCGCCAGCGCCCCCGCCCGCCCCGGCGGCGCGGCCGGCGGCTGCCGCTGCCGCCGCGAGTCGCGGGCAGCTCAACGATCTGCTGCGCATCGCGACCGAGCGCAAGGCCTCCGATCTGCACCTGAAAGTCGGGGCCTACCCCGTGCTGCGTCTCGACGGGATGCTCACCCCGCTGCAGGAGCGCGAGCGTCTGAGCCGGGAGTGGATGATCGACACCCTGTATCGGCATCATGACCCCGTCCCAGAAGGAAATCTTCAAGAAAAACACCGATCTCGACATGGCGTACAGCGTCCCCGGTCTCGGGCGCTTCCGGGTGAACATCTATCAGCAGCGCGGAACCATGGGGGCGGTGCTGCGCGTCATCCCGATGAAGATCCTCACCATCCGCGAGTTGGGCCTGCCGCCGATTCTCGAGAGTCTCTCGCTCGAACCGCGCGGGCTGATCCTCGTGACCGGGACCACGGGCAGCGGCAAGTCGACTTCGCTGGCCGCCATGGTCGACCACATCAACGCCGGCCGCAACTGCCACATCATGACCATCGAGGACCCGATCGAGTACCTGCACCGCGACAAGCTCAGCCTGGTGAACCAGCGCGAGGTCGGCTTCGACGCGGCGAGCTTCGCCAGTGCGCTGCGCGCCTCGCTGCGCCAGGACCCGGACGTGATACTCGTCGGCGAAATGCGCGACTACGAGACCATTTCCACGGCGCTCGTCGCCGCGGAGACCGGGCACCTCGTGCTCTCGACGCTGCACACCGCGGACGCCGCCGAGACGATCAACCGCGTGATCTCGGTCTTCCCGCCGCACCAGCAGCAGCAGATCCGCCTCCAGCTGGCGACCGTGCTCCAGGGGATCGTCTCGATGCGGCTCGTCCCGCGCGCCGACGGCACCGGCCGCATCCCGGCGGTCGAGGTGCTCGTCGCCACGACCCAGGTGCGCGAGTGCATCATCGCCGCCGAGCGCACGAAGGAGATCACGGACATCATCGCCGCCGGCACCTCCCAGTACGGCACGCAGACCTTCGACCAGGCGCTGATGGACCTCTACCACCGCGAGCTCATCACCTACGAGGAGGCGCTCCACCAGGCCACGAACCCCGACGACTTCGCCCTCAAGGTCCGGGGGATCCAGTCCACCGAGGACATGTCGGCGGAGGCGTTCGGCGGCAAGAAGGACCAGGCCGGCTCCGGCGGCGCGGCCGCGCCGCAATCGGCGCGCGACGCCGTCGAACCGCCGGGAGGCTTTTCGATCGACCGTTTCGATCGCAAGAAGTGACAGCGCCCGCCCCCGGACGAACGGCGTTTGCGGCGGCTCTGGCGCTCTTGACCGGCCGTGCCCTGACGGTCGGCGAACTCGCCGTGCGCTTGCGGCGCAAGGGGTATGACGCCGACGCGATCGCCGAAGCAACCGCCCGGCTCCTGGAGTTCGGTTATCTCGACGATCGGCGCACCGCTGCCGCCTGGGCGGAAAGTGCCGCCCTGATCCGCGGCCTCGGCCCCCGTCGGCTCCGGGAGGGGCTCGTCAGGCGCCACCTGCCGCGAGACCTCGTCGACGAGACCGTGGCGGGGCTTTTCGCGACGGGCGAGGAGACTCGGTTTGCGCTGGCCGTCCTCGGCAAGTGGGAGCGGGCGAAGGGCCCGGCGGCCGACACGGCCAGCCGGCACGCCGCCTACGCGCATCTGCGTCGGCGGGGATTTTCGGGCGCCGCGGCGAGGGCCGCGCTTTTCAACCGCCCCGAAATCGAATAAAATACATCATTCAGCCTTTTTCAGCGGCCTGCGGGGGGGAGAGCGATGTCGGGGCATAGCAAGTGGGCGACGATCAAGCACAAGAAAGGGGCCACCGACGCCAAGCGCGGCGCGGCCTTCACCAAAATCATCAAGGAGATGACCGTCGCGGCGCGCATCGGCGGCGGCGACCCGGGCATGAACCCGCGCCTGCGCACGGTTGTCGAGAAGGCCAAGGCCGTGAACATGCCCGCCGACAACATCAAGCGCGCGATCCAGAAGGGCACCGGCGAGCTGCCCGGCCAGGTCATCGAGGAGGTCACCTTCGAGGGCTACGGCCCCGGCGGGGTCGCGGTGATCGTTGAAACCGCGACCGACAACCGCAACCGCACGGTCGGCGACGTCCGGCACACCTTCGACAAGTACGGGGGGAACCTCGGGCAGAACGGCTGCGTGGCCTGGATGTTCGACAAGAAGGGCGTGATCGAGGTCGACGCCGCCAAGGCGAACGAGGACGAGCTGATGGAGCTGGTGCTCGAGGCCGGCGCCGACGACATGAAACTCGCCGACGGCACCTTCGAGATCACCACCTCGGTCGCGGGTTTCGAGACGGTGCGCCAGGTGCTCGAGGCCAAGGGGGTGCCGCTGTCGCTCGCCGAGTTGACCATGATCCCGCAGACCTCGGTGCACCTGGACGGCAAGCCGGCCATCCAGATGCTCAAGCTCATGGACGCCCTGGAAGATCACGAGGACGTCCAGAAGGTTTCGGCGAACTTCGACATCGACGCCAGCGTGATGGAGCAGGCTTCCTGATTTTTTCGGCGGCCAGCCGGGGAGGAATCATGGAGATCAGGATCGAGCCGCTGCCCGAGGCGCGTCGCAGGACGCTCCCCTCCGACCCGGCCGAACTCGGTTTCGGACAGATCTTCACCGACCGGATTCTCAAGGCCGACTGGAATGCCGACCGGGGCTGGCACGACGCCAGGATCGAGCCGTACGGACCGCTCGCCCTCGATCCCGCGGCCAAGGTCTATCACTACGCCCAGGAGGTGTTCGAGGGTCTCAAGGCCTACCGCTGGCAGGACGGGCGCGTGGCGCTGTTCCGCCCGGGGATGAACGCCGCCCGCTTCAACCGCTCGGCAACCCGTCTCGCGCTGCCGGAGGTCCCCGAGGATCTCTTCCTCGAAGGCATCGACGCGTTGGTGCGGCTCGAGCAGGACTGGGTTCCCTCCGCCGCGGGCACCTCGCTGTACATCCGTCCGACCCTGATCGCCGTCGAGCCCAGACTCGGGGTGAGCCCGGCGGATCAGTGCCTTTTCTTCGTCATCCTCTCGCCCGTGGGAGCCTATTACGCTGCCGGTTTCAAGCCGGTGCGCATCCTCGTCGAGGATTACTTCGTCCGTGCCGTCCCGGGCGGAACCGGCACCGCCAAGACCGGCGGCAATTACGCCTCCTCGCTCGTCGCGGGCCGCAAGGCCAGGGAGCGCGGCTTCGAGCAGGTCCTCTGGCTCGACGGCATCCAGCGGCGCTACGTCGAGGAGGTCGGGGCCATGAATATCTTTTTCGTCGTCGACGGCGCCCTGGTCACGCCGCCGCTCACGGACTCGTTCCTGGCGGGGGTGACGCGCGACTCGGTCCTCGAATTGTCGGCGAGGCTCGGCATCCCCGCCGACGTGCGTCCGGTGGAGATCGACGAGTTGATGGCCGACGTGCGCAGCGGTCGGGTGAGCGAGGCGTTCGGCACCGGCACCGCGGCCGTGGTCTCCCCGGTGGGCGTGCTCGGCTACAAGGACGAGGTCGTCACCGTCGGTTCCGGCGGCGTGGGACCGGTGACCCAGCGGCTCTACGACACGCTGACCGGCATCCAGTACGGCCGCCTTCCCGACCCCTGCGGATGGCTGCACCAGCTCACGTGATGCCGGTGCCGACCCCCGGCGACGGGCTGCGCGTCCTCGGCATCGACCCGGGCGTCGCGGCGACCGGGTGGGCCGTCATCGGGCCCGGACCGCGGAAACCCGGCGTGATCGCCTGCGGCACGATACGAACCGCTCCGGCGGACGACGCCGCCTCCCGGCTGCTGAAAATCGCCCGCGGGCTGCGCGAGGCCATCGCGGCCCACGCGCCGCAGGTGGCCGCGGTGGAGCAGGCTCTGGTTGCCAGGAGCGCCCAGAGCGCCCTCGCGCTGGGCCAGGCCCGGGGCGTAGCGCTGCTGATCTCGGCCGAGGCCGGTCTTCCGGTTCACGAGTACCTCCCGATGCACGTCAAGCAGGCGGTCACCGGCTACGGTCACGCGGAGAAGGCGCAGGTGGAGCGCATGGTCGCGCACCTGGTGACGCTCTCCGGTTCACCCGGTTCCTCGCACGCCGCGGACGCGATCGCAGTCGCACTCTGCCACCTCGGGCACGGCGGGGTCCCGCGCGCCGCCACCCGCGGGCGTCGCTCGACCCGGGCCGCCTGGACCGCGTTCGCCGCGGGTGCGGGCCGTTGATCGGCCGCCTCTTCGGGCGCATCGCCCGCAAGGCTCCGCAGGCGGTTTTGCTCGACGTTCGCGGCGTCGGCTACCTGGTCACCATCCCGCTTTCGACCTTCTACACCCTTGCCGGCGAGGGTGAGGAGGCGGTGCTCGAGATTTCGACGCAGGTGCGCGAGGACGCGATCACGCTTTTCGGGTTTGCGACGGCGCGGGAGAAGGTACTTTTCGAGCAGTTGATCAGCGTGAGCAAGGTCGGGCCGAAACTGGCGACCTCGGTGCTCTCGGGGATCGCGGTCGAAGAACTCTGTGCCGCGATCTCCTCCGGGAACGTGGCCCGGCTCGCCACCGTCCCTGGAATCGGCATGAAGACCGCGGAGCGTCTCGTGCTCGAACTGCGCGGGAAGGTTCAGGCGCTCGCGTCGGCCGAGGTCCCCGCGGCGACGGGTGCCGGCGGTGCGGCGAGCCGGGCGTCGGACGACGCGGTCGCCGCGCTCGTGAATCTCGGTTACAAGGCCAGGGACGCGGAGAAGGCCGTCGGCCGGGCCGCCCGTGAAGGCGACGGCAGTCTCGAGGCGATCATCCGCCGCGCTCTCTCGATTCTTTCCGGATAGCGTTCCCGTGTGCGAGGCGACGGTGGCTTCCCTTCGCTCGTGCGTCTGCGCCGCCGGCCCGGAGTGGCGCACGAGGCTTGCGGGCTCGTAACTCGCCTGCGGCTCAAACAACGAGCCCGCATCCCTGCGGGACCGCCACGTGCACCGCACCGGGCTTCTCGGCGGCTCCGCGCATCTTCACTCAGTGAAGCCACAGCCGCCTCGCCGATGTCCGTGAAGGCCCGAAGTGCGGTAGAATCTTGGCCATGCCAGCCCGCAGCGATATCGTCGACCCCCAGCGCGAACCCGAGGACGCCCAGATCGAGACGGCGCTTCGGCCCTCGACCTTCGAGGACTACGTCGGCCAGGAGCAGCTCAAGGAGAACCTCCAGGTCTTCATCCGCGCGGCGAGCGAGCGCGGCGAGGCGCTCGACCACGTGCTGCTCTCCGGTCCCCCCGGTCTCGGCAAGACCACGCTCGCCCACCTGATCGCCCGCGAGATGGGCGTCGGGCTGCGCACCACGAGCGGGCCGGTCATCGAGCGCGCCGGCGACCTGGCCGCCATCCTGACGAACCTGGCGCCGCGCGACGTGCTGTTCATCGACGAGATCCACCGCCTCGCGCCGGTCGTCGAGGAGATCCTCTACCCGGCGATGGAGGACTGCAAGATCGACCTGGTCATCGGCCAGGGTCCGGCCGCCCGCAGCGTGCGCCTCGACCTGCAGCCGTTCACCCTGGTCGGCGCCACCACGCGCGCCGGCCTGCTGACCTCGCCGCTGCGCGACCGCTTCGGCATCGTCAGCCGGCTGAATTTCTATTCGGTCGAGGAACTCTGCCGGATCCTGCGCCGCTCCGCCCGTCTTCTCGACGTCTCCTGCCGGGACGAGGGTCTCGCCGAGATCGCGCGCCGCTCGCGCGGCACGCCGCGCATCGCCAACCGGTTGCTGCGGCGCGTCCGCGACTTCGCGCAGATCGAGGGCGGCGAGGTCACCCGCGAGGCGGCCGACGGCGCGTTGCGGCGGCTGGAGGTCGACGAGGCCGGCTTCGACATGATGGACCGTCGCCTGCTGCTGCTGCTCATCGAGAAGTACGGCGGCGGGCCGGTGGGGGTCGAGACGCTCGCGGCCGCGCTCTCCGAGGAGAAGGACACGATCGAGGACGTCTACGAGCCCTATCTGCTGCAGCAGGGCTTTCTGCAGCGCACGCCGCGGGGACGCGTGGCGACCGCGCAGGCCTACCGGCATTTCGGTATCCCCGAGCCGGGCGGCACCTTGCAGGCGCCGCTTTTCAGCGAGCGTCCGGGGCCGGGCGCGCGGTGAGCGCCGGGCGGCTGCTCCTGCACGTCTGCTGCGCCCCGTGCGCCGCGTACCCCGTGCCGGCGCTGCGCGCGCTGGTGCCGCAGCTCACGGGTTTTTTCTTCAACCCGAACATCCAGCCCGACGACGAACACGCGCGCCGGCTCGAGGCCCTCAAGCGTTTTGCGCCCGCGCTCGGGTTGGACCTCGTGATCGCCGCCGCCCCGGGTGGCGAATCGTGGTCGGCGGCAACCAGCGGGGGGAGGATCGCTGCCGTGGCTGTTACGAGCTGCGCCTGCGCGCCACGGCCCGGGAAGCGCGTCGCAGCGGTTTCGACTCCTTTTCAACGACCCTGCTCTATTCGATCCACCAGAAGCACGATCTCGTCCGCGCCGTCGCGACGGACGTGGCGCGCGCCGAAGGCGTCTCGTTTTTCTATCGGGACCTGCGCGAGGGCTGGACCGAGGGTGGGCGGTCCTACCGGGAGAGCGGGCTTTACCGACAACGGTACTGCGGCTGCCTGCCCTCGAAACTCGAGCGGGACGCACCCCGGCGGGATCGAGCCGCGATCGGGGCGCCGCCGTCGTGATCGACCTGCACACCCACATCCTGCCGGGCCTGGATCACGGTCCGGCCGACTGGGCCGAAGCACTTGCGATGTGCCGCATCGCCGTCGCGGACGGGATCACGGCGATCGCAGCCACCCCCCACGTCAGCGAGGTCTTTCCGAACTCTCCCCAGCGCATCGAGGCCGCGACGGCCGAACTGCGTCTGCGCCTCGGGGCCGCCGGGATTCCCCTCACCGTCCACGTTGGCGGCGACCATCACGTCAGCCCCGACCTGTCGCCGCGCAACGTGCTGACCCTCGGCGGCAATGGGCGCTACTTCCTGCTCGAGTTCCCCTACCAGGTTCTCCCGCCGCGCGCGGAGGTCTTCATCAAGACCCTGCTCGAGCGCGGGCTCTCGCCGATCGTGACCCACCCGGAGCGCACCGCCTCGCTGCAGCGCGACTGGCGCCGGCTGGAACCGCTGGTGAAGGCCGGCGCGCTCGTGCAGGTCACTGCGGGGAGCCTCCTCGGCGAATTCGGTCCCGCGGCGACTTCGACGGCAAAGCACTTTCTCAAGAAGGGCTGGGTTCATCTCCTCGCCAGCGACGCGCACTGGGAGCAGGAGCGTTCGCCCCGTCTCGCCGAAGGGCGCGCCGCGGCCGCGAAGCTCGTCGGCGAGGAGACGGCCTGGGCCCTGGTCAAGGACAACCCCGCGGCGATCCTCGGGGGGCGCGATCTTCCGGGTTGAGCGGAGCCGGCGCCGAAGTGACCCGGGCTAACGGGGAGGGGCGAAGCGCCGGATGATGGCTTCGGCGGCGCGCAGGCCGTCGACCGCAGCCGAGACGATGCCGCCGGCGTGCCCGGCGCCCTCGCCGGCCGGATACAGGCCGCACACGCTGCTTTGCCCGTCGTCGTCGCGCAGGACCCGCACCGGTGAGGAACTTCGTGTTTCCACGCCCGTGAGCAGTGCGTCCGGGTGCGCAAAGCCCCGGAGTTTGCGCTCGAGTGCGGGGAGCGCCGCGCGCAGGGCCTGGACCGCGAACTCCGGCAGGCAGCGCGCGAGGTCGCCGGGCCGCCAGCCGGGACGATAGGTCGGCAGCACGTCGCCGAGCCGCTCCGAGGCCCGGCCGGCGAGGAAGTCCCCGAGCCGCTGCACCGGCGCCGCGTGCCCCCCGCCGCCGAGCGCGTAGGCCGCGCGCTCCCAGCGCCGCTGGAAATCCAGCCCGGCCAGCGGTTCACTGCCCCCGAAGTCCCCCGGCCGGACGCTGACGAGCAGGGCGCTGTTGGCGTTGCGGCCGTCGCGGGCAAAGCGGCTCATCCCGTTGGTCACGACGCCGTCCGCCTCCGAGGCCGCGGGCACGACCTCTCCCCCCGGGCACATGCAGAAGGAATAGACCGACCGGTCGCCCGCGCCGTGGTGCACGAGTTTGTACTCGGCGGCGCCGAGGCGCGGGTGCCCGGCGACTGCGCCGTACTGCGTGCGGTCGATCCCGGACTGGTGGTGCTCGATGCGCACGCCGAGCGAGAAGGCCTTGTGCGCCAGGGCGACGCCGCGGGCCTGCAGCATGGCGAACGTGTCCCGGGCGCTGTGGCCCGCCGCGAGGACAACCGCTCCCGCCGGGATCCCGCGCTCGCCGGCGACAACCACCCCGCGCACCTGCCCGGCCTCGACGAGGAGGTCGGCGACCCGCTGTCCGAAGCGCACCTCGCCGCCGGCGGCGAGGATGCGCGCGCGCAGCGCCGGCACCACGCGCCGCAGATTGTCGGTGCCGATGTGCGGCTTGGCGGAGACGAGGATCTCGGGCGGCGCGCCGCAGGCCGCCAGTTCGGCGAAGACCTTGTGGCGGCGATCGTCCCCGATGAGCGTGTAGAGCTTGCCGTCCGAAAAGGTCCCGGCGCCGCCTTCGCCGAACACGATGTTGGACTCGGGGTCGAAGACGCCGCGCTCGAGCAGGTTCGCGACGTCGAGCGCGCGCCGTTCGACGGGCTGACCGCGCTCGAGCAGCAGCGGCCGGTACCCGGTCTCGGCGAGCAGCAGCGCGGCGAAGAGCCCCGCGGGGCCGCTGCCGACGATCACGGGCCGATCAAGGAGCCGCTCGCCGCCCGGTTGCGGGGGCTGGTACCGATACTCCGGCGCGGGCTCGAGTTTGCCGACAGCCGACTTTGCGAGCACGGCCGCCGGGTCCGCGACCTCGGCGTCCAGGAGGTAGACGATCTGGACGCGGTCCTTCTTCCGGGCGTCCACCGAGCGCCGAGCCACGCGCCAGGAGAGCAGTTCGTCCGCCGGGATGTCGAGACGCTCGAGGAGGGCCGATCGCAGCTGCGCTTCGTCGTGGTCGGGAGGAAGCTTGACCTCGAAGACGCGAATCATGGCGCCATCCCTGTTGGCGACGGCGGGGATTTCAGGGCATGTGCCGCCGCCCCCGTCCCGGCGAGGTGTCCCGAGGACCAGGCCCACTGGAGGTTGAACCCGCCGCAGTCCCCGTCGATGTCCAGGATCTCGCCGGCGAAGAAGAGCCCGGGGGCGAGCCGCGACTCGAGCGTTGCGGGGGACACGTCCGCGACGTCCACGCCGCCGGCGGTGACCTGCGCGTCCGTCCAGGAGTCCGTCCCCGTGACCGCGAAGCGTCCAGCGCTTGAGCACCGCGGCGACGGCGACGATCTGCCGTTCGCCGATTGCGGCGGCCGGTCGGGTCGGGTCGGGGATGCCGGCAGTCTTGAGGACCGGCACGATCAGGCGCTTGTTCAGGAAGCCGACCAGCGCGAATTCGGCGCTCGCTGGCGAGGTGGCGGGGGTCAACCCCGCCCCTACGACGGTTTTCGGTTCGTAGGGGCGGGGTTGACCCCCGCCCGGCGCCCGGCGCCCGGCGAATCGTTCGCGCAGGAGTGCCTCCAGTTCGCTCGCTCGAACTCCGGGCAGAGATCGAGCTGCACGCTGGCTCCTTCGCCGCTTTGCACCAGCTCGCCGGCGCGACGGCTCAGGTCGAGGATCGGCGGACCGGAGAGGCCGGTTTCGGTGAAGAGGATCTCGCCGGCTGCGGCGCTCTCCGCGTCGTGAAGAGCGCGCTCGCCGCGGTGGCTGCCCCGTCCCTGCGGCACGAGCGAGGCCACGCCCTCGATTTTCACGCCCTTGAGGTGTTTTAAAAACGGGGAGGCCACGCGGATCCGCGTCAGGGCGGGGAAGGGCGGGACCAGGCGGTGGCCGAGCGGCTGCACCAGCCCGTAGCCGCTGCCGTTCGAGCCCAGTTGCGGCGAGGCCCGCCCGCCGCTGGCGAGCACCACGGCGCCGCAGCTGAACGTCTCCCCGCGCGTGGCGACCTCCCACCCGTCGCGCCCCGGCGCCAGGCGCGCGACCCCGGCCTCGCAGCGGGTCGAAACCCCGCGGCGCGCCAGTTCGTGGCGCAGCACGTCGAGGACGGCGGCGGCCTGCCCGGAGCGCGGGAAGATCTTGCCGGCCTCTTCCTCGCGCGGTTCGATGCCGAGGCCCCGGAAGAAGGCGAGCGTCGCCTCGAGATCGAACGCGGCCAGCGCCGCGCCGGCGAATCCGGGGTCCGTCCCGTGGAAGCGGTTCAGAGCGAGATGTGCGTTCGCGAAATTGCAGCGTCCGTTCCCGGTGGCCAGCAGCTTCTTGCCGACGCGGGGCATGCGCTCGAGGACGGTGACCGCCGCGCCGCGCCGCGCCGCGGCGATCGCCGCGACCATGCCGGCGGCGCCCGCCGCCGATGACGATCACCCGGCCCGCGCGTCCACGGGATTACCGCTGCTTCGCGAGATAGAACGTGAGGACGCAGCCGGCGGTCAGCAGTCCGGTCGCGACCCAGAAGAGCGGGATGTGCCAGGGAGACCCCTGCAGCGCGACAAGGTCGAACGTGAAGAGCACGGTCCCCAGGTGCAGCAGCGAGGAGCCCGGCGCGCAGGGCAAGTCCGCGGCCGGCGAAGTGCAGGCGCGCGCCCGCGAGCACGAGCGCGAGGATCGCCGTCTGAAGCAGCGCCGAGAGCCCGAGCACGAGACCGAGCGCGAAGCGCGCCCCGCCGTAGGGAAGGGCGGCGAGGCCGAGCGCGAGCATCCCCGCCGAGTAGCCGAGCAGGACCCGCTTCGAGAAGAGCCGCTTCGGGATGCAGAGCACGAGCCAGAGGATGAGCAGCACGACGAGCGGCGTGGCGAGGCGGTTCATCATCTCCTGGAAGGCGGGCACCGACCAGCCCGGGCCGGGCGGCGTGCGATCTTGTAATAGAACATCCCCCAGAGCGCGAGCGCGCCGAAGGCCGCGAGCGTGAGGCGCGGTCAGCAGCACGACGCGCAGATCATGGTCCCAGCCGACGGCTCGGTCGGCGTCCAGCACCGGCGGCGCGGCGTCGGCGTCTGCGCCGCCGCTGGAGGTCGGCTGCTCGACTTGGAAGGTGTGCTCCCCGGGGAAGTACCAGGCCATGAAGTAGGTGAAGATCAGCGAGAAGAAGCAGAGGATACCCAGCCAGGCGTGCAGGAACCAGACCCGCCGCCGGTGCACGTAGAGCCGCGTGTGCAGGAACCCGGTGTAGAGCAGCCACATCATGATCGAGGCGCGCGATCTTCGGGTCCCACCACCAGTTCGGTCCCCAGGCCTGCAGGGCCCAGGGGTAGCCGATCAGCATCCCGACGGTGAGCAGCAGGTACCCGAGCTTGGCGTACAGGTAGGCTTCGCGCTCCTGCTCGCGGCGCGCCGAGAAGAGCATGAAGACGCACGCCACGAACGTCACGGTCAGCAGCGCGTAGGCCGACGAAGAGCAGCGGCGGGTGAATCCACATGTACGGGGCGTTGTAGTAGAAGATCATGCGCGGGTAGATCTTGAAAAACAGCTGCACCTTGAGGCCGATGTTCGCCCCGGCCGCGAACCACGGCTCGATCTCGCCGCGGAACTGCGCGAGCGGCTCCGTGAAGGGCTTCGCGAAGAAGACGACGCCGGCGAGGTAGATCGACGAGCCCGACGTAGAGCGCGGTGCGAAACGGCCGGGCGGCGCGGCGCGAGAAGGGGTAGATCAGCGCGAGGCCGTAGACCAGCGCCCAGAAGAAGAATTTCTCCCCTTCGATCCAGAGCGGGATGGCGTAGCGCGGCGGGTTCGCCCAGTCCACCGCCGGGAGGCCGCCGCGGCCGGCCTCGCGCCATCGCCTCGAACTGGGCGTTGATCCAGGCGCCGGCGCGGGCGTCGAGTTCCAGCGGCAGGTCGCTCCAGATGCGCAGGTGGTACCAGGCGAGCAGCGCGAAGGAGGCGACCAGCGCGCCGACGACGGCGGCCAGCAGCCAGCCCTCGGTCCGGTCCGGACCCTCGTCAGCGGCCCCGGCGCGCCGCGCCAGCAGCGGCAGGGCCGTCCGCGCGAGCAGCGCGAGCCCGGCGAGGGCGGCCGCCCAGAGCAGCCACGGCCCGACCCGCTCGAGCAGGGGCGTGGCGGCCTGGAATTGTTGCGGGAACATTCGGGGGATCGGCTACCCGGCGAGCCGGCGGAAGGCCTTGAGACCCGGGTAGAGCGCGGTCTCGCCGAGCTGCTCCTCGATGCGCAGCAGCTGGTTGTACTTCGCGATCCGGTCCGAGCGGGAGATCGAGCCGGTCTTGATCTGGCCGGTCCCGAGCGCGACCGCCAGGTCGGCGATCGTCGCGTCCTCGGTCTCGCCGGAGCGGTGCGAGATCACCGCGGTGTAGCCGGCGCGGTGCGCCATCTCGACGGCCTCGATCGTCTCGGTCAGCGTGCCGATCTGGTTGAGCTTGATCAGGATCGAGTTGGCCACGCCCTTCGCGATCCCCTCGGCGAGGATCTTCGTGTTCGTCACGAAGAGGTCGTCGCCGACGATCTGGACCTTCGTCGCCGAGCGCGTCCGTGAGCGCCTTCCAGCCCTTCCAGTCGTCCTCGGCGAGGCCGTCCTCGATCGAGATCGATCGGGTACTTCTTCGCGAGCGCCGCGTAGTACGCGACCATCTCGGCGGCGTCGCGGCGCGACTTCTTCTCGGCCTTCAGCTCGTAGACGCCGGCCTTCGGGGAGAACTCGCTCGCGGCGGCGTCGATCGCGAGGAAGATGTCCTTCCCGGGCTTGTAGCCGGCGAGCCGCGCGGCCTCGAGGATCGTCTCGAGCGCCTCCTCGTTGCTGCCGAGGTTCGGCGCGAAGCCGCCCTCGTCGCCGACCGCGGTGACCAGGCCGCGCTTCTTCAGCAGCGCCTTGAGCTGGTGGAAGATCTCGGCGCCCATGCGCAGCGCCTCGGCGAAGTTCGGGGCGCCGACCGGGATGATCATGAACTCCTGGATGTCGAGGTTGTTGTCGGCGTGCGCCGCCGCCGTTGATGACGTTCATCATCGGCACCGGCAGCGTGCGCGCGTTCACGCCGCCGAGGTACTGGTAGAGCGGCAGGCCGGCCTCTTCGGCCGCGGCCCGGGCGACCGCGACCGAGACGCCGAGGATCGCGTTGGCGCCGAGCTTGCTTCTTGGTCTCGGTGCCGTCGGCGCGGATCAGCGCGCCGTCGACGTAGGCCTGGTCGTGCGCCTCCAGGCCGATGATCTCGGGGCCGAGCACGCCGTTGACGTTGTCGACCGCCTTGAGCACGCCCTTGCCGCCGTAGCGCTTCTTGTCGCCGTCGCGCAGCTCGAGGGCCTCGCGGCTGCCGGTGGACGCGCCGGAGGGCACGGCGACGCGGCCCCAGGCGCCGCTCTCGAGGGCGACCTCCACCTCGACGGTGGGGTTGCCGCGGGAATCGAGGATTTCACGGGCCAGGACGTCGATGATCTCGGACATGGTGCGCTCCCTCCGGTTGCGATGTACGATCAATTACGTGCAGAGTGAAAAATACCACAAATTCCGGCTCCGCGGTTGACGGATCGGTCACCGCCAGGATTCTCATGAGAGGTTTACATTTGGCCATCGTTTGTGCATACATACTCAAGAGTTTGTCAGTCGGTCAGAGGGTGAGCGGAGTGTTCATTTCAAAGGAGGTGGCTGTGAAAAAGATGCTGTTGTTTTTGCCAGGCGCAGTGTTGCTCTGCGCCCTTGCGGCAGGAGCGGCGGATTATGTCCTGCCGACGGGGGTGAAGGAAATCACCACGCCGGAACTGAAGGCCCTGTTCGATAACAACGAAAAATATGTGCTGATCAACCCCTTGAGCGCGCTGGAGTTCACCCAGTCGAAGATTAAAGGCGCGGTCTGTCTCCCGTATGGCCACCTCCTGGACGGCTCGATACAGTTGCCCGCCGATAAAGGCGGCAAACTGATATTTTATTGCCTGGGTCCTGGCTGAACAAAATCTCCGAAAGCCGCCGGTCTGGCGGTCCAGAAAGGCTACACGAACGTATTTGTCTATCTTCCGGGCTATCCCGATTGGAAAAAAAACGGGTATCCGGTTGAGGTCATGAACAACTTCGTCGCGAACGTCGAGATCCCGAAAGTAACGGCCGCCGAACTCAAAGGAAGGCTCGACAGGGGCGAGGCCATCACCCTCGTCGACTTGAGAGACAGCGAGGATCGGGGAAGTGGGGCCATCAAGGGGGCACGCTGGATACCGCTTGAAAATCTTATGGCCAGGTATGGCGAAATCCCGAAGGCGAACCCCGTTTTTCTCGTGAGCCTTCGCGGAATGCAGGGCACGATCGCCGGCAAATACCTGGTCAATCAGGGATACACCAAGGTCGCCATTCTCGAAAATGGCATGGAGGACGGCTGGCTGGCCGCGGGCTACCCGGTAGAAAAGATACCGTAGGCGAGCGCCGGCGTGGCGCTGTCACCGTCACGCCGGCGTCAGCGGCCCCCGCTTCTCTTGCGGCCGGCGGTCGGCTTGCCCTTCGCCCTGGCGGGCGTCGGTTTGGGCGGTTGACGCGCTTTTCCCTTCGTCGGGGGGAGCGGCTCGGCCGACGGCGCGTGTCCATCCTTCGGGCTGCTCCCCTTCAGGAGATTGCGAAAATACTCGACATCGAAATCGTCGGCGTCCGGCATCTCATCCTCCTCGTGGCTGTTCCCCTGACCAGGCGGTAAGTATAAACTTGTTTGCGGGGGTGCGGCGGTGCCCATCCTTTCGCGCTGGAGAAAGGGGGGTTGAGCAACAGTCTCAAGATTTTCTTGTCGCATCGGACAAGAACGAGACGGTTCATGCCGCCAAATGCCGTGGGACAAGGTTTCCGTTCAGACGGGTCAGGGCCCCGTCTCCGGGATCGCGCCGGTCATCATCTCCGCCAGCCGGGCGACCGACATCCCCGCGTTCTACGGGGAGTGGTTCGCCGGTCGACTCGCCGCCGGCTACCTCGCGTGGACAAATCCCCGCAACAACCGGCAGCACCAGATCGTCTCCTTCGCCAAAACCAGGGCGGTCGTTTTCTGGAGCAAGAACCCGGCGCCGATCGAACGCCATCTCGATCAACTCGACGAGCGGGGGATCAATTACTACTTCACCTTTACGGTCAACGACTATGAGCGGGAAGGCCTCGAGAAGTCGGTTCCACCCCTCGACGGGAGACTGGCGACATTCCGGAGACTTTCGGAGCGCCTCGGGAGCGAGCGCGTTGTCTGGCGCTTCGACCCGATCATTGTCGGCGGCTCACTCACCCCGGAGCGGATTCTCGAGAAAATCGCGCGCATCGGCGAGCGGCTGCAGCGGCACACGAGGAAGCTGGTCATCAGTTTCGCCGATATCTCCAGGTACCGCAACGTCCGGGAGAATCTGAAGCGCTCGGGGTCGGGCGACAGCGAGGAGCCCGGCCCGGAAGCGGTGCAGCGGATCGCGCGGGGGATTCAACGTCTCAACCGAAACTGGGGGCTCAGCATCGCCAGTTGCGCCGAGAAGGTCGATCTCGCGGCTTTCGACATCGCCCACAACCGCTGCATCGACGACGATCTGATGGCGCGCGTCTTTTCGCACGACGCTGAGTTGATGGCGTTTCTCGGCCGCGGCGTGGCGCCGCTCTCCCGATCCGGCGATCGCGACGCACCCTCCCGCAAAGACCGCAACCAACGCACGGCTTGCGGGTGCATCGCGAGCAAGGACGTCGGGCGGTACAACACCTGCCCGCACCACTGCGTCTACTGTTATGCGAATTTCTCGTTCAAGCGTGCGGATGACGCCTGGAAGAACCACACGCCGGGGAGCGAGACGATCGAGCAGGGGGTTTGACGCAAAGCCCGCGCGCCCCTACGATGACACAGGCGGGGGCTGGGGACATGGCGGACCACACGGTGGAATAATCATGACGCACGGACGCAAGCGACTCTACCTGATCGACGGGAACTCCTACATCTACCGGGCCTTCCACGCCATCCGGAATCTCTCGAACTCCAGGGGCTTCCCGACCAACGCGATCTACGGCTTCGCGACGATGCTGCTGAAGATCGTGCGCGAGGAGAAGCCGGACTACCTCGCGGTTGTGTTCGACACCAAGGGCCCGACCACCCGCCACGAGTACTACCCGCAGTACAAGGCCACGCGGCCGCCGATGCCCGAGGGGATGGTGCCGCAGATCCCGGTCATCTGGGACCTGGTGCGCGCCTACCGGATCCCGGTCATCCAGCAGGAGGGGATCGAGGCCGACGACCTGCTCGCCGCCGCGGCCCGCGAGGGACTGCAAGCACCACCTCGACGTCGTGCTCGTCAGCGGCGACAAGGACCTGCTCCAGCTCGTCGGCCCGCACGTCGTGGTGCTCGACACGATGAAGGAGCAGCGCTGGACCCCCGAGGCAGGTCGAGAAGCGCTACGGGATCGGGCCGGAGCGTCTCGTCCAGATGATGGCGCTGATGGGCGACGCGATCGACAACGTGCCGGGCGTGCGCGGCGTCGGCGAGAAGACCGCGATCGAGCTCGTGAAGCAGTTCGGGACTCTGGAGCAGCTGTACGCGCGCATCGACGAGGTCAAGGGGGCGCGCCGCAAGGCGCTGGAGGCCGGCCGGGAGGACGCGTTCCTCTCGCGGCGGCTGGTGACCCTCGACCCGGACGTGCCGTTCGGCGTCAACCTCGACGAACTGCGGCCGCAGGAGCCCGACACCGCCGCCGCGCTGTCGATTTTCCGGGAGATGGAGTTCTCGCGGCTGGTGCGCGAACTCGGCGCCGGGGCTGCGGAGTCGGCGCAGGCCTCGGCCGGAGACGAGGCGGAGGGGCAGCGGCCGCACCCCGAGCGGCCCGCGCGCGACTACCGGCTGGTCGTCACGCGCGAGGAGCTCGCCGCCCTGGCGCAGCT
This sequence comes from uncultured Candidatus Rokubacteria bacterium, assembly GCA_963699775.1. Classification (GTDB taxonomy): domain Bacteria; phylum JAUVQV01; class JAUVQV01; order JAUVQV01; family DATDCY01; genus DATDCY01. Next base: position 255,387 of record CAVOVE010000001.1, read on the forward strand.
GCTGCGCGCCTCGGGCGGGTTCGCCGTCGACCTGGAGACGACGAGCCTGGAGCCGCTGCGCGCCGACATCGTCGGCCTCTCGTTCTCGGCGGCGCCGCACACGGCCTGGTACGTCCCGGTCGGGCACCGCTACCTCGGCGCGCCGGCGCAGCTGCCGCTGCGACGAGGTGCTCGCCGCGCTCGGCCCGCTGCTCGTCGACCCCGCGCTCCCCAAGTACGGGCAGAACATCAAGTACGACGCGCTGGTGCTCGCCCGCGCCGGCATCGAACTGGCGGGGATCGGCTTCGACACGATGGTCGCCTCGTACGTGATCAACCCGACGCGGCACCAGCACAACCTGGCGGAGCTGGCGCTCGAGTATCTCGGCGAACAGGTCACGACCTACAAGGACGTCGCCGGCTCGGGGAAGAAGCAGATCCCGTTCGCCGAGGTCGAGGTCGAGAAGGCGCGCGACTACAGCGGCGAGGACGCCGACGTCGCCTTCCGGCTGACGAGGCTGCTCGCGCCGAAGATCGACGAGCTCGGCTTTCACGCGCTCTTCTACGACCTCGAGCTGCCGCTGGTCGCGGTGCTCGCGCGCATGGAGCGCAACGGCGTCTGCATCGACTCCCAGCGGCTGCGCGACGGCTCGAAGGAGGCCGACATCCAGCTCCAGGAGCTGATGCGGCGGATCTGGGCGATCGCGGGGCAGGAATTCAACATCAACTCGCCCAAGCAGCTCGGGGAGATCCTGTTCGACAAGCTCGGCCTGCCGGTCGTGCGCCGGACCAAGACCGGCCGCTCGACCGACGAGGACGTGCTCACGCGGCTGGCGGCCAGCCACGAGCTGCCCGCGGAGATCCTCGCCTGGCGCTCGCTCGCGAAGCTCAAGAACACCTACCTCGACGTGCTGCCGACGCTCGTCAACCCGGAGACCGGCCGCGTGCACACCTCCTTCAACCAGACGGTGACGGCGACCGGGCGGCTCTCCTCCTCGGACCCGAACCTGCAGAACATCCCGGTGCGCACCGAGCTGGGACGGCGCATCCGCGAGTCGTTCACCGCGGCGCCGGGCAGCATCCTCGTCTCGGCCGACTACTCCCAGATCGAGCTGCGGATCATGGCGCACCTCTCGGGGGACGCCGAGCTGTGCGACTCCTTCCGCCGCGGCGAGGACATCCACGCGCGCACGGCGGCCCTGATGTTCGGCGGGGAGGCGGCCGCGGTGACCGGCGAGCAGCGGCGCGCGGCCAAGGCGATCAACTTCGGGATCATCTACGGCATGGGCGCCTACGGGCTCTCGCAGCAGCTGGGCATCGACCAGAAGCAGGCGAAGGAGTTCATCGAGCGCTACTTCGAGCGCTACCCGGGCGTGCGCGTCTGGCTCGACCGGACGATCGAGGAGGCGCGGCGCACCGGCTACGTCGAGACGCTGCTCGGGCGCCGGCGCTACCTGCCGGAGATCGCCTCGACGCAACCGCAGCGTCGCGCAGTTCGCCGAGCGCATGGCGATCAACACGCCGGTCCAGGGCACGGCGGCCGACATGATCAAGCAGGCGATGCTCGCGATCGACCGCGAGCTGGCCGCGCCGAAGCACCGCTGGCAGGCGCTGATGGTGCTGCAGATCCACGACGAGCTGCTCTTCGAGGTGCCCGAGGGCGAGGCGGAGCGGCTCGTCGCGATGGTGCGCGAGAAGATGGAGGGGGTCATGAAGCTCGCGGTGCCGATCAAGGTCGACGTCGGCCGCGGCCTCAACTGGGCCGAGGCCCATTGACTATTCCGGCAGCCGTGAAGGGAGTCGTCTGCGTGCGCGAGGCGACCGGGGCGTCCCTTCGGTCGTGCGTCTCAGCCGCCGGCCCGGAGCGCCGCCCGGGGCTCGCGGTCTCGTAACTCGCCCTGCTGGCTCAAACAACGAGCCCGCGTTTCCTGCGGAAACCGCCCCGGTCGGCACTCCGGGCTGATCGGCGTCTTCGCGCATCTTCCCTCAGTGACGCCCCAGCCGCCTCGTTGTTGCCCGTAAGAATTCCACGCCGAGGCTCCATCATGGACTTGAACCATCGACTCGGTTCAGGCTAAGATCATCGCATTCACTGCGCCACAAACTGTCACCGTGTGGTGCACCATCGCAGACGGAGGATGCGCTATGCCGTCTCTTGATAACTCCCAATTCACCGCGACGGTCAGTGACGGTGATCGACCGCTGCGCCCCGACTGGATATTGCCGCCGCTGCCACGATTGGATAAAGCCGCGACTGCCGTGTCTGGGCATTGTGCTTGCGGTCCCGAATGGAACATGCCGAAACGGCGATGACGGGATAACCCTGCGGCTTTCTCATCACCTGTTCGGCGGCACTACCAAGGAGAAGTGACATGACGAAGCTAGCCAAGAACACAATATGCCTATGGTACGACGGAGCAGCCGCGGCCGCGGCGCACTTTTACGCAGAGACCTTTCCTGATTCGTTTGTCGGCGCGGTGCACCGCGCCCCGGGAGACTATCCGTCCGGAATAAAAGGGGATGTGTTGACGGTCGAGTTTACGGTGCTGGGAATTCCCTGCCTCGGGCTCAATGGTGGACCCGCGTTCAAGCACAGCGAGGCATTCTCGTTTCAGGTCGCCACCGCGGATCAGGCCGAGACGGATCGTTACTGGAACGCAATCGTCGACAATGGCGGGCAAGAGAGTCAGTGCGGCTGGTGCAAGGACAAATGGGGGTTGTCGTGGCAGATCACGCCGATCACCCTGATTAAAGCGGTCACCGATCCCGATCGCGCTGCGGCCAAGCGCGCGTTCGAGGCGATGATGCCGATGAAGAAGATCGACATCGCTGCAATTGAGAGGGCATGGCGCGGTTGACGGCAAACGTTGGGCAAGAGGGAATGGAAGATCTAGGACTCAGGGCCTTCATGCTCGTGCTTAGCCTCCTGCCCGGCGCTCCGGGCCGGCGGCTGAGACGCACGACCGAAGGGGAGCACTAGTCGCCTCGTTCACGGGAACGGAAGCACTCGTGGAATTTTCCGGTCAGGCCTTGGGCGCGGGACCGCCGAGGACTTGTTCCAATTGCTCCCGCTCCTCCGGCGAGCCCATGAAGACCAGCGTCTCGCCGGCCTGCATCACGTGGTCGCGCGGCGGGTTGTAGCTCCAGCCGCTCCCGGTGTGCACGGCCAGCAGGAGCAGCTTGCGGAAGCGGTGCAGATCCAGTGCGTCAAGCTTTCGGCCGACCATTGACGCGGGCACCGCCAACTCTTCGATCCGCAGGGCCAGGTCCTCGCTCCGCAGCATCACGTCGAGGAAGCTCGACCACCGCCGGGCGCAGCATCTGCCGAGGCGATGCGCAGGCCGCCGATCCGTGTCGGCGAGACCGCGGAGTCCGCGCCGGCGCGCTGCATCTTCATCGCTGTTGCGCGCCTCCTCGCACCGGGCGATGACCCGGATCTTCGCGTTGAGCTGGCGCGCCGACAGGCTGATCACCATGTTCTGGTTGTCGTCCCCGGTCACCGCGAAGAGGCCGTGCACGGCTTTGCTGTTTTTCTCGTCGTTGGGGACGATGATCAGCGGGAGCCATACCCACTTCGCAGTGACATAGCAGGTCTGGACGATCTTGACCCGCGGAGCGTGCTCCCGATCCGGAATTACGACATGGATTTCTACCTGGTGGATGTCTTTTTGATACAACGGTACGACGGTCAAGGTTCAAGCGAGATCAATGCCCATGGCAAACCGAGGTAGCGCATGACCCCGGCAGGCTTCCCACCCAACAAATATATGAAAAGATTGACTCGATCTCGCTCGAGCTTTTCCGATGTGATCACGTCCTGGATCTGGAAAGCCGAGAGGCTGTCCAGCAACGCCTTCCTGGCGTTTTCCGGATCCGGTTGGAATTGGCTATACGAGCCAACGGGCCTCTCTATCCAATAGGAGACTTTCAGCTTCTCCGAACTCCTGGGCGAGGCAGCTGCCAAGACTTGCGGCTCGGGCTGGAGAAGCCGGAAATAGCAGCCCTGGAGAGGCAGAGTTGGCATCGCGAAGATCTCACCAGAAGAAATCGATCTAGTCATTGAACGGCTAAATGAAATCATCGGCGGCAACCAGGCAATGCAGCCGATCGGCTACGCCGGCGGCTAACAGGTTGCTGAAAAACTCCCCCGCGGCGTCATTGCGAGCGAAGCGAAGCAATCTGATGACACGAAAATGGCTGGTATTCGTCAGATTCGCCGCGTCGCTTCGCTCCTCGCAATTGACACGAAATGTGGTATTCGTCAGATTGCCGCGTCGCTTCGCTCCTCGCAATGACTGCATTCATGGTTTTTCAGCAACCTGCTAAACGCTACGTCCGCCTCTCCATGACCGGTGCACTTGCCGTTCTCGAGTGGGGGCACTGTTTTCGCTGTTCGTGAGCGAGGCGACTGGTGCGTCCCTGAGTGAAGATGCTCGGAGCCGCCGATCAGCCCGGAGCCGTGCCGGCGGCGGAGACGCACGACCGAAGGGAAGCACCAGTCGCCTCGCTCACGGGCGGGAACGGAAGCACTCGTGGAATTCTGCGGTCAGACCTTGGGCACGGCACCGCCGAGGACCTGTTCCAGCTGCGCCCGCTCCTCCGGCGAGCCCATGAAGACCAGCGTCTCGCCGGCCTGCATCACGTGGTCGCGCGGCGGGTTGTAGATCCAGCCGTCGCCGGTGCGCACGGCGAGCAGGAGCAGCTTGCGGAAGCGGTGCAGGTCGAGTGCGTCGAGCTTCCGGCCGACCATCGACGCGGGCACCGCCAGCTCCTCGATCCGCAGGGCCAGATCCTCGCTCCGCAGCATCACGTCGAGGAAGCTCACCACCGCCGGGCGCAGCATCTCCGAGGCCATGCGCAGGCCGCCGATCCGCGTCGGCGAGACCGCGGAGTCCGCGCCGGCGCGCTGCATCTTCTCGCTGTTGCGCGCCTCTTCGCAGCGGGCGACGACCCGGATCTTCGGGTTGAGCTGGCGCGCCGACAGGCTGATCACCATGTTCTGGTTGTCGTCCCCGGTCACCGCGAAGAGGCCGTGCGCGCGCCCGATCCCGGCCTTCTCCAGCGTCTCGTTGTCGGTCGCGTCGCCGACGACGAAGGCCGGCCCGTCCTCGCCGCCGTGGAAGCGCTCGATCTTCTCGCGGTCGACGTCGACGACGATGTAGGGGCGCTTCGTCGCCAGCAGCTCCCGCGCGACGTGCGTGCCGACGCCGTCCGCCCCGCAGACGATGTAGTGGTCGCGCAGCTTCTCGATCCGCTTTTCCATCTTTCTCCTCCGGAAGGCCTCGTTGAGCTCGCCCTCCACCACGAAGGCCGTCAGGCTCATCATGATGTAGGTCATGATGCCGATGCCGGCGAACGAGAGGAACATCGTGAAGATGCGCCCCCCGGGACTGTGCGAGAGGTCGATGATCTCCCCGTAGCCGATGGTGGCGATCGTGATCACCACCATGTAGAGGCTGTCGAGCAGCGTCGTCTGCTCGCCGCCGATCTGCTTGTAGGCGGCGGTGCCGACCCCGAGCACCAGCAGCGAGCAGCCCGCCGGCGATCAGCGCCTTGCGGCGAATTTTTGCGTGCAGGCTCCCGGTCACGGCGCTGCCTCCCCGCGCGCGCCCGCGGGCTAGCGGAGTTCCTTGAGCTTCTGCTGGAGTCCGCGGGCCTTCTCGATGTCCTTGGGCGCCTTCGGGTGCTCGGGGTTGAGCGCGAGCGTCTGCTCCCAGCTGCGGATCGCCTCGTCGAGCTTCTGGTTGATGAAGAAGCGGACGCCGTCGTTGTAGAACTCCTCGGCCTTCTCCTTCCTGCGGCGCTCCACCGCGGCCAGGGCCGCCGGGACGTCCTTGCGCGCCGGCTCGGCCTTCCGGTACGCCGCGACGGCGTCCGCGAAGCGCTCCGCCTTCAACGCGGCGTCGCCGGCGGCGAACCAGGCGTCGCCGGAGAGTTCCCGCGCCCGCGCGCCGACGACCGGGTGGCCCGCGAGCTTGTCGGCCGCCTCGCCCGCCTCCTCGAATTTCTTCGCCTGGAAGAGCTCCTGCGCTTTCGCGAGCTGGGCTTCACCGGGGTCGGGTGCGTCGCGGGCGCTGGCGGCGGCGGGCTTCGTCGGTTCGGGCGCCGGCGCGGTCTCGGTGTCGTACGCCGTAGGGGTCGGTCGTCGGGCTCCGGTCGGCGTCTCCGGCGCGGCGCTTGGCGGCCGGCTTCGCCGCCGCGAGCGCGAGATGCGGCAGCGTGAGGATCGTCCCCGGCGCCGGCTTGCCGGCCGGGTCGAGATTGTTGACGCGTGCCACGAGCGGCGCCTTCGCCGGATCGCCGTAGTGCTTTTTCGCGATGCTCTCGAAGGTGTCTCCGGCGGCCACCGTGTAGAGCGTCGCGTCCGGCTCGAGACAGGTTCTTCAAGGCCTCCAGCGACTCGGCGTGGTCGGGGTCGGCGGCGAGGCTCAGCAGGAATTCGCGCCGCGCCGCGTCGATGTCGCCCTCCTGCAGGCGGGCGTTGCCGTCGCGGAAGTGCCGATCGGCGTCCGCCTTGAGGCGCGCGGACAGATCGGCGACCCGCCGCTTCGGCTCCGCCGCGTCCGCCCGCAGAGCGGCGACGACCTTCCAGGAATCGAGGGCCCGGCGCAGGTCCCCGGCCGCCTCCTGCTTGAGCGCGCGGGCGGTGAAGCGGGTCGCGAGCGTCGCGAAGGGCGCCGCGCCGGGCGGCGGCGGCCTCTTCCCCGGGCGCGCGGGGTGACGTACCCGGTCCCCGGGCGGCGGCGGGCGGCGCGCCCGCACAGGCGGCGAGGAGCAGGGCCGCCGCGGGGACGAGGAGAGCCGCGCCCCGCTTCACCGCAGGGCCCTGCGGTCGGTCGTCGCGAGATTTTTTTCGAACCGGGCGAGGTCGAAGTCGCCGTAGATCATCGCGCGCCCGAGCCGGAAGGGCGGCGCGAAGAACGGGTTGGCCTCGCGCGTCGACCGTCAGGGCCGCCCGGTAGCCCTGCTGCTTCAGCAGCGTGATCGCGAGCCCGTTGGTGTCGCCGTAGGGGTAGGCCATGATCGTCGGACGCTTGCCCAGCTTCTGCTCGATCGTGCGCGTCGACTCGGCGATTTCCCGCGCGATCGTCGTCGAAGTACTGATCGGCGCTCTCCTGGTCCTGGGCGAGCGACAGGTTGCGGTGGCTGACGGTGTGGCATTGCACGTCGAGGCCCTGGTCCGACATCTCGCGCACCTGGTCCCAGGAGAGGGTCTTGGCGCCGCCGGTGATCAGCTGGGTGTAGACGAAGAGCGTGGCCGGGTAGCCGTACTTCCTGAGGATCGGGAACGCGATGTCGTAGGTCGCGCGCCAGCCGTCGTCGATGGTGATCACGACGGACTTCTCCGGGATCTGGCCGCGGAAATCGAGGAAGTCGACGAGCTGCTCGAGCGGGATCACCCGGTAGCCCTTGTCCTTGAGCAGCTGCATCTGGGCTTCGAAGGCCTCGCGGGACACGGTCATCCTGTTCGTGCTTTTCTCGGCGAACTGGTGGTAGGTGAGCACCGGAACCGTCTGGTAGCGCTCGGGGGTCGAGCCCGCCCCGGCGGAAGGGGCGCAGGGGGATCGACGAGTTCCTGGCCGGGGACGACCGCGGCGATGCCGTTGTACGTCGGCGATCTCCCAGGCCCGGGACGGATCGCGCAGCCAGACGGCCGCGAGCGACGCCAGGGTTTCCCCGGGCCGGGCGACCACGGCGACGAACTCGGGGGTCTGCACGACCGGCGTCGGACCGCCCGCCTGGCGCGGCGCGGGCGACGGCGCGACCCGGGCGGCCGCCGGCGCCTCGTCGGGCGGCGGCGCGACCCCGGCCGTCGTCGCGCAGCCCGCGAGCGCGGCGGCCAGGATCGCCGGGCAGCAGCCTGCCTTCGCAACAGGGTCGAGATCGTCATCGTCACCGTCCTTGCCGTTGTCAGGCCGCGGCGGCAGGCGCCTCCTTCACGCCCGACACCTCGAAGATCTCGATCGGTTCGGTCTTGCCCTTGACCTTGACCGGCGGGCAGGGCCAGCGACCTCGACCAGGTCCCCCGCCGCCTCGCGCGTGCTGCGGCTGATGATGGTCTTGCCGCCGGCCGCCAGGGCGTTGAGCCGCGAGGCGACGTTCACGCAGTCGCCGATCACGCTGTACTGGCGCTTGACCTCCGAGCCGAGGTCGCCGGCGATCGCCACGCCCGGAGTTGATCCCGATGCCGACCTTCGCGAGCAGCGGGTTGCGCCGCCGCGTCCTGCGCGAGCAGCTCGCGCTGCATCGCGACCGAGGCCCGCAGCGCGCGCAGCGCGTGGTCCGGCTGGGCCAGCGGCGACGCCGAAGACGCCGAGCACGGCGTCGCCGATGAACTTGTCGACGTAGCCGCCCTGCAGCTGGATGTGCCGCGTCGCGATCTCGAAGTACTCGTTGATCGCCTCGACGACGCGCTCCGGCGGCGTTGGCCTCGGCGTAGGCCGTGAAGCCGCGGATGTCGGTGAAGACCACGGTGACCTCCATGCGCTTGCCGCCGAGCAGGTCGCCGTCGGGGTGCGCCATGACCATCTCGAGGATCTCCGGGCTGACGTAGCTGCCGAAGGACTTGGTCATGACGAGCTTCTTCCACAGCTCGCGGGACATGTAGTTGAAGGCCGAGGCCAGGTCGCCGAACTCGTCGCCGCGCACGCGCTCGACGCGGTACTGGAAGTTGCCCTTGCCGATCTCCTGGGTGGCGAGGACGAGCTGCGAGATCGGGCGCGCGAAGCCGACGCCGATCATGATCGCGATCGAGATCCCGAGCAGCACGATGAAGAGCGAGAGGACGATGATCGTCAGGCTCTCGCGGCGGATCTGGCTGTCGATGAAGTCGAGCGAGATCCCGACGTTGGCCTCGCCCGAGGGTCGTGCCGGAGTAGGTCACCGGGCGGGCGATGTTCATCAGGTGCGCCCCGTCGGGCCCCCGGTAGGTCACCGAGGTGGTGCTGCCCTCGGTGCGGGAGCTCTCCGCCGCCGGCCGGGCCGGGGCGGGCGAGCCGATGAGCGAGGTGTCGGTGTGCGCCTTGATGACCCCGGCGCGGTCGACGATGCTGGCGTAGACCAGGCCCTCGACCGAAGCCGAATCCTTGATCAGGCTGTTGAGCCGCAGGGTGTCGTCCTCCAGCAGCGGCAGCGCCGCGTTGTTGGCGAAGTAGTTCAGGCTCACCGTCCCGGTGCGCATCGTCTGGGCGTAGAGCCGGTCGCGCTGGCGGGCGAGCATGACGACCGAAAGAGTCAGGATTGTCAGCCAGATCATGAACGTGATCGCGATGGAGAGCTTGATGCCGATCGGGATGCGCAGGTGCGCCAGCTTGTCGCGCCAGGTGGTCGTGCGCGGTTCGAGCAGTGCGGCGAAATCGTCGGAGAGGGCGGTCGCCGAGACGCGGTAGTACTTCGCGATCGCCTGGAGCACGTTGTATTCGGAGGCGAACTTCTGCTCGACGATGATCTGGCCGAGCTGCTTCTTGGTGGAGCGCTGGATGTCGAGCGCCTTCCTGAGCTGGTCCTCGCTGATGACCTGCGCGCGGACGAGCATCCGCCCGAGCGGTTCGCGGCGGCCGAGCCCGAAACGTTCGAGCAGGTTGCCGAACACCAGTCATTCCCTCCGTCGATTCGGTCATTGTAGCCATGATCATCCCGCCCCGCAACCGCCGCCAACCCCGCCGCCAATTCTTGACTTCCGAGCGATTTTCTGTAGAATTTCGCGCACCTCGACGAAAGGATAGGTGCCGCTGCCAGACGGGAACGAGAGCGGCGTTGAAGAAATGGAACACTCTGATTTTGTTGTTTTATTGAACAAGATACCGCCGGAGGGGCTGGAGAGTCTCGTACGAGATCGCCAACCCCGCCGGGGCCGGTATCGAACTCGCTGTCCCCCTGGAGGGGCCGATCGTTGCGGACTTCGAGATCCAGCGGCTCGGCAATGAGATCCAGGTGACGGGCACCGTGCGGGCCACCGCCCGGCTGCAGTGCTCGCGCTGCCTGGCCCCCTTCGCCTATGCCGTCGGCGGGCGACGTGGAGGCGACGTTCGCGCCGCCGCCGAAGCTCGCGGAGGGCGACCACCAGCACGAGCTCGCCCCGGACGAACTGGAGGTCGAGCCGCTGGTGCAGGGGGGGGCCGACCTGCGCGGGGTCATCGCCGAGCAGATACACCTCAACCTGCCGCTCAAGCCGCTCTGCCGGGAGGACTGTCCGGGGATTTGCCCGCACTGCGGCCGCCCCGGCGTCGACGGGGCGTGCGGGTGTGCGCCGGCCGCGGGCGACTCCCGCTGGGAGGCGCTGAGGAAACTCAAGGTTCCCTAGTCAGTCGCGCCGCCTGCAGGCCGACGGCGTTTGTTGCCACCGCACCACAGGAGAAAGGGTCGACCATGCCGAATCCCAAGAGAAGACACACCACGCACCCGGCCGCGACAAGCGACGCGCCCACGACGCGCTCACCCCGGCCGCTCCGACGGCCTGCCCGCAGTGCCAGCAGCCGAAGCTCTCGCACCGGGTCTGCGCCCACTGCGGCTATTATCGCGGCGTCGAGGTCATTGCGCCCCGCGAGGAGTAGCGGCGCGGCCTGTTTCCCGATCCCGAACTGACCATGAGCATCGCCGTCGACGCGATGGGGGGCGACCGCGCTCCCTTCGTAGTGGTCAAGGGGGCCGTCGAGGCCGCCCGTGACTACGGCGTGCCCGTGATCCTCGTCGGTGACGCCGAGATCGTGCGCGCCGAGCTGGCCAAGTACGACACGACCGGCCTGCCGATCACGGTCAAGCACGCCGACGAGGTGGTCGGCATGGGCGAGCCGCCCTCGCAGGCCGTGCGGCGCAAGAAAAGGTCCTCGATCTGGATCGGGGTGAATCTGGTCCAGAGCGGCGAGGCCGAGGCGTTTGTTTCCGCGGGCAACACGGGCGCCGCCATGGCGGCCTCGGTGCTCTGCTGGGGAACGCTGCCGGGGGTCGAGCGCCCGGCGATCGCGGTGCTGCTGCCGACGCTCACGGGCGTGACCACGATGCTCGACGTCGGCGCCACCGTGGACTGCAAGTCCAAGCACCTGGTGCAGTTCGCGATCATGGGCGATGTCTACGCGCGCTGCATCCTCAAGCGCGACAACCCCAAGGTCGCCCTGCTCTCGATCGGCGAGGAGGCCGGCAAGGGCAACGACGTGATCCGCGAGACGTTTGCCATCCTCAAGCGCATTCCGATCAACTTCATCGGCAATGTCGACGGCAAGGAAGTCTACAAGGCGAAGGCCGACGTCGTTGTCTGCGACGGCTTCATCGGCAACGTGGCCCTCAAGATCAGCGAAAGCCTCGCCGAGATGATCGGCGAGCTGCTGCGGGTCGAACTCACCCGGACCTGGCGCTTCCGTCTCGGCGCCCTGCTGCTCAGGCCGGCGTTCGCGAATTTCAAGAAGTCCGTCGACTACAGCGAGTACGGCGGCGCCCCCCTGCTCGGCGTCAACGGCATCTGCATCATCGGCCACGGGAGCTCGACGGCCAAGGCGATCAAGAACGCCATCCGCATCGCCGCGGAGTTCTCGGCCCAGAAAGTCAACGAGCGCATCGTCGCCGACCTCGCCGCCCGCACCGACCTTCGCGATTTCGAGGAGAAGAAGATCCCCTTCTGGAGCCAGGTCAAGGAGAAGACGCGCGCGGTGCTCGAGGAGCGCGTCCGCCGCCGGATCGCGGGCGCGGACGGTCCGGGCGCCACCGCGGCCGGCGCGGGCTCGAGGTCCCCCGGCGCCACCGCCGCGGACGTCGACCCCGGGGCGGCGCTATGAACCGGCTGCGCAGCCGCATCGTCGGCACGGGGTCGTACCTGCCCGAACGCGTGATGACCAACCGCGACCTGGAGGCGATGGTCGAGACCAACGACGAGTGGATCGTCAGCCGCACCGGGATCCGCGAGCGGCGCATCGCCGCCGACCACGAGGCGACCTCGGATCTCGCCTACGAAGCCTCCCGCCGGGCTCTGGACGCCGCGGGGCTGCGCGCCCAGCGATCTCGACCTCGTCGTCGTCGCCACGCTGACCCCGGACGCGCCGCTGCCGGCCACCGCGATCTATCTTCAGCACCGTCTCGGCGCGAAAAAGGCCGCGGCCTTCGACGTCATGGCCGCCTGCACGGGCTTTGTCTACGGAATCTCGGTCGTCGACGGGCTGATCCGCACCGGGGTCGCGAAGAACTGCCTGCTGGTCGGGGCCGAGGTGCTCTCCCGGGTGCATGAACTGGAAGGACCGGGGCACCTGCATCATCTTCGGCGACGGCGCCGGCGCGGCGGTTCTCGTCCCCACGCACGGGCGCTGCCGGCGTGCTCTCGACACACCTCTACGCCGACGGCGGCCAGGCCGACCTGCTGTGCATCCCCGGCGGCGGCTCGCGCATCCCCGCCTCGCACGAGGCCATCGATCAGGGGCTGCAGTACGTGCACATGAAAGGCAACGAGACCTTCAAGCTCGCCGTGAAGGGGATGGCCGAGGCCGCCAATGCGGCGCTCGCGGCCAACGATGTCTCCGCGAGCGATCTCGCCCTGCTGATTCCGCACCAGGCGAACATCAGGATCATCGAGGCGACCGCGCAGCGGCTGCACCTGCCGATGTCGAAGGTCTTCGTGAACATCCAGCGCTACGGGAACACCTCGGGGGCGACCGATCCCCATCGCCCTGGACGAGGCCGTGCGGGAGGGGCGTGTCGCTCCCGGGGACCTGGTTCTGCTCGACGCTTTCGGGGCCGGGTTCACCTGGGGGTCGGCGCTGATCCGGTGGTACGACGGTGCGCATGGACGCGAACTTCGGGGAGACGTACACGGACTGACTGCTGAACAGGGTCCAGGGCAGGGGCCGTTTTCAGCGGTCAGCGGAAAAAGGAGTCGACGACGAAATGGACTACTTCCTGACCGAGCAGCAGACGATGATCCGCGAGACCGCGCGGCAGATCGCGCGGGAGAAGATCGTCCCCGTGCGGGCCGAGCTCGACGAGAAAGAGGAGTTCCCCTGGGAGGTCATCAAGGCGTGCGCCGCGGCCGACCTCTTCGCGATCTGGGTCCCCGAGGCCTACGGCGGGCTCGGCGGCGGCATCCTCGACCTGTGCGTCGGCCGTCGAGGAACTCTCGCGCGCCTGCGCCGGCGTCGCCGTCTCCTACGCCGCCTCCGCGCTCGGCACGATCCCGATCGTCCTCTTCGGCTCCGAGGAGCAGAAGGCGAAGTACCTCCCCGACGTGGCCTCCGGGCGCCGGCTCGGGGCCTTCGCCCTCACCGAGGCCGGCGCCGGCAGCGACGCCGGCGGCGTGCAGACCACCGCGCGGCTCGACGGCGACCACTACGTGCTCAACGGCACGAAGCAGTGGATCACCAACGGCGGGGACGCCGAGATCTACACGGTGGTCGCCATCACCGACCGCAGCCGCGGCGCGCGCGGCGCGAGCACCTTCATCGTCGAGAAAGGCACGCCCGGGCTTCACCTTCGGCAAGAAGGAGATCAAGATGGGCATCCGCTCCTCCTCGACGCGCGAGCTGGTCTTCACGGACTGCCGCGTCCCGAAGGAGAACCTGCTCGGCAAGGAGGGGCAGGGGTTCATCGTCGCGATGAAGACCCTCGACAAGAGCCGCCCCGGCATCGGCGCCCAGGCGCTCGGGATCGCCCAGGGGGCCTTCGACGAGGCCGCGGCCTACTCCCGCCAGCGGGTGCAGTTCGGCCACCCGATCTCCTCGTTCCAGGCCGTCCAGCACATGCTCGCGAACATGGCGATCAAGATCGAGGCCTCGCGCTCGCTGATCTACTCGGTGGCGCGCTACATCGACTCCGGCGCCAAGGACTACTCCAAGGAGTCGGCGATGGCCAAGGTCTTCCCCTCCGACATGGCGATGGAGGTCACCACCGACGCCGTCCAGATCCTCGGCGGCTACGGCTACATGCGCGACTACCCCGTCGAGAAGATGATGCGCGACGCCAAGATCACCCAGATCTACGAGGGGACGAACCAGGTCATCCGCAACGTGATCGGGCTGGCGATCATCAAGGAATTCGCCAAGCGCGCCTAGGGAGTATGTCATGAACAGGGGCACTCGGGCATGAAGATCATCGTCTGCATCAAGCAGGTTCCGGACACGGTCCACGTCCGGATCGACGAGAAGACGGGGGCCATGGAGCGCGAGGGCGTGCCGGCCGTCGTCAACCCGTACGACCTCTACGCGCTCGAGGAGGCCCTGCGGCTGCGCGAGGCGCACGGCGGCTCGGTGGCGGCGCTGACCATGGGGCCGCCGCAGGCCGAGGCGGTGCTGCGCGACGCGATCGCGCTCGGGGTCGACGAGGGGTATCACCTGAGCGGCCGGGAGTTCGCCGGGGGCGACACGCTCGCCACCTCGTACGCGCTGGCCAAGGGCGTGGAGAAGATCGGCGAGTACCACCTCGTCCTCTGCGGCAAGCAGGCGATCGACGGGGACACCGCCCAGGTCGGCCCCGAACTGGCCGAGCACCTCGGCCTCCCGTTCCTCGGGTTCGTGCGCCGCGTGCGCGAGGCGGGCACCGGACGGATCGTCGTCGAGCGGATGACCGAGGACGGCGCCGACGTCGTCGAGTCGAGCCTGCCGGCGGTGCTCTCCGTGGTCAAGGAGATCAACACGCCGCGGCTGCCCTCGCTCAAGGGGAAGATGCGCGCCAAGTCCTTCAAGGCCACGACCTGGAACGCCGCCGCCCTGGGCGCCGACGAGGCGCGGCTGGGTTTCGCCGGTTCGCCGACCAAGGTCGTGAAGATCTTCCACCCCGAAGCCCGCCGCGGCGGCGAGATCCTCACGGGCGAGCCCGCCGAGGTCGCCGGGCGCCTGGCCGAGACGCTGCGCTCCCTGGGGGTCTGCCGATGACCATGGTCCGGGTGCTTCCCGAGCAGTGCACCGGCTGCGGCGAGTGCGTCGCCTCCTGCCCGGTCGCCGCCATCGAGATGCGCGGCGAGCGGGCGTTCATCACCGACGCCTGCACCGTCTGCGGCATCTGCGTCACCGTCTGCCCCGTCGAGGCGATCGAGATGGAGCACGTGGCCCCGGCGGTCCGGCCGAGCGAGCCCTGCCGCGGCGTCTGGGTCTTCGCCGAGCTGCACCACGGCCGCCTCGTCGGCGTCTCGCGCGAGCTGATGGCCAAGGGGCGCCAGCTCGCCGACCGCAAGGGCACCGAGCTGACGGCGCTGGTCTTCGGCGCCGCGGTCGAGGCGCCGGCCCGCGAACTGGTCGCGCTCGGCGCGGACCGCGTCCTCGGCGCCGAGCACCCGCTCCTGGAGCTGTTCCACGACGACGCCTACGTCGAGGCCTTCATGGCGCTCGCCGACGGGCAGCGACCCGAGATCATGCTCTGCGGCGGCACCGTCCTCGGCCGCGCCTTCTTCCCGCGCCTCGCCGCGCGCCTCGGCACGGGCCTCACCGCCGACTGCACCGCCCTCGAGATCGACGAGGAGAGCGGCATCCTGCTGCAGACCCGCCCGGCCTACGGCGGCAACCTGCTGGCGACCATCGCCTGCCCCGACCGGCGGCCGCAGATGGCGACGGTCCGCCCGAAGGTCTTCCCCGCCGGGGCGGCCGACCCGGCCCGCAGCGGGGAGATCGTCATCCGCCGCGACTGGGAGGGCGTCATCCGGTCGCGCACCAAGGTGCTCGAGGTCCTCGAGGAGGTCGTGCAGACCGTGAACATCGCCGAGGCCGACGTCATCGTCGCGGGCGGGCGCGGCATGGGCGCGGCGGAAAACTTCGCCCTGCTCGAACAGCTGGCCCAGGCGCTCGGCGGCGCCGTCGCCGCCAGCCGCGCCCCGGTCGACGCCGGCTGGGTGCCCTACGCGCGCCAGGTCGGGCAGACCGGCAAGACGGTGTGCCCCAAGCTGTACATCGCCTGCGGGATCTCCGGCCAGGTGCAGCACCTGGTGGGCATGCAGTCCGCCGACGTCATCGTGGCGATCAACAAGGACCCGCAGGCGCCGATCTTCTCGGTCGCGACGTACGGGATCGTCGGCGACGCGCTCGAGATCGTCCCGTTGCTGATCAAGGCGCTCGGGCGCGGCTAGCGAAAGGAGGGCGAGCGTTGAAGACGGCATTTCTCTTCCCCGGGCAGGGCTCGCAGTACGTCGGCATGGGTCGGGACCTCTACGCGACCTACCCGAGTTGCCAGAGCCTGTTCCACGAGGCGGACCGCATCCTCGGCTTCGAGCTCTCGCACCTGGCGTTTCACGGTCCCGGGGAGAAGCTCATGCTCACCGAGTACGCCCAGCCGGCGATCCTCATGGTGAGCGCGGCCCTCGAGTCGCTGTTGCGCGCGGGCGGGATCGCTCCGGACTACGTCGCCGGCCACAGCCTCGGCGAGTACTCGGCCCTCGTTTCCGCCGGGAGCCTGAGTTTCACCGACGCGATCCGCCTCGTGCGCCGTCGCGGCGTCCTGATGGAGGAGGCGGTTCCCGCCGGCCAGGGCACGATGGCCGCGGTCCTCGGCATGGAACTGGCCGCGGTGGAGGCGGTCTGCCGCGAGGCGGCCGCGGCGACCCGCGCCGTCGTCGAGGTCGCGAACATCAACTCCCCGGGCCAGATCGTGATCTCGGGGAGCAAGGACGCGGTCCTCGCGGCCATGGACCTGTTCAAGAAGGCCGGGGCGCGCCGCGTCATCCCGCTCGCGGTCAGCGGCCCCTTCCACTCCCAGCTCATGCTGCCGGTCGCCGAGGTCTTCGAGCGCCACCTGCGCCAGGCCGTCTTCCACGACCCGAAAGTCCCGGTCGTGACCAATGTCGGCGCCAAACTCGTGCGCCGCAAGGAGGAGCTCGAACAGCTTCTGGGCCGGCAGATCTACTCCCGGGTGGAGTGGGAGGCCTCGATGCGCCGGCTCCTGGCGCTCGGGGTGGAGCGATTCATCGAGGTCGGCCCGGGACGGGTGCTCGCGGGTCTGATGAAAAAGATTGACAACAAGGCGGTTTGCCATTATGTGGAGGATGTTCAATCCTTGGAAAAGCTGTTCGGACGGACCGGGGAGGTAGTCGAGACACATGGGGAAGACTGAGCAGCGGGTCGCGCTCGTCACGGGCGGCGCGCAGGGGATCGGGCGCGCCATCGCGCTGGCGCTGGCCAGCGCCGGGATGGACGTCGCCGTCGTGGATCTGAACCCCGACGGGGTTGCCGCCGCGGTCGCGGAGCTGGCGGCCACGGGGCGGCGCGCCTTCGGTTTCACCGGGGACGTCTCCTCGCTCGCCTTCGCCCAGGAGGCGGTCGCGAAGACCGTCGCCGCCGCCGGCGCGCTGCACGTGCTCGTGAACAACGCCGGCATCACGCGCGACGGGCTGATCCTGCGCATGAAGCCCGAGGACTGGGATGCGGTCCTGCGGGTCAACCTCACCGGTTCCTTCAACTTCTGCAAGGCCGCCGTGCCGGGCCTGATCAAGCAGCGCTGGGGGCGGATCGTGAACATCTCCTCCGTCGTCGGCGCCATGGGCAACGCGGGGCAGGTGAATTACGCCGCCTCGAAAGCCGGGCTGATCGGGCTCACCAAGTCGCTGGCCCGCGAGGTCGCCTCGCGCGGCGTCACGGTGAACGCGGTGGCCCCGGGGTTCATCGACACCGCGATGACGCAGGCGATGCCGGCCAAGGCGCGGGAAACCCTGATCGCACAGATCCCGGCGGGGCGCCTCGGCCAGGCCGAGGATGTGGCCGCGGCCGTCGGCTACCTCGTCTCGGAGGGGGCCGGCTACGTCACCGGGCAGGTGCTTCACGTCAACGGCGGCATGTACACCTAGGCATGATCGACGTTTCTTCTACTGCGACCACAACCACAAGGAGGAGATCACGATGTCCGTTGAAGAACGGGTTAAGAAAATCATTGTCGAGCAGCTCGGGGCCAACGCCGACGAGGTCAGCGCCGAGTCGGCGTTCGTCGAGGACCTCGGCGCGGACTCGCTCGACACGGTCGAGCTGGTCATGGCCTTCGAGGAGGAGTTCGACATCGAGATCCCCGACGAGGACGCCGAGAAGATCGCTGAACGTCGGCGATGCGGTCAAGTACATCGACGAGCACTCCGCCAAGAAGTAGGCGGCCGGCAGCAACCGCCCGCGGCGCCTGTGGTGTGCCGCGGGTGCTCTTTTTTCAGGGAGGACGAGGGTGAGCGAGCAATCACGCAACAGCGCTCTGCGGCGCGTGGTCGTTACCGGGATCGGCGCGGTTTCGCCGTTCGGGGAAGGCGTCGGGGTCCTCTGGGAGGGGCTCTGCGCGGGACGGTCGGGGATCGGGCCGATCACCCGGTTCGACACCACCGGGTACGACACGACCATCGCCGGCGAGGTGCCGGGTTTCGACCCCGAGCGCTACCTCGAGAAGAAGGAGGCCCGCAAGGCCGACCGCTTCGTGCAGTTCGCGGTGGCGGCCAGCCGGATGGCGATGGACGACTCCGGGATCGTGGTCACGCCGCACCTCGCCGACGACTTCGGCTGCATCATCGGCGCCGGCATCGGCGGGATGAGCACGATCGAGGATTTCCACACCGTCCTGATGACCAAGGGCCCGAAGCGCGTCTCGCCCTTCTCGATCCCGAAGATCATCATCAACATCGCCCCCGGCTACGTCTCGATGCAGTTCGGCCTGAAGGGGCCCAACGAGAGCGTCGTGACCGCCTGCGCGACCGGCAACCACTGCATCGGCTCGGCCGCCCGCTGGATCCAGGTCGGCGAGGCGACGGCGATGCTCGCCGGCGGCAGCGAGGCGACCATCACGCCGATGGGCATCAGCGGGTTCAACGCCCTCAAGGCGCTCTCGACCCACAACGAGGAGCCGACAGAAGGCCTCGCGCCCGTTCGACCTGGAGCGCGACGGTTTCGTCATGGGCGAGGGCGCGGGGGTCATCGTGCTCGAGGAGCTCGGGCACGCGCTCGCGCGCGGCGCCCGGATCTACGCCGAGTACGGCGGCTACGGGTCGACGGGCGACGCCTACCACATGACCGCCCCCTCGCCGGACGGCGAAGGCGCCGCGCGGTGCATGAGCCAGGCGATTCGCGCCGCCGGGCTCGCGCCGTCGCAGATCGACTACATCAACGCGCACGGCACCTCGACGAAGTTCAACGACATGATCGAGACCAAGGCGATCAAGACGGTCTTCGGCGAGCACGCCCGGCGCGTCCCGGTGAGCTCGACCAAGTCGATGACCGGGCACCTGCTCGGCGCGGCCGGCGGCATCGAGGCGATCGCCTCCGTGCTGGCCATCGAGCACGGGATCATCCCGCCGACGATCAACCTCGAGCACCCCGACCCCGAGTGCGACCTGGATTACGTGCCGAACACGGCGCGCCGCGTCGCGGTGCGCAACGTGCTGTCGAACACCTTCGGGTTCGGCGGCGCCAACGCCAGCGTGGTCTTCAAGCGCTAAGCGCGCATCGGTCGCGCAGGCCCTCGACCTGTCGCGACTCAGACCGCATCCCCGACGTCGGCCGCTCGCGAAGCGCGGTATCACGGGAATGAGTGACGGGGAACTGCTTCCGGCGACGGCGGCCTCGAGGGCGGATCGGGTACCGTTTCCGCCGCCCCGCGCTGCTGGCGGCGCTCACCCACCGCTCGGTGGTCGGCGAGCTGCCGGCCGGCGAAGCCGAGGACAACGAGCGCCTGGAGTTTCTCGGGGACGCGGTTCTCGGGCTGGCGGCGGCGCGCCATCTCGCCGAGGAGCACCCGGCGGCGCGCGAAGGCGAGCTCACGCGGATGCGGGCGGCGCTCGTCGGCGAGCCGGCGCTCGCGACGGCGGCGCGCGATCTGAACCTCGGGGAGCGGCTCTGGTTCGGCCGGGGCGAGGAGCGCTCGGGCGGGCGCGAGAAGCCCTCGATCCTCGCGGGGGCGCTCGAGGCGCTGGTCGGCGCGGTGTTTCTCGACGGCGGCTGGCGCAGCGCCTATCGCCTCTGCTGCGCGATCTTCCGCGGGCCGGCCGGCAAGGCGATTGCCGCCGGGCAGGCCGGCGATGCGAAAACACGGCTCCAGGAGCTCTGCCAGGAGCGCGAGCGCGAAACCCCCGACTATGCGCTGGTCGAGCAGAGCGGTCCCGCGCACCGGCCGCTCTTCGTCGCCGAGGCGCGGCTGGGCGGACGGGTCCTCGGCCGCGGCGAGGGCGGGAGCCGCAAGAGCGCGGAGCAGGCGGCGGCGGCCGCGGCCCTCGACGCCGTCGACGAACATCTCGCAAAGGGAGACGTGTAAGAGCATGCAGCCGACCGCAGACCGAGCCGCCGGGAGCCCGGCTGCCCGTCGTGGCGATCATCGGCCGGCCGAACGTCGGCAAGTCCACGCTCTTCAACCGTCTCGTGCGGCGGCGCCAGGCCATCGTCGACGACCAGGCCGGGGTCACGCGCGACCGCCAGTACGCCGTCGCGGAGTGGGACGGGGTGCCCTTCACCGATCGTCGACACCGGCGGCTTCGATCTTTTCTCCGACGACTCGATGGCCGTCAAGATCCGCGACCAGGCCGCCGCCGCGCTCGCCGATGCCGACGTCGTCCTCTTCGTGGCCGACGCCGTCGAGGGCCTGACCCCGCTCGACGAGGAGCTGGCGCGCACGGTGCTGTCGCGGTTTTCCGGCAAGGTCCTCGTGCTCGCCAACAAGGTCGACAGCCCGGCGCGCGAGCCGCTCGCGCTCGATTTCTACCGCCTCGGCGTCGACCGGGTCTACCCGGTGTCGGCGGAGCACGCGATCGGTCTCGACGACGTGATGGCCGAGGTCCTGAAGTCCTTCCCGCAGGCCGCGGCCGTGGCCGACGCCGGGGCGGAGGCGGTCCGGGTCGCCCTCGTCGGGAGGCCGAACGTCGGCAAGTCCTCCCTGGTCAACGCGCTGCTCGGGGAGGACCGCGTCGTCGTCGACGCGACGCCGGGCACGACGCGGGACGCCGTCGACACGCCCGTTCTCGCGCGGCGACGAGCGCTGGGTGCTCGTCGACACCGCGGGGATCCGCCGCCGCGGCCGCATCCAGGCCGACCTCGAGAAGTACAGCGTGCTGCGCTCGAACCGCGCGATCGGGCGCGCGGACGTCTGCGTGCTGGTCCTCGACGCGACGGAACTCGTGACCGACCAGGACGCGCACATCGCCGGGGCGATCGTCGAGGCGAAGAAGGCCTGCGTCGTGGTCGTCAACAAGTGGGACCTCGTCGATCTCGGCCCGACGGCCGGCGACGAGTATCGCCGTCTGCTCGCCGAGCGGCTCAAGCATCTCTCGTGGGCGCCGGTGCTCCTGGCCTCGGCGCTGAACGGCCGGAACATCGCCAAGCTCCTCGACCTGGCGCGCGACGCCTACCGGGAGTACTCCCGCGCGGATTCCGACTCCCGAACTCAACACGTTTTTCCGCCGCGCCGTGGCGGAGTACAAGCCGCCGACGCTCCGGGGGCGCAAGATCTCGATGGGCTACATCACCCAGGAGTCGACGCGCCCGCCGACGTTCGCGGTGCTCGTGAACGACGCCGCCCGGGTGCACTTCACCTACCGGCGCTACCTCGAGAACCGGATGCGCGAGCAGTTCGACTTCGGCGGCACCTCGATCGTCCTGAGCTTTCGCAGCAAGCAGCGCCCCGGCGCGGCGAAGCGCGAGGCGGCGAAAGCCGACACCCGCAAGCCCCTCGACCGGAAGTTCAGCGGCGACAAGCCCGCCAAGAGATTCGGCGTGAAGAAAACCGCCCCGAAGAAAACCGCCGCCGGAAGAAGCCCGGTGCGGGAAAGTCCGACTCGCGCAAGTCCGGGGCGGTGCAAGAGCGGTCCGCGCAAGCCCGGCGCCCGGAAGCCGTCTGCGGGCGGGAATCGGTAGCCGCCCCGCGACATCAGAACACGAACAACAACACGAAGGGTGGATCGATCATGGCCGAGAAGAAGTTTGCGTTCATCATCATGACCTCCGAGAGCCGGCCCGACGTCCCGGCCGGGGCCTTGCAGCTGGCGACCAACATGAAGGCTTTCGACGCCGAGATCGATCTGTTTCTGATGGACGAGGGCGCGCTGCTGGCGAAGCCCGGCTACGCCGCGGCCCTGGCCGCCCGCCAGAAGCCGGGGGGCTTCTCGTCGGTGGAGACGCTGCTCAAGACGCTCGTCGAGGACTTCGACGTGAAGGTCTACGTCTGCGCGTCGTGCGTCAAGCCGAACAACCTCGACCCGGCGAACCTGGCCTTTGGCGCCGTGGTCAAACCCGGTTCGTTTCTCGGCGAGATGCTGATGGAGCGCGAAGGCCTGACCTTCTAGGGACGGCCGCTGAACAGGGCTCGTCTTCCGTACGGGAGGGGATGAACCCCTCCCCTACGAGTGTCTGGTTGCGTCGTACGGGGGGATGAAATCCTCCCTGCGATCGCCTCCCGCTCCGAATCGGGACACGGTGCTACACTTGGGAACAATGAACGAGATCAAGGGCTGGCGCGTCGAGACCTGCAAGGGGCCGAAGCAGGGTTGCGTCAACCGCGCGGCGCCCGACGACGCCCTCGCCGCGGACATCGACGGCGTTTTCCGCGGCCATGATTTCGGGGTCGGCCTGCGCGCCCTCGTCGGCGGGGCCCTCAAGCACCGTCACGAGTTCAGCGTGGCGATCGCCGACTGTCCGAACGCCTGCTCGCGCCCCCAGATCGCCGACCTCGGGCTGATCGGCGCGGCCGAGCCGGGCTTCACCAACGAGGCCTGCCACCAGTGCATGGGCTGCGTGCACGCCTGCCGCGAGGGTGCGGTCGCGCACCCGGGCCTGCTGCCGATCATCAACTACGAGCGGTGCGTGCGCTGCGGCACGCTGCTGCCGGGTCTGTCTGAGCGGCACCCTCCAGGTCGGCGCGCCGCGGCTGGCGGATCCTCCTGGGCGGGAAGCTCGGGCGGCACCCGCGCCTCGGCAGCGAGCTGGCCGGGATCTTCCGCGCGCGCGGGCGTCCTCGCGGCGGCCGACTGCTGCATCGGGTTCTACCTGCGCAACGCCCGCGCCGGCGAGCGGCTCGGTGACCTGCTCCAGCGCGTCGGCGACGAGGAACTCGCCGCGTGCATCCGCGAGCGGGCGCCGCAGTCGACGAGCGAGCCGCAGCGGAAGCCCGCCCCGATCCTCCGCGGCCCGGTGTAGGGGAGGGGTTCAGCCCCTCCCGTTTTGAAACGTCCCCGCCGGCGCCGGCCTCAACGGGCCGCGCCGGGTTTTTTCGTTGAAGATCATGCGGTTGTGTGTTATAAGACAAAATTCGACCGACACATTGGCAAAGGGAGGACGATAATGGAATCGAAGGACTACCTGTTCACTTCGGAGTCGGTGACCGAGGGGCACCCGGACAAGATCGCCGACCAGATCTCCGACGCCGTCCTCGACGCGATCCTCGCCGAGGACCCCTACGGCCGCGTGGCCTGCGAGACGATCGTCACGACCGGCCTCGCGTTCGTCGCCGGCGAGATCACGACCAAGGTCTACGCCGACATCCCGAAGATCGTCCGCGAGACGATCAAGGAGATCGGCTACACGGACGCCGCCTACGGCTTCGACTACGAGACCTGCGGCGTGCTCACCGCGATCCAGGGGCAGTCGCCCGACATCGCGATGGGGGTCGACGAGATGAAGGACCACGAGCAGGGCGCCGGCGACCAGGGGATCATGTTCGGCTACGCCTCGAACGAGACGCCCGAGCTGATGCCGATGCCGATCCTGCTCGCGCACAAGCTCGCGAAGCGGCTCTCCGACTGCCGCCGCGCCGACCTGATCCGCTACCTGCGCCCCGACGGCAAGACCCAGGTCACCGTCGAGTACGCGAACGACAAGCCGGTGCGCGTCGACACCGTCGTCATCTCCACGCAGCACGACCCGGACGTGACCCTGAAGAAGATCCGCGAGGACCTCATCGAGCACGTGATCAAGCCGGTGATCCCGCGCGAGCTGCTGGACGAGGAGCGGATCACCTACCACGTGAACCCCACCGGGCGCTTCGTGATCGGCGGGCCGCACGGCGACACCGGCCTCACCGGCCGCAAGATCATCGTCGACACCTACGGCGGCTGCGGCAGCCACGGCGGCGGCTGCTTCTCGGGCAAGGACCCGAGCAAGGTCGACCGCTCGGCCTCCTACATGGGCCGCTACATCGCCAAGAACATCGTGGCCGCCGGCCTCTGCGACAAGGTCGAGGTCCAGCTCGCCTACGCCATCGGCGTCGCCGACCCGATCTCGGTCTTCGTCGACACCTTCGGCACCGAGAAGATCGACCTCGGCGAAGATCCGCGAGCTGATCCGCGAGGTCTTCCCGCTCAAGCCGAAGGGGATCATCAAGCACCTCGACCTGCTGCGGCCGATCTACAAGAAGACCGCCGCCTTCGGGCACTTCGGGCGCCAGGAGCCGGAGTTCACCTGGGAGTTCACCGACAAGGCCGCGGAGCTGAAGAAGGCCGCCGGGCTGTAGCATCGGACGCAGCGGCGGGTCCCGTGCAGATCGCGGGGTCCTGTCGCTGCGGACCTCCATCGCCTCGCTCCGCTGCGGCGATGGAGACCTCCCTCCGCGCCACCCCGCCGCAGTTCCGGACCGGTGAGGCGACCGTCGTGAACGGCGCGCCGCTGGTCCCTCTCCCGCGTCTCGTTCTCCTACCCGCTCCCCGGCGGCGGCAGCCGCCCCGCGCTGCGCGACGTCTCGCTCGAGATCCGCCCGGGGAGTCCGCTCGTCGTCCTCGGCGCGAGCGGCGCCGGCAAGAGCACCCTCGCGGCGCTGCTCGCCGGCGTGGCGGCGCCGACGGAGGGGACGGTCGTCCGCGCGCCCCCGGCGGCCGACGACGCGCGCCCGGTGCTCCCCGCCGGTCTCGTCACCCAGAACCCCGAGGACTGCTTCTCCTCGCCCATCGTGCTCGAGGAGATGGGGGTGGTGCTGGAGAACCTCGAGCGCGATCCCGAGGAGATCGACCGCGCGGTCGACGGGATGCTCGCCGAGATCGGTCTGGCCGGCCACGCCCGGTCGCACCCGGGGCAGCTCTCCGGCGGGCAGAAGCAGCTGCTGGCGATCGCCTCGGTGCTCGATCGCCGAGCCGCCGCTGCTCGTGCTCGACGAGCCGCTCACGCTGCTGGACGGGCCGGGGCGGGCGGAGGTCGAGAAGCTCCTCGCGCGCTCGCGGGCGGCCGGGAGCGCCACGGTCTTTTTCACGAGCGAGGTCGAGGAGGCCGCGCGCGGCGAGCGCGTGCTGGTCCTGCACCGCGGCTCGGTCGTCTGGGAGGGCGCGCCGCGGCGATCTGCCGCTGGACGAAGCGTCACTCTCGAATCCTGGGGCCTCCTCCCGCCGGAGCCCGCTGCTGCCGCTGGACCCGGAGCTCGACGACGCGGCGAGGACAGCCGCGGTGGCGCGAGCGGGGGTCCCGGCGGCGCGGCCGCTGCGACTCCATGACCTCGCGGACCTGCACTTCTCCTACGCCCCCGGCACCCCTGCGGAGCGCCCCGTCCTGCGCGGCGTCGACCTCGCGGCGCGTCCCGGCGAGATTCTCGGCATCATCGGCGCCATCGGCTCCGGCAAGACCACGCTCATCCAGCACCTGAACGGCCTGCTTCTGCCGCAGCGGGGCAGGGTGCGCGTCGGCGGGCGCACGCTCGAGCCGGGCATGAAGCTCCCCCGGCTGCTCTCGGGAGAGGTGGGCCTCGTCTTCCAGTTTCCGGAAAAGCAGCTCTTCGCGGAAACCGTCACGGAGGACGTGGCGGCCGGACTGGAATTCGCGGAGGTCGACGAAGCGTCGATCCCCGCCCGCGTGCGCGCCGCGCTCGAGCGCGTCGGTCTCGACCCCGACGACTACGGTCAGCGCCCGCCCTTCGCCCTCACCTGGGGCGAGAAGAGGCTGGTGGCGATCGCGGGCGTCCTGGTGCTCGACACCCCCTGCCTGGCCTTCGACGAGCCGGGCGCCGGCCTCGACCCGGTCGGCCGCCGCCGCATCGGCTCGCTGCTCGGCGATCTGGCGCACCGGGAGGGGAGGACGGTCGTCGTCGTTTCGCACCACCTCGCCGACCTCTTCAGGATGGCGGACCGGGTGGCCGTGCTGCACGAGGGGCGGATCGCCTTCTGCGGCTCGCCGGCGGACCTCGCCCGCTCCGGCGATCTCGAGCGGTGGGGCTTCTCTAGCGGGCTGCTGAGAACTCCAGATAGGCAGACCTTTTTCAGCAGCCTGCGCTACTCCCCGAACACCTCCGCCTCGAAGCTGAGGATCTTCGCGCCCTCCTGCCAGGCGTTCTTCGGGAGGCCGGCCTTGCGGCAGGTCTGCTCGAGGAACGTCGTGCGGTCCCAGCCGTACTCGGTGGCCACCTGCGGCAGCAGCACGCCGGAGTTGAAGCCCCGGGTGATGTAGAGGCCGTGCCGGCCGACCTCGATCTCGCGCACGTCCGCGACGGGCTGCATCGGCGTCAGCGCCGAGATCTCCACGTGGATCTTCGGCAGCTCGGCGGCGCGTCAGCGGCGGGAAGCGCGGGTCCTCGCGCGCCGCGGCCACCGCCATCTGCGCGACGGTGCGGTAGAGCGGCGTGTCCTCGCGGAACGTCCCGATGCAGCCGCGCAGCTGGCCCCCGATGGTGATCGTGACGAACGCCCCCTGCGGCGTCTGCAGCGCCGGGTTCGCGGACTTCGCGCTCCGTGCGCTGGCTGCCGCGCACGGTCTCCGCGATGGCCCGCCGCGCGATGCCGAGCAGTTCGGCGCGCGCCGCGCCGTCGAGGCGGCCGGTCGCCGCGGCCGTACCCTCGGACCTGCGGCTCCTTGGCGGACTTCCCGGATGCCTTT
This sequence comes from uncultured Candidatus Rokubacteria bacterium, assembly GCA_963699775.1. GTDB lineage: Bacteria > JAUVQV01 > JAUVQV01 > JAUVQV01 > DATDCY01 > DATDCY01. Next base: position 282,059 of record CAVOVE010000001.1, read on the forward strand.
TTCTCCGCCGCCGCACCGTCCGCGCCAGAACGCCAGCGCCGCGTAGCCGACGACCTGGTCCTTCGGCCCCGCGGTGTCGCCGGAGTTCGCCTGCTTCAGCAGCACGCCCCGGTGCGCGCCCAGCCGCTTCGCGTACTCCATCGTGATCAGCACCGGCAGGATGCCGCAGGCCTCGCAGCGCTCGGCGCCGATGTCCCGGATCAGCGCGGCGGTGTCGAGCGCCGCGATCGACTTCACCGCGACCGCGTCGAGCTTGTTCGCCTCGGCGTAGCCGTGGTAGTGCGAGAGGTCGGAGCTGGCGACCACCAGCACGCGCTTGTGCTGCGCGTACGTCGGCGAGGACGTCGACCAGCGTCAGCTCGGCCTCGGGGTCGCGCCCGCCGGCGACCACCATCACGAGCTTGAAGCCCGTGAGCGCGCGCTGCAGGAAGGGGACCTGGACCTCGAGCGAGTGCTCGTCGCGGTGCGCCGTCGGGCGGTAGCCGATGTTCGGGTGGGCGCCGACGAGCCGCCCGATCAGCTCGCGGTCGCAGGGGATCTGGCCGAGCGGCGTGTCGAAGCGCGTCGTGTCGTACACCGACAGGCCGGTGAAGGCGTCGCGGTGGCTCGGGCCGATCACGACGACGGTGTCGTAGGCCCGCCCCTGCACGGCGCGGTAGGCGAAGACCGGCGATCGGCCCGGAGTAGACGTAGCCGGCGTGCGGGGAGACGAGCGCCAGCGGCGCCTCGTCGCGCGCCGGCGCGCGCCGCCGCGGCGATCATCGCGTCGATGCGCCGCGCAAGCTCCGCGGCGTCGCCCTTGAACTCCGCGAACTGCAGGCTGATCCCGTTCATGGCGCTCGCTCCTTCCGCTCTGCCGGTCCCGGCCGGACCGCTCGGTTGTGCACCTGCCGCCGTCGCCACGAGAAGCGTCAGCGCGAACAGCGCCCCGGCGGCGGCCAGCCTTTCATTGGTCCCTTAAACCGCTTTCCCCCTTTGGCAAAGGGGGTGAGGGGGTTCGTCTGCAGTATGTTTCCGCAAAACTTGCCCCGATCTTCAATGCCGGATTCTTCACCGTATGAGTCAAGCGCATGGCCCTGGCTTCAAACCCCTAGCGGCTGAAGTGCCGCCGGACCACATCCAGGTCCGGGTCCTCGAGCCCGCGCACGAAGGCGAGGCTCACGCCGGGGGCGGCGGCCCCGAGGGCGCGGTCGAACTCCTCGGCCGGGATCAGCGCGCGCGTCTCCCAGTCGAGCGACTGGACCTTGACGATGACCCGCGCGGGGTTCCCGACCGCGGCAGCCGCCTGACGGCTGAGCACCCCGACCGCCGCGATGGCGTCCTCCGGGGTGTACGAGAGCTCGCGGCCGATCTGCCGGTGGTAGCTCATGAGCGAAAAATAGTCGAACGGGCGGCCTCGCGCCACCCCGAGGTCCTGCGCGTACCAGGCGAGCGCCATGCGCGGGTTGAGGACCGTCTCGTAGTACATGTTCAGCGCGAACCGCAGCCCGGGGCGCACCTCGCGCGCCGCCGCCATCAACTCCTGCGCCAGGTCGAGGAGCGCCCGGTTTTTCCAGGCGACCCAGGGCCAGAACGCCTCGCGGTAGAAACGCCGGCGAGAAGATCGCCGCCGCGCCGGCGCCGGGCGGCCGATCGAAGAGCAGCGCCGGCGAGACTGCCGTCCCGCTCTCCTCGAGGTAGGCCTCGATCGCCTCGGGGGAGAACCCCTCGCCGGTCTTGAGCACCAGGTCGTCCTGGAAGAGCACGCCGTCGATGTCGGCGCGCGCCAGGTCGCGAAAGACCGCGGTCGAGGCGCTGACGCACCACGGGGTGGAAGATGTTCAGCCGCGCGGAGGGCAGGACCTCGCCGGCGGCGCTGTCGTAGCGCAGGTCGGCCAGGTCGGGACGCTCCTCGAGGAGCCAGTCGCAGGCGCGCGTCGTCATCCAGGCGTAGACCGAGAGGCCGAGGCGGCGGCAGGCGGCGCTGACGACGGCGAGGTTGTCGGCGACCACGGGCGCGGCGGCGGTCGGGAAGTAGACGCCGACGGCGGCGGTGGGGCGCCCGCCGTAGAACAGCGGCCGGTCGCCGCGATTCTGGAAGACGCGGACGAAGACGGTGGTGACCCCGGCGTCCTTGAGGCAGCGTGAGGTTCGCCTCGATCTCGGCGGGCGTCGTGCCGCGGAACAGCAGCACCTGGGCGACGCGCAGCCGCGGCGGCGCGGCGGTTTCGGCGGTTCCCGGCGCTCCGGCGGCTGCGGCCGGGGGCGCGAGCAACGAGACAGGCCAGCAGCCATGCAAGCGCGAAGCAGGCGGCGCGGAGCGCGGTTGCCGGTGCCCGGGAGCTCAACGTCGCTTCCCCGCGCGCGCCAGTCCGCAGCAGTTCGCCGTAGACGCGCTCGGCGTCGGCCCGGCAGGCCGCCTGGTCGCCGCTGTTGTCGACGACGAACCGGGCGCGGCCGCGCTTTTCGGCGAGGGGCATCTGCGCGTCGAGGCGGCGGTCGGCCTCCGCCGCCGAGAGCTTGTCGCGCTGGATCATCCGGCGCCGCTGCTGCTCCTCGTCGGCCCAGACCACGACGAGCGCGTCGAACTCCGCCTGGCGGCCCAGCTCGAGAATCAGCGCGGCCTCGACGATCGACCACGCCCTGCGGGTCGCTGCGCTCCAGTTCCTCGATGCGCCGGTCGATCTCGTCGAGGATCAGCGGGTGCAGGATCCCCTCGAGGACCCGGCGCTTTCCCGCATCCGCGAAGACGAGCGTCCCCGAGCGCCGCCCGATCCAGCGTCCCGTCGGGGCGCAGCATCTCCTCGCCGAACGCGCGGGCGATCCGGGCGAGCGCCTGGCGAGCCGGGGGGGACGACCTCGCGCGCGATGCGGTCGGCGTCCAGCACGTGGGCGCCCAGTTCGCGGAAAATCCGCGCGACGGTGGACTTGCCGCTGGCGATGCCGCCGGTGAGCCCGACCCTCAGCACGCAACGACCTCCGCCGGCTCGACATCCCGCAGGATGGCCGCCGCGTCCTCCGGTTTCATCGAGTTGATGAAGATGCCCGTGCCGATCTCGAACCCCGCGGGGGTCGCCAGTTTCGGGATGATCAGGATGTACCAGTGGTAGTGCTGGTTCTCCCGCGACTCCAGCGGGTGCGAGCGCACGATCAGGTTGTAGTCCGGGTTGTCCAGGTGCCGGTGCAGCTTGCCGAGCACCGTGCGCAGGACCTCGCCGAGATCGACGACCTCCTCGGGCGTGATCGCCCCGTAGTAGCAGGAGTGCCGCCGCGGGAAGATCCGCACCTCGAAGGGCGAGCGCGACGCGAACGGGCAGAACGCCGTGAAGTGCTCGGTCTCGAGCACGAGCCGCACCCGCTCGCAGCGCTCCTCCTCGAGCATCGCGCAGAACAGGCAGCTGCCGTAGGTGTCGAACGAACGCACCGCCTGGTCGATCTGGTTGCGCACGTTCGGCGGCATCACGGGCGTCACGATGATCTGGGAGTGCGGGTGCTCGAGCGACGTGCCGGCCCGCGCCCCGTGGTTGCGGAAGATCGTGATCAGCGCGTGGCGCGGGTCGTCCATCAGCGCCAGGTAGCGCAGCCGCCAGGCCTCGAGGATCTGCGCCACCTGCCGCGGCGGCATCAGCGCCGGGGAGAGGTCGTGGCGCGGGGACTCGATCACGACGTCCCCCGAGCCGTAGCCGCCGACCCGCAGGAACTTGCCGCTCCAGACGTGGCAGCACTCCTCCTCGTGGTTGAGCGCGGCGAACTTGTTCGGGACCACGCGCGTCTGCCAGGGGCCGCCGGCGGGGAACGAGAGCAGCGGCGGCGGCGTCTGCTCCTCGTTGCCGGGGCAGAACGGGCAGTCCGGACGATAGTGCGGGAGCGGGGGACGGGCGTCGGTAACCTGGCGGTTCTGATTGGGGCGCTTCGACCGCCCGGGGGCGATGATCACCCACTCCTTGGAGATCATGTCCTGGCGCATCTCGGACAAGGGATGCTCCTCTCTCTTTGGGTCTGCTCGTGCAGTATACCCTGCCCGCGCCGGTGTCGAGTTGACAGATCTGCAGCAAAGACACAGATTAGTGACACGAGGAGATATGATCATGATGCGTATGACACGGTCGCGGGTATTTCTTGCGTTGCTCTGCGGTGCTGTTCGCTTTCTTCCTCTGCGCGGGGTCGGCGCCGGCGGCGGTGGTTGCGCCCACGGTCGCCGAGAGCGGCGCCGTGATCGTGACCGCCGAGACGGCCGAGGTCAGGGAGGGTCCTTCAGCGGCGTTACGATGTCATCACGGTGGTGGCGAAGGGCGAAATCTTCGACAAGCAGGGCAGAACGGGGGCGTGGTACTACATCAAGATCAACGACGACACCTTCGGCTGGATCAGCGGGCGGGCGATCAGTCGCTATCAGGCGGATGAAGAGGATGAGGCTGGAGAGGCTGTCGAGGCCCCGTCGACGTACGTCGAAACCCGCGAAGCTCCGATCGACAGAGGGTACGACCCGTACTATCCGTACTACCCGGGGTACTATCCGGGATATTATTACGATTATCCTTTCTACTCCTGGGGACTACCGTACTATTCATCGGAGTATTATTATTACGGCAATCATCATTACCCGCGTCGCTCGTGGGAGCACGAGGGCGGGAGCTCCCGAACCTGGAACAATCGGCAGTACCGGAGTGACAGCTGGCAGAGGGATGGCGGATCCAACCGCAATTACAACGTGGGGCCGCGTGTCGTCCCGGCGCCCCGGCTTCCCGGCCCGCGTCCCAGGATGTCCATCCCGCGGGCGCGGCCGTCATCCCCTCGCCATCGCAGGTGACGCCGGACGTTCGACGAGGGCTCGGGAGATCGATCTCTCCGGCCGGTTTTCCTTGACTTTTCCGCCGACTCCGACTATCTTCCATCCTGCGACGCGGGGTGGAGCAGTCTGGTAGCTCGTTGGGCTCATAACCCAAAGGTCGCTGGTTCGAATCCAGCCCCCGCTACCACTCGTAGGACAACGCCGGGGACACAATCCCCGGGGTTTTTTGTTGGATGGTGACCTTGACCTCGTCGGGGTTGAAAGAGATTTCATCTACAAAGTGCCTGACAAACCGCTTGAGCAAGGCGCCACGACCTCAGGCCTCTACGTCAGTCTTCGAACTTGAACCCTACAGGCACAATAGCACCGATCTCCCACCCGTGCGGGACGCCCACGATCCGCCCGAGTTCCTCTCGGGCGATCAGTGGCCCGGTCATGTAGCAGGCCCCGAGGCCGAGACTCTCTGCAGCCAGGAGCACGAGCATGGTGACGCACGCGATGGACTCGACGTACGCGTCCCGCTCCCAGACCGCGATGTCGGGGTCGGGAGCGCCGAGCGCGAGGGAGAGGGCGGGGGACACCCGGAAGACCGGCACGAGGACCAGGGGCGCCGAGGAGAACGCGACGAAGTTCTGCGCGTAGGCGCCGAACCCCTCGCGGAACTCCGAACGCACCCTCGAAAGCAGCAGTGCAATGCGCGAGCGCACCGCCGCGGCCATAGCTTCCAGTACGCCGGCATCGCGCACGATCTTCACGGACCAGTTCTTCTTCCCCGAGGCGTAGGGCGAGGTGCGCGCGATCTCGAGGATCCGCTCGACGGTCTCCTCCGGCACCGGGTCGGGGCGGAACTTGCGCACGCTCCGCCGGCGCTGGCACAGGGCGAGGAGCGCCTCGTAGGCCGCGCCCGGCGCGGTCTCAGACGCCATGGCGGAACCCGCCGTCGACTCGGAGGCACTGCCCGGTGACCCACGCGGCTTCCTCGGAGGCGAGGTAGGCGACCGCGGCTCCGACGTCCTCGGGGGTGCCCAGCCTGGGAAGCGTCACGCTCGCGGCCACCTGGTCCCGCGCGCCGGCGAGCAACTCTCCCAGGCTCCCCGCCTCGACCGGCCCGGGCGCCACGCAGTTGGCCCGGATTCCCCGGGCGCCGTACTCGGCGGCGAGTCCGCGCACGAACGACTCCGCAAAGCCCTTGGTGCCTGCGTAGACGCTCTGCCCGCGGTTCGCGCGGTGTGCGGCGACGGAGCTCACGACGACGATGCAGCCGGCGCGGTGCGTCACCATCTGCGGCAGCACGGCGCGGCAGATCCGCACGAGGGCGGCGACATTGACCTCGATCAAGTCGCGCACCACGTGCTCCTCGAGCTCCGGGAGCAGGCCGGTCGCCGTGAAAGCCGCGGCGTGGACGAGCAGGTCCGTGCCGGCAGCCTCGCGGCAGAGCCTCTCGACCGCGGCCGGTTCGCGGAAATCGCTCTGGAGGACGCGGAAGTCGCCGCCCCAGGAGCGCCCGAGGGTTTCGCACGCCTCCGGGCGGCGGTTGCAGTGCAGCAGCGCGGTGTCATCGGGACGCAGGACCCGCCGGCAGATCGCGAGCCCGATTTCCGAGCTGGACCCGGTGACGAGGACCTTACGCGCCATGGCGTCGCACCACGAGGGCGCTGTTCTGCCCTCCGAAGCCGCTGTTGAGCTTGAGGACGTTGTCGACCCGGAGCGAGAGCGGCGCGTCGCGCACCACCCGGAGCGGCACCTCGGGGTCGGCTTCGGCGAAGTTGACGGTCGGGAGCACCCGCTGGTGCGCAATCGAGTCGAGCACCGCGAGCAATTCCACGGCGCCGCAGGCCCCGACGAGGTGGCCGACCTGGCCTTTCAACGAGAAGACGGGCAGCTCCGGCGTTCGCGCGCCGAAGACCAGCCCCAGCGCGCGCGCTTCGGCGGCGTCGTTCTTCGGGGTCCCGGTGCCGTGCAGGTGGACGCAGTCGATCCGGTCCGGCGTGATCCCCGCGTCCGCGATCGCCGCCAGCGCGGCCGCGGCAAGCGAGCGCCCCGAGGGCTCGGGGTCGGTCACCATGTAGGCGTCCATCGTCGAGGCGTAGCCGGCCAGTTCCGCCAGTACCGCGCTCCCGCTTGACCCACCTCGGGCTCGACCGCGAAGACCGCTGCCCCCTCGCCGAGCACGACGCCGGCGCGGTGCCGGTCGAAAGGCCGACAGGCTTCGGCGGGCTCGCCCGGCCAGTCCGCGAGCGCCCCGAGCCGGTAGAAGCCGAGGAAGTGCAGCGGGCTGAGCATCGAGTCGAAGCCGCCCGTGACGACGAGGCCGTCGAAGCCCCCGCGGATCATCCGCAGCGCGGTGCCGAGCGCCTGGGTCGAGGCGACGCAGGCGGCGGCGTTCACCGCGCACCCGCCCGACAGACCGAAGCGCTTCGCGGCCCGCTCGACGACGGATCGCGAACTCTGACGATAGGTGCGCCACGGTTCCCCCGCTCGCTCCCCCCGCTCGGCGAAGCCGAAGAAGTCGAAGTGATCGATGCCGGTACCGATCGATAACGCCCGCGCCGCGGGGGCGTGCTTCGCAAGGAGGCGCCCGTCGGCGAAAAGCTCTTCGAGTGCCATGTCGAAGAAGGCGGCTTTGCGATCGGCTCCCTCGGGAAGCGCGATCACGGTGCCTTTGGCCCGCGCCTCGGCCGCCAGCGTGTACGGAAAACCCTCCGTGGGGTAGTGGCTGAGTCTTCCCGATGCCCCGCGTGCCTCGCGCAAGGTGCACGCCGAACTCCGCGCGGCCGCTGCCGATCGGAGAGACGATGCCCGCTCCGGTGACGACGGCCCGCGTCATCCGGCTGCCCAGGTGCGGAAAAGGTCCACGGCCTCGCCGGTGCGCAGCCGCGGGCGCACGTGCGGCGAGCTGTTCCCGCGTACCGAGGGCGAAGCCTGCTGCGACAGCGCCCCCGTCGGCGACCTTCCCCGCGCCGATGAGCACCGGGCCTGCGTGCCCGCAGAGCAGGGCAGCCTCGACGAGACTCGCCGCCGGGCCGTAGAGGACGGCGTTGTCCCCGGTGAACCCGAAGAGGATCGACAGGAAGCAGAGGGGCATGTTGTAGAGCACCTTGAACTGCGTCAGCGGCGAGACCTGGGCGATCCCTTCGGAGAGAAAGCGCGCCCGCGAGAACACACCCGTCCGCGCCGCGGCTCGCCTCGAGCATCGCCGCGAGACCGAAGTCCTCGTGCTCGACGACACCGGTCGCGTAGAAGACCGGGGTCCCGGGGTCCGGCCGCTCGCCGCCGAAGAGCTCCGCCGCGGCGACGACGGCGGCGGCGCTCTCGCGGCTCAGATATTTCGCGAGCTTGCGGGCGGGGAGGTGCGTCTTCGACGGGGACGGGCTCGCCGGCCGCCCAGGTCCGGTACGCGACCCTCATGGGGGGAGGACCCGGGTCTGGCGCGTGCAGATGTCGTAGAGCGCCTCGCGCGAACGCTGGAGGGCCTCGTTTTCGACGAGGACGAACGAGAAGGTCAGCTCCCCGTCGGCCACCGGTTCGCCCTCGATCGTCGCGGCGACCTTGGCCTGCCCGTGCTCCTCGCCCATCGCGAGTATGTCGGCGCGGTAGACGAGGCGGTCCCCCGGGCCGACCGGCCGGCGCAGCTTGAGCCGGTTGACGATCGCGAGGACCGCGCGCCGCGGCGGCAGGCCGCGCTCCTTCATCGTGATCTCGAAGAACGACCCCGCGAGCTGCGCGAGCCCCTCGAGGATCAGGCTCCCGGGGAAGACCGGGAACCCGGGGAAGTGCTCGTCGAAGACGTCGTCGGCGAGCGTGACGCACTTCACGCCGGTGATGTGCTCCCCGTGCCTGATCTCGTCGATGCGGTCCACCAGGTGGAATCTCACGGCGTCACCTCCCGACGGTAGTCAACCACGCCGGCGCCGCCGGGACAAGGCCCCGCCCCGCGTCATTCCGCCGCGCCCAGCCGCCGCGGGGCCAGTTGGACGACGTCCCGCCCGGCGGCGCGCGCGTACAGCTCCGGGTGCGCCAGTCGCCACCCGACGAGGCCGGTCGCGATGAAGCCGACGTGCGGGTAGCCCTTCGCCCGCAGCGCGAAGGCCACGACCGGCGAGTTGATGCCGGTCTGGCAGACGACGTAGACCCAGCGGTCGCGCGGCACCGCGTGCAGGTAGCGGCGGAAGCCGAAGAACGCGGCCTCGTGCGCCCCCGGCAGGCTTTTGAGCATCCGGCGCTCGTAGCCGAAGCGGATGTCGAGGATGAAAGTCTTCTCCGAGAAGAGGACGTCCTCGTCGAGCTGCGCCGGGCTCACCATCGCGACCTGCGGAAGGCGCCCCTCGAAGTACCGCCGCAGCACGCGCTCGGTGTAGCGCAGCTCGGCGGGGCGGGTCGCCTCCGACAGGGAGAAGCGCAGCGTCGCCCGCGCCTGCTCCTCGGCGAGGCCGAGCGCGGTGAGCACGTGCGAGGGAGTGTTGAGCTGCGTGTTGCACGCCGACCCGGCGGAGACCGCGATGCCGTGGAAATCCAGGACCGAGAGCAGCACGGCGTTGCTCGTGCCCGGGAAGGTCACGCTCGCGGTGTTCGGCAGCGATTCCTCGTCGGGCGTGTGCAGCACCAGATCGGGCCGCATCGCCCGCAGCGCAGCGACGAAGCCGTCCCGGCGCCCCCGCAGGGCCTCCGCCCCGGCGAGCAGTCGCGGGACGTTGCGCAGCGCGGAGGCGAAACCGGCGATGTTGTGGACACCCTCGGTGCCGGCCCGCAGTCCCCGCTCCTGGTGGCCGCCGTGGATCAGCGGGGAAAGCGGCGCGCCCTCGCGCGTCCAGAGCGCGCCGACGCCCTTCGGCCCGTGGATCTTGTGCGCGGAGAAGGTTGCGTAGTCGGCGCCGAGCGCCCGCACGTCCACGGGGACCTTGCCGAGCGCCTGCACGCAGTCCGCGAGCAGCAGCGCCCCGCGGGCGCGGGCGATCGCGGCGATGGCGGGTATGTCCTGGAGTGTCCCCGTTTCGTTGTTCGCGCGCATCGCGCAGACGAGGAAGGTCCCGTCGTCGACGAGTTCCTCGAGCCGGTCCAGACGCATCCGGCCGAAGCGGTCCACCGGGCAGTACGCGACCTCGATCCCGCGCGTCGCGACGTACGCCAGCGTCTCCATGATCGAGGCGTGCTCGACCGGGCAGGAGACGATCTTCCGTCTGCCCGGCGGGAAATGCGCGGAGAGGGACTGGATGACCTGGTTGTTCGCCTCCGAGGCGCTGCCGGTGAAGGTGATCTCGCCGGGCGCGGCGTTGATCGCGCGCGCGAGCGTGTCGCGGGCGTCCTCGAGCACGAGCGCCGCCCGGCGCGCGACGCGGTACGACGACGAGGGGTTGCCGTGGCAGTCGCGCAGCACGCGGCAGATGGCGCGCCGCGCCTCGGACGCGACCGGCGTCGTCGCATTGTTGTCGAGATACACTCTTCGGCGGTAGAGAAGCATCCTCGCTCCTGTCAAGAGGCGCTGCAGCGTGCGCAACCGGGCCTCCGGCCCAGTGTATCAGAGCGAATGCCGTCGCGTGCGTCTCCTCAGCGGGAGTGTTTCAGTTTCGCCGGCGGCTCACCGTCCCCCCTGCACGGTCGTGTCGTAGCGCACGCCCTCGGGCACCGGGACCGGCACCGGGACCGTCACTCCGTGGTCGCCCGCGGTGACGCGCGTGGAGTCCACCGCCACGAACGCCGTGTATTCCGAGACCAGGCCGTAGGCGAGGGCGGTCTCGCGGATTTCGCCGGAGAGATCGCGCTGCCGGTGCTCCCGCCGCGCCTGCACCTGCTCGTCCGAGAGGTCCGCGATCCGCGCCCGCGCCCAGATCCGCGAGATACCGGCGTGCCGCGCGTCGGGGTCGTCGAGCGGCGCCCGCAGCGTGATCGTCTGCGGCTCGCCCGCGACTCGCCCGCGGACGCGGATCTCGGCGTCCCCGTGCCCCTCGAAGCGCCCGGTGAGCACGACCGGCCGGCCGACGAAGAGGTCCGGTACGCGCCGGGGATAGACGTCGGTCACCCGCAGGCCGCCCCAGTCGATCTCGATGTCCGTCAGGGCGGCGTGCTGCACCCGCTCGAAGAAGCGGTCGACGACGGCGGCGTCCGAGTCCCCGCGCAGCAGGTAGGCGACCGCGCCCTTGCCGAGGCGGGCCAGCCCCTCGAGGAGGTAGCGGTTGACCGAGGAGCCGACGCCGAGGCTGAAGATCCGCGCCGGTCCGAGTTTCTCGGCGACGGCGGCGAGGATCTGCTGCTCGTTGCCGACGAAGCCGTCGGTCATGAAGGAGACGACCCGCAGCCGCCGCGGGTCGTGGGGGAAGTCGAGCGCGGCCCGGATCCCCTCGAGCATCTCGGTCCCGCCGCCGCCGCGCAGCGCGCTCGAGGTACTCGAGGCCGCGGCGGACGTTCTCCGGCGTCGCGGGCAGCGGCTGCGGGGCGAGCTGGCCGGTGCCGTTGGCGAAGTGGATGAGCTGGAAGGTGTCCTCGGGGCGCAGGCTGCGCAGGGCGCGGCGCGGTCGCGGCCTTCGCGCGCTCGATCGGCAGGCCGCGCATGCTCCCGGAGAAGTCGATCACGAAGACCAGTCTCCTGGCCGCAGCGCGGGACGTCCGCGAGGTTGGCGGGGGGCTGGAGCATCAGGGTGAAGTAGCCGCCGCGGTCGGTGCGCTCGACCATGAGCGCGGTCTTCACCTCGCCGCCGGCGACGCGGTAGCGCAGCACGAAGTCCTTGTTCGGCACGGTGTCGGCGGGCTTGAGGCGCACGCGGGCCTGCGTGCCGCCGCGGCGCTCGACCGCCACGGCGTGGCTCGGGCTCTCGATCCCCTCGATCCGCACGCCGGCGTCGATCTCGAGGTCGACCATGATGTCGTGGCCGGAGCGCTCGTCGGGGCGCAGGTACTGGACCTCGGTCGCCTGACCGGAGGCGCCGCCCGCGCCGCGGGCGACGGCGCCGATCCCGCCGTCGCGACCCGGCGGGTTGTAGCGCGGCCCGACGACCATCGGGAAGACGAAGTAGTAGGCGCCGTCCTCGTAGGCGAGGGTGTTGAAGTAGGTGATGTCGACGTCGATCCGCTTTGCCCGGCTCGATGTTCGCGACCTTCTGGGTGAAGACGTTCGGGCGCTCCTGCGTCAGCAGCGAGGCGACGTAGCCCTGGTCGCGCGCGTCGCGGTAGATGCGCTCGGCCTCCTCGCGCTCGCGCACGATGCCGCGGATGCGCCGCTCGCCGATGGTCATGACGAAGTCGCTGACGGCGGCGTTCGCCGGCAGCGGGAAGACGTAGACGGCCTCGATCTTCTCGCCGTAGGGGTTGCGGTACTTCTGGGTGACGGTGACGGATGGCGACGTAGCCCGCCACGCGCGCCCGCACGTCGGTGTGCTCGAGGGGGACGACGATCTGCTTGCCGCCGGGGAGAAGCGCGCGCAGCTCGCCGCACCCCGGGGTGTCGTCGTCCGGGGCGGGAGGCAGCCCCTCCTCGGGGCGGCTGATCACCCAGACCTCGTCGAAGCTCTCGCCGAAGCCCTCGTAGCTTGGCCCAGGGAGTTGGGCGGGGCCTGCTGCCTTCTTCGCGCGCGGGGCGGTTCTGCGCCCGACTCGGAGCGGAGACTGTCGGCTTCGCGGGAGTCTGGTAGAACTCCGGGGCGGCGGCGGCGCGAAATGACGACGGTGCCGCGGCACCGGCAGCCTGACGTTCGCGCGCTCGGTCCCCCGGACGCCCGACGACGGGGTGACTTTCATCTGCATGGCGCGTTCCTCGCTCCCGGCCTCTCTGTCTCCCGTCGACGTGGCGCCATACATCCGACTGGCCTTTTCCTGGTGAAAGACGTCTTCAGTCTTGCCGAACTCGGTGGCCGACCGGTACGTGAGGTCGGGGTTGTCGAGGCGCATCTCGATCTTGCGCTCGGCGTGGGCGGTCTCGCGGAACTTCCGGTCGAGAGCCGTGAGGGAGTAGGTGTAGGTCTCCCCGGCCTTGAACTGGTAGTTGTGGTCGAACTTCGTCTCCTGTGTCGACCCGACGAGCGTCGGCTTCCGGCCGGGTCTGTCGACGAAGTAGACGTTGTAGGTGAGCGCTCCGGGCAGCGGTTTCCAGGCGAGGGTCAGCCGTCGGCCGACCATCGTGAGCTTCGGGAGCCACTCCGGCGGCGGCAGGAGATCCGCCGCGTCCTCAGCAGATCCGGCCATCGACCCGGCGCTCCTCCGAGAGCGGGCTGATCACACCGCCGGCGAGGGTCTGCAGACGGTAATAGTAGACCTTGCCCGGCTCGATCGTCGCGTCGAAATGTTGCTGGTTGGGGACGTCCGCGAGAAACTCGTGGTCTTTCCCCTGCGGTTTCGCTGCGCAGCACCCGGTAGCCCGTGGCATCTTTGACCGGCGCCCAGCGCAGGCCCACGGACCTCTGCGCCTCGACGTAGATGGCGGCGATCCACGTCGGGGCCTGCGGTTTCGGTGGTTCCGCACTCACGCCGGCGGCGAGCAGGCCGGCGAGCGCTGCCGCCAGGACGGTTCCCATCAGGATGCGTCTCATCTCGGTCCCCCTTTTCCGCCCGCCACGTCGATCCGGGCTTCGATCTCGTTGCCGTCCGGGTCCGCGGCGACGATCAGGCGCGCCGCGATCGGCGTGCTCGATCCGCCCCGGTCCATCAGGTGAATGCGCGCAACCCGGACGCGGCCGGCGGGTGGCAGCGGCTCGAGGGTGAACGCGGCGATGATCACGCGGCCTGACTCCAGGCCGCGCGGGTCGTGGTACGGGGCCTCGACGAAGGGCGCGTCTCCCGCCCTCGATCCCGACGAGGGCGACCTGCGGCGCGGGGAAGGTCAGCTCCGCCTGCCAGGCGCCGAGGCGCCGCTGTCCGGCGTCGATGAAGATCTCGACGGGATAGAAGCGCGTCTCCCCGGCGTGCGCGCTGACGGGAAGGGCCGGGACGACGACGGCGAGGGCGGCCGCGAGCAGCAGGGTGCGCATGGCGACAGGCCGCCTCACAGCGCCACCGCCAGCCGGCCGAGGACGGCCACGTCCGCGGCATCCGTGCGGCCGTCGCCGTTGCCGTCCCACGCGGCGGGTCCGCCGGCCCCTTCGCGCAGGGAGCGGGCCAGGAGGAAGGCATCGAGGATGTCGGTCCGGCCGTCGCGGTTGAGGTCCGGGCCGGCGGGCGTCGCCGGGAGACCCTGCGGGGCGGTCTGCCGGACGACCTGCGGAGCGCTCCGCGGCGCTTCGGCCCGCTCCACCTTCCGCTCCGGCAGGCCGCCCCGCCACAGTGGCAGCGCGAGCCCGAGCGTCAAGGCGGCGGCCGCGGCCATCCCGCGCGGCGGTCCGCCACCAGGTGCGCGCGGTCGAGACCGGAACTCCGGCGGGGCGTCCCTGCCGCTGCCGGTAGGCCTCGAGGACGGCCCAATCAACGCGCGGCGGGACGGCATCCTCGGCCCCTCGCACGTCCTGGAGCAGCCGCGCCGCCTCCCCGAGCCGCTCGACCTCGCGGCGGCAGCGGGGACAGACAGCGAAATGCGCAAGCTCCGGGGCGCTCCCCTCACCCGCGCGCACCGCATCGATCTGCAGCAGGTCCAGGTGCTCGTCCCGTTCGCTCATCCGCGTCTCCATGATCGCTCTCCTGACCATGAAGGCCGCGCGGGGCACAAAAGGTTCACGGAAAAATGGGGACAGATCTATTTTTTTCAGCAGGGTGAAAACGATATCTGTCCCGATTCTCTTTGTTCATTGTTCACTCCGCAGGGAGGAGAGGGCGTTGTGCAACCTGGACTTCACGGTCCCGACGGGGATGCCGAGGGCCGTCCCGATCTCCTCGAGGGAGAACCCGTCCTGAAAGCGCAGCAGGAGCACCTCGCGCTGGCCGGCCGGGAGCGCAGCGACAATGGCGCTTATCCCACCCTGTGCCGACTCCACCGGTGGGCACCGGCGGCAGCACGGGTTCCATGTCGTGCGCCCTGGCGAAGAGGACGAATCGTCCCGCCCGCCGCCGCCGCTTCAGGGCGAAGTGCTTGGCTACCGGATAGAGGAACGTGGTGAGCCTCGCCCGCAGTCGGAAGCCGGACAACCGCCCTGCGAGATCCACGAATGTCTCCTGGAGGACGTCGAAGGCCTCGTCGCCGCTCGCGCCGAAGCGCGCCGCGACGGCCAGAACGAATCCCTGGTGGCGGCGATAGAGCGCCTCGAAGGCCTGCTCGTCACCCGCCGCGGCCATCTCGAGCAAGGTCTGGTCCGACGGTTGCTCCATGGTCTCTCCGGGCTGTCGCGATCAGTGTTATCCGGGAGGCAAGCCATTCCGCTGTGACGCTGGACGCTTGGAAGTCCGATTTTCCCGCTGCCGCAGGAAAAGTCAACGCGACGCTGAACCGCTTCTTGTTAAATGCGGGTAATTCTGGTTCGATAGGTCCCATGGGAAGGAACCGGTGTCCTGCACCTTTCCTGATTCTTGCCGTGGCCTCTTTCGCGCTGTCGTGGACCGCGGGGATGGCCGAAGGCGCTTCCCT
This sequence comes from uncultured Candidatus Rokubacteria bacterium, assembly GCA_963699775.1. Classification (GTDB taxonomy): domain Bacteria; phylum JAUVQV01; class JAUVQV01; order JAUVQV01; family DATDCY01; genus DATDCY01. Next base: position 297,307 of record CAVOVE010000001.1, read on the forward strand.
GAAGGAGAGGACTGCGGCGGGCGAAGATGCGCCTGTCTCCTGCACAGTCGAGGGCTGCCACGGCGACCTGCTGAAGTCGGTTTCCGTTCGCCACAAGCCCGTCGAACAGGGCGGCTGCGGCGCCTGTCACCAGAGGACACGTCTCGGTCACCCATCGAGCCCCGGTGGCGAGTTCGCCCTCGCAGGCGGGTCCATCCAGGCGCTCTGTCTCGGCTGCCACAAGAAGCTGGCCGCATACGTGCTGGCCTCGAAACACCGGCACACTCCGGTGCGGGAAGGACGCTGCACCGCCTGCCACACACCCCACGGCGGACGGTTTCCCCATCTGCTCGTCACCTTCTATCCCTGGTCTTCCGAATGGGAGACGGGGTGGATGAACCGCGGGATCACGCCCCTCTGCTGGAACTGCCACGACAAGCAGCTGGTGCTGGCGGAGCAGACGGAGTCGTTGACGTACTTCCGCGACGGCAGCCGCAACCTGCACTTTCTCCACGTCAACCGGAAGAACGGCCGCAGTTGCAAAGCCTGCCACAACATGCACGCCAGCGATCAGGAGATGCACCTCAACCGCCACGTTCCGTTCGGAACCGGGGGCTGGAGGCTGCCGATCACGTACACCAAGACGGCGACGGGCGGCCGCTGCGTCGTCGGTTGCCACAGGCCGCAGGACTACGATCGCGGCGTCGTCATGCCGCAGGGAAGGGATGATGCGAGCACCGGTCGAGAGGCGGCTTCCCCGGAAAATGTTCAACAATTGGCGGCGGCAGGCGCGGACCCGCAGGAGTTGAGGATGCTGCTGCTGAAGCTAAAGGCAGCGTCGGGGGAGGAGCGCCGGGAGACGGCGCAGGCCCTCGGTGCCCTCGGCGACCCGCTGGCCGTGCCCCTGCTGGCGGAGATGATCGATAACGACGAGAACTATCCGGTGTTCCTGGCAGCCGCCCAGGCCCTCGCGAGAATCGGCGGCGAGGACGCCACCAAGGCGCTCGCCGCGGGACTCGAGAGAATTGAGGTGCGCAGACAGGAGGAGGTGGCCAGGAGCTTCGGGGCCACGGGGAACAGAGAACTCATCGCGGTGATGATTGCGATTGCCCGCTCCGCCGGTTCGCGGTTGACGACGAGCATCGTCAAGGGATTCGCCCAGGCCGACACCCCGTACCTGAGGGATTTCCTGCGAGAGAGCCTGAACTGCACGCACGGGGAGGCCAGAATCGCGGCGGCCTTCGCTCTGGAGGGAGAACACTCCCCCGAGAGAACGGCAGTACTGTTGGAAGCCCTGCATTCCGGCGATTCCCGTATCCGGGCGACAGCGACAAGAGTGCTTGCAGGAAACGGGGACGCGGGGGTTTCCTCGGCACTCGTCGCCGCTCTCGCGGACAAGAGTGAACAAGTACGGCTGGAGGCGGCGAGAGCCTTCGGCAGAAGCGGTGGAGTGAACAGCTGGGATGAGGAGGTCCGCGCGGCCGTCCTCTCCGCTCTTGCAGACAGCAATGAACAGGTGCGCCTGGAGGCGGCGAAGGCCCTCGGCGGCAGTCGAGATCCGAAAGGGGTTGCAGCCCTCTGGAACGCCATGCGGGACACGAGCCACCGGGTACGCACCGCAGCCTACGACGCCATTCTCGAAATAAGCGAGGCTCGGTCCGCGGAGATCAAGACCCTGCCCGGATGGCCGGAGGCAGGGTGCACCGCCGAGGGCTGTCACCCAACGATGAACAGCGGGCTCGTCGTTCACCGACCTGTCGCTGCGGATGGGTGTTTTGTATGTCACGAGGGGCGGCCCGAGGACCACCCGCGCGGACCGGGAGGAGAGTTTTCTTCACCACGGGGCGACAACCTGAGAGGTTTCTGCTTCAGCTGCCACCAGAACACTGGCTCATTCGTCGAAGGTTCGAAACAAAGACACCAGCCGGTGGAGGCGGGGCGGTGCCTGGTCTGCCACGACGTTCACCGCTCCGAGTACCGCAAGCTGCTGCGGTTCGACTACCCCGAGCAGTTCTACCTCGAGTTCGCCGTGGAGCAGTACGCCCTCTGCTGGCAGTGCCACGACCGCGACCTGGCGCTGGTGGAGCGAACCGGGTCGATGACGGCGTTTTCGCAACGGCAGCCGGAATCTCCACCGCGTCCACGTCGACCAGAAGAAGGGCCGCAGCTGCAAGGCCTGTCACGACGCTCACGCCTCCGATCAGGAGAGGTTGGTCGTGAGACGCAGAGGGGATGGTTGGAGTCTCCCCGTTATGCTGACCCTCACCCCGACGGGGGGCGCTGCGTCGTCGGCTGCCACCGCGAGTTGAGCTACGACCGGGCGAACCCCGTTGTGTACCGATGACGAGCAGGCGCCTGAGCGCACGTCGTGGCCAGCGCACCCATCTTGCCTCCCCTGGCCCAAAGGACCTGCATCGCCTGGAACCAGACTGCGGTGCACCCGTCGGAAGGTCGTGATGTGCCGCCAGGCGCCGACGCAGACGCACTGAAGCCTAGTACGTCAGGACGGGGCAAAGCGGGATTGCCGGCAGAAGTGTTTCACGCGACGAAGGGGATGAACCTCCGCCGCACGCGTGCCGCGTAGGCGCGGTACTCCGGCTCGCGCGACAGGAACCGCTCCTCGAGCAGCGCGCGCCAGACGTAGAGCGAAGCAGAGACGATGAACAGCGCGGCTGTCAGCGGCGTCAGGTGGCTCAGCGTGAAGCCGGCCCGCAGCAGGATGTCCGCGCCGTACATCGGGTGGCGCACGATGGAGTAGGGTCCGCGGCTTGCGAGACCGCGCCACGCGATCAGGACGCCAAAGCTCCTGCCGAGGCTCAACAGCGCGCCGATGCCGAGCAGGTTCGCCGCGAGAATCACGCCGCGGGAGACGGCGAGCAGCGCGGGGCCCGCGGTCGCCGGCTGCCCCATGAACCCCGCGCCCGAGAGGAAGGCGAGCAGCGCGACACCCTGCCGGAGAGGGCTCGACTCGAGACCGCGGTGAGGCCGGCGCAGCAGGAAGACGCCGGCGATCAGCAGGCTCTGAGCCGTGAAGCTCGCTTCGACGAAGCCGAGTTCGCCGCGCAGCAGGTACCCGCGCAGCTGCCAGATTCCCCAGCCGCCGAAGTTGAAGAAAAGATAGGCGTCGAGGAGCCGCTGCCGGCGTTCACGGGCCCAGGCGAGCAGGCGGCTCACGCGAAGAGCTCCGCGAGCGCGCCGACGAAGCGCGCCGCCGCGATGGGGTGCAGTGCTGTGGAGGGCGAGACGTGGGAAATCAGCGGCGTCAGCAGGAGCCGGTGGTCATGTCCGGGGGCGACCGAGCGCAACTCCGCGACGAGGGTCTCTGCGTGCGCGGGCGGCACGTCCCGATCGTGCGGATCGTGCACCAGGGTTACGGGGCAGGCAATCCCGGAGAGGTTGCCGGCCGGGGAGAGTTGCGCGAGCAGGCCGTCGGGCGGCAGCGACACCGGACCGAGCGCCGCTCCCCGCAGGTGGCGCTCGTGGAAGGCCCGCTTCTCGGCGCGGCTCGCACCCTCGCAGTCCCGGGCCGCCAGGTCGCGCAGCTGCTCGAGGACCACCGCGTCGAAGGACGCCGGAGCGTAGCCGCCGAGGACGAGTACCTCGCACGCGAAGAGGGAGCGTTCCAGCTCCTCGTCGCCGACGGGCGCCGTCCGCGCGGCGCGCACGCACTCCTCCAGGACGGGCGCGAGACGGTGGCAGGCGCCGAAGGCGATCACGCGGCGGACGCACGATCCCGGCTGCCGACTGGCGGCAGCGAGCAGCGCGAGGCTCCCCCCGAGGCTGAAGCCGATCAGTCCGGCCGGGCGGCCCTGCTCGGACGAAGTCTCGCGCACGATCCCGGCCAGCAGTTCGAGGTCGCCCGGGTCGAGACGCATCGACGAGAGTCCCGGCAGCGTCGGTACGACGCACGCGATCCCCTCCGCGGCGAGCGCGGAGGCGAAAGACACGAGCCGCGGCTCTCGACCGCCGTTGACGGTGAGACCGTGCACGGCGACCCAGGCGCCGCGGACACGGCCGCGGCAGCGGTAGACGTCGACGGCGTTTCCGCCGGCAGTCAGCCGCACATCCCGTGCGACCCGCCGCGCGGGGCCGGCGACCGGGCTGCCGTACAACGCGAGTCGCGTCGCGAGGCGCAGCGCCCGCAATCGCACCGGGAGCAGTCTCATGCTTCTGGCGCCGTCCGGCCCCGGTGCACGACGTTGTAGGCACAGGAGGGCACGAAGCGACCGTCCGGCAGCACCGTCCGGCTGACGCACATGCGCGCCCGTCCCAAGTCGAAGTTCAGCGCGTCCATGTACGAGTGGATCCAGACGAGCTTGACGAGCCTGCGGCTGCGCGCCTGGAACTCCGCCGGTTCGAGAGGGTGCCCGGGGTAGAGCCTCTCGATCATATGGCGGAACGCCTCGACTCCCCGTCGCGCCTCCGGGTCGTCGCCGCGCGCCCAGAGCTTCGTGATCGCATCGCGCAGAACGCGCTCCGTGCGCGCATCAAGCGCGAGCAGCGGCGTGTGCCGCAGCAGCGCGTCGCGGTCCTCGGCGTCGAGACAGCGCGCGAGCGGCACCCAGCCCCCGTCCGGGTGTGCGATCAGGTACATCGCCTGCAGGCACTCGGCGTGGGGGAAGGAGACGGGGAGGAAATCCCCGGGCTGAACGGCACCGCCGGACTGGGCGGCGAGCCCCTCGACGATGTCCTGCGTGGTGACGCGCTGCTCGCGGCCGAAGGCCACGCCGGAACCGAGTCCGACGAAGGCGAGCGGCGCGAAGTCGAGGAACCCGAGCGCGGGGTTTTCGACGAAGGCGCGGTAGATGGCTCCGAGCTCGCCGTCGTTCACGGCGGACGCCACAGACGCGCACAGTCCGCACGCACCGCCCGCCTCACGGAGCCGCTCGAGAGCGACGCGCTTCTCCTCGAGGAGCGGCTGTCCTCGCAGCGTCTCGTAGACCACATCCGAGAAGCCGTCCCACTGGAGCACGACCGTCAGCCCGAGAGCTGCGCAGCGCGGTGCGAAGGCGGGGTCGCGGGCGACGCGCCTGCCGTTCGTGTAGACCCAGATGTCGCGAATCCCCCGTTCGCGGATGATCTCGACGAGCTCGAAGAAGCGCGGATGTACGGTCGGCTCGCCGCCGCCGAGCGTCACGATCGCGCCCGTGCCGGCGTGCTCTACGACCCTCCCGACCATGTCGCGCATCTGGTCGGGAGTCAGGAAGCTGCCGCGCTCCTGCGGCGCACCGAGGCAGATCGGGCAGCGCAGGTCGCAGCCGTCGGTGATCTCGAAGAGGAAGAGGGCGGCGGACTGCCGGTGCTCCGGACACTCGCCGCAGTCCTCGGGACAGCCTTTCGCGACGGCGGTTTGACGCGCCGGCGACGGCACGGACCGCGAGCTGAAGGCTGCGGCCCTCTCGAACCAGGCGTGGTCGCGCGCCACCCGCGTGCGGCTGCTCCCGTGGTCCGGACAGGTCTTCTCGAGGTGCAGACCGGCCGTGTCCTGCACCAGGTCCGCCGGGATCACCCGGCGGCAGGCCGGGCAGATGCTGGCGCGCGCTCCATAGACGACTCCGGTCGTTCATGTGCCCCCCCCTGATTGTGTGAACGTGGTTTCCCGGGCCTGTGCCGGGGCGTCAGGCGCCGCCGCCATGACCCGGGCGGGTTTCCCCGTCGCTTCGGGAAGCGGCGTTCGCCGCACCGCAAGCCGGTGAACGGAGCCGGCGGCGCGCAGTGCACGGTAGGCACGGCTCGCTTCGCACAGACGTCGGTCGATGGCCGCGGGCTCTGGGTCCTCGCCGTCGATCACAAGCGCAAAACCCGCGGCGGCCTCCGCGCCGCGACCGGCGGGGACCACGCAGTAGCGTTGCGCCCGAACGCCGCTGCCGCGCACCGCCGCGACGACCGCGTCCTCGGTCAGCAGGTCTTCGCCGAGGGGCAGGGTGCGGTAGGCTCGGCCGTGGAGGCGCACGACGGGGGGGCTGACGCTCTCGAAGGAGACGAGGTCCCCGGTCGCGAGGTTCCACCAGCCTCCGGGGACTGTCGCGCAGAGCAGGTACTTCTTCCCGGGCTCGACCTCGCCCACGCTTATCTGGCGGGCATCGCGCCGCGGCTCGCCCCGCGGAGCGTCCTCGTGGGGCACGAACGAGAAGAAGACCCGCCGGTGGTTGAGCAGGTAGGTTCCATTCCCGTGCGGGAGGCCGTAGCTCCCCTCGCTGGTCCCGTAGGCGTCGACGACCGTCGCGTTCGGGAAGCCTGTGGCGTAGTCCGGCGCGAGGTCCTCGGCCCACCAGCCGCAGTTGAAGACGCGGCGGACGCCGGGGAAGCAGGTGCCGGCCGCGCGCGCGAACGAGGCGATCTCGAGAGGGCTCCCGGCGAGCGTCTCGACAGGGTGGCGTCGCAGCAGCCCCACGAGGCGATCCACGTCCTGTGATTCCCCGGCGGCGGGCAGGTCCCGGTAGCGCGGCAGCAGCAGCCTCCCGGGCAGGTGAAGGTACGAGAAGGCCGTCCCCTCCGGGTAGACGGTCCAGCGGCCGTGGGGCCGACCCTGCCGCGGCCCGATGAAGAGCACGCGGCCGAACGCGGTGGGCGCGGTGCCCGCGGCGCACCCGAGGAGCGCCGCGTCCAGCGACGAGCGGCGGGCGTGCGCGAGGAGTCTCGAGTAGAGCGGAACGAGCTTGGCGCCGCCGCCGGTCCCCGAAGTCACCCCGAAACATGCCGGCCGTCCCCGGTGCAGCACGTCCGGCGCCCCGTCGAGTACCGCGTCGAGGTAGGGCGCGAAAGCGGCCGGCCCCAGAGCCGGGACCCGGGCAAAGAAATCCGACTCGTCGCGGATCGACGCGAAATCGCGGTCGCGCCCGAAGAGCGTCCCCGCGTCCGTGCGGACGAGGTCGAGGAGCAGCCGCCGCTGGACTGCTCCGGGATCCCCGGCGGCCAGACGGCGGCTGCGCGCCCGGGCGAGCGTTCGCCAGAGAGGCGTGGCGAATCGACCGTCCATGACGGGCTACCTCTCCCCGGGCGGTGTTGCGGCCGTATCGTCTCCCTGGAAGAAGACGTTCTGTGCGCACATCGGCACGAGCCGCCCGTCGGCGAGCGCATAGGGGTTGCAGCACTTGACGACCCGCGAGAAATCGAACGTTTCGCGGTCCATGAAGGCGTGGACGAAGACCGCCTTCATCGATTTCATGCCGAGATCGAGGGCGCGCCGCGGTGTGAAGCCCGAGCCTTCGAGCTCTCGCAGCGCCTGGCGCACCCGCGCCAGCACCGCCTCGCCGCGGGATGAGGAATCCGCCGCCGACCACAGGTCGCAGAGTCGCTCGCGGACCAGTTCCCAACCTTCACGGTCGAGGCCCGGGAGCGCGCGGTTCGCGGTCACCGCCAGGAAGCCATCTTCTCCGAGGAACTCGCGCAGCGGCACGAACTCCCCGGGGCCGCCGCGGACGTAGTAGGCCATCGCGAAGCACGAGGGGTGCGCGCAGGGCAGCGGCAGGACATCTTCGGCCTTCAGGAACCGCCCGCCGGAGAGGCCGCGGACCACCGCGTCAGTCGTCAAGAGCACGTGCGGCCAGGGAAGAGACCTCCCCCGGCCGGTGTACGCAACCGGCTGGATCATCAACGTCAGCGCGCCGGATTCGAAGAAGAAGTCGGCGATCCGCGGCAGTTCGGTGTCGTTGAGGCCTGCCCGAACCGTCGCGACGAGGGAGAAGGGCACCCCCTCGTCCTCGAGCGTGCGCACGAGCGCGAGCTTGCGTGCGACCAGGTCCTCGCCGCGCAGCGCGACCGAAGCCTCGGGCGAGAAGCCGTCGAACTGCAGCGCGACGACCGCGCCGCGGCGGCGCAGGAGTTCCCGCAGGGGACGCTGTTCCAGCAGGCGCAGCCCGTTCGTCGACACCGAGACCTGGGTCACGCCGGCCTCGGCCGCGGCGACGAGGAACCCCTCCAGGTCGGGGTGCAGCGTCGGTTCGCCGCCGCTGAGGTTGATCACGTCGATCCCCCCCTCGCAGGTGCGCAGCCGCCCGAGGATGTCGCGGAACTGCCCGACCGTCATCTGAAAGCCGTCCGGGTGGCGCTTGAGGCAGACCGGGCACTCCAGGTCGCACGCGGAGGTGATCTCGACGACCGGAAGACACGCGTGCTGCTGGTGCTCCGGGCAGTAGCCGCAGGACTCGGGGCACCCGTGGAAGTCGTCCACCGACCTGCCGAGCGGCGGCTGGTTCGGCTTCACGCACCCGCGACTGCGGCGGTACCACGCGGCGTCGTCCGCGATAGCCGCCGTCCCCGGACCGTGCTCCGGGCACCACTTTTCGAGCAGAACCGCCCCGTCGCGTTCGACGACGCGCGCCTGCACGCGCCGGCCGCAGGTGCCGCAGAGCGCGAGGGTCGTGCGGTGGATCACGACGGCCCCACCCAGAACCTCGGGTCCTGCTGACGGTACAGGAGATTGTACGAGCAGGCCGGGATCATCCTCCCGTCGGCGTCCGGCACGAGATCGCCGCAGCGGCTGACCCGGTCGACGTCGAAATTGTCCTCGTCCATGTGGGGGTGGACGCAGACCATCTTCACGTGCCGCTCCAGCACGCGCCGCGCCTCTTCCGTGTCAGCCTCGCGTCCGTCGGGGTGCAGCGCGTCGACCAGCCGGCGCAGGCCGCGCAACAGCACCGGGTCGCCCCCTTCCGCCCAGAGGCGGTTCACGCCTTCAAGGAAATCCCGCGCGATGCTTCGCGAGGGTTCCAGGAAGTAGCGCCCCCGCGAGAGCGCGGTGAGCGTCTCGGCGGGGAGGATTTCGGTCAGCGAGAGCAGCCGCCCCTCGCAGGAGACGTAGTACGCGAGCGAGTAGCAGAGCGGGTGGTAGGAGGCGTGGCGGAAGAAGTGCGCCGGGGAGAGCGGCGCCTCGGCGCCGAGAATCCGCTCCGCCTCGTCCATCGTGACGTGCTCGCGCGGGAGGAAGCGCGAGCCGTTGGCGCCGGTGAACGTCATGTTCTGGACCGTGACGCTGCGGACGAAGCTGCGCGGCAGCCACTCCCGCGCCAGGCGCCCGACCTCGGACTCGTTCACCCCCTTGATGCAGACCGAAAGGATCGTGGTCGGGATGTCGTGCTCCTCAAGACGTGCCAGGGCCCGGCGCTTCTCTCCGGTGACGTCGCGCCCGTGGATGACGACGCTCGTCGCCGGGTCGAGCGTGTCGAGCGAGAGCACGACCTGAACCCCGGACTCCTTGAGGCGGCGGGCGAGCGCGGGGTCGTCGGCGAGGCGCAGCCCGTTCGTGTTCACGGTGATCCGCCCGATGAGCGGGTGGCGGCAGGCGTCGATAACGCCGAAGAGATCCGGGTGCAGCGTCGGCTCGCCGCCGGTGAGGTTCACGAGCTGCAGCGGGCCGCGGGCCGCGACTCGCTCGACGATCCGCCGCGTCTCGGCAGGGTCCTGGTCGTAGGGCAGGTCGCGGCGGTTGTAGGTGAAGCATTTCGGACAGTCGAGGTTGCACCGGTTCGTCACCGAGAAGACCGCGAGGTGCAGGCCGCCCGCGTGCCAGCGGCAGGGGCCGCAGTCGCGCGGGCAGCCGAGGCGCGGTTCGTGCGATCCTAGACTCCTGGACTCTTCGCCCGGGGCAGCGGTGCGCTCGCGGTACCACACCGGGTCGGCGGCGATCTTCACGGACGGGACGGAACCGCAGGGGCAGAGCCGTTCGAGAAAGACGCCATTTTCCGCCGCGACGACCCGGGCAGGCTCGGTCGCGCCGCAGTGCGCGCACCAGGCGAGCGTCCCGTGCAGATAGGTCCGCCGCGCGGGGCGGGTCATATCCCCCCGTCGACGAAGAGGTTCTGGCCGTTGACGTAGGAGGCGGCGTCGGAGGCCAGGAAGCAGACGACTTCCGCGATCTCCTCGGCCTTCCCGGCCCTCCCGGCCAGGCAGTGTTCGAGGAACTCACGGCGCAGCTCGTCCGGGACGCCGACGGAGACGCCCCCTTCCGTCAGCCCCGGGACGACGGCGTTCACCCGGATGTTGAATCGCTTGAGCTCGGCCGCGAGCGCGACGGTGAGTCCCCAGAGCGCCGCCTTGGAGACGGCGTAGGTGACCGGCACGTCGAGGATGCGGTGCCCGGCGAGCGACCCGACCGTCACGACGGCGCCCTGCCGCCGGCGCACCATGCCGCGGACCACGGCGCGGGTCATGAAGATCGTACCCTTGACGTTTACGTCGAGGACCAGGTCGACGTCCTCTTCCTCGAGCAGCGAGAGCGGCATGACGCGGCTCACCGCGGCGTTGTTGACGAGCACGTCGAACACACCCCCGTCGGCGACGAGCCGCTCCACCGCCGCCTCGATCGCGGCCGGGTCGCGCAGGTCGATGGCCGCGGAGACGCTCCCCGGCAGTTCGGCGGCGAGTCGATCGGCAGCCTCCACGTTCCGGTGGTAGGAGAACGCCACCCGGGCGCCGCGCGCGGCAAACGCCCGGCAGATCGCAGAACCGAGGTACCCCGACCCCCCGGAGACGAAGACCCGCTTATCCTTGAACATCAGCTGTCTGCGCGGGAAGGCTGGCCGCGATGATCCGGGCGAGGTCCCGAACCGTCAGGGCGGAGAAGAGCTGGGCCTTCGCCATACCGGCATGGAAGCGCTCCTGTGGCCCCCCGAGGTGTGCGCGGACGAGACGCTCCCCCTCATCCGTGAGCAGACCGTCCACGAACAGCGCCTCCGGGTCGATCCCGAAAGCCTGGGAGATCATCGCATTGGTCTTGATCACGACCTTGAACTCCCGCTCCACGAGGCAGGAGATCTCTATGAAGTCCAGGCTATCGGCGCCGAGGTCCGTGACGAGCGCGGCGTCGGGTGGTATTTCCTCGGTCTTGGTCATGCCGAAGACCGGGAGTAGCATGGTGCGAAGCGCTTCGAGCAATTCCATTGACGCAACCTCACCCTCCCTGATGTGCCGATTGATTTTAGCACCAGAGGCCCTCACTCACAATTTCGGTTCATCGACAGGGAGTGTGTGCGCTGTTCTCGTGTATCAAATGGATGCGCGGCGATACCTTCATGTTCCGCCTGTTATGCCTCTGCGGCCGCCAGACCGAGGTCCTTCCGCCGCCCCTTCGTCGGCAGGTCCCAGACTCGACCTTCCAGTTCTCGAGCTTTTCGTGAATAGCCCCCAATCCAGCCCCCGCTACCACTCGACAGGCCAACGCCGGGGACACAATCCCCGGCGTTTTTTTGGAAGGTGACCTTGACCTCGTCGGGGTAGTGGGTCACTCTCACGATATCGTCCTCGCGAAAGCTCAGTCCGCATGCGACTGCAAGGGGTTGGGATTCGTCCTGCGGCAAGCCTGGATCTTCCAGTCCGAGAGCCTCTTGTGGTCGACCTGCAACGGGAAGCTATCGGTTCCTGCGTGCACTGGGGTAGAATGTCGAGCATACGCTAGACCGAGGGGAGGGCAGACCGTGAAAGTGCACGCCAGAATTGATATTTCACGGGAGAGGCTCGCAGATTTTTGTCGGCGGCACCACATCCGCAAGCTCTCCTTCTTCGGGTCGGTCCTGCGGGATGATTTCGCCCCCGGGAGCGACGTCGATGTGCTCGTCGAGTTCGAACGGGGGGCTTAGGTCGGGCTGATTGCGCTGTCGGGCATGGAAATCGAGTTGTCCGGCATGCTCGGCCGCAAGGTCGACATGAACACCGAGGGTTTCCTGAGCCCGTTCTTCCGGGACGAGGTCCTCCGCGAGGCGGCGCCGGCATATGAGCAGGCATGACGATCAGATCAGCCTGCTGCAGATGCGTTCTCATGCGCAGGAAGCCGTCGCCATGGGCGGTGGGAAGACGCAGGATGAGATCGCAGCGGACAGGAAACTGCAACTGGCGCTGACCCGGTTATAGAAATTGTCGGCGAGGCGGCCACCCGGGTTTCGCAGGAGATGCGTCTTCGGCACCCGGAGATCCCCTGGCCCGAGATGGTCGGCATGCGCAATCGCCTCATCCACGGTTACGACATGGTGGACTGGGCAGTACTTCAGGGCACGATTACCGTCGATCTGCCGCAGCTCGTGACGCAACTGGACGCGATGCTCGGCTCCTGATCAGGCTTCAGGAGCGGTCAGTTTCATTGTTGGGCGTTGAGGCGGATCGTATTGCTTCGCTAGCCCAGGGCCGCCTGCAACCCGCCCCTTCTCGAAGGCGCCACGTTCTGAGGCCTCTTCGTCAGTCTTCGAAAGAGATGCGCAGGACGACGCTCGGCGACACTCCGAGCCCGCCCCCATTCAAGCACGTTGTGCCCGGGGGCACCCGGCAGGCTGCGCGCTCACGCGGCGACTCAGCGCTGGTGGGCTGCACGGTGGCCCCCGGATCTGACTTCGCCGATTTCACTTTTCTGCGAGAGGACGTCCCCGCGCGGGCTGCCCTTCTCGCGGCGTACCCAGATCTGGCCGAACCGCTGCCGGAGAAGGAGCACCGAGGTAATCGCACGGATCGTGGCACACTCAGAGAGATCGGGTCGGACGAGAATCGCAAGCAGGCTAAATCGCCGGCAACTGCCGTGCCTCACCGGCAGAAACACCTGTCCTGCTTTTTTGGTACCATGATCAATAGGCAGCAGGGAGGGAAGAGAAATGAAAAAAATCATATCTGTGCAGGTATTGCAGAATTATCGGGTTGATTTGACCTTCGACGACGGCGTTTCCGGAGTAGTTGATCTTTCACATCTTGTCGGCAAGGGGGTCTTCGAGGCCTGGCGCGATCCCGTGGTCTTCGAACAAGCACGTGTCGGGAATGGGGGCGAACTGGTCTGGGGCGACCACATCGACATCTGCCCAGACTCACTCTATCTGAAGATTACCGGCAAGACGCCCGAAGATATGTTTCCAGTATTGCGTCACGTGCCGACTCATGCCTGAAATCTGCAGGTTTCTCGGCATCGTCATCAGGATGTACTACGACGACCACAACCCGCCTCACTTCCATGCCGAGTACGGCAGCGACCTCGCCCTGGTCGATATCCACAATCTTTCGCTTTTCTCCGGCCGGTTGCCGCCTCGTGTGACCGGTCTGGTAATCGAGTGGGCCACGCTCCACCAGCAGGATCTCCTGAATGACTGGGAGCGTGCCCGGGACCACCAAGAGTTGCAGGCGATCTCCCCTCTGGAATAAGCGAACGGTCGTGGGCGAGTACCCGGCGTCGGTCGCGGCGGCGACGATGGGCTTGCCCGCGAGGTAGCCTTTTACGAACTTCTGTTGCCGCACCGTGAGTCCCGTCATCTTCGTGTCTGCCATGGTGCTGTCTCCTACCCTGGGCCGGCCTCGATGCTGTGCAGGTCCTTCCGCCGGCCGCTCTTCGGCAGATCCCAGACAACAACCTTCCGGCTTTCCAGCCTATCGTGAATAGCCCCCAATCGGGCCCCCGCTACCATTCGATAGGCCAACGCCGGGGACAACCATCCCCGGCGTTTTTTGTTGGGTTGTCCGACATCTTGAAATCTCAAGAAGCGTTGACGCACCACACTTACGAGAAGGCGATTGTCCCCGCCACGGTGTATGATCACGAGGCACGAGAGCGTGGAGGAATGCTACCGATGAAGCGGAGCCCAGGAATACCCCCGATCGACCGCGCCGCCGCCGACCCGCGCCGGCGCGCGCTTCTCACCCTGCTCGCCCCGGTGGTCATGGGTTCGATCCTTGCGACGTCCGTCTTCCTGTCGCTGCTGCTGGACCGGCACCTCGGGCTCCCCCGACTCCCCGGGGAACCACTGCGCCTCCTTATGGGAATCCCGCTCGTTGCGTGCGGCGCTTCGCTCGCCGGAATGTCCGCCTCGCGTTTCTTCCGTGCCCGCGGTACCCCCGTGCCGTTCAATCCCCCGAAAGAGCTCGTCGTCGCCGGTCCTTACCGATGGACACGCAACCCGATGATGACCGGGCTGCTCACGGCCTTGCTCGGCGTCGCTTTCCTGCTTCGTTCCGCAGCCCTCGCCGCCATCTTTCTTCCGGCGCTCGCCCTCATCATGTATCTCGTGATCAGGTTCGTGGAGGAGCCGGAACTCGAACTGCGATTTGGGGAGGCCTATCGCCGTTACCATGCTGCGACGCCCCGCTTCCTGCCCCGCCTCGGGGCAGGCCGGCAGCGAGCGGACGACCACAGCGGTCCGGGGCCACGCTGATCGGGCCGAGCACCATCAACCGGATCGACACCCGGACAACGGTTCACCCCCGCCTCGCAGGGGCGGATCTGTCTTCTCACGGCAGCCAACAGCTCTGGTTATGGTCAAGCGACTCTTCAGGCACTGTGGGTCTGCTCATCGAGGCCGCGACAAAGAACCAAACTCAATGTCAATCCCTCACCTCGGACGGAATATGCCGCCAACGAGGCGACTCCGCAGAAAGAGGGCGCTTGGGTTGCCGAAGGAAATTCATAGAGTCGCGCCTCCTTTCCGTGGTCACCGTCCCAGGATTTCGTCCACCTCTTCCTGCGTCAGGTATTGCGCCACGTAATTGCCTTCGCCGATACTCTTTTCGATCAGAGCGACGAAGGATCGCAGGTGGCTCTTCGAGCCGTCGAGCAATTTCCCGTAGCTCTTGATGAGCGCCTTTTCATCGGTGTACGCCATGCCGCATTCGCCTTCATCAATGCCGTTGTCGGTTGCGACGATCACCTCGGGACACTGGACGATGTCGTGCATGTCCAGTTCCTCGATGAACGCGCCGACATAGAGCGCTTGGAGAGCGTTTTGCGAGCCCCACGCGACGAGTTCCCCGTACTTCTCGGTGAAATACCAGCCATAGTCCTCCCCGGTGAAAACACCGACGGCGTCGCTGGTGCTGGGGTCCTGGATTTCGTACTGGACCAGCTTGGTCTTCATGGTGTCGGCGTGCTTCTGTTCGGAGTCGTCGATCTTCCCGAAGAGTTTCAGCGAGGGGTAGCTATCGCCGAGGGTGAGATAGACGTCGCGGGCCAGTTTTTCCTCCTCGCGCATGAATATCAGATGAGTCTCCTCGCCGGAGTCGAGGGTCGCCGCCCGAACGGCGGCGACGGGAAACAGCACGCCTACGGTCATCACGAGCGCCAGGCTGCAGGTCGCTTTTAACGCGTTCATCGCACCCTCCTCTTCGGCTCGGGCCGGTGATCCGGCACCGTCATCGCCGACCATTTCCGTGAGTAGTGCCGTCTCCCCTGCCTCCCGCTTCCCAATGATCGCAGACACCGTCGGCATCGGCATCAACGAAACCCGGTCCGTGCCAGCAGCTGCTCCCGTCCTGGGCGCAGTCGCAGACGCCGTCGGCATCCGCGTCGGCATAGCCGTGCCCGCCCCCCTCGTGGTACTGCGCCTGATAGCTGTCGTTGATCCTGTTGCGGTCCCGGTCCCGGTAGCGCAGATGGAGATGATCGCCGGTGCAGGGCGAGTCCTCGTCCCAGCAATCGCAGATGCCATCGCCGTCGGCGTCGGAGTACCCGGGACCGTGCCAGGTGTTGCTCCCGTTCTGGGCGTAGTCGCAAATCCCGTCGCCGTCGGCGTCGACGAACGCATGGCTGAGCAGCGCGGCACCCGACGCCGCACTGCTTGACGCAATCCGTGCGGTCGCCACCCCGGGATCATGAGTGTCGCGCTCGAAGTAATCGTTGATCCCGTTGCGGTCGCCGTCGATAAACATCGGATAAACCGGCCCGCTGTCGCTCACGCCGCTCGGGGAGGTCGTACTGTCACTGCATGCGACCACCAGGGAGAGGAGCGCTGCGGCGAAACCGGCCGCCACTCTCGCCGCGCGCCTGCGAAAGAAGAATCCAAACCTTTCCACGCCTGTTCGCATCACCGAACCTCCTTGCCCGCAGCGATCTGGTTGAGAACCCGTGGGCCCTGTTGGGTGGACGTCCCGTCCGTGACACTTGCTTCAACCACTGAGCCGTCGGCGATTCGGCAACTCGTTGTACTGGAAACTATGTCCGTACCACCACCAAGTCAATACACAATCGTTCCCTATTAAAACCCTTCAGAACAGCGCTTTGACCGAAGAAGGCCGGTGATTGAAAACAGACATCGCTCTATGCAGGACGAAGCAAAGAGCGCACGAGCCATGCGGCCGTGCGACCATGTTGACAGAAGCGAACCCGGCACTATATTGCTGAGTGGGATTCACGTCTGGCAAATCTGAGGAATCTGAGTGATCTGAGTGATCGAGGTTTTTGGGGGGACGTCTCATGGGCGGCACTCTCATCTCCGATCGCGCTGGCAAGGCACTTGAACCGAGAACTGCGGCGTCCGTCGGCAACTCCATCGGCCGGGCGCGGTCTCCGCCGCGTTTCCGTCCGAGGGGTGCTCTCTGGCTCATGAGTGCAGAGGCAAAGGGGGAGTGTGTAGAACAGGAACGGCTTCTTGGGAGGGTAGGGCGATGAACCATCCCGTAATGAAAGCTGTTATCTTCGTTTTGATCACGCTGCTCCCGTTACCGGCAGAAGTTGTGGCTCAAGAAACCGGCGGCGGCACAGGGTGCGGCGACATCTTCGGCGATCTGATCCATATCAAGCGGGACGCGGCGACCGGCCAGCCGATCCTCGCAAAGCGCTGGATAGAGTATCCAATGTCGATTTACGACTGGGGGTACTGCCCGATCGCAGTCGACGCGAGCGGAGCCGAGTTGGGGTTCGCCCCTCTGAGCTGCGACATCGATCCGCTCGATCTCGAGCGGGCGGTCGAGCTCGACTACTTCGGTCGTCTCAGCGGCGGGCGCACGAAGGAGCGCAACAGCCGGATGCACTTCGACGAGGCGATCTCCAACATCAAACTTGCCGAGGCGGTTCGGGAGGAAGCGGCGGGGCGGCTGCTGCTGGGATACGACTGCGCCCCCGCCGACGGCGGGGATGCCGTGTGCGCCAGCTGGAGCACGGTGGATTCCCCGATGGCGAGTCTCGCGCTCTACGCGCGGCTCATGAAATATGGCCACATTCAGACGGACCCCCTGGAAGTCGACATCTGGACCCACGGCGATCCCGCAGCGGGGACGCAGTACCACGAGGCGCTCGGTGCCGAAGACTGGGCCAAGTTCTCCGGGGAGCTCCGGCATCTGCTCGCGCGGGGCGGCGGTGACCCGGCCGAGTGCTTTGGGGAAGGCTTCGCCAACGGCTTCAATGCCGCGTGCGCCGAGCCGGAGATCCTGACGAGCGGGGACTTGATTCGCGCGGGATCGTTCCTCGCGGGCGCCGCGGACAAGCACGGCAGGATCACGCCCGATCTCGTTCAGTACACGAACAGGATTCTCAAGATCACGCTCGCCACCGAGACCACCGCGGCGACGCTCGACACGTTACCCGCGCTGATCCTGGACTGCGGCGCCGTGGCCCCGCCGCCGCCTGAGGGGGAGGAGCTTCCCGTGGAGCCCGAGTATCCGGGGCCCTGCGTGATCTCCGACGCCACATCCGGCATGCCCGCTCCGGCCAATGAACGCTTCGTCGATTTCTCAGCGATGAGCTACAAGCGCTCGGCGTGGCGTGACAAGTTGCTCACGGTGATCCAGCAGGTCGGCGTCGGTCTCTGGAAAGCCTTCGACAACGTCTCCCTTCTCGAGTATCTCGAGTACGCGAACGGGCCGGAGCCGTCGGACCCCGTCTCGGAGATCCCCGGATTTGTCAGCGCCGCGAGCGACGCACTCCGGGCGGTCGAGTTCATTCACAATTACGAGATTCCGGTTGATCTCGGCTGGAACGACCCCCCGACGCTCGACGATGTCGGCGACCTGACGATCCTCGAGGACGCCGGGCAGCAGACGGTTCCCTTGAGCGGGATTACCGCGGGCCCCGGCGACGAGCAGGCGCTCACGGTGACGGCGGTCTCCGACAACCCTGCCCTGATCCCGGACCCCACGGTGAGCTACACGAGCCCTGACGCTACCGGGAGCCTGAGCTTCGCGCCAGCGGCGGACGGGAACGGCGCGGCGACGATCACGGTGACCGTGGACGACGGGATGTCGAAGAGCAACACCGTCGTGAGGGCGTTCGTCGTGACGGTGACGGCGGTCAACGACGCCCCGAGCTTCGTCGGAGGCGGCGACCAGGAGACGGACGAGGACGCGGGGGCGCAGACGGTGGCCGGGTGGGCCGTGGCCAGCGCCGGTCCGGCGGATGAGTCCGGCCAGATGCTGAGCTTCATCGTGACGAACGACAACAACGGGTTGTTCGCAGTCCAACCGGCGGTGGCGGCGGACGGGACGCTGACCTACACTCCGGTTCCGGACGCGTCCGGGAGCGCGACCGTGTCGGCAACACTGTCGGATGACGGCGGCACGGACAACGGCGGTGCGGACACGAGCGAGCCCCAGGCCTTTTCGATCACGGTGGCCGTTGTGAACGATGCCCCGACGCTGGATCCGATCGGGGACGTGATGGTCGACGAGGATGCCGGCGCGCAGACGGTGATCCTGAGCGGTATCGCGGCAGGCGCTGCCGAGAGTCAGACGCTGACGGTGACCGCGAGTTCCTCGAACATCGGGCTCGTGCCGACGCCGACGGTGCAATACACCAGTCCGGACGCAACGGGAAGCCTGAGCTTCGCACCGGCAGCCAACGCGTCCGGTTCGGTGATGATCACGGTGACGGTGGATGACGGGCAGGCGGCGAACAATACCGTCACCCGGACGTTCCAGGTCACCGTGGAGGCGGTGAACGATAAGCCGACGGACATCACCTTGAGCGCGAAGGTCATGGTCGACAGCCCGCCGGTCGGGACGCCAGTGGGGTTGCCGGTCGGCACGTTGAGCACCGCGGATGCCGACGTCGGCGACACCTTCGTCTACTCGCTGGTCGCCGGATCGGGCAGTGCGGACAATGGGCTGTTCCGGATCGCGGGGGCGGCGATCCAGACCGCCGCCATCCTTGACTACCGGGTGCAGAACTCGTTCAGCATTCGGGTGCAGTCGAGAGACAAGGGCGGAGCCGGTCTGTGGACGGAGAAGATTTTCGCAATCACGCTGATCCCGGCTGTCGTCAACGACTTCGATGCTGACGGCCGCTCCGACATCGGCTGCTACTACCCGCCCGAGGGCGACTGGTACCAGTTCAGGAGCACGGACGGGTTCTGGACGATGAAGTTCGGGTACTTTGGTACCAAGCCGGTCACCGGAGACTTCGACGGTGACGGAAAGAGCGACATCGGTGTTTATCATGCCGACAGCGGCAGTTGGTACATTTTGAAAAGCAAGGAAGGTTTATGGGAGGCGAAGTTCGGCTACGCCGGCACCATCCCCGTGGTCGGAGACTTCGACGGTGACGGCCGGGATGATATCGGCGTCTACTACGATCCGGGCGGCAACTGGTATCTGATGAAGAGCACGGAAGGCTACCAGGAAACGCAGTTCGGCTACGCCGGCACCATCCCCGTGGTCGGAGACTTCGACGGCGATGGCCGGGACGACATCGGCGTCTACTACGCTCCGGGCGGCAACTGGTATCTGATGAAGAGCGCGGAAGGATACCTGGGAACGACGTTCGGGTACCCAGGGACGATCCCGGTGGTCGGGGATTTCGACGGCGACGGTCGGGATGACATCGGCGTCTACGATCCGACCGGCGGGACCTGGTATCTCTTCAAGAGCGCCGAAGGGTTCATCCGGACGCAGTTCGGATTTGCGGGAACCGAACCGGTGGTTGGGGACTTCGACGGGGATGGCATCGCTGATGTCGGTGTCTACTCTCCGGCCGGCGGCACCTGGTACGGCTTCAACAGCACGAGCGGGTTCTGGCAGACGGAGTTCGGCTTTGACGGGGCGATCCCGGTCGGAGGCAAGATCCGGTAAGCGCGCAGGCGTTTGTCGCGGGGCTGCCAGGAGTCCTCGCGGTCAGAAACGACGAGGGCGGAGCTTCCGAGGGGGGGCTCCGCCCTCTTATTCGGCTCCGGGCTGGAGTGAATGGGTGATCCTTGAATCCCGTACGGGGGTTCTTGGCATTGTTCAAGGGATTGCCGCCTCCGCGACCATCGCCCGTGGCGACAGGGAGGAAACCATCCCGGGGACTGAAGGCCGATTGACCGCCTTCCCGCCTTGAAATGCACCTCCCCGCCTCCTATGCTGATGAGCGATGGCTACACAGGACCCGTTGCGATGGGACCGGCGGTACGCTGGCGAGGCCTACGCCTTTGGGACCGAGCCCAACGACTTCCTCGTCGAGGTTGCGCCTCTGATCCCTGCCGGGCCGGTGCTCTGCCTCGCCGAGGGGGAGGGGCGCAACGCGGTCTGGCTCGCCGGCCGGGGCCACGGGGTCACCGCCGTCGACGCCTCAACGGTCGGCATCGCAAAGGCTGAGGCGCTGGCCCGGGCGCGGGGCGTGAAGATCACGACGGTCGCAACCGACCTCGCCGCCTACACGATCGAACCGGGATTCTGGGCTGGCATCGTGGCGATCTTCGCCCACCTGCCGCCGGCGCTGCGCCGCGCCGTACACCGGGCGGCGGCAGCCGGAATCGCCCCCGGAGGGGTGTTCGTCCTCGAGGCGTTCACGCCCGCCCAGATGGCCTACGGCACGGGAGGGCCGAGCCAGTTGGAGCTGCTGTACCGGCTCGCGGACCTGCGCGACGACCTGGCAGGCCTCGAGATCGTCATCGGTCGTGAACTCGAGCGTGAGATCATCGAGGGGGTATATCACACGGGTCGCTCCGCTGTAGTGCAGGTGCTTGCCCGCCGGCCTGGATTCAAATCCCGAGCTTCCAGCTGACGCGACCAGCGGCATCCGGGTCTATTCCGAGGCCCTGGAATGGCGTGCTTGCCAGAAAATCGTGGGCAGGAGGCCTGTTGTCGGGGGATCAGGGTTTACCTTCAAGCGAGACAGGCAGTGCTGATGCGAAGGGTTTGTCCGCGGCCGCCGGTCCTCTTCGCGCCGCCTGAGTTCCCAGAGTTGGCTCCCGCGGGCCGAGGCGACCAGCGAACGTTTGAAGCCCTCGTCGGCAACCGCCTTGTCGAAGGTCGGCGCCTCCTCGTCCAGCAGAAGGATCCAGCCTCGCTCCATCCCTGTCCCGGCCCAGGTTCGCAGGGTTTGGTTCAGCGCGTCGGCTTCGGTCGGGTTTGACAGGATGGTTGCTCCGGGGAGGCGCCCGTGAGCGTAGAAGCCAAAAGTGTGGCGGCAGTAGTTGGACACCAGCACGGGTTCCCCGGGACTCGCACGGCGATCGGCTGTGGCGATCAGCGGCTCGACATCGTGCAGGATGTCGTAGCGGAAGTAGCGCCCGGTGTCGTTGCGATAGGGCGGCAGGCGCTGGGCAACCGCCGCTGCGCTCCACGAGAGGGCGGCGACGGCCCCCACCACCAGCGGCGCGGCGGTCGCGACGCGCCGTCCGATCAGGGGTTGCAGGAGACGCCCGAACTCAACGAGGCCCGCGGCGACGCTCATCAGCAACAGGGGTGCGACAAAAAGCAGGAACCTGCCCTGGACGAGCAGGTAGCGATCCGCCAGAACTACGGCAACGGTGAGGAACAAGGTGGCCAGCGACAGCCACCAGAGTGTCGCCGCCCGCGGTTTCGGCCACCTCGCCAGGCCGATGACGGCGAGCGGGAGTGCGATCAGCGCCATCCCGGGAAAGAAGTAGGAGAGCGGGACCCGGATGTAGTCGAAGACGGCGTGCCCGACCCGTCTCGGCAAGGCGAGCGCGGCTTGCTCTGCGAACGTTTGATTCCAGAAGTGGAGGAGCCCGGGATTCACCGCCTGCCGCTGCACGAAGAAGGCGTAGACCACCGCAAGCGACAGCCCGTAGAGCAGCGTGAGGGTCGCCCATTGACGACGCAGCGCCGGCGTGGCGCCGCGCCAGGGCCGGAGCCAACCCCAGAACAGCGTGGCCAGGATCGGGAATGCCGAGGCGAAGGAGACCCACGGTCCGACCAGCAGCGCGACGAGCAGCGGGCGGGCATCGGTGCCGGGGGCGGCGCGGTTGTCCGCGTCGGCGTCCAGGCCGAAGAACCTGATCGCGAGCAGCGGCACGAGCATGGCGAGCAGCAGATCAACGCCATAGTGCTTGAGCTCCCGGGAATAGTAGACGAGCGGCGGCGCCCCCGCCGCCAACAGCAGCGCGGTGACCGCAACGACGGGGGAGGCGCCGAGGCAGCGCACCAGCCGGGGCAGCACGACAACCGCCGCCAGCCCGCAGAGCAGCGGCACGAGCCGGAGGGAGATCTCCGGCGGCACCCAGGGGAGCTGCCCGGTCAGTTTCACGAGGAGAACGAAACCCACCGGGGTTGGCTCGGGGGCGGAGAGGATAGCCGGGAGCTGCTTCAGGGAGAGCAGGGCGGCCCAGGCCTCGTCGCGCCAGAACGGCTTGCCGTCGAGGAGAAAGACGCGCACCGCGACCGCGACGGCGAAGCCCGCGACCGCGAGCCGACGCAGGATCCTGCCGTCGGCAGACGAGGCGCCGCTGGCGCCAGCCGTCGCCATCCTCTCGCGGGTGAACGTATCTGCTTCCGGACGTGTCACAGGGGTCCGGCGACGGCACAGCAGTCCGCGGCCGTAGCTTGCGAGTTCCGCGACTGCGGTCGCCGCCGCGGCCAGAAAAACCGGCCAGAGCCGCGGTGTTCCGACTGAGGTTCCCGCGAGCAGCAGAGACGGCAGCAGCCGAACCGTGGAGAAACCGAGGCCGAGATAGAGCGGCGGGAGTTGTCGCGCGAACGAGGCGCCGGCTCCGGACGCGCCGCGGGAAATCATGAAAGCGGCCGCCAGGCCCGCGGCCGCCGAGCAGCCGACGGCGCCGGCCACCCAGCTTTGCCCCGACCGGAGGAGCAGCACCGGCACTGCTGCAAACGAGAGGATCGCCAGCCACGTTATCCACCGCAGCAAGGAACGCGTCCGACCAAGGCCGACGACCACGGCGAAGGTTCCGGTGCCGCTGAGCCGGTCCGTGTCGTGGTCGGCGATCTGGTGCTGGAGCAGGTGCACCGACTTGTCGAGGAAGACGACGGCGACCAGCACGCCCACTGCGCCCGGGGCACCGCCGAGGACCACGCCGGGGAGCAGTGCGTAGGCAGCGGCGGTGGCCGCGGCATACGCCGCAGGCCCCGCTAGCCCGCGCGTCTTCAGCCGCAGGGGCGGTACCGAGTAGGCGATCCCGAGCACGAGAGCGGCGCCGTAGACGCCGAGTTCCCAGCCTTGCCAATTCTGGAGGGCCAGGGCCAGGGCCGTGCCCCCAAGCCCGGCGATCAGGATCAGCAGAGAAACCGCCCCGGCGAAGGGGATGCGCCTGATCCACCGCTCCTTCCCCGCGGCCCCGTCCTCGCGCCGATCGCAGAGGTCGTTGACGAGGATGCAGACCTGCGCGAAGCACCCGGCCGCAACCAGGAGGCACGCCGCCGCGCGGAGCGTCTCAACCGGACGAGCGGGTGGATCGAGGGCGAGGAGGACGCCGACCGGAAGCCAGAGGTGGACGACCTTGGCGATCCCGCGCCGTCCGAACAACAGATCCAGGAGCACCCTGCTCCCGGCCGGGCTAGCCACTGCCGATGACGTCCCCGTTCGAGAACGCCCGTGGCGCGCCTCACCGGGCAGGACCCGTCCTCCCCTCCCAGGTTGCCGGTACGCGCGAAAGCCGCCGCCCGGCAGCCGCCGCCGCACGAGCCGTACAGGGAGCAGTCGGCGCACACTCCGTTCCCGCTGCAGCCTGCGGAAGGTGTCGTCGAGGGCCGTCGAGGCAAAGATCGCCGACAGTTCGTGGTCCCTGACGTTTCCGAGGTATGCCGCGGGGACGTCCAGACAGACGCAGGGGCTGAGCATGCCGCTGGGGCTCACCGTGAGACGGTCGCGTCCGGCGCTGCACCCCCGATGAACGACCCGCACCCGCTCGCTGAGGCGCCGCATCGCGGGGTGGAGCGCCGCCCAGGGGATGTAGGTCTCCACCAACCAGTGTTCGCCGGCGAGGAAGTGCTCGAAAACCGGCTCCAGCGAGGTCAGCAGATCCTCGTCCGCCCCACCGGCGTCCCGGACTCGCCGGGTGCGCACCGGCAAGTGGATGGTGAGCGTTCCCCACCCTTCGCTGCGCGCGAGGTCCATCAATTGCGGCAGCTCCGGAAGGGTCGCCGGAGTCAGCCGCGAGGAGATGGTTGTGTGGAAGCCGGCGGCCTTGATCTCGCGCGCAGATTGGAGCGCGAGGTCCAGCATCTCGGGGCGGCAACCGTGCAATGCCGCGTACTGGGCCCGATCGAGGGTGTCGATGCTGATTTGAAAGCTCGAGACGAGCGTCTCCGCCCGCAGGCGCCGCACGAGTTCCCCCGTGAGGAGCGAGCCGTTGGTCGCGATTCGTGCCGAAATCCCCTGCGCCGCCATGTCCGTGAGCAGCGCGGCCATGTCAGGCCGCGCAAAGGGCTCGCCTCCCGAGATGATGATGTCCCGGACACCCGCCTCGCGGGCCCGGGCGATCAGGCTCCTCGCCTCGGCGGTGTCGAGTTCGTCGTCCCGCCGGCGCCCGGCGTCGGTGAAACAGACGGTGCAGGAGAAATTGCAGGCATAGGTCACGTTCCAGACCAGCTGCCGCAGAGTCGACGGGCCGCTCCAGGCGCGCTCAGCGGTGTGGCCCGGCCGCAGCTTGAGCTTGACGTCAAGCATGCGGCGATCCGTTTCGCGCGCCGGTGTGGGGGATTCCCGCCTCGCAGGGGACACCGCACTGGCAGAGAGCGCAGCCAAGGGAGTGACCCTGGCGGCGTTTTCCGCCCTTGACCACGGCGGCCGCAAGCAGTTCCAGTGTCTCCTTGTAAACGGGGAGGAAACGCTCCCGCACAACGTTGCGCCGCACGTAGCACTTCTCCTTGTCCAGGCCGGCGCTGCTGATCGCGCCCGCCGGGCAGCGCGGGATGCAGCGCCCGCACCCGGAGCCGTCCTCTCCCAGACATGGGTGGAGGTGACCTCCCGCAGTGCGGGGGGAAGGATCGATGTCCAGATCCGTGACGACACTCCCGATGCGCACGGCCATCCCCGCGGGCGTGATCAGCCCCCCGTTCAGACCGAAGCGCCCGAGCCCGGCGGCGTGGGCGACGTGGCGCTCCGACCAGGTCGAGGAAAAGACGTGCCCCTCGTCGCGGAAGGCGTCGTACGCCGTGGTCATGATCGGCGCCACCGCGGCGTGTCCGCGCTCCTGCAGAAAGACGGTGAGCGCGCTGCTGATCCGCTCGTTGAGCGCCGCGGCGTTGTTGCGCGCCTGCGAGTAGAGCGAGGACGGCCACTCCCCGGAGCGGTTGGACTCCCGGATCGCCGCGGTGTAGGGCAGAACCCAGACGATGACCCGCGCCGGCGCGGCGGCCGCCCCGGGAGCGTGGCTGCGGAGGAGCTCGCGGGGCATCAGGTGCCGCGGACCGACGACCGCGCGGAACCGGCTGAAGAGCGGGTCCTCGCCGTCGGCGACCCCGACCAGCGGCGGCCCGAAGATCGCGAGCCCGCCGCGGTCGCGGAGGATATTCTCCGGCGCCCCGTGGATCAGGTCCCGGATGAACGTCTCGATCACCGTCCGCGCTCCAATTCCCGGGCCGTATCTTCGACGTGGCGCCGAAGTGCCTCGCGTTGCTTCGGGATGTTCATCGGGCAGTCGCCGCGGCACTCCATGGTCATCCGCTCGCAGTGACGCTGCCAGATCTGGTCCAGCGGCTGTTCGCGGACGTTGCCGAGGACGAAGGGCACGAAGGCACAGGGCGTGACGTTGCCGTTCGCGGAAACGTAGAGGAGGTCGCCGCGGGTCATGCAGCAGTGCGTGCCGGCGGTCGGCAGCTCGAGGTGGGCGAAGGTCAGGTCCTGGAGCTCCCGGAGTCTCGCCAACTCGGGCGCGCTCAGCAGCGCCGCGGCGGCGTCGCCCCAGGCGCCGGAGGCGATCGGCATCAGGACGTACATGTGACGGCCGCCCAGGCTCTTGCCGAGCGCGACCGTGCGCCCGAAGCCCTCGGGGATGCTGTCCCGGGAGGCCACCGTCATGATCCGGACCGGGATGCCGTGCCGGACCAGGGTCCGGATCCCGCGCACCGCGCGCTCGTGCAGGCCCGGCGTGCCCCGGAAGCGGTCGTGGACTGCCGGATCGGCACTGTCCAGGGAGACCCCGCACTCGGTCAGCCCCGCGGCCTTGAGCCGCTTCACGTTCTCCTCGGTGAGCAGCAAGCCGTTCGAGTTGACCCGCGTCAGCAGCCCGAGGGAGCGGGCGTGGGAGATCAGGTCGAACAGGTCCTCCCGCAGGAGGGGCTCGCCCCCGGAGAAATGCACGTTCATCGCCCCGAGCCTCCTGATCTGTCCGAGCACCGACCGGAGCTCCTCCGTGCTCATCTCGTTCTCCCGGGGGCGATCCGGCGAGCTGGAGTAGCAGTGCTCACAGCGGCACTGGCACCGGTAGGTGACTGCCACGGTGGCGAAGGTCGGGCAGGGCTGACCTCCGAGCCGCCGGGCGTAGTGCTCCCCGGCCACGAACCAGGCCTTGAGGGAGCGGTTGCTGAGATACATCCGGAGCGCACGGTAGTTCGTGCTGAAAACGGCGCTTGCCGTCGGCAGATAGCGGAAAGCCAGGCTCATCTCGCTGCCGGGATCATGGAGATTCCCTTCGACTCCCAGAAGCCGACCACACGGTTGCAGACCCTCCCGCCAGCTGCCGATCCCCGCGCTCAAGCGCTGCGTATGCCGCCGAAGTCGGGATTCGAGGAGCGGCGTCCCGCAGGCCTGGAGTCGAACACTTCGGCGAGAGAGTTGCCGGCCGCGTCAGGACGCCTTCTCGGGGAGCAGGGTCGGCGGCTGGCCGGAGTTGAAAACCTTCACCGAGAAGACGGCCTCGCGCACGTTCTGCTGCCCCGGCAGATCGCGCATCACATCGGGCATGATAGGCCCATAGGGATTTCCTTTCCCGTGTCCGAGCAAGAAAACCGATCGTGAGCCCTCCTGCCGTTGCGCTCTCACCGTTTCTGAGGTGGATTGTGGCGTTGCCGGAGGGCGAAGTCAATGTTCAGCCAACATGTTCAGTGGGTCGTGCTACGATCTCAGTAGGTGTGAATGAATCTTTTCATCGCCCTCCAGAACCGGTTGGACGGATCGATGTACTCGGCGCCGTACGCGGTCCTCGGGTCGCTGGCATCTTCCTCGTCGGACCAGACGATCCTCGCCTGCGCTTCGAGACTGATCCTCTCCCCCGGGAGGTCGAGGGCGATCCTGAGGCGCTGGCCGACTTCGAACTCGGCGATGGATTTGAAGGCGAGGCCCGTCATGCTGAGATTCACCGTCTGGGCCGTCGCGACGGTGTCGTCGTTGTCGGAGAAGGCCCGGAAAATGCAGGCAAAGTTTTTCCGGGGGGAAATGGCGAGCTGCCGGGAGGTGACCTGGAGGAACTCGTCCTTGCCGGCCGGCCATTCGACGACCGCTAGGTTCCACTCGAATCTGGACGCCGGAAGAAGATGCTTCTCCCGCGCATCGGCCTGTATCGCAACCTTCGGAATCCGACGCAGATTGATCTTCAGGTGCGTCAGGTTCTGGAGATTCGTGATGATCATGTCGGGGGAAAGGCCGATCACATCCTCGGCCGTCCACTCCGCCCCGAAGGAAGACATCTTTACGTTCACGTCGTGAAGCAGCCTCACGACATCATCCCAGAGTGGCCGGTCGTCCCGGAGAAAAACCAAGTGCTTCATTTCGCCTTCAGCGTATCCCTGTCGGGTCTGTCATGAGCCCCCCGTGAATTTCCTCGCCTGTCTCGACGGGTGATTCTTGCGTTGCCCGGGGCCGAAGTCAAGCGCTCGTATCGCGCCGTGTCCAACAGGCGCCGGCTGCTTGCCCCACGTCCCCGTTCGGTGTACGGTTGAGTCAGCCAGCGCCGCCGGTGTGCGGACGTTGGCGCCGGACGTCAACGCGGGAGGAGGGCGTCATGAAGAAAATCGCGAGCGCGCTGTTCCTGATCCTGACGGTATTCATGGCCGGCTGTTCCGCGTACAGGAGCTATACGTACAGCGGACCGGAAGGCAAGACCTGCATGAGCAAATGTGAGAACGCCAGGTGGGACTGCAAATCCCGGTGCGGCACGGACACGACGTGTGCGGCTGATTGCGAGAAGACCGCCAAGACCTGCCGGGGGAGTTGTCCGGAGATTTCGACCGTGGAGCCGAACAACAAGAATTGAGCCGCGGCCGCTCAATCCCGCGGCAGCGCCCGGTCCAGGAACGCGCCGATCCGCGGGAAGAAGCCGGCGTCCGCCTCGAAGCCGTCGTTGTGGCCGCCGCGCGGGATTTCGTACCACTCGCGGAGCCGGCTCCCCGTCAGTCGGTCGTGGACTGCCCGGCCCAGCGCGAACGGGATGATCTCGTCGGCCCGCGCGTGCATTACGAGGGCGGGGCAGGCGACCCGCGCCGCGTGCGGCCCCAGTTCGAGCGCGCCGCTGAGAAACGGCAGGAACGGCCAGAACGGCGGCACTCGGGCCGCCACCGACTTTTTCCCGGGGAACGACCCCTCGAGGATCAGGAAGGCGGCGTCGCGGTTCGCGGCGGCCTGTCTGACCGCGGGGAGGCTGCCGATCGACTCCCCGTAGATCCCGAGCGGTTTGCCGGCGGCCGCGGCGCGCCCCCGCGCCGCCCGGAACGCGGCTTCGGCATCGCGCAGGATGCCGGTGTCGCCCGGGGTGCCGGCGCTGCGCCCGAAGCCGCGGTAGTCGACGATGAAGACGCCGAGCCCGAGCCCGGCGAGCGCCCTGATTTTCGGCAGGCGGTGGCTGACGTTGCCGGCGTTGCCGTTGAACATGACGACATCGGCCCGATGGTGCGCCCCCTCGCGGGGAAGACAGTACCACCCGCGCAGCTGCACGCCGTCGGCGGCCGTGACGGACACCTCTTCGAAGCGCAGCCCGAACGCCGCGGGGTCGGCGTAGAGTTCGCGCATCGGAAAATACGTGAGGCGCGGCTCGAGCAGCCGGGTCAGCGCCCAGAGCGCGAGCACCGTCCCCGCGATCCAGAGGAAGGTCTTCATCCGCCGCAGCACCTCCAGGAGAATTTCGCTGTTCACGGTACCACGGGGCGGCCCGGATCGCCGAGGGTTAAACGGAAGTTCGACCCTAAGGCGGTTCTCATCGACACGCTCGCCGGGAATCTCAAGGAGGCGTATGATCGGGCGACTCGAGACGGGCTCGGAGAGGTCGACAGCGAGGACGCGGACACGGTGAAGGGGGAGAAGGAGAAAGGACGATGAGCGGCCGAATACCGATCGTGCAGCGTCGAGGTCTTCAGCGACTACACCTGACCGTGGTGTCTCATCGGGGCGGTCCGCCTCGAGAAAGCCCGCGAGAAGCTCGCCGGGCGCATCGCGCTGGAAGTTCTCTGGCGCCCCTTCGAGATCCATCCCGAGGTGCCGCCGACCGGGCTTCCGCTCTCGAGCCTCGGGTACGAGCCAGCCGAACTCGCAGCGATGATGGAGCACCTGCGGCGCCAGGCCGCCGCCGAGGGGATCGACTTCGCCCCGCGCTCGCCGTCATCGCTGCTCGTGAACACCCACCGCGCGCTCGCCGCGAGCGTCTATGGCGCAGACCGAGGAGCCCGAGCGCTTCGAGGCGTTCCACCAGGCCATTTTCAATGCCAATTTCTGCGAAAACCGGAACATCGGGGACCCGGCCGTGCTGCGGGAACTCGCGGCGGCCGCCGGTCTCGATGTCGCCCGCATGGACGCCGCCCTCGAGGCCGGAGCCGGCGAAGCCGCCGTGCGCGACGCGGCGGCTGAGGCGCGCCGGCGCGACATCACCGCGGTGCCCGCGTTCGTCTTCGGCGGGAGCAGCATCATCGTCGGTGCGCACCCGGCGGCGGCGCTGGTGCAGGCCGCCGAGAAGGCCGCAGTCGCCCGCTAGCGGAAGCTCCTGGCGCCGGCCCAGGCGATGATCGCCGGATCGCGGGCGGCGTCGGTGCAGAGGCGCTCCGGGCGCGGCGTCGTGCCGACCCGGCCGAGGTCGAGTCGATCGGCGTCCCAGCAGGTGGCGACGGTGATCTCGGCGACGGTCTCGCCGCGGGTGTGGCCGGTGCAAGCCCCGACCAGCAGCGCCAGTCCTTCGGAATCCAGGTCGAAAACGGTCCCGGCCAGGCCGCGGGCCAACGCGGCGCCCCGCGCACCGTGCTCCGGGTCGTGGCTGTCGTTGTGGCGGCAGGAGTCGTGGAAGAAGGAGAAGAGTTCGACGACATCGGCCCGGGCGCCGGTGAGCCCGGCCAACAGCAGACCGTTCTCACGCACGCGCTCCCAGTGCGCGAGGCCGTGGATACCGTCCCAGTCCAGGCGGTACTGCGCCCGGACGGCTGCGATCACACCTTCCCGCGTCGCGTGGTTCACCCGAGCATTCTACAGGAGCCGCAGCATGACGGGTTGAAACGAAAGCCGGGAATAGGTATCCTTATGACGTCGAGGAGCGCTGCAACGGGAAGATGCCCGCCAGGCTCGACGGATGATAACCGCGCTCACCTAACCCGCGCCGGAGACGGGCTGCCCAGGTGAGCGACACCGCGCCTCCCGCCGGCCGTAACGCAAGGAGTTCGCCGTGAGCGCTGTGGCTGCCAAAAAGAAGTTCACCGATTTCAAAGTCGCCGACCTCTCCCTGGCCGCCTGGGGGCGCAAGGAGATCGCCATCGCCGAGGTCGAGATGCCCGGCCTGATGGCGGTGCGCGAGGAGAACGCCAAGGCCAAGCCGCTCAAGGGCGCGCGGATCGCCGGCTCGCTGCACATGACCATCCAGACCGCGGTGCTGATCGAGACGCTCAAGGCGCTCGGCGCCGAGGTGCGCTGGGCCTCCTGCAACATCTACTCGACGCAGGATCACGCCGCCGCCGCGATCGCCGCCGCGGGCACCCCGGTCTTCGCGTACAAGGGCGAGTCGCTGACGGAGTACTGGGAGTACACGCACAACATCTTCGAGTGGCCGAAGGGTCAGTTCGCCAACATGATCCTCGACGACGGCGGCGACGCCACGCTGCTGCTGCACCTGGGCGCCCGCGCGGAGTCCGACCCCAAGGTCATCGCGAAGCCCGGCT
The DNA here is from genome assembly GCA_963699775.1 of uncultured Candidatus Rokubacteria bacterium. GTDB lineage: Bacteria > JAUVQV01 > JAUVQV01 > JAUVQV01 > DATDCY01 > DATDCY01. The sequence continues at coordinate 328,201 of CAVOVE010000001.1, forward strand.
GCGAGGAGGAGCGCGTCCTCTTCGCGTCGATCAAAAAGCGCCTGAAGGCCCAGCCCGGCTGGTATTCGACCCGCATCGCCCAGATCAGGGGCGTGACCGAGGAGACGACCACCGGCGTGCACCGCCTCTACCAGATGGCCGAGGAGGGCCGCCTGCGCTTCCCGGCGATCAACGTCAACGACTCGGTCACCAAGAGCAAGTTCGACAACCTCTACGGCTGCCGCGAGTCGCTGATCGACGGCATCAAGCGCGCCACCGACGTGATGATCGCCGGCAAGATCTGCGTGGTGCTCGGCTACGGCGACGTCGGCAAGGGCTGCGCGCAGGCCTTCCGCGGCATGGGCGCCACGGTCTGGGTCACCGAGATCGACCCGATCTGCGCGCTGCAGGCGGCGATGGAGGGCTACCGCGTGGTGACCATGGACGACGCGGCGGGGCAGGGCGACATCTTCGTCACCGCCACCGGCAACCTTCGGCGTCATCAACCACGACCACATGAAGCGGATGAAGAACGAGGCGATCGTCTGCAACATCGGCCACTTCGACTCCGAGATCGACATCGCCTCGCTGGAGAAGTACCGCTGGGAGGAGATCAAGCCGCAGGTCGACCACGTGGTCTTCCCCGACGGCAAGAAGCTGATCGTGCTCGCGAAGGGCCGCCTGGTGAACCTCGGCTGCGCCACCGGCCACCCCTCGTTCGTGATGTCGGCCTCGTTCAGCAACCAGACGATCGCGCAGATCGAACTCTTCAACCATGCCGCAAAGTACGAGAAGAAGGTCTACGTGCTGCCCAAGCACCTCGACGAGAAGGTGGCGCGCCTGCACCTGAAGAAGATCGGCGTCAACCTCACGGTGCTCTCCGACGAGCAGGCCGCGTACATCGGCGTGCCCAAGGGCGGCCCCTACAAGTCCGACCACTACCGCTACTAGGAGTCCGACTTGAGACCTCGAATGCACCGGTTTTCGCTGCCGTCCCTCGCCCTGGCCGCCGCTCTTGCCGCGGTCGCACCGGCCCCCGCGCGCGCCATGCACGCCACGGGTCGGCCCGGCCCCGGATCGCTTCAGACGACGGCCGCCGGGTTTTCCTTCTCGCTCGACACCTCCGTCGGGCTGGTCGAAGGCACCGCGAGCGAACGGGTGTTCTATTACCCGTACGGGAGTAAGTTCAAGCTCAGCGAACTGACCTGGGATCTCAAGGGTGTCGCCATGGCCGGCGTGCACGGCTCCGTCGGCTACGGTCGGTGGGTGCGCCTCAACATCGGCGTCTGGTCGGCGCTCACCGAAGGCAACGGCATGATGGTCGATCGCGACTGGGAATATCCACCCAGTGTCGCCGCGTTCCTGGAACCGAGCGATCAGAATTGGACGCACGAGTCGCGCCACCCCGACACCACCCTGGACACGGGGACCATCGTCGACGTGAACCTGAGCGTCCTGCCGCTGCCGGCCGGCCCGTTCTCGCTGCGCGGCATCGTCGGGTACAAGAGCGACACCTGGAACTGGTCGGCGCGGGGGGGGACGTATGTCTACTCGTCCGAGGAGTTCCGGGATATCACAGGGGTCTTCCCCGACGGCTGGCAGGTCATCGGCTACGAGCAGCGGTATTCGATACCCTACATCGGGGTCGGCGCGAGCTGGGCGTGGCCGGTGTTTCAGCTGGAATCCCATCTGCTGTACAGTCCGGCGGTGTCGGCCAGCGACTCCGATTACCACAACCTGCGCGGCGTGCTCTTCGAGGGGGATTTCTCCGGGGGCACGTACATCGGCGTCGGGCTGAACGCAACCTGGGCCTTCGCGCGGCACTGGTCGGCCACGCTCGGCGTTGAGTACCAGTCGATCTCCGAGATCACCGGGGACGTCACGATCAGCGGCCAAGAGGGCTACGGGAAGTACCCGGGCGGCGGCGGCATCGCCCTGCACGCCGCGCTGCTTTCCCTCGGGGCGGGGTACCGATTCTAGAGGGTTGCACCCATGGTACAGCAGCGTTCGCTTCTCGACGTGTCCGCCGCCCGCACGGATCGCGAGACGGTCGATCTGCTCTTCGATCGGCCCGGCGCACGCATCGAGCGCATTGTTTCCACGGGCCAAGCGACGCCGCCGGGACAGTGGTACGACCAGGCCGGTGACGAGTGGGTGGCGCTGCTGGCCGGCCGGGCGACCCTGCGCTTCGAGGACGGCGCCCGCGTTGAACTGGCACCGGGCGACTGGCTGCTGATCCCCGCGCGCGTCCGGCACCGTGTCGAGGCGACGAGCGCCGATCCGCCCTGTGTCTGGCTGGCCGTGCACGCGGCCCCGGCGGGTGCTGCATGACGAACTCCGAAACCACGGGCTCCGGTCGCCAGCTCGGCCGGCTGATCGCGGCGAGCAAGATCGTCAATTCCACACTGGACCTCGACCGCCTGCTCGAGTTGATCCTCGAAACGGCAGCCGCGGGCGTCGGCGCCGATCGCGGCACCCTCTACCTGCTGGACGCGTCGGGGAAGGAGCTCTGGTCGAAGGTGCTCCAGGGGGAAGACATGGTCGAGATCAGGCTGCCCCTCGGCACGGGCCTCGCAGGACACGTCGCCCAGACCGGCGAGTCGATCGTCATACCGGACGCCTACCAGGACCCGCGGTTCCACCCGGGCATCGACATCCGGACGGGGTACCGCACCCGGAACATGCTGTGCATGCCCCTGAAGGACAAGGACGGGCGAACCATCGGGGTGTTCCAGTTCCTGAACAAGAAGGACGGCTGTTTCGACCGCGACGACCAGGACTTCATCGACGCGCTGTCGGCGCAGGCGGCCGTCGCGATCGAGTACGCCCGGATGGCGCAGGAGCTGGTGCGCAACGAGCGCCTCTCGGCCATCGGGCGCATGGCCGGCAGCGTCATCCACGACTTCAAGAGCCCGATGGGGACGGTGCGGCTCTACGCCGAGACGCTCAAGACAAGGCTGCCCGACGCGGCGGACCGCGAGCTGGCGGACGAGATCATCGGGCAGGTCGATCGCTTCCTGAGCCAGGCGCAGGACATCCTCGACTTCACGCGCGGCGTCAGCGTCCCGCATTTCCAGGATCTCAGTCTCGGCGATCTGATGGAGAGTCTCCTGCACTTCGTTGCGAACGACCTGGAGCGGAACGCGGTGCGGCTGGTTCGCGACCTGCGCTTCCGGGGGACGGTGCGGCTGGACCCGGGGGCGATGCGGCGCGCCTTCCACAACATCGTCGGCAACGCCTGCGACGCCATGCCGCAGGGCGGCACCCTGCGGGTCGCGACCGCGGAGCGGGACGGCCGGGTCGTCATCGAGTTCGTCGACAGCGGCACCGGGATGCCCGAGGAGGTGCGCAGGCGCGTCGGCGAACCCTTCTTCTCGAGTGGGAAAAAGAAGGGGACGGGCCTGGGGATGGCCATGGTGAAGAAGATCCTCGACGATCACCGGGGCGCCGTCGAGATCGAGAGCGCGCCGGGGGCGGGGACGACGGTCCGCCTGCTGCTGCCGCTCGCGGGGGTGCCGTGACGCCGGCCAGGGGATCGCCCGGAGCGCGCGAGGCGGTCTTCCACGTCCACGAGATCTCCAAGGTCTACCGGATGGGGGACGTCGAGGTGCACGCGCTGCGCGGCGTGGACATCGATCTCTTCGCGGGCGAGTTCGTCGTCCTGCTCGGCCCCTCGGGCAGCGGCAAGTCGACGCTGCTGAACATCCTCGGCGGCCTCGACGTGCCGACCACCGGCGAGGTCCGCTACCACGATCACGTGCTCACGACGGCCGGCGACGCCGAGCTCACCCGCTTCCGGCGCGAGCACGTCGGCTACGTCTTCCAGTTCTACAACCTCATCCCGAGCCTGACGGCGCTCGAGAACGTCGCGCTCGTCACCGAGATCGCCGACGCGCCGCTCGACCCGGCCGAGGCGCTGCGGCTCGTCGACCTCGGCGACCGGCTCAACCACTTCCCGGCGCAGCTCTCCGGCGGCGAGCAGCAGCGGGTCGCGATCGCGCGCGCGGTGGCCAAGCGCCCGGACGTGCTGCTCTGCGACGAGCCGACCGGCGCGCTCGACTACCCGACGGGCAAGCTCGTGCTCGAGGTGCTCGAGCGCGTGAACCGCGAGCTGGGCACGCTGACCGTCGTCATCACGCACAACGCCGCGATCGCGGGGATGGCCGAGCGGGTGATCAGGATCTCCAGCGGCGAAATCGTCGAAGTCACGGCGAACGAGCACCGCATCTCCCCGGCGGATCTCTCCTGGTGAGCGATGAGGGCGCTCAACCGCAAGCTGCTCCGGGACCTCTGGCACCTGCGCGGCCAGGTCATCGCCGTCGCGGCCGTCGTCATGTGCGGCATCGCCGCCTTCGTCACGATGCGCTCGGCCTACACCGCGCTCGTCGACGCCCAGGCGAGCTACTACCGCCGCTACCGCTTCGCCGACGTCTTCGCCCACGCGACGCGCGCCCCCGAGGCGGTCGCGGCCCGCATCCGCGAGCTCCCCGGCGTCGCGACCGTGCAGACCCGGATCGTCGCCGAGGTCGTCCTCGACGTCCCCGGCCTCCCCGAGCCGGCCACGGGGCGCCTGGTCTCGATCCCGGAGCGGCGCGCGCCGATCCTCAACGACCTGCACCTGCGCAGCGGGCGCTGGGTCGAGCCGGACGCGCCCGGCGAGGTGATCGTCAGCGAGGGCTTCGCCGGGGCCAACGGCCTGGAGATCGGTTCGAGAATCGGCGCGGTCATCAACGGCAGGTGGCAGCGGCTCACGGTGGTCGGGGTCGGCCTCTCCCCCGAGTACGTCTACGAAATCCGCGGCATCGAGGTCTTCCCCGACAACCGCCGTTTCGGCGTGCTCTGGATGGGACGCGAGGCGCTGGGGGCCTCCTTCGATCTGCAGGGGGCGTTCAACGACGTCTCGGTCGCCCTCGCCCCCGGCGCGCCGGAGGCGCCGGTGATCGACGGCATCGACCGGCTGCTCGAACGCTCCGGCGGCCTCGGCGCCTACGGCCGCGACCTGCAGCTCTCGAACCGCTTCCTCTCCGACGAGATCAAGCAGGACCGCGTCTCGGGCCTCTACCTCCCGTCGATCTTCCTCGGCGTCGCGGTCTTCCTCGTGCACGTCGTGCTCTCGCGCCTCGTCGGGTCGCAGCGCGACCAGATCGCGATCCTCAAGGCCTTCGGCTACACGAACACGGCGGTCGGCCTGCACTACCTCGGCGTCGCGCTCGCCGCCGTGCTGGCGGGGGCGGTGCCCGGGACCCTGCTCGGCCTCTGGTTCGCCTCGTACCTGGCCGATCTCTACGCGAAGTTCTTCCACTTCCCCGAGATCCTGTTCTCCGTCTCGCCGGGTCTGATCTCGTTCGCCGCCGCGATCAGCGCCGCGGCGGCCCTCTTCGGCGCGACCTCCGCGGTCCGGCACGCCGTGCGCATGCCCCCGGCCGAGGCGATGCGCCCCGAGTCGCCGCCGCGCTACTCCCGCGGGATCCTCGAGCGCCTCGGCCTCGCCCGCCTGCTCCCGCCGCCGGTGCTGATGATCGCGCGCAACCTCGGGCGCCGCCCCGCGAAGGCGCTGCTCTCGACGTTCGGCATCGCGCTCGCGGTCGGGATCCTCGTGCTGACCCGCTATTTCGGCGACGTCGTCGACTGGATGGTGCGCATCCAGTTCCGCGAGACCCAGCGCGAGGACGTGACGGTGATCCTCGGCCAGCCGCGCTCCGCCGCGGTGCTGCACGAACTGGCCCACCTGCCCGGCGTGCGAGCCGTCGAGCCGTTCCGGGTCGTGTCGGTGCGTCTCGTCTCCGGCCACCGCTCGCGGCGCATCGAGATCATGGGCGTCGAACCGGCCGGGGAGCTGCGCCGTCTGGTCACGCGCACGCTCGGCCGCGTCGAGGTCCCCCCCGAGGGGCTCGTGCTGACCGCGGCGCTCGCCCGGATCCTCGAGATCGCGCCCGGCGACCCCGTGACCGTCGAGGTGCTCGAAGGCCGGCGCCTCGTGCGCCGAGACGCGCGTCGCCGCGACGGTGGAGGACATCCTCGGCCTGAACGTGACGATGGACATCCGCGCCCTCAACCGGCTGCTCGGCGAGGGGGGGACGGTCTCCGGGGCCTTTCTCGCGGCCGACGAGACGATGCTGCCGCAGCTGACCGAGCGGCTCAAGCGCACCCCGGCCGTCGCCGGGGTCTCCGTGCGCGAGAGCATGCTCGCGAGTTTCTACCAGACCATCGCCCAGTCGATGACGGCGACCAACTCCGTGCTGATCCTCTTCGCCTGCATCATCGCCTTCGGGATCGTCTACAACGGGGCGCGCATCTCGCTCTCCGAGCGCGGGCACGAGCTGGCCTCGCTGCGGGTGCTCGGCTTCACCCGGCGCGAGATCGCGGTGATCCTGCTCGGCGAGCACGCCCTGCTGACGCTGGCCGCGGTCCCGCTCGGGTTCGGGATCGGGGCTGGTTCGGCCTGGCTGCTGGTCTACCTCGCTGGCTTCCGATCTCTACCGGATGCCGCTGGTCTTCTCCCGCCAGACCTTTGCGTTCGCCTTCCTCGTGACGCTGGCGGCGGCGCTGTTCTCGGGTATCATGGTGACCGGTCGCATCCGCAGGCTCGATCTGGTCGCGGTTTTGAAGACAAGGGAGTAGCCGTTGAATGGCGTCCGGAACGGACAACGATGCGCGGGGGCGGGATTTCCTCCCGCCCGCCGGCGGAGCGGGAGGGGCTGAACCGCTCCCCGGCGACTGCGAATGTCCACCGGCCCTGTCCAGGACAGGGACACGGCGATTTGAAGAAACGGACAAGGCCAGGACCCCGGGTAACGGGAATGGCCTGGGGAGGGGCGCATGAAGATCACCGGACGCCGTGTTGTTCTCGCCGCGCTGGCGGCGGCGGCTCTGGCCGCGACCGTTCTCGCGCTGCTGCCCAGCCCCCTGCCCGTGGAGACGGCGCCCGCCGCCACCGGTCCGCTCACCGTGAGCATCGACGAGGAGGGGCGGACGAGCGCCCGCGACCGCTACACGGTGGCCGCCCCGACCGCCGGACGCCTCGAACGGGTCGAGCTGCGCGCCGGCGACTCCGTCACCCGCGGCCAGGTGCTCGCGGTGCTGCACCTGGCGCCACTCGATCCGCGCGAGCGCGAGGCGGCCGGGGGCCGGCTGCGGGCGGCCGAGGCGCTGAGGCTCGAGGCCATCGAGAATCTGGCGCGCGCCAAGGCCGACGCCGCGCAGGCGACACGCGACCGCGAGCGCGCGAAACAGCTCTACGAGAAGGGCTACAGCGCGCTGCAGGAGCTCGAACAGGCCGCGAGCGCGGAAACCGCCGCCGCCAAGGGCGCCGAGGCCGCGCGCTTCCGGGTCGAGGCGGCCGCGTCCGAGGTTGCCGTCGCGAAAGCCGCGCTTCTCGCGGGGGAGGGGGGCGTTGCCGACGAGCGGCGGCGCATCTCGCTGCGTGCGCCCGTCGACGGCCGGGTGCTGCGGGTGCTCGAGCAGAGCGAGCGCGTCGTTCCCGCCGGGACGCCGATCCTGGAGATCGGCGACGCCTCGCGGCTGGAGATCGTCATCGAAGTGCTCTCGACCGACGCGGTGCGCGTGCGCCCCGGGATGCCGGTGAACCTCGCCGGGTGGGGCGGGGAGGGGACGCTCCCCGCGACCGTGCGCACCGTCGAGCCGGCGGCCTTCACCAAGGTCTCCGCCCTCGGTGTCGAGGAGCAGCGGGTGCGGGTGATCGCCGACATCGCCGGGCCTCCCGGCCCGCTGGGCGACGGGTACCGGGTCGAGGCCCGCATCGTCACCTGGTCGGCGGATGCGGTGCTCAAGGTCCCCGCGAGCGCCATTTTCCGCCGGGCTGCGGTCCGGGCGGCGCGCCGCGGGGAGGGCGGCTGGCGGTTTGTGGTGGCGGACGACCGGGCGCGCCTGCGGCCGGTCGAGCCCGGCCACCGCACCGCGGCCGAAGTCGAGATCCTGAAGGGGGTCGCGGCGGGCGAGCTGGTCGTGCTGCACCCGCAGAACGAGTTGAGCGACGGCGTGCGCGTCGCGACCCGATGAAGCGAGCGGTCGTCGTCCGCTTCAGCTCGCTCGGCGACGTGGTGCTCACGCTCCCGGTCGTGCGCAGCCTCAAGGCGGCGTTTCCGGCCGCCGAGATCGTCTACCTGACGAAAGCCGCCTACCGGCCGCTGCTCGAGGGCCAGCCCGGGATCGATCGCGTCGTGACGCTGGAGGAGGCGGGGCCGGGGCTCAAGGCGCTGCGGCGCCACTGCCGCGGGCTCGGCCATTTCGATCTCGCTCTGGACCTGCACCGCACGCTGCGCAGCCGTTCGTGCCTGAAAGCGCTGGATGCCGATCAGCGCTACGGCTACCGCAAGGACGCCCTGATGCGGCGCCTCTGGGCCGCGGGGTGGATGCGCGAGCGCATGGAGCAGCGCGCAGCCGCACGTGATCGACCGCTACCTCGCAGCCGCTGCGCCGTTTCGGCGTCACGCCGGCGCACACCGTGCCGGAGTTGATCGTCCCCCCCGAGAGGTTGTCGGCGGTTCGCGACCTGCTGGTCTCCGCCGGCGTTCGCGACCCGGATCGCGTCGCGGTCGTCGTCCCGGGCGCGCGCTGGCCGAACAAGCGCTGGTCGCCGGCGTCGTTCGCGGCGGTGGCGACCGGGTTGCGCGACGCGGACGGGCTCGAGCCCGTGATCGCGGGTGACGCCTCGGACCAGGAGGCTGCCGCGGCGGTGCGTGCGCTGATCCCCGGCGGCGCCCCGCTGCTCGCCGGGCGCACCGGGCTGATGGAGCTGGCGGCGCTGCTGAAGACCGCCCGCGTCGTCATTGCGAACGACTCCGGCCCCGCCCACCTCGCGGCCGCGGTCGGCTCGCCCGTGGTCGCGCTCTTCGGCCCGACCCACGAGGCCTTCGGCTTCGCCCCGCGCGGCGAGCGGGTGCGGGTGATCAGCCGTGCGCTGGACTGCCGCCCCTGCACGGTGCACGGCGGGCTGCGCTGTCCGCGCGAGCGTCGGGCCTGCCTGGACGACATCGCGCCGGCCGAGGTGCTGGCGGCGGCGCGGGAACTGCTCGCTCAGCCCGCGGGGTCCATGCCCCGGGATTGACCTTGATCGCCGCGGCCGACGGCGTCGTTGAGTCGCCCCAGCAGCTCCTCGAGGTTCAGTCCGTGCTTGGCGCAGGCCAGCTTGAGGGTCACCGGCAGGCTCTTCACCATCGCCTGGTGCGCAGGGTCCGCGAGCGGAGCGAACCCGCTGGCGACGAGGAGCGCTATCGTCTGCGGCCAACGGTCGATGATTTCGCCCATCCGGGTCTGCGGGGTGATCGGTCTGGTTGCCGCTGTGTTTTCCCGGTCCATCGTGTCCTTCCTCTCTCGGCGTCGAGCCGTTTGCGACATCCCCTGTCGGTGCTTCCTGTGAACAGTGTCGGTCCATGTTGCAGGAAATGCCTTGAGCCAGGTCAAGTCCCCCGCGCCGGCCGGCTGGGTTTCTCTCAGCGGGCCGTTCCCCTGACCTGCTCCGGCCCGTTGACGAACGGCAGGTAGCGCGCAGTCTCGTAGAGCGCGCGGCAGAGTTCCTCCATCCGCGCCGCCGTCCTGCGCTCGCGCCCGGCGAGGTTCGCGCGCGCGTCGCCGCCGTCCAGCGCGGTGAGCTTGCGGTTCGAGCCGTCGCCGAAGACCCCGAACGCGCGGTCCTTGCCGATCAGCCCGAGCATCGGGACTTTCCCCTGGTCGCCGACCGTGAAGGTGTAGCGCTCGGCGTCGAAGGCCGGGTCGAGCAGGTCGCGCCCGAACGTGCTGTTGACGTACGGGAGGCCCGCGAGCGAGGCGGCCGTGGGCAGCACGTCCAGCTCGCTGGCCACGGTGTCGATGCGCCGCCCGGCGGGGATGAGACCCGGACCATAGACCAGCAGCGGAACGTGGAAGTGCGTCAGCCCGGCCTCCTCGTCCCCCCGCGGGATGTGCGGCGCGCTCCCCGGCAGCCCGTGGTCGCCGTAGAAGAGGAAGATCGTGTCGGCGAACCAGCTCTCGCGGCGCGCGCCCTCGATGAAGGCGCCGATCGCGTGGTCGAGGAAGCGGAACGCGTTGTACTCGTCCGCGGAGTTGAAGCCCTGCCGCTGCGCCTCGGCGTCCGCGATCCGCCGGACCTCGAACCCGGGCTGGTTCTTCGGGATCGTGTAGGGGCGGTGGCTGCCGGAGGTCTGCACGATCGCGACGAACGGCCGGCCGCTGCCCGTGAAGACGCGGTTGGCCTCCTGGAAGAGATCGAGGTCCGAGATCCCCCAGCCGTCGACGCGCGGCGAGTCGTAGCTCCCCTCCTCGAAGAGGCGCAGCCCGGCGATGTTCGCGGCCAGCAGCCCGCGGATGTTCGCCCAGTTCAGGCTGCCGCCGAGGAAGTAGAGTTTTTCGTAGCCGGTGAAGTCGTTGAGGATGCTGTTCTGCGAGACCAGCAGCGGGTTGCGCGTGGCCGTCAGGTGCGTCTCCACGTCCGGCAGTCCCGTCACGGTGGCCCAGACCGAGCGCGCCGTTCCCCAGGTCGGGGTGAAGAAGCGCGTGTAGAGCGTCCCCTCGCGCACGAGCTCGTCGAAGCGCGGCGTGGGGTCGAGCGGATTGCCGAAGGCGCCGGTTTTATACGCGGCGAACGACTCGAGCAGGACGATCACCACATTCGGCCGTCGCCGGGGCGTGTCGCCGCGGACAGCGGGCGGGGAGCCCGGCGGCAGCCCCAGGGGCGCGGCGCGGCGGGTGTAGACGAGGCGCGCGGGGTCGGGGTCGGCGAGGCCCAGGTACTTCGCGACGATGGGGTAGGCGGCGCGCACTTTTTCCAGGTCGTAGGCCGCGGGCTTCTTGCGCAGGGTTTCGGCAAGGTAGAGCACCGGGTTGTGCGCGAGGTCGGCGGCGAAGGTGCTGGTGGAGAAATACGCGTCGGACCAGCGCAGCGGGAACCAGGAGAACTTGCCGTAGATCCCCGCGGCGGCGACGAGGGCGACGACGAGCGACGCGGCGATGCGCCGGCGGCGCGATGCCGCCGCCGCGGGCCAGTGGCCGGCGCGCTCGAGGAGCAGGCGCGCGATGCGGAACACGGCCCAGGCGGCGAAGGCGAGCCCGAGTGCGTGGCGGACCACCGGGTAGCTGGCCCAGATCATCTTCGCCGAGGTGTCGGGGTTGTAGAGGAACTGCAGGATCGAGACGTTGACCCGGCTCGCGGCGTAGGCGTAGTAGCCGAAATCCACGGCGTACACGAAGAACAGCAGCAGGTGCGAGAGGGCGAGGTACCAGGCCCAGCCGCGCCGCGCCAGGAGCCGCTCGAAGGGCGAGAGCGCCCGCACCCCGCCGAGGCAGAGCAGCGGCAGGGCGACCAGGACGGCGAGCCGCGCATCGAACTTGGCCCCGAGCAGGAAGGCTTTGGCGAGCACCGCCGCGGGGAGCGCACCGCCCGGCGGTGTGTAGGCGAGCGCGAATGCGACCCGCAACAGCGAGAAGAGGAGCGTGTCCGCGGCCGCGAGCAGCAGGAAGAGCCGGGCGGGACGCGGGACGGCCGAGAGGATGCGGGCGATCACCAGCGTATTATTCGCGAAAGCGCGGCGGCGTCAAGCCGACGCGCCGCTCATATACTTGACACGGCCGGAATCACGAGTACCTTATCATCAGGTTGCGTTCAGCGAGAAAGGGAGGGAAAACCATGAAAAGGCTCGGTCTGTTCCTGGCGTTTTTTCTGGTCGTCTCGGTTGCAGGGTGCCCGAACAACAACAACGACGATCTCAACGGACATCATCACGACGGGTACCTGGCGCGTGAGCTACTACATCAAGAACGGGGACGAGGATACGTCGCTTTTCCGAGGCTATGTGTTCACCTTCATGACTGACGGCACCGTCTCGGTGACCGACCGGACCTGCCGGTGGCCCCGGGGACGTGGAACGAGCACGACAACGACACGCGTCTCGACCTCGACTTTGGGAACTCGGGGCTTCTGGAGAAGTTGAACGACGACTGGGTCGTCAACGAGGTCGACGACGACGAGATTTCTGATGAACGAACCTGGACGCCCGCTCAATCAGTGCGAGTTTTCCCGGATCTACTAGCCGGGGGCGGGTCACGGTCGCCATAGCTTCACCTTGGGGGACCCAACCCGAGTCGAAAAATAATAGTGGACAAGTGCGCCTCGGGAACATATATTATCGAAGTAAGCTAGCGTTTGATGAATCCCCAATCGTCGGCTGTCACGTGTCCTGAGAGAACTCAGGTTCTTGCGTGGGTTATTCAAGGGATCAGAAGATAGGGGCAGCACATGGCAAAGGGAACAGTGAAGTGGTTCAACGATCAAAAGGGTTTTGGCTTCATCAGCCTCGAGGACGGTTCCAAGGACGTCTTCGTGCACCACACCGCGATCGGCGGCTCCGGCTTCAAGAGCCTGAGCGAGGGTCAGGCTGTTGAGTTCGAGATCGTCGACGGCCAGAAGGGCCCGGCGGCCTCCAACGTCCGTCCCGCCTAACTCCAAAGCGTAACGTCGGCCCCCGCTCCCCAACGGGAGCGGGGGCCTTTGTTTTTTTCCGTGACGGCCGCTGAAAAGGGCCCATCTGCGCGCAGCGCCGGGGCTCTCTGCCGTCACCTTCGCGGCGACGTCGCGCATCTTCACCCAGGTCCTCCCAGCGCCTCGCGATAATGAGCAGGTTCTGAAAGATGCTGGAGCGTCGTTGCGAGAAGCGAAGCGACGGGGCGGTCTCGAATCCAGCCATTTATTGAGTCATCAAATTGCTTCGCGGAGCCTGCCCGAGCGCAGCGCGGGGGCGCCATGACGCCTCGAAGGAATGTTCAGCAGTCGGCTCATGAGTTGCAGATGTAGTCCATTGACGAAGGTAGCCATGAGGTAGCCATTGACGCCTGTTGCGTCTCGTGTTATTGGATGTATCGGTAATAATTTGTAATACTTAGTAATATTTAGGGGAATATCGTGCCGGATACGTTCCTGACGACCAAGGAAGTCGCCGAGCACCTCGGCATCCACGAGAAGCAGGTCTACGCGCTCGTGAAGGCCGGGAAGATCCCCGCGTCGCGGGTCACCGGGAAGTGGCTTTTTCCGCGCCGGGTGCTCGACGAGTGGATCGAGAAGAACGCCATGGAGGGGCTGGCGGCGGCCCGGACGCGAGGCAAACGGATTGCCGGGGTGCTGCTCGCCGCCGGCAGCCACGACCCGGTTCTCGACATCCTGCAGAGCCACCTGGCGGTGCATCACGCCGGGACGGTGCTCTTTTCGGCCGCCACCGGGAGCACCGAGGGGCTGCGGATGCTCAATCTCGGCCACACCGATCTGGCGTGGAGCCACCTGGTCGACCCGGAGACGGGGGAGTACAACGTGCCGCACGTCAAGCGGATCGTGACCGCGGTGCGGCCGGTGGTCGCCAATCTGCTCTGGCGCGATCTCGGCTTCGTCACGGCGCCGGGCAACCCGCTGGCAATCCGCGGCTTCGAGGATATCGGGCGACCCGGGGTGCGGCTGATCAACCGGCAGGCGGGGGCGGGGACGCGCCTGCTGCTCGACCGGCGGCTCGCGGAGTCTGGGGATAGCGCCGGAGGCGTGGAGGGCTACGGACGCGAGGCGGCGACTCACTACGAGGTCGGGCTCGCGGTGCTCTCCGGCGAGGCCGACACCGGGCTCGCGTCGGGGTCGGTCGCGCGGATGCTGGGCCTCGAGTTCATCCAGGTGGTCCAGGAGCGCTTCGACATGGTCACGACGAAGGACACCTACTTCGGCCCGGGGGTGCAGGCGATCCTCGAGGCGCTGCGGGACGCGGACTTCCGCCGGCGGGTCGCGAACCTCGGGCACTACGATTTCAAGGACGCGGGGCGGATTCTGTATGCGGCACCGTGACGGGCTGCGGGGACCTGACGGACGCTGCGGATTTCTGTCGTCCTCCCTGCGGGCTGCCGCGGGTGACATTCACTTGAGTTCGGCATTGAACTTCGACCGATCAAAAGGAGGACTTCGCATGAAGAAGATCGTCTCCGCCGTCTCCGCCATGTTCACCGCGGCGCTCCTCGCCGCACCCGCGTCCGCCCAGGAGAAGGTGCTGATCCTCGCCACCACGACCAGCACGCAGGACTCCGGGCTGCTCGACGTGCTCGTGCCGGTTTTCGAGAAGCAGTCGGGCCTGATGGTCAAGACGATCGCCGTCGGCTCCGGCCAGGCGATGACGATGGGCCGGAAGGGCGAGGCCGACGCGCTGCTCGTGCACTCGCCGGCGGCCGAGGAGAAGTTCATGGCCGAGGGTTTCGGCACGACCCGGCGCATCGTGATGCACAACGACTTCGTCATCGTCGGCCCGGCGGCGGACCCGGCGAAGATCAGGGGGATGAAGAGCGCGGCCGAGGCGCTCAAGGCGATCGGGGCCGGCGGCGGCACGTTCCTCTCGCGCGGCGACAACTCCGGGACGCACAGCAAGGAGCAGGCGCTCTGGAAAGCCGCGGGCGTCACGGCCGAGGGCCAGACCTGGTACCAGCAGACCGGGCTCGGCATGGGCCAGACGCTGAACGTCGCCTCGGAGAAAGGGTTCTACACGCTCGCCGACCGCGGCACGTACCTCGCGGTCAGGAAAAATCTCGCGCTCGAGATCCTCGTCGAGGGCGAGAAGAACCTGCTCAACGTCTACCACGTCATCGAGGTCAGCCAGGCGAAGTGGCCGAAGGTCAACGCGGCCGCCGCGAAGGCCTTCGCGGACTTCATGGTCGCGGACGCAGACGCAGAAGACGATCGCCGGCTTCGGCGTCGAGAAGTTCGGTTCGCCGCTCTTCTTCCCGGACGCCGGCCAGGCGGAGAAATAAGCACCTGGAACAGCGGAGGGGTGGCGCGAAGGGGAGGTCTCCAGCGGTGGAGCGAAGCGAAGCACGATGGAGGTCCGCAGCGACAGGACCCCGCAGCGAGCACGGGAACAGGCAGCCTGGTGACCGGACGGACATGGACCTGATCTGGCAGGGGATCCGCGAGGCCTTCGGCCTGATCTTCGGCTTCGACGCCGAGGTCTGGCGGATCTCCCTGCTCTCGCTGCGCATCTCGGGAACCGCGACGTTCGTCAGCCTGCTGCTCGGGGTGTCCGCGGGGACGGCGCTCGCGCTGACCCGCTTTCCGGGCCGGCGCGTCCTCGTGAGCCTCGTGAACACCGGGATGGGCCTGCCCCCGGTGGTGGTCGGGCTCTTCGTGTCGATCTCCCTCTGGCGCAACGGGCCGCTCGGCGTGCTCGGCCTGCTCTACACCCCGACGGCGATGATCATCGCCCAGTCCGTGATCGCGACGCCGATCGTGACCGGCATCAGCCTCGCCGCGATCCAGCAGCTCCCGCCGAAGCTGCGGCTGCAGATCCTGGCCCTCGGCGCGACGCGGTGGCAGATGGTGCGCCTGCTGCTGCGCGAGGCGCGCCTGCCATTGCTGGCCGCCGTGATGGCCGGCTTCGGCGGCGTGATCTCCGAGGTCGGCGCCTCGATCATGGTCGGCGGCAACATCAAGGGCCAGACCCGCGTGCTGACCACGGCCACCGTGATGGAGACCGGCCGCGGCAACTTCGACATCGCGATCGCGCTGAGCGTGATCCTGCTGCTGTTGACCTTCGCCGTGAACTACCTGCTGACCCGCATCCAGCAGCAGGAGCGTCCCCGGTGAGCGCCGGCGGCGCCGATTCTCGAGGTCCGCAATTTCCGCATCCGCAGGGGCGGCGCGGACCTGCTCGACCTGCCCGCGCTCGCGGTGGCCGAGGGTGAGACGCTCTCGTTGATCGGTCCCAACGGCGCCGGGAAGAGCACGCTGCTGCTCGGGCTCTCCGGAATCGAGCCGCCGGCCGCGGGGGACCTGCTCTTCCGCGGGGAGCGGGTGCCGGCGGGCGCCGCCGCGCTGGCGTACCGCAGGCGCGTGGCGATGGTCTTTCAGGAACCGCTGCTCTTCGACACGACGGTCTTCGAGAACGTCGCGACCGGGCTCAGGTTGAGGAATCTGCCGACAAGCCGAGATCTCCCGCCGCGCCGCCGAGAGTCTCGACCGCTTCAAGGTCGGGCATCTCGCCGACCGCTCGGCGCGGACGCTCTCGGGCGGCGAGGCGCAGCGCGCGAGCCTGGCCCGGGCGCTGGCCGTCGCGCCGGAGATCCTGCTGCTGGACGAGCCGTTCGCCGCGCTCGACCCGCCGGCGCGCGAGGCGCTGCTCGAGGACCTCGCCCACACGCTCCACGAGACGGGCACGACCACCGTCTTCGCGACGCACGACCGCACCGAGGCCCAGCGTCTCGCCGACCGCGTGGCCGTGCTGGATTGCGGTCGCCTGCGCCAGATCGGCACCGCCGAGGAAGTCCTGCGCCGTCCGGCGGACGCCTTCGTCGCCGCCTTCGTCGGCGTGGAGAACCTGCTGCCCGTCCGGCTGCTGCCCGCAGGCGCGGGGGGCGTGTTCGCGGCGGAACTCGGGAGCAACGGCGCGATCGACGGGGGCCCGACGCCCGGATGCTGCGCCCCTCGAAATCGGCGGCGCTGCCCCCGGGATGCGGGTCGGAGCGGAGGGGTTGCTCTGCGTTCGTCCGGAGGACGTCGCTGGTCGCCGCGCCCGGGGACAGGCGCGGCTCGCGGTCAACCAGCTGCAGGGCCGGGTCGCCTCGGTGGTGACGCAGGGGCCGTTTCTGAAGGTGTCGATCGACTGCGGCGTCCGCATCGTCGCCGCCGTCTCGGGGCAGCTCGCCCGCGAACTGGCGCTCGAGCCGGGGTGCGCCGTGACGATAGCGCTGCGTCCGACGGACCTCTACGTCATCCCGCGGGGGTGAAGGTCCCCGCCACCGTCTACGACTCAGCCCCGGTCCTGCTCAGCCGTGCACCGCCCGGCCGACGGCGCGCATCCAGGCGTCCTCCTCGGCGGAGAGCGGGCCGCGCTCCAGCGCGGCCAGGTTTTCCCGCAACTGCGCCGACGGTGCGCGGTCCGGTGAGCGCCACGTCGACGTGCGGGGAGGAGAGGCAGAAGCGGTAGCAGTCGCCCGCGCTGGGGACCCGGCCGGTCCAGCCTTTCGGCGCGGCGAGCAGCTTGCGCCACGCGGTCGCCGTGTAGGAGACGACCGCCGGCCGCCGCGCGGCCAGGTGCGGGAAGATCTCCTGCTCCGCGCCGGGGTGGGCGGCGTTGTAGCGGATCATCAGCACGTCGAGGATCGAGTCGGCGGCCAGGCGCCCCGCGCGCGGCCGGTCGTGGGTCGACGCGCAGAGCCAGCGCACCTTCCCCTCGTCCCGCAGCGCGCTCATCTCGGCCTGAACGCCTGCGCGTGAACGCCGACATCTTCCCGAGCCAGAAGAGCTGAAAGACGTCGATCACGTCGACGTCCAGGGCGCGCCGCGCGCGCTCCACGGCCTTGCGCAGCGACCCCGGGAAGAAACCGAGCAGCGGCCCGGTGGCGACGACGTAGCGGTCGCGGTCGCGGGCCAGCGCGTCGCGCAGCGCGGGGGTGAGTCCCTTCATGCGGGGGGTCCAGAAGACGTACTGAACCCGCTCGAGCGCCTCGCGGCACGCCGGCCTCGTCGAGGCCGAACGACCCCGAGAGACCGAGCCGGAAGAGCGGGCGCCCGAAGCGGGGCACCTCGCGGACGAGGAACTCAGCCGCGGTCATGGAACACTATTGCCACATCCGACTACGCGCACTCCGAATAGCCGCAGCCGCGGCAGACGACGCAGCCTTCGAGGTGCTCCACGGTGCCGCCGCAGTCCGGGCAGGCGCCGCGGTCCAGGGCGCGCTTTTTCAGGCCGAGGCCCGCCGCCGTCGCCGCAGTGGCGCTCGATGGCCTTGGCCACCGCGTCGGCGCAGGAGAGGACCTTCTCGACGCCGAACCCGGCCGGCTGGTGGCAGCTGATGCCGACGAGCTGCTTGATGACCGGGCCGGCCTCGACGCCGCTGCGCCAGGCGAGCGAGACCATGCGCCCGATCGCCTCGCACTGGCTGGAGGCGCAGCCGCCGGCCTTGCCCATCGTCGTGAAGAGCTCGAAGATCCCCTCCTCGTCCTCGTTGATCGTCACGTAGAGCGGGCCGCAGCCGGTGTCCATCTGGTAGGTCGAGCCGCGCAGGGCCCTCGGGCGGCGGCGGATGACCGGAGCGCGCGGCAGTTCGAGCCGGAAGGCCGTCTCGCGGCGGCGTCGGCCGCCGCCGCCGCGGTCCTTTTTCGTCGTCGAGAGCACCTGGTTCTCGCGCGAGCCGTCGCGGTAGATGGTGACGCCCTTGCAGTCCAGCTCGTAGGCCATCCGGAAGACCTTGTCGACGTCCTCCTCGGTGGCCTCGCTCGGGAAGTTCACCGTCTTGCTCACGGCGTTGTCGGTGTGCTTCTGGAACGCGGCCTGCATCCGGATGTGGACCTCGGGGGTGATGTCGTGCGCGGTCACGAAGACGCGCTGCACGTCCTCGGGGACCTCGGCCATGCCGCGCACGGTCCCGGCCTCGGCGATGCGCTCCATCAGCTCGGCGCTGTAGAAGCCGCGCTCGCGGGCGATGCGCTCGAAGGCCGGGTTGACCTCGACGAGCCGGTTCTTGTCGAGCACGGTGCGGATGTAGGAGACCGCGAAGAGCGGCTCGATCCCCGAGGAGGAGTTGGCGATGATCGAGATCGTGCCGGTCGGGGCGATCGTGGTGACCGTCGCGTTGCGCATCGGCTCGGCGCCGGGCTTGTCGAAGCTCGAGCCCTTGAAGTTCGGGAAGGCGCCGCGCTCGCTCGGCGAGGGCCCGCGAGGCCGCGTGCCCCTCCTCGCGGATGACGCGCATCACCTGGTCGGCGAGCGCGACCGCCTCGGGCGAGTCGTAGGGGACGCCGAGCGCGATGAGCATGTCGGCCAAGCCCATGACGCCGAGGCCGATCTTGCGGTTGGCGCGGGTCATCTCGTCGATCTTCGGCGAGCGGGTAGTTGTTGACCTCGATGACGTTGTCGAGGAAGCGCACCGCCAGCCGCGTCACCTCCCCGAGCCGCGCCCAGTCGAGGCTGCCCGTCGCGCACCATGCGGCCGAGGTTGATCGAGCCGAGGTTGCAGGACTCGTAGGGCAGCAGCGGCTGCTCGCCGCAGGGGTTGGTGCTCTCGATCTCCCCGACCTGCGGCGTCGGGTTGTCGCGGTTGATCCGGTCGAGGAAGACGATCCCCGGCTCGCCGGTGCCCCAGGCCTGGTGCACGATCGTGCTCGAAGACCTCGCGCGCCTCGAGCCGTCCGGCGACTCGCCCGGCTGCGCGGGTTGACCAGCTCGTACTCGCCGTCGTCCGCGACGGCCTCCATGAACGCCTCGGTGAGCCCGACGGAGATGTTGAAGTTGTTGAAGCACTTCAGGTCGGCCTTGCTGCGGATGAACTCCATGATGTCCGGGTGGTCGACGCGCAGGATGCCCATGTTCGCGCCGCGGCGCGTGCCGCCCTGCTTGATCGTCTCGGTGGCCACGTCGAAGACGCGCATGAACGAGATCGGCCCGCTGGCGATGCCGGTGGTGCTCATGACCACGTCGTTCGCCGGGCGCAGCCGCGAGAAGGAGAAGCCGGTGCCGCCGCCGGACTTGTGGATCAGCGCGGTGTGCTTGACCGCGTCGAAGATGTCGTCGATCGAGTCCTCGACCGGGAGCACGAAGCAGGCCGAGAGCTGGCCGAGTTCGCGGCCGGCGTTCATCAGCGTCGGCGAGTTGGGCAGGAATTCCAGATTGGTCATCAGCCGGTAGAAGACCTCGGCCAGCGCCTCGGTGTCGGCGGCCGGGTTGAAAAGCGTCTCGGCCCCGGCGATGACGTGCGCCACGCGCTGAAACATGTCCGCCGGGGCTTCGAGCGGCTCGCCCTGAAGATTTTTCTTGAGGTAGCGTTTCTTCAGGACGGTGAGGGCGTTGCTGGTGAGGGCGGGAACCACTGCGTTCGCTACCGAGGTCGTCATGCGGTGCATCTCCTTCGAAAATCGCTGTCGCTGCGCCAGGTGCCAAATATCATAGAGGACCCTGTGTCTCTACCATATGTTGTGGACTCGCGAACTCTAATCACAAGATATAGCCATGTCAAGAGGCGGCGATCCCGTCGGTGGATCGCCGTTTTCAGGCCTGCGTCAAGGAGGGGTATCAGTGACCGGACTCGTGCGCCACGTCGCGGTGTGTGGAATCTCCTCAGACGCTTCAAACGCAGAGGGCCGGTCCATTGCCGGAATGCCACCGCCGGCCCGCGCGTGATACCATCCGTGGTGGAGCGCGGGAAAACCTTGTTCACGACGGCCCTTCGTTCGCGGATACCGCGCCCCCGGCCGGTGGCTGCGGTCCGTGGGGGGGGGGGCGACGGCGGAACAGGTGCCCCGCGGGGGAATTCGTGGTCTACGTGCGGAGGGCATAGGGTGACCGGCTGGCAGCTCCACCATTTTTTCGGCTGGGCCTTTTTGAGCCGCCGCCCCCTTCGCCGATTGTGTCTGCACGGCATGCTTGCGCTCCTCGCGCCGGCAGCGTGGCTCCCGGCAACGGCGGCGGCCGTCACGGTGCGCGATGCGGTCGGCCGCACCGTCGACGTGCCGCGCGAACCGCGCAGGATCGTCTCTCTGGCACCGAACATCACCGAGATGCTCTACGCGCTCGGACCTCGGCGAGCGCGTCGCCGGGGTGACGCATTTTCTGCGACTGGCCGCCGGAGGTCGCCGCGAAGCCGAAGATCGGCGGCGTGATCAATCCCTCGCTCGAGACGATCGTGGCGCTGCGGCGCCGATCTGGTGCTCGCCACGGCCGACGGGAACCGTCCGGAGGACGTGAACCGGCTCGCCGCTCTCGGGGTGGCGGTCTACACCATCGACACGCGCATCGGTCGCCGACGTTCTACGCTCGCTGGTCACGATCGGCGAACTCACCGGGCGCGCCGGGCGGGCGCGGGAGATCGCCGCCGGGCTGGAGCGTCGCCGCGAGGCCGTGCGGGCGCGGGTGGCCGGTTCGAACCCCGTGACGGTGTTCGTGGCGATCGACCGCGCGCCGCTGATCAGCGCCGGGGACGGCACCTTCGTCGGCGAACTGCTGACGCTCGCCGGCGGGCGAAACATCGCGGGCGAATCACCGATCAAGTACCCCGTGTTCAGCCTCGAGCAACTGCTGGCCGACGACCCCGAGGTGATCCTCGACGCGGCCGACCCCGGTCCGGTGAGTCTCCGCCGAGCTGCAGGCCCGTTGGCAGTCCCTGCCGGGCGCCGCGGCCCTCCGCGCCATGCGCACCGGCAGGATGATCTCGGTCGGGCAGGGGAGTTTTTTCCGGCCCGGGCCGCGGATCATCGCTTCGCTCGAGCGGCTCGCCGAGATGTTGCACCCCGCGGGGACGGGGCGATGAGCCGCCCGGTGGTGCGTGGCCTCCTCGTCTTCGGCGCCCTGGCCACGCTGCTGCTGGCCGCTGTCTTACTGGCCGCAAAGACCGGTCCGGTCCCGGTCTCGTGGGCGGAGCTGGGCCGGGTGCTCACCGACGGGGGCGCGCGCGAGTCCCTGCCGATGCAAAGTCGCATCCTGCTCGATCTGCGGTTGCCGCGCATCCTGCTCGGCCTGCTCGTCGGCGCGTCGCTGGCGGTTGCGGGGACGACCTTTCAGGGGCTGCTGCGCAACCCGCTCGCCGACCCCTATCTGCTCGGGGTCTCCGGGGGGGCCGCTCTCGGGGCGGTGTTCGTGCTCACGACGGGCGCGGCCGCCGACGTGCCGCTGGTCGTCCCGGCGGCGGCCTGTTGCGGGGCCATGGCCGCGGTGGCCACGGTCTGGCGTCTGGCCTCCGGGGCCGGCGCGCTCCCCCCGACCGCGCTGATCCTCTCGGGGGTCGTCGTCAGCGCGTTCTGCTCGGCATTGGTGATGTTCCTGACCGCCGTCGCCCCCGCCGGCCGGGTGCAGGGGGCGCTCTTCTGGATGATGGGGAGCCTGGCCTCGCCCCCGCAGGGGATCATCCCGGCGGTTGCGGTCGCGGTCCTGCTCGGGGTGTCCCTGGCCGTCCTCTCGGGCTCGCAGCTCAACGCCCTCTCCCTCGGGGAGGAGACCGCCGCGCACCTCGGCGTCAACACCCGCCGGGTGCGGCTGCGGCTGTTCTTCGCCGCGTCCCTCGTCACCGGCGCGGCGGTCGCCGCGGCGGGCCTCGTCGGCTTCGTGGGCCTGGTGGTGCCGCACGCCCTGCGCGCCCTCGTCGGCGCCGACCACCGGCTGCTCGTCCCGGCCGCCGCGCTGGCCGGTGCGATTGTCCTGGTGCTGGCCGACACCGCGGCGCGCAGCATCCTGCCCCCTGCGGAGATTCCGGTCGGCGTCGTCACCGCGTTGCTCGGCGCGCCGTTCTTTCTGGTGTTGCTGCGGCGGCGCCGCGGGTGGATGGGATGAACGCGCTGGCCGCGCACGATCTGAGCTTCGCCTACGCCGGGCGCGCGGTGGTGAACGGGGTCACGCTCGAGGTGCCGGCGGGCGAGATGCTCGGGATCGTCGGCCCGAACGGCTCGGGCAAGACGACCCTGCTGCGGCTGCTCTCGGGGGTGTTGCGCCCGAGCGGCGGCTCGGTCAGCGTCCTCGGCCGCCCGGTGACCGAGTACCCCCGGCGCGAACTGGCGCAGCTCGTGGCCGTGGTGCCGCAGGGCGGCGGCACGGTCTTCCCCTACACGGTCGAGGAGATGGTCGGGATGGGCCGGATGCCGCACCTGACCTGGTCGGGATGGCTCTCGGAGCGCGACCGCGACATCTGCCGCGAGGCGATGCGGCGCACCGACACCGAGCGCTTTGCCGGTCGCACGCTCGATCAGCTCTCGGGCGGGGAGCGCCAGCGGGTGCTCATCGCCCGGGCGCTGGCCCAGGAGGCGCGGATCATCCTGCTGGACGAGGCCTCGAGCTTTCTCGACCTGGCGCAGGAGCTGGGGATCTTCCGCACGCTCGATCGTCTGCGTCGGGAGCAGGGCCTGACGTTCGTCGCGGTGTCGCACGATCTGAACCTGGTCGGGGCTTTTTGCAGTCGGGTCGTGCTCCTGCGCGACGGCGGTGTGCTGGCGTCGGGCCCGCGCGATCAGACCTACACCGGCGCCAATCTCTCGGCGCTCTTCGGGGTGGCCGTGGAGACCCTCGACGGCCCCGACGGCCGTGTGCGGGTCCAGTGGTGAAAGGAGGCGTGGGGTGAGCACCATCAGGATTGTCGGGATCACGGGGGTGATTGTCGCGCTGGTTCTGGGGCTCGATGCGGGAGCGACGGCACAGGCCAGGTCGAGCCGGCCCCAGTCCGCCGCGGCGCCGTCGACGAGTCCGCCGCTGCCCGCCGGCGGCGACATCGGCAGTCTCGACGTCGTGACGGCCGCGCAGATCGCGGCCACCGCCGCAATCGACGTCCGGGCGGCGCTCGCGCTGGTGCCGACGCTCGTCATCAACGACACCGGCGGGCTCACGGGGCTGGTGACGCTCTCGCTGCGGGGTTCGAGTCCCGGGCAGGTGCTCGTGCTCGTCGACGGCCATCGGGTCGGCAGACAGCCGTCGGCCGCCTTCAACCTGAACGATCTCGCGGTGCGGGTCGAGCGCATCGAGCGGATCGAGGTCACGCCGGCGCCCGCCTCCCTCGTCTACGGCCTCGACGCGGTCGGCGGGGTCGTGAACATCATCACGCGCCCCGCAGGCGTTACTCCCGCAATCGGTGTCTCCTACGGCTACGGCGCCGAGGCCGAACAGCGGATCGCGGGCGGCGTGCAGTACGGCTTCAAAAAGCTGGGCCTGCGTTTCGACGGGCAGTACCTCAGCGGCGACGGCTACCGTGACAACGGGGAGGCCGATCTGGAGAATTTCACGGTGGGTCTGACGGTCGATCCCGCCCCGTGGGGGCTGGACGTGCGCTGGACATCGCTCAGTCGCAGCGCCGGGGTTCCCGGCCCCGCCGCGCACCCTTCGCCGGAGGCGCGGCGGAAGGATGCGCTCGACGGGCTGAACGCAGATCTCCGTTACAAGTCCGGCAGCGGCTGGGACCTGAAGGTCAGCGCCTTCACGCGCAGCCAGCAGTTGCAGTTCGCCGATCCGGCTCCCGCCGGTCGTCGACCCGCTGGTCCGGCACGGCGGCGATCGCCCACAAGCAGGACAACAGCTCGACGGGCATCGACACGCAGCTGAATTTCGACACGAAGCGGGGCGAACTCTACACCGTCGGCGCCGAGTGGGTCGACGACAGGGTCGACGGTCTCGGCGACGATGAGCACGCCGCCCAGCGCTGGAGCCTCTACACCCAGGACCAGTGGCGTCAAGGCAGTTGGTCGGCGGTCGGTGTGCTCCGCCGCGACGAGCACTCCGAGTACGGCGGGAAGACACTGCCCTCGCTCTCGGTGGGCTGGGGGAACGGCGGCTGGAAGCTCTGGGCCGCGTGGGCCAAGAACTTCCGCACGCCGAGCTTCGACGATCTCTACCGGGACGAGCAATTCCTCAAGGGCAATCCCGACCTCAAGCCGGAGACCTCCGAGAGCTACGACGGCGGCATCGAGATGGGGGGAAGCTGGGGGCGCGTGCGGTTGAGCACGTTCCGGCGCAACGTCGAGAACCTGATCAGCTGGGCCGACGCCGACGGCGACTTCGTCTATCAGCCCGAGAACGTGACGGCGGCGACGGTCAGCGGTTGGGAGGCGCAGCTGCTGTACCGTCCGAGCGCATCGGTCTCGATCCCGTCGGCTATCAGCAACTCTCGACCCAGGACGACGAGACGCACGTGAGCGTCCCCGGCGCCGTGCACGGGACTCTGGCGGGCGGCGATTCAGGGAACCGGCACCTCGTTCACCTGGTCGCTCGAATACGCCGTCACCGATCGCGGCGAATACCAACAGCGCGGCGGGGGCCTGGAGCTACACCGTCGTCAACGCGGCCGTCGGCTGGCGGGACACGATCGGTTCGGTTCCGGTTCAAGTCAGCCTGCGGGCGGAGAATCTGCAGGACACGGCCTACGAGACCGTGGAGGGCTACCCGATGCGCGGCCGCTCCTGGTTCGCGGAGGTCAAGGTCGGGCTGTGAGCCGTGTGGCGACATCCGGGGTGAGTGTCCGCGCGCTGCGGGATTTCGGGCTGGCGTTGCGCAGCGGGCCGTTCCGCGTCGCGTTGGTGCTCTCGCTGATCGTCCACCTGGCGCTCCTGATCGTTTTCAGCTGGGGGCGGCTGGGACGCGAGAGCGGGGGCGACCGGAGAATCCCCCTGATGCGGGTGCGGCTCCTGCCGCCGGAGGCCCCGCTGGAGGTTCCCGCCGCGCCTGCGCACCAGCCGGGGCGAAACGGCTTCTGATACAGTGAAGCTCATGCTTCGCCTCATCGGTCCGCGCGGCTGGCCCTCGCTCACTCGGTTGCGCGTAGGTGCCGGTCGCTCGCTCACGGTCAAGATCCTGGTTGCCTCCGCGGTCGTGGTGCTGCCGCTGAGCGGCGGCTTCTGGTATCGCTCCCTGCAGAGCGAGAAGCGCCAGCTGACCGCCAGCGCCGTCGATTTCGCCGGTTCCTTTGCCGAACTGCTTCGCAAGAGCGTGTACGACGACATGCTGAACAACAGGCGCGAACAAGTGCAGCGCACCATCTCCTCGATTACCGGCTCGGAGTCGCTGCGCTCGGTGCGCATCTACGACCGGCGCGGCGTCGTGGCCTTCTCCTCGCACCCCGCCGATATCGGCCGCGCCGTCATCCGGGACGAACAGCCGTGCCTCGGTTGCCACGACGACCCGCTGCGACCGCACGAGACACTCCACGAAACCCAGCGCTACACCGTCTTCACCGATCCGGACGGGCACCGGGTGCTCAGCTACGTCGAGCCGATCTACAACGAGCCGGTCTGCTCGACCGCCGCCTGTCACGCCCATGCCGACGGCGTACGGGTGCTCGGGATAGTGCTCGCGGAATTCCCGCTGACGCGCCTCGATCACCGGGTCGAGCAACTGGTCCGGGATTTCTCGATCTTCCTCGCCTTGTTTTTCCTGGCCCTGGGAACCACCGGCTATCTCGTTCTCTGGCGCATCGTGCTGCGACCGGTCGGAGCGCTTGCCGCCGGCGTGGACAAGGTGGCGGCGGGGGATCTCGGCAAGAGCGTGCCGGTGATCTCGCAGGACGAGATCGGGCGCCTCGCCGGGAACTTCAACGCGATGACGATGGAACTGGCCGCATCGCGCAGGCGCATGGAGCGCCTGACCGAGGGACTGGAGCGCCAGGTGGCGGCCAAGACCGCCGAGGTGCGCCGTACCGAAGGGCGGCTGGCGCAGGCCGAGAGGCTCGCCGCGCTCGGTCGACTGACCGCGGAGATCGCGCACGAGATCCGCAATCCCCTGACCGCGCTCGGCGGCTACGCGCGGCGCCTGCTGCGCACCGTCACCTCCGAGACGGAGAAGGACTACGCCAGGATCGTCGTGGCGGAGGCGACGCGGCTCGAGAACCTGCTCAAGGACGTCCTCGACTTCTCCCGACCGCCGCGCTATGAGCTGCGCCGGCAGTCGCTGGTGCCGATCCTGCGGGAATCGCTTGCGGCGTTCGGCGAGCGCTGCGCCGAGCGGAATATCAGGGTCGAGGTGCAATTGGACGCCGGGGAACAGGTCTTCGTCGACGCCAGTCACGTCCGCCGGGCGGTGGACAACCTGATGGCAAACGCGCTCGACGCAATGCCCTCCGGCGGGGCACCCTGCGGGTGTCGACGCGGCTGGCCGCGGCGCGCTGCCTGAGTTTCGTCGCCGTCGCGATCGAGGACACCGGCGCCGGCATCCCGGATGCCGACCTCGGCCGTCTCTACGAGCCGTTCTTCACCACGAAGAAAATGGGGGAGGGCACCGGCCTCGGACTCCCGATCACGCGCAAGATCGTCGAGGCCCACGGCGGCTTCATCAGCATCGCCAACCGGACGGGCGGCGGGCTCGTGGCCGCCCTCTGGTTCCCCTACCAGGACGACGAGGCCCTTTCCCGCACTCCGTGCTGGGAGGCCATCGGCTGCAATCGCGCCGGCGAGAACGTCCCCGATCCGTGTCCGGCCTGGCCGAATTTCGGTCGCGCCTGCTGGGCGGTGGCCGGGACGCAGTGCGAGGGGACGCCGAGCGGGACGCAGGCCCGCAATCTCGGCGACTGCGCCGACTGCGGCTTCTTCCGCGAACGGGCCTTCCGTGACGGCCGCTGAAAAGGGCCCATCTGCTGCGTTGCCCTCCTCGCGTCTGCCTGCGGCGTACTGGAGTACGCCTCGGCATCCGCAGCGTCGGGCGCCTTGCACCTGGACCCTTTTGAGCGGCCTCTCCGCGACCGATTGCGGCAGCTGAAAAGGGCCCATCTGCTGCGTTGCCCTCCTCGCGTCTGCCTGCGGCGTACTGGAGTACGCCTCGGCATCCGCAGCGTCGGGCGCCTTGCACCTGGACCCTTTTTGAGCGGCCTCTCCGCATACCGTGAATGGCCGCTGCGGGATCAGAACTTCAGTACTGGATGCAATGCGGTTGCCCTGACTTCAGCGAGGCGGTTGGGGCGTCGCGCCGGTGCAGGCGAAGACTTGCGCCGGAGCCGCCGTGGCGGGTAGGCGGCGCAGACGCACGACCTCAGGGACGCCCCAACTGCCTCGCACACGGTCACTGCGGGATGATCTCGTACTTCTCCTGGTGGTAGCCGACTTCGACCTTCGCGGTGACCTTCTTCTTCGTCAGCTCCTCGATCTCCTCGAGCACCGCGCGCTTGGTGTCGAGCAGCAGCGTGACGACATCCGCGTGGGCGTGGACCTCGAGGCGCTTCTCGCGGGTGCGCGGCGCCAGCCGCAGCAGCTCGCGGAAGATCTCGTGGCAGACCGCGACCGGGTCCTTGACGAAGCCCTTGCCGTCGCAGCAGGGGCAGGCTTTGGTCTGCTGCTGCAGCACCGACTCGCGGGTGCGCTTGCGGGTCATTTCGACCAGGCCGAACTCCGAGATCTTGAGGATCTTCGTGTTCGCCTTGTCGGGCCGCAGCGCCTCCTCGAGCGCCCGCGAGACCTTCTCGCGGTTCTTGTGCTCGTTCATGTCGATCAGGTCGAGCACGATGATCCCGCCGAGATTGCGCAGCCGGATCTGGCGCGCGATCTCCTTGACCGCCTCGAGGTTGGTCTTGAGCACCGTCTCCTCGAGGTTGCTGCCCTTGCCGACGTAGCGCCCGGTGTTGACGTCGATCGCGACGAGCGCCTCGGTGTGGTCGAGCGTCAGGTGCCCCCCCGACTTGAGCCAGATCTTGCGCTCGAGGAGCTTGCGCAGTTCCGTCTCGATCTGCATGGCGTCGAAGAGCGGTTCCTTGCCCGCGTAGTGGGCGAGCTTTGATCTCAGGTGCGGCTGGAAGGTCTTCACGAACTCCTCGACCCGCGCGTAGTCCGCCTTGCTGTCGATGAGCAGCCGGTCGGTGTCCGAGGTGAACAGGTCGCGCACCGCCTTGAGCACGACATCGAGGTCGGCGTGGATCAGCGCCGGCGCCGCGACGGCTTCGGCGTCGCGGCGGATGCGGTCCCACATCCGGGTCAGGTAGGTCAGGTCGGCCGCCAGTTCCTCCTCGGAGCAGTCTTCGGCCTCGGTGCGGATGATGACCCCGTGGCCCTCCGGCTTGAGCCGGTGGATGATCTCGCGCAGGCGGTGTCGCTCCTTGTCCCCCACGATGCGGCGCGAAACGCCGACGTGGCTCTCGGTGGGCATGAGCACCAGGTAGCGGCCCGGCAGCGAGATGTGCGAGGTCAGCCGTGCGCCCTTGGTGCCGATCGACTCCTTGGCGATCTGGACCAGGACTTCCTGGTCGGCCTTGAGCAGGTCCTGGATCTTCTGGTTGCGGTTGGCTTTGCGCCGCCCCCCGCCGTCGTGCTCGATCTCGTCGTCGCCGGTCGCCGTCGCCGTCGTCGATGAGCTCCTCGCTGATCTCGGAGATGTAGAGAAAGCCGGCCTTCTCCTGGCCGATGTCGACGAAGGCGGCCTGCATCCCGGGCAGGACCTTGGTCACCCGGCCCTTGTAGACGCTGCCGGCGTTGCCCTGGTTCTGGCGCCACTCCTGCAGGTATTCGATGGGCAGGCCGTCCTCGATGAGCGCGACGCGGACTTCCCAGGGCGAGGAGCTCAGGACGAGCTGGCGCGGGTACTTCTTCGCCAGGTCGGGGGTGCCGGAGCGTCCGAGCAGCCGTCCGATCTTCCTGCCGGTCTCGTGGAGTGCCTCTTTCACCGTGCGTAGTACTCGGGACGGCTCCGGGTGTTCGGACCTTCCGGAAGGTCTGTCGGCGTGTGCCATGTGTCGTTGTCTCCTGCGACAAGGTTTGCGGTGCGCGTGATGCGCCACCAGATCTCTTCGCCGGCGGGGAAGTCCCCCGCGGCGCGTACCACTTCGTCGGGCCGCGCCGAGGCGTCGCCGATGCGGCGCAGCTCGAGTCGCAGCTCAATGTCGGTCAGGCTCTCGCCGATCACCTCGGCCCGGCGCACCAGCGGCCGGACATCGCGGGTCTTGACGACGCCGTTGCGCTCCCGGTGCGAGAGCAATTGGGAGGCCTGCATGATCCGGGCGGTCAACCAGCCGCCCGGATCGGCCTCCGGCAGGCGCTCCTTCGGCAGCACCACCCGGTAGACCTGAAGCGCGATCAGATCGAAGAGCGAGCGGCCCGTCGGGACTCGGATCAAACGACGCACCTCGAATCCCTGTGGCGCGGCAGCCGCCAGGCGGGCGAGCAGGGCGGAAGGATCGACCGGCTCCGAGGTTTCGAAATCGAGATATTCCGCGTCGCCGTCGTAGCCGAGCGGCAGCGGCGGCCCGAACTGGATCTTGGGGTGCGGCGAGTGCCCCTGAGAGAAGGCCAGCGGCACGCCCGCGCGGCGGAAGAGCCGCTGGAGCGCCCGCGCCAGCGCCAGGTGCGAGAGGTAGCGGAGGGTCCCGAACTTGGAATACTCGAGCCGCAGGCGCTCGGAGACGGCCGTCGGCTGCGGCGGCAGGGGAGCCGCGGGCTCGGGGGGCAGGTCGCGGTGCACGGGGAGCACCTGGCAGAGGCCGCACCCCTCGCAGACATCCGGCGTGCAGGCGGGGGAGGGCGTCTGTTCGAGCGCCAGGCGGTGCTCCTCCTCTGAGGAACGCCGTCTGCTCCGGGTAGCCAAGGTGCTCCCAGGGCAGGGGCTCGTCGAGGCCCCGCTCGCGGGCGACGGCCTCCTCGAAGTCGAGGCCCGCCTCGCCGCAGGCCTCCAGCCAGGGGGCGAGCGCGAACTGTTCGCTCCAGCCGTCGAAGCGCCGGCCCTTGAGCCAGGCGAGGTGGATGACCCGGCCGACGCGGCGGTCGCCGCGCGCGATCAGCCCCTCGAGCGCCGAGGTCTCCGGGAGGTGCCACTTGAAGGTCGCACCGCACGCGCGCAGCTCCTCGCGCAGGCGGTTGTGGATCGGCCGCAGTTCCCCGGGGAGCATCTGCGAGGCCCACTGGAAGGGGGTGTGCGGCTTGGGCACGAAGCTGGAGACGGCAACGGTGACCGCGGGCTTGCGGCCCGTGACTTCGCGCCCGAGGCGGCGGATGCGCTTGACCAGGGCGGGGATGCCCGCGCGGTCCTCGTCCGTCTCGGTGGGCAGACCGATCATGAAGTAGAGCTTGACGCCGCTCCAGCCCTGCGCGAAGAGTCGCCGGCAGGTCTCGAGGATCACCTCTTCGGTGATCCCCTTGCTGATCACGTCGCGCATGCGCTGCGTGCCGGCCTCGGGGGCGATGGTGAACCCGGTGCGCTTGACCTTGCAGATTTCGCGCAGGATGCCGTCGGTGATCGTCCCGGGCCGCAGCGAGGGCAGCGAGATCGAGACGCGGCGCTTTTCGTACCGCCGCATCAGCTCGGTGATCAGCGTCTCGATGCGCCGGTGGTCGCCGCAGGAGAGCGCGGCGAGCGAGAGTTCGTCGTAGCCGGTCGCGGCGAGTCCCGCGTCCGCCATCGCCAGGACCTGGCGCGTGCTGCGCTCGCGGTAGGGACGATAGGTGGTGCCGGCCTGGCAGAAGCGGCAGCGCTGGATGCAGCCGCGCGCGATCTCGATGGTGATGCGGTCGTGCGTGGTCTCGACGAAGGGCACCGGCGGGCGCACCGGGTACGGGGCGGCGTCGAGGTCGGCGAGCGTCCGCTTCCGGATGGGCAGGGGCGCGCCGTCGCGCAGCGGTGTGATCGCGGCGAAGCGCCCGGCGGCGTCGTACTCGGCGCGGTAGAAGCGCGGCACGTAGATGCCCTCGATCAGCACCAGGCGGGCGAGTTGCTCCTCGCGCGTCAGCTTCCCGGCGCGCGCGTCGCGCATGACGTCCAGGATCTCGAGGACCGCCTCTTCGCCGTCGCCGAGCAGGAAGCAGTCGAAGAAGTCGGCCAGCGGCTCGGGGTTGAAGGCGCCGGGTCCGCCGCCGATGACGAGCGGGTGGCGCTCGTCGCGGTCGCGCGCGAGCAGCGGCAGCTGCGCCAGATCGAGCATGGTCAGGATGTTCGTGGCGGTCAGCTCGTAGGGCAGCGTGAAGCCGAGGACGTCGAAGTGCGACAGCGGCCGCCCCGACTCGAGCGCCGCGAGCGGCAACCCCTCGCGGCGCAGCTGCTCCTCGCGGTCGAGCCAGGGGGCGAAGACGCGCTCGGCGAGGTACTCCTCGCGGGCGTTGACGATCTCGTAGAGGATCTTCAGGCCCTGGTGCGACATGCCGAGTTCGTACAGGTCGGGGAAGGCCAGCGCGATGCGCGCGGCGGCGCTCTCGAAGTCCTTGCGCACGGCGTTGACCTCGCCGTCGAGGTACTGGAGCGGGTTCTTGATCAGCAGCAGCGAGTCCTTCATCGAGTCTTCTTTCTCGGGCGGACAGGTTTGCAATCTGTCCCCAGACCGCTGTCCGGGAGGAGTTGCGCCAGCTCCGGTGGCAGCGGCGCAGTAATCTCCATGGGAGTGCGTCGTGACAGGGGCGTGAAGCGGATCTTCCAGGCGTGCAGCGCCAGGCGGTCGCGAAAGCCGTGCTTGACGCTCGCGCGGCGGTAGGCGCTCTCGCGCCCGCCGCGGGGCGCGTAGATCGGGTCGCCGAGGATCGGGTGCAGCGCATTCGCGAGGTGGACGCGGAGCTGGTGGGTGCGCCCCGTCTCGGGGTGCAGTTCCAGGATCGTCGAGTCCGGGAGGCGCCGCAGCACCTGCCACCGGGTGAGCGCGGCCCGGGGATAGCGGGTGCGCACGGAGATTTTCTGGCGATCCTTCGTGTCGCGGCCGACGGCGGCGTCCCAGACCCCTTCGTTCTCCTGCAGGATCCCCCAGGCGACGGCGAGGTAGGTCTTTTCGATCTCCCGTCCCGCGAACTGCTTGGCGAGCGCGCGGTGGGCGCGGTCGTTCTTGGCCACGAGGATCACCCCGGAGGTGCCCTTGTCGAGGCGGTGGACGATGCCGGGCCGGACCACGCCGCCGATGCCGGAGAGGTTGGGGATCGCGGCCAGCAGCGCGTTCACGAGCGTCCCCCCCGGGTGTCCGGGCGCCGGGTGCACGACCATGCCCGCGGGCTTGTTCACGGCGACGAAGTTCGCGTCTTCGTGCAGGATCTCGAGCGGAATATTCTCGGGAAGGGGAGTCGCGGGGATCGGCGGGGGCAGCGTGACCTCGATCAGATCGCCGTCCCGAACGGCGAAGTGATTGGAGGTCACCGCTCCGTTGACCGTGACCATCCCGGCGCCGATCAGGGACTGCCCCCGGCTGCGCGAGATATCAGGAACAAACCGCGGGATGAGCTGGTCGAGCCTCACTCCGGCGGTCTCGGCGTTTACCTGAAAATGGTAGGTCGTACCCTCAGTCATCAAGACCCTGGAACAAACACTATGGTTGTAAGCGCCGTGCACACCTTGCACCGCGCTCGCTCACAAGTTCTTGTCAATAGTGTATTTTTTCTGATCGAACCTGTCAATGAAGATCGGCGGACGGTTCCGCTGGATGGTGCCGGTTGACAACGTCGGACCTGCTGACTAGACTACGCCGCGAGTGCCGAAGTGGTGGAATTGGCAGACACGCCATCTTGAGGGGGTGGTGGGGAAACCCGTGGGGGTTCAAGTCCCCCCTTCGGCACCATACCGTTACGGTCGTTGAAAAGGGCCCGTCTGCTGCGTTGCGCTCCTCGCGGCTGCCTGCGGCGGGCACCAGCCCGCCTCAGCATCCCCTTCGTCCCGCGCCTTGCATCCAGACCCTTTTGAACAACCTCTCCGCGACCGGGACGAACGATGACTCATCTCCGGAGGGGTCAGCGGTTGACGGTACGTCGAACGCAAACCCAACATTCATCGTGCAGCGGCAGGTCCGGAGGTCAGGTTCCTCGCGAACTCCAGGGTCTCGCGGGCGACGCGGTCCCAAGTGTAGTGGGTTTCAACGGCCCGGCGCCCGGCGGCGCCCAGCGCTCTGCGGCGTTCACCGTCGGTGAGCAGCAGGCGCACGGCGGCGGTCACCGCGTCCACGTCGGTCGGTGGCACGACCAGCCCGGTTTCGCCGTCGCGGACTGCGCGAGCGCACCCCGCCCGAATCGCCGGCCACCGCGGGGACGCCGCTGGCCGCGGCCTCGATGAAGGAGATACCGAAGCCTTCGGCGCTGACCTCGTCGTCGATGCGCGAGAGGCCGATGTAGAGAGTCGCCGTCGCGTAGGCCTCGGCGATTTCCTCGTCGCTGAGCACGCCGCGCGAAGACCACCCGATTCGCGAGACCCAGTTCGCCGGCCAGCGTCTGCAGCCGCTGGCGGTCGCGCCCCTCGCCGACCACCAGATAGGCGCAGATCCGGAAAATCGCGCCCGAGCGCGCGCGAGGGCGCGCAGCGCGATGTCCTGCCCCTTGTGGGGAACCAGGCGGGCCACTGTGAGCAGCAGCGGCGCATCGCCCAGCCCGAGGCGTCGCCGCAGCGCGCCGCTGTCGCGACGGGGGCCGAAGAACTCCGGATCGGTTCCCAGGTCGATCGCGGCCACGGGGACCGGCCGCGCCCCGAAGCGAGCGGCCGTGTCGCGGGCCAGATCAGCGGTCCAGCGCGAGTTGGCGACGATCCCCAGGCCCGGGAGAAGAGCTGCCGGCCCGACCAGCGCCGCGCGGCTTGCTGTACGAAGCGCAGCTCGCGCAGCAGGTCGCCGCCGTTCACGTACATCAGGTAGGGTGTGCCGGTGAGCAGCGTGCCGAGCCCGACGGCGTAACCGCAGGGTCGGATGTTCCCGAGGTGGACGAGTCCCCCGCCTGCCCGGCACCAGCGGTCGATGCCCCGGGACCAGCGCAGTTGGTTGACGAACAGTTTTGCCTCGGGAGTGGTAAAAGGCTGGCGCGCGATCTCGTAGCCTTCCGTGCGGCCGGAATCCGCAGTTCCGGGACCAGCGAGCACCGTCGAAACGGTGAGATCCGGGGTGGGAAGCGCCGGCACAGTTCGACGTGCCGCCGCGCCATTCCCCCCAGATCCGGCGGAAAATCCTGCGTTACGAACAGATGTCGCATGAGGGAGCTGCGCAACGGGTGATATCCAGCATGATGTGAGGGGGAGCTTCCGGTCCCTGTTGCTCTCAGGCCCCCGTGCGGGCGACCCGGTTTTTCCCCGCGGCCTTCGCCGTGTAGAGTGCGGCATCGGCAGCGCGCACCAGGGCGTCGGGGTCGTCGGTGTGCACCGGGAAGCCGGCTACGCCGGCGCTCAGGGTCAGGCCCCCGGCCGCCGGCATCCCGGGGAGGTCGAACCGATGCGCCGCCACGGATTCCCGGATGCGTCCGGCGAGCAGCAGGGCTTCTTCGACATGCGTCTCGGGGGAGATGACCGCGAACTCGTCCCCCCCGTAGCGGGCGACGAGGTCGGTGTCGCGCGCCGCTTTCCGGATCACCCGGGCGACCGCGCTCAGCAGGGCATCCCCGGCCGGGTGCCCCTCGCGGTCGTTGTAGGGCTTGAAGTTGTCGAGGTCGATCATCATCAGGGTGAAGGACGAGCCGTGCCGCCTGGCCCGTCCGGCCTCTTCGCGCAGGCGCGTCTCGAGGTAGCGGCGGTTGAACAGGCCGGTGAGCGAGTCCGTGACGGCCTGCTCGCGCAGCGAGTTCATCCGCCCGTGCAGCGCCGAACTCTGGAGCGCCCAGGAGGCATGTGCGGTGACCATGAGGACCGCGTTCAGGTCCTCGGCGTCGAAGGCCGCATCGGTGTCCTTGTCGGCGAGGTTGATCACGCCGATCACCCGGCCGCGCACCAGGAGCGGGACGACCATGCACGAGGCGGTGCGGTAGTGCGGGCGCTGAGGCCGCGGCGGCCGCTGCAGTTGCGCGTCGTGCGCGAGGTCCGCGATGAGCAGCGGCCGGCCGTCGGCAGCGACCCGGCCCGCAATCCCGTCACCCGCCGCGATCGAGACCGCCAGGAGGACCGCGGTGTGCTTCCCGTGCGCCTGCTTGACCCGCAGGGTGCGGTGGGCGCGGTCGAAAAGCATCAGCGAGGCCTCGCGCGCCCCGGCGAGCAGGACCGCTTCCTCGAAGATGGCTTCGATGACCTCCTCCCACGAGAGCAGGGGCGTGAGCCGCTCGCGGATGCGGTTGGAGCGCTCGAGCTCGCGGGTGCTCCGCGACAGATCTTCGCGCAGCAGCGCGTTGCTGAGCGCGAGGGATGCCATGTGGCAAAACGCGGTGAGCAGCGAGGTCTCCGCGTCGCTGAGCGGGGTGTCGATCACGCAGAGCACCGCGAGGGCGTTCTCGCCGGCGAAGAGCGGGAAGACCACGAGCGAACCGGTTCCCGGGGGGAACCCCTGCCCCGAGATCCGGGCGCGGTCCGCGGTGACGGCCGGGCTCGCCCGCGCAGGGCGTCCGCGAGCAGCGGGCTGTCGGCGGGGAGTCCCCCCGCCGGGAGGAGGGCGGCCGGCGCGCCGAACGCCGTGCGCAGGCGAAAGCGCCCCGTCGCTTCATCGTGCACGAGGAGGCACGCGCGGCGCAGGTCGAACAGGATCGAGGCGGCGTCCAGGATCATCGCGTGCACCTCGTGCGGTGCGCGCTCCCGGGCGAAGTCCGCCCCGATGGAGAGCAGCGAGGTGAGCAGCGCCGTGCGCGTGCGCTCCGCGGCCAGCTGGCGATCGGCGGTGAAGAGCGCCTCGGCGGCGCGCATTGCCAGCTCGGCGGCGCGAGCGAGCTGGCTCGGGTTGCGCGAGGGCAAGGCCGCCGACGGCGCGGCGCACGGCGTCGGCGGGGAGATCGAGCACGCGGGTCAGGGCCTCGATGTCGTCGACATCGGCGGCACGCTCGAGGGTCCTCCCTCCGAGCAGCGAGCCGACCGCGCGGCCCGCGACCCGCACCGGCGTCGCGAAGCACTGGAGCCCCGCGTGGCAGCGGTAGAAGAGGGTGCGATTTTCCCTGGCGGCAACGTTCGCGGTGGTGTCCGCAACTCGATGCGCAGCGTCGCCGGCCTTCAGGGTCGGACCCGATGAGCCGGCAGAGCTCGGGGACAGCGGTTGCGGCAAACTCCTGCCGGCGGCGTCGAACGTCAACAGGGACAGCCCGGCGATCCGGGCGAGGGACTCCTGGACCGGCCCCCAGCCCTTGGGCATGGAGCCTTTATGCAAGCACTGCCCCATCGGTCACGCACTGCGCAATCTGGCGGCTGCCGGGCTTGATCGCCGGCAGCTTGCCCTCGCGGCAGAGCGGGCAGACCTCGGGCGCGTAGGTCGCCACCTGGAGCTGCAGCAGCGAACGGAACGGGTAGGGGAAGCCGACGCCGCCGCTGCGGTCGACGATCGAGGCCAGGCCGACCACCACGCCGCCGGCGGCGGTGACGGCGAACGCGGCCTCCAGCGTGGACTTGCCGGTGGTGACGACGTCCTCGACGACGAGCACCCGTTCGCCGGGAGCGATCGTGAACCCGCGCCGCAGCCGCATGATCCCCTGCTCGCGCTCCGTGAAGATGGCGCGCACCCCGAGCGCCCGCCCGACCTCGTGGCCGATGATCACGCCGCCGAGGGCCGGGGAGACGACGAGTTGGGCGCCGAAGGGGCGGCAGAGATCGCGCGATCGCCCGGCCGACGCGCGCGGCGCGGCGCGGGTGCTGCAGCAGCCGCGCGCACTGGAAGTAGCGGTCGCTGTGCAGTCCGGACGAGAGCAGGAAATGACCCTCGAGCAGCGCCTCGGTGCGCTTGAGCAGCCGCAGGACCCAGTCGGTTCGGTGCCGTCGTCGCTCATGGTGCCTCCCCCTTGAGACCGGCGATCATCGCCCGGTAGTCGTTGTGGCCGTAGATGCCCGAGCCGGAGACGATGGCGTCGACGCCGGCCTCCCGCACCGCGGCCGCGTTGTCGGCTTTGATCCCGCCGTCGATCTCGAGGAGCACCGCCGGGTTGACCCGGTCGATCATCTCGCGCGCGGCGCGCAGTTTGGCGAGGGCGCCCGGGATGAACGACTGTCCGCCGAAGCCGGGGTTGACGGACATGATCAGCAGCAGGTCGATGTCCGGGAGGATGTCCGCGAGCGTGCAGAGCGGGGTCGACGGGTTGAGCGCGACCCCGGCCTTCACCCCGAGTTCCCGGATGCGGCCCACGAGCCGGTGCAGGTGCGGCTGACCCTCCTGATGCACGACCAGATAGTCGGCGCCGGCCTTGCGCGAACTCCTCGATGAAGTCCGCCGGGTTGTCGATCATCAGGTGCACGTCGAGCGGGAGATCCGTGACCCGGTCGACCGCCTTGACGATGCCGGGGCCGATGGTCAGGTTCGGCACGAAGTGGCCGTCCATGACGTCGAGGTGCATCCAGTCGGCGCCCGCGGCCTCGACGGCGCGGACCTCTTCGCCGAGACGCGAGAAGTCCGCCGAGAGGATCGACGGGGCGATGATGACCCTGCGTTGAGCTGTCACGTTCACCTCCGAGTGCATCTGTCGTTAATCCTGACCTGGATGCTCGTGCGGAGAAATGATAGCACACTGCGCGGACCGTCTGCTGTGCTGGAACACGCCCGCTCGCACTTCGGGCTGATCAAGAGGGGTCAGATGCAAGGCGGCTCTGTCAAAGAGTTGTTGGGTCGAGGGACAGATTGTCCATCTGTCCCCAGGAGTGCCGCATCGGCCGTAACGATCAGATGGTGTAACTGGCCATGTTCTCGCTGCGCTGATGGTGCCGCTGCGCGAGATCGGCGAGCGTGATCCCTTCAAGCGTTTCGGAGACTGCGCGCGAGACCTCGCACCAGACCTGCTGGGTGACGCAGCCCGCGAAGCGCTTGCACGACGCCGGGTCGACAACGCACTCCACCAGATTCAAATCGCCCTCGAGGGTGGCCACGATTTCACGCACGGTGATCTTGTCGGGGTCGCGCTGGAGCGTGTAGCCGCCGTGGGCCCCGCGGAAGGATTTCACGAGGCCCGCGGCCTTGAGGGGCATGACGATCTGCCCGAGATATTTCTCGGAGATCTCCTGGCTGCGGCTGACCTCCTTGAGAAAGATCGGACCCTTGCCGTGCTTGAGCGCAAGATCAAGCATCAATCTCAGACCGTACCGTGCACGAGTAGAGATTCTCATGTTCCCTTCACTATAGTTTAAATCGCGATTCTAATGCTAGTCTTATTTTCGTCAAGATATTTTTTCCATATTATATTGACAAACATGCTAATTATCAAATACTATCCAACCAATAGTATAAGTAGTAAATAAAATATGTCGGAAATCTGAGGAGGAAGAACATGAGCACGCCGCAGCACATCGATACATTCCTGCTCCACGGCGGTCAGGTCCCGGACCCGACAACCGGCGCCCGGGCGGTTCCGATTTACCAGACGACAAGCTACCAGTTCAGAGACACGGAGCACGCGGCGAATCTCTTCGGCCTGACGGAGTTCGGCAACATCTATACCCGCCTCATGAACCCGACCACCGACGTTCTCGAAAAGCGGGTCGCCCTGATGGATGGCGGCGCGGGCGCGCTCGCGCTGGCCAGCGGGCAGTCCGCGATCACGGTCGCCCTGCTGAACATCGCCCAGGCCGGCGACGAGATCGTCTCCGCCGACAACCTCTACGGCGGGACGTACAACCTCTTCCACTACACCTTCCCGCGACTCGGCGTGCGAGTGAAATTTTTCCGCTCCAACGACCTCGAAGCCCTGCGCGCCGCCATCGGGCCGAAGACCCGCGCCGTCTACGCCGAGTCGATCGGCAACCCGAAACTCGATGTCGCCGACATCGCGGGGCTCGGCGCGGGTGGCGCACGAAGCCGGTGTGCCGCTGGTCATCGACAACACCGTCTCCCCGTATCTGCTGCGGCCGATCGAGCACGGCGCGGACATCGTCGTCTATTCGGCCACCAAGTTCATCGGCGGCCACGGCACCTCGCTCGGCGGCCTGATCGTGGACTCCGGGAAGTTCGACTGGACCAGCGGCCGGTTCCCGTTGATCGCCGGCCCGGAGCCGAGCTATCACGGGCTCGACTTCGTGGCGGCGCTCAAGCCGCTGGGGAACATCGCCTATATCGTCAAGGCCCGGCTCACGCTGCTGCGCGATCTCGGCCCGGCGATGAGCCCCTTCAACGCCTGGCTCTTCATCCAGGGCCTGGAGACGCTGCACCTGCGGATGCCCCGCCACGCGGAGAATGCCCTCGCGGTGGCCACGTGGCTGGAGCGGCACCCGCTGGTGGCCTGGGTGAGCTACCCGGGCCTGCCCTCGAGCCGCGAGAAAGAGCGAGCGGCCCGCTACCTGCCGCAGGGGGCGGGGGCCATCATCGGCTTCGGCATCAAGGGCGGTCTCGCGGCGGGCAAGAAGTTCATCAATTCGCTCGGGCTGATCTCGCACCTGGCGAACGTCGGCGACGCCAAGACGCTCGCCATCCACCCGGCGAGCACCACGCACCAGCAGCTCTCCGCCGAGGAACAGCTGGCGACGGGGGTGACGCCGGACTTCATCAGGCTTTCGGTCGGGATCGAGCACGCGGGCGACATCCTGGCGGACATCGGGCAGGCGCTGGAAAAATCCGCCTGAGCGGGACGGTGGAAACGGGGGAGAGAGGCATGACGCGCATTTTCGCGGACAATTCGCAGTCCATCGGCAACACGCCGCTCGTGCGCTTCAACCGCGTCACCGACGGGCGCCGCGGCCACGGTGCTCGGCAAGGTCGAGGGGCGCAACCCCGCCTATTCGGTCAAGTGCCGCATCGGGGCGAACATGATCTGGGACGCCGAGGAGCGCGGCGTGCTCAAGCCGGGCGTCGAGATCATCGAGCCGACGAGCGGCAACACCGGGATCGCGCTGGCGTACGTCTGCGCCGCGCGCGGCTACAAGCTCACGCTGACGATGCCGGAGACCTTCAGCATCGAGCGCCGCCGCGTGCTCGCGGCCCTCGGGGCGACGCTCATCCTGACGCCGGGCTCCGAGGGGATGAAGGGGGCGATCAGCCGCGCCGAGGAGATCGCGGCTGCCGACCCGAAGCGCTGGTTCCTGCCGCAGCAGTTCAAGAACCCGGCGAATCCGGCGATCCACGAGAAGACCACCGGGCCGGAGATCTGGAACGACACCGACGGGGCGATCGACGTGCTCGTCTCCGGCGTCGGCACCGGCGGGACGATCACGGGGGTCTCGCGGTACATCAAGAACACCCGGGGGAAGAAGATCATCTCCGTCGCCGTCGAGCCGAAGGAGAGCCCGGTGATCACGCAGAAGCTGGCGGGCCAGCCGATCAAGCCCGGCCCGCACAAGATCCAGGGCATCGGCGCGGGCTTCATCCCGGAGACGCTGGACCTCTCGGTCGTCGACCGCGTCGAGCAGGTGGACAGCGCTCGAGGCCGTCGAGTTCGCCCGGCGTCTGGCGCGCGAGGAGGGGCTGCTCGTGGGCATCTCCTGCGGCGCGGCCGCCGCGGTCGCGGTGCGCCTGGCCGGGCAGCCCGAATTCGCGGGAAAGACGATCGTCGTGATCCTGCCGGACCTCGCGGAGCGCTATCTGTCGACGGCGCTGTTCGAGGGGATCGGGGTCTAGGGCCGCATTGGCCAGACGACTGCCGGCGAGAGCGATCGTGGGAAGGACCCGCGCAGGAGACCGCGCAGCGACCTGGCTCGCCCCGGCATCGGGTCCGACCGCGACCGTGGCGCAGCGCGCGCGGCGTCGCCGGCCGGGGCTGCCGTCGGCCCGGGTGCTGGTGCTCTCCCGGCGCTCCCCCGGGGAAGAGTTGGCGGCCGCACTCGACGAGTTGGGTTTCCAGGCCGAGTGGACCGACAGCGGTGCCGGGGCGATCTGCGAGGCTGCCGCCGGGGATCTCGCCCTGTGCGTCATCGGCGTCGACCGACAGAGCGAGGGGGACCTGGACTATCTCTCCTGTCTCAATCAGGTCGACCCCTGGCTGCCGGTGATCGTCGTCAACGAACTCGATTCGCTCGAGATGCAGCGCAAGGTTCGGAGTCACCGGGTCTTCTACTATCTGGTCGAGCCGCTCGACCGG
This sequence comes from uncultured Candidatus Rokubacteria bacterium, assembly GCA_963699775.1. GTDB lineage: Bacteria > JAUVQV01 > JAUVQV01 > JAUVQV01 > DATDCY01 > DATDCY01. The sequence goes on from CAVOVE010000001.1 coordinate 369,413, forward strand.
GACGAGGTGCGGGCGGTCATCGACGCCGCGGCGCGGGAGCGGGTAAAGTAGCCGCAGGCCGGCGCTGACAGCGACGCACGCTTCGATTTCGTAAACCGGCGGGCGGATGACGGGACCGCATCCGGGAAAGGGCCGCGACATGACCGAGCGGCAGCGGACGGACGGGGCGTCCGGAGTGCGCCGGGATCGACCCGGCGGCGGCGCAGCCCCGGGCCTGCGCCCGCTGCGTCGAGCCGGCCGCGATGCTCATCGAGTCGTACCGGCGGGTCGGGAGCATCAACCACCTCGAGGGGAAGAACCTCCCCTCGAAGCGCGCCGTCGGCGTCATCGCGCGCGATCTGCTGCGCCTGCTCTTCCCGGGCTTCTTCGACGAGCGCCTGCCTCACGCCGACGAGCTCGAGGGACAGGTCGCCGTCCTGCTGCACTCGGTCTGCCAGCGCCTGCGCGACGAGATCACCAAGAGCCTGCGCTGCTCGCCCTCCTGCCCGGCGCTCCCGGAGGTGCCCGAGCCTCGCCGGCGTCATCACCGCCGAGTTCCTCCGCGCGCTCCCCGGGGTGCGCGAGGTGCTCCAGACCGACGTCGAGGCGGCCTTCCAGGGGGATCCGGCCTCCGTCGCGATCGACGAGGTCATCCTCGCCTATCCGTTCGTCGAGGCGGTCGCCATCCAGCGCCTGGCCCACATCCTCTACGTCAAGGGCGTGCCGCTCGTGCCGCGCATCATGACCGAGTACGCGCACTCGCGCACCGGCATCGACATCCACCCGGGCGCCGAGATCGGCTCGCACTTCTACATCGACCACGGCACGGGAACGGTCATCGGCGAGACGTCGCGGATCGGCGAGCACGTCAAGATCTACCAGAGCGTCGGGCTCATCGCGCGCTCGCTCTCGGGCGGGCGCGCGCTCCACGGCAAGCGCCGCCACCCGACGCTCGAGGACCGCGTGACGGTCTACGCCGGCGCCACGATCATGGGCGGCGACACCGTCGTCGGCGCGGGGAGCACGATCGGGGCGAGCGTCTTCCTCAACCGCAGCGTCCCCGCCAACTCGCTGGTGATCAACGAGGAGGCGCGGATCATCGTCCTGCAGAAGCGCTCGGACCTCGCCGACTATCAGATTTGAAGCTGGCCGCCGCTAAGGGCCCGTCTGTGGCGTTGGGCTTCGTAGGACCCAATTGAGCTTGTTGCTGTAGCTGCCCGTGTCGATCGGGAGCGTCCTGAAGCGTCCCGGCAAGGCAGCGCCGAGCTCGCGCGGAGGCGCACTCGTGTGCGCCGCACAAGCGATGCGAGAAGCAACGCAGCCGGGGCGCTTCAGGGCCTCCCCAGCGACCCGGGCTAACGGGAATCGCCGATCAGGCGGTCCAGGTCGGCGATCAGGTCGTCCGGGTCCTCCAGGCCGACGGAGAGCCGCACCAGATTGTCGCCGATCCCCCGAGCCGCGCGCTCCGCGGCCGGCATCGCGGCGTGGGACATCCTGGCCGGCCAGGAGAGGATGCTCTCGACGCCGCCGAGACTCACCGCGAAGGCCGCCAGTTCGACGCCCTCCAGGAGTCGACGCGTCAGGGCCTCGGACGCCAGTTCGAACGAGAGCACCGCGCCCGGCCCGTCGGCCTGCCGGAGGTGGACGTCGCCGCCGGGGTGCCCGGGCAGCCCCGGGTAGAGGACGCGCACGACGTTGCGCCGCGCCGCGAGCCAGGCGGCGATCCGCTCGGCCCCGCGCTGGCTCGCATCCATCCGGACCTTGAGCGTCTTGAGCCCGCGCAGCGTCAGCCAGCAGTCCTGGGGGCCGAGGACGGCCCCGAAGGCGTTCTGGATCGCGCGCAGGCGTTGGCCCAGCGCGGCGTCGGCGGCCACGGCGAAGCCGCAGACCACGTCGCTGTGGCCGTTGAGGAACTTCGTGCCGCTGTGCAGGACGATGTCGCAGCCGAGTTCCAGCGGGCGCTGCAGGTACGGGGTCATGAACGTGTTGTCGACGAGCGTGATCAGGCCGCGCTCGCGCGCCAGGGCCGCCGCACCGCTCAGATCCGAGATCTTGAGCAGCGGATTCGAGGGTGTCTCGAGGTAGATCGCCTTCGTCTCGCGGCGTGATTGCGGCCGCGACGGCCGCCAGGTCGGTGGCGTCGACGAAGGTGACCGTCAGCCCCCAGCGGGCGAAGACGTCGGTCAGGATCCGGAAGGCCCCGCCGTAGACGTCCTCGCAGACCACGAGGTGGTCGCCGGGCGCGAAGAGCAGCAGCGTCGAGGAGATGGCCGCCATTCCCGAGCCGAAGGCGCAGGCGATCGCGCCGCCCTCGAGCGCGGCGATCGTGTCCTCGAGCGCCTCGCGCGTCGGGTTGCCCGAGCGGCCGTAGTCGTACTTCCCGAAGTGGTCCACGGAGCTGCTGCGCGAAGGTCGAAGCGTGGTGCACGGGGACCGAGAGTGCGCCGGTTGCCGGGTCGACGGCGTGCGCGCCGTGGATGATGCGGGTGGCGATCTTCATCCCGCGGACCCCCGGCTCCGAGCGCCTGCTCCAGGTCGGCGATCAGATCGCGCGCGTCCTCGATCCCGACGGAGAGGCGCAGCAGCGTCTCCGAGATGCCGAGCCGCGCGCGCAGCTCCGGCTCGATGTCGGCGTGGGTCTGGAGCCAGGGGAAGGTGATCAGCGACTCGACGCCGCCGAGGCTCTCGGCGAACGAGATCAGCCGCAGCCGGCCGAGAACGCGCTCCACCAGGTCCGGGGAGGCGACCTCGAATGAAATCATGGCGCCGAATCCCCGTGCCTGCCGCTTCATCAGTTCGTGGCCGGGGTGCGACGGCAGGCCCGGGTAGAGGATCTTCGTGACGAGCGGGTGAGCGCCGAGCCAGTCCGCGATCGCGCGGGCGTTCTCCTGTTGCCGGTCGAGGCGGACGCCGAGCGTCTTGAGCCCGCGGATCACGAGCCAGCTGTCCTGCGGCCCCAGCACGGCGCCGGCGGCGTTCTGGTGGAAATAGACGCGCTCGGCCAGTTCCGGGTCCTTGACCACGACGATCCCGCAGATCGTGTCGTTGTGCCCGGCCAGGTACTTGCTGCCGCTGTAGAGCGCGATGTCGGCGCCGAGCGCCAGCGGCCGGAGCAGGTACGGGGTGAGGAACGTGTTGTCGACGATGCAGAGGATGCCCCGTTCGCGGCAGAGTCCGGCGAGGGCCGGGATGTCGGCCGTCTTGAGCAGCGGGTTGGTCAGCGACTCGACGAACAGCGCCCGGGTGCCGTCCCGGATCGCACCCCGGACCCGGGCCGGGTCGCTGGTGTCGGCGTAGGTGAATTCCAGCCCGTACTGCCGGAAGACCTGCTCGAAGAGGCGATAGGTGCCGCCGTAGAGATCCTCGGTGACGACGAGGTGATCGCCCGGCTTGAAGAGCAGCATCAGGCTGGCGATGGCCGCCATCCCCGACGAGTACGCGAAGCCGCGCGCGCCGCCGTCGAGCAGCGCCATCCCCTCCTCGAGCGCCTGCCGGGTGGGGTTGCCCGAGCGGGTGTAGTCGTAGCCGGTGCTCCGGCCGAGGCCGGGGTGGCGGAAGGTGGCGGTCTGGTAGACCGGGATCGTCACGGCCCCGGTGCGCGTGTCCCACTCCAGCCCGATGCGGACAGCCTGCGTCGCGATCTCCATGGCTCCTCCTCGGGTGCGAACCCGGCCATCAACCGTATTCAAGCACGTTGAGACTAGAATAGCAGTCTTCAAACCGTATGTGCACAGCAGGGGCACTCCGCAATCCGGGATGCACTGAATTCGGCTGCCCGAGCCGATCGGGAGCGTCCTGACGCGTCCCGGGCTACCTTGTCGTATTCGTGAGCAGCGCGACGAACGCGCCGCCGATGCCGTGGCGGTGCGGCCAGGTGCGCAGGAAGCCCCGGGACGTCAGCAGCTCTTCGAGGTTTCGGATTTCCCCGGCCGCCGTGGGTTGAGCCCCGATCTTCGCCACCCGGAAATCGGGATGCGTCTTGAGGAACCGGGCGATCACGTCCTCGCCCTCCTCGGGCTCCGTCGAGCAGGTGCTGAAGACGATCCGGCCGCCCGGAGCGAGCAGCTCCGCCGAGCGCTCGAGGAGCCGCAGCTGAAGCTCGGCGAGCCGCTTCGGGTCGGAGGCCTTCTTGGCCCACTTGATCTCCGGGTGGCGCGGGATCGTCCCGAGGGCACTGCAGGGCGCGTCGAGCAGGACGGCGTCGAAGCGCTCGCCGCCGCAGGTCGCCGGGTCGAGCAGGTCGCCGCGCCGCGGCTCGATCCCTGCGGCGCCGAGCCGGCGCGCGTTCTCCGCGAGACGCGCCAGGCGGCCGGAGTCCTGGTCGACGGCGAGGATGCTCGCGCCGTTGCCGGAGAGTTCCGCAATCTGCGTCGCCTTGCCGCCGACGCCGGTGCAGGCGTCGAGGATGCGCTCGCCGGCGCGCGGCGCCAGCACCAGCGCGGCGAGCTGCGAGGACTCGTCCTGGAAGTAGATCGCCCCTTCGCGAAAGGGCGCCGTCCCCGTGAGCGCCCCGGCGCCGCGCACGCGCAGAGCGTCGGGCGCGAAACGCCCGGGCTCGATCTCGAAACCGGCCGCGGCGAGGGCGCCGGACACCGCGGCGGCGGTGGCACGCAGCCGGTTCACCCGCAGGTGCGGGGGCGGGTGGGCGTTCATCGCCTCCAGCAGTCGCGCGGTCTCGGCGGCGCCGAGTCGCTTCACCCAGCGCCGGACCAGCCAGTGCGGGAAGGAGTGGAACGTGGCGAGCCAGGCGAGTTCGTCGCTGAAATCCCCGCGCTGCGGCTGGTTGACGGCATCCGCCCCGACGCGCCGCAGCAGCCAGTTCACGAAGCCGGCGGTCTGGGGGGCGAGCGTCCGGGCCAGGTCCACGCTCGCCGAGACCGCGGCATAGGCGGGGACCGACGGGGTGAAGAGAAGCTGGTAGACGCCGATGCGGGCGGCGGCCAGGGCCGGCGGGACGATGCGCCCGATCTCCTTGCCGGCGGCGTGGGCGACGATCCAGTCGACCCGCGAGAGGTGGCGGACGACGCCGTGGGCGATCTCGGCGGCGAAGCGCTCGTCGCGCGGGTCGAGACGAGCGGCCTCGTCGTCCCGCGGGCCGCCCTCGCGGCGGTTCCCGAGCAGGGCGTCGATCAGCCGGGCGGCGTGCTCTCGTGCGGATGATCGGGGAAGTCATGGGAGATTCATACCACGACACTCCGACGAAGAGCCACGGAAAAATTCCAGCCTCCGATGCTCGAACGCGGGCCAGTCGCCATGCTCGAACGAGGCGCGTAACTCGCCCTTGGGCTCAGACAGCGTGCTGCGCCCCTGCGGGGACATTCCGGTACGGTCGACTCAGGTTCGCTCGCACTCGGCCATGCGCTCGCCCGTCAGACCGGAACTGCCCCGGCAAGTCAGCTATATCAGTGAATATGGTATAAAAATATCGAGATAATCGCAGTAATAACAGAGAAATAGTGAGTAAATCGAAAACAAATGCAATATTTCTATGTTATATGCCATTAATATCTAGCTGATATAAGACATCATATTGAAAATATACTATTGATATAAACGCCATCAACCCTTATATTGTGGCCCTGTTAGCAGTCGGTGACGGGGAGTGCTAACGACAGATTCCCCGTTGAAGGGTAGAGAGACTACCACAAGCACGAAAGGAGCAACACGACTATGGCGTCGAAGATTCGTCCCCTGCACGACCGGATTCTGGTGAAGCGGCTCGAAGAGGCCGAAAAGACCAAGGGCGGCATCATCATCCCCGACTCGGCCAAGGAGAAGCCCATCATGGGCGAGGTCGTGGCGACGGGCAAGGGCAAGATCAAGGACGACGGCACCGTGCTGGCGCCCGATGTGAAGAAGGGCGACAAGATCCTCTTCGGCAAGTACAGCGGCACCGAGGTCAAGATCGAGGACGAAGAGTACCTGATCCTGCGCGAGGACGACATCCTCGGCGTGATCGAGAAGTAGTTCGACGCCCCATTCAGCACTGACTGATTTCAAGCGAAGGAGATAAAAGACTATGGCCAAGATGCTCAAGTACAACGAAGACGGTCGCGCCGCGATCCTCCGGGGCGTGAACCAGCTGGCGAACGCCGTGAAGATCACGCTCGGCCCGAAGGGCCGCAACGTCGTCATCGACAAGAAGTTCGGCTCGCCGACGATCACCAAGGACGGCGTGACGGTCGCCAAGGAGATCGAGCTGCAGGACGCCTTCGAGAACATGGGCGCCCAGATGGTGCGCGAGGTCGCCTCCAAGACCTCCGACGTCGCCGGTGACGGCACCACGACCGCGACCGTTCTGGCCCAGGCGATCTACGCCGAGGGGCGCAAGAACGTCACCGCCGGCGCGAACCCGATGGACCTCAAGCGCGGCATCGACCAGGCGGTCGAGGTCGTCGTGAAGCAGCTCAAGAAGCTCTCCAAGCCGATCAAGGACCGCAAGGAGATCTCGCAGGTCGGCTCGATCTCGCGCGAACAACGACACCACGATCGGCGACATCATCGCCGAGGCGATGGAGAAGGTCGGCAAGGACGGCGTGATCACGGTCGAAGAGGCCAAGGGCACGGAGACCAACCTCGAAGTGGTCGAGGGGATGCAGTTCGACCGCGGCTACCTCTGCCCGTACTTCGTGACCAATCCCGAGCGGATGGAGGCGATCCTCGAGGACTGCTACATCCTGATCAACGAGAAGAAGATCTCCTCGATGAAGGACCTGCTGCCGATCCTCGAGCAGATCGCGAAGATGGGCAAGCCGCTGCTGATCCTCGCCGAGGAGGTCGAGGGCGAGGCGCTGGCGACGCTGGTGGTCAACAAGCTGCGCGGCACGCTCAACGCCGCGGCGGTCAAGGCCCCCGGCTTCGGCGATCGCCGCAAGGCGATGCTCGAGGACATCGCGGTCCTCACCGGCGGCAAGCTGATCACCGAGGATCTCGGGATCAAGCTCGAGAACGTCAAGCTGACCGATCTGGGCCGCGCCAAGCGCATCACGATCGACAAGGACAACACGACGATCGTCGAGGGCTCCGGCAAGGCCTCCGACATCGAGGGCCGCGTCAAGCTGATCCGCTCGCAGATCGAGGAGAGCACCTCGGACTACGACCAGGAGAAGCTCCAGGAGCGTCTGGCGAAGCTGGTCGGCGGCGTGGCGGTGATCAACGTCGGCGCCGCGACCGAGACCGAGATGAAGGAGAAGAAGGCCCGCGTCGAGGATGCGCTGAACGCGACCCGCGCGGCCGTCGAAGAGGGGATCGTCCCCGGCGGCGGCGTGGCGCTGCTGCGCTGCGTGGCGGCGCTCGACGACATGAAGCTCGAGGGCGACCAGGCGGTCGGCGTGCACGATCGTCAAGCGGGCGCTCGAGGAGCCGATCCGGCAGATCGCGATCAACGCCGGCGTCGAGGGCGCGGTGATCGTGATGGAAGTCAAGAAGAACAAGAAGGTCGCCTTCGGCTTCAACGCGGCGACCGAGGAGTACATGGACATGATCGAGGCCGGGATCATCGACCCGACCAAGGTCACGCGCACGGCGCTGCAGAACGCGGCGTCGATCGCCGGCCTGATGCTCACGACCGAGTGCGTGATCACCGACAAGCCCGAGGACGACAAGAAGATGGGCGGCGGCATGCCCGGCGGGATGGGCGGCATGGGCGGCATGGGCGGCGGCGACATGTACTAAACCGGCAACGGTCGGGGACGGCAGTCAACTCCGTCCCCCATCGGCTGTCGCGGCCGGCCAGCACGGGCGGCCGATCACATAGAGGGGCGGGTTCCCGGAAACGGGGGCCCGCCCTTCGTCTTTGTGCGACGGCAGCATCGGGCCACTATCAGGGATGCAGCCCACAGAAGAGTTCGTCAGTCTCCTACGATCCCCCCCGCCGCAAGCGTCGCCACGCACCGGGGCCTGTTCACGCGCCATGCGGCAATCGAGTCCTCTGTCGGTCAATGTGGGGTAGAATGTCGGACACGGGAGGAGCGATTTCATGGACTCCAGGGAACAGACGAATCGGGATCGGGACAGAATCATCCGGCTCCTGGCGGCTGAAAAGGCGAATCTTGCCGGAAGCTTCCACGTTCGGGACCTGGCGATCTTCGGATCCTACGCGCGGGGCGACCAGCGTCCGGACAGCGATCTGGACATCCTTGTCGACGTGGATTCCTCAATTGGCCTCGGATTCGTCGAACTTGCCGATCACCTCGAGAAGACCCTTGGATTGAGGGTCGATCTTGTCTCGAGCAGGGCTCTCAAGCCGAGGATGCGGGAGGCGATCGAGAGGGATTTGATCCGTGTCTGAGCGGTCCGCGTCCATTCTTCTCGAGGACATGCGCGACGCCGCGGCAAGGATCGCCCGGTATGTCCAGGGGAAGGACGCCGCAGCCTTTCTCGCTGACGAGCAGTGCGAGGACGCCTGCGTCCGCAACCTGGAGATCATCGGCGAGGCCGCGTCCCGCCTGCCGGAAGAATTCTTGTCAGCCCATCCGGAGGTGGACTGGCGCAAGATCGTCGGTCTCCGCAATCGGATCGTCCACGGCTACTTCGGCGTTGATCTCGAGATCGTCTGGCGGATCATCACGGTCGACCTGCCGTTACTGCGGGACTTCCTTGACCGCCAGCCATCAGCTTGATCAGCCCGCCCAGGGCACGACGACCGCGACTGTTCTGGCCCCCGGCTTTGGCGATCACCGTAAGGCGGCGCTCGAGGAGCCGATCCGGCAGATCGTGATCAACGCCGGCGTCGGGACGCGGCGACCGAGGAGTACATGGACCTGATCGAGGCCGGGATCATCGACCCGACCAAGGTCACGCGCACGGCGCTGCAGAACGCGGCGTCGATCGCCGGCCTGATGATCACGACCGAGTGCGTGATCACCGACAAGCCCGAGGACGACAAGAAGGGCGGCGGCATGCCCGGCGGGATGGGCGGCATGGGCGGCGGCATGGGCGGCATGGGCGGCGGCGATATGTACTAAACCGGCAACGGTCTCGGCAGGGGACAGAATTCAATTCTGTCCCACATCAGGCTGTCGCGGCCGGCCACCACGGGCGGTCGATCACATAGAGGGGCGGGTTCCCGGAGACGGGGGCCGCACTAAGTTTTTGTGCCGGCGGCGCTGCAGCTCCGGGTGTGGATGTGCCCCGCGGGACCATGTCGAATAGCCTCGGCGCCTGGAGTTCGTGGGGCAAGGTCCCGGAATTGCAGAGCTCTCCTTGACCGGCCCGCATCCTGCACGCGGCGCTCGGCATGGCCGAGTGCGCCAAGGGCGTCTACCGTCCGCGCCGCCCCCGGGAGACTGCCTTCTACCGCCTCGTCGAGGAGCACTACGAGCGGTTCGAGCAGGTCTACCCGGAGCGCTACGAGGACCGCTACGGCTTCTTCCGGCCGGTCATCCGGGAGACGGTCTACAAGTACCTCGACTGCGGCGACCTGAGGCAGGGCTTCGCCCGCGTGCGCTGCCGGGAGTGCGGGCACGAGTACCTGCTGGCCTACTCCTGCAAGCGGCGCTACTTCTGCACCTCCTGTCACACCAAGCGGGCGGTGGCCTTCGCCGAGTGGCTGCACACGACGGTCTTGCTGGCCGGTGCCCACCGCCAGATCGTGCTCACGATCCCCAAGATGCTCCGCGTCTACTTCCGCTACGACCGGCGCCTGCTCGGGGACCTGTGCCGGGTGGCCGCCGGCGTGATCGTCGAGAGCTTCCGCGTCCTGCTCGGCAGCACCGCAGGCGGAGCCGGGCTGGTGGTCTGCGTGCACACCTTCGGCGACCTGCTGAACTTCCACCCGCACCTGCACGTCATGGCCACCGACGGCGCCTTCACGCCGGAGGGGGTCTTCCACCCGCTGCCGACGATGAGCCTGGCGCCGATGGAGGAGCTCTTCCGGCACCGGGTGTTCAAGATGCTCATGCACAAGGGGCTGCTGACCGCCGAGCGGGTGAAGCTCATGGAGTCCTGGGAGCACTCGGGGTTCAACGTGAACGCCTCGGTGCGCATCGGCGCCGACGACGCCACGGGGCGCGAGAACCTGGCGCGCTACCTGATCCGGGCGCCCTTCTCGATGAACAAGATCCGCTACGACCCCGCCGCGGGGACCGTGATCTACAGGACCAAGATGGTCCCGGGGCGAACCGCAACTTCGAGGTGCTCTTCGACCCGCTGGACTTCCTGGCCGCCGTGACCTCGCACATTCCGAACCGCGGAGAGCACCTGGTGCGGTACTACGGGTACTACTCCAGCGTGCAGCGGGGCCGGCGCCGCCGTCAGGGGCGGGAGAAGCAGCCGCTGGGGCCGGTCCGATCGCGCTCTCCGACGACATCGCCGCGCGAAGGCCGCGCGCGCCAACTGGGCCCGCTTCATCAAGAAGGTCTTCGCGGCCGACCCGTTGGTCTGCCCGGACTGCGGCGGCGCGATGCGGATCATCGCGTTCATCGAGGATCGGCGGGTCGTGCGGCGATCCTCGAGCACCTGGCGCTCTGGGACTGTCCGCGACCGCGACCGCCGCCGGTTGCTGCCGGCGGGAACGTGGATTTCGAGTACGTTCCCTGCGAGGACTGAAATCTTCCCGGTGATGGGGTGCAGGGAGTTGTTTGTCTTCTCGCGGCCGATTTTCTCCTGTCACGGCTCTTCCGAGATCGGAACACCAAGTATGTCCGTGATATGCCACTTAATAGGAACAGATTGCCCTGAATTGGCTACGTTGACATTCGGCGGGTTATCCACGGGGCTGAAGAAACCCTCGAAGCGGTATGTTGAAATGACGTTGAAATTGGCCGTCACGCTCTCAGGCGCGCTCATGGCCAGCGATTGTGGGTTGGCGCTGCCAGTGAGATCGCCGCTCCAGTATGTAAAATGGTAGCTGGCATTGGCCGCAGCCGTCAGTTGAATGACGGTGCCGCTGCTGTAGTATCCGTGGGCAAGAGACGGGTTCGCGACGATGCTCCCGGCCCCAGCCGGGAGGACACTGGCAGTCAGCAGGTACTGGGTCTCGAAAGTGGCGGCATAGGTCGCGGCAGAGGCCGGTGCCGTCACCGTGTGCGTGATCGCACCGCCGTCGGACCAACTGGCAAATACATACCGAGCGCCGCTGCCCTGCGGCGAGGCGGTGGCGATGGTGTGGGAGCTGCCAGGGTCCACTGGAACGTCTGGGAACCGCCGTAGGAAGTGCCGTCCACGGAGAAGCTCAGCCCGGCGGGCAAGGTCTGCACCGTGAACTGGACGGAACGGGACTGACGGTTATTGATACGGTGGCCACACCCGAGTCAAACAAGTCCGTCATTGACCTTGAAGGTAAACGAATCAGACACGACATAGCCTGGACTTGGCAAGTACGTCAGATTGGGCGCCGTGCCGCTCAGCGTACCGTTTGCTGGTCCGCCCACCACGTCATACGTCAGGCCTTGGCTGTCAGGATCTGAACCCGTGAGGGTAATGGCTACGGGAGTACCTTGATCCGTTGTCACTGATTTGTCATTGGCCGCCGGTGGATCATTGACAGGGTTAACGGTTATCGACACTGTGGCGGTGTCGGAGTTTGACGTCCCATTGTTCACTCTGAAGGTAAAACTATCCTGCCCGTAGTAGTTGTAGTCTGGTGAATACGTCAGAAACGGCGGCGCGCCTGAGAGTGCTCCATGGAATGGACCGCCAACCACCACGAAGACCAGAGGCTGGACCCCTGGGTCCTGACCACCAGAGTGATTTCTGCCGGGGTGCTCTCATGGGTGAGAAATGCCTGGTCAAAGGCTGCCGGCAACTGAACCGATGGTCGCCAAGATGTCGTCGCCCCACCAATCGTTGGCTCGAAATTGATCCACCCGATATTCTCTCCCCATGCATACCCGCTGAATACCCCTGTGACAGGATGGATGGTGACTCCTCCGCCAGCCGGAGCAAAATTGATCCAGCCTACATTCTCTCCCCAGGCATACCCGGAAAGATTCCCTGCACCATCATTGACCACCCCGCCATTGGTCGGGCCAGATTAATCCAGCCTATGTTCTCTCCCCAGGCATACCCGGTGACCATGTGTCCGTCACATTCACGCCCGGCCCTAATGATGGATTGAGATTGATCCATCCCACATTCTCTCCCCAGGCATACATGGAATCATTACCATCCGGATCGATAATTCCGCAGATACCCGACCGCAACAGTAATTGCCGGATTTCTATCGTTGCAGTCGCCTGACGTGGCTGTCAGTTCAGCTGTCGGTCTTGAAGCCGGTGGGTCTAGTGCACGAAACAGTGTTGTCGTCCCATCGGAGTACTCATCGTTGTCTTGGTCTTTGTACCAGGCTCGTTCGGATGCTCGTTTGAGTCACTATCATTACAGTCAGTGTTGTCAACTACCGTGCCCTGAAGGCTGTATGCATGCCTCTGTACCACTCTCAGGATCACCGTAACTATCCCCGTCTGCGTCCTGGTAATATGTTGTTGTCAGCCCTTCATCAACGACCGCCAACCAGTTGTTGTCTACACCATCGCAAATCTCAACAGCACCAGGATTGAATATCTCCATTGCCGTCATCACAGTCAACTGAAGTGCCTGTTAATTCTGATTCGATGTTATGGTTTTCGGGCCTTGGCACTGTGTAGTGGTGTTCCCACTTGAGTACCCGTCATTATCCCCATCTTCATACCACACCTGATCTGGATGCTCTACAGCACTACTGTCGTTGCAATCAGCCGAACCGCAGGAACCGCCTTCCGCAGCATATCCATCATTGTCGCTGTCTGTGCATGCTCCGGGATTAAGCCACGAGGTCTTCACCTCTTTCCCTTCCGGTGCAAAGTTGATCCACCCGATATTCTCTCCCCAGGCATACCCACTGAACACTCCTGTGACCGGGTGGATGGTGACTCCGCCGCCTTTCGGGGCAAAGTTGATCCAGCCTACGTTCTCTCCCCAGGCATGCCCGGAAAGATTCCCGGCACCATCGTTAACCACCCCGTAGTCAATCGTTGAACAAATCCCGCTGTTCAAGCAAGACAGGCTTATCCATCCAATATTCTCGCCCAACATGAGTCCCGTGAGGTACGAACCGCCGACCTCGATGCCCGGGCCGCCATTTCCGCCCGGCTTCAGATCCAGCCATCCGACGTTCTCGCCATAGGCGTACCTATATCCTTCGTCCAGGGGGTCGACATTGGCGGCGGCGAATCCCTTGTTCGGGCAAAGGAGAAAAATAATCACCAGGAAGAGACGCAACAGGTTTCGACATCGCATCGCCTTCTCCACCCCCATTCAAGGAAGCAAGCTCTCTGTTGGGCAAAGCTTACCTTCTTCGCATATCGCCGAGCTGGAAGCAGCATGAATACCCAGATAACGGTCGCACTCGAGCGGCAGAAAAGAATCAAACGGAACCGACACTCGTGGTTCCAGCGATCGCCCCAGGGCCGCAATTTGGCTGATCATGGCCTGCCTGCGTTTCCAGCGTTCTGGGCTGGCTAATAGCGTCCCTCACGTGCTGCAGGCTTTCAGCAGACCCTTATCGCCCTCCCCTCACACAAGCCACAGCACACACAGACGTCTTCGGAAGAACTGCCAAGAAGGGATATGCGGTTCCAAAACGCACAGCAAGAGCATCATCGGGATTTGCCGGTGAAGTTGTCGAAGTCCAATAGCAGTCATCTGGCCCACTCTGAACCGTATTGAATGGATGGCCGTCCGGTAGGTAGGGGGGGGGGTCTCTGGATAAGGGAAGTGCAAAGTCGCCAACTCATCGCAGGTCGGAAGACGCCAGCCGGCTCTTCCGCCTATCCCCTCAGGTGCAGACCCTACGTTATAGGTCAAGAGATAACAGCCCAAATAAGTTTCACTCCACTGGCCAGAGCCCATCGTTAACTGTTGGGTCCATACCAATCCGGTCTCTTTATCCAGGGCAGAGCCACCTCCGCCGAGACTTTCAAACCTCCCGCTTCCACTGATGGCACGACTCCACGTCGGGGGGATCTGATCAAGAGTCTTCATGGTTGGGCCGGGAACAGCGCCCGGCTCCAGGTTGCCGGCAATACTCATGGCCGGCAGCAGGAGCATTGCGGTCGCGAGGATCATCGTGGTAGTTCTCTTCGGTTTTTCCATTCTTGTATCCTCCCCTAGTCTGGAATTGCAGTGCGCAGAGCGTACCTGGAATGCCCAATTCTCAACCTCTAGTCCTTCTTTGTCCCCTCTTGGTATAGCCTGAGGTTATCCTTGAATCTCTCGTTGTTCGGCTCAAGCCTCAGGGCTTTGTCCAGGGTTTCGACCGCCTCTTTGGTCTTTCCATTGATGAGATAGACTCTCGCCAAGGTGTCGAGGGCTTCCGCGTTTCTTTCGTTTGACAATTCCACAGCTCTTGCGGCATGGCCCAGCGCCTTGAGGTTGTCGAGGAATTTCTCGTCATTCGCCGTGGCATAGAGCCAGGCCAGGTTGTTGTGGATACTTGGGTCCCTTGGATTCAGTTCGAGCCCCTTCCCGTAATCACTCAGTGCTCCCTGGTATTCGCCTCCTTTCATCCTGCAGAGCCCGCGATAGGCGAGAGCGGAACTCGCCCGTGGGTCGAGAATAAGCACCTTGTCAAGCTCTTCGATTGCCCTCTTCTCGATCCCCTTTTCGGAAATATGCTATGCCACGGTCATAATAATGAGAGGCAACAAAAAGAGACATCTCGATGGCCTTGCTGAATTGCTCCGCTGCAGCTTGATAGTCTTTCTTGCTCAGCGCGTTAGTCGCGGCGTTTACGGCAGAGCGATAAGTTAGGTAACTTTTGGTGAAGTCCTTCCCGTCACAGAAAGCTAACAGATGGCAGCGCCAAAGAAAACGAAGACAAGATGATCAGCACAAAAACTGAACTGAAAATGCTCCGAGCGACAACGCGCATAGCCATATGCAAATCCTCATCGCTTCGTGTCCCCTCCCGGAGGAGGGTATGAAATTACTAGGACTGTTTGAAAATATATGATCATTTTTCATGAATGCAACAATATTTCTGGGAGCCCGTAGAATTTTCTCCTCCGCCCCGTGGCAATCGAACCTACCGCGCAACCCTCCCTTTGTGATTACTCCGAAATGCTTGGCCAAGTGTCCCCGGATTGGGATGAGGGAGGTCACTGCTACGAGCAACCCCTTACATATAAGCATCGTGAACATCTGGTGGCGGAAAAACTCCTTAATCGGAAGTTCCTCGAGTCAGATGACGTAAGTGCCCGGAAACATGGGACAAAGCTTCCAGCCACTGGCTACATATGGAGTTTGACGCCGAGGAGGTCAAAGGCCCGCTGTTGCAGTGGCGTGGGCTGAGTGATTTTATCGAACTGCGGCAACTCGGCGGCCTTGGGCCGATGAAGGACCTGCTGCCGATCCTGGAGCAGATCGCGAAGATGGGCAAGCCGCTGATGATCCTGGCCGAGGAGGTCGAGGGTGAGGCGCTGGCGACCCTGGTGGTCAACAAGCTGCGCGGCACGCTCAACGCCGCGGCGGTCAAGGCGCCCGGCTTCGGCGATCGTCGCAAGGCGATGCTCGAGGACATCGCGATCCTCACCGGCGGCAAGCTGATCACCGAGGATCTCGGGATCAAGCTCGAGAACGTCAAGCTCGCCGATCTGGGGCGCGCCAAGCGCATCACGATCGACAAGGACAACACGACGATCGTCGAGGGCTACGGCAAGGCCTCCGACATCGAGGGCCGCGTCAAGATGATCCGCTCGCAGGTCGAGGAGAGCACCTCGGACTACGACAAGGAGAAGCTCCAGGAGCGTCTGGCGAAGCTGGTCGGCGGCGTGGCGGTGATCAACGTCGGCGCCTCGACCGAGACCGAGATGAAGGAGAAGAAGGCCCGCGTCGAGGATGCGCTCAATGCGACCCGCGCGGCCGTCGAAGAGGGGATCGTCCCCGGCGGCGGCGTGGCGCTGCTGCGCTGCGTGGCGGCGCTCGACGACATGAAGCTCGAGGGCGACCAGGCGGTGGGCGTGCAGATCGTCAAGCGGGCGCTCGAGGAGCCGATCCGGCAGATCGTGATCAACGCCGGCGTCGAGGGCGCGGTGATCGTGATGGAAGTCAAGAAGAACAAGAAGGTCGCCTTCGGCTTCAACGCCGCGACCGAGGAGTACATGGACATGATCGAGGCCGGGATCATCGACCCGACCAAGGTCACCCGGACCGCTCTGCAGAACGCGGCGTCGATCGCCGGCCTGATGATCACGACCGAGTGCGTGATCGCCGACAAGCCCGAGGACGACAAGAAGATGGGCGGCGGGATGCCCGGCGGGATGGGCGGCATGGGCGGCATGGGCGGCGGAGATATGTACTAAACCGTCAAGCGTGGCGGGCGGGGATCAACCCCGCCCCTACGACGGATCGCGCGGGGACCGATTCCGCACGGTTCATGACGGCGATGGTGTAGGGGAGGGGTTCACCCCCTCCCGATTGGGGGCGGGTTCCCGGAAACGGGGACCCGCCCCTCGTCTTTGTACGGGCGGTGTTGTCTCTCGCGGCGCTGATGCGCCCCATGCCTAATGCCGATGCGTGGACTGAGAATTTTCCGACGAAGGGGCATGGGGCGGGTTTGTCTTCTCGCGGCCCTGTTTCTTGCGTCGTGGCTCTTCAGGCGACTGTCGAACTGTTCTTCGAGGCCAATGCCTTGACAAACCTCCGCCCTGCCCGGAGAATCTCCCCCATCTCGAGCCAAAACACCACCCAAACGGCTTCTCGGGAGCAGGATGGCAGTCGGGGCGCGAAAGGAAAGTCCTATGAGCTGTCTTGCAGAAGGCGCTGAAGTCGCCACGAGCCGGGTCGAAGGACTCCATCCCGGCCACGATGCTCTCTTGGGCGAGGTCCTCGGCGTCCTGAAGCATTAGCCCGCGTGCCACCCCGAGCCTGACGAGGGCGATCCACAGTTGTCGCAGTGTGGTGTCAGCGGCGTGGTTCTCTGTCTCGATTTCGCCGCCGGCGCGGAAGAAGAAATTGCTTATGCTTTTCCACATGACGAGTACATTTTGACCCATTGTGACTGTAACTTCTACCTTCGAGTTCGGCTCCAAGGGCTTCGTTGAAGTTTTCTTGACTCCCACCTACTAGGCGCTAAGTGACTCCCCGAAAAAATCGGGCCGAAAAAATTCTTGCAGCCCAAATGTCTCTTACTCCACCTGCCCCTCTCCCCCCTGGAGCCGGGTGGCTGTGGGTGGGGGGCATGTGGCCGCCTCTATCACCGGGCGGGGGTGCAATCATGGCGTCCCTGTCTCTGCGGCCGCCACTCTCTCACGAGCAGCGGGGCGAGTTGTTCTCCCAACGGTGAAGAGAGGGCCCCCACTACCAACGCTTCTGACAGCGCCGGGGACAACCTCCCCGGCGCTTTTTGTTTGATGGAGACCTTGACCTCCTCAGGGACTAATGACCTGTCGTCTACGCATTGTCCAATGATTTTCTTGAGTTCCGCAGCGACGTTATCCGCAATGGCTCTCTGAAGATCCCTCATGAATCCCCGGAGTTGCGATGTTCATGGCAGTGCTCGTCGCGCAGCAGAAGGCCGCAGCCGGCGGACAGTAGCTCGCCGGCGCCAGACGCGCTAGACCGAACGCGTCACGATGTCGTGCAAGACAGTGCCGGGCTCGATGCTGTCGATGCGCCAGACGAGTTTGTGCACGTGCGGATTCGCCGCCCGCAACCGTTGTTTCGTGATGTCTGTGGAGGGCGCGCGCAGATTGAGCCGTTGCGCCACATGGCTGGCATCAGCGCTGATCTTTGGAACCGCATCCCACGATTGTCTGAACTGGCCGTCCCGCGTGTAGAGGAAGGCAAACAGGTAGTGGAAAAGAAAATACGGATAGTCGCGCCGCCTCCCCATCATCAGTGGCTCAACGAGCACGTCAGTGTTCTCGGCATGTGCGAGGGTGTCCTGAACCGCTGAATGCGACAGCAGCGTCAACGGGCCGAGTCGCCTGAAGATGCCAAGGTATTCACTGGCCAGGGCCTTGACCACGTGGGTGCCTGCCTCTGTGGCCAGAAACCAGTTCGCCATCATCCGGTCCGGGCCCGGAGAGGAAAAGGCAAAGAACTCGGCTGGCATCGGCGTGACCCACTCAGACAGCGGCGTCCGGCACCAGGTTGTGGCGTCTGCCCAGACACCGCCGTGGGTGTCGAGCAGACTCAAGCGGATGGCGTTGGCATAGACCTGCGGCGAGGTTTTCAACAACTCATCGACCGGTACCGCGTCGCGCTCGAGGTAATTCCAGACATTGTGGCCGTCCACGAACACGACGTTCCAGTCCGGATTCCTGTCCACCCACGACGTCAGGCATGCGCGGACCACGGGCGGCATGTTGCCGCGGCCCTGCATCCAGTGAAACCACACCGTGCGTGGCGTGTCAGCCAGCATCTCTGCGACCTAACCCCGCTGTGGCAGCGCCTGGATCTTGACGCGAATCAGTTGCCGCGCGGCCGATACGTTGCGCGTGATCGTCTCGCGCACTTGCTCGTGATTGTCGAACAGGTCATCGAGCGGCGGCCGGATTCGGGGGAGCGTTGCCGCCGAGACATGGTGGGCGCCCATCCCCATGTCGTCCATCAGGTTGCGATACTTGTAATGCCGTCCGAAGAGCGACACCGGCGTTCCGTGCGAGAGGCAGCTGATCAAGCCGTCATAACGACTGCAGATGCAGACGGTGAGGTTGAGGAGATGGTCGCCTGATCAGCACGATGTCGTCGGTTTCGGGATCCGCGGGATGCGGAGTTGCCTGATCAGACGCAGATCGCGCTCGGTATTCAGCATGTGCGAGAGGCCGACGACTTTGAACCCGCGCATGGCCGCGAAGTCTATGGCCTGCGTAGGAAACCGAACATAGTGCTCCGGATGCTGAAGTGGCGTCACGCCCCTCTTCCACGCACCGTTGATTGGGAATGATTCCATGAGCGGCCTGGCCGAATCGCCCACCGGTTGCTCGGGAACGGTCGGGCGGCGATGACTCATCTGCAGGTGGGTAGAGGAAGGCGAGATCGGGACAGTATTCGGCGACCGGCGAGTCCAGGAGTCCGTTAATCAGGTGCCACGGAGAACTGATCGCGCGCCAGCACGTGCGCCCCGGCCGATAGACGTAGCAGCGCGTCTTGGTGGTGGGTCTCGGACGCAGGTCGCCGGAAGATAAACAACCTCGCGTTCGGGAAATGACGATGAAACGCGATCGAGCGCTCGAGGCGCTGCGCGAGCGTTGGAGACGCCCAGGCGTCGGAATACTGCAGGCTGCCGAGGACAAAGATCGCATCGACGGCGGCGGGATCGGTCGGCACGCTGGCCGGATCTTCGCCGTGACCGGCGGTGTCTATATCTGAAAAACCAAGCGAAGCGATGAGCTCGCGAGCGACATGCCGCATCATGACGTCACCGAGATTTTCTGCCTCGCCCACTCCCTTCAGAATCGCCGTACCGCCCGGAGAGGCCCCTCGCGTCAGGCGCTTGATCAGGCGGTCCACGATACCGTCGATGCCCGGATCCTCGCCTACGGATACAGCCTGAACTGCGCGCGCCGGAACAAGGCAATCGTCTTGCCGGTGTCGGCGTGCGTCACCAACGGATCCCACGCCTGCGGGCCTTGCGAATTCTTCCTCGACCTTCACAGTCGCCCTCTGCCGAGTAACGGTGTTTCAGCCCTGATACTGCCGATTCTCGTGGCGGAGACCATGCGTGTCAAGTTCAAAGCCCCGGGATGTTGGCAACAAATAGAACTGTCCGGTTCTGTAGCAAATGAATTGTCCGCTTTGCCTGGCCGGGAGTCGTTAAGGGGGCGCGCCCTCAGCCGCACGCCGGCGGCTGGGTCCGCTTACGGGGCAGGACGAACGGCTCGAGCCGGAGTGCCGCGTCGGCCTGCGCTTTCAGCGGCCGGCGAGGAGGCGGTGCAGCGCCCGCAGCGACGGGTCAGCCGCCAGCTCCAGGAGGCGCGCATCCCTGCCACCACCGCCCGCTCCCGCTCCAGCTGCAACTGCGTGTCTGCGAGCCGCGCCCCGGTCCCGGCGAGCGCGGCCTGCGTGCGTGCGGACTCCACGCGCACCCCCCGGCGACGCCTGCCACCTCTCGAAGAGCGCGTTGAGCTCCACGGCGGTGAAGCTCCCCCAAACGCGGAAGTCGCGCCGAGAGCGTTCCACGCGCGCGAGATTGGCCGGCTCGTCGACGCGCTCGCCCGCGACGAGCCGCCCGCGGGCCCCGCCAGCTCGCTCACCGGCGCCGGGGCGCCCGCCGCGGCCAGATCGGCAGGCATCGATGCGCTGTGCCGCAGCGCTGGCCCCACGAAAGAGCCGAGCGCCGCCCGCAACCCGGCCCCGTCCGCCGGCCAGGCGATGCCGAGTGCCTGCGCGACGCGCCGCAGCTCGCGCTCCCCGTCGTCGAGGAAGGCGTCGTCGGCGACGAAGACCGAGGGCAGGCCGCGCAGCGCTCGCAGCCCCGCGAGCGTGTGGCGCACCGACGGCGAAGCCCTTCGCGAGCGGGATGCCGTCGCGCCGCTCGAGGGAGCGGGCGGCGTCCAGCGGGCTGCGCACCGCGAGACGATCGAGAGCTCGGCGCCGAGCCCGGCGAGGGCCTCGCGCCAGAGCGGCAGCAGCAGGCAGGTGCGGGGGTCCTTCCACGCGAACAGCGGGGCGCCGCCGAAGGTGCGCTGCACCAGCACGGCCAGCTCCGCCCGCAGCGGCGAGAGCGCCGGCGCCTCCTCCCAGCCGTCGGGGAGCGGCACGGCTGCGTCCCAGGTGCGCCGCAGCGCCCCGAGGACCCGCTCGTGCAGCGCGCAGATCTCGGCGCGCTCCCAGTAGCCCTCCGGGTTGTCGGGCGCCGCCGGCATGAGCCCGCCGGCCGGGCCGAGGTCGGCACCCAGCAGGTTCACCGCACGCGCGAGCATCGAGGTACCGGCGCGGTGCATGCCGAGCGCGCAGATCGCCCGCGGGCCGGGAGCCGGCACCGCGGCGCTCACGGCCGGGCCTGCCCCTGCCGCGCTCCCACCGCGTCAGCGATCCGCACCATCATAACTGTGACGAATCCTACCCGAATATGCGTTATTTTCCCAGCCCTTTGGCTAGACCGATCATGTCGGCTTCGGCATTCTGACCGTCGTCACGATGGCCGCCGGGGCCGGGGGGGTGATCGGCGGGTTCCGGAGTCTGCGTGGCCCGGATTCACCCCGAGCATACTCTCTCACGCTCAACGAGTTCTGGGACGAAATGCGAACGGTGTTGGAACCATTTCAGTGGTTTCCATGCGGGGGAGAAGCCGCTACCCAAGCTGCTGGGTTTCTGAAGGAGGGGTTCCCGAGCGGGGCCTTGGTGACCAGTAGACAAGTCGGTTCCAGATTTCGAGCCTGTTGTGGCTAGCCCCCAATTGTCAGTGGCGATGGTCTTCTGAAGGTTATTCATACAGACGCCGCTGCGGTCCCGAAAGCCGTTTACTTGGCTTCGACGGCGACCTTGGCGTCCTCGATGATCAGGTCGTATTTGTAGCCGCCGCCGAAATCCTTGTTCTGCGTGATCTTGCCGGACACCAGGACGATGTCGCCGACACTGGCGGTGTCCGCGGTCGTGACGGTCAGATCGTTGGTGCCGGCAGAGTCGGTGCCGTCCTGGAGGTGGACCCAGTTCTTGCCCATGATCTGGGGGCTGAATTTGACGACCTTGCCGCGCACCTTCACGACGGTGTCCAGGAGGTCGTTCTGCCCCGCGTAGATCTCGGCGACGGTCTGGTCCGCCTTCTTGATGCCGGCGGCCGGGGTTGCGGCACCCTGCGCGAGGGCTTGACCTGCGAAGTGCCGGCCGCTGCCGGACTCGCGGGCGTCTGCGAGCCCGGAGATCGCGCTCAGCTCGCCGCTGGCCTGAGGGTGGCTCACCGCAGAGAACAAGAAAAGGGGGGAGCGGGCCGTCCTCCCCGCTCCCCCCTCGCGTCGGGGTCAGTCGCGCGCGGTCGTTACGGCAGCACGCTCATGTCCTGGACCTTGAAGTTGTTAATTCGAGGCGAAGGGGATAAGAGATTATGGCCAAGATTCTCAAGTAAAACGAAGCGGGTCGCGCCGCGATACTCCGGGGCGTGAACCGAACTCGCGAACACCGTGAAGATCACGCTCGGCCCGAAGGGTCGCAACGTCGTCATCGACAAGAAGTTCGGCTCGCCGATCATCACCAAGGACGGCGTGACGGTCGCCAAGGAGATCGAGCTGCAGGACGCCTTCGAGAACATGGGCGCCCAACTGGTGCGCGAGGTCGCCTCCAAGACCTCCGATGTTGCCGGTGACGGCACCACGACCGCGACCGTTCTGGCCCAGGCGATCTACGCCGAGGGGATCAAGAACGTCACCGCGGGCGCCAACCCGATGGCCCTCAAGCGCGGCATCGACCAGGCGGTCGAGGCCGTCGTGAAGCAGCTCAAGAAGTATTCCATAAGGAGAAGGTCGGCAAGGACGGCGTCATCACGGTCGAGGAGGCCAAAAGCACGGAGACCAACCTGGAAGTGGTCGAGGGGATGCAGTTCGACCGCGGCTACCTGAGCCCGTACTTCGTGACCAAGCCCGAGCGGATGGAGGCCATCCTCGAGGACTGCTACATCCTGATCAACGAGAAGAAGAAATGAGGGGCGCGTCACGATAGACAAGGACAACACGACGATCGTCGAGGGCTACGGCAAGGCCTCCGACATCGAGGGCCGCGTCAAGATGATCCGCTCGCAGGTCGAGGAGAGCACCTCGGACTACGACAAGGAGAAGCTCCAGGAGCGTCTGGCGAAGCTGGTCGGCGGCGTGGCGGTGATCAACGTCGGCGCCTCGACCGAGACCGAGATGAAGGAGAAGAAGGCCCGCGTCGAGGATGCGCTCAATGCGACCCGCGCGGCCGTCGAAGGAGGGGATCGTCCCCGGCGGCGGCGTGGCGCTGCTGCGCTGCGTGGCGGCGCTCGACGACATGAAGCTCGAGGGTGACCAGGCGGTGGGCGTGCAGATCGTCAAGCGGGCGATCGAGGAGCCGTCCGGCAGATCGTGATCAACGCCGGCGTCGAGGGCGCGGTGATCGTGATGGAAGTCAAGAAGAACAAGAAGGTCGCCTTCGGCTTCAACGCCGCGACCGAGGAGTACATGGACATGATCGAGGCCGGGATCATCGACCCGACCAAGGTCACCCGGACCGCTCTGCAGAACGCGGCGTCGATCGCCGGCCTGATGATCACGACCGAGTGCGTGATCGCCGACAAGCCCGAGGACGACAAGAAGATGGGCGGCGGGATGCCCGGCGGGATGGGCGGCATGGGCGGCATGGGCGGCGGCGATATGTACTAAACCGGCAACCCGAAAGGGCTGTCGCGGCCGGCTTTCACAGGCGGTCGATCACATAGAAGGGCGGGTTCCCGGAAACGGGGGCCCGCCCTAGTTTTTGTGCCTGCGACGCTGCACTCTGGGGGCAGATGTGCCCCGCGGGACAAGACCAAGATGGTCGAGGGGCCAAACCGCAACTTCGAGATCTTCGACCCGTTGGACTTTCTTGCCGCCGTGACTTCGCACATCCCGAATCGCGGCGAGCACCTGGTCCGGTACTACGGCTGGTACTCCAGCGTCCAGCGCGGCCGGCGCCGGCGCCAGGGCCGGGAGAAGCTGTCGCTTGGGCCTGCCCCGATCTCCGACGACACGGCGCCCGCGAAGGCCGCGCGGGCCAATTGGGCGAGGTTCATCAAGAAGGTCTTCGCGGCTGACCCATTGATCTGCCCGGACTGCGGCGGCGCGATGCGGATCATCGCGTTCATCGAGGACCAGCGTGTCGTACGCGCCATTCTCGAGCACCTGTCGTTGTGGGATGCCCCGCAGCCGCGACCGCCGCCGGTCACCCAGGGTGAGGCGCCACGCGCACCTGCCGAACTCGAGTACCTGCCCTGGGTGGAGTGATCTTCACCGGGCGGCGGGGCGGCGGTGGTCTGCCGTGACGCAGGGCGCTTCGGGACTCTGCCGGCTCTTGGGGGCTCTTCACGCGATCATGACCCGGCTGAACCTTGACTTCGGCCTCCGGCAACGCGACAATCCTCGTGAGATTCAGGAAATCACGACAACGGGAGGACTCGCAACCGGCTCGTTTGACTCAAGGCGGGGTAAGGAGATTCCTATGGGCGAATTGCTGGACCGTATCACCGTGAATCCGAAGATCTTCGGGGGGAAACCCATCATCCGCGGGCGCCGCCTCGCAGTCGAGCACATCCTCGATATGCTTGCTGCTGGGGACACGCCGGAAGCGATCCTCGAAGGCTATCCCTGGCTTGAGCGTGACGACATCCGCGCTTGCCTGGAATACGCTCATCGTCTTGTCGGGCATGAGCGAATCGAGCCTTTTTCCATCGAAGTCGGGGCGTGAAGCTCCTTCTCGACACCTGCGTTTCGGGTGTCGCCCGAAATTTCCTCAATTCGGCTGGCCACGACGTCATCTGGTCCGCCGAATGGGACAGCGATCCCGGAGATGATGAAATCCTGCTTCTTGCCCACCGGGAGGAAAGGATTCTTGTCACCATCGACAAGGACTTCGGAGAATTGGCGATCGTTCGCGGTTTCCAGCACGCGGGGATCGTGCGTCTCGTCGGCCTCCGATCAGGACAGCAGGGTCCGGTCTGCGCAGAAGTTCTTACGCGGTACGGTGCAGAACTTCTTGCAGGCGCGATTGTCACCGCAGGGTTATCTCGAGTAAGAATCCGTCCGGCCGGGTAACACCGCGGCCGCGAGGTGATCTACCCGGGGCCGTTCGGGTCGATCACGGCCGGCGCGGACAATAACTACCCGCTGGACTACTCGCACCTGAGCATCCAGGGCTACGCATGCGGCGCGAATGGCCTGCCGAAGGGGTTCAAGCCCGGCCCGGACACCGCGACCTTCCCGTCGGTGAACACCGAGACCGAGTACGGCTGGACGAAGAAGATCAGGATGAAGGTGCCGATCTTCACGGGGGCGCTCGGCTCGACGGAGCTCGCGCGCAAGAACTGGGATCACTTCGCGATCGGCACGGCGATCTCGGGGATCACGCTGGTCTGCGGCGAGAAGGTCTGCGGTATCGACCCGCAACTGGTGCTCGACAAGGACGGCAAGGTCAAGAGCTCGCCGGAGATGGACCGCCGGATCGAGACCAGCCGGCGCTACCACGAGGGCTTTGGCGAAATCCTGGTGCAGATGAACGTCGAGGACACGCGCTTCGGGGTTGCCGAGTACGTGCTGAACGAGTACGGCCTGGACGCGATCGAGCTCAAGTGGGGGCAGGGGCGCGCGCAGGAGCTCAAGCGCCGCGGCTACATCGTGACCCCCGACCCGACGCATGATCGAGGCCGGGATCATCGACCCGACCAAGGTCATCCGGACTGCTCTGCAGAACGCGGCGACGAACGCCGGCCTGATGATTACGACCGAGTGCGTGATCGCCGACAAGCCCGAGGACGACAAGAAGATGGGCGGCGGGATGCCCGGCGGGATGGGCGGCGGCGACAAGTACTAAACCGGCAAACGTGGCGGCGGGGGTCAACCCCGTCCCTCCGATGGATTGCGCGGGGATCAACCCCGAACGATTAACGACGGTGATGATGGAGGGGAGGAATTCACCCCCTCCCGGAAGGGCGGGCTCCCGGAAACGGGGGCCGCCCGCCCTTTCTTATTGTGCCGCCGGCGCTGTAACCCCGGGTGCGTCGAGAGGGTCTTCGAATCCATGAGGTGTTCATGCGGCAGACTTGACAGGCCCGCCTCCGCGGCCGGAGAATCCAGCTGCAGGGAGGCCAACCATGACAGAAGCCCTCTCCGAGCCGGACGAGTCTCCAGACCACACCTTTGCGTCGGAGGTGACACCTGACCTCGGGGCACTTCTTTCGTGCATCCAGTGCGGCAGCTGCACCGCCGTGTGTCCGACCGCCGGCCGCATGCGCGTCAGCCCCCGGCAGCTGGCGAGGCTGGTCCGGCTGGGCCTCAGGGACGAGGTGCTCGCGAGCAAATCCTTCTGGCTTTGCGCCTCGTGCGGCGCCTGCGTCGAGCACTGTCCGCGCGGCATCTCGCTGCTGGATACCATGATCGGTCTCAAGACCTACGCGATCGCCCACGGACTCGAGGTTCCGGAGGACCTGGAGCTGCTGCGCGGGACGCTCAAGCACGTCCGCAACATTTCCGGGGACCCGAACTCCGAGCGCCTTCTCTGGACCCGGAATCTCCCCCAGCCCCTGAGCGGTGTCAATCGGCAGCGGGGCGCCGACGTCCTCTTCTTCGTCGGCTGCGTCTCCGCCTTCTACCCTCGCGCTTTCAGCATCCCCCAGGCCTTCGGGCGGACCCTGGAGCTCGCGGGAGTCAGTTTCACCACGCTCGGGGACGATGAGTGGTGCTGCGGCTACCCGCTGATCAACCTCGGTCTGGAGCGCGAGGCCGAGGAGCTGGTCGAGCACAACATCGCCCGGGTCAAGGAACTCGGCGCCCGCATCCTGGTGACCACGTGCCCCTCCTGTCACTACACCTGGACGAAACTCTACCCCCGGTTCGGCGGTTCGCTGGCGAACGTGACCATCATGCACGCGACGCAATTCCTTGCCGAGCTGATCGACGGCGGGCGGATCCGGCCGGGCACTCTGCCGCGCGTGGTGACCTACCACGACCCCTGCGATCTCGGTCGCAAGGGCGGCGTCTTCGATGCGCCCCGCCACGTGCTCGGAAGGATTCCCGGCGTGGAACTGATCGAAATGGCAAACACGGGCGCACATGCGCTGTGTTGCGGCGGCGGCGGCGACGTCAAGATCTTCAGCTACGAAACCACGATGGACGTCGCCAAACTGCGGGTGCGACAGGCCGTCGACATCGACGCCGACACTCTCGTTTCGGCCTGCCAGCAGTGCAAACGCGCCCTGACCGGCGCGGCGCAGCTGACTCGCCACCCGGTGCGGGTCATCGACCTGACCGAAATCGTCTGGGAGTCGCTGCACGGCCAGGTGGTCTGGTGAAATGAGCGCACCGCAGTCCGGCCCGCCGCCGCGGATCGGGGTCTTCCTGTGCCACTGCGGCACCGGGATCTCGGAAGCCCTCGACCTCGGCGCCCTGGTGCGCAGCGCGGCGGCCCTGGACGGGGTCGTGACCGTGCACCAGACGCCGTTCCTCTGCGCCGAATCCGGCCAACGGCTCATCCGCGAGGAGATCCGGGGAGAGCGACTCTCCCGGGTGGTCGTCGCAGCCTGCTCCCCGCTGATGCACGAGCGGACGTTCCGCCGGACCGTGCAGGCCGCCGGGCTCAACCCCTTCACGCTGCAGATCGCCAACATCCGCGAGCAGGTGTCGTGGGTGACCCCGGAGCGGTCCCGGGCCACGGAAAAGGGCGCTGCGCTCGTGGCCGCCGCCGTGCGCCGGGTGGCGCGCCACGAGCAGCTGCCGGTCGGGCAGCGTCCCGTCGTCCAGAACACGCTGGTGGTGGGCGGCGGGATCGCCGGCGTCGAGGCCGCCCTGAGGCTGGCCGAGGCGGGCAAACAGGTGACCCTGGTGGAGCAGGCGCCGAGCCTCGGCGGCCACATGGCGCAACTCGCCCGGACGTATCCGACGCTCGACTGTTCGGAGTGCGTCATCATGCCGAAGGTTGCCAGCGTCGCCGAGCACCCCAACATCACGCTCCTGACCAACAGCAGGGTCGAGGCAGTCGGGGGTCAGGTCGGCAGATTCACGGTGCGGGTGCGCACGAAGCCCCGGTTCGTCGATGCGGCGCGCTGCACCGGCTGCGGCATCTGCGTCGATCGATGTCCCTGCCGCGGGGTCCCGTCGGCGTTCGACGAGGGACTCGGCACCCGGACGGCCGTCCACTTCCCGATGCCACAATCGGTCCCCCGGGTGCCGGTCATCGATCGCGCGGCGTGCGCCGCCCACGACCCCCGGCAGGCCTGCCGGATCTGCCAGGAGGTCTGCCCGTGCGACGCGGTGGACTTCGGGCAGCAGGATCTTGTCCGCGATCTGGAGGCGGGCGCAGTCATTCTGGCAACCGGCTTCGACCTCTTCGACCCCCGTCGCGCCACCGAGTACGGCTACGGCCGCTGGGCCAACGTCGTCACCAGCCTGCAGCTCGAGCGGCTCTGCGACCCCGGCGGGCCCACCGGGGGCAGGATCGTCATGAAAAGCGGCCGTCAACCGGGGAGCATCGCCATCGTCCACTGCGTCGGCAGTCGCGACCGCCGCTTCAACCGCCACTGCTCGCGGGTGTGCTGCACCGCATCCCTCAAGCTCGCGCTGTTGGCCAGGCAGCAGACGGGCGCCCGCGTCGTCAACTTCTTCATCGACATGCGCGCCGCCGGCAAGCACGGCGAGGAATTCTACGAGCAGGTGCAGCGCTCCGGCGTGATGTTCGTCCAGGGCCGGGGCACGGAGGTCATCTGCGGCAGGGGAAAGCTGCTGGTCAAAGCCGAGGACACGCTCCTCGGCCGCACGGTGTCGGTTCCGGTCGACATGGTGGTGCTTGCGGTCGGGATGGAGCCGCGCGGGGACGCCGCGCACGTCGCCGGGCTCTTCGGCATCAGCCTGGGCGAGCAGGGGTTTTTCACGGAGCGCCATCTCAAATTTTCACCGGTGCAGACCCAGGTCGAGGGCGTGTTCGTCGCGGGTTGCTGCCAGGGTCCCAAGGATATTCCCGAGAGTGTGGCCCAGGGGGCGGCCGCCGCCGCCGGCGCGCTCCAGTTCATCGACCCGGGGGTGGTCGATGTCTCCCCCACCGTGGCCGAGGTGGACGAGGGGCGCTGCAGCGGCTGCCGCCTCTGCGTCGGCGACTGCCCCTACCGGGCTATCGAGATCGTCCGGGTCGCCCAGCGAGAGGTCGCCCGGGTCAATGCCCTGCTCTGCCAGGGCTGCGGCAGCTGCGCCGCCACTTGCCCCGCGGGCGCAATCAAGCAGCACGGTTTCACCACCGGCCAGATCTTCGCCGAAATCGAAGGTCTGTTGGCTGGCTGCTGAAAAGGGCCCGCCTGCCGTCAACGATCCGGACTGTTCCTATTTGGTTTTTTTCCGGAGGGCGCTCCACTTCAGCCATTCCGCGGGGCGTCTCCTCCAGTTCTCCACCAGACGCGGGAGACGCTTCAGGATCGCGAAGTCTGGATTGGGCGCCCAGTCGATCAGCCGGCGCGTCCGGGAAGCGTCGACCGTGAGGCGCCGATCGATGAAATCGGCCATCCAGGGCTTTTCAAACGGCACCCTGCCCGTGATCCGCCCGAGCCGCTCGCGCACGTTGAGGCCCAGTCGCGCCAGGGGCACCGGGACGAACCACGGCGCGCGCGGAGCGCCGAAAAAGGCGCGCGTCGTCTCGTGAAACAGGTCGAGGTGCGACGTGCACCCGTCCGGCGACGCCTGCAGGATTTCGGAGGAACCGAGGTCGTCGCTCCTCTCGACGACGCGGACCAGCAGGGAAAGAAGGTCCTCCACGTGCAGGTAGGGGATCGCCGACAGACCCTGCCCTGCGATCACGCGCGCATTCCAGCCGCTCGAGCACCAGGTGCGCAGGAACACATCGAGCGGCTCGTACTCGCACCAGTCGCTGAAGATCGCCGCCGGGCGGACGATGCAGGACGGGATCCGGTGCCGGTACTCGCGGACCAGCGCCTCGCCCAGCTGTTTGGACCGGGCGTACGGGAAGGACGCCGACGGCGCGGTCTCCTCCGTCACTACGTCCCCCGGCTCGGGGAAGGGACAGGCGGCGATGGAGCTGGTGAAGATGAACTTACGCAGCTTCAGCGGCTCGGCCAGTTCCAGCACGCTGCGCATCCCCTGGACGTTGGTGCGCTGATACTCCGGACTGTCCTCACCCGAGAAGTCGTAGTAGGCGGCCAGGTGCAACAGCAACTCGGCTCCCCCCTGCCCGCGGATGTGCTCGAAGACCTCGCGCAGCCGCTCGAAATGGCCGATGTCGACCTGGAACCACGTGATCCCCGGTCCCTCCGGCACGCCGGCCTCGCCGGGGGTGCGGCGGCCGAGTGCGAAGATCCGGTATTCCTTGCGCATCTGCCGCACCAGCTGTCCGCCCAGAAAGCCGGTGGCGCCGGTGATGACCGCCCACGGTTCAGGCACAGCCGGGTTTCGTGGGCCGCAGGGATCCCTGCGGCAGCCCGCGCTCCTCAAGGGTTTTGCCCCGGTGGTCGCGGACGGTCAGAATCAGATCGCCGGCCCCGGGGAAGGTGTGGGCGGCGCAGGAGAAGCAGGGATCGTAGGCGCGGACGACCATCTCGATGCGATTGAGCAGACCCGCGGTGATCGCCTGGCCCCTGCCGATCAGGCCCCGGGCCGCCCGTTTCACCGAAAGTGCGATCGCGGCGTGGTTGTGCGTGGTGCCGACGATCAGATTCACCGCGGTCAGCATGCCGCTCGCGTCCGTGCGGTAGTGGTGGAACAGCGTGCCGCGCGGCGCCTCCACCGACCCGACACCCTCGCTCGGCGCGCCGGTGACCGGCGCGCGCACCGCGGGGTCGGTGATCGCCTCGTCCGTTGCCAGTTCGAGCATCCTCTCGGCGGCGTAGAGCAGTTCGATCAACCGGGCCCAGTGGGTCGCCAGACGGTGGTGGACCGGATGGTAGCGGCCACCGAGCTTCCGGCGCCCCAGGGTCTCGAGCATCCTCTCGTACTGCCCGTGCGCCCGGGGGGTGGCCAGACCGTCCGCGGCGTTGAGCCTCGCCAGGGGGGAGGCGCTGTAGATGCCGCTTTCCCGGCCGTCGACGAACCCCTTCCAGCCGACGTTCTTCAGGAACGGGAACTTCACGTAGCTCCACGGCTCGACTCGCTCGGCGATGTGCTGCTCGTAGTCGGCGGGGCGGAAGCGGGCGACCTCTGCGCCCTCGGGGTCCACGACCCGGATCAGGCCGTCGTACAGATTCAGCTTCCCGGCCGCGTCCACGGTCCCCATGGAATAGGTCCGGTCAGTGAACGTCTCGGAAACGATCAACTCCCGGTACTCCGGGTGGCGCAGCACGACGCGCCTCGAAGAGTTCGAGGAAGCCGACCGCAAGCTCGACATTCGCCCGCGCCGTCGCTTCGACCTGCTGCCGCCCCTTTTCCGTGAGCGGCTGGCTCCAGCCGCCGGGAAGGCCCGCCGCCGGGTGGATGCGCCTCCCGCCGAGAAGCTGGGCCACATCCTTGTTCCTCGCGCGGCACTCGACGATCTGCCGGGTCGTCTCCGCGCCGAGCCGCCGGAAGACCCCCAGTATGTTGCGCTCCGCGACCGGTGCGTCGGGCCCGAGGAAGAAATCGGGGCCCGCGAGGATGAAGAAGTGGGTGGCGTGATCGGCGACGAAGAACGACATGTGCAGCAATTCGCGGAGTTTGCTCGCCGTCGGGGGCGGTTCGACCTGGAAGAGCGCATCGAGGGCCTTCGTCGAGGCGAGGTGGTGCGCCTCCGGGCAGAGGCCGCAGATCCTGTTGACGATGCGGGGCATCTCCTCGGCGGGCCGGCCGACGCAGAACCTTTCAAAACCGCGCAGCTCGGGGACGATGAGGTAGGCATTCGCCACCTCCCCGGACTCGTCGAGGAAGATCTCCACCCGGCCGTGTCCCTCCAGCCGGGTCAGCGGGTCGATAACGATGCGTTTCATCGATCCTGCGGTCCCGGGATGTGGTTACGTCCGACGCGGGCGCGCCGGAGGAGCGAATGCGCCAGGCTGTAGCGGTAGAAAGTTCCTGCGGGGTCGACCACGGTGCGCATGGCCGTCTCGACCGCCTCGACGAGGCTTTCCTCGCCCTCGCCCGGCGTCCCCGTCGCGAGCACGGCCGCGATTGCCGCGACCATGCAGGCACCCTGGTCGACCACGCCCGCCGGCGCGCCATAGCAGCCCCGGCACCCCATGCCGGCCTGCGGGCAGAGGGCGCCGCAGCCGCCGCGGGTGGCCACGCCCATGCAGACGAGCCCCTGCTCCAACAGACAGTTTTCGGGGTCGGGCGTGATCTCGAAGGTCCGGTAGAAACGCCGCACCTGACGGGAGGCCCGCACCCGGGGGCACTCTTCGCACACCGCCGCGTCCGCCGCGCCGAGCACCGAGCCGGCAGGCGGCGGGGCGATGCCCCCGCGGAAGACGGCAATAAACAGCTCGAGCACCTCCCAGACTCGCGGCGACTCCGGGGGGCAGCCGGGGACGAAGCAGTCGACCCGCTCCACCTGGTCGAGGCTCATGACATCCTCGAGCAGCTCCGGCAGCGTCAGCTCGCCCTCCGGGACCAGGGTCCGGCGGCGGGGGAGGGGTCCGAGCGGGTCGGCGCCGAAACCCGGGTTGCGGTAGACCGCCTCCAGGACCGCCCCGGGGGTGGTGAGGTTGGCGAGCCCCGGGACGCACCCTTCGTGCGCGCAAGAGCCGAAGGCCGCCAGGATCTTGGATTTGCGGCGCAGCAGGTGCGCCATCTCCCGATTCTCGGCGGAGCGGATCGACCCGTTGAAGAGGCACAGATCGATGTGGCCGTCGGGATAGCTCTTGACGTCTTCGAGCTTGAAGTCCGCGAGACACGGACAAAAGACGATCTCGAAGCTCTCGTCGAGCGTCAGGATCTTGTCGCCGATATTGAGCAGTGAGACCTCGCAGCCCCCGCAGGCCGAGGCCCAGTAGATCGCCAGCCGCGGCTTGCCCGAGCTGCCGGTCACGACGCGAGCTCCCCGCGCGGGCTATCCGCTGCGGCCGGCAAACGGGCATTCACGGACACAGCCCCTCTCTGCGCAGGACCGCTTGCGGCCACTGCAGGGGTCCGAGGGCCCGCAGCTGACCGGTCATCCTGTCGATCTCCGCCGCCAGTGACGCGCCCTCGGAGGCGGAAGCCCAGACCAGCTGGACCCGTTCCCGCTCCAACCCCAGCTGCCGGAGGAGCAGCACAAGCAGCGAGTGGCGTTTGAGCGCCTTGAGGTTGCCGTCGACGTAGTGGCAGGAACCGGGGTGACAACCGACGATCAGGACACCGTCGGCGCCTTCGCTGAAGGCTTTGAGGACCATCTCGGGCGCGACCCGGCTGCTGCACATCACCTGGATCGAGCGCACGTTCGGGGCGAGGCGGACACGCGCCGCACCGGCGTTGTCGGCGGCCCGGTATGCGCACCAGTTGCACAGGAATCCAACGATCACCGGCTCGGGCGTGCTCATCCGCTGTTCCCCAGTGGCAGCGACCGCGCGTGTTTTCCCCCGCACCGCTGGCGGGGCCCGTTGCCTTCAACTCTCGGATGTTCCGGTCCAATAGTCAAGAACGGGACCAGGCGTCTGAAAATCTCCTGTACAATTCTCTTCTTGACAGGGAAGTGTAGGGCGGAGCCTTGGCTCGTCGCCTGTGTGCACTCCTTTGGCAACCGGCAGAGCTTCCACCAGGCTCCTCAGACTTCGGCTCGCGACGAGGTGACACTCCCGGCAATGGGCGATTCCGCGCGACAACACGGGAGATTGAAAATTCCAAACAGCTTCAAAACTATATATTTGAACCGTTTCAGGACGCTCCCGCTTCGAGATCCGCCCCGCAGTGCTTGCAGAATTTTGCATCCCGGTCGTGTCCGTCCCCGCCGCACGAGGGGCACGCCCGGACGTCGAGCTCGCGACCACGGCCCACCCTTGAGAGTTCGACCGTCACAATCCCGGTGGGGATGGCAATAATGGCGTACCCGATGACCATCACCAGGCTGGCCAGCATCTGCCCGGGCGCGGTCTTCGGGGAAATATCCCCGTAACCCACGGTCGTCAAGGTGACAATGGCCCAGTAAATGCTGCGGGGGATGCTGGTGAACCCGTTCTCGCGCCCCTCGAGAACATACATCAGGGAGCCCAGGATCACGACCAGGGTCAGAACCGTGTAGAGAAACACCGTGATCTTTCTGCGGCTCGCTCTCAGGGCCTCGAGCAGGACGCGTGCTTCACCCACGTACTGGATGAGTTTGAGGATGCGGAAAATCCTGAGAATCCGCAGGATGCGGATCACGAGGAGATACTGGCTGCCCGGGACGAAAAAACTGACGTAGGTCGGGAGAATCGCCAGCAGGTCCACCACCCCGAAGAAGCTTCGGGCGTAGGCGCCCGGGCGGTCAACGGCCACGAGGCGCAGGACGTACTCCACCGAAAACAGAAGGGTGAAGACCCACTCGACAAGGTAGAGCGTCGCGCCGAGGCGCTCGTTGATCGCGGCCACGCTGTCCGCCATGACCGCCGCGACACTGAGAAGAATACTGCCGATCAGGAGGATGTCAAAGGCCTTCCCGGCCGGCGTGTCCGCTTCAAAAATGATCTGGTGCAGCAGAAACCGCCAGCGGATCATCTTGTCCCGCGCTCTTTCCGACAACCCGGCTTCGGGTCTTGCTGTCTTTGGGCTTCGGCCCGGCGATTGCTCAAGTCAAGTGCTCCGGCCGGCTGATCTCGATCCCGCCGGTCACCGCCGTCGGCTTCTTCAGGCTGTCGACCACCGGACAATGGTTGATCACCCGCTCCGCAAGTTCACGAACCCGCGCCTCATCGTCGGGGCTCACGATGCGCAGGACGAACCTGACTTCCTGAAAGCCTGCCGCGACATCGTCGATCATGAAGAGACCTCTCAGGTCGAGCGTTCCTTCAACTTCAGCGGCAACCGAGGTTACCGTGAGCCCTTCATGCTGTGCGAATTCGTAAAACGCCGCCTCGATGCAGGCTGCGAATGCAGACAGCAGCAGTTCGATGGGGTTGGGGGCCAGGTTCTCGCCACCGGCCGCCTCCCCGTAATCGCATTTCACCAGGTGCTCCCGGACCCGGGTCTCGGTGTAGAGGTTCCGGAGATGCCGGGACGTAACTTTCGGTGTATAGAGGGCGACTTCAGGCTTGCGCTTGAAGCACTCGACGCGTGTGGCGACAATGTCCCTGAGGCTGCGAGCCTGGCCCATGGAATACCCTCCTTTGATTCTGCGCCTTGTCCCACCGACCGCTCAACCACCTGGTGGGCCAGTTTCACCCGAAAGCGCCTTCGAAGCAAGGGGTCAGGGGGAGGCTGCGCGGGGCGTCGATCCGGCCTCACGCGCTTGCATTCCCGGCTGCTTCTGGGAGAATGCAGAAGGATGGCGGACTCCGGCGGCGGACACCCCGGGGAGCCGGACGTCCGCGTCCGGCGCAACGCCTGAAGAATATCGAACGACAACGAAAGGAGTTCTGTCGTGAGGATCGGAGTGATGCTCGCCCCTCTCGCGCTCTGCGCCACCCTCCTGACCGCCCTGCCCGCCGCGGCGCCCGCCGCCGAGCCGGAAGTGGTCCTGCCGTCGTCCTTCGTCGTGAACCTCGACCCCTCGAGCCGGACCGCGGAGATAACCTTCGCGCTGGCGCTGAGCCAGGTCTCGAGCTACCCGGTCACGATCACCGCGATCAGCGGGTCGGCGGAGGAGCAACTCTGGCAGGGCAACCTTACCGCCGGGGTTTACCGGATCAGCCTGCCGATCACGAAGATCAGTTCGGGACCGCTCAAGATCGTGCTCAGGACGAAGGTCGTGAACCGCGGCGAGCGGGGATCCGACAGCTTTCTCGTCTACCAGACGTGGGAGGGCTCGCTGTAAGCGACCGGGTCCTTGTTATTCAGGTATCGCGTTCATCTGGACCAGCGCTGCGAAAGCGCTGATCCGGTTTCCTGAGAACTTGCCGAACCACGTTTCGCAGATCTTCAGGATCGCTTTCGATCGGCACAGGCCGGCCAGAACGCGGTCGGCGAGGAGGCGGAAGTCCGCGTCGTTTCTCCGCGCCGCTATTCCTGCCCCCCCTTGAGCAAGGCCGCTCTGATCCGCTCCAACTGCTCGGCCAGATCCCGGAGTTCCCGGAGCCAGTAGTCGTTGCGAGCCGAAATCCGGCGCGACGCGGGAGTGGCCGTCTTCGGCGACCTGGTGGGCGCACCAGGCCATGTAGTGGATGAACCGCATCGCCCGCAGGGGTCCGATCAGGCTCAGGGTCCTCCGGTCGAAACGCCTGAACGTCTCGTAGCCCTCCAGGAAGATGTCGATCTCGGGGAGCGAGTCGCCCCGGTAGCCCGGGAGCAGCATCCAGAAGTCCTGCACCGGCGGCCCGATCGCCATGTCGTCGAAGTCGATGATGAAGAAGGACTCGCCGGGGCGGTAGATCAGGTTGGAGATGTGGCAGTCGCCGTGGATGCAGATCATCTCGCTGTCGTGGAACATCGGGCCGACCTCGTCGATGAGGGTGCCCGTCAAGTCCCTGAACTGCCCGGCCAGATCCGGCGGGATGAAGGCGCCGGCGAGGATGTAGTCGACCTGGCTGCGCGTCGATTTGTCCGGCGCCATCGTGATCCTGTCCCGCGGGTGCAGCCCGGCGCCCACGGTGTGGACGCGGCCGAGCAGGCGCCCCAGCTCCAGCCACTGCTCGTCGGTGTACTCGTCGTAGGTGCGGCCGCTCTTCTTGGGGTACACGGCGAAGTGCAGCCCCTCGTCGCCCCCCAGCGTCCCGCCGTCGCGCAGGGTCAGCGGCGCGACGATGGGGACCTCGGCCGCCACCAGCGCGCGCATGAAATCGTGCTCGTCGCGCAGGGCGGCCGTCGACCAGCGGCCCGGCCGGTAGAACTTGACGACCAGTCCGCCGCCATCCTCGCGCTCCAGTTCGTAGACCCGGTTGATGTAGCTGTTCAGGGGGCGGAACAGGTTGGTGCAGCGCACCTCGAGCGCCGTCTCGACGAGATCGATCACCCGGTCCGGGGTCAGATCGTGAAAGGCGGTCCGATCCGTTTCTTCCATCGTGCGGTCAGGCTATCACAGTCCGACCGCGGTGGCAACGGCGCGTGGACTCGCGCCACCCGCGTGATCGAGCTCGATCATGGCACCGGGGCAGCCGGCGCGAGCAGTACGCGCTCCGCGCTGCGGATGACCGTTCGGCGAGAGACCGGCCATGATGAAGGGAACATTCGCGCAGGGTACGTTCGATGATCGCGGTGGCAGCGATGACGCTAGGCCGGCCGCACGGGAGCGTCGGCGCCGTGCAAGGGATCGGTCTCGATGCCGAACAGGTGGCGCGTTTCGAGAAACTTGCGGCCGGCGACAAGCCGTGGCGACACGTCTACTCCGCGCGCGAGGCCGAACACCTCGCCGCCCAGCCGCAGGCCGCCCAGGCGTTCTGCGCCGCCTTCTGCTGCAAGGAGGCCTTGTGCAAGGCGCTCGGGCAAGCCTACTCCTTCCCGCAATTCGAGTGCCTGTATCGCTCCGGCGCCCCCGAGCAGGAGTTCGTGCTGGCCCCCGAACTCAAGGATCGGCACGGCATCGACGAGCTGCGGGTGAGGATCGATGCGCGGTTCCTCGACGAGCGCGGCGAGTTCGTGGTCGAGGTCTACCTGATCCGCGGGCCGGCGCCCCGGGCCGGCATTCCCGCCTCGTTCCTCGAGACGCTCCAGGTCGCGACGGTGGAGGCCGCGCGCCGGCAGATCGAGGAGGAGCACTTCTCGCCCGCGGAGATCGCCGCTTTCGGTAAACGCAGGGCGCAGAGCGTCGCCGGCGCCCTGGCGCTCAAACGCGCGCTGGTCCGCCTGTGGGCCGGAGCAGGTGCCGCCGCCGCACCCCGCGATTTTGAACTCGGTCACCACGCCAGCGGCGCGCCCCGGCTCGTGGCCGCCCCGCCGGGCGTCGCGCTCGCGGACGTCTTCGTCTCGATCTCGCACACCCGCCAGTGGGCCTACGGCCTGGCGGCGGCAGGATCGCGGTGTGGAACCCGCAGCACGAACCCACTCTTTCCCCCGGTGCGGAAGCGGGATGAAGGGGTTTTGAGCCTCCTGCTGGCAGAGGCGCTGTAGTGTTAGAATAGAAACGGAAATGATCGCTCACGTGGAGCAAAGATGCTAGAAATGGGACCGATCGGCATCTTCGACTCCGGCTTCGGCGGCCTGACGATCTTCAAGGGGATCCGCGGGCTGCTGCCGGAGCACGACTATGTCTACCTCGGCGACAACGCGCGCACGCCCTACGGCGACCGCTCCTTCGAGACGGTGTTGCGCTTCACGCTCGAGGGAGTGGCGCATCTTTTCGGCCGCGGCTGTCCGCTCGTCGTCATCGCCTGCAACACGGCCTCGGCCAAGGCGCTGCGTTCGATCCAGCAGCAGTACCTGCCGGCGACCCACCCGGACCGGCGCGTCCTCGGCGTGATCCGCCCCACGGTCGAGGCCGTCGACGCGCACTCGACCACCGGCGCGGTGGCGCTCTGGGCGACGCAGGGGACGGTGCAGTCGGGGAGCTTCGCCATCGAACTGCGCAAGCACGCGCCCCGCGTCTCGCTGACGCAGCAGGCCTGCCCGCTGCTGGTGCCGCTGATCGAGGCCGGCGAGTTGGCGGGGCCCGGTCTCGACTACTTCATCGGGAAATACTGGGACCAGACCCGGGGGCAGGGCGGTGACGTCGACACGCTGCTGCTGGGGTGCACGCACTACCCGCTGATCCGTCACCGCATCGAGGCGCTGCTGCCCGCCAACGTGCGGGTGCTCTCCCAGGACGACCTGGTCGCCCCCCGGCTCGCGGACTACCTGCGCCGCCACCCGGAGATGGATGCCCGCCTCGCCCGCACCGGCCGCTGTCGCTACCTGACAACCGATGCGAGCGAGCATTTCGACCACCTCGCGGAAATATTCATGGGCCACCCGATTCATCGGAGACGGTACTTCTCAAGAGCCTTGGCGGAGATTTCGGGCGGAGTTCCCGCCCCTGCCGTTCGTTCCGGGAGGGGTTCAGCCCCTCCCGCCGCGTGTTGACACTCCGCCGTCTTCCACTAACTGCTCAGCGTTCTGATCCGCTCCATCAGCAGGGCCGTGGCCTCCTCGAGGTGTTCCCTGGCGGCATGACCTCGCCAGGCCGGCGGGAAGATCGAGCGGCTCGCCGAAACGGACGAGGATCGGTTTCGGGCGAGGGAACCGGTGGTGGCGCGAGTAGGCCGCGAACGTGCCGACGAGGCCCGCCGGGATCAGGGGCACTCCCGCGCGCAGCGCCAGCAGTGCCGCGCCCGGCTTGCCGGTTTTCAGGCTGCCGTCGTCGGAACGGCCACCCTCGGGAAAAATGCCGAGCACCGCACCCTGCTTCAACGCCAGCAACGCCCGGCGCAACGAGCCCAGGTCGCGCGGGTCGTTTTCCACGGGTATGGCCCCGGTCCGCACCGCCATCCAGTGCACGAGCGGGCGCAGGTACTGCCCGCGGTCGACCATGAATCGGACGTGCCGCGGGCAGGCCATCCAGAGCACGATCGGGTCGACGTAGCTCGCGTGGTTCGCGGCGACGACGCAGGGCCCATGCAGCCGGCACGTGCCGCGCCCCCTCGACCCGGAAGTGAAAATACCATCGCGGCAGGGCGGAGAGCAGCCGCAGCCCGCGGTAGAAGACGGTTCCTTCCACAGTCATCCGCCACACCATAGCGCAACAGGCTGCTGGAAAACACCCCCGGGACGTGCGCCGATGTCCCGCACCTCGCGAAGGGCCGGAGCAACCGGGGGTCTGGCAGGCGTGGTATCATCGGCACGGTGAATAGACAGGGATTTCATGAGCGAGAGCACGAACATAGCCTCTCGAGAGGATGATTTTCGCCATCCTCAACGGAAACCCGCGGTGAGCGCTTCCGCCGAAACCGGCGCCGGCGTGCTCGTCACCGGCGGCACCGGGTACTTCGGCGCCCGCCTCGTGCAGGCTCTCCGGGCCCGGGGGACGACGGTGCGGGTGCTCGCCCGGCCGGGCGCCGACACGAAGCGGCTCGAGGCGCTGGGGGTTGAGATTGTCCGCGGCGATGTCACCGTCCCGGCCACCCTCGGCGCGGCGGTCGAGGGGCGGCCGGTCGTGATCCACGCCGCCGGGAAGGTCGGCGACTGGGGGCCGCGCCGGGAGTTCTTCCGCGTCAACGCGCAGGGGACGGCGAACGTCGTGGCGGCGTGCCGCGCCGCGGGGGTGCGGCGGCTCGTGCACCTCGGCTCGCTGACCGTTCTCGGCCTGCCGCGCCGGGGCGCGGTGGTGGACGAGAAAACAGCGCCGGCCGCCGCTCCCGCGCGATGCCTACACCGCGAGCCGGCTCTCCGGCGAGCGGATCGTCCGCGCGGCGCACGGGGAGGGTGGGCTCGAGACGGTCGTCGTCCGCTGCGGACTGATCTGGGGACCGGGCGAGCCGACGATCCTCCCGCGCATCCTCGCGCTGCTGCGGCGGGGACGGATGGTCTACCCGGGAGGCGGCTACAACCATCTCGGCATGACCTACGTCGACAACCTCGTTGCGGGCGTGATCCTCGCGGCGACCGTGCCGGGCGCCGCCGGCCGTCTTTACCACATCACCGACGGCGAGGATGTCACCTGCCGCGAGGTCCTCGATGCAATCGCCGGCGCGCTGGGAGTGCCGCCGCCGCGGCGGTCCGTGCCGTTCTTCGCGGTCTATGCGATCGCGGCGCTGCTCGAGGGGCTCGCGAAAGCGGTCCGCAGCGCCTCGCCGCCGCCGATCACCCGGTA
Source organism: uncultured Candidatus Rokubacteria bacterium (assembly GCA_963699775.1). Lineage (GTDB taxonomy): Bacteria > JAUVQV01 > JAUVQV01 > JAUVQV01 > DATDCY01 > DATDCY01. Next base: position 409,748 of record CAVOVE010000001.1, read on the forward strand.
CGGCGCGCGCCTGGTGGCCTGCGACAGCCGCTACGACATCGGCCGGGCCCGGCGGGAACTGCGCTACCGGCCGATCGTGTCCTTCCGGGAAGGGGTGGCGCGGCTCGCGTGCGGCTCCCCGCGGGCGTAGACGAGCATGAGACGCGCCGCCAAGGTCCGCATCGAGAGCCTCGGTGTCTATCTGCCCGAGACGGTTCTCACCACGGCGGCGCTGATGGATCGCTGCCGCCGCCGGCCGCGGCTCGATCTCGAGGCGATCACCGGCATCCGCGAGCGCCGCGTCGCCGTCGGCGAGCACGCGCTCGAGTTGGCCGTTCGCGCCGCCGAGCGGGCGCTCGCCCTCTCGCGGTATCGGGCGGAGGATCTCGACGCGGTCATCTGCACCAGCATCTCCAAGCATCACCGCGACGACGAGTTCACGTTCGAGCCGGCGACCGCGGTCCTGGTCCGCACGGCGATCGGGGCCCGCCGGGCCCTGGTTTTCGACGTGGTCAACGCCTGCGCCGGGATGCTCAACGGCATCGCCGTGCTGCAGGCGCTGATCCGGACCGGCGTCGTGCGCAACGGCATGGTGGTCAGCGGCGAGCAGAACCTGCCGCTGGCCGAGAGCGCGACGCGCGAGATCCGGCACAGCCTCGACCGCCAGCTCGCCGCGCTGACGCTCGGGGACGCGGGGGCGGCGCTGATCCTCGACGCCGCGACGGACGCGCGCCACGGCATCCACCACCTGGACCTGGTGACCGGGGCCAGGCACGACCACTACTGCCGCTCGCTCCCCTCGCCGCGCGGCCGCGGCGGCATCCTGCTGACCAAGGCGCGCGGCCTGCAGCGCAAGGGCGCCGAGCACTTCCCGGTCTATTTCAAGCGCGCCCTCGACGCCACCGGCTGGAGGATCGCGGATCTGCAGCACGTCATCCCGCACCAGGTTTCGGTGCGCGCGGTGCGCCAGGGGATCAAGGCGCTGGCGCGCTACTTCGGCTGCAGGATGCCCGACATCTTTCTCTGCTGCGCGGAGATCTACGGCAACACGACGACCACGAGCCACTTCGTCGCGCTGCACGAGTTCATGCTGAGCGGGCGCGTCAACCCGGGCGACAACCTCCTGCTCGTCAGCGGCGCTTCCGGGATCGTGATCTCGCACGCGACGATGACCCTCGACGACCTGCCGGAGCGGTACCGGGCGCTGCTGGGGATCGGGGGCGGAGGTCAAGCCGTGACGCGGGTGCGGATCGAGAGCTCCGGCGCGAGCCTGCCGGTCGTGGTGGCAGCCGCGGAAGGGCTCGGTCACGCACGCGGTGACGGCGGGCCGGCAGCTGCCTCGCCGCGTCGCGCCACCGTCCGGCCGATGTCGGCGTGCTGGTCAGCGCCGGCGTCTACCGCGACGGGCACGTCGCCGAACCGGCGATCGCCGCCTACATCCAGCACCGGCTCGGCATCAACATCGAATTCCAGGGGCGCCCGACGCTCGCGTTCGACCTGCTCAACGGCGGCTGCGGCATGCTCAACGCCGTGCAGGTCGTCGCCGCCATGCTGCAGTCGGGGCAGGCGGATGCGGGATGGTCGTCGCCGGCGAGGCCAACAGCGACCGGCGGCCCGACCCGGCGTCGGCCGTCGCGCGCAGCGGGGCCGCGCTGCTGCTCGACCTGGCACCCGATACGCCGCCAGGCCCGGCACCGGTTTCGGGGCCTTCGCGTTCCAGACGCACGACGAGGACGCCGGACTTTTCAGCGCGGTGGTCAGCCTGGCGGAGCCGCGCGGCCGTCTGCTCATCCGACGGCAGGCGCGGCTCGAAGAGGCCTGGCTCGCGCACGCGGCGGGTGCGGTCGACGAGGTGCTCGCGAAGGAGGGGCTGACCCGCGACCAGATCGACCTGGTCGTCCCGGCTCAGATCTCGGCGGATTTTCTGTCGCGACTCCCGGCCGCCATCGGCGTCCCGGCGGAAAAGGTCGCGGATTTCACCACGATCCTCCCCGACACCGGTTCGACGTCGGTCTTTCTCGCCTGGCAACACCTGAACGCCAGGCGTTTCCGGGTCGCGGGGACCCGAGTGCTCTTTCTGACCTTCGGATCCGGCCTCACGGTCGGAGCCGCGACCTACACGGTGTGACGGGTTCCATCGTTTCGGCCGCCATGGCTGTCGCGAGGCGGCTGGGGCGCCCTGGTCGCCTCGCAACGCAGACGGCAGCTAGTCCCAGTGTCTCGTCTCGAGAGTCATGTTCATCACCGCATTGTCGGACAAACCCCCTATTCCCCCTTTGTCAAAGGGGGAGAGGGGGTCTGTATGGACACCTGGGTGAAGTGCACCCCATCCATGGTGTCATGATTTCTGATACGAGACACGAGCCTGCTATCTGCGCCTTCCGAAGAGGTTCAGCAGCATCAGGAAGAGGTTGATGAAATCAAGGTACAGCGTCAGCGCGCCGAGGATCGACGCCTTGCGCCGCGCCGACTCGTCGCCGAAACCGGCCGCGCCGAGCTTCTTGATCTTCTGGGTGTCGTAGGCCGTGAGCCCGACGAAGACGATCACGCCGCACACGCTCGCGACCCACGCGACCATCGGACTGTGCAGGAACATGTTCACCACCGACGCGATCACCACCCCGATCAGCCCCATGAACAGAAAGCTCCCCCAGGAGGTCAGGTCCTTCTTGGTCAGATAGCCGTACGCGCTCATCGCACCGAACGTCGTCGCCGAGACAAAGAAGGTCGCGGCGATGGACCCGCCGGTGTAGACGAGGAAGATCGAGGCCAGGGTCACGCCGTTGAGCGCGGAGTAGAGCAGGAAAAGCCCGGTCGCGGCGCCGGCGCTGAGGCGGTTGATCGCGCCGCTGATCGCGATCACGAGGCCGAGTTCGCCGAAGATGAGCGCGTAGAACACCAGCTTGTTGCCGAAGATCGCCTTGAGCAGCGCGGGGCTGCCGGCGGTGTAGAGCGCGGCGACGCTCGTGAGCGCGAGCCCGACGAACATCCAGGCGTAGACGCTGCGGACGAACTCGACGGGTACCGCGACGGTGCGGTCGATGTGGAAACTCGCACTTCTCTCCATATCCATAGGGCACGATCCTCCTGGTGTATCGGATGTCCAGCGCGATGATACGATGCCGCGCCCGGCATCCGCAAGACGCCGGACGGGTTTGATCGAACTGCTTCGATACGGGAGGGCTCAGCCCGGGTCGTTCTTGACGGCCGGGACGCCCGCGGCTCGCGCCGGCTGCCCGCGGGAGGCCCCGGTGCCGTCATGGGACAGGTCCGCGATGACCCAGTTCAACCAATTCTTCTGGGCTTCCGAAAGCAGGGTTTTCTGGCGATCTACAAAAGTCTTCATCCCTTCCGCATTCGCGAACCGCACCCCGTAGGTGCCGTCGGCGTGGGCGGCGCGACCGCTGAAACTGATGGACCCATCCTTGAACACATTCACCGTGAGGTCAAGGTGTTGGTAGCTCACGGAGTCCGCGCCCGCCGTTTTTATCCCCGTCTCGGTCCGCTGAACTTTTTCATCGGTCACTTGAACTTTTTTATCGGTCACTTGAACTTTGTTATAGGTCGTATAACCAACCGCGAGGATCACCACCACCGCCGCGGCAGCGCTGATCTTTGCGGCCAACTTGTAGACTTCCGGGTTGAACAGGTCCCGGCTCGAGAAAGGGACGTTCCGCTCGATGCCGTGGCGGATGTCGTGCACGTTGGCGAGAACCGGCCGGACCACGAGGCCGGTGAAGTTCTCGACCTCCCGGATGGCGACATCGTCGAGGGGGTCGACCATGGCCAGCCGCACCACGTTGTTCTCCTCCAGCGCCAGGGGCAGGACGGTGAACCTGCGGCAGAGGTGCCGGGGCAGGAGTTTTTGCGCCTCCCCCCGGATTTCGCTCTCGACCTGGACGATGGGAATCCCCAACTGCGTCGAGATCGCGTCGAGGAGCTGGATGTCGCTGATGAATTTCATCTTGACGAGCAGGTAGCCGACACGCCGCTTGCCCCCGGCCTGAACCCGCAGCACCTGGTCGAGGTTCTCTTTCGTGATCAACCCCTGATCGAGCAGGATTTCGCCGAGCAAGCGCTTGTCATCGCTTCTGCGTCTGGCGTTCATGGCTCCACCCTCCGTCTTGCCGTAGGGTGCAGCCCCGGTTGCCCGCCACGATACAAACTGGCGTCAAGCTTACGGGAGGAGCACCCTCTCGTCCCAGATCCCGAAGTCGTCGAAAAGGACCTCGGACGTGTTCGCGGAACAACCGACCTGGCCGCCGACGAGGTCGCCGAAGCGGAACGTCAGGGCCGGCTGCTCGGATTCGCCGAGATAGACCCCAACCTCGCCGTCGGGTTGGACGTCAACGCGCAACTGATGCCACGTGTCGAGTTCAACCGGCATCTGCACATTGGCCTTGACCCCGTCGGTCTCCGCAGGGGTTTCGCCGGCCTGACCCAGATACAAATCCGAGCCGGTCAGTGCGACATATCGATAGTGCTCGGCGTCCGTGTAGGAAAATATAATGCCGGCGTAAGGATTTGTCGAATCGCCGGCCAGCCTGACCCGGGTGGTCAGCCTCCCGGCCGTGAATTCCGGAATCGTCCCGACGACGGCGATGTTGTCCGGTTGCCGCGAGTCGGTGGAGAATGTCTCGTCCGGGTTCACGACCCACCCGCCCCGAGACGACCTGCCACCGGGAGTCGCCGGCACCCGCCACGAAGGCGAAGGTGTCGAAGAACATTTCGGGATCGCCGCGGACGATCCGCACTTCGACGGCTGCGGAGGGAATCGTCAACTCGGGGTGCACGGAGCACCGCGCCTCGGCGGTCACGGCATAGTCACCCTCCACAGGCCAGAACTTCCAGGCCCGCACCTGATTGGACTCGTCGGCCGTGACCCAGTCCGAAGTCGTGCCGTCGCCCCACTGGAAACGGTACTGCACGGGGTCGCCCGCGCTGGAGAATGCGCCTCCCGCGTCAAAGGCGTAGAGGAACCCGGTCTCCCCTTCGCCGGAGCCGATCGGGAGCGCCGGCTCCGAAAGGTTTTCTTCGATCCCCGGGGTGACGCTCACCAGCAGAGGCGTCGCGGAGGAGGAGACAAGCGAGGTGTGCAGAGCGCAGCGGGCCTCCACCCGGACTTCGTAGTTCCCCGGGGCGCCCCAGGACTTGGAAGCCTCGAGCACGCCGACCGGAAGCCACCCGGTCGTCGTGCCGTCGGACCAGAGGAACCGGTACTGGAGCGCGTCGTCGCCGCTCGAAACCGCGCCCCCCGCCTTGTACACCGAAGTCGTCATTGCGGGAACACTGCGTCGCGCCAACCGGTGTCCCCGGCTGCGATATGGTTTCCGATACTGCCGCCGCCCCGACCGTCACCGCCAGGGGAGCGGACACCGGCGAGACGTACCGACGGGTGGCTCGCGCAGCGAGCCTGCACCTGAACCTGGGCGTACGTCCCCGGTGCGGCCCAGCTCTTGGTTGCCGCCGACGACGCCGACCGGAAGCCAGTCGGACGTGGTCCCGTCGGACCAGGAGAAACGGTATTGGATTTCATCCCCGTGGTTGGAGATCGCACCTTGCGTTGAAAAGCTGTACGCCGCACCCGCAAAAAGGTTGGTCGGGCCGCTCGGGGCGGGCGGCTTCGTCAATGTCTCGGCAACCGCGGCGGTCGCGGCGGGTAGTTCGTCGGCGGAGGTGGTTCTGCCGGTGCCCCGAATCGCGAAGTTGAAGGGGTTCTCGTTGGCGTCGTTGTTGGCGATGGTGAGCGTGGCGACGCGCGTTCCCGCGGCGCTCGGGTCGAAGCGCACCTGGAAGATCGTGCTGATGGCCGCTGCAATACTCGAAGGCGGCAGGGCAGTGACCGTGAAGTCCGCGGCATTGGCGCCGCTGACCGCGACCCGCGGCGTGCCGGAGAGGATCAGGGCATCCGTGCCCGTGTTCCGGATCGTGAAGGTTCGCGTGACCGTCCCGGCGCCGACGTCCACGCGACCGAAGTCGGTGTGGTCCGCGGCCGCGGGCGAGGTGTCGCCGTCGGCGATGTTCACCCCGTTGCCGGAGAGGTTGATCTCGGGAGTGGTGCCGGTGCCCTGGATGGCGAAGTTGTAGGGGCTCTCGTTGGCGTCGTCGTTGGCGATGACGAGGGCAGCGACGCGTTTTCCGGCCGCGCGCGGGTCGAAGCTCACCTGGAAGGTCGTGCTCCCGCCCACCGCCACGGGGGATGTCGGCAGGGCAGTGACCGTGAAGTCTGCGGCATTGGTGCCTTTGACCGCGACCAGCGGCGAGCCGGAGAGGTTCAAGGCACCGGTACCCGTGTTCCGGATCGTGAAGGTGCGCGTGACGGTCCCGGCGACGACGTCCGCGGCGCCGAAGTCGGTGTGGTCTGCGGCCGTAGGCTTGGTGTCGCCGTCGGCGATGCTCACCCCGTTGCCGGTCAGGTCGATCTCCGGGGCGACGGTGCCGGTGCCCTGGATGGTGAAGTCGTAGGGGTTTTCGTCGCTGTCGTTGTTGGCGATGGTGATCGTGGCCGTGCGCGTTCCGGCCGCGCTCGGGTCGAATCGCACCTGGAAGGTCGTGCTCCGGCCCGGCGCGACGGCGGACCGCCGGGAACGTCGTGACCGTGAAGTCGGCGGCATTGGCGCCGCCGACCGCGACCAGCGGCGAGCCGGAGAGGGTCAGGACGCCGGAGCCCGTGTTCTTGATCGTGAAGGTGCGCGTGACCGTGCCGCCGGCGATGTCCGTGCCGCCGAAGTCGGTGGGGTTCGCGTTCGGCGCGCGTGGTGTCGCCGTCGACGATGCTCCTGCTCGTTGCCGACCAGGTTGATCTCCGGGGCGGTGATGCCGGTGCCACGGATCGCGAAGTTGTAGCGTCTCGTCGTCGCTGTCGTTGCTGGCGATGGTGATCGTGGCGTCGCGCGTTCCGGTCGCGCTCGGGTTGAAGCGCACCTGGAAGGTCGCGCTTCCCAACGCTGGAATGCTCGCGGGCGGTTGGACGATGGCGTGATCGACGCGAACGACCAGTGCCCGGACACGCCGAAGGGCGACCGGGTGGGCACCCAGGGCTGCTCCTGCGACGTGACGCGCCAGCTGCAGTTCAAGCTGAACTCGGCGGAGCTGACCGACGAGGACAAGGTGATCCTGGACACCATGGCGGAGAACCTGACCCGGCTGAAGTTCGTCTCCGGCACGGTGGTCGGCCACACGGACAGCTCGGGTTCCGAGGCCTACAACCAGAGCCTGTCGGAGCGCCGGGCGCAGACGGTGGCGACTACCTGGAAGGCAAGGGCATCGCCGAGGGCCGGCTGAAGGTCTCCGGGGCCGGCGAGAGCGGAGCCGATCGCGGACAACAAGACGAAGGAAGGCCGGGCGCTCAACCGGCGGGTGGTCCTGAAGCGCACGGACTGCGACGCGCCGAACTGAGCGGACTGCCGACCTGACTGACGACGAGGGGCCCCGGCCGCGCAAGCGACCGGGGCCCTTTTCGTTTGCAGTGCTACTCTCGCGCCGATTAAGAAAGGTTTGGGTACTAATATGCAGCACGAGTCAGGAACAGTTCCCGTGAAGAACCTTGCCGGCATCCTGTTGCTCGCCGCCCTGCTGGGGGCGTGCGGCCCGAAGGAATCCCCGCGCCGGCGGCGCCCGGGGCCACCGACGCCGCGGCACCGGCGACTGCACCCGCCGCGCCGGAGCAGCCTCCCGCCGACGCGGTGGCGGCCAGCCTCGCCCTGACGCCCGAGGCCCTCGAAGCCCTGCTTGCCCCCATCGCCCTGTACCCGGACCCGGTGCTGGCCCAGGTGCTCACCGCGGCAACGAATCCGCAGATGGTCCTGGACGCCGGCAACTGGCTGATCCAGAACCCGGACCTCAAGGGCCGCGCCCTGGACGAGGCCGCCGAGCCGCTGGGCTTCAGCCCCTCCATGCGCGCGCTCCTCCAGTTCCCCGAAGTGGTGGACATGATGTGCATGAAGCTCGACTGGACGACCCAGCTGGGCGAGGCCTTCAACGCCGACCAGGCCGGCGTGCTCGACGCCGTCCAGCGGCTGCGCAGGCAGTCGGCGGACGTGGGCAACCTGGCGAGTTCCGACCAGCTGAAGGTCGAGACGGAGGAGCAGGACGGCAAGGAAGTCATCACCGTCGAGCCCGCCGACCCCAAGGTCGTCTACGTTCCCCAGTACGATCCGGTGGCGGTCTACGCGCCGCCGCCCGCCACGATTCCGCCGCCGACCACGACCACCACGACGGTGGTGGAGGAGAAGAAGGAGGGCTACACGGGTGGCCAGATGGTCACCACGGGACTGCTGGCCTTCGGCGCCGGCCTGCTCGTCGCTGAAGTCTTCGACGACGATGACGACTACGACAACTACTACCCGAACTACGGCTATGGCGGGGTGTACTACGGCGGGCGGCCTTACTATGCCTCCGCCTGCGGCCTACCGCCCGCCCTATGGCGGCGCCTACCGGCCCGCCAACGGCTACAACCGGCCGCCGAACTACCAGAACGGCTTCAACAACAACACGATCATCGTGAACAACCAGGGCAACGATTACTGGAACAGCTACGGCAATCGCCCCGGCGAAAGCGGCAACCGGCCCGGTCAGCCCAAGAGCCCGATCTCCACCGCCCGCCCGAACCGCTCCGAGCTGCAGTCGCTGGACCAGCAGCAGCGCACGCGCCAGGCCCAGGCCAAAGAGCAGCCCCGGCCCGCTGCCAGTGACAAGAGTGGCGGGTGGCAGGGCAGAGCAGCTATAGCGGGGCCAAGGCGTCGACCGGCAAGGTCCGAGGGCAGCTACGCCGGCGCGAGCCCGGAAGGCAAGGCGGCCCGGGAGAAGATGGTGGCCGGCAGGCCGGAGGCGCCGGGGATGGGTGCCAGCAGCACCCGCGCCCAGCCAGCGCAAGCCAAGGGCAAGGCCGACCGCGGCTACGGTGACAGCAGCCGGCAGGCCCGGCCGTCGGGACAGCAGCAGGCGCGGCAGCCCCAGCAGCAGAAGTCCCGGGAACCCCAGCAGAAGCAGGCCAGCCGGCAGCCGCAACAGGCGCAGAAGCCGGCTACGAGCCGAAGCAGCGGCTCCGGTGGTGGCAGTTTCGGCGGCGCCAGCAAGGGCAGCGGCGACCGGCGGCCAGCCAGCGCGGCCGCCAGAGCATGCCAGAGGGTGCCCGCTCGAAGGGCAGCAGCGCGAGCCGCAGTGGTTCCGGCAAGAGCCGGCGCTAGGAGGAAACACATGAACGCAGTAAACAGCCTACGAACGGCGGGCATTGTGGTTGCGATGCTGGCGGCAGCCCTGGTCTCGGGCTGCGGCCCGCGGCCTGAAGCGCACACCTCGTTCGCGACGCCGGAAGACGCCGTGGCGGCGCTGGTTCCGGCGCTGGAGAAGGGCGACCCGGCGACTCTCGGCAAGCTCCTGGGTCCGGGCTCGGACGAGATCATTTCCTCGGGCGATCCGGTGGCCGACAAGGCGGACCGGGACGGGTTCGTCGCTTCCTACCGGGAGAAGCACGAGCTGGTGGCAGCAATACGGTACCGGTCAAGCAGCAACAG
>CAVOVE010000002.1:0-22798 GCA_963699775.1 uncultured Candidatus Rokubacteria bacterium
TGCTACCGGGATAAGCGCTCCCGAAGTAAATATGCCTGGCCGAGGCTGATGCCGCCGTTGTTCGCCGGCACCCGGGTGTTGGCGTGCACGCGCAACCCCAGCGCCTTGACGCCGTGGGTAACCGCACCGAGCAGAAGCTTGTTCTGGAAGACCCCGCCGCTGAGCGCCACGTCCCGTATCCCCGTGCGCGGTGCAGGCGCACTGATCTGATCGACGACCGCCGCGGCGACGGTGGCGTGGAATCGGGCCGGCGACGATATCCCGCCGTCTCGCCGCTCTCCAGGTCGTCGAGGAGCGCAGAGAAACGCGCTGCGAAAAGTCGATCCGCGGCAGGCCGTCGTCGTCGTCCATCGAACTCGTAAGGCTCACCGATCGTTCCCGGCTGCCGCCTCGAACCTCATCGGCCGCTTCGCCTTCGAACGAGTTACGGTCGCAGAGTCCCGGCGATGCGGCGACGGCCTCGAAGAGCCGTCCCGCGCTGGAGGTCGGGGGTGAAAGCGCCCGGTTCTCCTGAATCTTGAGGACGATGTTGGCAGCAGCTTGTCCGACACGCTCGAAGAGCGCCCGCACGGGTGCACGGTCCGGCAGGATGCCCTCGCCGGCCGCTGCCAGGTAACTCAGCGCCATGCGCCAGGGGTGGCGGATCGCGCCCTCGCCGCCCGGCAGCGGGACGGGGAGGAACGAGGCCGTGCGCTCGAACGAGACTCCGTCTGCGATCAGGAACTCCCCGCCCCAGATCGTGCCGTCGGGGCCGTAGCCCGAGCCGTCCAGAGCGACGCCGATCACCGGCCCGGCGAGACCGGTCTCGGCAAGCACCGAAGCGATGTGCGCCCAGTGGTGCTGTACTCCCCAGCGCTCGACCGCTGTCTGTTCGAGCGCCCAGCGCGTCGAGAAATAGCCCGGGTGCAGATCGTGCGCGATCGCAATCGGGGCGACTCGGTAGACCGACTTCAGGTTTTCGAGCGTCTCCTGGAAGAACTCGAGGGTTTCGTGGTTTTCCAGGTCGCCGATGTGCTGGCTGACCAGCGCCGCGCCGGAGGTGGTGAGCGTGAACGTGTTCTTGACCTCGGCGCCGCACCCGAGCACCTGCGGCCCGGACCCGGAGAGGGGGATCGCCGCGGGAACGTAGCCGCGCGCCCGGCGGATGAACAGCGTACGCCCGTGAAAGCGCCGCACGACGGAATCGTCGACGCGCATGAAGATGCCGCGGTCGTGGTCCAGGTAGCCGTCGGCAAAGGCCGCCAGCACGCGGTGGGCGGTTTCGGCATCCCTCACGATCGGATCGTCCGCGACGTTGCCGCTGGTCATCACGAGAGCGATCGAAGCGGGCGGAGCCGCGTGAAAGAGCAGCCAGTGCAGCGGTGTGTTCGGGAGCATGAACCCGAGGTCGGCCGACGCCGGGGCCACCGCGTCGGGGAGGTCGGCGGCGGCCCCGCGCGCGAGCAGAACGATCGGCCGTTCGGGAGAGACCAGGAGCGCCTCCTCCTCGGGAGAGACCGCGGCGAAGGCCCGCACCGCGGCGACATCCGGCGCCATCAGCGCAAAGGCCTTGTTGCTGCGCCGCTTGCGCGCGCGCAGCGTGCCGACAGCGGTCGCGTCGAGGGCGTTGCAGGCCAGCTGGTAGCCCCCGAGGCCCTTGAGCGCGAGAATGCCGCCGCCCCGCAGCAGAGCGATCGCCGCAAGGATCGCCTCGACACCGTGCACCGCCCCGGTGTCGCCGCCGCTCGCGGAACGTGACGGACGGCCCGCACGCCGCGCAGGCATTCGGCTGTGCGTGAAAGCGTCGGTCGGCCGGGTCGCGGTACTCGCGCTCGCAATCCGGACAGAGAGCGAAAGGGCGCCATCGTCGTGTTCGGGCGGTCGTACGGCACCCGCAGCGTGATGGAGTAGCGCGGCCCGCAGTTGGTGCAGTTGATGAAGGGATACGCGAAGCGGCGGTCCGCCGGATCGGCCAGTTCGCGCAGGCAATCGCCGCAGGTGGCGATGTCGGGCGAGAGATCGGTGGCTGCGGCCGCCTCGCGGCTCGGTAGAATCACGAAGTCGATGTCCCCCAGGCCGGGGATCTCGCGGGCTTCGAGACCGGTGATGCGGGCGAGGGGAGGGGAGGAGTCCCGCAACGCGGCGGGGAATTCGCCGGCACAGTCGCCCTCGACTTCGATCTCGACGCCGGCCGAGGAGTTGCACACGAAGCCGGCGAGGCCCAACTCGCGCGCGAGCCGCCAGACCGTCGGACGGAACCCGACGCCCTGGACGACCCCGGTCACCTCGATCCGCAACCGCATCGTCACTCAATTCACTGCGATTGCGCTTGTTCAGTGAGGAGGATGCGGATGGCGTAGGGGTGGCGCGAAGGGGAGGTCTCCGTCGGCGGAACGAAGTGAGCACGATGGAGGTCCGCAGCGACAGGACCCCGTAGCCAGCACGGCGACGATCTGTTCATGGCAACGGGTTTAGCGCCGCAGTTTCCCTTCGAGCCACGCGTACCAGCCCTCCAGCCCCTGCCCGGTGCGCGCCGAGACCTCGAAGATCTGCAGCGCGGGATTGAGGCCGAGGGCGTCGGCACGGATCTTCTCGAGGCTGACGTCGAGGTGCGGCGCCAGATCGACCTTGTTCACGAGCAGCGCCTCGCACTCGCGGAACATCCGCGGGTATTTCAGCGGCTTGTCGTCGCCCTCGGTGATCGAGAGCAGCATCACCTTGGCGTCCTCGCCGAGGTCGAACTCGGCCGGGCAGACGAGGTTGCCGACGTTCTCGATCACCAGCAGGTCGATCGACTCCAGCGGCAGCTCCGGCAGCACCGACTGCACCATGTTCGCGTCGAGGTGGCACCCCCCCGCGGTGTTGATCTGGATCACCGGCACCTCGAGCGCCGCGATCACCTCGGCGTCGTGCGTCCCCTGGATGTCCCCCTCGATGACGCCGAAGCGGATCGTCGCCCCGAGGTCGCGAATCGTGCGTGCGAGCAGCGTGGTCTTGCCCGCGCCCGGCGAGGACATCAGGTTGACGGTGGTGATCCCGCGCTCGTGCAGCGCCCGACGGTTCTCCTCGGCGATGCGGGTGTTGGCCTTGAGGATGTTCGTGACCACCTTGACCTTCATGGTTCCCCCTCCAGATCCAGCACGTGGAGCTCGTCCCCGGCGGTGACCATGAATGACGTCCCGCCGCAGAGCGGGCAGGCGAGGACATAGGGCTCCGAGGCTGTGAAATCCTCGTCGCAACCAGCGCAGTGTCCCCCGACGGGGACCTCCTCGATCTCGAGCGTCGCCGCCGCGGCCGATGTGCCGGCCTTGGAGCAGTCGAAGGCGAAGCGCAACGAGTCGGGCTGCACGCCGCTGGCCCGGCCGACCCGCAGGCGGACGACGGTCACACTCGCCAGGCCGGACTCGGCGGCGGCGTCGCGCACGATATCGAGAACCGAGAGCGCGATCGAAAGTTCGTGCACGGAAACCCGGGGGCGGGACTCAGCCGCCCGGTTTCGAGGCGTCTGCGCCCCAGCTGATCGAGCCGCGGGCGAACAGCTCGCGGAACTCCTCGGGGACATCGTCGGGGGTCTCCCCGGAGGCTTCGGCGGCGACGACGAGGCGGCGGAAGAAATTCAGCGATTCTTCGGCGGTCTCGCGGTCGACCTTCTGCATCGCGAAGCCGGCGTGCACGAGCACGAAGTCGCCGGGGGCGGCCTCCTCGGGCAGCAGCATCAGGTTGGCCTCGCGGCGCGCGCCGCAGACGTCGACGACCGCGGTGAAGCCGTCGGTGGAGACGATGCGGGAGGGGATGGCGAGGCACATACTTTCATTATACACCACCGGAATCCCGCTGGGTCCGAAATCAAGCAGGATCGCCCCGGTCTTGCAAGGGACGCCCCTGCAGAGTGGAGCGCAGCCGCAGGCATTTCGACTGTTGACAGGACTGCAGCCGGATTATAGATTGTGAGCGATAGGGCAAGGCGTGGGGGCGTAAATAAGAAACATCTCCATTTGTGTGATCCGGAAAGAATAAAACACCCTCTTTCCCTGCCCAGCCGCGGTAATTTGATGCCAGTTTCGTGAGGCGAATCAGAGTCCGTTCGGAGAAAGGAGGAGTTGAGGTCGGGGTCTGTGGGCGCAACAGGAATGGGTCCTGCTGCGGTGGGTGAGGTCGCAAGGAGGGGGAACATGAAAAAAGCTTCCCTGTTGTTCGCGGTTGTTCTGGTGATCGGGTTCGCCGGTGGCGCGCTGGCGGACATCACCAAGGAGACGCAGGAGTGTCTCGAGTGCCACGCAACGGGCACGAGGGGCATCGTCACCCAGTGGGCGGCGAGCACGCACTGGCAGGTCGGCACCGGGTGCTACGAGTGCCACAAGGCCGAGAAGGGCGATGCCGATGCCTTCGAGCACAACGGCTGGACGATCGCCATCATCGTTTCTCCGCGCGACTGCGGCCGCTGCCACGCCCGTGAGACGGCCGAGCAGGAGGCGAGCCACCACGCCCAGGCCGGGAACATCCTCACCTCGCAGGACGGGCTGATCGGGCAGACCGTAGGCGGCGAGCCCGCGGTTTCGGTCGGCTGCCGCCAGTGCCACGGCTCGATCGTCAAGGTCGTGGGCGCGGGCAAGCTCGACCCGGCGACCTGGCCGAACACCGGCATCGGCCGCGTGAACCCCGACGGTTCGAAGGGCTCCTGCAGCGCCTGCCACACGCGCCACCGCTTCAGCCGTGAACAGGCCCGCCGTCCCGAGAGCTGCGGCAAGTGCCACCTCGGCCCCGACCACCCGCAGAAGGAGGTCTACGAGGAGTCCAAGCACGGGATCCTCTTCCAGGCCTTTGTGGGCGAACTGAACATGGACCGGCCGCGGTGGGTGGCCGGCGAGGACTACTTCGACGCCCCGACCTGCGCCACCTGCCACCTGAGCGCCACCCCGAAGCAGGCGGTGACCCACGACGTCGGCTCGCGTCTTTCCTGGAACCTGCGGGCGCCGGTCTCGGGGCGTACGAAGGACTGGGAGAAGAAGCTCGCGGGCATGAAGGACGTCTGCACCGCCTGCCACGCCGGCCCCTTCGTGAGCGGGTTCTACGGCCAGCTCGACGCGTTCGTCGACTTCTACAACACGAAGTTCGCCGTCCCGGCGAAGGAGATCCGCGATCTGCTCATGGCCGAGGGCGTGATCAGCAAGGGCAATTTCGACGACAAGATCGACTGGATCTACTGGGAGCTCTGGCACCACGAGGGCCGCCGGGCCCGCCACGGGGCGGCGATGTCCGGCCCGGATTACGCCTGGTGGCACGGCATCTACGACGTGGCGAAGCACTTCTACACCGAACTGCTGCCCGAGGCCGAGGCGGCCGCGACGAAGGCCGGCAAGCCCGAGGTCTACAAGAAGATCATCGACACGTACATCCTCGGCGACGTCCGGCACGAGTGGTTCGTCAAGGGCTTCGACGAAAAGAGGCTCGAGGAGATCCGCAAGTACTACGAGGAGCGCTACCAGCAGAAGGTGCAGTAAGCTTCCCGTCCTGGGGGGGCGGGGACAGTCGTTCTCCGCACCCCCGGGATCAGCGCGCTGCGGGGGCTCCACTCCTGCTGCCGCGGCTGCGGTCCGGCGCTCTTCGACGCGGTGGCCGAGGCGGCGCAGTTCGTCCGCCACCGAGTCGACGAGCTTGCCGAGGCTCGCCTCGGCGGTCGCCGTCAGCGCGAGGCCCATCGTCATCGTCTCCGGCTCCATGCCGAAGAGCACCATCTCGCCGGGGAGCGAGTCCGAGATCAGCGCCGTCGCGAGCACGTCGGAGAGGCCGATCTGGTGCGGGCTGATCCGCAGGTGGAACATCCGGGGCACGTCCGCGCCCTCGACGCGAAAGACGGTGCCGGGGGGTGCCCGGCGGCGACGGCGTCGACGATCAGGATGCGGTCCTTGCCGTCGAGGTAGCGCAGCAACTCGACCCCGGCGGTCCCGCCGTCGAGGAACTCGACATCGTCGTCGAAGGTGAACCGCCGCTGCAGCTCCCCGATGGCGTGGATGCCGACCCCCTCGTCCTGCAGCAGCACATTTCCAATTCCCAGAACCAGTGATTTCACATCGCCTCCGATTCAGTCGAACTTCAGCCGAGTGTCCATGTGCGCGAGGCGACGGGGGCGTCCCTTCGGTCGTGCGTCTTCGCCGCCGGCCCGGAGCCGTGCCCGGGTCTCGCGGCCTCGTAACTCGCCTGCGGCTCAAACAACGAGTCCGCGTCCCTGCGGGACCGCCCCGGACACGACTCCGGGCCTTTCGGCGGCTCCGCGCATCTTCCCTCAGTGACGCCCCAGCCGCCGCGCTGGTCCTGTGACTGTATTGGCGCAGGGGTGGCGCGGAGGGGAGGTCTCCAGCGGCGGAGCCGATGGAGGTCCGCAGCGACAGGACCCCGCAGCCTGCACGGGCACTGCTGTTTCATGTTCTGCGTCGTCGTACCGCTCCAGTCCAATCGCAGAAAAATGCCCGGGAGGACGACCGTCCCCCCGGGCCGTTTGCCACGGTGCTACAGGACCTTGACCTTGATCGTCTTCTCCTTGTCCTTGTCCACGAGGTGGATCGCGCAGGCCAGGCACGGGTCGAAGGAGTGGATCGTGCGGATGATCTCCAGCGGCTTCTCCGTGTCGGCCACCGAGATCCCGATCAGCGCCTCCTCGTAGGGGCCGCGCACGTCCTGGGAGTTGCGCGGACAGGCGTTCCAGGTCGAGGGCACGACGGCCTGGTAGTTCTTGATCTTGCCGTCCTGGATCACGATCCAGTGCGAGAGGATCCCGCGCGGGGCCTCGTGGAAGCCGAAGCCGCGCTGCTCGCCCTTGGGGAAGGTCGGCGGGTTGCAGGTCACGGTGTCGCCCTTGCCGATGTTCGCCATCAGCGCCGCGAACTGCTCCTGCAGCGTGTCGTTGAGCACCGCGCAGCGGATCGAGCGCGCGGCCACGCGGCCGAGCGTCGAGTGCAGCGCGGCGAGGCCGACCTTGGAGCCGACCAGGCCGGAGGCCATGTCGAGCACCGCCGTCGCGTACTTCTGGGTGGGCGCGTGTCCGGCGGCGAACATGCACAGCACGTTCGCGAGCGGGCCGACCTGCGCCGGCTTGCCCTGGAAGGTCGGGGACTTGACCCAGCTGTACTTCGTCCCTTCGGCGACGCTCTCCTTCCAGTCGGTGTACTTCGGGTCGGTCGTCTCGTCGAAGGGGCCCTTGTCCCAGTCGCCGTCGTACCAGGAGTGCTTGATGCTCTCCTTGACGTTCTCCCTGAAGAACTGGTCCTGGAAGTTCTTGATCGGCGCGTACTTGGCGATGTCGCCCCCCGGGATGTAGCCGCCGGGCAGCATGAACTGCGTCCCCTTGGTGTCCATCGGCATGTCGGGCGCGCAGAGGTAGTTCATGTGGCTCTTGCCGACCGTGGCGATGTCGCCGGCGTAGAGCGCGCCGACGGCCGCCGTGTCCGGGACGAGCACCTCCTTGACGAAGTCGTTGGCCTCGTCCAGCAGCGTCTTGACGTAGTAGAGCCGCTCCATGTTCAGCGTGTCCGGGGAGTCCGGGTTGATCGGGTTGGTCACGCCGCCGACGGTGATCGTCTGCACGTGCGGGGTCTTGCTGCCGAGGATGCTGACCACCATGTTGATCCGGCGCTGGTAGTGCAGCGCCTGCAGGTAGTGGTGCGCGGCCAGCAGGTTGACGTCCGGCGGCAGCTTCATCGCCGGGTGGCCCCAGTAGCCGTTGCCGTAGATGCCCAGCTGCCCGGAGCCGACGAAGGCCTTGAGCCGCTCCTGCGAGGCCTTGATCTCGGCGACCGTGTTGTACTTCCAGGGCGAGAGCTTCGCGCCGAGCGCCGCGGCGCCCTTCGGGTCGCCCTTGGTGACCGCCGAGACCAGGTCGACGTAGTCGAGCGCCTGGAGGTGGTAGAAGTGCACGATGTGGTCGTGCACCGCGTGCGCGCCCATCATCAGGTTGCGGATGTACTGCGCGTTGAGCGGGATCTCGAGCCCGAGGGCGTTTTCGACCGAACGCACTGAAGCCAGTGCGTGGACGGTCGTTCAGACGCCGCAGAAACGCTGCGTGAACGCCCAGGCGTCGCGCGGGTCCCGCCCCTTGAGGATGGTCTCGACGCCGCGCCACATCTGGCCCGACGACCAGGCGTTGGTGACCTTGCCGCCCTCCACCTCGCACTCGATGCGCAGGTGGCCCTCGATCCGGGTGACCGGGTCGATGGTGACTCTCTTGGCCATTGCGTGTCTCTCCTTCTCTCTCGGTTAGGCGTGCTCGGGTGCGGCGAGCACGGGCAGTTTCTTCACGAAGATCAGGTAGGCCATGATCTCGACGGCGACGATCGCCAGCGTGATCATGATCTCGGGGACCGAGGGGAAGTAGCGCCACCCCGGGGCCGGCTGGAAGCCGACGATGTACATGTTGAACTTCAGCACCGCGCAGCCGAGCAGCAGCACGAACGCGGCGCTGGCAGAGGTTCTTCGCGCTCGCGCGCCTCGCGGCCGGCAGCAGCAGCGCCAGCGCGGCGACCAGCAGCAGGTTCTCGACCCAGAACATCAGGCCGGCCGTCCCGGAGAAGGCGCTCCCGAGGGCGCCGCTCAGCAGCAGGTCGGCCCAGCGCACCACCAGGTAGACGATCAGCAGCCCGGGGATGACGCCGGCGACCTTGGAGAGCAGCGGCGTCTCGAAGGGGCGCTTGAAGGCCACCGCCGAGAGGTAGGACTCGAAGATCACGATCCCGAAGCCCATCAGGATCGCGGTGAGCACGTTGTAGAACGGCAGCAGGCCGGACTGCCAGAGCGGCGAGAGCTTGTTGCCGCTGATCACCATCAGCGTCCCGAGCGAGGACTGGTGCATCGTCGGCAGCAGCACGCCGATCGCGACGAGGATGAACATGATCTTGTTGTAGCCCTTCGCCGCCCCCGGGCCGCCCTTGGCCTCGATGAAGGTCGGGAAGAACTCGAGGAAGAGCACGCCGATGTAGGCCGCGATGCACAGCGCGACCTCGAGCAGCACCGAGTTGAGGTTCCAGTACGCCGGGTTCAGGACGTTGAGCATGTTCCAGTAGCGGCCGATGTCGACGAAGATCGACGCCCCGGCGAGGGCGTAGCCGAAGAGGCTCGTCATCACCGCGGAGCGCACGAGCGGGTGGTACTCCCCCTTGTTGAAGATGTAGACCAGCAGCGCCATCGCGTAGCCGCCGCAGCCGATCGCGGTGCCGACGAGCACGTCGTAGGTGATCCAGATCCCCCAGGGGTAGCCGTCGCTCATGTTCGTGACGGCGCCGAGGCCGAGCATGAAGCGCTGGGCGAGGAACCAGGCGCCGATGCCGGCGACGGCCAGCGAGATGGCGAACAGCCTCGTGAAGAGCGGCCCGCCGACGGGTGTGTGTTTGTGGCTCATCGCTTGCTCCCCCCCTCGTGGTCCTGGCTGCTCTTGTACGCGGCGAAGAGCAGGCCCGCCAGGAGCACCCCCGGCGCGATCATCCCCTTGTAGAGGGTGTGCTGGATCGTTTCGGACTTCGCGGCGAACGCCGCCTCGGGGAGCGTCGGCAGGCCGAGCTTCTCGAACGGCACCCCGGCGAGCAGCAGGTACTGCGACCCGCCGACCTCGTGCAGGCCGTAGGTGTGGTTCTCGTAGCGGGCCACCGTGCTCGTCGACCGTCCGCCCGGCGTCGACCCGCTGGAGCGGGTAGCGGCGTCTGCTCGCCGGCGCGCAGCGCCAGGCGCCGCGCGGCCTCCGCGCTGCAGGTCCGCGACCGTGCCGTAGATCGAGGCGCCGGTCGGGCAGGCCTCGCAGCAGGCCGAGTACTTGCCCGGCCTCGCGGTGGCGGCAGAGCTGGCACTTGCGGATCTGCGGGAACGCCTGGTCCCA
Source organism: uncultured Candidatus Rokubacteria bacterium (assembly GCA_963699775.1). Lineage (GTDB taxonomy): Bacteria > JAUVQV01 > JAUVQV01 > JAUVQV01 > DATDCY01 > DATDCY01. Next base: position 9,839 of record CAVOVE010000002.1, read on the forward strand.
CTCGAACTTCGGGATGTTGAAGGGGCAGGCGACCTGGCAGTAGCGGCAGCCGATGCAGGCGTCCTTGTCGTAGGTCACGATGCCGGTGTCCGGGTCCTTCTTCATCGCCGACACCGGGCAGGCCGACACGCACGCCGGGGTGGACGCAGTGCATGCAGTGGCGCTTCACGAACGAGTAGCCGTTCGACGTCGTCCTTCGCCGTGCCCTCGCCGTTGCGGTAGACCTGGATGATGTTCAGGGTGCGCCCCGTGAGATCGGTCGGGGCGTCCCAGGTCGGGAGCCCGCCGACGAACTCGTACGGGCGGCCCGTCGTCATCCCCTCGGACCAGAGCGCCCCGCCCTTCTCGCTGTTGACCTGCTTGCAGCTGACCATGCAGGACTTGCAGCCGATGCAGAGCGTGGCGTCGTAGAGAATCCCGACGGCGTCGGGCGGCAGCGCCTTCGCCGCCGACGCCTGCGCGGGCAGGGCGTCGGCGGCGATGAGCAGCCCGCTCGCCGCGGTCAGTTTGAGAAAGTCTCGCCTCTCCATCGCCGTCTCCTTTTACTTCTTGCCGTCCTCGGCCTGCGCCCACGCTCTTGCTCGTGGCGAGGCCGGCGCCGACCACGGCGCCGACCACGGCCGCGGCCACCGCCGCCGCGCCCACGGTCGCGCCGCTGCCCTTCTCGCCGTCGATGGGGGAGAAGAACGAGGGCGGGGTCACGTTCACGAGGCGCGCCGGGCTGTGCAGCGCGCACGGTGTAGCCGACGCCCTGCTCCGAGCAGCCGAAGCAGGGGGCGCCCATGCCGACCGGCCAGGAGCCGGCGCCGACGTCGCCGAAGGTCAGCGTCGAGCAGTTGTTGTAGGTCTCGGGGCCCTTGCAGCCGAGCTTGTAGAGGCACCAGCCCTGGCTGTGGCCGTCGTCGCCGAACTTCTCGGCGAAGCGGCCGGCGTCGAAGTGCGCGCGGCGCTCGCAGTTCTCGTGGATCAGGCGGCCGTAGGCGAACTTCGGGCGGCCCTTGTCGTCGAGTTCGGGGAGCTTGCCGAAGGTCACGAAGTAGAGCACCGCCGAGAGGAAGTTGTAGGGGTTGGGCGGGCAGCCCGGGATGTTCATCACCGCGAGCTTGTCGAGGCCCTTCGATCTTGAAGACCTCGGCAGCGCTCGCGCGCGCCGGTCGGGTTCGGGTCGGCGCTGGGCATGCCGCCCCACGAGGAGCAGGAGCCGATCGCGATGCAGGCCGCCGCGTTCTCGCCGGCCTTGGCGAGGATGTCGACGACCGGCTCGCCGTCGATCTTGCAGTAGATGCCGCCGTCCTTGGTCGGGAAGGAACCCTCCGCGACGAGGACGTAGCCGCCGGCCGCGATCGCCGCGTCGAGCGCGTCGTTGGCCTGCTTGCCGCAGCCGGACTGGAGGGTCTCGTGGTAGTCGAGCGAGATCAGGTCGAGGATCAGGTGCTCGAGCGTCGGGTGGGTCGCGCGCAGCAGGGTCTCGGTGCACCCGGTGCAGTCCTGGCCGGAGATCCAGATGACCGGCAGGCGCTTCGCCGTCGCCGCCTCGGCGATCTGCGCGCCGAAGCTGGCATCGAGTCCCATGTAGACTGCGGCCGCGGTGCAGACTTTCATGAAGTCTCGCCGTGACAAGCCGCTGCCGAGCGTCCCTCCCGTGTCAACTTCCGGGCATGCCGTGCACTTCATCTGCGTCTCCCCCCTTTGTGGCGTTGGTCGTAAACAACTCGTACTTTTTTACCCTTAATTGGCGTGGAGTCAAGCGATAATGTCGGCGTAGATACCTGTGTAAATGGTCGGAATAAGAATCGGAATACATTATCTTTTTCAGGTGGTTATGGAAATCAGGGGAGCGTCGTCGGCTGTGCTGGTGAGAGGGAAGAGCGGGGAGAGCACGTAAGGCTGAAAGTGACTCAAGATCCGCTGCGGAGAAAGGAGACGAGGGACCGCAAATCGAACCACTTGATGCGCGGGAAGGGCGGCATCCGGGTCGACGGGTTGTGAGCTGCGGGGTTGACGATCTGTGTTCTGATCCAGGCTGCATCGCGCCGGGCGCCGACCTCCGACAGGTCGGGCGCGCCCCCGCTCCCGAATTCGCGGAAGCGATGGCAGTGCCCGCAGCCCTCACGGACGAACACCTCCTTGCCGCGGCTCGCACAGGCGCCGGAGGCGAGGATTGCACAGGCCAACAGGCCGAGACCGATTTTTCTTATCATGAGGGCCGACTATACGCGAAGGGCCGTCCTTGAGAAAAGACCGTTGTCGGGAAAGGATTGCCGTTGGATTAATGATAATCTGGGAGGGTATGAAACCCTCCCCTACGCCCCGGACCGGAGAGAAGTCGTCCCGGACAGGATCGGGCACATCCCGGACAGGATCGGGTGCATCCCGGATTGGATCGGGAACATCCGGGATCGGCAATGTTGTCGGGGCGGGATGTACTCCCACCCGTAACGCTGCAGGGGCCTCCTGCATGATGCACCGGGAAGGAACCTGATGTCGGACGAGCACCAGGGCGCTGCACCGGTCGCGCTCACCTCGGAGGTCGTGGCGTTTCTCCAGCGTGAAGGCGTCGAGGTCGCCGCCGCTACCGGCGATCTGCTCGTTCGCCGCGGCGAGCCGGGTGTGGCGTTCTGGGCGATCCTCGAGGGCATGGTCGAGGTGCGGTTGACCGGCGACGACGGCGTGCACCTGCCGTTGAGCCGCATGGGTGCGGGCGCAACGTTCGGCGAGATGTCCCTGATCACCGGCGATCCGGCTTCCGCCGACGTCGTGGCCTTGACCCCCGTGCGGCTCCTGCGCTACCCGGCGGGACGCTTCGCCTGCGCTCTTGGGGAGTGCGCCCCGCTGCGCACGCTGGTGCTGGCCCGCCTGGCCGCCAATCTGCGCGGCACCAACACCGATGTCTGGAATTTCTCCCAGCAGGCCCGGGCGCTCAATGTGCTGATGGGGCCGCATCGCGAGACCGGCCCCGTCGTTGCGGCCGGCGGCGCTATGAAAGCCGTGTGCACGGCGATTGCGAGCCGTGCGCAGGATGGTGACCCGGTCCTGATCAGCGGCGACCCCGGCAGCGGCAAGCTCTTCGTCGCCGCGAAGATTCACGAAGCCGCGGCTCGTCCCGGCACGCCGTTCATCGCCGTCGACTGCCGCACGCTCGAGGCGACCGAGGCGATGCGCTTTCTTTTCGGCGCTGAAAGCGGTTTGCGGAGGGGCGCGGCCGGGGAGGACCGGGGCGAGCTGCGGCGCTACGGCGCGCTGCAACTGGCGCACGGCGGCACGCTCGTGCTGCGCCATGCGCAGGAGCTGCCGCAACCGGTGCAGGAGGCCTGCGGCCGGTACGCGCACTCCCGCCGCGCTGTCGGTCTGGATTACCCTGCGGCCCGGCTGGTTGTGACCACCGATCTGCCGCCCCCGCAATTCGCGCAGCAGGTCGATGCCGGCCTCGCCGCGTGCCTCGCCGCCGCCGCCGTCCTCGTCCCGCGCCTGCACCAGCGGCGCAAGGATATCGTGCCGCTGGCGCGCCTCTTTCTCGCCGAGCGCTCACCGCACGACTCGCGCAGCCTCAGTCTCGCGGCCGAGCACGTCCTGCTCTCGCAGCGCTACGCGCACCGCAACGCGGCCGAGTTGCGCGAGGCGATCGAGATGGCCGCGGTCATCTCCGACGAGCCGCTGATCCAGGCCGAGCACATCTTCACCGGTCCCAAGGGGGAGGGGAAGGTCCAGGAACTGGATCTGACCCGTTTCAGTCTCGTGCGGCGCTTCACCGCGCCGCGGGTGCTCGGAACCTTGCGCGCCCTCGTTTTCGCGTCGTTTGCGGCGATCATCGCGGCGAGCCTGCTGCGCAGCGGCGAGCGGGAGGGCGCAATCGCGAACGCCATGACCTGGGGGCTCTGGGAACCGTCGCTCTTCGTCGTTTTTCTGTTCGTGGGGCGGGTCTGGTGCACGGTCTGTCCGCTCTCGGCCGCCGGTCGCATCGCCGCCCGCATCAAGAACTACGGAATCGCGCCGGGGGGGTGGCTGAAAAAATTCTCCGGCTGGTTCATCATCATCGGATTCCTGCTCATCATCTGGTCGGAGCACGCCTTCCACATGACCGGGAACCCGCGGGCCGCCGGGATCCTGCTGGTCTCCCTCTTCGTGGCGGCGATCGCCTCCGCGGTGATCTGGCGGCGTGAGAGCTGGTGCCGCTATCTCTGCCCGCTCGGGAACCTCGGAGCGGTCTGCTCGCTGCCGGCGGTGCTCACCGTGCGCTCGAACCCGAGCGTCTGCGCCACGATGTGCACGACGCACGAGTGCTTCAAGGGTACGAGCACCCGTCCGGGGTGCCCGGTCTTCCACCACCCGCTCTACGCCTACGAGGCGTACGCCTGCAAGCAGTGCTACGAGTGCCTGCGGGTCTGCCCGCACGGATCGGCGCGGCTGTATCTGCGCCTGCCGTTCCAGAGCGTCTGGGCCCAGCCGGAAGTCGGCGGGGCGCTCGTCCCGTTCGCGCTCTTCCTGTTTTTCTTCGCTCCCGCGATGCTCGCCTCGCAGGGGGGGACGTGGGCCGCGACACACGCCGGGTTCCTGGTAACCTCGCTGGTGGCGCTGCTGGCGACCGTCGTCGCGAAGGCCCTGCTGCCGCGTCTGCTCACGGCCGGGGCGGACCCGGAGCCGACGCTTTCCACGCGCGTCGCTTTTTCCCTGCTGGTGCTCGGGTGGGGGCCGGCCATGGGATTCCAGCTCGGCCACATCGGGGCGCTCGCGTCGCTGCACCTGCACGCCCTGCCGGGGTCGGTGCTCGCAGCGCTGGTGCCCGCGGGCGGGCTGAGGCTGCTGATCGTTGCCCAGGTCTCGGCCGTGCTGGCCGCGGGGTTGTTTGCGGCGGTCTGCCTCTCGGGGATCCACGGCGTGCTGCGGCGCGAGGGGGAGCCGTACTCCCGCGCCGGCTGGCGCGGATTGGTCGCGATCTGCGGCTTGTATGAACTCGGCGCGCTCGCCCTGGTCGTGGCAGGCCGCTGAACATGGCTGATGTGCGGTGCGTGGTCGATGACACACGTGTCGATGACACACGTTGACAGGTGCGGCAGGAGGGCTACACTGGACCGAAGCGTGGTTTTCGATACGCGCCTGAAAGTTCGGGGAGGGGGAGAGCATGGACGTGCTGGCACGGACGAAGGAACTTCTGGGCAGCCTTGCGGACGTCACCGAATCCGGGTCGATGATCGCGCGCTACAAGATCGAGGTCGCGAACATCGATCGCAAGCTCGGCGTGTTGATGCGCCGGGTCGGGGAACGGGCCTGGCAACTCCAGACCGAAAGTCGCACGGATGTCCTCGGCGACCCCGATGTCCAGGCGGCTTTCGACGACGTCAGCCGGCTGCGGGCACGGATGGAGGTCATCCGGCAGGATGTCGTGCGCAATCGCTCCCGCGCTGCCGATGAGGTGCGCCGGGCGGGCAAGATCATCAAGTCGGGGGCCGGGCAGGCCTCCGCCGCCATCCGTCAGGAGGGCGAGCGCGCGGTGAAGGCGGTCAGGAAGGCGGTTGGCGCAAAGCCGGCGGCGCGGAAGAAATCAGGGAAGGAAACCACCGACCTCCAGCCCTAGAGCCGCCCGGAGCGCTCGAGGTTGGCGTGGTACATCCGCGCAAAATCACGCACCGCCGGCGCGCTTTCAAGTTCCTCGACCGTCCACGGCATCCGCCAGACCCAGTTCGGCCGCTCCGTCACGGTCCCCGGCACATTCTGCTGATCGAGCACCTTGAAGAGGTCCTCCTGCGCGAGCACGAAGAAGCGGCTCGGCGTCCGGCAGAGCAGGGCGACGACGGCGTTGTGCAACTCCCCGTCCGGATCGGCGGGCTCGCCCGCTGAGTCGAGGCGTTCCGATCCGAGGAGTCCGCAGGCGACGAGCAGTTCGAGCAGGCGGCGACGCTCCTGGCGGCGGCTCTCGAGCGCCAGGTTGAACGATGGCTCGTCCGGGTAGAGACCGCTCGCGCGGCGGGTCAGAAGGTCGTGTCCGGTCCAGAACCCGGTGAACGTGGCCAGATCGTGGGTGGTGATGGAGACCATCGCGTCGTGCGGGTACCGTTCGGGCGGAAGGTAGGTGTCGTCTTTGTTGCGCTCGAACCACAGCAGACGGCAGGAACAGAGGCTTTCTGCGGACATGGTGTCGCGAAAACCGTCGGGGACCACGCCCAGGTCCTCGCCGACGATGACCGTCCGGTTGCGGACGCTCTCCAGGGCGAGGATGCCGAAGAGATCCGCCTGCCGGTAGCTCACGTACGCCCCATCAGATGCGGGCATGCCAGCGGGAATCCAGAAGAGGCGCGCGAGGCGCATCACGTGGTCGATGCGCAGCAGGCCGGCGTGGCGGCAGGCGTGGCGGATCTGTGCGGCAAAAGCCTGGTAGCCCTGCGCGCGGTCGCGCTGCGGGAGCGGGGGCGGGAAGCCCCAATCCTGTCCCGCAGCATTGAATTCGTCCGGCGGCGCCCCGACGTGGGCTCCGGTGGCGAAAAGATCCTGCAACGCCCAGGTGTCGGCGCCGTGCTCGTCCACGGCCAGCGCCAGGTCGTGGTAGTACCCCAGGGTGAGGCCGGCCTGACTCGCGTCGAGGTTGACCTGGGCGAGCTGCTCGTCGAGCTGCCACTGCAGGTACTGCCAGAAGAGGACCTCCTCGCGCCGCTGTTCGAGGAAGGAGCGGGCGTCGGGTCCCGCGGGGTGACGGAAGCCCTCCGGCCAGAGGCGCCACGACCAGTCGCACTCGCCGGCTGCGCTCAGGTGCGCATCCAGAGCCTGGAACAGGGCGAACTGCTGGAGGGTCGGCCCTTCCCGAGCGAGGTAATCCTCGAACCGCTTGCGCCGCGGGTTGTCGCCGGCGCGGTTCCAGGCGCCGGCGAGGAACTCGGCGAAGAGGGTGCGCAGCACGCCCTTCTTGAAAACGTCCGCCTCGTTGTAGGGGACGTGCGGCATCGCGCGAAGGCGGGCCAGCAGCGGGGCGGCGGCGGCCATCTGCCGCTGCGCGGCGGCGCTGGCGGCAAACTCCGGTATCGCCTCGAGCTCGAGATAGAGATGGTTGACGAAGCGGCTGCTCAGGGGCAGGTACGGGCTGTGGGCGTACGGGGAGCGGTTGCGGATCGCGTGCAGCGGGTTGAGCCCGATGAAGCGGACGCCGAGGGCGCGCGTGGCCCAGCGGGTGAGACGCCGCAGATCCCCGAAGTCGCCGACGCCCGTGTTGCGCCCGGAACGCACACCGTAGAGGGCGACGCCCAGGCCCGCTGCGCGAGCGCCGCCCTCCGCCTCCGGCGCCTCGTACGCCCGGTCCGGGCAGACGATCAGCGCCACCGCCCGCTGCAGCAGGACACGGTCTCGCCGGGCCGTGACGTGCAGCGTGTGATAGCCGAGCGGGAAGGGGCCGGGCAGCGGGATTTCGTACCGGTCCCAGGCGCGCTCGCGGTACGTTCGGGTGCCGAGGTGCGAGATTTCTCCAGCGGAGAAGGTGACCTGTCGGCGTTGGCCGCCTTCCTCGACGATTTCGAGCGAGATCTGCAGCCTGCCCGACCGGGCGCGCCCGGCGGGCCGGGACAGAGCGATGGCAAAACGCGCGGGAGGCGAACCGGCGCGCACGACGAGCACCGGCGGGGCGGGCTCGCACCAGTCGAGCTCCGTCCGGGCGGCCAGCGCGCGCCGCGCCTCGGCGGTCGTGGCGGCGCCGACGCCCATCGCCGCGAGCAAACCGGCGTTGGTCTTCGGACTGGTGGGGTGGACCTCCCCCCAGTTGTCGCGCCACGCCGGCTCGATGCCGTTCGCGGCGGCGAGTTTTTCGAGGGGGCTCAGCGATCCGGTGACCATGGGGCACGTAATCTCATGGCTTTCCGTCAAGGCTCGCCGAAGTGCTCAGTCGCCGGCTGCAGGAACACGGCGGCGAGCGGGGGCAGCGTGAATCTGGCGGACTGGGCGTACCCGTGGAACGGGTACGGCTCGGCACAGACCGCTCCCCCGTTGCCCAGGTTGCTGCCGCCGTAGCGCGAGGAATCGGTGTTGATCTCTTCGCGGTAGCGCCGCAATTCGGGGAGCCCGACCCGATACCCGTGGCGGGGCACCGGCGTCAGGTTGAGGATCACCACGAGGTGGCTGCCGGTGCCGCGGCGCACGAACGAGACGACACCCTGCGCGGCATCCCGGCAATCGATCCAGGAGAACCCCTCCGGTGCGTGATCGAGTTCCCAGAGCGCCTTCGTGCCGTGGTAGAGCCTCCCGAGGTCCTCCATCAGGTTCAGGATGCCGGCCCGCGGCGGGTCGTGGGCCAGGTGCCACTCCAGGCCGCGGTCGTGGTCCCACTCCCGGTCCGGGGCGAGTTCGGTGCCCATGAAGAGCAGTTTCTTGCCCGGGTGGCTCCAGAAATAGGCCAGCAGCAGGCGCAGGTTGGCGAACTGCCGCCAGCGGTCCCCGGGCATCTTGCCGAGCAGCGAACCCTTGCCGTGGACGACCTCGTCGTGCGAGAGCGGCAGCACGAAGTTCTCGGTGTAGGCGTACAACATCGAGAAGGTCAGCTCGTCGTGGTGGTGGGCGCGGTGCACGGGGTCGCGGGCGAAGTAGTGCAGGGTGTCGTGCATCCAGCCCATGTTCCACTTGAAGCCGAAGCCGAGCCCGCCGAGCCACGAGGGCTGTGAAACCGCCGGCCAGGACGTGGACTCCTCGGCGATCGTGAAGCACCCGGGGTGCAGGCCGTAGACCAGTTCGTTGAGACGGCGCAGGAAGGCCACCGCCTCGATGTTCTCGCGGCCCCCGAAGCGGTTGGGGATCCACTCCCCCTCGTTGCGGCTGTAGTCGAGGTAGAGCATCGAGGCCACGGCGTCGACGCGCAGCCCGTCGACGTGGAAGACCTCGAGCCAGAACAGCGCGTTGGCGTGCAGGAAGTTCCGGACCTCGCTGCGCCCGAAGTTGAAGATCATCGTCCCCCAGTCCGGGTGTTCGCCGAGGCGCGGGTCCTCGTGCTCGTACAGCGCCGTGCCGTCGAAGCGGCGCAGGCTGTATTCGTCGCGCGGGAAGTGGCCGGGGACCCAGTCGAGGATCACGCCGATCCCGGCCTGGTGCAGCGTGTCGACGAAGAACTTGAAATCGTCCGGGGTGCCGAAGCGGCTCGTCGGGGCGAAAAAGCCCGTCACCTGGTAGCCCCAGGAGGGGTCGAACGGGTGCTCGGCCACGGGGAGCAGCTCGACGTGGGTGAAGCCGAGGCGCCGCACGTGCGCCGCGAGCAGCGGCGCGACCTCGCGGTACGAGAGCCAATCGCCGCTCTCGCCCCCCGTGCGCATCCACGAGCCGAGGTGGACCTCGTAGACCGCGAGGGGCTCCTGGCGCAGTACGCGTTCGGCGCGCGTCTTCAACCAGTCCCTGTCGTTCCAGGAGTAGCGCTCGTGGTCGAACACGAGGCCGGCGGTCTTCGGGCGCAATTCGCAGGAGAAAGCCAGCGGGTCGGTCTTGAGGCAGAGCGAGCCGTCCCGGGCGGCGATTTCGTAGCGGTAGATCGCCCACTCGGCCAGTTCCGGGACGAACAGCTCCCAGACGCCGGAAGCGCCGAGCGGGCGCATCGGGTACAGGCGCCCGTCCCAGGCGTTGAAATCGCCGACGAGGTTGACCCGGCTGGCGTTCGGCGCCCAGACGGCGAAGGCGACGCCCGCGACGCCTTCCACAACCCGCGGGTGCGCGCCGAGGACCTCCCAGAGCCTCTGGTGCGACCCCTCGCCGATCAGGTGCAGATCCAGATCGCCGAGGGTGGGAAGGAAGCGGTAGGGGTCGCCGCGCTCGAATTCAGAGCCGTCGGCGAACCGGAAGCGCAGCCGGTAGGAAGGGGGATGCGCGTGCCCCTCGAGCAAGGCCGCGAAGAGCCCGCTCTTGTGCAGCAGACGCATCGGGAAGGCGACCGCGTCAGGGAGCAGCGCCACGGCGCCCGTGGCGTCGGGATGGAAGGCGCGCAGGACCCAGGTCCCGGGGCGCCCCGGCACGGGGTGAACGCCGAGGACGCCGTGCGGGTCGTGCAGGCGCCGGGCGAGAAGCTGCCGCAGTTCCTTTCCGGTGGGGGCCAGCGGATCAGGGACGGCTTTGGTCATGGTTGGTCCTCCCCGCGGTATTGGGCCACGCCTTGCTCGTAGAGGTCGCTGCCGAACACATCGTCGATCACGACGAGCGGAAAGTCCTCGAAGACGAGACGGCGGACAGCCTCGGCGCCGAGATCCTCCCAGGCGACGACCTCGGCGCTTTTGATTTTACGGGCGAGCAGCGCCCCGGCGCCCCCGGTCGCCGCGAAATACACGGCGCGGTGCTTCACCAGCGCCGCGCGGACTTCGGCCGAGCGGCTCCCCTTGCCGATCAGCCCCTTGATGCCGGCGGCCAGCAGCGCGGGCGTGGAGGAATCCATGCGGCCGCTGGTCGTCGGGCCGGCCGAGCCGATCGGCGTGCCGGGGCGCGGGGGCGTCGGCCCGACGTAGTAGATCACCTGGCCCGCGGTGGGGAATGGCAGCGGCTGGCCCTGATCGATGAGTGCGATCAGTCGCGCGTGGGCGGCGTCGCGAGCCGTGTAGACCACCCCCGAGAGCAGGACGCGGTCGCCGGCGCGCAGGGTCGCCAGGTCCCCGGACGAGAGCGGCGTGGTGAGGCGAACCGGAGTGTCGCGGCTCATAGCGGGGACACCTCGCCGGCGGTGGAGAGAAATTTCACAGCAGCACTTCGCGATGGCGGTGCGAGTGACAGTTGATGTTGACCGCGACGGGGAGGCTCGCGATGTGGCAGGGGTGGGTTTCCACGTGCACCGCAAGGGCCGTCACGTTCCCCCCGAGACCGGCCGGGCCGGTCCCGAGCCGGTTGATCGCCTCGAGCAATTCGCCCTCGAGCGCCGCAAAATCCGGATCGGGGTGCGGCTGGCCGAGGCGTCGCAGCAGCGCCTTCTTGGCCAACAGCGCGCACAGTTCGAAGGTGCCGCCGATCCCGACGCCGACCACGATCGGCGGGCAGGGGTTCGGCCCGGCCTTGATGACCGTCTCGAGCACAAAGCGCTTCACCCCGTCGCGCCCGTCGGCCGGGCGGAGCATCCGGATGGCGCTGGTGTTCTCGCTGCCGCCGCCTTTGGGCGCAACGACGATGCGCAGGCGGTCCCCGGGCACGATCGTCGTGTGGATGATCGCCGGGGTGTTGTCGCCGGTGTTGACGCGCCTGCCGACCGGCGGCGTGACGACCGAGGCGCGCAGATATCCTTCGGCGCACCCCTTGCGAACGCCGAGGTGGACCGCCTCGTACAGGTCGCCGCCTTTGATGTGGAGCTCCTGGCCGATCTCGAGGAACACCACGGCCAGGCCGGTGTCCTGGCAGAGCGGTACGCCGGAATCGCGGGCCAGATCGGCGTTTTCGAGCAACTGGGCGAGAATGTCGCGCCCGGTGGGCGATGTCTCCGTGGTGAGGCAATTCCTGAACGTGGAGACGACATCATCGCCGAGCAGAGTGTTGGCCTCGACGAACAGGCGCGCGACGTGCTCGGTGACCGTCTCGCTGCCGAGCTCTCTCACGAGGACGCTCCTTCTCGTTAACCACTTGATTCACAGGAGAAAATCGTTTCAACTTCCGTTTAATGATGCACGCCGCCAAGGGGGCTGTCAAGGATCGATCCTGCGCTCGGGAGGGGATAAACCCCGCCCCTACGGCGTCGGAGACAGCGGGGTAAACCCCACCCCTTCAAAGGTGGGTTGGTGTTGCGCAGGGGAGGGGTTCATCCCCTCCTACACCCGCATCGACAACAACTCCGACGGCACGATCGCGTCGGCGAGCAACTCCCGCTCGCCGGCATCGCTCTCGACGATGATCCGCACCCGGCCGGCGCTCCCGTCGCTGTAGCGGGCGCAGATGCCGGCCGCTACAGCGATGTCGGCCTCGCTCGCGGCACCGGAGAGAATCATCACCGGGCCGGGGACGCCGCCGGTGCGCAGCAACAGGTCGCCGGGGCCGCGCAGAACCGTGAGCGCCTGGTTGTGGACGGCGTTCTTCCCGACCGCCGCCTTGACGCCCTCGCGGATGCGGAACTGGCGACCGATCTTGAGCAGCTCCAACTCGTGCGGCCCGGCCTCGGGCCCGTGCTCGAGCAGGTCCTTGAGCCGGCGCGAGTAGCCCGGGTCGGTCAGCAGGCAGCCGCCGGCCGGGTTCGGGTAATCGGCGATCCCCCAGCCGCGCGCCAGCTCGAACTGGCGCCGCCGCGAGCGCCCCTCGAGGTTGAGCAGGCGCTTTCGCTCGACAAGTCCATCGCGCTCGATGTCCGTCTCCCTCAGCCGCAGCGCCGACAGCGGGCGCAGCACGCAACCCGGCCGCCCGGAGAGGTTGGCCACGCGGTTGAGCGAACGCAGGCTTTGCGACATCGGCCGCTCGTTGAGCACCTCGCCGGTGAAGAGAAAGTCGAAGCCCTCGGCGTCCATGACCTCGCCGGCGACGCTGAGCATCAGCGCGTGGCAGTCGATGCAGGGGTTCATCTGCCTCCCGTAGCCGCTGGGCGGGTGCTTGACCATCGCCAGGTGCGGCGCGGTGATGTCGCGCACGATCAGCGGAAAGCCGAGCCGGGCCGCTGCCGCTTCGGCGTTTTTCGAGCCGAAGAACGGCGTGACGAACGCAATGCCGGTGACCGCGATCCCCTGTTCCATGAGCAGGCGCGCGGCGAGCATGCTGTCGAGCCCGCCGCTGATCAGGCCGAGCCCGCGCACCGTCCGTCCAATCGTCATCATCCCTCTCCTGAAGCCGTGTGGACGGCCATTGAACCAGATACGGCGCCCGATTGACACTCCATCTGAAATCTGGCGGAGCATGACAGCCGACTCGCCGTTCCCGGTGATTCGTGCGCATCATGGGCGGGGATCAACACCGCCCCTACGAATAACCGTGCCCGGACGCGAAATATCTACTGATTGTTCACCACGGTCGCTGTAGTATTGACGGCGTGGTACCTGAACTCTTTGACCTGTTCAC
>CAVOVE010000003.1:0-110532 GCA_963699775.1 uncultured Candidatus Rokubacteria bacterium
CTCGTACCACCCCAGCGACTCCGCCAGCCCCTGCCCTATCGTGTGTGTCGGCTCGTACCCCAGCAGCCGTTGGGCCTTGCCGATGTCCGCCTGGGAGTGCAGCACGTCGCCGGCGCGGAAGTCGCGGTGGACCGGTTGGGCGTCCTTCAGGTGCGGGTGCCGGGCGGCGAGTCCGTCGCGCAGCAGCGTGAAGAGCTCGAGCAGCGTGGTGCGGGCGTTCACGGCGACGTTGTAGACCTGGTCGATCGCCTCGGGCCGCTCGACGGTGGCCGCCAGCAGGTTGGCCTGGACGGCGTTCTCGATGTAGCAGAAGTCGCGGCTGGTCTCGCCGTCGCCGTTGATGTAGACCGGCTCGCCGCGCAGCAGGGACGCGACCCACTTCGGGATCACCGCCGCGTAGGCGCCGTCGGGGTCCTGGCGGGGGCCGAAGATGTTGAAGTAGCGCAGCCCCACCGTCGGCAGGCCGTAGCAGCGCGCGAAGACGTCGGCGTAGAGTTCGTTGACGTACTTGGTGACGGCGTAGGGGGAGAGCGGCCGGCCGATCCGCTCCTCGACCTTGGGCAGCGCCGGGTGGTCGCCGTAGGTCGAGCTGCTGGCGGCGTAGACGAAGCGCTTGACGCCGGCGTCGCGGGCGGCGACCAGCATGTTCAAAAAGCCGGTCACGTTGTTGGCGTTGGTGAGGATCGGGTCCTCGAGGGAGCGCGGCACCGAGCCCAGCGCCGCCTGGTGCAGGACGTAGTCGACGCCCCGGCAGACGCGGTGGCAGGTGTCCAGGCTCGCGGATGTCGCCCTCGACGAAGCGGAAGCCGGCCCAGCGGTCGGCGCCGACGAGGGTCTGGACCTCGTCCAGGTTCCGCTGCTTGCCGGTGGAGAAGTTGTCCAGGCCGACGACCGTCTGGTCCAGCTTCAGGAGCTGCTCGAGCAGGTTCGAGCCGATGAAGCCGGCGACGCCGGTCACCAGCCAGCGCCTGGGGTCGGCCTGGAGGGTGCGGCGGACGTTCTCGAGCGCTGCGGGCAGGGAGGGTTTCACAGTCGCCAGTGGCGGATGCCGGCGGCGGCGAGCGCCGCGCGGTCGTAGGCGCACTTGACGTCGATGACCAGAGCGGGGCGCCGGCTCAGGCCGAGGAGATCGTCCACGGTGAGGGCGCGGTAGTCGCGGTGCGAAACCGCGGCGACGACGGCGGCGGCCGGTTCGAGCTTGTCGAAGGGGGTCAGCCGCACGCCGTACTCGTGCAGCGCCTCCTCGGGGTCGGCCAGCGGGTCGGCCACCTGGACGCGCGCGCCGAAGTCCTGCAGCTCGCGGATGATGTCGATGACGCGCGAGTTGCGCAGGTCGGGGCAGTTCTCCTTGAAGGTCAGGCCGAGCACGGTGACCGGGGCGCCGCTGACGGCGTGGCCGGCGCGGGTCATCTCGCGGATGGTGCGGTCGGCGATGAAGGCGCCCATGCCGTCGTTGATGCGCCGCCCGGCGAGGATCACCTGCGGGATGGTAGCCGACCTCCTCGGCCTTGTGGGTCAGGTAGTAGGGGTCGACGCCGATGCAGTGGCCGCCGACCAGGCCGGGGCGGAAGGGCAGGAAGTTCCACTTGGTGCCGGCGGCCTCGAGCACGTCGAGGGTGTCGATGCCGAGCCGGTCGAAGATCAGCGCCAGCTCGTTCATCAGGGCGATGTTCAGGTCGCGCTGGGTGTTCTCGATGACCTTGGCGGCCTCGGCCACCTTGATCGACGCGGCGCGGTGCACGCCCGGCGGTGACGACCGAGCCGTAGACGGCGGCCACGATGTCCAGCGTCGCGGCGTCCTGGCCGGCGACGACCTTCACGATCGTCGTGAAGGTGTGCTCCTTGTCGCCGGGGTTGATGCGCTCGGGGCAGTAGCCGAGCGTGAAGTCGACGCCCGCAGCTGCAGGCCCGAGACGCGCTCGAGCATCGGGGACGCAGACCTCCTCGGTGGCGCCGGGGTAGACGGTGGACTCGTAGACGACGATGTCGCCCTTCTTCAGGGCGCGGCCGACGGACTCGGAGGCCTTCACGAGCGGCGTCAGGTCGGGCTGGTGGGCGTCGTCGACCGGCGTCGGCACGGCGACGATGTGGAAGTCGGCGGTCGCGCAGCTCCTCGGTGCGGTCGGTGTAGAGGATGTCGGCGGCGGCCAGGTCGGCGGCGGCGACCTCGCCGGTGCGGTCGTGGCCGGCGCGCAGCTCCTCGATGCGCTGCGGGTTCACGTCGAAGCCGACGACGCGCGCCGTGCGCCCGAAGGCGACGGCCACCGGCAGGCCGACGTAGCCGAGACCGACGACGGAGATGCGGCGGGTGTGGCGGGACAAGGTCATGGTGAATTCACCTCCAGGGGAACGACGGGATGTTGTCTGAGGAAGTCCTCGTACGCGGCGATCAGCCCCTCGTGCAGCGAGTGCTGGTGCCGCCAGCCCAGCGCGTGCAGGCGCGAGACGTCGAGGAGCTTGCGCGGCATGCCGTCGGGCTTCGTCGGGTCCCAGCGGATCTCGCCGCGGTAGCCGACGGTCAGCGCGACCATCTCGGTCAGCTCGCGGATCGTGATGTCCTCGCCGGTGCCGATGTTGACGAAGTCGTTGCCGGAGTAGGTCTGCATCAGGAAGACGCAGGCGTCGGCCAGTCGTCGGCGTACAGGAACTCGCGGCGCGGGGAGCCGGTGCCCCAGGCCTGGACCCAGGAGCCGTCGGGGGCGATGGAGGGGTCGGTGCAGATCCCCCCCTGCCCCCCCTTCCCAGAGGGGGACGGGTGCCGGATTCCATGCGCATGCTTCGCCTCGTGGAATCTTCTGATCAGCGCCGGCAGGACGTGGCTGTTCACCGGGTGGTAGTTGTCGTTGAGGCCGTAGAGGTTGGTCGGCATCACCGCGATGAAGTCGGTGCCGTACTGGCGGTTGTAGCTCTGGCAGAGCTTGATGCCGGCGATCTTGGCCACCGCGTAGGGCTCGTTGGTCGGCTCCAGCTCGCCGGTGAGCAGGTGCTCCTCCTTCATCGGCTGCGGGGCGTGCCGCGGGTAGATGCAGGAGGAGCCGAGGAAGAGCAGCTTCTTCGCGCCGCAGAGGTGGGCGGCGTGGATGACGTTGCACCTCGATCAGCAGGTTGTTGTAGATGAAGTCCGCCGGGTAGGTGCTGTTGGCGTGGATGCCGCCGACCTTGGCCGCGGCGAGGAAGACGTACTCGGGGCGCTCGGCCTCGAAGAAGGCGCGCACGGCGGCCTGGTTCTCGAGGTCGAGCTCGGCGTGGGTGCGCAGCACGAAGTTGGCGTAGCCCCTCGCCTGCAGGTTGCGCAGGATCGCGGTGCCGACGAGGCCGCGGTGGCCGGCGACGTAGATGCGGGAGGTCGGGTTCATCGGGGGGCGATATCGAGCCGGCGCCGGAAATAGGCCACCGTCTTCTCCAGCCCCTGCGCGAGCGGCGTCCGCGGCTCCCAGCCGAGTTGCTCCCGCGCGAGCGCGATGTCGGGGTCCCGCTTGCGCGGGTCGTCCTGCGGGAGCGGCCCGTGGACGATCCGCGAGGCGGAGCCGGTCAGCGCGATCACCCGGTCGCGCCAGCTCCAGGATGGTGAACTCGCCGGGGTTGCCGAGGTTCACCGGGCCGATCAGGGCGTCCGGGCTGTCCATCAGGCGGATCAGGCCGTCGACCATGTCGTCCACGTAGCAGAAGCTGCGCGTCTGGGTGCCGTCGCCGTAGACGGTGATGTCGTCGCCGCGCAGGGCCTGCACGATGAAGTTGGAGACCACGCGGCCGTCGTCGGGGTGCATGCGCGGGCCGTAGGTGTTGAAGATCCGCGCGACCTTGATCCGCAGCTTCATCTGGCGGTGGAAATCGAAGAAGAGCGTCTCGGCGCAGCGCTTGCCCTCGTCGTGGCTGGAGAGGAGGCCGATCGGGTTGACGTGACCCCAGTACGACTCGGTCTGCGGGTGCACCTCGGGGTCGCCGTAGACCGCGCCGGTCGAGGCCTGCAGGATCCGCGCGCCGAGCCGGCTGGCGAGATCGAGCATGTTGATCGCGCCGTGGACCGAGGTCTTCGTCGTCTTCACCGGGTTGTGCTGGTAGTGCACCGGGGAGGCCGGGCAGGCGAGGTTGTAGATCTCGTCGACCTCGACGTGCAGCGGGGACGGTGACGTCGTGGCGCAGCACCTCGAAGCGCGGGTTCCGCACGCAGGTGGGCGATGTTCGCCTTGCTCCCGGTGTAGTAGTTGTCGAGGCAGAGCACGTCGTGACCGGCCTCGAGGAGCCGCTCGCAGAGGTGCGAGCCGAGGAAGCCGGCGCCGCCGGTGACGAGCACACGGTTCAATGGATTGCTGTCCTTTCAGTCGGTTGTCCTTCAGCACGGCGCGGAGCATCGTACCCGAATGTGTCAGCGGGAACACGGCGTACGACTGCTGCTAATCACCGACGATGATCCGGTTCTTCTCGAGGTGGTCGATGATGCGCTCCACCGACTGGACGATCGTCAGCTCGTCGGTCGGGAGCACCAGCTCCGCGCGCCTCCGGCTCCTCGTAGGGCGCCGACACGCCGGTGAACTCGTGGACCTCGCCCCGGCGCGCCTTCTTGTAGAGGCCCTTGGGGTCGCGCTCCTCGCAGACGTCGATCGAGCACTTCACGTAGGTCTCGATGAACTCCCCCTCGCCGAAGAGGCTGCGGATGCGGGCGCGCTCCTCGACGTACGGCGAGATGAACGCGGCGATCGTCAGGATCCCGGCGTCGACCAGCAGCCGCGCCACCTCGCCGACGCGCCGCAGGTTTTCGCGCCGGTGCTCCGGCGAGAAGCCGAGGTCCTTGTTCAGCCCGTGGCGCACGTTGTCGCCGTCGAGCACGAAGGTGTTGATCTGGCGCACGAAGAGCGCCTGCTCCAGCTCGTTGGCGATCGTCGACTTCCCGGAGGCGGAGAGGCCGGTGAGCCAGATCAGCGCCGACTTGTGCGAGTTGCGCAGCCAGCGGTCCTTCTTGGTCACCTGGTGCGGGTGCCAGGTGAGGTTGCGGTCGTGGTCATGGCGTCCTTCGTCCAGCGTCATCTCGAATCTCCCGGAGATCGCCTTCGGTTGAGAATCCACTCGTACCCGTGCCTGGCGAGGATCTCGAGCCCCTCGCCCGGCGGCGGGATGCCCGGCGGCCTCGAGGTCGGCGTCCGTCATGCAGCGCACCAGTTCCCGGAAGGCGAGCTTCGGCTCCCAGCCGAGCACGCGCTTGGCCTTCGCGGGGTCGGCGAGCAGGTGGTCGACCTCGGCGGGGCGGAAGTAGCGCTGGTCGATGTGGACGATCGCGTCCCCGGGCTTCAGGCCCGCGGCGGCCGGCACGCGCGCGCGCGTCGAGCGAGCGCACGACCCCCTGCTCCTCCAGTGCCCGCGCCGCGCCACTCCAGCTCGACGCCCGCGTAGGCGAAGGCCTCGACGACGAACTCGCGCACCGAGCGCGTCTGGCCGGTGCCGATCACGAAGTCGTCGGGACGCTCCTGCTGCAGGATCTGCCACTGGCAGACGATGTAGTCGGGCGCGAAGCCCCAGTCGCGCTTGGCGTCCAGGTTGCCCAGGTGCAGCGTGCGCTGGCGCCCGGCGAGGATCGCCGCGAGCGCGCGGGTGATCTTGCGGGTCACGAAGGTCTCGCCGCGCCGGGGCGACTCGTGGTTGAAGAGGATGCCGTTGCAGCCGAAGAGCCCGTAGCTCTCGCGGTAGTTGACCGTGATCCAGTAGGCGTAGACCTTGGCGGCGGCGTAGGGGCTGCGCGGGTGAAAGCTCGTCAGCTCGTTCTGCGGCGGCGGCGCGGCGCCGAACATCTCGGAGGAGGAGGCCTGGTAGAAGCGCGACTTGACCCCGGAGAGACGGATCGCCTCGAGCAGGCGCGTGGTGCCGAGGCCGGTGACGTCGCCGGTGTACTCCGGCTCGTCGAAGCTGACCGCGACGTGGCTCTGCGCGGCGAGGTGGTAGACCTCGTCGGGGCGCAGCTGCCAGATCAGGTTGGTGAGGCGGCTGGCGTCGGCCAGTTCGCCGAAGTGCATGTGCAGGCGCCCCTTGTGCTCGTGCTCGTCGAGGTAGAGGTGGTCGATGCGGTGGGTGTTGAAGGAGCTCGAGCGGCGCTTGATGCCGTGCACCTCGTAGCCCTTGGCGAGCAGGAACTCGACGAGGTACGAGCCGTCCTGTCCGGTGATGCCGGTGATCAAAGCGCGTTTCATGGTCGTCTGCTTCCTCCGTACATCGTGAACTGGATCGTAGGGGAGGGTTTCAAACCCTCCCGAAAACGGTTCACCTGCCCGCGGGCGGGAATGAATCCCGCCCCTACGTCGTCCTGATCCGTACTCCCGCCCCTACGTCGTTCCCGTTACCAACTCTTCCATGACCAGATCGAGCGACTCGCGCCACTCGGGCAAGGCGAAGCCGAAGGTCTCGGTGAACTTCGCGCAGTCGAGCAGGGCATTCGCCGGGCGCCGGGCCCTGCGCCTGGCTCTCCCGGGTCGTCAGCGGCGCGACCTGGGCCGCGCGGGCGCGCAGCGGCGCGGGCGCCCGCTGCAGGATCGCCCGGGCGAACTCGAACCAGGTGGTCTCCCCCGCGGCGCTCAGGTGGTAGGTGCCGCCGTAGTCCTCGAGCGCGTCGGGACGCTGGGCCGCGCCGGTCTGGGCCAGGACGAGCGCGGTGGCTTCGGCGACCATGCGGCACCAGGTCGGGGCGCCGCGCTGGTCGTTGATCGCGCGCAGCGGCTCGCCGGCGGCGGCCGCGTCGAGCGTCGCGCGCAGAAAAGTCCTCCCGCGCGCGCCGTAGACCCAGCTCGTGCGGAAGATCAGGTGCGGGACGCCGACGCCGCGCACGCCCGCCTCCCCCGCCAGCCGGCTCTCGCCGTGGACGCTCGCCGGCCGCGGCGGGTCGCCCTTCGTCGTAGGCGCCCTTTTTCACGCCGTCGAAGACGCAGCCGCGTGGAGTAGTGCACCAGGCCGCCGCCGAGGCGCTTGACCTCGTCGGCGATGATCGCGGGGGCGACGCCGTTGATCGCCATCGCCAGCTCCCCCTGCTCCGCGGCGCGGTCGAGGTCGGTGTGGGCCGCGGCGTTGACGACGATCGTCGGCCGCAGCTTGCGGATCACGCGGCGGATCGCGGCGGAGTCCTCCAGCGGCAGCTCGGTCGCGTCGACGGCCGTGACCGGGCCCAGCGGCGCGAGCGCGCGGCGCAACTCCCAGCCGAGCTGCCCGTTTTTCCCGGTGATCAGGATCATGTCACCCTCACGCAGCGCTCTCCCCTCGCGGGGGCGGCTCGTAGCGAGGCAGCTCCGTCGCGTCCGCCAGCAGCGGGAGCGCGCGGTCCTTGGCCGAGAGGAGCCACTCGCCGGGGGGCCAGGCGATGCCGATCGCCGGGTCGTCCCAGCGCACGCCGCGGTCGCCCGCGGGCCAGTAGCCGTCGGAGCAGAGATAGGAGACATCCGCGCTCTCGCTGAGCACGCAGTAGCCGTGGGCGAAGCCCGCGGGGACGAACAGCTGGCGGTGGTTCTCCCCGGAGAGGGTCGCCCCGACCCAGCGGCCGAAGTGCGGCGAACCGCGGCGGATGTCCACCGCCACGTCGAGGATCTCGCCGCGAATCGCCCAGACGAGCTTGGCCTGGGGCCGTCCCAGCTGGAAGTGCAGGCCGCGCAGCACGCCGCGCCGGGAGCGTGCGTGATTGGCCTGGACGAAATCGGTCGCGACACCCGCGTCGCGATAGCGGGTTTCACTCCAGGTCTCCAGGAAGAAGCCGCGGTCGTCCCCGAAGACGGACGGCTCGATCAGCAGCACCCCGGGCAGGGCGGTCTCGGTGAGCTTCACCGCCCCTCCTCCAGCAGTCCGTGCAGGTAGCGACCGTAGTCGTTTTTCTCCAGCTCCCGGGCGAGGGCGAGCAATTGCGCGTCGTCGATGAAGCCCATGCGCCAGGCGACCTCTTCGATCGCCGCCACCTTCAGCCCCTGGCGCTCCTCGACGGTGCGCACGAAGTTGGAGGCGTCCAGCAGCGAGGCGTGCGTGCCGGTGTCCAGCCAGGCGATGCCGCGGCCGAGCACCTCGACCTGCAGGGTGCCGGCCTCCTGGTAGGCGCGGTGGACGTCCACGATCTCCAGTTCGCCGCGCTTTGACGGGCGCAGCGCGGCCGCGATCTCCGCCACCCGCCCGTCGTAGAAGTACAACCCGGTGATCGCCAGGTTGGAGCGCGGGTGCGCGGGCTTCTCCTCGATCGAGAGCACCGCGCCGGCGCGATCGATCTCGATGACGCCGTAGCGCTCCGGGTCGCGCACGCGGTAGGCGAAGACCGTCGCCCCGGCGGCGCGCGCGGCGCACTGCTGCAGCAGGCCGCCGAAGCCGTGCCCGAAGAAGAGGTTGTCGCCGAGGATCAGCGCCGAGGGCCCGCCGGCGATGAACTCGCGGCCGATCAGGAACGCCTGGGGCAGCCCCCCCGGGTCCGGCTGCAGCGCGTACTCCAGGCGCAGGCCGTAGCGCGAGCCGTCGCCGAGGAGCCGGCGGTACAGCGGCAGGTCGTCGGCGGTGGAGATCAGCATGATCTCGCGGATGCCGGCGAGCATCAGCGTCGAGAGCGGGTGGTAGATCATCGGCTTGTCGTAGACCGGCAGCAGCTGCTTGGAGACGACGCGGGTCACCGGGTGCAGCCGGGTGCCCAGGCCGCCGGCGAGGATCAGCCCTTTCATGGCGCGGGCGCCTCGCCCGCAAGACTACAGAGGCTTTTGCCCAAGAACGCCGGAGTTGATCCCAGGAAACGGGTAGAGGACCCGTTCAGCCGACAAGTACGAAAATTATCGCGGGCCGCGCAAGTGTTGTAAAGATATTTCATAAAGTCACCTCCGTGCGGTTCGCGTAGTTGACGTCCAGCCACTCCCGGTAGGCGCCCGAGCGCACCCGCTCGACCCAGCCGGGGTTGGCGAGGTACCAGGCGACGGTGTCGCGGATCCCGGCCTCGAAGCCGATGCGCGGCGACCAGCCGAGCTCGGCCCGGATCTTGGCGGCGTCGATGGCGTAGCGCCGGTCGTGGCCGGGGCGGTCGGTGACGAAGACGATCAGCCGCTCGCGCGGCGCCGCGGCCGGTTCCAGCTCGTCGAGGATGCGGCAGATCGCTCCGCACCACGTGGATGTTCGCGCGCTCGTTGCCGCCGCCGACGTTGTAGGTCTCGCCGGGCCGGCCGGCGGCGATCACCCGTGCGAGCGCCTCGCAGTGGTCGTCGACGTGCAGCCAGTCGCGCACCTGCATCCCGTCGCCGTACACGGGCAGCGGCTTGCCCTCGCGGGCGTTGCAGATGACCAGGGGAATGAGCTTCTCCGGGAACTGGCAGGGGCCGTAGTTGTTCGAGCAGTTGGTCACCAGCGTCGGCAGGCCGTGCGTGTGGTGGGCGGCGCGCACCAGGTGGTCGGCGGCGGCCTTCGACGCGGCGTAGGGGCTGTTCGGCGCGTAGGGCGTCGTCTCGCGAAACGGCGGGTCGTCGGGCCCGAGCGTACCGTAGACCTCGTCCGTCGAGACGTGCAGGAAGCGGAAGGCGGCGCGGCCCGCCGCGTCCAGGCCCTCGAGGTGCGCGCGGGCCGCGTCGAGCAGGGCCTGGGTGCCGAGGACGTTGGTGCGCAGAAACGGCGCCGCGTCGTGGATCGAGCGGTCGACGTGGGTCTCGGCGGCGAAGTTGACGACCGCTGAGGGGCGGTGCTCGGCGAGCAGGCGCGCCACCAGGGACGAGTCGCAGATGTCGCCGCGGACGAATTCATAGCCGGGGTCACCGGTGAGGCCGGCCAGGTTCTCCGGGTTCCCGGCATAGGTCAGGGCGTCGAGATTGACGATGCGCGCCCAGCCCCGGGCGCGCGCCAGGAGAACGAACGCCGACCCGATGAAGCCGGAGCCGCCGGTGACGATCCAGGTTCCAGCGCTCATCGGCCGCCCCCCGCCTCCCCTTCGCCCCCGCCTCGCGGCGCAGCTCTTCGATTTCCCGCTGGAGCCGCTCGAACTCGTGCAGTTTCGCCTGCAGGAAGCGGCGGGTCACCCTGATTTTTTCACTGATGCCCTCGGGCGTCAGCACGTAGCGATAGGCCAGCTTGTTGCGCGAGTTCTTGAAGCGCCGGGCCTTCACCAACCCCTTGCCGATCAGCGAGTTCACCACGAAGTTGACGCGACCGAGCGAAAGGCCGAGCCGTCCGGCCAGGTCGCGCTGCGAGAGGGTGTCGTCGCGCGAGAGCTCGCGCAGAGTGTACAGATGCGCGCCGTCGAGGGAACCGCTCGCTGATTTTCGTGGTCGTCATCGGACAGGCTACCGCCGGCCCCAGGTCATGGGGATAGCCGCGAAAACACACTGGAAAAGCAGCGTTCACTTCGAGAACGAATATACGGGTTTGGCGAAGATCGCGTCAAGGAAAAACGGGGGAACTATTTGAAATCGCGACGTTCGAAAATCAGCGCGGCCAGACCGATCAGAAAAGCGATGTAGAGCAGCCCGTACAGCACCGCGCCGCCGATGTAGGCCGGCTCGATCGCCATGTTGTAGACCACCAGGTGCTTGACGTCGAACTTCTCGAGATTCGGCAGCAGGTAGTGGATGCCGGTGACGAGGGCCCGCGTCACGGGGTCCTCCGTCTTGCGCGCAAACTCGACGAGGTCGGAGGAGAAGCGCCCGATGACCCAGACGCCGAGCGTGAGCATGGCCGAGAGCGTCGGCGTGGAGAACGTCGAGAAGAGCACCGCCACCGCCGTCACGACCATGAGCTCGACGAGGATCAGCAGGACCGCGACGAAAACGCCCCAGTTCATCGCGCCCGGGGAATAGAACGCCATCAGCGCGAGCAGGGCCGCGGTCATGACCGCCACGTTGAGGGCGATCACGAGCATCAGGCCGAGGTACTTGCCGATCACGAAGTTGCGGCGCGAGATCGGCCGGGCGAGCAGCATGTAGAGCGTGCGCCGCTGGATCTCCTTGTGCACCAGGCCGATGCCGACGAAGATCGCGATCAGCAGCCCGAAGACCGACATCGCGGCGAGGCTCAGGTCCAGGATGATCTTGATCGTCTCCCCGAGGGTCATGTTCCCGATGACCGCCGAGGCCCCCATGACCAGCAGCGCGAAGAAGACCAGGTTGTAGAGCACCTTGTCGCGGATCGCCTCGCGGAAGGTGTTGGCGATGACGGCCCAGGTCTTCACGGCGTCTTCACCTCGCGCAGGAAGACGTCTTCGAGCGTCTCGTGCAGCGGCGCGACGCGCGACGATCCGCCCGCCCCCCTGCCTGGATCGCCGCCAGGACCCCCGGCACCTGTCCCTCGTCCCCGGGGATCGTGAACTGCACGCGGTCGCCCTCCTCCAGAAAGACGGTGGCGCGCGGGCGCAGGTCGGCGCGCGCCGCGGCGGCGAGACCGACGGCCTGGAACTCGACGGCCTGGACGCGGTTGCGCAGCAGCTGGTCGAGACGCCCCGAGGCCACGAGCCGCCCGCGATTCATGATGCCCACGCGGTCGCAGATCATCTCGGCGTCGGCGAGGATGTGCGAGGAGAACAGGACCGTCCGCCCCTCGGCGCGCAGCTGCAGGATGACGTCGCGCACCTGCTTGCGGCCCAGCGGGTCGAGCCCGGACTGCGGCTCGTCCAGGATCAGCAGCTGCGGGTCGCCCACCAGCGCCTGGGCCAGGCCCGCGCGCTGGAGCATGCCCTTGGAGTACTTGCGCATGCGCACGTCGGCGGCCCGCTCCAGATCGACGAGCGCCAGCAGTCGCGCGATGCGCTCGCGCCGGACGGGGCCCGGGAGGCCGCAGAGCCGGCCGCAGAAGTCGAGGAACTCGCGTCCGGTGAGGTAGTCGTAGAAACTGGGGTTTTCCGGGAGATACCCGAGCCGGCCGCGGTGGGCCAGCCCGTCGGCCGGCTCGCCGAGGATCTCGGCCCGCCCCGCGCTGGGCCGCAGCAGGCCGAGCAGCAGCTTGAGCGTCGTGGTCTTGCCGGCGCCGTTCGGGCCGAGAAAGCCGTAGATCTCGCCCTCGGCGATTTCGAGGTCGAGCCGGTCCACGGCCACCGTGCGCACCCGGCGCCAGTTCGACACGAAGACCTTGGTCAGGCCCTCGGTGCGGATGACGGCGGTCACGGTGTCCCCGGCAGCGCCGGCGCTCTCGCCGGCGAGAAAGGCCTTGAGCGACTCGGGGATCCTGTTGGCGCGCAGATCCTCGATCTTGTGAAGAATGTTCGCCCGCGCCGACTCGTCGCGCGCGCCCTCGGCCAGCGTCTCGAGAAAAAGCACGGCGGCGTCCACGCGTCCGGTCTCGCGCCAGCAGGCTGGCGGCGAGGCGCGGCAGATAGTCGGGGGCGTCCCCGGCAGGCTCGCGGCATAGCGCATCAGGCTCGCGGCGCGCTCGGGGTCGTGCTGGTTGTAAAAGGCGTTGAAGCCGATGTAGAACGGGTAGCGCCAGTCGCCCGGGTAGTTGGTCATCCCCCGGGTGAGCATCGCGATGCTCTCATCCGAGGTTTCGGGCTTGAGGGCCAGGGCCATCCCCCCGAAGAGGTACGGGTACTGAAAGGGCGGGTCGAGCGTCGTGACCTGGATGAGGATGCGGAAGAGCCAGGGGTAATCGTTGTCGGTGAGCATGTGCCCGCCGAAATAGCTGACCGCCCTGACCCAGAGCACGTCGGCGGCGAGGTTCGAGAACCCGAGGGTCAAGGCCTTGGTGTTGCGCCCCGAGGGCAGGTAGAGGAACTGCTCGACGCTCCGCGCGCGGCCAGGCGGTCTCGAACAAACGCTGCACGCCGGCCTGAGCGGCCAGCGCAACGACGATCAGCAGCCCCACGACGACCGTTCGCGGCCGCCGGCCTGCGCTTCCGGCTGCGGATTTCATGACTACGTCCCGCCCGTGCGTTCCTGCGATCTGAATTTTCTCGAGTTCATTGTAGAAAACAGCCGGTTTGATTGCAAGCAACTCGGCCTCGGCCTGGGTGGTCGGCACGAGCGATGGAGCTTTCTCGGCGAGCGCGGCGCCGCGACCGAACGCCTCCCGCGCCTCGGGGAGCCTCCCGTGCCGCGCGTAGAACGTCCCGAGGTTGAACCAGCCGCGCAGGTAGTACTCCTCGATGGCGACGGCGCGGCGAAAGGCCGCCTCGGCCGCGGCGGCGTCCCCCAACTCGTCGGACGAGCAACCCGATCTCGGACAGGACCTGGAACTGGAACGGCGCCAGCTCGGCGGCGTGACGGTAGTGCGCGAGCGCCGCCTCGAGCCGCTCGCGGCCCGGCGGCTCCCGCCGGGCGAGCGAGGTCATCGCCTGGCCGAGGTTCACCGCGTACTGAAACTGGTTCGGGTTGAGCTCGGCGGCGTAGTTCAGGTGGTAGAGCGCCTGCTTCAGCGCGCCCGGCGCCGCCCGTCGCCGCGCAGAAACTCCTGAAAATACTGACTCCCGAGGGCGCGATGGTAGGGGGCGTTGATGAAGTCGATGCGCGCCGCGAGACCGATCAGCCGCGTCGACTCCGCGAGGGGCAGCTCCCGGCGCGGCGCCTCCTCGAGCGCCCACTTCTCGCGCAGCAGGTTGCGTGGGGCGCCGATGCCGCCGAGATAGTACCAGAAGCCGACGACCGGGCGCGCCGCGGTGAGGGCGAGCACGAGAGCGATCAGGCCCGCGGTCACGGCGTAGACGGGGCGGACGCGGAAGGAGACGGCGTGCTCCGGCCCGGTGACGCCGTGGAGTCGCAGCCCGGCGGCCAGCAGCACGAGCAGCAGCGCCGAGGACGGCGTGTGCAGCGGAAAATCGACCGCGGCGTGAACCGCGATCGACGCGGCGGCGGCCAGCAGCGTCGCGACCGGCCCCCACGCGGCGCGCGGCAGGGCGCGCAGGCGCGCGACGGCGGCCCACGCCAGCAGCGCGACCAGGCCGAGCGCGACCAGGAGGCCGGGAACACCCAGTTCGGCGCCGGCCTGCAGGTACTCCGAGTGGGCGTTCTCGGCGACGCGGGTGTATTTCGCCCAGTGGGTCTCGATGGGAAAGGCGTAGCGGGTCGAGACGTATTCGTACTGACCGAGCCCGATGCCGACCCAGGGGTGGTCGATCATCATCGACCAGGCGCTCTTCCAGATCGCGAGCCGGGTGAAGGCGAAATTGTCCGTCTGCGGGAGCGACTGCAGCCGTTGGAGCAGCGGGTTGGGAATCGCCAGCAGCGCGACACACGCCGCCGAGAACGCCGCGGCGGCGACTTTCCAGGAACGCAGCGTGAGCAGCAGCAGCAGCCCGGCGGCCAAAGCCAGGGCGCCGCCGCGCGAGCCGGTGGTCAACAAGGCCGCGAGGAGCAGCGCCCCCTCAGCGGCGGCGAGCGCTGTGCGCAGCGGGCGGCGGCGGGAGCCGGACGGGGGGAAGATCTGGCCGCCGACGACAAGCAGCAGCGCGGCGGCGAGGAAGCCGGCCAGGAAGTTCGGGTTGAAAAACAGTACCCGCGGGGCGGTCCCGGCCGAAGCCGATCGCCGCCCCGAGCACGAGCAGCGACTGGAAGCCCGCCTGCGCCCTGACCGCACCGAGCGCGAGCGCAAGCCCGGCGAAGCTCGGGTTGAACGACAGATACGCGTACAGCGCGACGTAGCAGGCGATGGCGAGGGATGCCGCCTCGGCCGGGTGGTAATAGGGCGCGAAGAGCGTGGAAAAGAGCGACCAGAAGACGAGAAACCCGAGCAGCACGTCCAGCGCGTTCAGGCGAAGCTCGCGCCGGGGCGCCCGCGCCCAGGTTCTCGACCAGAACACCACCAGCGCGAGGATGCCCAGTTTGACGACGAAGGACGGGAACCGGGGAGTTCCCCCCTGGACGAGGGGGACGAGCAGCAGCAGCGCGGCGGTCAGCCACCAACCAGCCAGCGCGGGGTTCCGATCTGATTCCACTCAGAGATCGGCGCCTTCGTGGAACATCTCTTTGTCGCCTCCGGTGAGCTGCCGGATGTCAGCAATTGCGACCATCACGGAATTCCGACGATCGCCACGCGTATCATCAACTCGACGAGGGGAAGCCCCACTGGCGGCGAAATAAAGAGCAGGGGGCCCCTGATCTCTCAGGAACCCCCTGCATCTGCTGATCTCCGGAATCCGGCCGACAGCCGGATGCTATCCTAGAATGCGGCGCCTTCCTTGATGATTTCGTTGGTGGAACTGGTGACGTAGAAAGAGCTGACCGAGGTGTCGCCGTCGAGGTCGCCGATGGCATACATGGACATGCCTTCGCTGGCGTTCGGATAGTCGCTGCTGGCGGTGGAGCAGGAGGGCGTAATCGTAGTAGAACACGTTCCCTTCGGGGGCGAAGCCGAGGATCGAGAAGCGGGTGCGAGCTAATCCAGGGCTCCTTATTGGTGATGCCGGCGCGGCCGCCCATCGGCGTCATGGCCTGGTTGCCGACGTAGAAGTCCCACTCGGCGAAGTAGGCCACTTCGGTGCTCCGGATGGCGCCGAGGTTCGACTTGGCCTCGGAGGTCTTGGCCTTGAGACGGAACTGCAGGAAGTTCGGGATGGCGATGGCCGCCAGAATGCCGATGATGGCAACGACGATCATCAGTTCGACCAGGGTGAAGCCTTTCCGGTTCCGGATGCTCTGTAACATGTTCTGTCCTCCCCTTTGGTTGTAGTGGGTTCATACCCGTTGCCCACAGTTAAAGCATTTTCCGTGCCATCTCTGAAAAAATTGATTGCTGGCGGCAGAATGTTCTATAGATCGACTGATATTGTTCATTATTTTGCAACCGGCGATCATTCGGATGACCATGGGGCCTGGGTGCAATCCCTTCTCGTCGACGTTTCTCGTCACCGGACACGACAATTTTCGTCGCTTTCTAGGATATCTGCAGCAGGATCGGCTTTATCTTGAGCGCCGCTGCGTCTCACGACCAGAATACCGAATTTCAGCGGCGAGCCAGCGTGGCGACGAGGGCGCTGACTTCGGGATAGACGAGCTGCGCCTGCAGCTCTTCCCCCCGGATGGTTGGATGGATGGCATCCACGAACAACTCCTGCGCGCGCATCCCGGGATACAGATCGATCACCGCGGCACCCGACTCCCTGCCGATCTCCCGGATGATCTCGTTGTTGCGCTTGTGCGCGCCAATGACCCCCCGGTAAAACGGCGATTCCACCGTATCCCAGGCCGGACTCAGCGGTTGCGTGAACAACACCGCGGCGGCGCCGCTGCCTTTCGCCATCGACACGACGGTCCTGAGGTTTCTTCGGAAATATTTTCCCGAGGCCTTCGCCGCGTTCTGCAGGGATTCCCTGTCGTCCGGGTGGGGATATTGCATGGCATTCATCAAGTCGCCCGGAAGATACGCGTTGAGTGACATCGCCAGATACCCCAGGACTCTCAGGGTATAGCTTTTTCTCATGCCGACCTTCGCGAACCCGGGGAGTTGCCGCACATTCCACGAGAACCTGAAGAAGGTGTTGTCCCGACCGCCCTCGTCCGGATAGGGCGCTGAAAAAGCATCGTTGACTCCAGCGTTGATCAGAACGATATCCGGCTCCAGATCCGGCACCGTCATCGCCATGACGCCCATGATCTCGAAGAGGGTGTACCCGGTGACCCCGAGGTTGATGATCTCGACAGCGGGGCCGCCTGCGGAATTCAAGCGTGTCTCAAGAAACGCCGGCCAGATGTTCTTCCCGTCCCGGGAGAAGACTCCATAGGTCGTGCTGCCGCCCACGGCGACGATCCGGATGGTCCCCCGCTCCTTCGGCCGTCCATTCGGGGGCGCGGAACCCGTGAGGAGTTGTACGGCTTGAAACCATCCGCATACCGGTAGTCCCGGTTGAAGACGTAATTGAAATACGGGTGGGGTCTTGTAGCGCAGCAACTCCTGCCGCGCGGGGCTGGTCACCCCCAGCAGCGGCTCGAGCATTTCACGGCCTTGCTGCGGGACAACGAAGAAATAATAGAGGCTGGAAACCACCTCGAGAAAGGCGAGCAGAACGACGATCAGGCTTGCCGAGAACAGCACCCTTTTCATGGAGAAAACCGCTCAGATCTTCACGATCGTGCCGATGCCCTTGAGCGAAAAGAGCAGTGAGTACTCGTAGGTGTCCGTCCAGTGCACGTAGCCGAGCGTCACGTCCCAGCACTGCGAGGCGTACTTGAGGCCGATCCGGTTTTCGACAAACAGCTTCTCGGCGAGATTGTAGCGGCTGCGCAACTGGACATCGAAGCGGTCGAGCGAAAAGGTGCCGCCGAGATCGAGGAAGTCCTGAGTGGAGTCGCGCGTCGTGCGCCAGTCGCCCTGGAGGGCGGCACCGCCCGTCAGGTTCCAGATCAGCGAGAGATTCTGGTACCCGATGCCGTTGCCGTAGACGTCATAATTTCCCCGCCACGTGACCTCCATCCCGGTGAGCGGCTTGGTGCGCGCCTCCCACTCCACGGGCGAGAACGCCTCTTCCGCATCGACCCCCGCGCCGCCGCCGATCGTGTAGTACTGCGAGAGCTTGACCCAGAGCAACTCCTGCGTCGTGGTCAGCTGCCCCTGGTCCCCGGGTTTCTCGAGCGCCGAAAGCTCCGGCAGCATGGGTGTCACGAAACTCGCGGTGTCGGCGACCGGCCCTGGCCGAAGCGGCCTTCACTTTGGCGTACAGGGTGTTGCTGAGGCTGTACTCCATGCGGTTGGCCGGCAAAATCAGGTCGAGGGCGTCGAATTGGGGGATGGTTTGCTGGTCGACGTCCGGTGTGTAGACGTACGAGACGCGCGGTTCGACCAGGTGCTTGAGCTTCGTGAACCGCCCGGCCCCGGAAAGGTCCCAGATGCGATAGGAGCGCAGCCCGTCCAGCCCGAGCTTGAAGAAGGGCAGCGCCCGGGTCTCCTCGACACCCTCGGTGTTCGCGCTGTAGTTGGTCCACGCGTAGCCGGCCGAGGGGATGATGCGGGCGACACCGCCGAGCGAGAGCGGCCAGGTCAGTTCGGGGGAGACGTGCAGGCGGGTCGTTTCGACCGTGGAGGTGCCGTCGTCGCGTTTGAGGTTCACGCCGTTGGCCGGCAGTTTGAGAAACAAATCGGTGCCGAAAAGCCGGGTGCTCGTGCGCGCGATCGTCAACTCCGGGAAGCGGGTGAGCGTCGTGCGCTGCTCGGTGATCAGGCTCACGTCGCTGCGGCCGGAGAGGGCGAAGTTCCAGGCCGACCAGTCGCGGTTGATCATGAACGAGGAGGTGGTGCGCTCGCTCGAGCGCTCCTCGATCGTGTTGCCCCGCGTCGAGATGAACTCCTGGTCGCTCTGGTAAGAAGCCCTCGATCTCGGCGTGAAAGCCGAGGGGCAGCTCTTGGGAATTGCGGGTCGCGAGGGCCCAGCTCCGCCCGCCGTCGGCCCCGAGCTCGCGGAGGTAATAGATTTTGCTGACCCCCTGCGTGCGGGGGGCGAGCAGGTAGCGCATTTCGCCGCCGGCCCCCAAGCCGGTCTTCTGCAGGTAGTCGACCCCGATGGTGACGTCGAAATTGTCGCCCGGCGCCCAGTAGAACGCGTTGCGGATCGTGAGGCCGTCGACGCCCCCGATGCCGATCCTCGGGATCAGCAGACCGGTCGATCGCTCGCGCTTGATCGGGAAGACCGCGTAGGGGAAGTACAGCACCGGCACATCCTTGATCCGCAGGGTCGGGTTCCAGGCGTACAGGTAATCATCGATGGTGACCTCGGTGGACGTGGCGTGAAAGCTCCAGTCGGGCAACACCCCTTCGCAGGTGGTGAACGTGCCGCCGCGGAAATAATAGTGGTCGGGGCCGAGCTTCTCGATGCGTTCGCCCTTGAAGTAGTAGGTCTGGACGAAGCCCTGCGCCTGCTCCAGAAAGCCGACGCGGGTCTCGAGATTCAGCTCGAGGTGCTCGCCCTGGAGCCGGTCCGGGCCGCTGTCGAGCACGACGTTGCCGTCCGCGATGACACCCTTGGTCAGCTCGTTGTAGACCACGCGATCGGCGACCAGGCGCATGTCGCGGTGGCGTATCGTGACGGCGCCCTCGCCGATCACGACTCGCTCCTGGTTGCTGCGCTCGAGGTGCTCGGCCGAGACGAGGACCTGGTCGCCCTCGAGGGCGGGCGGGTGCGTGCCGGCGGGTGGCGCGCCGGCGCGGGCGTTCGGCGGCGCGAGGCGGTCCGGCGCGCGGGCCGGCCGCCGCCGGCGGCGTCGGCACCGTCGCCCGCAGCCGCCCGGGCCACCGACGCCGGCCACAGCGCCAGCGCCAGGAGCAGGGTGATTATCGCGGCGCGGGCAATCATCGCAAACCCTTACCACAAAGGGCACGGCCGTTCAACATACTTCTGGCGTCGTCCTTCGCAGCTCGAGCACCTCGCCCACGAGGAACAACGAGCCGGCAACGACCACGAGACCGCGAGGCCCGGCCGAGCGGCTCGCGGCGACCACCGAGGAGATCAGGTCCGCCTGAACGCCGCAGCGCGCGCGCAGGCCCGCGGGGATGCGCCGCAACAACTCGGCGGGTTCCAGCCCCCGCTCCTCGGGGGGGCGCACCAGGTGCACGGTGGCGGCGCGCGGAAACAGCGCGGCGGCCATCGCGCCGACACGCTTGTCGCGCAGCGCTCCGAAGACCAGCGCCGTGCGCCTCCTCGGGAAGAGCTCCGCCAGCAGTTCGGCCAGGGCGCGCGCCGAACCGTCGGTGTGCGACCCGTCGAGCAGGAACGCCGGCCGTCCCGGGCGGTACTCGCAGCGACCCGGCCAGCGGGCGCCGGCGAGCCCGGCGCGAACAGCGGCGCTGGAGACCACACACGCCCAGGTCGCCCAGACGCTCCGCGGCGAGGACGGCCAATGCCGCGTTGTGCGCCTGGTGACGCCCGAGCAGGCCCAGGCGCAGCCCCGGGTAGCGGGCCCGGGACGTGACCAGGTCAAGACGCAGCCCCCGCTGGTCGTGCCCGGTGACCGTCCACGAGGCCTCGCGCTCGAGCCAGACCGCGGCGGCGCCGATCAGGCGCGCCCGCGCCTGCAGCGCGCGCCCGGCCGCGGGACGCACGGCGCCGATCAGGCACGGGACGCCGGGGCGCATGATCCCGGCCTTCTCGGCGGCGATGGCGCCGAGCCGCGTGCCGAGCAGTTCGACGTGTTCGCGCTCGATCCCGGTGATGACGGAGAGCACCCCGTCGACGGCGTTGACCGCGTCGAGTCGTCCGCCAAGCCCGATCTCGAGCACCGCGGGGCGCGCGCGCCGGCGCGAAAAATATTCGAGCGCCGCCAAGGTCAGCCACTCGAAGTGCGTCAGCCGGGCCCGCGGCCCCAGGCGACGGCGCAGATCCCCGATGAGCCGCCCGAAAGCCTGAGCCGTGATCTCGGCGCCCGCCAGCCGGATGCGCTCGCGGATGCTCACCAGGTGCGGCGAGGTGTACAGACCGGCCGGGTGTCCCGCCGCCAGCAGCATCGCCTCGAGAAACGCGGCGGTGGAACCCTTGCCCTTGGATCCGGCGACAATCACCGCGGGGAACGAGCGCTGGGGGTTCCCGAGCCGCGCGAGCGAGCGCTGCATCGGCCCGAGGCCGAACTTCCACCCGAAGCGCTGCTGGTGCTGCAGGAAGGTTTCCGCGTCGACAAAGCGCATGGCGGCATTCTACGTCGGAGACAACCCTTGCGCCATGAAAACGGCCGCGGCGTGCAAAAAAACGTCGACGAACGCGCGTTGACACTCGCGGCGGCACTCTGGTACCGTTTTTCAACTTCAAGCGGGAGTTCAACAGCCTATGGAGCAGACGCCGGGAACACGAATCATCTTCGATCTGTTCGAGTCCTCCGGCATCGGCCTCGTCGGCCTGGACGCCGACAACACGATCGTGGCCGCCAACCAGAATGTCGGCATCTATCTCGGTATCGAGCCGGGTGAACTCCTCGGGCACGACGCCTCGATCATGCGCCCCGGGATCCGTTCGACCGAGTTCTGGGCCGCCTTCCCGGCCACGTTCTACTGTCTCGCCCCGGGTCCGCACAGCCTGCTGCTGATCGTCTCGCGCCGGCTCGGCCCCGAGCACGACCCGGTGCTGCGCCGCGCGATCATCATGCGACCCTACAGCCTGGAGCGCGAGTTCGGGCGGATGCGGGTCCGTCTCAACAACTATCTCGCGCACGAGGTGGCCTCGCGCCTGAACTCCGTCGGGATCGCCAGTGAATTCATCACCGACCCCGAGTTGCGCGAGAGCCTGCGGACGCGCGACGCTTTCATCTCGACCTTCCGCCACGACGTCTCCGACCTGAACACGCTCTTCGTGCAGTTGCTCGAAACCGCCGAACAGAACGCGATGCCCAACCGCGTGACGCGGTCGCCGGTGGACCTGCGGTCCCTCATCGAGGATCTCGCCGCCAAGATCCGGGGACTGGCCAGCGAGCGCAGCGTCGGATTGAGCTGTATCCTCCCGCCGCACCTGCCCGCCACCTCGGGCGATTACCACGTGGCTGTACCTGGGCCTGTTCGGGGTGCTGACCCACGCGCTGCAGGCGGCCCCGGCGCTCACCGAGGTCACCCTCACGGCGAGAGCCGACACCGGTCGGATCGAGACCGCCGTCAGCGTGCGCGGCGTCGAAGGGGCGGGCGGGTTCCCCTGGCCCCCGCAGGCGCTCTTCCCCCTCGAAGAAGCCCACCCGCGCATCGGTCGCCTGGTCCTTGATGACCTCGCCGTGGTTCGCGCCATCTTTCTGCTGCACGCCGGGGAGCTGCGCGTCAACCGCCTGTCCGACCGCACCGAGTACCTCGTCACCCTGCCGGCATGACCGAAGCCCCCGAGACCGCCGGGGCGATCGGGTTTCTGACGATGCCCGAACTGTACCGCATCGCGTTCGCGCGCAAGGCGACCGGGCAGCTCGTCGCCTGTCAGGACGAAACCATCAAGAAGGATCTTTTTCAAGAGCGGCTTCATCCTGTCGGCCACCTCGAACCTGGCGGCCGACCGGCTCGGCGACGTCCTCCTGGCCCGGGGGAACATCACCCGCGACCAGTTCGACGAATCCGCGCGCCAGGTTCTCGCCACGGGCCGCAAGCAGGGGACGATCCTGGTGCAGCATCGGCGCCCTGACGCCGAAGGATCTCTTTCGCGGGCTGATCGCCCAGGTGCGCGGGATTGTCGTCTCGCTCTGCGGCTGGGATCGGGGCGGCTGGCGCTTCATCGAGGGGCTGCCGCCTCAGGAGGAAATCGTGAGCCTGCGTCTGCACCCGGCGGGCCTGATCTTCGAAGGGCTGGCGCTGATCGCCGCCGACGCCGCGCTGGAAAGGCGTGTGGGACCCGCTGCAGCTCGAACTGCATCCCGCCGCCGACTCCCCCTTCGACCTCGAGCGGATCGATGCCCCCGAAACCGCCCGGCGACTGTACTCCCTGGTCGAACAGGGGCGTTCGCCCGGGGAGATGGCGCGGCTGATCGGCCGCGATGACGGGGAGACGGCCGCCTTGCTCTACGGGCTCGCCCTGCTCGGGTTGATCGAGGCGCGACCGCGGCTCGCAGCGCAACCGCCGGCTCCAGCAGGAAAGACGGCGACGGTGCCGACGCCGCGGGAGGACGCAGAGACCCGCTCACTGCGCGAGAAGATTTCTACGCAGCTGGCGCGGATCGCGTCGCTTTCGTTCTACCAGATCCTCGGGGTGACTCCGGATTCGGACCCGGACACGATCAAGCGCTCGTACCTTGCGATCGCGAAGGAGTACCATCCCGACCGCTTCTTCGGCCCCGAGTTTGCCGACCTCCAGGAGGCGGCACACGCGATCTTCATGCACGTCAACGAGGCCTACGCCACACTTCACGACCCCACGGCGCGCGCCGCGTACGACCGCGAAGCGTTGCGGCTGACGACTCCGGCGGCGCGGAGAGTCGGCCCCGCCCGAGGATTCCCACCTGGCCAGGGAGCAGTTCACCAAGGGGCTCGCCCGCTCAACGCGGGAGACCTGTGGTCGGCGATCCAGGCGCTGCGCTGGGCGACGAACCTCGCCCCCCTCAATCCGCGCTACCACACCTGGCTCGGCGTGGCCCTGATGCGCACGAAGAAGCGACTGCACGAGGCGGCGGAGCACTGCACAGACCGCGATCGCGCTGGACAACAACAACGCCCAGTACCACGTGCACCTCGGCCAGGTCTACCGGACGGGACACCTTTTCGACAAGGCCCGACAGCAGTTCGAGACGGCGCTGCGGCTCGACCCGAAGAATCCGGGAGCGCTCAAGGAAATCCGCGAAATGGAGCGCCCTCCCGAGCCAGGTCTGCTCGGCCGCTTTCTCGGGAAGTAACTGCCCATGGCCGCGGGGACTGAGTCGCAGCCGGGGAGAGCCCCAGGATGGCGGGTGCACTCCGGCAGAGGAGCCGTGCTCGCGGCCCTGCTGCTGGCCTGCGGCACGATCGCACTTTTCGCGCCCGCAGTCGGCTTCGATTTCGTCGCCTTCGACGACCCGTCGTACGTCAGCGAGAACCCCCACGTTGCCGGGGGTCTGACGCCGCAGAGCCTGCGCTGGGCCTTTGTCGCCAACGTCGCCGCCAACTGGCACCCCCTGACCTGGGTCTCGCACCTGACCGACGTCACGCTCTTCGGTCTCGATCCCGCCGGGCACCACCTGACCAGCATCCTGCTCCACGCCGCCTCGACCGCACTGCTCTTCCTCGTGCTGCGGGAGTTGACCGGCGCGCTGCTGCCGAGCCTGTTCGCGGCGGCCCTCTTCGCGGCCCACCCCCTGCGGGTCGAGTCCGTGGTCTGGATCTCCGAGCGCAAGGACGTGCTCAGCGTCTTCTTCGGCGTGCTGACCCTCGGACTGTACACGATCAATGCGCGTCGTCCGAGCTGGAAGCTCCGCGGACTGACACTCCTGTGCTACGCCGCAGGCCTGATGTCCAAGCCGCTGCTCGTGACCCTGCCGGCGGCGCTGGTGCTCCTGGATTACTGGCCGCTCGCCCGATTCAACGGCAACTATCCGCGCCGGGCCTTCGCCGCCGCCGTCAAGGAGAAGCTCCCGCTGCTGGCGCTGGCGGTGATCGCCAGTATCGTCACCTGGATCGCCCAGAGCGCCGGGGGTGCGATGCTCACCACCGCAGAGGCACCGCTGCCCGCGCGACTCGCCGATGTCCCCGCCGCCGCAATCTCGTACATCGGCAAGACGCTGGCACCGATCAACCTCAGCTGCTTCTACCCCGCCCACGAGACGCCCTGGCCCTGGTGGGCGCTCGCCGGCGCGTGCGTCACGCTCGGCACCATGACGCTGCTCGTGATCCGCGGCCGGGCCCGACGGCCCCATCTTCTCGTCGGCTGGCTCTGGTTTCTCGGGACCCTCGTGCCGGTGATCGGATTGATCCGGGTCGGCGACCACTTCATCGCCGATCGCTACACCTACCTGCCACATCTCGGGCTGTTCGCGGCAATCGCCTGGGAAGCGCGCGACATCGTCGTGCGCACCCGGGCGCCGCGGCTGGCCGCCGTGGCCGGGGTGACGCTCCTGACCGTCCTCGCGCTGCTGACCCGGAAACAGACGGAGGTCTGGAAGGACGGCCTCACGCTGTTCGAGCACGCGGATGCCGTCACGATCGACAACTGGCTCGTGAAAAGTTATCTCGGCACGGTCTACCTCAACTCCGGTCGCAACCGCGACGCCGAGTGGGTTTTCGGGAGACGATCCGGATCAGGCCGGAACTCGCCGCGGCGCACGGCAACCTCGGGCTGGCCCTGCTGCGCCAGGGTCGCTTCGCCGAAGCCGCTGGCGCGGAGGAGCAGGCCCTGCGTCTGCAGCCGGATTTTGCGGAGGCGACCAACACCCTCGGCAACGCCCTGGCCGGCCTCGGCCGCTGGGAGCAAGCTGCCGCCGCTTACACCAGCGCCCTCGCGCTGCGCCCCGACTACCCTGAAGCCCACATCAACCTCGCCCGCGCGCTCGGACGCGCGAACCGTCACCGCGAAGCCGTCGGAGCACCTTCTGGCCGCGATCGGCCTGAACCCGGGCCTCAGCGTGGCGCACCTGAGTCTGGGCACGGAATATCTCGCACTCGGCAGGCACGCCGAAGCGCTCGCGGCGGCCCGCGAGGCCTTGTCGCTGGATCCCGGCCGGGCCAT
The DNA here is from genome assembly GCA_963699775.1 of uncultured Candidatus Rokubacteria bacterium. Taxonomy (GTDB): domain Bacteria; phylum JAUVQV01; class JAUVQV01; order JAUVQV01; family DATDCY01; genus DATDCY01. Next base: position 24,974 of record CAVOVE010000003.1, read on the forward strand.
CATCCATTTCCAGCTCGGTCTGATCTACGCCGCCGCCGGCGACGTGACCGGCGCCCGGCGCGAGCACGAGCTGCTCCTGGGAATGAACACCGGGCTGGCCGCGCGCCTGCGCCGGGAGATCGATAAGCCCCCCGGCCGGTGAGGGTGGTGCGGATCTTCCATGCGATGATACCCGGGATGAAGAACAAGAGCGCCCTGGTCTTGGCGGAACCAAAGCGGGATCCGCGGCGAATCCTGACCGTGCTGATCGTCGCGCTGCTCCTCGCGGCGAATAGTTTCGTGTACCGCGAAGTCGGGGGCTTCGATTTCGTCAACCTCGACGACCCGGATTACGTCTCCGGGAACCGCATGGTGCAGGGCGGGCTGAGCTGGAGCGGCGGCTGGTGGGCGTTCACCGGATTCCACGCCGCCAACTGGCATCCCCTGACCTGGCTCTCGCACATGGCCGACGCGAGTCTCTTCGGCAGCGCTGCGGGCGCCCACCACCTGGTGAACCTCGGGCTGCACGCCGCGAGCACGCTGCTGCTCTTTCAGCTGCTGCGCGCGTTCAGCGGCTCGTTCTGGCGCTGCGCCGCCGTCGCGGCACTCTTCGCCGTACACCCCGTGCAGGTGGAGTCCGTGGCCTGGGTCGCGGAGCGCAAGACGGTCCTGGCCACGCTGCTGGGGTTGCTGACCCTGCGCGCCTACCTCTGGCACCTCGCCCGGCCCGCAACGCCGGCCCTTCGCGATCGTGGCGGTTCTGTTTGCCCTCGGGCTGCTCGCGAAGCCGATGCTGGTCGTCCTGCCCCTGATTCTCCTGCTGCTCGACTGGTGGCCTCTCGGCCGCAGCGGCCGCGGCCGGATCAGCGCCGGGACAGCCCGTTCCCTGATCCTGGAGAAGGCCCCCCTGTTCGCCCTGGCCTTCCTCTCGGGTCTCGTCACGATCGCGGCGCAATCCCGGCTCGGTGCGGTCGCATCGCTGCAGGTCATTCCCCTTGCCGGTGCGTCTGGGGAACGCCCTGCTCAGCTGTGTCGCGTACCTGGGCGACCTGTTCCTGCCCCGTGACCTCAGCGCCTTCTACCCGCACCCGGCCGAAAGTCTGCCCTGGGGTCGGGCGGGGCTGGCCGCCCTCGCGCTGGCCGGCGTCACCTTCATGGCCTGGCGTTCGCGGCGCCGGGCACCCTGGGCCGCGGTCGGGTGGCTGTGGTTTTTGCTCACCCTGCTCCCGGTGAGCGGAATCATCCAGGTGGGCAGCCAGGCGCGCGCCGACCGCTACCTCTACCTCGCGCTGGTCGGCATCTTCCTGGCTGTCGTCTGGGGCGCCGCCGACCTCGCCCGGCGACGGCCGCGATCCAGGGCCCCGGTGGCGCTCTCGATCGCGGCGGCCGTCATGCTCCTTGCGCTGGCCGCGCAGCGGCAGGCCGGGTATTGGCGGAACAGCGGGACATTGTGGGAGCACGCGCTGGCGGTTGACCCGAATTCGGAAACCGCCCTCTACCAGCTGAGCGATCACTACAAGGAACTCGGCCGTTTTCAGGACCAGGCCGCTTTGCTCCAGCGGCTGGCGTGGCTCAACCCCCGTCACGAGCGCGCGCTCAACAACCTCGGCATCGCCCGGTATCAGCTCGGCGAGAGGCCGGAAGTCCTTTTCGCCGATTACCAGGCGCTCCTGGCTTTGAACCCGAAGAACGCCAAAGCCCTGCAGAACTATGGATATCTGTTGATCGAAAGCGGCCGCTACGCCGAGGCCATCTCGAAGTTGGAACGGGCCATCGAGATTGCCCCCCGCTCCTGCACGGCGATCAACAACCTCGGCCGCGCGCACCTGGGTGCAGGCGACAAACCGCAGGCGCGGCAGTTCTTTGAGCGGGCGATCGCCTGCGATCCGGAGCAACAAAAATACCGCACCAATCTCGAATTCGCCCGGTAACCGTCCAGGCTGCGGACCGCAGTTGTCACCCTTCATTGGCGAGGCGAATCGGGCGTCCCTGAGGGAAGATGCGCGAAGACGCGGACAAGCATTTTTCAGCGGCCGGCTAGGCCAGGGCGATCAACCCCGACATCAGCCCTTCGGCGAGACCGACCGCCGCGTAGTCCTCGTTGCGCAAAAACGTGAAGGGCGGCAGGTGGAAGATCGAGGTGCGCCACCCCGTGGCGAGCCGTTCCGCGCGCTGCCCGCGGCCGAGGTGCTCCCGCGTGTACCGCGGCGCCGCGCCCGTGCGGCAGACCGGCTCGCCGATCAGGCTCTCGTCGAGAAAAGGAATGACCGTCCGGACGCGCGCGAGCAGATGCTCGCGCGCTCCCGCCGCCGCGTCGGGGGGGAAGAAACCGAGCGCCTCCAGGGCACAACTGCCGTCGTCGGCCTCATCGGACGCGGCGAGCAGCACGGCCGGGCCGTCGTCGCCGCCTTCCGCGGCGAGCACGAGATAGGTGCCCATGCCGACGGGCCGGCGCCCGGGCGCCAGCGTCATCTCGAGCAACCCGTACGCCTGCTCCTGGCACTCCGCGAGCCCCTTGCGGGTGAGCGCCCGCAGCGCATCGGCGGGAATCAGGCCCTGTCCCTCGCCAAGCGGCAGATCGACGATCACCCGGTCGGCCTTCACCGCGCCCCCGGCGGCCAGGTGCAGCCGCGCGCCGCCGGAGCGGGGAAGATCGACTCCCTCGAGCGCGACAAGCGGGCGGAGATCCCCGCCGGTCGAGATCAACGTCGCGCGCAACCCGACCAGGATGCCGCCCTGCCCCGCCGCGTTACGGTAGAGCCCGCCGTTGGCCACGCGCAGCGCCCGCGCGCCCTCGGCCCAGGTCAACCCGGCACCGGGGCGGCGCACGACGGCCTGGGCCTGGGCGAAGAGCGTCGAGCGCAGTTCGGGAGTCAGCGACTGCTCGTCGAGAAACGCGGGGAACCCCTGCCGCGCCGTTTCGCGCTCGAGCGCCTGGAGCCGCACGAACCCCGAGACGCTCGCCAGAGCCCGCCCCAACAGCGCCGCGTTCGCTTCCCCCGTCGGCGGCCCGACGCGATCGAGCTTCTCGCGCAGCTCCTCCTCCCGCTGCCAGATCGGCGACAGCGCGCGCTGGGCGTCGCCGAACTCGCGCTGCATCTCCCAGGCCCGGGCGGTGCGGTCGGCGTGGAGACTGATCCGGTGGCGCTGCAGACAGATCTGAAGCGGGGTGGCGAGAGCGTGGAAGTGAATCCGGTCGTCGCCTTGCGGGCCGAACGGGGCGAGCCCCAGCTCCTGAAAGAAACGCCCGAGCCCCGAGTCGGCCTCGGGCCCGCCGGTGACGGCGTTGAGCTGTTCGAAGGGACGCACGGTGTCGGAGGCCGCGGTCTCGAGGAGCAGCACCCGCTGTCCCCGGCGCGCCGCGAGCGCGGCGGCGGCCAGGCCGCCGAGGTGATCGCCCAGCACCGCGAGGTGATAACTGGCGTTCACACCGCTCCCTGCCCGGTCATCCGGCTCCACAGCCGGGTCCGGCGCCGCTTGAACGGGACCAGCAGCAGCAGGCCGGCGATGAAACCGCCGACGTGTGCGCCGAAGGCCACGCCGCCGCCCTCGCCCCCTCCGACCGCCCAGGAGAGCGACTGCACCAGGAACCAGAAGCCGAGGAAAACGAAAGCCGGGACCTGCACCGTCTGCGCGAAGAAACCCAGCCAGATCAGGGTCACGATCCGCGCACGCGGGTAGAGCAGGAAGTAGGCGCCGAGAACCCCGGAGATCGCGCCGCTCGCGCCGACCATCGGCACGTTCGAGGCCGGGTGGGTGAGGATGTGCGTCAGGGCGGCCACGGCGCCGCAGGCCAGATAGAAGACGATAAATCGCAGGTGGCCGGTCGCGTCCTCGACGTTGTTGCCGAAGATCCAGAGAAAGACCATGTTGCCGAGCAGGTGCAGCACCCCGCCGTGCAGGAACATCGAGGTCGCAATGGTCAGCCCGGGCGGGAGCACGGGCGCGGCGTGCGCGGCCGCGCCGGTGAACTGGGCCGGCACCGCGCCGAAGACCGCGACGAACGCCGCGCCGTGCTCGAAACCGAGACCGAGCTGGTGGAGAAAGACCAGGACGTTCGCGCCGATGAGCGCGATCGTCACCCACGGGAAAGGTCCGGGTCGGGATGGTGTCGCGAAGCGGTATCACGAAGGCAGCGGCGGGTGAACGAGCGCGACGTCGTCGGCGCCGGGGGCCGGCGCGTCCACCACCACCCTGCGGCCCTCGAGACGCAGACGCCCCTCGGCGAACAGACGGATGGCGTGCGGGTAGACCAGGTGCTCCTGGCGCAGGATGCGCGCGGCGAGCGTGTCCTCGGTGTCGGCGTCGAGCACCGGGACCACCGCCTGCGCGACGATCGGGCCGGTGTCCACGCCGGCGTCGACGAAGTGCACCGTGCACCCGGAAAAGCGCGCCCCGTGCTCGAGAGCCTGGCGCTGAACGTGGAGGCCCGGAAACGCCGGCAGCAGCGAGGGGTGGATGTTGAGGATGCGCCCGGGGAAGGCCGCGAGGAGCTCCGGCCCGCAGATCCGCATGTAGCCGGCGAGCACGACCAGATCGACGCCGTGCTCGCGCAGGACGTCGACGATCCGCTCTTCGTACGCCGCTTCCCGCCGGGGCCCGCGCGGATCGACAAAGACCGCGGGGACGCCGGCCCGGCGGGCGCGCTCCAGCGCGAAGGCGTCGGCGACGTCGCTGACGACCACCTTCGACGGCGGCGGCGAGACGCCCGGACGCGATCTCGTCGAGGATCGCCTGGAGATTCGACCCCCGGCCGGAGGCGAGCACCCCGAGCGGGAGCGGTCTTGCGGTCACCGCACGGTCCGGGCGCGGGGCGGCGCCGGCGGGCGCTCGCGGTAGAGCACCCGGCGGCCGCCCTTGACGATCGCGCCGACGACGTGGCACGCCTCGCCGCGACGGCGCAGGGCGCGGCGCAGGCCCTCGGCCACCTCCGGGCGGGCGACGAGAATCAGTCCGATACCGAGGTTGAAGGTGCGCAGCATCTCCTCGCGGCCGATCCGGCCTTCGCTCTCGAGCAGCGTGAACAGCGGCGGCACGGGCCAGGAGCCCAGGTCGACCGCGGCCGCGCAGCCGGGCGGGAGCACGCGCGGGATGTTCTCGGTCCAGCCGCCGCCGGTCAGGTGCACGATGCCGCCGACCGGCGAAGCGCTTGAGCAGACCGAGCACCGGCTTGACGTAGATCCGCGTCGGCGCCAGGAAGGCCTCGCCGATGCTCCGGCCGTCGCCGGGAACCGCGCGCCGCCAGGCGCGCCTTGCCCCAGCGGGCCTCGACGACCGCGCGCGCCAGGCTGTAGCCGTTGCTGTGCAGCCCGCTCGAGGGCAGGCCGAGCAGCACGATCGCCGGGGCGGATGCCGCTGCCGTCGATGAGCTTGCCGCGCTCGGCCGCGCCCACGGCGAAACCGGCCAGGTCGTACTCCCCGGGCTTGTAGAACCCCGGCATCTCGGCGGTCTCGCCGCCGAGCAGGGCGCACCCGGCCTGGAGGCAGCCCTCGGCCATCCCCTTGACCAGATCGGCGATGCGGCCCGGGAGCAGCTTGCCGCAGGCGATGTAGTCGAGGAAGAAGAGCGGCTCGGCGCCCTGGACGAGAATGTCGTTGACCGACATCGCCACCAGGTCGATGCCGACGGTGTCGTGACGGTCGAGGGCGAAGGCGATCTTGAGCTTGGTGCCGACGCCGTCGGTGGCGGCCACGAGGACGGGGCGCTTCAGGCGCGTCGGCAGGGCGAAGAGGCCGCCGAACCCGCCGATGCCGCCGAGCACCCCGGCGCGGCGCGTGGCGGCCGCCAGGGGTGCGAGGCGACGCACGGCCTCGTTGCCGGCGGCGATGTCGACGCCGGCCTTGCGATAGGTCCAGCGTCCGGCGGTCACGGCGAACTCTCCCCGGGGTCCTCCCCGACGTGGCGCTCGAGCTCTTCGCGGCCGTCCTGAAGCACGCCGATCTGCCGGTCCAGCAGCGCTCTGATGCCCCGCAGGGCATCCCGCAGGCCGTTGTTCTCGACGCGCAACCGCTGCAGTTCCTCCATCATCTCCACGGCCCAGGGCGGGAGCTCCTGCGCGAAGAGGCTCCGGGGAGGGGGCGACCGCATCGAACGGCAAGGTTTCGACGGGCCATTCATCCTCGATGGCCGCCACGGACTCGGCCCGCGGCCCGCTCTCCTCCCGGCAAGGAGCCGGCGGTCGTCCGGATCCTCCGGAAATTCTTCTCCGGAGTCGACTTCCGGGCCGTCTGCCGCGACCGGTTCCGCCGGTTCGTCCGAGAAATCCTCAAGGTCGAACTCGTCGAGCCCGTCGATCGGCTCCGCGGGAATTTCGGTCTCCGCCTCGAGCGGCCGCGGGGCGGGCGCCTCCGGCACCGGCGGCTCTTCTGCCGGTGGTGGCGGGGATGCCGCAAAGACCGCTGATGGCAGCGGAGGCGGGGGCGGGGGCGGGGGCGGCGCCTCGCGGGCCCCGGCGCCGCCGACGTCGCCGCCGACGTCGAACTGGGTGCGCAGCCGGGAGAGCGTCAGCTTGACGATCGTCTTGAGTGTCTCGAAGACCCCGTCGCCACGGCTGGCAACCGCCTCGCACACCGGATAACCCTCGACCCCCATGACGCCCACGAGGTCCCCGACGCTCGCGACCTCCGGGAGGTCGCGCTTGTTGAGCTGGATCACGATGGGGATCTTCGCGGGGTCGTACCCGTTTTCGATCAGGTTTTCGATCAGGTTCTGGAAGCTCTCGCGGTTGCGCTCGAGCATCGAAAGCTGCGAGTCCGCGACGAAAGCGACCGCGTCCACCCCCTTGAGGACCAGCTTGCGGGTGGCGTTGTAGTGCACCTGGCCGGGGACGGTGTAGAGCTGAAAGCGCACCTTGTAGCCGCCGATGGAGCCCATCTCGATCGGCAGGAAGTCGAAGAACAGCGTGCGGTCCCCGTCGGTCGCGAGCGAGAGCAGTTTGCCGCGCGCGGACGGGTCGAGCTTCTCGTGGATGAACTGGAGATTCGTGGTCTTGCCGCAGAGGCCGGGCCCGTAGTAGACGAGCTTGGCCGTCACCTCGCGGATCGCGTAATTGAAAAGGACCACCGGTGCCGCCCGCCTTTCCCTAGTTGGCGGCCGCGGTCACGCCGCGCCCCTGGAGATCCCAGTAGTGCTCGTGGGCGACCCGTTTGACCCGCTCGTCATCCGCCAGCTCCAGCACCTTTGTCCACTGTTCCAGGGCCTCCTGTTCCTTGCCGATCCACTCGAGCACGGTGGCGAAGTGCACGCGGACTTCGAGATTCTTCGGATCATAGAGGAAGGCCTTGCCGATTTCAATGGTCGCCTCGGCGAACATCCCCTTCTTGAAGTAGTACCAGCCGAGCGTGTCGCGAAACAGACCATTGTCCGGGTTCTTCTCGATCGCCCGCAGCAGGTACGGCAGGGGGTCGACATCCGCCGCGGGAGTCTCCAGCAGCAACGCTCCGGTGTTGTTGAGCGCGGCGGCGGAGTCGGGGTTGAGCCGGATCGCCTCCTGGAAGGACTTGAGGGCGGCGGGATGGTCGCCCTCGAGGTAGCGCAGGTAACCGTCCGTCGAGTAGAAGAACGAGACCCGCGGCCAGCTCATCTGGGCCTTGGAGAGGAACTGGCGGGCCAGGTCGCGCTCGCCGCCGCGATAGAGGGCGAGCACCATGTTGTTCATCGCGAACAGGTACTCCGGGTCCAGCTCGAGCGCCTTGCGGTAGGCCGCCTGGGCCGCGCCCGTCTTGCCCTGGCGGAGCAGGGTGTTGCCGAGGTTGTTCTGGAGCCGGGGGCGCTGCGCACCGATTTCCAGGGCCTTGCGATAGGTGGCCTCCGCCTGCTCGTACTCGCCGGCGGCGTAGAACTCGTTCCCCGACGAGCTCCAGTTTTTCGACCGGGCTGACCGGCGCCTCCCGGCTGCAGCCCGGCAGCCCAGGACGAGGGTCACCAGCGCCGTCAGCAGCAGCCGGGCGCTCACGACTGCACCTTCTGGAGCAGGCTCTTGATGTTCCCCGCGCGGTCGCGCGCGAGAATCTCCATCTCGGCCTGCACCGACCGCGAGCCCCTTGAGGACCGCCGAGAAGTAGCCGGTCGTCGTCGACCACCACCGGGCGCCCCCCGACGCTCACCGAGGCCCCGGGCTCGGTGCGCCCGTTGACGAGCACCTCGCGCCCGCGGCCCGGTCTGCAGCACGACGAACTTCTGGATCTCGATGAACGGCGGCTGCCGGTCGACGACGATCCGCACCGGCACCGGGTCGGCGAAATCGCCCGTGCGGCCCAGGGCGTCGCGCGCGGCGACCCGCACGTGGTAGACCCCCTGGCCGAGCGACGGAGTCGACGAAGGCGGTCACGCGCAGATCGTCGCGGGACACGACCGGCTTGTCGAAGAACCGGTCCCCGGCGATCTCGAGCCGGTAGGCGCGCGCGCCGGGGACGGGGTTCCAGGCGCAGGAGAGCTCGACCCCGCCGGTGGCGCTCGGGAAGGTCTCGAGCGGCCGGGGCGCGCGTCAGCCGCGGGGCGGGCAGCAGGTTCTCGGGCTTCGTGATCTCCTTGAGCGCCGAGATCATGACCGTCTTGCGGTCCGTCACCTGGACCTTCTGGCTGCCGGTGTCGAGGTCGACCTGTCCGGAGTAGACGCTGACCTGGCTCTGCTTGTCGGCGCGGATCTCGACGCTCATGCGGGCCTTGTCGATGTCCGCGGTTGCCGTGGGCATCTCGAGACGGAACTGCGAACCGCGGACCACGGACTTCTTGATGTCGGCCTCGATGCTGCTCACCAGCAGACGCACGGAGGATTTGCGGACCTTGGTGCGGACGTTCTCGGTGAGGTCGCCGATGACGATCAGCGAGTCCGGCTTGATGCGCAGCACGTTGCCGTCGTCGAAGCCGACCTCGGCCCGCGCGCTCGAGAAGGTGCGCACGCGGTCCCCGCTGGCGAGCTTCATCCCGTCCTGCCCGCTTTTCCAGGCGAGGTCGGTGGCGCGCTGGATCTCGACCCGTCCGGAGATGAAGGTCAGGGTCGCGAAGCGCTGCTCGAGCAAGTCCCCTTCGTCCGGCGACGAGGTGATCAGGGCGATGCGCTGGTCGACCGAGCGGCGCACGAGCGAGATGACCCGCCCGGCGACGCTCCCGGTACCCTTGCGACCGGGAATAGTAGACGTTGCCGACGACGGCGAGCGCCAGGAGCGCGAAGATCGCCAGCCAGACCTTGACGGCGAAGTACGAGATGCGGATCAGGCGCCAGCCGATGCGCTTTTGTTCCTCGCTCCCGGGCGGCGGGCTTGCGGGGTTCAGGCCGCGGGTAACGCATGGTCTCCTTCCGATGCCGACTGGGCGACAGGCGCGCCCGCCGCAACCGGGGGCGGGCGCCTGAGTTTGAGGTGGGCCTTGATGAACGCCTGGACAACCTTCGGGTCGTAACGGCTGCCCGAGAGTCGCAGCAGGGTCTGGATCACGAAGTCGTCGTCCTTGGCCTTCTGGTACAGCCGATCCGAGGTCATGGCGTCGAAGGTGTCGGCCACGGCGATGATCCGCGCCATCAGGGGGATTTCGCCGCCGGCGAGGCCGTCCGGGTAGCCGGTGCCGTCGAGCGCCTCGTGGTGGTGGCGCATGCCGGGGATGATGTCCTTGAGCTGGCGGATCGGGCCCATGATGCTCGCCCCCAGCGCCGGGTGGCCCTTGATGATGGCGAACTCGGCGTCGGTCAGGCGATCGGGCTTGCGCAGCACGGCGTCCGCGATGCCGATCTTGCCCACGTCGTGCAGCAGTCCGGCGATCTGCACCCGCTCCAGGGATTTTTCGTCGAGGCCCATCTCGCGGGCGATCGCGACGCTGAACAGCGCCACGCGCTCGGAGTGGCCGCGGGTGTAGGGGTCCTTGGCGTCGATCGCGGCGGCCAGGGACTTGATGGTCGAGAGGAACAGCTCGCGCATGTTGCGGTCGTAGCTGTCGAGCTGGCGGGTCATGTGGTTGAAGGTGTCGGCGAGCTGGCCGATCTCGTTGTGCGAGCGCGCGGTGATCGTCCCCTTGAAGTCGCCGCGGGAGATCGCGAGCGCGCGGTCGGCGAACGTCCGGATCGGGCGGCTGATCCCCTGCGCGACGCTGATGCCGATGCCGATGGCGAGCACCAGGCCCAGCGCGATCCAGAAGACGGTCTGGCGCCGCAACGCGGTGAGCGACCCGTAGGCCTCGTCGCGCAGCTCCTCGATGACGACGCCCCAGTTGACCCCGGGCACCAGGTCGTAGGCCCCGAGCATCTGCCGCCCGGCGCGGTCGCGGAACGGGACGCTGCCGAGGGTCTGCCCGGCCTGCAGATAACCGACGATCTCCAGGTCGGCGAGGTTTTCCCGGCGGCGCACCAGTTCCAGGTCGCGATGCGCGACGAGCACGCCGCGCCGGTCGACGAGGTAGGCCTGCCCGGTCGTGCCGATCCGGATTTTCGCGAGCAGCTTCTGCACGTCCGCGAGGCTGACGATCGCCAGCAGCGCCGCCGTCACCCGGTTGTTCTCGTCGCGCACCGGCACGGCGAAGCCGACGGCCGTGGCCGCGCCGCCGGCGGGGAAAAACGGCGTGCCGATGTACTCCTCGCCGCGCAGGGCCGCCGCTCGAGCCGCCGCGATTTCGCCGGCGCCGAGCTGCTCCCAGACGGCGGCCACGCCGCGGCCGACCTCCGCGGTCTGCCGACCGTCCGCGGCGACCACGCGCACCGCCAGCAGGCTGTTGTACGAGTCGAGAAAGGGAATGAGCAGGTCCGAGCGCTGCCCCTCGTCCGGGCTGGTCATCAACCCCTGGAAGCGGGCCATGCCCCGCAGGGTCGCGCTCGTCCCGCCCAGGAAGGACTCGACGCGCTCGGCGCTGCTGGTCACGATCTGGGTCTGCGCGGCGAGGATGCCGCTCTCGAGCGTGCTCTGGTTGATCTGCATCATCTTGCGGCTCGAGATCGCGAGCGGCCCGACCCCGACGAGCAGCAGCACCGCGAGCAGCTGGTAGAGCAGCTTGATGCGCCAGGGCCGGGCGCCCGAGACGACGGCCGGAGCGGCGGCAGCGGGCCTCGCCGGCGCGCGGCTCACGCGCCCTCCTCCCCGGGTCTCGCGGCGTCGGGAGCCACGGCGAGGTAGACGGCGTTGCGGGTGAGGTTCTTCACCCGGTACATCGCCTGGTCGGCGAGGCGGATCAGCTCGTCCTCGCCGGAACAGGTCTCGGGAAAGGAGGCCACCCCGAAGCTTGCGGTGAGGTGCGCCGCGAGGCCCTCGCCGGCGAGGAAGACGTGCTCGTCCATCGACTGCCGCAGCCGCTCGGCGACGAAGGCCGCGGCGTCGAGCTTGGTTTCGGGCAGGATCACGATGAACTCGTCCCCGCCGTAGCGCGCCACGATGTCGACGTCGCGCACGCCGCGGCGCAAGCACTTCGGCGACCTCGCGCAGCAACTGGCTCCCGGCGAGGTGACCGTGGTGGTCGTTGACCTGCTTGAAGTGGTCGAGGTCGAGAAAGATCAGCGAGACGTTGCTCTTGTAGCGGCGGCAGCGCTTGACCTCGGTGTCGAGGTACTGCGTGAAATAGCGCGCGTTGTAGAGCCTGGTCAGCTCGTCGGTGAGCGACATCTGCTTGGTCTGCTGATAGAGGCGGGCATTTTCGATCGCGATCGCGGCGAACCCCGCCAGCCGGGTGACCAGGTTCAGATCGCGCGCGGTGAAACCGTCGGCGCCGCCCTTCTTGTTGACGACCTCGATGACCCCGAGCATCCGGCCGCGGGTCTCGAGCGGAACGCACAGAATCGAGCGCGCGCGGACCCCGTAGGTCTGCTCGAGGTCGCACCAGCGCGGGTCGGCGGCGGCGTCGTGGACGACGACCGGCTTGCCTTCGCGCGCGACCCAGCCGGGGATGCCCTCGCCCGGCTTGATGACGACGCCGGGTCCGGTTCGATCGGCGCCTTCGCCGACCGCGACCGAGAGGTGCAGCCCGCCCTCCCCTTCCTCGCCGAGCAGCAGCGACCAGGATTCGGCGTGCACCAGCTCGCGCGTCTTCTCCATGATGATGTTGAGCACGGTCTGCAGCTCGAGCGAGGAGATGATGGTGCGCCCGACCTCGTCGAGCGTGAGCAGTTCCAGATCCTTCTCGCGGAGTTGCTGCGAGAGCTCCCGCCAGCGCAGGGCGTTGCGCGCCGCGCGGCCCAGCCGCGCCGGCTCGAGCGGCTCCTGGAGAAGCTCGTCGAACGCGGTGCTGAATCGCGGCTCGAGTTCGACGACATCGGCGGAGAGAACCCCGATCACCGGGACCTGGGGCAGCGACTGCTGGGCCAGCGCGAGCAGCCTGCGGTGCTCGCCGCGGGCGTCGACCCGCAGCACCACCAGGTCGACCTGGCTCCCGGAGAGCAGCCGGATCCCGTCCTCGGGGGTGTCGAAAATGATCACGTCGACGCCGTGCGGGGACGCCCCCGCGAGATGCTCGCGCACCGTCTGCCGCGTCGACGCCGACCTCGCGCGCGGCCAGCACCGCGGGCTTCGCCGCTCACCGTCTCGCCTCGCGCTCGAGCCGGTACTCGCGCTCGCCGCCGCGGTAGGCAAAGCTCGCGCCGTCGACGCCGCGCAGCTCGCGCCGGCGCAGCAGGCGGCTTTCGGCAAGGCTCTCGAGCGAGGACGGATAGGCCTGCTTCTCCAGGAAGTAGACCTCGAGCGCCAGGCGCACCCGGCGCAGGCGCACCGCGTCGACGAGAACGGCGGATTCGCGCCGGCCCTGGCCTCTGCGGAAACCCTGAGCGACGATGCCCCAGGGATTGAACAAGAACGCCACGAGCACCAGAACGACCGCGAGGGCGATGACGGCGTACTCCCGCGCCCTGTGCGCGCCGCGCCGGGGGGCCGCAGCGGGAACTGCCCGGGCCGGGGGGCCGGCCTCCCGGACGCGGATCAGGTTGAGCGACATCAGACCATAGAGGACCTTGCAGGTCTCGAACTCGCCCAAATGGCCGAGATCGATGAGATCCTGGACCGAGCGCACACCGTCGATCAGCGCCAGGACGCCGTTCTCCCGCGGACCGAGCGCTTCGCCGCCGCGCTCGAAGGAGGTCGCGGCCGGCGCGCCGGATTCCCCGTCGGCCTCGAAGTCCATCAGGTCTTCGATGCCGACCTTCGCCGGCTTCGCTGCGGCCGGCGCGCGGAGGGACGGCGGTGGCGACGCGCTCGAAAATCACCTGGAAATTCGGGATTTTCTTCTCGAGGATCGGCCACTCGTCGATCATCCGGGTCCCTTCCATCAGCACGAACTCCGCGGGGATGGGGGCGTAGATCTCCCGGTCGAACGTCACCGGCTCGGGGCTGAAGTGGTAGCTTCCCTCCTGCCAGCGGAAGAGGCGGTAGACGGACTCCTTCACCTGAAGCAGGAGGGCCTGGGTGAGCGCCTGCTGCGTTATGAGCTGCTGCCCGATCAGGACGTGCCCGAGCCGCTGCGACGTGCTCTTCTGCACCGCCATCGCCTGCTCCAGCTGCTCCTTGCTCAGGAGGCGCGTGCGCAGGAGCACGTTACCGAGACGCTCGGCCTCGGTGCGCTGGAATTCGTCGGCGAACACGACCGCGCCCTTCTCGAACGAGACCGTGACCAGCCGGCTGCCCTCGCCGCGCACGGTGAGCACGCCGGTCTTTTTCTGCAGGCCGATGAGTTGAAAAATGTCGGCCAGGCCGAAGTCCTTGAACGTCCCTTCAAGTGCCATCGTCGTTTAACCGTTCCCGTACGGGCTGTGGGGTCCTGTCGCTGCGGACCTCCATCGTGCTCCCTGCGGTCCGCCGATGGAGACCTCCCCTCCGCGCCACCCCGCCGCCCAGCACGTTCTGCACGGCAGATGGTTCCCGATCCGGCAACCTCCTCCAACCGTCATTACTTTATATCCCGTTCTAATCATCGAAGCGGATCGTTAACCAGAGGCTCAGCAGCCAGAGCACGGCGAAACCGGCGACGCCGGCGCCGACGAACCAGGACGAGGCGGCGCTCCCCAGGCTCCACGGCGAGGGGAACTCGCCGTGACCCAGCAGCACCCGGGCCTCGAAGAACGATGCCGGCAGCAGCAGGAGCACGCCGGGCCAGAATCTGCCGTCCGAGAGGTGGCCGCCGCCGGGTGCAAGCACCGCGCAGGCGATGTGTCGCACCCGGAGCCGCCGCCCCCAGGATTTGATGTCACTCATTTTCTGCACACGCGCCCGGGCGTCGACGCCCTCCTTCTTGACGAAGATGTGGTGACATTGCGAGCACAGATCCCCGCGCCGGCCGGGCTGGCAGCGCGGACAAAACACCCGGCCGCAGCGGTTGCACGCGGTGGCGAGCCCGCTCTTGAGCCGCCAGAATCCCAGCCCGGCCCCGAGCAGCAGAATGACCCCGACGACGGCCGGCCAGGCCCCGATCGGCGCGCCGAGCATCAGCGCCTCCCAGAGGTGTTCCGCCGCCGCCGACTGCTCCTCGCCGCTCGTCCGGGCCAGCGCCCAGAGTTCCTGCGTCCTGGAGAGCCCGTCCACGGTGTGCCCCTTGAGGCGCGTTGCGTCGAAACCGGCGTAGTAGGCCGCGGACTCGGGGTCGAGTTCGCCGGCACGCCGCATTTCGGCCTCGCTCTCGGCGAACTTGAACTCCTCGCGGTAGCGCGACGCCCAGGTTGTAGTGCGGCGCGAACTGGCGGGGGGCGAGCTCCGCCGCCTTGGTGTAGTTCGCGATCGCGCCGGTTATGTCCTTGCGGGCAAACGCGATGTTGCCCAGGTTGAGCCAGAGCACGGCGTTGCCCGGCGCCGCCTGCAGCCCGGCGCGAACCGCCGCTTCCGCCTCGTCGAAACGTCCGAGGCGCCGGGCGGCGAGGCCGAGTGCGTTCACCCCGGAGACGCCGGCAGTCGCCGCGGTCGGCCTCCCCCTTGAGAATCTCGTAGTCGGCGGCGGTCCAGTTCCCCTCGCGCACCTGCACCACCGCCTCCAGCAGCGGCCGCTCGGAGAGCGTCAGCAGCGCGGCGCGCTCTCGCACCGCCAGCGGCAGCACGAGCAGAAACGCGGCCCCCGCGGCCGCGAGACAGCGGGTCGACACCCCGAAGTACGGCCAGAGCAGCAGCCCGGCCACGATGACCCACCACCAGGGCGAAAGACCGACGAGTGCCGGCACGGCCAGCGCGCCCCAGGCGAGCACCGTGCGGACGCGCGGCGAGCCGAAGCCCATCGACTCGCGGATGTCGTGAACCAGCCGCGGGGCGGCGGCCATCCCGGCTATCGCGACGGCAACCGCGAAAAAGAAGGCGAGCCCGCTGACCAGCGTCCCGAGCAGGTTGGCGCGCAGCCAGACCTGCAGGCGAAAGCTGCGCCCGACGGCGCGCGCGCCATCCGAGAGCTCCTCCCAGACCGGCACGGGATTGAACGGGTTGCGGCGAAATGCCAACACGCGCCGCCGTCACGTACACCGGCAGTTCGTCCGGCGCCAGACGACGGGCCCACCCGAGGGCCTTGGCCGCCTGGTCGAAGTCCCGGCTCTCCATCCGCCGCTCGGCTTCGCGCACGAGAACGGTGCCGTATTCGGGAAGGTTGCGCACGCCGCGGACCAGGGCCCGCTCCGAGAGAAACTGCAACTGCTGCTGCGCTTTCTCGAGTTCGCCGATCTGGAGGTACTTCTCCCGCGCAAACCAGATCGACTCGAAATCGCCGCGGCCGACGGCGGCGGGTGCGGCCGACCCCTCCCGTGAAGGGATGACCGCGGAACTGGTCTCGTCATTGAGCATTTCGCGGGTGCGCGGCGTATCGTGCAGGAGTTCGTCGGCAACCACCGCCCCGGCCGGCGCGGCGCCGGCAAGCAGAACGGGAGAAGACCGCCGCACACGCCCATCGCCTACCAATCACCCACCGCCCCCCTTGAATGCGGGAAATACTTGAATTTTGGGATTTTAGGGCCATCGCGCCGGTCTGTCAAACAGCACATCCCTTCCGTCCCCATTTCTGCCGTACAATGCAGCGTTCCACAAACGGGGCGAGGCAAGACAGGACGCGGCACGGAGGGGGAATCGACATGGATGCAAAGGTGACTTTCTGCGGCGGCATGCGGTTCGTTGGGCAGGCCGACTCCGGGCACGCGGTGGTGATGGACACCACGGTCGCCGGCGGGGGCCTCGACAGCGCGGTCCGTCCCAGCGAGTTGCTGCTGATCGGGCTGGCCGGGTGCACCGGCATGGACGTGATCTCCATCCTGAGGAAGAAGCGGCAGCCGGTGACCGGCCTGGAGGTGGTGGTGCACGCCGAGCAGGCGCCGGACCACCCGAAGCGGTTCACCGCGATGACGGTGGAGTACCGGGTCAGCGGGGCGGGCGTCGACCCGGCCGCGGTGCGCCGGGCGATCGAACTGTCGGAGGCCACCTACTGCTCGGTGGGGACGACGCTCAAGATCCCGGTGTCGGTCACGAGCACGTTCACGATGGTCGACGACAAACGGGTCGTAGGGGCGGGATTCATTCCCGCCCGCGGATCGCCGTGAGCCCTAATATCGCCGGAGGGTGACCCGCTGCACCGGGCCGAATTCGTCGAAGCCCGCCAGCGCCGCCTCCTCGCCGACCACGACCATCGACATCGCGTCCGGGTGAAGAAAGCGGCCGGCGACGGCGCGAACATCCTCGAGGCTGACCGCCTCGACCCGGTCGCGATAGCGCTCGAGGAAGTCCTCCGGGAACCCGTCGTAGGCGAAGCCCATCCGCTGGGCGACAACCTCGCGGGTGCCGTCGACCGAGAAGATCAGGTTGTTCACGATGGCGTCCTTGGCCTGGCGCAGCTCCGCCGCGCTCACGCCCTCGGCGCCGACGCGCTCGATGATGCCGCGCATCAGCCGCGCCGCCTCGAGCGCGCTCGCGCTCTTCGTCATGCAGTAGGCGCCGAAGACCCCGTAGCCGACGTCGCCGCGGTAGAAGCTGCCGACGCTGTAGGCGAGCCCGCGGTCGGAGCGGATCTCGCTCGTGAGCCGGGAGGTGAACCCGGACCCGCCGAGGATGTAGTTCGAGCACGGAAAAGGCGAAGTAATTCGGGTGAATCCTTCGGCGGCGCCAGGTGCCCCATGACGATCGTCGCCTGGGACAGCATCCTTGTCGGCGAGGAAGACGCCGGCCCGCGGCGGCCGCGTCGGGACCGGGAAGCCGGGCGCCGGCGCGCCCGCGGGCCGCCAGTCGCCGAAGTGCCGGCGCACGAGGGCGAGGAGTTGCTCCTCGTCGAAGAGCCCGCTGACGCCGAGCATGGTGCGGTCCGGGAAGAACGAGCGCGCGTGAAAGTCGACGAGATCCTCACGGGTGATCGCGGCGGCCATCTCCGGGGTGGACTGGCGCCCGCGCGGGTCGTCCCCGTAGACCGCGGTGCGGAACTCGCGAAAGGCGATCGCGTCCGGTTCGTCGTTGCTCCGGCGGATCTCCTCGATCTTGCGCCGCTTGACCCGCTCGACCTCGGCGGGGTCGAAGACCGGGGTGCGCAGCACGTCCGCGAGCAGCTCGATCCCGACCGCCAGGTCGGGGGCGAGCACCGAGAGCGACGCGGTGCCGGACTGGCGGCCGATGCCGGTCTCGAGGACGGCCCCCAGGGATTCGAGCCGCTCGTTGAGCTGCGGGCCGGTGTGGCGCGCCGTGCCGCCGGTGCGCATGACGCGCCCGGTGATCTCGGCGAGATCGACCTTGTCCGCCGGCTCGAGGACCGCGCCGGTGCGCACGAGCGCCTGCACGGTGACCAGCGGCACCTCGGGGTCGCGCAGCAGGAACAGGACGAGCCCGTTCTCGAGCACGACGCGCTTCGGCTGCGGCGGCGCGAGCGGCAGGGTCGGAAAGTGCATCGTCCGCGGGTCCGGGGCCGGGGGTCCGGTAGCGCACGCCCCGAGCGCAAACAGAGCAACGAGCGCCATCACAGCTGCTGCAGCAGTTCGTGACCACAATCCACCGGCGAAGCGGCTGGGGCGTACCTGAGGGAAGATGCGCGGAGCAGCCGTGAAGCCCGGCGCGGTGACCGGTGCGGTCCCACAGGGACGCAGGCTCGTTGTTTGAGCCGAAGGCGAGTTACGAGACTGCGAGCACCGGGCACCGTGACGGGTAGGCTGCGCAGACGCACGACCGAAGGGACGCCCCCGCCGCCTCGCACGCGCGGACAGCATTTTACCGCGCATCCGTCGTCTCCTTCCGCGTCTCGATCACCGCGACGGTGCGGTTCTCCTTGCGCAGGTACTTCGCCGCCACCGCCTGGATGTCCGCCGGGGTGATCGTCTCGAGCTGCGCCAGGTGCGTCGTCAGATAGCGCCAGTCGCCGGCCAAGCGTCTCGTAGTAGGCGAGCGTCGAGGCCAGCCCCTCGTTCGACTGGAGGCCGCGGATCAGGCTCGGCGCGCAGCTGGTTCTTCACCCGCGAGATCTCCTCGGGGGCCGCCGGCTCGTCGGCCAGTCGCGCCAGTTCGGCGTCGATCTCGGCCTCGACCTCGGCCGCGGTGTGCGGCGCGCGCGGGGTGGCCAGGACCGTGAAGAGGTTCGCGTACCGCCCGCCGGGATAGCCGTTGACCGTGGCGACGCTCACGGCGACCTGCTTCTCCTCGACGAGGCGCCGGTACAGCCGCGACGTGCGGCCGGTGGTCAGCAGCCCGTCGATCAGATCGAAGACGTAGTCCTCGAAGGTCGGCAGCGTCGGCTTGTGATACCCGATCATCAGCTCCGGCCGGGCGTCGCTCACGAGCGTGACGCGGCGCTCACCGCTCTGCTCGGGCTCGGGGGTCGCCGTCTCGGCGGGCAGCGGTTGCGCGGGGATCGGGCCGAAGGCCGCTCGCACCAGAGCGAGGAAGGCGGGCGGGTCCACGTCCCCGACGACGGCGAGCACGGTGTTGTTCGGGGCGTACCAGGTGCGGAAGAAACGCTCGGCGTCGGGCGCGCGCAGGAAGCCGCACGTCCCCGTCCCAGCCGATGACCGGGCGGCGATAGGGGTGCGCGATGAACGCGGAGGCGAAGAACAGCTCCATGAGCTTGCGCGACGGGTCGCTCTCGTAGCTCTGGCGGCGCTCCTCGCGGACCACCTCGCGCTCGGAGTAGAACTCGCGCATCACCGGCTCGCGCAGCCGCTCGGACTCGATGCGCGCCCACAGCGGCAGCCGGTTGGCGGGCAGGCTGATCTTGTAGGTGGTGACGTCGACGCCGGTGCTGGCGTTGAAATCCTGCGAACCGTTGGCGGTGTAGATCGCGTCGATCTCGTCCTTGACGACGAGCGCGCGCGCCTCCCGCTGCGCCCCGACCAGGCGGGCTTCGAGGGCGGCGAGCCTCGCCGGGTCGCCGCCGGGGCCCTTGCCGGCGCTCGGCGTCCAGGTCGTCGACGATCGCCTCGATCCGCGCGAGCAGCGGGCGCTCGGCCGCCCAGTCGCGCGTCCCGAGCGTGCGCGTGCCCTTGAACATCATGTGCTCGAGCAGGTGCGCGAGACCGCTGGCCCCTTCGGCCTCCTGGGCGGCGCCGACGCGAAACTGCATCGAGAGCGAGACCGTCGGGAGACTGGTGCCGCGGCAGCACGATGACGCGCATCCCGTTGGGGAGCGTCTCCTCGACGACCCGCGACTCCAGATCGGCCATCTCCCCGGCGCAGGCGACGGTCGCGACCGAGGCGACCAGCCCGACGCAGAGCGCGGCAACCAGCAACCCCGCGGCGACACGCACCCTGCCCCGACGCGCGAACCCTTTTCTCACCCGGACACCCTCCCCATGATCGTCGCACTTTGGATGCCACCGCATTGAATAGAGTTCCCGCCTGCTCGTCAAGGAACGCCGGGTTCGTCGCGGAAATGCGCGGCGGTCGACCGCCGGAACGCCGGGTCGGGCACGGGTCGCGGCGCGCATACCGCCGTCATTGACAAACCCCCGGACCGACTTGATCATGGCCGCACGTCAGTGCGAAAGCCCGCATGGTGCGTCGCACCAGCCTTCCGCTGACGGGCGGGAGGTGAAGGATATCGTGAACTATCAGACGGTGAACATCGTCAAAATGATCCTGGCCGTTCTGCTCCTGGTCTTGCTCATCGTGGGCCGACAACTCACGAAACGCGCGACGCCGGACCCGGCCGGCAACAACCCCCGGCTGCCGCGGGCCTTCCGGGTCGCGCTCGCGGGCCTGGCGGTGCTCGCCATGGCAAACTTCTCCCACTTCGGTTATTTCCACACCAAGTACCTCGATTTCGGCTGGCTGGACAAGCGGGCGTTTCTCCACCTCTGGGAACTCTACCATTATTACACCGGCGCCAAATATTTTGACGAACTGGGCTACTACAACCTGTACAACGCCACGATTGCCGCGGACGCCGAAGATGGCGGACGCCTCTCCGGCGTGACTCGGGTCCGGGACCTCAGCGCCGTCGGCTTTCTCTCACGGGATCAGATCCTGTCCCGCTCCCCGCTTTACAAGGCCCGGTTCTCTCCCCGACGCTGGCAGGCCTTCACCGCTGATGTGCGCTATTTCACGGAGCGGATCCCCCCGGAGGCGATGGCGAAAGTCCTGCTCGACCACGGTTACAACCCCTCGCCGGCCTGGAACACCACCGGCAGTTTTCTGGCCAACTTGGTTCCGGTGGAGCGACTGACTTTTCTCGCCCTGATCGACGTCGTGTTCCTCATCGCCATCGTGGTCGTCCTCGGATCATCCTTCGGGGTCGAGACGGCACTGGTGGCAATGGCTTTCTTCGGGATCAACGCGTTTTCCCCTTTCTCGATGACGGGCGGGGCGTTCTTGCGTTACGACTGGCTTCTCGCGCTCGTCGTCTCCCTGTGCCTTCTCCAGCGGCGACACTATGCAGGCGCCGGTTTTTTCCTGTCCTACGCGGCACTCGTGAGAATTTTTCCCGTGCTCTTCCTGGCCGGTCTGGCCTGCAAAGCGGCCTACGAGACCGCACGGGACCGGGCCCTGCCGCCGCGCTACGTCCGATTGTTCGTCTCTTTCCTCCTCGCGTCGATCCTGTTCGGCGGCTACGGAGGTCTCTCCCGACAGGGCCTCGACACCTGGAAGGAGTTTGCCGGGAGGATTTCCGCACACCACCACAACCTCGCCGCCAACAGAGTGGGTTTCACCATGGTCTTCTTATACGACGAAACCTGGGAGGACCCGATCAGCTTTGCCATGGCCTACGGTTCGACCGGAGCGGATGCCGAGGCGGTCGTGAACAAGGTCAAGAGCGCCGAGGCCAGGGACCGGCGGGCGGCCTTTCTGCTCTTCTCCCTGTCGGTCCTGGCGCTCTGGGCGTTCGCCGTGGTCGGACGCCCGGACGCTGAAGCTCTGGCGTGGGGGGCCGTCCCGGTGTTCATGTTCCTCAGCCTCAGCAACTATTACTACGCGTTCCTCATCATCAACGCTGTGGTGTGGTACCGCGACGCAGGACGCCGCGCGGCCCCCCTGGTGCTGCTGGGCGCCATGCAGGTTCTCGTGCTGTGGATCGAGATTTCCGTCGACTATCCCCTGCGGGCCACGGCCCTCTCCTCGCTGACCTTCTTCCTCTTCGTGCTGACGCTCCTCTTCTTCGAGTTGATCGGAAATCGGCAACGGATCGGGCGCCGGCTCGCCGCCGCTGAAAACTGACCCGACGCAGTAAACGCGAGGCACGGCGCGACATCGTGCGCAGCGGCCGTGCCGAACAGCCCGCGCCGTTCCGCACGACTCAGGTACCGCGACTGCTGCCAGTGGAACAGCCGACCGAGAGCATCAGCACCAGCAGGGTCAGCCCGACGCACGAGCGCGATCATGCCGAAGATCCTGGAGGCCTTGTACTGCCAGGGCAGCACGTGCATCCCCATCTGCTTCTCCAGCTCGCCGGAGGCCACGAGCCGCTCGTACTCCAGCGGCCGCTCGTGCTTGAGTTCGTCCAGGTGCACCCGGCCGGTGAAGATCACGAAGTCCATCGGGAACTTCTCGGGCCGCAGGTGGCTGTTGAAGAAGTGGATCGCGAAGATGAAGCCGGTGGCGAGGATCGCCTCGTCGGAGTGGATGATCATCGCGATGTTGAAGGCCCACCCCGGCAGCAGCTTCGCCGCGAACGCCGGGAACCAGAGCACGAGCCCCGAGACCCCGATCATCCCGACTCCCCAGAAGACCGCCCAGTAGTCGAACTTCTCCCAGTACGTGTAGCGGTCGTACTTCGGGCGCGGCCCGAGCGCCGAGGAACCACTTGATCGTGCCGATCAGGTCCTCGAGGTCCTTGAGCTGCGGCACCATCGAGCCGGGCCCCCAGAAGAGCCCCTGCTCGCCCCGGAAGATGCGGCGCAGCAGGCGAGCCGAGGTGCAGCGCGAAGTAGGCGAAGGTCACGACGCCCATCATGCGGTGCACGAAGCCGGCCGTCTCGAAGCCGCCGAGGAACGAGGCGAGCGTCTTGGCCCACGGCGTGTAGCTGAACTTCAGCGGGATGCCGGTCATCGCCAGCGTCAGGAAGCTGACGATGATCATGAAGTGCAGCGTGCGCTCGAAGAGGCGGAAGCGCCAGACCATCTTCTCCTCGGTGATCCGCAGCGGCGGCGCCTTCTGCTTCTCCTTGAGCGAGCGGATCAGCCAGAGCAGCGTGTGCAGGCCGAAGAAGCCGAAGGTGCCGAAGAGCAGCGCCGGTCATCGTGTAGAAGGTGTAGAAGAGGATCGGGTAGTTCGCGCGGTCCTTGTGGTCGCCGTGGGGCATGTACTTGGTGAAGTTCTCGTTCGCGCGTCGGGTGGCACTTGCGGCAGGTCTGGACCTTGTTCGCGCCGGCCGCGAGCATCGACTTCGGGTCCTGGCTCCGGCAGGATGTTGTGCGAGCCGTGGCAGTCGCTGCAGCGGGCGACCTTGGCGTAGCCGAGGCTCGTGACCTGCCCGTGGTAGGTCTCGCGGTAGGTGTCGAGCGGTCGGCGTGGCAGGTGCCGCACTCCTCGAGGTTGTGCAGCTTCCAGTCGTCGCTCGGTGATGCGGACGATCGCTGTGCGAGTGGTGGCAGACGGTGCAGGTCGGCGCCCCCTTGCCGTTCGGGAGCTTCGCGCCGGAGTCGAGCGCCTTGCCGTGCACGCTCTCGTTGAACTGGTCGAGCACGCCGGTGTGGCAGCCGCCGCAGGTCGTGCGGATGTTCTCGTAGTTGATCTTGCGACTTCGGGTCGGTGTGCGGCAGGATGTCGTGGGTGCCGTGGCAGTCGTTGCAGACCGCCGAGACGACGAGGCCGGACTTGAGCAGCGCGCGGCCGTGGACGCTCTGCTTGTAGCGGCTGTAGGCGTCGGCGACCGGGATGTCGTACTTCGCGGCGATGTTGGCCTTCTTGATCGGTCCAGTTGCCGTGGCAGGTGCCGCAGGTCTCGACCAGGTTCAGCGGGTAGACCATGCGAGCGCGCGTCCTTCGGCGGGAAGATGTTGTGCATGCCGTGGCAGTCGGGGCAGGAGGCGACGTCCTTGTTGCCGGCCGCCTGCGCCGTGCCGTGGATGCTCTTGGCGTAGACCGCCTGGACCTCGTCGTGGCACTGCGAGCAGTCGACCTTCGCCAGCGGCGCGTCGTGCGGGACGTCCTTGACGTCGCCGTGGCAGTCGGTGCAGTCCAGGTCGGCGTGCACGGTCTGATCGAAGAGCTTCTCGTCGACCGTCGGCCCATCCGACCCGTCGTGGCACTCGAAGCAGTCCGTGCGGTCCACGGCGGCGGCCGGCGCGGGCGACGCGCACCAGGCGAGCGTGAAGAGTGCGACAAGGAGTGCGGTTGACCAGGCGCGAACTCCCGGGGCACTGCGCGCCCCTCGTGCTTCCGAAGCTTTCTGCATCTGCATCCCCCCTGCGTGCGTATGCCTCAGTTGCGCTGCCAACGAGCGAATCATCGCGAAAAACGCCGAAATCGTTGCACATTCAAACATTACCTGTCAAGAATGAAAATGATTTCCTTTTTATTTTCTGGGATTACACGCTCGTGCTAACCTTGACGCCACCGCCCGGGGACGCATTCAAACATTAGCCCCCTCTCTCCGCTCATCGCCGCAGACCTGCGAGTCGGGCACTCGCCGACTTCCCACAGACGAGCGCCTTGACGACCCGTGCCCTCCCCGCCTACCATGGGGCATCGCGGCGCGTCACGGCCGGCGCAGCGCCGCACGGGTCCAAGGAGGAGGGTTTCATGACCATCGTAAAGGCCGTCTTTCCCGTCGGCGGGCTCGGGACGCGGTTTCTCCCCGCGACCAAGGCCTCCCCGAAGGAGATGCTCCCGCTCGTCGACAAGCCGCTGATCCAGTACGTGGTCGAGGAGGCGCACCTCTCGGGGATCACCGATGCGATCTTCGTGACCGGCCGCGGCAAGCGCGCCATCGAGGACCACTTCGACACCATCTTCGAACTCGAGCACACCCTCGACAAGAAGGGCAACCGCAAGCTGCTCGAGGAGGTCCGCAAGATCACGCGGCTGGCGAACTTCTCCTACGTGCGCCAGGGCGAGCCTCTCGGCCTCGGCCACGCCATCCTCTGCGCCCGCAATCTCGTCGGCAACGACCCGTTCGCCGTCCTGCTCGGCGACGACATCATCCGCTCCCGGGTGCCCGCGCTCAAGCAGCTGCTGCGGGCCTTCGCGAAGCACCGCGGCGCCGTGCTCGCGGTTCAGCGCGTGGCGGGCCCGGGCATCAGCGACTACGGCGTCATCAAGGGCACGCGCATCGACGAGCGCACCTTCCTGGTCACCGACCTGGTCGAGAAGCCCTCCCCCGCCGAGGCCCCCTCGGACCTGGCGGTGATCGGGCGCTACATCCTGACGCCGGCCATCTTCCGCTATCTCGACGAGACCAAACCGGGGCGCGGGGGCGAGATCCAGCTGACCGACGCGCTGCGCAAGATGTCCCAGGACTACCCGCTGTACGCCTACCTCTTCGAGGGCACGCGCTACGACGCGGGCAACAAGCTCGGCTTTCTGCAGGCCACCGTGGAGTTCGCGCTGGCGAACCCCGACCTCGGCCCCCCCTTTCGCAAGTACCTGGCGACGCTGCTCGGGCAGAAGCTCGCGGAAGAAACGCCTGATGGGACTGCCGGAGGACGCTGCTCGAGTCTTCGCTGCGGCTGCTCGCGGCCCGGCGGCCGGCGCACCCGGCGATCGAGGAGACGGAATTCCCCGCGATCGACGTCTTCGAGACCCCCTGCGACGTGGTCATCGAGGCCGAACTGCCGGGGGTCGACCCCGCGGCCATCGCCGTGATCGCCAGCGAGGGTCTGATCGTGATCGAGGGCGCCAAGGAGGAGCAGCCCGGCCCGGGGCGGGTGAACTTCCTCTGCATGGAGCGCAGCTTCGGGGTCTTCCGGCGGGTGGTGCTCCCCGGCGCGGCGGTGGACATCTCGCGCGCGACCGCGGTCTGCCGGGACGGCATCCTGCAGGTGCGGGTGCCGAAAGTCGATGAAAAACGAGGGCGGGTCCGGGTCGTCCCGGTGATCGCCGCGCCGAGCGGGGAGAGGAGCGAGCCGTGACCAAGAAGGAAAAGGACGAGGTCCTCAAGGTCCCGAAAGAGCTGCCCGTGCTGCCCGTGCGGGACATCGTGGTCTTCCCCTACATGATCATCCCGCTGTTCGTGGCGCGGGCGCTTTCGATCAACGCGATCGACGAGGCGCTGGGCAGGGACCGGATGATCTTCCTCGCGACCCAGAAGGACCAGACCGTCGAGGAGCCGACCCCCGAACAGCTCTACGGCGTCGGCACCGCGGCGCTGATCATGCGCATGCTCAAGATGCCGGACGGCCGCATCAAGATCCTGGTCCAGGGCGTCGCCCGGGCGCGCATCGAGAAGGTCCTGCAGGAGGAGCCGTTCCTCAAGGTCCAGGTGCGGCGGATGCGCGAGCACGAGCCGGCCAAGGGCGACCTGGAGGCCGAGGCCCTCGTGCGCTCGGTCAAGGAGCAGATGCAGAAGGTCGCCACGATGGGCAAGGTCGTGCTCCCGGACATCATGCTGGTGGCCGAGAACCTCGACGACCCGGGCCGGCTCTCCGACCTGCTCGGCTCGAACCTCGGGCTGCGGGTGCACGACGCGCAGGCGATCCTCGAGGTGGGCGACCCGCTCGCGCGCCTGCGCCGGGTCAACGAGCTGCTGACCAAGGAGATCAGCCTGCTCGAAATGCAGGAGAAGATCACCTCGCGCGCCAAGGGCGAGATCGACAAGTCGCAGCGCGAGTACTACCTGCGCGAGCAGCTCAAGGCGATCCAGAAGGAGCTGGGGGAGACCGACGAGCGCTCGGGCGAGATGGCCGAGCTGCGCCAGAAGATCGCCGACGCCGGGATGCCCGAAGCCGTGCAGACCCAGGCCGTCAAGCAACTCGACCGGCTCGGCCACATGCACCAGGACGCCGCCGAAGCCTCGATGCTGCGCACCTACCTCGACTGGCTCGTCGAGCTGCCCTGGAGCCGCTCGACGACCGACAACCTCGACATCCCGGCCGCGGAGCTGGTGCTCGACGAGGACCACTACGACCTCGAGAAGGTCAAGACGCGCATCCTGGAGTACCTCGCGGTGCGCAAGCTGCGCGAACAGATGAAGGGGCCGATCCTCTGCTTCGTCGGCCCCCCCGGCGTCGGCAAGACCTCGCTCGGCCGCTCGATCGCCCGCGCCCTGGGGCGCAAGTTCGCGCGCATCAGCCTCGGCGGCGTGCGCGACGAGGCCGAGATCCGCGGCCACCGGCGCACCTACGTCGGCGCGCTGCCGGGCAAGATCATCCAGGGGATCAACACGGCCGGCTCGAACAACCCGGTCTTCATGCTGGACGAGATCGACAAGCTCGGCGCCGACTTCCGCGGCGACCCCTCGGCGGCGCTGCTCGAGGTGCTCGACCCGGAGCAGAACAACACCTTCACCGACCACTACCTCGGGCTGCCCTTCGACCTCTCGAAGGTGCTGTTCATCGCGACCGCGAACATGATGGACCCGATCCCCGGGCCGCTCAAGGACCGGATGGAGGTGCTCGTCATCCCCGGCTACACCGACGACGAGAAATTGCACATCGCGCGCACCTACATCCTGCCGCGCCAGCTGCGCGAGCACGGCCTGGAGCCGGACGCGGTGCGGCTGCCGGACAAGGTCATCCTGAAGATCATCAGCCAGTACACGCGCGAGGCGGGCCTGCGCAACCTGGAGCGCGAGGTGGCCGCGGTCTGCCGCAAGCTGGCGCGCAAGGTCGCCTCGGGCGAGCCCGGGCCGTACACGCTGACCCCGAAGCTGCTCGAGCAGATGCTCGGGCCGCAGCGCTTCCACCACGAGGGCGAGCAGGAGACCAGCGAGTGCGGGGTGGCCACCGGGCTGGCCTGGACGCCGGTCGGGGGGGAGATCCTCTACGTCGAGACGACGCTGATGAAGGGCGGCAAGGGGCTGACGCTCACCGGCCAGCTCGGCGACGTGATGAAGGAGTCGGCGCAGGCCGCCGTCAGCTACGCCCGCTCGCGCGCCGAGATCCTCGGCATCGACCCGGACTTCCACGCGAAGAACGACATCCACATCCACGTGCCGGCCGGGGGGATCCCCAAGGACGGCCCCTCGGCGGGGGTGACCATCGCGACCTCGCTCATCTCCGCGCTCACCTGCACCCCGGTGAACAAGGGCGTCGCGATGACCGGCGAGATCACGCTGCGCGGGCGCGTGCTGCCGATCGGCGGGCTCAAGGAGAAGACCCTCGCCGCGCACCGCGCCGGGATCCGCACGCTCATCCTGCCGGCGAAGAACCGCGCCGACCTCGAGGAGCTGCCGCCGAAGATCCGCCGCAGCATGACCTTCGTGCCCGTCGAGTCGATGGACGAGGTGCTGGCGACGGCGCTGGTGCCGAAGGAGAAGAAACCGGAATCCTGCACCCCGGTTCCTGAGAAATCGTAACGTGCAAGACAGGAGGGGTTGGTGGACCCCTCCCCTCCAAGGAACGACCACGCCATCGTAGGGGCGGGGTTGATCCCCGCCCGTTTACAGCCCGTACTCCTGGACCTTCATCAGAAGCGCCCGATAGCTCAGCTCGAGCAGTTTCGCAGCCTGCGTTTTGTTACCGCTCGGCCTGCTCGAGCGCTCGGCGGATCAGGTGGCGCTCGAGCGCGACCTTGTTCTCGGGGATCGAGAGTGAGTCCGGCAGGAAATCCGGCGCGCGGCGAACCGGCGGACAGCGGGACCACGACCAGTTCCGCCAGCGTGATCTGCTCGCCCTCGGCCAGCAGCACGGCGCGCTCCACGCGGTTCTCCAGCTCGCGCACGTTGCCGGGCCACGGGTATCCGAGCAGGTACGCGAGCGCCTCGGTCGAGAAACCGCCGACCCTCTTGCCGAGCTTGCGCGTGAAGCTGCTGCAGGAAGTGCTCGAGCAGCGGCGGGATGTCCTCGGGCCGTTCGCGCAGCGGCGGGATGTGGATGTTCATCACGTTCAGGCGGTAGTAGAGCTCCTCGCGGAAGTGCCCGGCGGCGACCCCGGCCGCGAGATCCTTCGACGTCGCCGCGAGCAGGCGCACGTCCACCTTGAGCGTCTCGTGTCGCCGACGCGGCGGATCTCCTCCTCCTGGATCGCGCGCAGCAGCTTGACCTGCAGCGTGGCGGGCAGCTCGGCGATCTCGTCGAGCAGCAGCGTGCCGCCGTCGGCCTCCTCGAAGAGCCCGCGCTTGTGGCTGCGTCGCCGAGGTGAAGGCCCCGCGCACGTGCCCGAACAGCTCGCTCTCGAGAAGCGCCTCCGGGATCGCCGAGCAGTTGACCGCGACGAAGGCGCGCTCGCGCCGCGGCCGTGGTGGTGGATCGCGCGCGCGATCAGCTCCTTGCCGGTGCCGCTCTCGCCGGTGATCAGGATCGTCGTCTTGTGGTTGGCCACCTTCGCCACCTGGTCGAAGACCCGCTCCATCGCGGCGCTCCTGCCGATGATCGAGCCGAAGGACCAGCGGCCCGCCAGCTCGCGCTGCAAGCGCAGGTTCTCCTCGCGCAGGCGCTCCTCCTCGATGAGGCGGCGGATCTTCAGCAGGAGTTCCTGCGGCTGGAACGGCTTGGCGAGGTAATCGCGCGCGCCGCGGCGGATCGCCTCGATCGCCATCTCGAGCGAGCCGTAGGCCGACATCACGAGAATCAACTGGTGGTGGTCGATGCCGTGCAGCTGCTCGACCAGGGCCAAGCCGTCGATATCCGGGAGCACGACGTCGCAGAGCACGACCGCGTGACGCGTCGCCTGCGCGAAGGCCAGGCCCTCAGCGCCGCTGGCGGCGGCGGAGACCAGGAATCCCTCCTTCGCGAGAAAGGAGGAGAGCATGTGTCGCAGGCTCTCCTCGTCGTCGATGATCAGAACGCGCTTTTCGACCATGCCGCCAGTGTACCGCGCTTTCACGCCCGAGGGGACGCACGACGCGCCCGGACACCCCTTCCCCCGTCCGGCAAGGGGCGAAGTCGGATTTCCCGCGTTGCCGGTCGGGCGGCCTCGGGGAAGAGCACCGTGAAGGTCGTCCCGGCGCCGGGCGCCGTCTCGACGTCGATCGTCGCGCCCATCTCCTGCGGCGGTCCGCCTGCAGATCGCGAGACCGAGCCCGGTGCCGCGGCTGCCCTTGCCGGCGGTCGCGAACGGCTCGAAGAGGTGCTCGCGCGACCTCGGGCGCGATGCCGGGGCCGTCGTCGCTCACGCTGACGCCGGCGGCGCGTCCCGGGGGTCCGGGCGGAAGCTCGCGAGCGTCAGCGTCCCGCGCCCGGCGAGCGCCTGCGCACCGTTGAGCGCGAGGTTGAGGATCATCTGGCGGATGCGGTGCAGGTCGGCGCGCACGGTCGGGAGCCCGTCGGCGAGATCGAGCCGCAGGGCGACGCCGGTGAGGTCGGGTTGGTGGTCAGGTAGCGCGCCAGGTCGCGCAGCAGCGCGTTGAGATCGACGTCGCTCCAGTCCAGCCGCGGCGGGCGGGCGTACTCCAGCAGATCGAGCAGGATGCGGTTGATCCGCGCCACCTCGCGGTCGGTCCGCACCAGGTACTCCCGGGCTTCCGCCGGCGACAACCCGCCGTCGCGCAGCATCGCCAGGTAGCCGGTGACCGCACCGAGCGGGTTGCCGACTTCGTGCGCGACGCCGGCCGCAACCGCCCCGACGGCGGCCAGCCGTTCGGAGCGCACCAGTTCGGCCTCCTTCGCCACGAGCCCGGCGTGCAATGCACGCAGCTCCTCGATGCGAGCCCGGTCCAGCTCGCGCCCCTCGCGCAGCCGCTGCCGCATCGTCTCGTAGGCCGCGGCGAGATCCCCCAGCTCGTCGGGACGCCCCTGGTCGACAGGCTGCTCGAGGTTCCCCAAGGCGATGCGATCGCTCGCCGCGACCAGCCGCCGGATCGGCCCGACGACCATCAGCGAGACCAGCAGATAGAGGAAGAGTACGAGGATCAGCGCGGTGATCACCAGTTGCACGAGCACCTGGAGGTGCGCGTACGCGGCCCGGCGCCCGCCGTCCCGCGAAGAGAAGAACACCATCAGGCTGGCGGCAGTGGCGCCGCGGGGCTGCACCGTGAAGTTCCAGACGCTGGCGTTTGCGGGCGGCTGGCAGGTGGCGCCTGTCCCCGAGGTGGCGATCGCGCGCCCGGACTCGTCGCAGAGTGCCATCGCCTGCACGCTCGGGTCCTGCACCAGCGAATCGAGCAGTTCGGAGACCGCTGCCAGCCGAGGTCCGGGAGACGGCGGGGCGCCGCCGAGCAGCGGCCCGAGGGCCTTCTCGACGGCGGTCGCAATCGCGCGACCGCGCCCCTGCTGCTCGGCCGTCAGGAACGCCGCGTTCTGGCGCAGCAGCATCAGCCCGAGGAGCCAGAGCGCCAACGCGACTAGGGCGAGCACGTTCAGGATCAGCCGTTCGCGGATGCCGAATCGGCGCTGCACCCCGGCAACAATCATCTCGGACGGCCTCCCCCGGAGCGGTGATTGCGCTCCGGGGGGGGGATGATACGCGATCAGCGCAGCCGGTGCCAGGCCAGCTTCGTGCCGTAGCCGAAGCCGCCCAGCGCGAGGTTGATCGCGTCGCAGCTGTACTTGGCGCTCCAGTTGCCGGTGACGTCGCCGTCGACGCTGACGCCGCCGGTGCTGATCACGGCACCGACTGTCGTCGCGTTGCCGTTGACCCGCAGGATCTTGTCCGCGATGATGACGCCGGTGAAGGAGCAGTTGCCGTTCATCCGGAACTCCGCCGGTGAGTAGGAGACATCATACTGCGGCTTGCTCGAGTCGGCGCGCGCGTCATAAAACGCCGAGCCGGTGTTGTAAACCGGGCTCGTCGGGGACGAGGCATCGTAGACGTCGGGGTTGAAGTTCTCGTTGTGCACGACCAGAATTCCGTATCCGCTGCCGCCGTTGACGTGGAGGTCGCCCTGCTGCCACATGTAACTCGGGTTGACCGCCGTGCCGGGCATGCCGGCGAGCGTCGTCGTCGGTGTGAACATCCCGTTGAAATCAGCCTGGGAAATCCCAAGGACGTCCCACGGATTCTTGCCGAGCGGCCGCTTGCCCGGCGCGGTCGGGTCGAAGTTGGTGTTGCACGGGGTCGTGGCGGAGAATGACCCCTTCGGGTTGCCGCCGGGGATCCCGCCCGTGGTGCAGGCCGGGTAGCTGCGGCCAACGTCGACGGTGACCGCCGGCAGGTCCGAGCAGGTCCCCGAAGCGGCGGTCCCGGCCGCGTTGAAGTTGTGGCCGTCCACGTAGCCGCTGCCGCCGACGCTCACGTCGCCGCGCGCGGTGATCGCCCCCTCGACCTGGATGTCGATCTTGTTGCGAGCGATGTCCAGCGCGATCTGCCGGAAGCTCGAAGCCGTCGCTGGGGCGGTCCCGTAGTAGCCGGTCGCATCGATCTCGATCACCGGGTAGCCCTGGCCCGAACTCAGGTAGAGCGAGTCCGGGAAGTTGAAGCAGTTGTCGGCGCCGCTGCACTTGTTGTAGAGCACGATGTCGCCCGGGCAGGTATTTGCCGGGGACTGCACCGGCGGGCCGGGGTCGTTGTCTGTGTACCCGCTGGACTCGCCGGGGTCGGTGCAGTCGCCGTCGCCGTTGACGTCGCGCCACTCGCGCTTGAAGCGCATGGTCACGTTGTAGGTGCCGCCGCTGCCCAAGGTGCGGGTCAGCGTCTGCGTCCAGTTCGGGTTGGCGGTGTAGGGATTGGGGAGCGACGCCTGGTTCTCGCGCACCCAGGTCATCCCGGCGGCCAGCCCGCCGTCGGCGGCCTGCAGCGCGATGCTGGCGTAGTTCTGGTTCTTGGCCAGGGAGCGCTCGAGGAAGGAGTTGATCAGCGTCGAGGCCGCGACGGTCGAGAGCACGAGCATGACCACCATGACCATCACGAGGAGGAATCCGCCCTCGTCGGCGTGGATCCGGCTCCGCCGTAGTGCTCTGCCTGCTTTCATCTGCGCATTCATCGCCTTTCTCCTCGTCCTGGATGCTATGGCACGCAGGTTTCGGAGACCGCGGTTGGCATCGGGCTCCTGCTGGTGCAACTGGCCGTGGAGTAGGTCTGCACGACCCGGTACGAGTAGGGCTTGTCCGCCAGGAAGGCGCCCATGTCGATGGTGGCGCTCCATTTGTTGACGTTCGCGCCGTTGCCGTGGCCCAACCCGCTGACCACCACCGCGCCGGGCGTGGTGCAGGTGTAGGGGGACGCCCCGAGGCACACCCCGACCGGCGGCGCCGCCGGCGTGCACCCCGACGTGTCGCAGGCGAAGAACTCGAAGCCCATCGCGACCCCGGCCGGCGTGGAGGGGACGGTAGTGTTCGAGGTCCAATCCAAAATGGCCTTGGTCGTCACCGGACCATTTTTGTCAGTGCACTTCCCATCGGGCGACACGCTGAGGCTCGTCGGAGCGGCCGGGACTGGGAAGCCCACGCAGGGGTTGTTGGTGTAGGTCTCATTCACCGGACCGTGCCAGGGACTGTAGTTCTTTGAGGCGCAGAAGTCGTAGGCCCGGACCTGATAGTAGTACTCTTGCGTCCCGGCGGTGCCGATGACGTGCGTGACCGTCGTCGCGGTGCCGGAGGTCGGCGACTCGTCGATCGCCGCCCACGACCCGCCCGCGCCGACCTTGTACTGGATCTCGTACCCGGCCAGGTCGTTGGGCAGCGGGCTGGGCGCGGCCCAGGTCAGGGTGACGCCGGCGTCGTCCGCCGCGGTCACGGTCAGGGCGGTCGGGGCGTTGGGCAGGGTGCTGGTACAGGGGTCGAAGCTCTCACCAACCGCGCTCGACCAGCCGCCGTAGTTCGGTGTCACGCAGGAGTCGAACGCCCGCACCTGGTAGAAGTACGCGTGCGTCCCGGCGTCGGTCACCAGGTCCTTGACCGTCGTCGCGCCCCCGTAGAGCGGCGAGCGGCTGATCGGCGCCCAGGCACCGCCGGCGCCGTCCTTGCGCTCGATCTCGTACCCGGCCAGATCGCCCTGGTCGGGCGAGGGCGCCGACCAGGAGAGGGTGACCCCCGTACCGTCCGACCCGGTGACGCCGAGGCCGGTGACTACCCCGGGGACGGTGCCGCAGGGGCTCAGGAATTGCTCGGTGTAGGTGTTGGATTTTGCGCTTTCATTCGGCGTGCTGCACGTGTCGATCACGGTGACCTGGTAGCGGTATTCCGAGGTGCCGATGTCTCCCGCGATCGAGGTGTCGGTGTAGGTGGACGTCGAGGAGTCGGTCGACGTGATCCAGCCGAACGCGCCGCCGTCGCGGCTGCGGTAGACCCGGTAGCCGCCGCCGTCCTGGAAGATCTCGCCGTTGGTGTTGTGCGTCGGCGGCGCCCAGGTGGCAGCGTCACGGTCGTCCCGTTCGTGCTGCCCGCGAGCGTCGCCGGGTTCGGAGTCTCGTCACAGGGGTTGTTGACAATCGGCTCGGTGTAGGTGTTCGACGGCACGCTGATGTTTTTCCCCGGAGACGAGCAACTGTCGAACGCCTTGACGTAGAAGGAGTACTTGACGTTCTTGATGTCGCTGGCGGTGTCGTCTAAATAGGTGAGCGTCCCGGCCCCGACGGTCGAGAGCAGGGTCCAGGAGGCGGCTCCGGCCTGGCGCCAGATCTCGTAGCCGGCAAGGTCGGTCAGCGGCGCGGTCGACGGGGCGGCGTTCGTCGTCGGCGCGGTCCAGGAGAGCGACACCCGGTCCGGCATCGCCGCGGCGACACCGGTGAGGACCGGCGGGTTCGGCGTGTTGTTGCAGGGGCCTTCCGCGGAGTCGGTGTAGATGTCCGAGGGCAGGCTCTCCCGCGGGACCGGCAGGCAGCGGTCGATCGCCGTCACGTGGTACTGGTAGCTGATGGTGTCGATGTTCGGGACCCCCGTGTCGGTGAGCGTCAGGGTCGTCGGGTCCTCGATCAGGCCGTTGGCGAGCAGCGACCACCCGGCACCGCTGTTGCGGTAGATCTTGTAGCCTTTGGCGTCGTTGTAGGTCGTCCCCGACGAATTCGTTGTCGGCGCCGTCCAGGTTAGCTTCACGCTTCCACCCGAAGTGACGCCGGCGAGGGTCGGCGGCGGGTTCGGCGTCGTCTGGCAGGGGTTCTCGGGGAGCTGATAATACTGAAAGGCGCCGCTGCCGATCTCCGGCTCGCGGTCGAAATTCCCCTGACTGTCGACGGCGACGATGAAGTACCAGATGTTGCTGCCGGGGTGGTCGGGGATCCGCTGGTCCGTCGGGGAGACCGGCGTGCGCCACTGGTTGCCGGCGACGTGCTCGAGGTCGATGCGGGTGTAGGGGGGGAGGATCGGGAACACCGCGTTGGCGGCGACCGGGGGCGGCGCGGTCAGCGTGCGGGCGTTGTCGACGTAATAATAGAGCCGCACGGCGCTGAGCCCGGCGCCGGAGGAATCGAAGACGTTCGTGTAGACCGTGAGCTTCGACCCGCCGCCGATAGTCACGGCGTTGAGAACATTGCCCCCCTGGTCGCCGGGGACCGGCCAGGCGCGGGTCCCCGCGACAGGCTTGTCCTGCGTCGTGCCGTAGGCGTAGGGACCGAGCGGCGCGTACACCGACCCGACCACGCCGCAGCCGTCGGTCTTGGTCGACTCGTTCCGGTAGGTCAGCGCGAAATCGAGGGTCTGTTGCCGCGAGTCGGTCTCAAGCGTGACGGTGCCGTCGGCGTTCTTGAAGAGCGTCACGAACGGGATCCGGGTGTCCAAGGCGGTGAAGCTGGAGTTGGAGAGCATCACCGAGCTACTGGTGTAGCCGCGCGTCAACGGGAGGACTGTGTCCTGCCAGCCGATCGTCACCGCCGTCGTTTCGCCGTCGCCAAACGCCACCTTCTGCAGGTAGGCCTGCGGATTCTCCCAGGAAGCGGTGAACTGCTGCAGTGTCAGATTGGAGGCGGCGGTGTTCTTGGTCCAGAGGGTGACCGTGTTGTGCAGGAAAGTCGGCGAGATCGAGGTCAAACCGTCCACGATGCTCTCGGTGAAGGGGAGCGCCGAGGAGCTCGCCTTGAGGTACCCCGTCACAATCTGCGGGGTGATTTCGTCGCGGTCGATCTTCCCGACGGAGAGATTGTTGACCGTGGTCGCGGCGACGTTGTCGTCAGGATTGTTGGACGCCCGCTCGGTCGCGGTGACGTTGGCGCGGCGCTCGTAGTAGCAGTCCGCGGCCTCGATGCGGTAAGAGTAGGTGGCGCCATTTTCGACCGGGAAGGATCCGGTCCCGGTGTTCGTGATGTCGTTGAACCAGGTCGGCGTCCCCTGGGTCAGCTCGGTGCCGCCGCTGGCGCAAGTCAGGTCCTCGCAGCGCCAGACGTGGAAACCCGCGAGGTCGCGGTAGGTGGTGACGTCGTAGTCGTCCCAAGAGAGCCGGATGCCGTCGGTTGCGGAGCAACCCCCGGTCTGGATGGGCGACGAGGGCGCGGGCGGCGCATCGTAGCAGGTCTCGCCGACGTTGCAGTCCCCGCACTGCGTCCCCTCGGAAATCGAATACTGGGTGACTTCGCTGTGGTTGAGGCACTGGTCGAAGGACACGGCCAGGAAGTAGTAGGTCACCGGGTCGCAGGCGGCAGTCCCGGCGTCGACGGCCGCCTGGTTCGTGCAAGCTTGCAGTTCGGGGACTGTGTAGCTTGGGTCGCCCCTGGTCGGGTCGGAACTGTTGAAGTTGATCGGCGGCCAGATCGTGCCGGTCCCGGTGAACGTCCCGAGCGGACCCGGGAACGGAGCGCTGTCCGGGATCGGCAGGCCCCCGGACACTACGCCCGTCACGGGGTCCATCGCGGGGTAGCCGACCGAGCTGTACCAGATCTTCGAATGCGTGAAATCCTCGTCGGTGCCAATCTTCACCGGGTTCTTCAGATTGAGGATGATTCTCTTGTAGCCGGGTTTCGCGACCAGGACGGGACTGGTCGGCTTGACGGCGTCGGTGGGCACCCCACTGACGGTGGCGAACTGCAGCGCGGCCACCGGGATCTGGGTGTCGCAGGCGATCGCGGCCAGCTTGTAGTAGTAGGTTGTGCAGCCGAGGAGGCCGGTGTCGGTGAAGGTCACCTTGCTCGCGTCGAGGGTGGTGTAGTCCGCGATGCGGTTGCCGGTCACCGGCGTGTCGTCCGGCGTGAATGTGTCGGAGACGGCGCTCCGGTAGAGCCGGTAGCCCCGCAGTTCAACGGCCGGAGATGCGGTCCAGGTCAGCGTGACGCTGTTGTCTCCCGGGGTGGCGGTCAACCCGGTCGGGGCGGCCGGTGGCAGCGTTGTCACCGTGGTGTCCGTGCCGTAAATCGCCCACTCGGTGGCGTCGCGCGGGCTGGTCGCGGGGTTGCCGCTGGCCTCGGCGGAGAGACCGGGGCTGATGTTGCCGGACTTGTCGTAGGCGGAAATCGCGAAGTAGTACTTCGGTTGGGGAGTGATACCGGTGATCGAGGAGTCCAGCCCGGTCACGGTTTGGTACTCGGACTGTCCCGCGGTCTTCGGCGGCCGCGCGATGACCAGACGCTCGGAGTAGGCGCCGGGTGCAAGACCGTAGAAGATGGTGTACCCTTCGAGATCGGGCTCGGTGTTGGCGTTCCAGCGCAGTTGCAGCGTGCCGCACTGCCCGGGGTCCCAGGACACCAGGCCGTCCGGAGTCGCGGGAGGCGTCACGTCCGTGGGCGTCGCCGCGACTCCGACGTTGCGCGCGCGCACATCCGCGGTGAGCGTGAGCTGCGGCGTCTTTTTGGTGTTCGGGTCCGGACGGCTGGCGTTGCAGGTCAGCGTCGCGCGCACGGCCCGGATGTCCTTGACGTCGGCGCCATCCCAGGCAGCGTTGTCGGTGGAGAAGTACGAGAAGGACAGGTTGGCCACGTTTGAAGCCAGAGTCTGGGCGGTGACGTTGATGGGATCGTAGCCGCCGCCGGGGACGTGCCGTTGGAACTCCCGCACGAGATTGCCTCCAACCAGCTTGAAGGTGACCTGCGTGTTGTTGTCGTAGCCCGCGACGTAGGGGCCCTCGTTACGGGCATTGTCGTCGTAGTATTCAAAGGTGACGGTGTTGCCCGCCGCGACGCTGATCGGGCGTTGCTGGTCCCGGGCCCGGTAGCCGGCCAGGGTCAACTCGCTCTTGACCTGATCCATCGCAAAATTGCAGCTGGTCTGCATATCGTTGTAGATTTTCTGCGACAGCCCGCTTTTCTGCGTGTAGTTGAAAACGGCGTAGATGCCGAGGCCGACGATGACCGCCACACCGATCGCGGTCATCAGTTCCACGAGGGAGTAGCCCAGTTGGTTGTGCAGGCGAGTGCAGCGGTTTATTGTCCGCCGATCGGAATTCATCGCTCTCCCTCCCCCTCCGCAGTTTCCCGCTCGTTCAGTAGTTCAGAATCTCGAGACAACGCTCGAGACGAGGATCGTCTTTGGGGTGCCCCGCGCGTCGGTGAACGACAGGACGACGTTGACGTCGGCTTGGTTGCTCGAAGTGAGCGCAGTGCCGGCCGGCAGCGGCGACACGGTGCGCACACGGGTGAATCTGCCGTCGATGGTGGAGGTGCAGGTGGCGACAGTGCCCGCCACCGTGCAGGCCTCCGCGAGCGCGGCGTTCGCCAGTTGTAGGTTGTTGTAGGCGGTATTCCGGCTTTTCTCGACGGCCTCCTCCGCGAGTTGATTGGCCCGCGTGATGCGCCGGGAAAGATTCGTGTTGCGCGAGGCGAAGACGAAGACCGCCCCCAGCTGCCCGACGATGTAGGCCAGGAACAACATTGCGATCATGCTCTCGACGAGCGTGAATCCGGCGGCGCCGCTGATTTTCCCCTTGAGTGTCATGGCGTCACTCCTGCACCCAGGAACCGCCGCTCCAGCGCCGAACGAACATCCGACCCGTCGGTTCGACGACGATCTGCTTGCGGTGGCTGCTATCCGGCGTGCGGACTTCGATCACGGCCTGGCCGTTGAGCGGGACGTTCACCTGGCCATTCCCCATGACAATGAGCGTCTGCGCGAGATTGAAGCCGGCGGCGTTGACCAGATCGGAGCCGGAAAGGCTCGTGGCGCCCAAGGTCTGCCAGGCGCCGGCCTGGAACTTCGACGGGGTGTAGCTGTCGTTCGCAAGGTCGAACTGGATCCGGTAGTCCGTGCTCTTCGAGATCGCACGCACGCGCGCCAGCGCGATCTCGTTCGAGAGAACCATGACGTTGTTGTAGAGCCGGATCCGCGGCCTGAGCCCGATGAAGGAGGGGATCCCGATCGCCGCCATGATGCCAATGATGGCCACGACGATCAGCAGTTCGACCAATGTGTACCCCGCTTGTGCTCTCGACCCGGTCATCTGTCCACCTCCGGTCCCTTGGTAAGCACCAATCATGCCACGGATGAGCGTCAACCCCGGTCGGGACTGCCGTCGCACACGAGGCTATCCCCTCACTATCCGGTTAAACTGCATAGCTTCCTGTTCTTTATACACTATTTCTTGGCGAATCGTTCCTCCCGCATCAGCCGCAGCCGGCTGTAGGCGGCATGGTCGCTATAGCGGCGAAATCAACCTTGAGGTTCGCTGAACGTGAAAAGATTGCAGTCATTGTGCAAACCTTGCGAAGTCCACCGGCCGGTTAAGTCAGGACCAGGCATCTCCCGGCAGCGCTCCGGAAGGAATGGCCCGCTCTCGGACCTGTTGATCGCGGCAATCGCCATCGAGTACCGACTCGTGATCATCGACGGCAGGGATACCATGGCCCCTCCCTCCCGTGAAAGCATGCGCGAAGCAGCGAGAGTTCTTGTGTGAAAGTTCAGCGCAGACGCCGAGGAGGCGAGCCGTGTGGCGCTGTTTGTACCGTTTCCGGCGAGAGGGAAGAACCGTGGCGTGCGGATTGTGGTTCCCCTGTCTCTACCAACACTACAGCGCATCCACCTGCAGGAAACTCAACACCCACTTCACCCCCTTTTCAGAAAGGGGAACGCTGAGGTTTGATGCACGGGAAATGCTTTGCAGGTTCAAAAATGCATAAAAGGCTCGCTGTAGTGATGCGTTGACTTTTGATCTTCATCATATATATTTACCATACAAAGGAGGCATATACTATGCGCACAACACTCATCATACCAGATGCTTTGATGCAGAGAGTCAGCCGGCTCTCCGGTGAGGCCTCGAAGACGAGGGCCGTTGTTGCCGCCATGGAGACCTACGTGAAGCTCAAGAGTCGCGAAGAACTGCTCGCTCTCCGCGGTAAGATACGCCTCAACTACGATTGGGAGCGCCGCGAGGAAGAGGAATTGAGCTTGCAGCGGGAGCGGGAGGCCCTCCTTGAAGGGCGCGGGTAGGAAGAGCGGGGCGTCGACCGCCGGCGAGTTCAGCCGGGGAGCGGAAAAATTGGCGGCCTATCTTCCGGGGACGCGTTCTGTCGCCGACGCGTCCGGGGAATCAGTGGCGGGTGTCCTGCCGGACACGTGTGCCTGGATCGACTTTTTCGCCGGGAAAACGACCGCAGTGGCAAACCTCGTGGCGGTTGCCCTGCGAAATGCAACCGTCTTCACCTGCGGCCCGGTCCTCTCGGAATTGCTTCAGGGTACGCGCGGCGACCGAGACCGGCAGTCTGTACTGGACGCCCACCGCGCGCTCGAGTACGCGGAGGCCACGCCGGCGGTCTGGGTCAGGACCGGGGTTCTCGCGGCCGATCTCCGGCGCTCCGGCACGACCGTCCCGCTCTCGGACCTGCTGATCGCGGCAATCGCCATAGAGCAGCGCCTCGAGATCATCACCGCGGACAGCCATTTCGGGCTCATTCCCGGGGTGCGGGTTCAGGGGTAGGCACCATTGCTGCTCCGGGAAATGGGTAAGGACATCCCCGTGTATCCGAGGTATCATCAATCGTCATGACTGAAATGGACATTGAGATGCGGGAAGGGTTCGAGCGGCTCGTCGCGAGCTGCCGCGACCAGTGTCTCTGGTTCCTGCGCGAGGATTATTGCCCGACCGATCCGCAAGAGATGCGGCGGGTGCTCGAGTACATCCGCCGCCACGGTGACCGCGAGTCCTTCCGCGCCGCTTCACAATTGATGCAATGGCTCTCACTGACTTCCAGCGGACAGTCTGCCGCCTCATAGCCGCCAACCGCGTTGAACGTGGCGAAAGTTACGTCGCGGGGGGCACCGCGCTCAATCTGCTTGCCGGTGGGACTCGGATCTCGCGCGACATCGATATCTTTCACGACACGAACGCGGCTCTCGATGCTGCGTGGGCCAACGATCGCGCTTTGCTCGCGGCCAACGGGTACGACATTCGCCCCTTGCGCGAGCGGCCCGCCTATGTCGAGGCCATTGTCGCGAAAGGGGGCGACAGCGTGCTCCTGGAGTGGACACGCGACAGCGCCTACCGGTTTTTCCCGCTCGTTCCGCACGAGGACCTCGGGCTCGCCCTGCACCCCTTCGACCTGGCCACCAACAAGGTGCTGGCCCTTGTGGGCAGGCTCGAGATCAGGGACTGGCTCGACGTGCTCACGTGTCACGCGCGGATCCAGCCTCTCGGCTATCTCGCCTGGGCCGCGTGCGGCAAAGATCCAGGGTTCAGCCCCGCCGCGATCCTCGAACAGGCCGGGCGATCCGGACGCTACACACAGTGCGAATTGGACGGACTCGCTTTCGCCGGGCCGCCACCGGAGCTTGCGGCAGCCGCCCGCGACTGGCACGCCATGCTCGATCAGGCGCGAGAGATCGTCGGGCTTCTGCCGGCGGACGAGGCCGGGAAATGCGTCCTCGACCGGAGCGGACTGCTCTACGCCGGGTCGCCGGAGAAGGTGCCCGCCGATCTCGCAGCCGGAGCACTGGTCTTTCACGAAGGTCGCATCCGCGGCGCGTTTCCGGTCCTGGCGTAAGCAGAGGCGCGGAGGCGTTGATCCCCGCCTGAATCGAGGACATCTCGCCGCGCACGGGCGGGAGGGGATAAACCCGCTCCCCTACGAAATGCTGGAGATTTGAGTATTGAACGTGACGCCGGTGATCGAAGCGAAGGGCCTGACCAAGCGCTACGGCGATTTCACGGCCGTCGACGGCATTTCCTTCGCCGTCGAGCGCGGCACCTGCTTCGGCATCCTGGGACCGAACGGCGCCGGCAAGACCACGACGATCCGGATGGCCTACGGTTTCTCGCCGGTCTCCTCGGGAGAGCTGCGCGTGTTCGGCCTGGACGTCACCCGCGACCTGCCGGCGATCAAGATGCGTCTCGGCGTCTGCCAGCAGGGCAACACGCTCGACCCCGACCTGAGCGTCGCCGAGAACCTGCTGG
Organism: uncultured Candidatus Rokubacteria bacterium; assembly: GCA_963699775.1. Taxonomy (GTDB): domain Bacteria; phylum JAUVQV01; class JAUVQV01; order JAUVQV01; family DATDCY01; genus DATDCY01. The sequence goes on from CAVOVE010000003.1 coordinate 66,495, forward strand.
TCTACTCGCGCTACTACGGCATGCCGAGGGACCTTGCGCGGCGGCGGGCCGGCGAGCTGCTGGAGTTCATCGCACTGGAGGGAAGGCAGGACGCCCCGGTCGCGACGCTCTCGGGCGGGTTGGTGCGCCGCCTGATGCTCGCCCGGGCGCTGATCAACGACCCGGAGCTGCTGATCCTCGACGAGCCGACCACGGGGCTCGACCCGCAGTCGCGCCACGCGCTCTGGGAGCGCCTCGGGGACCTGGGTCGGCGCGGTCTGACGATCCTGTTGACGACGCACTACCTCGAGGAGGCGGCGCGGCTGTGCGCGCGCCTGGTGATCATGGACCACGGGCGGATCCTGGTCGAAGGCGCGCCGCGCGATCTGGTGCGCGAGCACGTCGGGACGGGGGTCGTCGAAGTCCCCGAGCCGACGGCGGAGCTGCGGGCATTCGTGCGCGAACGCGGGCTGCGCGTCGACGATCTCGGGCACCGGCTGATCGTGTACACCGGCGACGGCGAGGACCTGTACCGCGAGATCACCCGGCGCTTCTGCGCCGGCGAGTGCCTGCTGCGCCCGGCGACGCTCGAGGACGTCTTCCTGCGGCTGACCGGGAGGGACCTGCGGGAATGAGCACTGACAGATGTGCCGGGGACGCCACAGGGTCCTGTCGCTGCGGACCTCCCCTCCGCGCCGCCCCTCCGCGGTCACGGTCCGACGTGCGCGTCGGCGAGACGGTGCCGGGTGCGGCGCATGGCGAAGCGCGAGGGAACCGCAGCGGCCGCACCGGAGCGGCCCCGCAGGGGCGAAGCGCGCTGTCTGAGCCCGCAGGGCGAGTTGCGCGCTTCGAGCGCAGGGGCGGACAAGCTGCGGTCGAGCGCGCAGCTGGCGAACCGCACGGCGCCGTCTCGCCCCCGCACGAGGACGGGGTGCTGATCCCGCGGGTCACCTCCCGCTGCTGGCGGGTCTGGCAGCGCGACGCCGTGGTCTGGAAAAAGACCTGGGCGATCGGTTTTCTGCCGCCGCTGCTCGAGCCGCTGCTGTACGTCGCGGCCTTCGGGCTCGGTCTCGGCACGCTGATCGGCGCGCTCGCCTGGCACGGCGAGCGGCTGACCTACCTCGAGTACCTGGCCCCCGGCATCGTCGGGGCCGGGGTGATGAACGCCGCCTTCTTCGAGACGACCTACGCCTCGTTCGTGCGCATGTACTACCAGAAGACCTTCGACGGGATCCTCGCGACGCCGCTGTCGCTGCCCGAGATCGTGACCGGCGAGATCCTCTGGGGCGCGACGCGCGTCGGTGATCACGGCCGCGGCGATGATGGCGGCGCTCTCCCCGTTCGGGCTGCTGCGCTGGCCGCAGAGCCTGCTGCTGCTGCCCGTGGCCGCGCTCGGCGGGCTGGCGTTCGCCGCCTTCGGCATGGTCTTCACCGGGGTGCTCCCGACGATCGAGGGCTTCAACCTGCCGGTCTTTCTGGTCATCACGCCGATGTTCCTCTTCTCCGGGACGTTCTTCCCGCTCGAACAGCTCCCGCTCTGGGCTCAGCGCTTCGCCTGGGCCCTGCCGCTGACGCACCTGGTGCACCTGGCGCGCTCGGTGTCGCTCGGGGTCTTCCCGGCCCAGCTGCCCGCCAACGCCGCCTATCTCGCGATCTTCGGCGCGGTCGCCTACCTCGTCGGCGTCCGGGCGATGGTCCGGCGGCTGATCACGTAAGACGGCTTCGACAAAGGAACACGTGCACCTGGTAAATGTTGAGGCTCCCTGAGATGGCCGCAGCGCGTCTGGTCGGAGTCGAGCGCGCCGTACGCGGCGCGTTCGTACGCGCGGTCGCCGCGGCCATCCGCAACCCCGGGCCCCTCCCGGCGCCGGACTGGGCCTCGCGACCGCACACGGTCCTCGTGCTCCGTCCGGAGGGCGTCGGCGACCTGATCCTCACGACCGGGCTCTTGCGCGCGATCCGCGAGCGGCACCCGTCGATCGCGCTGGACGTGCTCACGGTGCCGAACAACGCCCCGGTGCTCGAGGGCAACCCGCACGTCCGACGTGTCCACCTCGCCGACCCGGCCGCCCGGCTCGCTCACTTCCGCTGGCTCCCCGGGCTCCGATCCGAGCGCTACGACGCCGTGGTCGACGCAATGGTCGCCCACCGGGCAGTCAAGACGCGGACCGTGGTGCAACTCGCGGCGCTCGGGGTCCGCCGCCGCGTCGGGGTCGGCGGGAGGGAGAACGACCTGCTGTACACGCTACCCGTCGCCCCGCCGCCGGCGCCGGACGGCGGCGAGCCGCACCAGGTGGAGCTGATCGGGTCGCTCGGCGCGGCGTTCGGGGTCGCTCCGGACGTTGATCTCTCGCCGCGGCTGTACCTCTCGGAGCGCGAGCGGGAGGCGGCGGCGAAAGGCTGGTCGGCGGCCGCGGCGGGCGATCGGGCGCAGGGCCCGCGGGTCCTGATCAACATCTCGATCTCGCCGGCCCGGGCGCCGTGGCGGCGCTGGCCCATCGAGCGCTTCGCCGCGCTCGCCGCGCACCTGCGCCGCCGCCACCCGGACGCCGCCGTCCTGGTTCTCGCGCTGCCGCACGATCGCGCGGCCGCCGAACTTGTCGCCGCGCGGGGGGGCGGCGCGGCCATCGAGGCCTCGCTGCGGGAACTGTTCGCCCTGGTGGCGGCGGCGGATCTCGTGTTCACCCCCGACACCGGCGTCGTGCACGTCGCTTCGGCGTTCGGGACGCCGGCGGTCGTCGTGACGCTCCCGGAAGCGCTGTCCTTCGCGCCGTACCGCATCCCCGGCGCGACGCTCTGCGCGCAGGGCCGGGACATCGCCCAGGTCGGGCTCGAGACGGCGGCCGACGCGGTGGACGATGCGCTGGGGCGGTGGCGCGGGCGCCGGGCGCTGCGCCGCCCGCCCGGCTGACGCGGCCGCCTTGCTCTTTCCCCGGGGGTCGGGGATACTTACGAACCACCATGACGACACCGGAAAACCAGCCGACGGACGACGCACGACGCCGGACGTACCGGCGGCTCTTCGTCTACCTGCGCCCCTACAAGGCGCGCATGACGCGTCGCCATCGTCTCGATGATGCTCTTCGGCGCCCTCGACGGCGCCATCCCCCTGATGCTGCAGCGCATCTTCAACGACATCTTCCAGGACCACAACCGCCGGATGCTCTGGGTCCTCGTCGGCCTGATCGTCGGGCTGGCCCTGCTGCGCGCCCCCTTCGGCTTTCTGCACCGCTACCTCTCGGCCTCGGTCGGCCTGCGCGTCGTGCGCGACCTGCGCAACGACGTGCACCGCCACCTGCTGACCCTCTCCGATTCCTTCTTCTCCCGCCGCTCGAGCGGCGAGCTGCTGTCGGGCGTCGCCGCCGACACGCTCTTCGTGCGCAACGCCCTCGTCGAGGCCTCGGTGACCGTCGTGCGCGGCGGGTTTCGCGTCATCGCGCTCGTCGCGGCGGCGTTCTATCTCGACCCGCCGCTGGCCGCGGTGAGCCTCGTCGGGGTCCCGCTCTCGCTCTATCCGCTCTGGCGCTTCGGCAAGAAGGTGCGCCGCTACAGCCGCACCGGTCAGGCCCAGACCGGCGAGCTCACCGCGCGGCTGCAGGAGAGCATCCTCGGCCACCGGGTGGTGCAGGCCTTCGGCCGCGAGACGCACGAGCAGCGGCGCTTCGAGGAGGAGAACACGCGCCTGACCCGCACCTGGGAGAAGGCCGAGACCTACGCCTCGCTGGCGTTCCCGACGACCGAGGTCTGCGCGAGCGCCGCGATCGCCCTGGTCGTGATCTACGGCGGCCTCTCGGTGATCACGGGCGCCCGTCAGCAGGGGGACTTCCTGGCCTTCATCACCGGGATGTTCCTGCTCTACGACCCGCTGAAGAACCTCGGGAAGGTCCACAGCACGATCCAGATGGGCGTCGCCGCCGGCGAGCGGCTCTTCGATCTGCTGGACGCGGCGCCCGACATCGTCGACCGGCCGGGAGCGCGTGGATTTCGGCGACGGCGACCCGGCGACCCGCACCCGCGTCGAGTACCGCGACGTCTCCTTCCGCTACCCCGAGGCGCCCGGCGAGAGCTGCGACGAGGCGACGCTCGCGCTCGACCGGCGTTTCGCTGACCGTCGAGCCGGGGCGCACGCTCGCGCTCGTCGGGATGTCCGGGGGCGGCAAGACGACGCTCGTGCACCTGCTGCCCCGCTTTTTCGACCCGACCGCGGGGACGGTGCTCGTCGGCGGCGTCGACCTGCGCGACTATCGGGTCGCCTCGCTGCGCGCGGCGATTGCGTTCGTCGGCCAGCAGCGCCTTTCTCTTCAACGACACGGTGCGCGCCAACATCCGCTACGGCAGGCTCGAGGCGAGCGACGCCGAGGTCGAGGACGCGGCGCGCAGCGCCAACGCCCACGAGTTCATCCTGGGACTGCCCCAGGGCTACGACACGCGAGATCGGCGAGCAGGGCCTGCGGCTCTCCGGCGGCGAACGCGCCCGGATCGCGATCGCGCGGGCGCTGCTGAAGAACGCCCCGATCCTGATCCTCGACGAGGCGACCGCGGCGCTCGACAACACCTCGGAGCGGCTCGTCCAGGCGGCGATCGAGCGGCTGATGCAGGGGCGCACGACGCTGGTGATCGCGCACCGGCTCTCCACGGTCCGGCAGGCCGACGCCATCGCGGTGATCGAGCACGGCCGGGTGGTCGAGACTCGGGACGCACGAGGAGTTGATCGCGCGCGGCGGCGCCTACGAGCGCCTCCACCGGATACAATTCCACGAGCCGCCGCCGGCTTGATGCCGATAGCGGCGCGCCCTCTCCTCTGTGGCTACAAGATCGTCGCCGCGTTCGCGGGCCGGGACGCCGCCGCCCTCGTCGTCCGGCGGCACCTCGCCGGCCTCCAGCCGATCGAGCAGCTCCGCGTCCTCGCCCGCGAGCGGCTCGCCGGTCTCCTCGCTCATCTTGCGCATCAGGCGCGCCATCCCCCGCGGGTCGTTTTCGTCGAGTCCCGCAAGCGAAGCATCGTCCGCGAGCGACTCCAGGCGGCGCTCTTCGGACTTCGGGTTGGAAAAGCGCGACATCAGCCGGGCCAACCGCGTCGCCCCGCAGGCCGGACAGGCCAACGACCGCTCCTCGGCCGCGGCGGGGATGCGCATCCAGATCCGGCTGCTCTTCTTCTGGCAGGCCGGGCAGCGGTATTCGTAGATCGGCACGTTGCTCTCCTTTGTGAACAGGTCAAAGAGTTCAGGTACCACGCCGTCAATACTACAGCGACCGTGGTGAACAATCAGTAGATATTTCGCGTCCGCGCACGGTTATTCGTAGGGGCGGTGTTGATCCCCGCCCATGATGCGCACGAATCACCGGGAACGGCGAGTTCGGCTGTCATGCTCCGCCAGATTTCAGATGCGCAGTGTCAATCGGGCGCCGTTTCTGTTTCAATGGCCGTCCACACGGCGCGAGGAGAGCGATGATGACGATGGGACGAACGGTGCGCGGGCTCGGCCTGATCAGCGGCGGGCTCGACAGCATGCTCGCCGCGCGCCTGCTCATGGAACAGGGGATCGCGGTCACCGGCATCGCGTTCGTCACGCCGTTCTTCGGCTCGAAAAACGCCGAAGCCGCAGCGGCCCGGGTCGGCTTTCCGCTGATCGTGCGCGACATCACCGCGCCGCACCTGGCGATGGTCAAGCACCCGCCGAGCGGCTACGGGAGGCAGATGAACCCCTGCATCGACTGCCACGCGCTGATGCTCAGCGTCGCCGGCGAGGTCATGGACGCCGAGGGGTTCGACTTTCTCTTCACCGGCGAGGTGCTCAACGAGCGGCCGATGTCGCAGAGCCTGCGTTCGCTCAACCGCGTGGCCAACCTCTCCGGGCGGCCGGGCCGCGTGCTGCGCCCGCTGTCGGCGCTGCGGCTGAGGGAGACGGACGTCGAGCGCGATGGACTCGTCGACCGAAAGCGCCTGCTCAACCTCGAGGGGCGCTCGCGGCGGCGCCAGTTCGAGCTGGCGCGCGGCTGGGGGATCACCGATTACCCGAACCCGGCCGGCGGCTGCCTGCTGACCGACCCGGGCTACTCGCGCCGGCTCAAGGACCTGCTCGAGCACGGGCCCGAGGCCGGGCCGCACGAGCTGGAGCTGCTCAAGATCGGTCGCCAGTTCCGCATCCGCGAGGGCGTCAAGGCGGCGGTCGGGAAGAACGCCGTCCACAACCAGGCGCTCACGGCTCTGCGCGGCCCCGGCGACCTGCTGCTGCGCACCGGCGGCGTCCCGGGCCCGGTGATGATTCTCTCCGGCGCCGCGAACGAGGCCGACATCGCGGTCGCGGCCGGCATCTGCGCCCGCTACAGCGACGGGAGCGCCGGCCGGGTGCGGATCATCGTCGAGAGCGACGCCGGCGAGCGGGAGTTGCTCGCCGACCCGATCGCGCCGGCGGAGTTGTTGTCGATGCGGGTGTAGGAGGGGATGAACCCCTCCCCTGCGCAACACCAACCCACCTTTGAAGCGGTGGGGTTTACCCCGCTGTCTCCGACGCCGTAGGGGCGGGGTTTATCCCCGCCCGAGCGCAGGATCGATCCTTGACAGCCCCCGGGGCGGCGTGCATCATTAAACGGAGGTTGAAACGATTTTCTCCTGTGAATCAAGCGGTTAACGAGAAGGAGCGTCCTCGTGAGAGAGCTCGGCACCGAGACGGTCACCGAGCACGTCGCGCGCCTGTTCGTCGAGGCCAACACCCTGCTCGGCGATGATGTCGTCTCCACGTTCAGGAGTTGCCTCACCACGGAGACATCGCCCACCGGGCGTGACGTTCTCGCCCAGTTGCTCGAAAACGCCGATCTGGCCCGCGATTCCGGCGTGCCGCTCTGCCAGGACACCGGCCTGGCCGTGGTGTTCCTCGAGATCGGCCAGGATCTGCACATCAAAGGCGGCGACCTGTACGAGGCGGTCCACCTCGGCGTTCGCAAAGGGTGCGCCGAAGGATATCTGCGCGCCTCGGTCGTCTCGCCGCCGGTCGGCAGGCGCGTCAACACCGGCGACAACACGCCGGCGATCATCCACACGACGATCGTGCCCGGGGACCGTCTGCGCATCGTCGTTGCGCCCAAGGGCGGCGGCAGCGAGAACACCAGCGCCATCCGGATGCTCCGCCCGGCCGACGGGCGCGACGGGGTGAAGCGCTTTGTGCTCGAGACGGTCGTCAAGGCCGGGCCGAACCCCTGCCCGCCGATCGTGGTCGGCGTCGGGATCGGCGGCACCTTCGAACTGTGCGCGCTGCTGGCCAAGAAGGCGCTGCTGCGACGCCTCGGCCAGCCGCACCCCGAACCTGATTTTGCGGCGCTCGAGGGCGAATTGCTCGAGGCCATCAACCGGCTCGGGACCGGCCCGGCCGGTCTCGGCGGGAACGTGACGGCCCTTGCGGTGCACGTGGAAACCCACCCCTGCCACATCGCGAGCCTCCCCGTCGCGGTCAACATCAACTGTCACTCGCACCGCCATCGGGAGGTGCTGCTGTGAAATTTCTCTCCACCGCCGGCGAGGCGCCCCCGCTATGAGCCGCGACACTCCGGTTCGCCTCACCACGCCGCTCTCGTCCGGGGACCTGGCGTCCCTGCACGCCGGCGACCGCGTCCTGCTCTCGGGGGTGGTCTACACGGCGCGCGACGCCGCCCACGCGCGACTGATCGCGCTGCTCGATCAGGGCCAGCCGCTGCCCTTCCCCACCGCGGGCCAGGTGCTCTACTATGTCGGGCCGACGCCCCCGCGCCCCGGCACGCCGATCGGCTCGGCCGGCCCGACGACCAGCGGCCGCATGGATTCCTACACGCCCGCGCTGCTGGCCGCCGGCATCAAGGGGTTGATCGGCAAGGGGAGCCGCTCGGCCGAAGTCCGCGCCGCGCTGGTGAAGCACCGCGCCGTGTACTTCGCGGCGACCGGGGGCGCCGGGGCGCTGCTCGCGCGGAAAATCAAAAGCGCCGAGGTCGTCGCCTGGGAGGATCTCGGCGCCGAGGCTGTCCGTCGTCTCGTCTTCGAGGACTTCCCGCTCGTCGTGATCGACGATGTGTTCGGCAGCGACCTCTACGAGGAAGGCGTGGCCAAGTACCGCGTGGTCGATGGTTGAGAAATGGGGACAGATTTGTTTATTACCTCACGTATCGCAGGGAGTAACAATGATGATTGATTCGAGCGCAAACCCCACTTTTTCCCCCTTTGACAAAGGGGGACAGGGGGTTTGCATGACCCGAGCCGCCCGCCGACCCGCTGGCCCCCACCGGCAAGGAACTGCGGCAGCTTCTCGCCCGGCGCCTGCACGACCCGCACGGCGTCCTCGGCGTTCACCCCGTGCCGGGTCGCCCCGGGACCTGGGTGCTGCGCGCCTTCCATCCCGACGCCACGGGCGCCGTGGCGCTGCTCCCCGACGCGGTCGCCTTCCCGATGCGTCTGCTGCACAAGAGCGGGCTCTTCGCGGCCTTGCTCGAGGGGCACGCGCACCCCCCGACCTACCGGCTGCGCTTTCGGTTCGCCGACGGCTCCGAATTCGAGCGCGGCGACCCCTACCGCTTCCTCCCCACCCTCGGCGATCTGGACCTGCACCTGATCGGCGAGGGGTCGCACCAGAGGCTCTGGGAGGTCCTCGGCGCGCACCCGCGGGTCGTGGAAGGCGTCGCGGGCGTCGCCTTCGCCGTCTGGGCGCCGAACGCCAGCCGGGTCAACGTCGTCGGCGATTTCAACGCCTGGGACGGGCGCCTGTACCCGATGCGCCCGCTCGGCGGTTCCGGCGTCTGGGAGCTGTTCGTCCCGGATCTGGCCGAGTGGACGATCTACCGCTACGAAATCGCCGCCCGGGACGGCTCGCTCTGCCTCAAGACCGACCCGCTGGCCTTCTCCTGCGAGCTGCGCCCCAAGACCGCCGGCCTCGTGTTCGACCACGACCGCTACGCCTGGAACGACGGCGACTGGTTGAAGGCGCGCGCCGGCGCGCAACCTGCGCCAGGAGCCGTTCGCGGTCTACGAGGTGCATCTCGGCTCGTGGATGCGCACGGAGGGCGAGGGCGGCGGTTGGCTCACCTACCGCGAGATCGCCCCGCGGCTCGCCGAGCACGTGCGGCGCCTCGGCTTCACCCACGTCGAGTTGCTCCCCGTGGCCGAGCACCCGTTCGACCCCTCCTGGGGCTACCAGGTGACGGGCTTTTTCGCCCCGACGAGCCGCTTCGGCACCCCGGACGATTTCAAGTTCTTCGTCGACACCCTGCACCAGGCCGGCATCGGCGTGATCCTCGACTGGGTCCCCGGCCACTTCCCGCGCGACGAGTACAGCCTGCGCCGCTTCGACGGCACGGCGCTGTACGAGCACGAGGACCCGCGCCTCGGCGAGCACCCGGACTGGGGGACGATGATCTTCAACTTCGGGCGCAGCGAGGTCCGCAACTTCCTGCACGCCAACGCGCTGTTCTGGCTGGAGGTCTTCCACATCGACGGGCTGCGCGTCGACGCCGTGGCCTCGATGCTCTACCTCGACTACAGCCGCAACGAGGGCGAGTGGATCCCCAACCGCTTCGGGGGCCGCGAGAACATCGAGGCGGTGGCCTTCCTGCGCCGACTCAACGAACTGGTCTACGGCCTGCACCCCGGGATGCTTCACGATCGCCGAGGAGTCGACGTCCTGGCCGGCGGTTTCGCAGCCGTCGTGGCTCGGCGGGCTCGGCTTCGGCTTCAAGTGGAACATGGGCTGGATGCACGACACCCTGCACTACTTCGCCCGCGACCCGGTGCACCGCGCCCACCACCACGACGAGCTGACCTTCTCGATGCTGTACGCCTACACCGAGAACTTCGTGCTGCCGCTCTCGCACGACGAGGTCGTCCACGGCAAGGGTTCGCTGCTCGGCAAGATGCCCGGGGACCGCTGGCGGCAGTTCGCCAACCTGCGCCTGCTGATGGCCTATTTCTGGAGCCACCCCGGCAAGAAGCTGCTCTTCATGGGCACCGAACTCGCCCCGGACCGGGAGTGGGACCACGACCGCGGCCTGGAGTGGCACCTGGCTCAGGACCCGCCGCGGGCCGGCTTCCTGAACCTGATGGAGGACCTCGGCAGGCTCTACCACGGCACGCCGGCGCTCTGGGAGCTCGATCACGCACCGGAGGGGTTCTCCTGGATCGACTGCCGGGATGCCACGCAGGGCGTCGTCTCGTTCGTGCGCCGCGGCACCGCCAGCCATCTCGTGGTGATCCTCAACCTGACGCCGGTGCCGCGCCACGGCTACCGGGTCGGGCTCCCCGAACTGCGGCGCTATCGCGAGGCGATCAACACCGATGCCGCGCGCTACGGCGGCAGCAACCTGGGCAACGGGGGAGCGGTGTGCGCCGAGCCGTACCCGTTTCACGGGTACGCCCAATCCGCCACGTTCACGCTGCCGCCCGCTCGCCGCCGTGTTCCTGCAGCCGGTCGATTAGCGAGTTATCGGAAGACCTATGACCGTCCAGACTGCGGGGCCCTGTCGCTGCGGACTTCCTCCCGCACCACCCCTCCGCCCCGCGCGTCCTTCGAAGCGATGGTCACAGTCAGGCGCAAGCCGCGGTGAGACCATGGTCGCCGATTCGCTGACCCCCCTCGAGCAACTCGCCGCCGCGAACGGCATCGAGCCGTCGTGGCGCGACAACTGGGGGGAGGTCCACCCCACCAGCCCGAAGACCAGCGCCGGGCTGCTCGCGGCGATGGGCGTCGCCGCCGCCACGGCCGCCGAGGCGCGCCGCTCGCTGGCCGCACGGACGGAAGCCGACTGGTGCGAACCGGCCCCGCCGGTGCTCGTCGTTCGCGCCGCTGCGCCGCCCGGGCGTTTTTCGATCGCCCTGTCCCGCCCCGCCGGACGCGCCCGGCCGGGCCGGCTGCAGGTTTCGATCGAAATCGTCGAGGAAGACGGCAGCCGCCGGCACGTCAACCTCTCCGCCGGCGAGATCTCGCACCTCGGCACCCGCACGTACCGCGACCGCGCCTGGGACCGCTACGAAGTCCCGCTGCCCGGCCCCTTCCCGCTCGGTTACCACACGCTGCACGTCGTGGCCCGACGAGACCGTGTCGTGCTGCGGCGAGCGGTGGCGCTCATCGTCTGCCCGGACCGGGCGTACGAGGCGCCCGAGGCGGAGGGCGGGGCTCGCGCAGCCGGCCTGGGCGTCGCCCTCTACGGCGTGCGTTCCGAGCGCAACACGGGCGTCGGCGACTTCGGGGACCTGCGGCGTCTCACCCGCTGGGCCACGCGCGCCCTCGGCGTCCGCTTCATCGGGCTCAACCCGCTGCACGCGATCCGCAACCGCTACCCGTACGCCCACAGCCCGTACCTGCCCCTGAGCAGCCGCTTCGTCAACCACCTCTACCTCGAACTCGAGGCGATACCGGAGTTCGCCGCCAGCGCCGCGGCGCAGCGGCAGCTGGCCGCAGCGCCGCCCCGCTGCTCGCCCGCCTGCGCGCGACGCCGCACGTCCCCTACGACGAGGTGGACGCGCTTCAAGCTGAGCGTGCTGCGCACCCTCTTCGCGGAGTTCCTCGCCGGCTCGCTGGAACCGCGCCGGCGACAGCCCGCGCCGCAAGCGCTTCGAGGATTACCTCGCCCGGGAGGGGCAGGCCCTCGAGCGGTTCGCGCTCTTCCAGGCGCTCGACGCCCACCTGAGCGCCGGCCGGCGAGTGCGACTGGTCGTGGCGCCTCTGGCCGGAGGGGTTCCGCAGCCCCGACGGCCCCGACGCGCGCGCCTTTCTCGAACGGCGGCGCGAGGAGGTGCTCTTCTGGCAGTACGTGCAGTGGCAGCTCGACGAGCAGCTCGCGCCAGCTCAACCGCGACGCGGGTCAGGCCGGCCTCTCCCTCGGGTACTACCACGACCTGGCGCTGGCCGTGGACGAGCACGGCGCCGACACCTGGGCGCGGCAGGATCTGTTCGCCGCGGGGGCCCGCGTCGGCGCGCCGCCGGACGAATTCAACGCGGCGGGACAGGACTGGGGCTTCCCGCCCCCGCACCCGCAGCGCGACCGCGCGCAGGGCTACCGGGCGTTCGCCGAGCAGATCCGCAACGCCTGCCGCCACGCCGGCCTGCTGCGCATCGACCACGTGATGCGCCTCGCGCGTCTCTTCTGGATTCCCGACGCGCATGCCCGCCGCCGAGGGGGCCTACGTGCGCTACCGGCAGGCGGATCTCTTCGGCATCCTCGCCCTCGAGAGCGTCCGCAACCGCACGGTCATCGTCGGCGAGGACCTGGGCGTGGTCCCCGACGGCTTTCGCGAGACCATGGCCGCCGAAGGGCTCTGCTCCTGCCGGCTGCTCTGGTTCGAGCGCCACAAGGACGGCACCTGCCTCGCGCCCGAGGAGTACCCGCACGACGCGATGGTCTCCATCACCACCCACGACCTGGCCACGTTCGCCGGGTTCTGGACCGGGCACGACCTGCTGACCCGCCGCGCGATCGGCCTGTTCCCGGACGAAGCCGTCGTTCGACCTGGCGCTCGAGAGCCGCCGGCAGGAGCGTCGCCGCCTGCTCGAGGTGCTCGTCGCCAGCGGACTGCTCGGACCGGAGCGCCTCGACTCGGCGGGCGAGCCCGCCGATCCGGACGGGGAGTTGCACAACGCCGTCGTGGCCCTGCTCTGCCGGACGCCGAGCCGGTTCTTCGTGCTCGCGCAGGAGGACCTCTTCAAGGTGCTCGATCAGCAGAACGTGCCGGGGACGGTGACCGAGCGGCCGAACTGGGTCTGGCGGATGCCCTGGACGGTCGAGGAACTCGAAAGCGCGCCGGCGGTGCGTGACTTCGCGCGGATGTACCACGCCAACCTCGAGCGCTCCGGGCGGCTCTAGGGCTGGAGGTCGGTCGTTTCCTTCCGTGATTTCTTCCGCGCCGCCGGCTTTGCGCCACTGCCTTCTTGACCGCCGCTACCGCGCGCGTCGCCCTCCTGGCGGATGGCGGCGGAGGCACGCCCGGCCCCGTTCTTGATGATCTTGGCCGCCCTGCGCGCCTCGTCGACCGCGCGGGAGCGGTTGCGCTCGACATCCTGCCGGATGACCTCCATCCGCGCGCGCAGCCGGCGGACCTCGTCGAAAGCCGCCTGGACGTCGGGGTCGCCGAGGACATCCGTGCGACTTTCGGTCTGGAGTTGCCAGGCCCGTTCGCCGACCCGGCGCAGCAGCACGCCGATCTTGCGATCGATGTTCGCGACCTCGATCTTGTAGCGCGCGATCATCGATCCGGATTCGGTGACGTCCGCCAGGCTGCCCAGAAGTTCCTTCGTCCGTGCCAGCACGTCCATGCTCTTCCCCTCCCCGCACATTCGGGCGCGTGTCACGAACCACGCTCTGCTTCCAGTGTAGACCTCCTGCCGCACCTGTCAACGTGTGTCATCGACCACGCGCCGCAGATCGGCCATGTTCAGCGGCCTGCCACAACCAGGGCGAGCGCGCCGAGTTCATACAAGCCGCAGATCGCGACCAACCCGCGCCAGCCGGCGCGGGAGTACGGCTCCCCCTCGCGCCGCAACACGCCGTGGATCCCCGAGAGGCAGACGGCCGCAAATAGCCCCGCGGCCAGAACGGCCGAGACCTGCGCGACGATCCAGCAGCCGCAGCCCGCCCGCGGGCACCAGCGCAGCGAGCACCGACCCCGGCAGCGGCGTGCAGGTGCAGCGATGCGAGCGCCCCGATGTGGCCGAGCTGGAATGCCATGGCCGGCCCCCACGCCGAGCACCAGCAGGGAAAAAGCGACGCGCGTGGAGAGCGTCGGCTCCGGGTCCGACCCGGCCGTGAGCAGACGCGGCAGCAGGGCCTTCGCGACGACGGTCGCCAGCAGCGCCCCCAGCGCGGTCACCAGGAAGCCGGCGTGCGTCGCGGCCCACGTCTCCCCCTGCGAGGCGAGCATCGCGGGAGCGAAGAAAAAGAGGAAGAGCGCGAACGGGACGAGCGCCCCGCCCACCTCCGGCTGGGCCCAGACGCTCTGGAACGGCAGGCGCAGGTACAACCGCGCCGATCCGTGCGGGCAGACCCGCAGGCACTCGTAGCACTGCTTGCAGGCGTGCGCCTCGCAGGCGTAGAGCGGGTGGTGGAAGACCGGGCACCCCGGACGGGTGCCCGAACCCTTGAAGCACTCGTGCGTCGTGCACATCGTGGCGCAGACGCTCGGGTTCGAGCGCACGGTGAGCACCGCCGGCAGCGAGTAGATCGCGCCGAGGTTCCCGAGCGGGCAGAGGTAGCGGCACCAGCTCTCGCGCCGCCAGATCACCGCGGCGGCGGTCGCCGCCGCAAAGAGGGCGATCAGCAGAAAGCCGGCGGCCCGCGGCCGTTCCGGTCATGTGAAAGGCGTGCTCCGACCAGATGATGAGCAGGAAGCCGATGATGATGAACCAGCCGGAGAAGCTCTTGAGCCAGGCCCCCGGCGCGACGCCGAAGCTCTTGATGCGCGCGGCGAGGCGGCCGGCGGTCGAGAGCGGGCAGACCGTGCACCAGACCCGCCCCACGAACAGGAAAGACGACGAAGAGCGCGGGTTCCCACAGCCCCCAGGTCATGGCGTTCGCGAACGCGCCCTCCCGCTCGCCGCTGCGCAGCAGGCTCGCCGCGATGATCGCCGCGAACGACGCGAGGACGACGGCGCGCAGGGCTCCGAGCACCTTCGGTGCGGTGAGGCGCCGCACGAGACCGAATCGGGTCAGGTCTATTTCCTGGACCGTCCCCTCTCCCTTCGGGCCGGTGAAGATGTGCTCGGCCTGGATCAGCGGCTCGTCGGAGATGACCGCGGCCATCTCGATCGCCTCGCGCAACTCGGCCGCGTTGCGGTGCGCGTAGCGCTGCGAGAGCAGGACGTGCTCGGCCGCGAGACTCAGGCTGCGCGCGTCGTGCGGCGAGCGCTCGGCGAGAAAGAGGCGCGCCAGCGGCACGATGTCCTTGCGCCGCTCGTGCAGGCGCGGGACGAGGACGGCGGCGCCGGCGAGGCACGCGGCGAGGCCGGCATCGACCTGCTGCGCGAACTCCGGGGGCGGCAGATCGGTCGTCACGACCAGCCGTGCCGCGGGGTAATCCAGACCGACGTCGCGGCGGGCGAGCGCGTACCGGCCGCAGGCCTCCTGCACCGGTTGCGGCAGCATCTGCGCGTGGCGCAGCACGAGCGTGCCGCCGTGCGCCAGCTGCAGCGCGCCGTAGCGGCGCAGCTCGCCCCGGTCCTCCCCGGCCGCGCCCCCCGGCAGGCCGTTCTCGGCGCCGAAGAGAAAGCGCATCGCCTCCGCCGCATCGAGCGTGCGGCAGTCGACGGCGATGAACGGGTGCCGGGCCAGGCCGGCGGCCTCGTGGATCTTCGCGGCGACGAAGAGCTTGCCGCTGCCGGGGTCGCCGCTGATCAGGACCGGGTCCCCGTCCTGCGCGCGGCTCGCAATCGCCTCGCAGCACGGCTTTCATCGCGCCGCCGGCGCGCGACGACGGGCCCGGTCTCGCGGTGCGGGTCCCATCAGGACATTGAGCGCCCGGGCCTGCTGGTAGAAATTCCAGACCTCGGTGTTGGTGCCGCGCAGGTTGGCGGCCAGGCGGGCCAGCACCAGCGTGCGCAGCGGCGCGCACTCGCCCAGGGCGTCGGCGAAGCGTCCCGCCGGGTACCGCAGCAGCCGCACCGCGGTCAGCGCGACGACGTCGGCGGACAGCCGGGTCGCCGGTGATCAGCGACATCTCGCCGAACGTCGCGCCCGCGCCCATGCGACTCAGCGGCAGGTGCACGCCGTCCTCGCCGGTCAGCCGCACCTCGACCGAGCCCTCGAGGATGCGCCCAGAACGCCACGCCCGGCGTCGCCGCGGCGCACGAGCACGTCGCCCGCCGCGGCGGCGACCTCGACACCTTCGCGCCGAAGAAACGCCACGACTTCCGGGGTCAGCGCGGCCGGGCCGCGCCGTGGTGCTCGTCCGACATCAGCTTCCATCCCGGTGCATCATGAAAGAGGCCCCTGCAGCGTTGCGGGCGGGAGCAATTCCCGCCCCTGCAACATTGCCGATCCCGGATGTACCCGATCCTGTCCGGGACGTCTTCTCTCCGGTCCGGGGCGTAGGGGAGGGTTTCAGCACCCTCCGAGATTATCATTAAACCAACGGCAACTATTCCCCGACAACGGCCGTTTCTCTCCAGGACGGCTCTTCGCGTATAGTCAGCCCCCATGATACGAAAAACCGGCCTCGGCCTGCTCGCCTGCGCAATCATCGCCTCCGGCGCCTGCGCGAGCCGCGGCAAGGAGGTGTTCGTCCGCGAGGGCTGCGGCTACTGCCATCGCTTCCGCGAACTCGGGAGCGGGGGCGCGCCCGACCTGTCGGAGGTCGGCTCCCGGCGCGATGCAACCTGGATCAGAACCCAGATCGTCAACCCCGCTGCTCACAACCCGCGACCCGGATGCCGCCTTTCCCGCGCATCACGTGGCTTGATCTGCGGTCCCTCGTCGCCTTTCTCCGCAGCGGATCTTGAGTCACTTTCAGCCTTACGTGCTCTCCCCGCTCTTCCCTCTCACCATCACAGCCGACGAGCGCTCGCCTGATTTCCTATAACCACCTGAAAAAGATAATGTATTCGCGATTCTTATTCCGACAATTTACACAGGTATCCGCGCCGACATTATCGCTTGACTCCCCGCCAATTAAGGGTAAAAAAGTACGAGTTGTTTACGACCAACTCCACAAAGGGAGGGGACGCAGATGAAGTGCACGGCATGCCCGGAAGTTGACACGGGAGGGACGCTCGGCAGCGGTCTGTCGCGGCGGGACTTCATGAAAGTCTGCACCGCGGCCGCGGTCTACATGGGACTCGACGCCAGCTTCGGCGCGCAGATCGCCGAGGCGGCGACGGCGAAGCGCCTGCCGGTCATCTGGATCTCCGGCCAGGACTGCACGGGGTGCACGGAGACCCTGCTGCGCGCGACCCATCCCACTCTTGAGCACCTGATTCTCGATCTGATCTCGCTCGACTACCACGAGACGCTCCAGTCCGGCTGCGGCAGGCAGGCCAACGACGCGCTCGACGCGGCGATCGAACGCCGGCGGCTACGTGCTCGTCGCCGAGGGTTCCTTCCCGACCAAGGACGGCGGCGTCTACTGCAAGATCGACGGCGAGCCGGTCGTCGACATCCTCGCCAGGGCCGGCAAGAACGCCGCGGCCTGCATCGCGATCGGCTCCTGCTCCTCGTGGGGCGGGATGCCCAGCGCCGACCCGAACCCGACCGGCGCGGTGAGCGCGGCCGAGGTCTTCAAGTGAAGGGCCTCGACAAGCTCGCGGTGATGAACATCCCGGGCTGCCCGCCCAACCCCTACAACTTCCTCTCGGCGGTGCTCTACTTCGTGACCTTCGGCAAGCTCCCCGAACTCGACGACAAGGGCCGCCCGAAGTTCGCCTACGGCCGCCTGATCCACGAAAACTGCGAGCGCCGCGCGCACTTCGACGCCGGGCGCTTCGCGAGACGTTCGGCGACGACGGCCACGACCAGGGCTGGTGCCTCTACAAGCTCGGCTGCAAGGGCCCCGAGACGTACAACAACTGCTCGACGCTGACCTACGGCGACGTCGGCGCCGGCTCCTGGCCGGTCGGCATGGGCGCACCCTGCTTCGGCTGCTCGGAGCAGGGCGTCGGCTACACGGTGGGGCTGCACAGCCCGGCGCGGCTGGTGAACGTGACCCCGCCCGCATTCTTCTCCCCCATCGACGGCGAGAAGGGCAGCGGCGCGACCGTTGCCGCCGCGGCGGTCGCCGCGGCCGTGGTCGGCGCGGTGGTCGGCGCCGGCCTCGCCACGAGCAAGAGCGTGGGCGCGGCCGAGGACGGCAAGAAGTAAAGGAGACGGCGATGGAGAGGCGAGATTTCCTCAAACTGACCGCGGCGAGCGGGCTGCTCTTCGCCGTCGACCCCCTGCCCGCGCAGGCGGCCGCGAAGGCGCTGCCGCCCGACGCCGTCGGGATTCTCTACGACGCCACGCTCTGCATCGGCTGCAAGTCCTGCATGGTCAGCTGCAAGCAGGTCAACAGCCAGAAGGGCGGGGCGCTCTGGTCCGAGGGGATGAAAGACGCGGGAGCGCCCGTACGAGTTCGTCGGCGGGCTCCCGACCTGGGACGCGCCGACCGATCTGACGGGGCGCACCCTGAACATCATCCAGGCGTACCGCAACGGCGAGGGCACGGCGAAGGACGACGTCAACGGCTACTCGTTCGTGAAGCGGCACTGCATGCACTGCGTCCACCCCGGCGTGCGTGTCGGCCTGCCCGGTGTCGGCGATGAAGAAGGACCCGAACACGGGCATCGTGACCTACGACAAGGATGCCTGCATCGGCTGCCGCTACTGTCAGGTGGCCTGTCCCTACAACATCCCGAAGTTCGAGTGGGACCAGGCGTTCCCGCAGATCCGCAAGTGCCAGCTCTGCCGCCACCGCGAGCCGGGAAAGTACTCGGCCTGCTGCGAGGCTTGTCCGACCGGCGCCTCGATCTACGGCAAGGTCACGGACCTCCAACGTGAGGCGGAGCGGCGTCTGGCGCTGCGCGCCGGCGAGCAGACGACCTATCCGCTGCAGCGGGTCGACGCCGGGCGGACGGTGGCGAGCAAGGTCGCCCGCTACGAGCAGCACACCTACGGCCTGCACGAGGTCGGCGGGTCGCAGTACCTGCTGCTCTCGGGGGTGCCGTTCGAGAAACTCGGCCTGCCGACGCTCCCCGAGGCGGCGTTCGCCGCGAAGTCCGAAACGATACAGCACACCCTCTACAAGGGGATGATCGCGCCGGGGGTGCTCCTGGCGGGCCTGCTCTTCGCCGCGTACAAGAGCAGCCAGGACCACGAGGGGGGGACCAAGAAATGAGCCACGAACACAAACCCGTCGGCGGGCCGCTCTTCACGAGGATGTTCGCCATCTCGCTGGCCGTCGCCGGCATCGGCGCCTGGTTCCTCGCCCAGCGCTTCATGCTCGGGCTCGGCGCCGTCACGAACATGAGCGACGGCTACCCCTGGGGGATCTGGATCACCTACGACGTGCTCGTCGGCACCGCGATCGGTTGCGGCGGCTACGCCATGGCGCTGCTGGTCTACATCTTCAACAAGGGGGAGTATCACCCCCTCGTGCGCTCCGCGGTGATGACGAGCCTCTTCGGCTACGCCCTCGCCGGAGCGTCGATCTTCGTCGACAT
This sequence comes from uncultured Candidatus Rokubacteria bacterium, assembly GCA_963699775.1. Taxonomy (GTDB): domain Bacteria; phylum JAUVQV01; class JAUVQV01; order JAUVQV01; family DATDCY01; genus DATDCY01. Next base: position 85,607 of record CAVOVE010000003.1, read on the forward strand.
CGGCCGCTACTGGAACATGCTCAACGTGCTGAACCCCTCGTACTGGAACCTCAACTCCGTGCTCCTCGAAGTCGCGCTGTGCGTCGCGGCCTACATCGGCGTCCTGTTCCTCGAGTTCTTCCCGACCTTCATCGAGGCCAAGGGCGGGCCGGGGGCGGCGAAGGGGTACAACAAGATCATGTTCATCCTCGTCGCGATCGGCGTGCTGCTGCCGACCATGCACCAGTCCTCGCTCGGGACGCTGATGGTGATCAGCGGCAACAAACTCTCGCCGCTCTGGCAGTCCGGCCTGCTGCCGTTCTACAACGTGCTCACCGCGATCCTGATGGGCTTCGGGATCGTGATCTTCGAGTCCTATCTCTCGGCGGTGGCCTTCAAGCGCCCCTTCGAGACGCCGCTGCTCTCCCGGGTCGCCGGCGTCATCCCCGGGCTGCTGATCGTCTACCTGGTGGTGCGCTGGGCCGACCTGCTGCTGAGCGGCGCCCTCGGGAGCGCCTTCTCCGGGACGGCCGGCCTGATGTTCTGGGTCGAAAACCTGCTGCTGGTCGCCGCGCTGGCGCTGCTGCTGCCGGCCGCGAGGCGCGCGAGCGCGAAGAGCCTCTGCCAGGGCGCGTTCGTGCTGCTGCTCGGCTGCGCGGTCCTGAAGTTCAACATGTACATCGTCGGGTTCCAGCCGGCCCCGGGGTGGCGCTACTTCCCCTCGGTCCCCGAGATCATGATCACGCTGGCGATCGTCGCCGTCGAGATCATGGCCTACCTGATCTTCGTGAAGAAACTGCCGGTGCTCGCAGCACCCGAGCACACCTAACCGAGAGAGAAGGAGAGACACGCCATGGCCAAGAGAGTAACCATCGACCCGGTCACCCGGATAGAGGGCCACCTGCGCATCGAATGCGAGGTGGAGGGCGGCAAAGTCACCAACGCCTGGTCGTCGGGCCAGATGTGGCGCGGCGTCGAGACCATCCTCAAGGGGAGGGACCCGCGCGACGCCTGGGCGTTCACGCAGCGGTTCTGCGGCGTCTGAACGACCGTCCACGCACTGGCTTCAGTGCGTTCGGTCGAGAATGCCCTCGGGCTCGAGATCCCGCTCAACGCGCAGTACATCCGCAACCTGATGATGGGCGCGCACGCGGTGCACGACCACATCGTGCACTTCTACCACCTCCAGGCGCTCGACTACGTCGACATCGTCTCGGCGGTCACCAAGGGCGACCCGAAGGGCGCCGCGGCGCTCGGCGCGAAGCTCTCGCCCTGGAAGTACAACACGGTCGCCGAGATCAAGGCCTCGCAGGAGCGGCTCAAGGCCTTCGTCGGCTCGGGGCAGCTGGGCATCTACGGCAACGGCTACTGGGGCCACCCGGCGATGAAACTGCCGCCGGACGTCAACCTGCTGGCCGCGCACCACTACCTGCAGGCGCTGCACTACCAGCGCCGGATCAACATGGTGGTCAGCATCCTCGGCAGCAAGACACCGCACGTGCAGACGATCACCGTCGGCGGCGTGACCAACCCGATCAACCCGGACTCCCCGGACACGTTGAACATGGAGCGGCTCTACTACGTCAAGACGCTGCTGGACGAGGCCAACGACTTCGTCAAGGAGGTGCTCGTCCCGGACACGGCGGCCGTCGGCGCGCTCTACGCCGGCGACATCGCCACGGTCGGCAAGAGCCACATGAACTACCTCTGCGCGCCCGACATGCCGATGGACACCAAGGGGACGCAGTTCATGCTCCCCGGCGGCTACATCCCGGGGGGCGACATCGCCAAGTACGCGCCGATCAAGAATTTCCAGGACCAGTTCTTCAGGGAGAACGTCAAGGAGAGCATCAAGCACTCCTGGTACGACGGCGACTGGGACAAGGGCCCCTTCGACGAGACGACCGACCCGAAGTACACCGACTGGAAGGAGAGCGTCGCCGAAGGAACGAAGTACAGCTGGGTCAAGTCCCCGACCTTCCAGGGCAAGCCGGCGCAGGTCGGCCCGCTCGCGCAACGTGCTGTGCATGTTCGCCGCCGGGCACGCGCCCACCCAGAAGTACGCGACGGCGGTGCTCGACATGGCCTCCGGCCTGGTCGGCTCCAAGGTCGGCCTCGCCGCGCTGCACTCGACGCTCGGCCGCGTGGCCGCGCGCTCGATCCGCTGCGCGGTGCTCAACGACACCCTTCAGGAGCAGTTCGCGGCCTTGATGGCGAACATCGGCAAGGGCGACACCGTGACCTGCAACCCGCCGACCTTCCCCAAGGGCGAGCAGCGCGGCTTCGGCTTCCACGAGGCTCCGCGCGGGATTCTCTCGCACTGGATCGTGATCCAGGACGGCAAGATCAAGAACTACCAGGCCGTCGTGCCCTCGACCTGGAACGCCTGTCCTCGCAACTCCCAGGACGTGCGCGGCCCGTACGAGGAGGCGCTGATCGGGATCTCGGTGGCCGACACGGAGAAGCCGCTGGAGATCATCCGCACGATCCACTCCTTCGACCCGTGCCTGGCCTGCGCGATCCATCTCGTGGACAAGGACAAGGAGAAGACGATCAAGGTCAAGGTTCTGTAGCTCCGACGAGAGCGGCCCGGGGGGCGTCGCCCTCCCGGGCTTTTTTCTGTGTGCGGAGGGCGGGAAGCGGGAGGGGGTAAACCCCTCCCCTACGAGCAAAGATGCGCGGTTGCATCGAAATAATCGCCGTGCAGTCAACGGTCGGTCAGGGGCGGGGTTCGTACCCCCACCCGCAACAAGACGGTTGCTGTTCGTAGGGGCGGGGTTCGACCCCCGCCCGCGACGGGAGAAGGCGGAGGTTTCGATGAAGACGCTCGTGCTGGGGATCGGAAATGTGCTGCTGCAGGACGAGGGGGTCGGCATCCACGCCATCGGGGAGCTGCAGCGGCGCGTTCACGTTCGATGACGATGTCGAGTTTCTCGACGGCGGGACCGCCGGGGTCGAGTTGCTGCGCTACCTCGACGGCAAGGACCGCATCCTGATCGTCGACGCCGTCGCCGCCGGGCACACCCCCGGCACCGTGTTTCGCGTCGAGGGCGCGGACGTGCCCCGGATGTTCCACCTGCGGATCAGCCCGCACCAGATCGGCCTCTCCGACGTTCTGGCGACAGCGCTGATCTCGGACTCGCTCCCCGGCGAGATGGTGCTCTTCGGCATGGAACCGGAGACCATGACCATGGGCCTGGCGCTGACGGCGACCGCCGAGGCGAGCCTCGGCAAGCTCGTCGACGCGGTGGCGGACGAACTGCGCCGCCTCGGCCACCGGATCGAAGAACGTCCGGCACCGAAGCCGCGGCAGCTCGAGTGGCATCCCCGCAGCGCGTGATCCTGGGGGTGCGGAAGAACGACCGTCTCCCGCCCCCCCAGGACGGGAAGCTTACTGCACCTTCTGCTGGTAGCGCTCCTCGTAGTACTTGCGGATCTCCTCGAGCTTCTTTTCGTCGAAACCATTGATGAACCACTGGTGCCGGACGTCGCTGAGGATGTACGTGTCGATGATCTTCTTGTAGACCTCGGGCTTGCCGGCCTTCGTCGCGGCCGCCTCGGCCTCGGGCAGCAGTTCGGTGTAGAAGTGCTTCGCCACGTCGTAGATGCCGTGCCACCAGGCGTAATCCGGGCCGGACATCGCCGCCCCGTGGCGGGCCCGGCGGCCCTCGTGGTGCCAGAGCTCCCAGTAGATCCAGTCGATCTTGTCGTCGAAGTTGCCCTTGCTGATCACGCCCTCAGCCATGAGCAGATCGCGGATCTCCTTCGCCGGGACGGCGTACTTCGTGTTGTAGAAGTCGACGAACGCGTCGAGCTGGCCGTAGAACCCGCTCACGAAGGGGCCGGCGTGGCAGGCGGTGCAGACGTCCTTCATGCCCGCGAGCTTCTTCTCCCAGTCCTTCGTACGCCCCGAGACCGGCGCACGCAGGTTCCAGGAAAGACGCGAGCCGACGTCGTGGGTCACCGCCTGCTTCGGGGTGGCGCTCAGGTGGCAGGTGGCGCAGGTCGGGGCGTCGAAGTAGTCCTCGCCGGCCACCCACCGCGGCCGGTCCATGTTCAGTTCGCCCACAAAGGCCTGGAAGAGGATCCCGTGCTTGGACTCCTCGTAGACCTCCTTCTGCGGGTGGTCGGGGCCGAGGTGGCACTTGCCGCAGCTCTCGGGACGGCGGGCCTGTTCACGGCTGAAGCGGTGGCGCGTGTGGCAGGCGCTGCAGGAGCCCTTCGAGCCGTCGGGGTTCACGCGGCCGATGCCGGTGTTCGGCCAGGTCGCCGGGTCGAGCTTGCCCGCGCCCACGACCTTGACGATCGAGCCGTGGCACTGGCGGCAGCCGACCGAGACCGCGGGCTCGCCGCCGACGGTCTGCCCGATCAGCCCGTCCTGCGAGGTGAGGATGTTCCCGGCCTGGGCGTGGTGGCTCGCCTCCTGCTCGGCCGTCTCACGGGCGTGGCAGCGGCCGCAGTCCCGCGGCGAGACGATGATGGCGATCGTCCAGCCGTTGTGCTCGAAGGCGTCGGCATCGCCCTTCTCGGCCTTGTGGCACTCGTAGCACCCGGTGCCGACCTGCCAGTGCGTGCTCGCCGCCCACTGGGTGACGATGCCCGTCGTGCCCGTCTCGTGGCACTCGAGACATTCCTGCGTCTCCTTGGTGACGTCCGCCAGCGCGCCGCCGACGAACCCGATCACCAGAACAACCGCAAACAACAGGGAAGCTTTTTTCATGATCCCCCTCCTTGCGACCTCACCCACCGCAGCAGGACCCCTTCCCGTTGCGCCCACAGACCCCGACCTCAACTGCCTCCTTTCTCCGAACGGACCCTGATTCGCCTCTCGAAACTGGCATCAATTTACCGCGCCAGGCAGACAACGATTTGACTTGGTCAAGACACTCGCTCCCGACCCTGATGCGCGGGAAACCCGGCATCGGGGTACACGAGCACACGCCCGACGTCAGGAGGCGTCAATAATCAACAGGTACGGGCACGAAAGCACCAACACCCCTGGTCCCCCTTTTGAGTGGGGAGAGGGTCTGGCTTTTTCCGGATCACACAAATGCAGATGTTAATTTAACGCCCCCTTGCCCTATGGCTCACAATCTATGAGCCGGCTGCAGTCCTGTCAACAGTCGACGAGCCAGCGGCGGCGCACCACTTTGCAGGGGCGCATCAGGCTTGATTTCCGACCCGGCGGGATTCCGGTGGTGTATAATTAATTAGCATGTGCCTCGCCATCCCCTCCCGCATCGTCTCCACCGACGGCTTCACCGCGGTCGTCGACGTCTGCGGCGCGCGCCGCGAGGCCAACCTGATGCTGCTGCCCGAGGAGGCCGCCCCCGGCGACTTCGTGCTCGTGCACGCCGGCTTCGCGATGCAGAAGGTCGACCGCGAGACCGCCGAAGAATCTCTGAATTTCTTCCGCCGCCTCGTCGCCGCCGCCGAAGCCTCCGGGGAGACCCCCGACGATGTCCCCGAGGAGTTCCGCGAACTGTTCGCCCGCGGCTCGATCACCTGGGGCGCAGACGCCTCGAAGCCGGGCGGCTGAGTCCCTCCCTCGCCCCCGGGTTTCCGTGCACGAACTTTCGATCGCGCTCTCGGTTCTCGATATCGTGCGCGACGCCGCCGCCGAGTCCGGCCTGGCGAGTGTGACCGTCGTTCGCCTGCGGGTCGGCCGGGCCAGCGGCGTGCAGCCCGACTCGCTGCGCTTCGCCTTCGACTGCTCCAAGGCCGGCACGCCGGCCGCGGCGGCGGTGCTCGAGATCGAGGAGGTCCCCGTCGGGGGCCACTGCGCCGCTTGCGACAAGGATTTCACGGCAGCGGAGCCCTACGTCCTCGCCTGCCCGCTCTGCGGCGGGACGGCATTCAAGGTCACCGCCGGGGACGAGCTCCACGTGCTGGATCTGGAGGGGGAACCATGAAGGTCAAGGTGGTCACGAACATCCTCAAGGCCAACACCCGCATCGCCGAGGAGAACCGTCGGGCGCTGCACGAGCGCGGGATCACCACCGTCAACCTGATGTCCTCGCCGGGCGCGGGCAAGACCACGCTGCTCGCGCGCACGATTCGCGACCTCGGGGCGACGATCCGCTTCGGCGTCATCGAGGGGGACATCCAGGGGACGCACGACGCCGAGGTGATCGCGGCGCTCGAGGTGCCGGTGATCCAGATCAACACCGCGGGGGGGTGCCACCTCGACGCGAACATGGTGCAGTCGGTGCTGCCGGAGCTGCCGCTGGAGTCGATCGACCTGCTGGTGATCGAGAACGTCGGCAACCTCGTCTGCCCGGCCGAGTTCGACCTCGGCGAGGACGCCAAGGTGATGCTGCTCTCGATCACCGAGGGCGACGACAAGCCGCTGAAATACCCGCGGATGTTCCGCGAGTGCGAGGCGCTGCTCGTGAACAAGGTCGATCTGGCGCCGCACCTCGACGTCAGCCTCGAGAAGATCCGTGCCGACGCCCTCGGCCTCAATCCCGCGCTGCAGATCTTCGAGGTCTCGGCGCGCACCGGGCAGGGGCTGGAGGGCTGGTACGCGTGGCTCGAAGAGGAAATGTGCCGGTCGCTCGAGCGCCGGGCCATGAACAGCTCGTCGCCGTGCCGGCTACGGGTCCTGTCGCTGCGGACCTCCATCGTGCTCACTTCGTTCCGCCGACGGAGACCTCCCCTTCGCGCCGACCCCTCGCCATCCGCATCCTCGGTCACTGAACAAGCGCGAATCGCAGTGAATTGAGTGACGACGCGCGTGCGGATCGAGGTGACCGGGGTCGTGCAGGGCGTCGGGTTCCGTCCGACGGTCTGGCGGCTCGCGCGCGAGTTGGGCCTCGCCGGCTTCGTGCGCAACTCCTCGGCCGGCGTCGAGATCGAAGTCGAGGGCGACCGCGCCGGCGAATTCCCCGCCGCGCTGCGGGACTCCTCCCCTCCCCTCGCCCGCATCACCGGTCTCGAAGCCCGCGAGATCCCCGGCGCTGGGGGACATCGACTTCGTGATCCTGCCGAGCCGCGAGGCGGGCGCAGCCACCGATCTCTCGCCCGACATCGCCACCTGCGGCGATTGCCTGCGCGAACTGGCCGACCCGGCGGACCGCCGCTTCGCGTATCCCTTCATCAACTGCACCAACTGCGGGCCGCGTTACTCGATCACGCTGCGGGTGCCGTACGACCGCCCGAACACGACGATGGCGCCTTTCTCGCTCTGTCCGGATTGCGAGCGCGAGTACCGCGACCCGGCCGACCGACGCTTCCACGCACAGCCGAATGCCTGCGCGGCGTGCGGGCCGTCCGTCACGTTCCGGGGCGGCGGCGACACCGGGGCGGTGCACGGTGCCGAGGCGGTCCGCGCGGCGATCGCTTTGCTGCGGGACGGCGGCGTTCTCGCGCTCAAGGGCCTCGGGGGCTACCAGCTGGCCTGCAACGCCCTCGACGCGGCCGCTGTCGCCACGCTGCGCGAGCGCAAGCGACGCAGCAACAAGGCCTTTGCGCTGATGGCGCCGGATGTCGCCGGGGTGCGGGCCTTCGCCGCGGTCTCCCCCGAGGAGGAGGCGCTGCTGCGTCTCGCCCGAGCGGCCGATCGTTCTGCTCGCGCGCGGGGCCGCCGCCGACCTCCCCGACGCGGTGGCCCCGGCGTCGGCCGACCTCGGGTTCATGCTCCCGAACACACCGCTGCACTGGCTGCTCTTCTCACGCCGGCTCCCGCGCTTCGCCGCTCTCGTGATGACCAGCGGCAACGTCGCGGACGAGCCGATCGTGAAGGATGCCGAAACCGCCCACCGCGTGCTGGCGGGCTTTGCCGACGGCTACCTGGACCACGACCGCGGCATCTTCATGCGCGTCGACGATTCCGTCGTGCGGCGCTTTCACGGGCGTACGCTGTTCATCCGCCGGGCGCGCGGCTACGTTCCCTCGGCGATCCCCCTCTCCGGGTCCGGGCCGCAGGTGCTCGGGTGCGGCGCCGAGGTCAAGAACACGTTCACGCTCACCACCCCCGGCGCGGCGCTCGTGAGCCAGCACATCGGCGATCTGGAAAACCACGAAACCCTCGAGTTCTTCCAGGAGACGCTCGAAAACCTGAAGTCGGTCTACCGAGTCGCCCCGATTGCGATCGCGCACGATCTGCACCCGGGCTACTTCTCGACGCGCTGGGCGCTCGAACAGACAGGCGGTCGAACGCTGGGGAGTACAGCACCACTGGGCGCACATCGCTTCGGTGCTTGCCGAGACGGGTCTCGCCGGTCCGGTGATCGGCGTCGCGCTGGACGGCTCGGGCTACGGCCCCGACGGCACGATCTGGGGCGGGGAGTTCCTGATCGCGGACGGAGCACTCCTTCGAGCGCACGGCCTCGTTCCTCCCGGTCCCGCTGCCGGGCGGCGAGGGCGCGATCCGCCACCCCTGGCGCATGGCGCTGAGCTATCTGGCAGCGGCCGGCGAGCGGCATCCTGCCGGACCGTGCACCCGTGCGGGCGCTCATCGAGCGCGTCGGACAAGCTGCTGCCGACATCGTCCTCAAGATCCGGGAGAACCGGGCGCTTTCACCCCTGACCTCCAGCGCGGGACGGCTCTTCGAGGCCGTAGCGGCACTGGCGGGACTGTGCGACCGCAACACCTTCGAGGGCGAGGCGGCCATGAGGCTCGAGGCGGCAGCCGGGGGATTGATCGGTGATCCGTACGACTTCGACGTGACAACCGCCGGCCTGCCGCGCATCGACTTCGCACGCGCGTTTCTCTCGCTCCTCGACGATCTGGAGCACGGGGCGGCGGCGGGATTCGTCGCGGCCCGATTCCACGCAACCGTCGCCGCCGCGGTCGTCGATCAGATCGTGCGCCTGCACCGCGCAACCGGTCTCCGGGACGTGGCGCTCAGCGGCGGGGTCTTCCAGAACAAACTGCTGCTCGGCGCGGTCACGAACGGCGTCGAAGCGCTGGGCCTGCGCGTGCACATGAACACCCGGGTCCCGGCGAACGACGGCGGCATCAGCCTCGGTCAGGCATATTTACTTCGGGAGCGCTTATCCCGGTAGCACGGGCTCGCGTAGGGGTGGCGCGGGGGGGAGGTCTCCAGCGGCGGAGCGAAGCGAGGCCGATGGAGGTCCGCAGCGACAAGACCCCGCAGCCTGAACGGCACTGCTCCTGACGAAAAAGCCCCGGCGTCGTACTGCGACGCCGGGGCCAGAACCCGGGAGGGGTTGAACCCCTCCCCTACCTGCTTGCGAACTCCGGCGGGGTCGGGCTGTCCTCGACCAGGAACGTGTGACAGTTGTCGCAGTCCTGCGGGATCGTGTGCGCCCCGTCGGCAGTGGCCAGTTCGTCGTCGTGACAGCGCCAGCATCCCGGGAAGCCCTCGTCGGTGCTCGGGTCGGGGTGCCCGATGTGGTTCGGGTGCGTCTCCCAGTTCGTGTTCATCTCCGGGAAGACGATTGCGGCCGTAGACCTCGGCTGCCGCTTCGGCGCCCTTCTCGCACGAGGTCCTTCGGGGCCGACGGGTAGCTGGCGGCGTAGAAGACCTCGATCGCCTTCTTCACTTCCTCCATGCCGCCGTCGTGGGTCGGGTACTTGGCCTGCACCGCCTTCAGCGCCTCGCGCTTGAAGTAGGGGAGCTTGACCAGGTCCTGGTGGCGTCTCCATGATCGCGTCGATCGCCTTGTTCGGGAACTGGAAGAGGTGCGTCGGCCGGTTGTGGCAGTCGATGCAGTCCATCGTGCGCACCTCCTCCATCTCGGCCGCGGTGGGCGCGTCCTCACCCTTGCGGGTGTAGATGCGCATTTCCCCGTTCGAGTTGGTCAACTCGACCCACGTGATGCTGATGCGACGCTCGTCGCCCTGGATGTAGCGGATCTTGTTGTCGGAGTAGATGTGCCACCAGTGGATGCCGCCGTGGCGGCCGGTGTCGAGGTCGCCGCCGCCGGTCTTGATCAGCATCGCGTTGTAGCTCGGGGTGTTCTCCTCGTCGTCCGCGTAGCGCACGAAGGCGTGGAGCTTGTCGCCGTGGTGCTTGGAGGGCCAGTGGCAGTGCTCGCAGGTCTCGCGCGCCGGGCGCAGGTTCTCGATCGGGGTGTGGATCGGGCGGCTGAAGGTGTTTCCGAGCGTCGTCGAACGACCTGCCGCAACCCGTCGACCTTGGCCTTCACGAACCACGAGGCGCCGGGTCCGATGTGACACTGCACGCAGGTGACGCGCGAGTGCGGCGACCCCTGGTAGGCGGTGTACTCCGGCGACATGACCGTGTGGCAGACGGTGCCGCAGAAGCGCGGCGACTCCATGAACTCGTAGCCGAGGTAGGTAGGCGGTCGCGAAGATGACCGCGTTGACGAACGTCAGCCCGAGGAAGACCAGCGTCACGTTGCGGAGGTGCGAGTCGTTGAAATCCAGCCGCGGCCAGAGCGGTCCTGCTCCTCGGCGGAGACGTGCTGCGTCCAGGAGCTTGCGGTGGCGCAGCCACATCCCGATCGGCACCAGGATGAGCGCGCCGACGAAGACCATCGGCAGGATCCTGAAGGCCTGATCAGGGCCGAGTAGGAACCGAGGTGGCCCCCCATCACGTCGATCGTCGCAAAGGCGGCGAGGACTACCCCCGACACACCGGCCAGCACGAAGCCGACCAGCGAGATCGGGTTGCTGGCGTAGTTGAAGAATTTTCCCCGCTCCTTGTTGTCCATCGTCCCCCCTGCAGTTTTCTGCTCTTTTATGTTGCCGCCAAAGATTTTTATTTTACCCTAACGGGTACGATTTCGTCAATGAACCCAAGTTCGCGACCCGGGATTGATCGCCTTGAGCAGTTCGTGTTCCCGCGACGCGCAGCCGCGGTCGCCACGTTGGACGCGGGGCAACCCGAGCTGAAGGCGGGCTTCGGCGCGGTCAGGGTCGATCCGGACCGCCTCCCCGTACACCCTGAGGGCAGCGCGGGGCGGTGTGCAACAATCGAAACGAGCAGGCGCTAGCGGAGCGAAGCCTCGAGGGACCGACGGTAGAGATCGACGGCGAGCGGCAGCGCGCCGTGCCGCTCCGCGATCGCGCCAAGATCGTAGAGGATGCGGGGCTCCGGCGGACGCAGTCCGCCGCCCCCTGGCGACACCCGCGCGGTACTCTTCCTCCCGGCCGAGGAACTTCTGGGTCAGGGCCAGAGCGAGCACGTACCCGCCCCGGTCGGGAAACTCGGCCGCCAGTTCCCCGAAGAGGGCCGCCGCCTCCTCGAACCGCGCCGCACGCAGGTTCGCGGCAGCCGCCTGGTAGGTGGTTTCGGCATCGTGAGGGTCGATCTCGCGAACTTTCAGGAACGCCGCCCGCGCTTCCTCGGCCTCGCCGTTGCGCAGGTGATGGAGTCCAAGTTCCAGGTGCGGTTTCTTGAAGGCGGGGTCGCGCTCCACGGCGATGCGGAATTGTTCCACGGCCTTCTCTTCCTGCCCCTTCTCGAGGAGCAGGCGGCCGAAGTTGTAGTACATGAGCCCGTGGTTCTTCGGGACGTACTCGCGCACCGGTCGCAGCTCCTCCGAGGTCGGCAGCCCGAGGGCTTTGCGAACCGCGTCGGCGAGGTCCGATCGCATGGTCGTCGGATACCCGGCGAGGGTGTAGCTGACGCGGCCGGACGCGTCGAGCACGAGGCTCGAGGGGACGGCCATCGTCCCGAACGCGTTGAAGGCGACGAGGCCCTCGTCGAGGAGCACCGTCGCGGTCGAGCGCGTCTCCGCCACGACCCCCCGGATCGCATCCCGATCGGCCGCGCTGATCGCGATGTGCTCCGCGTTGACGGCAATCAGCTGCAGCCGCTCCGGGCCGAGTTCGGCGCGCAGCTTCTCGAGGTCTTCGAGGATCTCCCGGGAGCGGGGGCTCCAGGTCGCCCAGAAGACCACGACCGACACGCCGTTGCCCAGGAGGGCGGCGCTCTCGCAAGCTTTTTCCCTCGAGATCCTTCAGCGCGAAGACGGGGGGCTTCTGACCGATCTCCACGTGCTTGAAGGCCGCCGCGCCCGTCAGGGGCAGCGCCGCCGCCGGCGACGAGAAGCGCGAAAAGCGCCGCAGCTGCGACACCACGCCTCATGGGAGATTCCGACGCTGCCAGCGGCCGAGGACCACGGAAGCCATGGCCGCCAGCAGACCGAACGAGAAGACGCTCACGACCCGGGCGACGCCCTGCAGCGCCACGAGGTCGTAGATGAAGACCTTCGCCGCGCCGACCAGCGTCACGAGAATCGCCACGCTGCGCAACTCGGTGCTGCGACGCGCGGAGGCCAGCGCGAACAGAGCCATCGCCGACGACCGTGATGATCACCGACTGGGCGCCGCCGAAGGCGTTGTGAGCGTCCGCCAGGCTCGAACTGAGGACGAGAAAGGCGCCGGTTCGCAGCAGGAAAAACCCCCCCGCCAGCGACGCGGTCAGCAGCGCCACGGCGCAGCGGTCGCCCGCGCCGATGAGCGCGAAGGCGATCGAGCCCTCGGGCGGGGCGTGGCGGCGGCACCAGCGGTGGTGCAGCAGGCCCGCGAGGGCGAGCGCCCCGGCGGCGAGCGCCGCGACCCCCGGGTTTGCCGCGGTCCGGCCGCCCGAGACGAGCAGCAGGGTGAGCGCGACCGCGACGCGCGACCTGGAGCAGGTAGGAGATGACCCGGGTCCCCCCGCTCCGCCAGCGCTGCGAAAGCAGCGCCAGCCCGAACGCGGTGAACGACAGAAACGGCAGCGCACCGAGGAGCGACCCCGTGGCCGAGGCGAAGCCGAACGCGAAGAGAACGACCGCGGCGACGGCGAACGAGTTCAGCGCGGCCGCGCCGCCGCCGCCCCGCAGCCCCGACCACGCCGCCATCGCCACGAGCCCGGCGGCGACGAGCAGTCCGGTCACGCCCAGCCTGCGGACGGTCCCGTCGGCGGCGGCAACCTGGAGCGTCGCGACGAAGGCGAGCGTGCAGCCGAGGACCGGCAGCGACATCGAGAGGAACGACGGCCGCGGCCGCGGCGGACGCAGCAACCCGGCGAGGGACTGGCCGACCCAGAGCAGCGCGAACGCGTTGATCAGGTACGGGAACCAGATTGTGCCCGCAAGGTCGCCCGGGGGGCAGTCCGGCGCCAGCGAGACCTTGATGCGCACGCTCCAGACGAACAGCGCAGCGACGAGAGCGCGAAGAGCGTCCAGCCGATCCAGTCGCCCCTGAGCCGACGCGAGACCGGGATCGCGAGCAGGCTCGCGCCGAGCAGCAGCGCCAGCAGCGGCGCAAATTGCTGGTGCGAGACCGTGAGAGCGATGCCGGCGAGCGAGATGCCGAGCACGCCGACCACCCCCGGGAGCGCCGTCCGGCCCCGCTCGCCGAGCAGCGTCAGGAAGAGGCCGGTCGCGCCGAGCGCCGTGAAGGCCGCCGCCGTGCCCAACGCGGCGAAGCGGATGTGCGTCTCGACGACGATCGAACAGAGCAGCACCGCCCCGCACACGGCGAACACGGGGGCCAGGACGCTGCGGCGCAGGTAGAGCACCCAACCCGGCGACCATGAGCGAGGCCGCGTACGCCAATCCCGCGAAGGCGCCGGCCGCGGCCCGATGACGCCGCTGTCGGTGAGCGTGCGCAGCGCCAGCGCGACCACGAGCAGAAACGAGACCGTGGAGACGCGCGGCAGAAGGGCGGACGTGCCTGCCCAGCCCGCGATGCCACCTTCCCCGTCCCGTGTCGCAGCCGGCAGCGGCGCTGCAGCCGGCGCCTCGGCGCTGACCGGAGGCTGAACGGCGGCGATCGCCGCCGCGGTCCCGGGCTGGAGCTGCGGACGCGACTTCCCCGCCTCGACCTTCTCCAGCCTCAGGCGCAGCGCGCCGAGCTGCTCCTCCAGGTCCCCGATCCGCTCCTCGAGGCTCCTCGCGCTCCCCATCACGTCCTCCCCGACTGGTCGTTTTCAGCAGTCTGCTAATGGGCCGACCCGGCCGGCTCGGGATCCTCCGCGGAGATCTCCCCCGCGGCGTAGGCCTCTTCGACCGAGCGGAACATCGGCATCACCTTCTCGAAGATGACGAGGATCACGAAGGGGGCGACCAGCATCAGCAGCATCGGCAGGATCCCCTCCTTCTCGAAGAACTGCGGCTCGTAGGGGCTGCGCAGGCCGCGCAGGCTCTTCGAAAAGAGTTGTCCGCCGATGACGACGTTCCAGCGCATCGAGAAGACCTGGATCAGCAGAATGCAGGAGGCCGCGCCGGCCAGGATGTTCTGCACGCGCGCCTTCATCTGGCTCCCCAGCAGCACGACGATCAGCAGCAGGATGAACGGGATGAGCGAGCCGAAGACCAGCTGCACCGAGAAGAAGCTGAAGGAGAGGCGTGTGGTCAGCAACTCCCTGATGATGACCCAGGCCTCGTCGCTCTCGTAGGAGAGGGTGATGATCTCGAGCAGTTCGAGCGTCACGGTGAGGATCATGAAGAGCCAGAGCCAGCTGGCCATGGTGGCCACGGTGCCGCGCAGGATCGGCAGCCCCTTGAGCGCCATCGCCGCCATGTACATCAGGATCATCGCCGCGATCCCCGAGACCACCGCCGAGAAAAGGAAGATGACCGGCATCAGCGGCGTCGACCACCAGGGGTTGGCCTTGATCGCGCCGAAGAGAAACCCGACGTAGCCGTGGAGGAAGCAGGCCGACGGGATGCCGATCGCCGCGAGCACGGTGACGATCTTGTGGTCGGTCTTGAGGGCCTCCTCCGAGATGTCGTAGGTGCGCAGCGCGAGCCACGAGAAGATGAAGCGCTTGATCCCGCGGCTCTGGCGCGCCGCCATGACGATGTCCTTGCGGAAGACGAACCAGACCTCGAGGATCAGGATCATCAGGTACCAGTTGTAGGCCAGCCCGAAGCCCGCCATCGCCGAGGAGGAGTTCGGGGTGACCATGATGTTCAGGGCCCGCTCCGGGTGGCCGAGGTGGTTCAGGAGCGGCCAGGTCGCGACGAGCATGAACGCGAGCGAGGCCACGAGCGAGAAGCGCCCGATCGGCCAGAGTTCCTTGCGGCCGAAGACGTGGTAGAGCGACGAGACGATGAACGCCCCCGCGACCAGCCCCGTGATGTAGGGGTAGGAGCACGATCATCAGGGACCAGAGGATGTGGATGTCGTTCGGGAACGCGTAACCCAGGACCTCGGTGATCATCGGACCTCCTTGTCGAGCGCGAGGTAGTAGCACTGCGGCTCCGTGAGCAGTTCAGGCTTCAGCACCCCGACGCGCTCGGTCAGGATGCGCTTGCGCACCGGGTCGAACTGGTTCTTCATGTCCGCGAGCTGGCGCGCCTCGACCGGGCAGGCCGCGACGCACGCCGGCTTCAGCCCCTTGGTGATGCGGTGGTAGCAGAGCGTGCACTTCTGCGCCGTCCGGGTGTAGGGGGCGTCCGCCTCGTGCGGGATGAACCGCGAACCGTAGGGACAGGCCTGGACGCAGTAGCCGCAGCCGACGCAGTGCTCGGGGTCGACGAGGACCACGCCGTCCTTGGTGCGGTAGCTCGCGCCGACCGGGCAGACCTGGACGCAGGGCGACGCGGCGCAGTGGTTGCAGATCTTCGGCACGAAGAAGGCCTTGGCGACCTTGACGTGGCTGACGTTCTCCTCGAAGCCGTCGAGGCCGCCGTTCGGGCGAGTCGACCTCCGCCTCGCCGTCCTCGGAGATCTCGTAGCGCTCGATCCAGGTGCGGAAGAAACCGTCCGGCACCTTGTTCTCGGCCTTGCAGGCCTTGACGCACATCCCGCAGCCGATGCACTTCACGGTGTCGATGAGGTAGGCGTAGCGGTGCTGCTCCCAGTCGTAGTCCCCGAGCGGCGACGCGCCTTCCGGCCGGGCGCGGCGTTGCCCGTCGCGGCCGGGGCCGAGCAGCAGGAAGACCGCGCAGCCGCCGGAGGCCAGCGCCGTCTTCCTGATAAATTCCCTGCGAGAAACGTTGTCCATCCGTCGCTCCCCTCCTACGGCGCGGGATTGTGGGGGTTGTGGCAGTCGAAGCAGACCTGGTCGGAGAGCTCCGCCCCCTGGTCCTTCACGTGCTGCTCGATGTTGATCGTCGGGAAGTCGTCCCGCCGGGCGACCAGATCGCGGTGGCAGCGGCCGCAGAGGCGGGTCACGCTCTTGACGCGCGGCATGTCGGCGATTTTTTCGCCGTCCTTGATGTGCGCGGCGAGCGCGTCGTGGCAGTCCTCGCACGGGACGGCGAGGTGGGAGCCCTGGTCGTGCGAGGTCTTGATCTCGGCGTGGCATGAACCGCAGGACTCGTTGCCGCCGTGGCGAACCTCCCGCGCGGCCTGTTCGGCAAGGTTGGCGGCGCGATAGAAACCGTACTTCCCGAACGTCTCGGGCACGGCGAAGATGCGGGCGATGAGGGCGGCGACGATGACCACCCCGAGGAGCAGAAAGACCCGGAAGACGTGCTTCTTGTGCTCTATAGCCATGGCCCCTCCATCATGTGTGCCATTTCTCAACGTCCGGGGGCGCGGCCGGTGCGGCCGGGTCCCGGAACCGGATCGACGGGAAGCGTCTCCCGCGAAAACAACATGGCAACGAACGAGCTTTGCCCGCCATGCGGCTCGGGGCGGTCGTCCAGCGGGAGCGGTTCGGCGGCGAACAGTCCGGAGGTCCGTGGCGAGGGCCGCCCCCCGGACACTTCGGTCGTCGAACGGCAGACTCTCGGATTTCATGAGTCTGGAGAAAAATGATGTCTGTTTCGGCACAAGCGATGCCTCGGGAAGTTCATCGAGGTTCTCTGACCTCACGACAACACCGATCCACTCGGTACACCGTCCAAAAAACCCAATTGCCATCGTCCCCCCTTTGTCATCTATCCGCACGCGATCGCATAATCTACTAATCCAATAGCAATGCTGTCAATAAGTATTTATTGAACCTTGTCGCGTGAGCGTGAAACAAACACAACAGCGAACATTCTCCATAAAGACGTCATCCCGGGCTCGACCCGGAATCCGGAGGTCTGTGAGATTCTTCTCGGGATTCATGATGAAAACCTCGGGAATGGCGAAAAAGTTCTCTGTAATGTTAGCCAAAGACATTTGAAATGCCTGCAGGCGGTGATGAACCCCTCCCCTCCTACCGGGATCGTTCCTGTTGTCGGGGCGGGATTTACTCCCGCCCGAGTTGCCGAACTGGTTCTGTTCAGGATTTGCTGAGATAGAATCTCACTGTCTTTCGTACTATAATTCTTCATCTATGCCAACGCCGACCATCGAGGAACTCTCGCACGGCATCACCGCGCTCGCGCTCGCCATCGGCCGCCCCGTGCGACTCATGGAGGTCTGCGGCACGCACACCGTCGCGATTTTCCGCCACGGTATCCGTGCGCTGCTGCCCGGTTCGATCCAGTTGCTCTCCGGCCCCGGGTGCCCCGTCTGCGTCACCGCGGCGGCAGACGTCGAGGCCGCGATCCTCCTGGCAGGCGGCGGCGCGCAACGCTTGCGACCTTCGGCGACATGATGCGCGTACCGGGACGCAGCGAGTCGCTCGCCGAAGCCCGCGCCGCCGGAGCCGACGTCCGCATCGTCTACTCGCCGCTGGACGCGCTGGCGCTCGCGGCGCTCAATCCGTCCCGCGAGGTCGTATTTTTCGCCACCGGGTTCGAGACGACCTCGCCGCTGGTCGCGGGCACGATCATGGAGGCCGAACGCCGCGGCGTCGCCAACTTCTCGATCTTCTCGGTTCACAAGACCGTCCCGCCCGCGCTCTCGGCGCTGCTCGGCTCCGGCGAGGTTCAGGTGGACGGCTTCATCCTGCCCGGCCACGTCTGCACGGTGACCGGCACGGCGCCCTTCGACTTCCTTCCCGCGCGCTTCGGGAAGGCCGCCGTCGTCACGGGCTTCGCCGCCGGGGACATCCTCTCGGGCATCGCGCTGCTCCTGACGCAACTCGCCACCGCCCGGCCGCGCGTCGAAATCCAGTACACCAGCGTCGTACATCCCGAGGGCAACCCGCGCGCGCGAGAGATACTCGGAGCGTTCTTCGAGCCGGCGGACGCGCACTGGCGGGGCATCGGCACCATCCCCGGCAGCGGGCTGGAGCTGCGCCCGGCCTTCGCCCATCGCGACGCCGTGCGCAGGTTCGAGCTCGAGCGGCCCGAAGTCCCCGACCCCGCGGCCTGCCAGTGCGGCGCCGTGCTCAAGGGGATCAAGTCCCCGCCGGACTGCAAGCTCTTCGGGAAGGCCTGTACCCCGGACCGGCCGATCGGCGCCTGCATGGTGAGCGGCGAAGGCAGCTGCGCCGCCTACTACAAATATCAACCGCAGGCCTAGACGCCAGTGACAGAACGGATACTTCTCGGCCACGGCAGCGGCGGGCCGGATGATGCACCGGCTCATCCGCGACGTCATGGCCCCGGCCTTCTCCGTCAGCGGCTTCGGCGACTCGGCAATCATCGAAGCCGCCGGCCCGGGGCGACTCGCCTTCACGACCGACGGCTACGTGGTCTCGCCGATTTTTTTCCCCGGCGGCACCATCGGCGACCTGGCCGTCAACGGCACCGTCAACGACCTGGCCGTGAGCGGCGCGCGACCCCTGGCCCTGAGCGCCGGGTTCATCCTCGAGGAGGGGCTCCCCCTCGCCGACCTGCGGCGCATCGTCGCGTCGATGGCCGCCGCGGCGCACGCCGCCGGGGTCCCGATCGTCGCGGGCGACACCAAGGTGGTGGAGCGCGGCAAGTGCGACGGCTGTTTCGTCACGACGGCCGGCATCGGCCTCATCCCGGAGGGGCGCGATCTCTCGACCCGGGCGATCCGGGCCGGGGACGCCGTGCTCGTGAGCGGCCACACCGGCAGCCACGGCGTGGCGGTGATGGCCGAGCGCAACGGTCTTTCCTTCGAGCCGCCGCTCCTCAGCGACACGGCGGCGCTCAACGGTCTCACGGAGGCGATGTTCGCAACGGGGGCGGCGATCCGTGCGATGCGCGACCCGACCCGCGGGGGGCTGTCGACGACGCTCAAGGAGTTCGCGCTGGAGTCCGGGCGGCGGATCCTGGTCCGCGAGGCCGACATCCCGGTTCTGCCCGGTGTGCGCGGCGCCTGCGACCTGCTCGGCCTCGACCCGCTCTCCGTTGCCAACGAGGGCCTGCTGATCGCGGTCGTTGCCCCTGAGGACGCCGGGAGACTGCTCGCGGCGATGCTCGCCCACCCGCACGGCCGCCGCGCCGCGATCATCGGCGAGATCGGCGCCGAGCAGGACGCGAAGGTCCTTCTCCAGACGACGGCGGCGGGCACCCGCATCCTCGACATGCTCGCCGGGGAGCAGCTCCCCAGAATCTGTTGAAGCCCGCCGTGCGCGAGAACGCCGGGCAGCTCGGCCTGGCCGAGTACTACCTCCTCACCGGGCTCAACGCCTACGGCACCACTCTCTTTTTCCTCGGCATCTTTTTCCACGCGCGACTCCTGCACGACTTCAGCGACACGGCGAATCTGCTGCTCGCCGCGACCCAGGGCGGGGCCTACGTGCTTGCCACCCGTGCCGGCGGGCGTTTCGCCGACCGGGTCGGCGCCAACCGCTCGATCCTGACCGGTCTCACCGGCATGTGCCTGGCGCTGGTATTTGGCTGGCACGCGACCCAGTCCTGGGCGCTGTTTGCCGCCCTCGCCCTCTACAGCGCCTCGACGGCCCTCACCTGGCCGGCCATCGAAGCCGCGCTCGCCCACGCGCCGGGCCGGGTACCCCTCGCCCGGCGCGCCGGACTCTTCAACGTCACGTGGTCGTTTGTCGGTTCGACGGGCTTCTTTGCGGCGGGCACTCTTTTCGTCTACGACCCGGAGGCGGTTTTCTGGGCGCCGCTGGCCGCCCACGCGCTGGAAATCGCCTGGATCGCGCTGCGCGTCCTGGGCGTGCTGCGCCCACAAAAAATCCCGGCGGCGGGGTGTCGCGAAGCGGGGGTCGCCGGCGCTCAGCTCCCAGCGGGCACCGAGGGGGGTGCACGGCGACAGGACCCCGCAGCCAAGCCGCACCCGGCCGGTCTTCGGCGCATTGCCCTCACCCCGGATGCACAGGCCCGGTTCCTGAAGTCGGCCTGGATGGCGAACGGACTTTCCTACTTCCTCTACGGGGCCTTCGCCGCCCTCTCCCCGACCCTCGGCGAGCGCCTCGGGCTCGACCCCCGGCTCACGATCTGGCTCGTCAGCACCTACCTCTTCACCCGCAGCGCCTCCTTCGTGCTCTTCTGGCGCTGGGGGGGGTGGGAGTACTCCCGGGGCTGGCTCGCAGCGGCGCTCGCGCTCCCCCCGGCCGCGTTCGCCGCACTGTTCTTCATCACCTCCCCCGGGGCCGCAATCGGCGCTCTCGCCGCACTCGGCGCGATGTCCGGCCTCGCCTATTCGGTCTCCCTGCACGCCTCGCTCGACCGGGAGAGTGGCAGGGGCGAAGGCGGCGGACTGCACGAGTGGGTCATCGGCCTCGGGATACTCCTCGGCCCCTTTGCCGGGGCGGCCGGGGTGCGGCTGCTCGGCGGCGTCACCGGCGCCGGAGGTCTCGTCGCCGCCATCGGCGCCGCCGTCGCGCTGCTCGGACTGGGGCCGCTCTTTCGCGGATTCAAAAACCGACCACGCCCAAGCAGTCCGCCGTAAAGGTCCTCATTGGCGTGCGCGAGGCGGCTTTTCCGTGCCTTACCCCGCTCAGGTCGCGACGTTGTAGGCCACCGGGTCGAACGGTGAACCCGGCGGGAAAGCGCGCGCGGCCATCTCGCGATCGATCATCAGCAGGCCCTGGCGGTCCTCCCCGACCATCTCCAGGTTGGCGACCGCCTTCGAGGCGTTCGACTCCTCCTCGATCTGCTCGTTGTTGAACCAGGCGCAGAGCGGCTCGGCCGTGTAGTCCATCTCCTCGCGCACGACTTTCGTGATCGTGCGGACGCGATCCGAGACGAACTGCTCGTGGGCGTAGGCGTCCTTCCAGGCCTCCAGGGGCGTGCTCCACGTCGTCTTGTGCTGCTTCAGATCGAGCAGTTCGACCGTGCCGCCGCGCTCGGTGATGTGGTCGAAAAACTTCATCGCGTGGATCATCTCCTCGTGGGCCTGAACGCGCATCCAGTGCGCCATGCCGTCCAGGTTGTGCGCGTGAAACCAGGCGACCATCGAGAGATAGATGTAATACGACTCCAGTTCGTGCTTGATCTGCTCGTTCATCTCGTCGCGCACCCGCTTCGGAATCATGGCGTCCCTCCTTGTTGGTTGTGTGCAATGCCAGGTCGATCTTCGACCCCCGTCGCACCAGTGTCAAGAATCGGATCCGGCGTTGACATCGACAATTACAGCCGTCAGGATCACTGTATATGAAAACGCTCCTTGTGTTATTTGGATTCGCGGCCGGTCTTTCAGTTGCAGCTGTGGCGGCGCAGGCTCAGGAACGCACGGCGCCCGGCCTCGCCCCCCTGGAGATCCAGGATCGTCTGTATTCCGGAGCTGCGGCTGGAGAGCACCTGCTCAGTGTTGCGAACTTGCGGCTTTTCTACGCGGAGCGCGAGCACCGTCCCGCCTGGAGCCATGGCGGCAGGCTGTCACCGCAGGCCGACGTTCTGCTGGCCGCCCTGCGCACCGCCGATCGCGAGGGTCTCCGCGCCGCCGAGTACCACACTGCGGCAATCGACGCTCTGCTCGTGCCGCTCCGGGCGGCAGAACAACGGGCTGCGCCCGCTGCGGGCGGCGCTGCGGCCGATCTCGATCTGCTGCTCTCGGACGCTTTTTTCCTCTACGCCTCGCATCTGACCTCCGGCCGGGTGAACCCGGAATCGATCGAGCCCGAGTGGAACATCGCCGGCCGGGACCGCAACCTGGTTTTCCTGCTCGCCACCGCCCTCGAGCAGGGCCACCTCGCCGCCACGATCGACGTTTTGCCCCCGGCGCGTGAAGACTACCTCCTGTTGCGCGACGCCCTCGCTTCCCAGCGGGCCGTCGACGCCGCCGGGGGCTGGCCGCTCGTTCCCGAGCGGGCCGTCGCTGCGCGAGGGCGATCGCGGTCCGCGGGTGGAGATGCTGCGCCAACGTCTCGCCGCTACCGGGGAACTGCCTCCCGGGGAAGACACGCGCGGCGAATTCTTCGACGCCCCGCTGGCCGACGCGCTCGGCAGGCTTCCAGTCGCGTCACGGTCTCGACGCCGACGCGGTCGTCGGGCCGCGCACGCTGGCGGAACTGAACACGACGGCTCTCCAGCGCGCGCGCCAGATCGAGGCCAACCTCGAGCGGTTGCGCTGGCTCCCCCGGGACCTCGGCCGCCGCCACCTGCTGGTCAGCATCGCCGACTTCAGCCTCACGCTGACCGAGCCGGGTGCGCCGGCGCTCGAAATGCGCGTCATCGCCGGGCGGTCGGCGCGCCGGACGCCATTCTTTTCCGGCGAGATCACGAGCATCCTGTTCAACCCCCCCTGGACTGTCCCGGAAAGGATTGCACTCGAGGACAAACTACCCGTTGATTCTCGACGACCGCGACTTCCTCAGGGCCAACGGCTTCACGGTGTTCGCGCCCTCGGGAAAGGAGCTGGCGCGAGATCGATCCCGCGGACGTCGACTGGGCGCACCTTTCCGCAACCCGCTTCCCGTACCGGTTGCGCCAGGAGCCCGGGCCGAGCAACGCCCTCGGCCGCATCAAGTTCCAGATGCCGAACCGGCACGACATCTACCTGCACGACACGCCCGCGCACGAGCTTTTCGCGCGCAGCGAGCGGAACTTCAGCTCCGGATGCATCCGCGTCGAGCGGGCCGTCGATCTCGCCGAGCGCCTTCTTGCCGCCGACTCCCGGCTGGACGCGCGCGCGGATCGACGAGACCATCGCGGCCGGCGCCACTGTCGGCGTCCGGCTCCCCGCGCCGCTGCCGGTCTACCTGCTCTATGCGACGGCCTGGGTCGAGCGCGACCGCGCGTTGCAGCTGCGCCCGGACATCTACGGCCGCGACGAGGCCCTGCTCGAGGCGCTCGCGCAACCGCTCACGGCGAGCCGGAATATAAGTGGTGGCGAATACGTCGAAAAGAACTTATATTAGTATAATGCGCGGAGATCATATTAACGCGGGCGGGACTCCCCGCGTCGACCTTGGCCGACGGGTTGCAGGCGTGAGCCGACGCTCCTTCCTCGCCCTGGCGGCGTGGGGAGTGGCGGCAACGGTTCTGCCCAATTTCGCCGCGGCCTCGTTCGTGCCGCTCGCCGCGACCCGCAGGCTCTCCTTCTACAATCTGCACACGGACGAATGCGTCGAAACCTGCTACTGGGAGCACGGGAGCTACGTCCCGGAGGCGCTCGAGGAGATCGACAACGTTCTGCGCGACCACCGCACCGGCGAGATCCGGCAGATGTCTCCGGCGCTCATCGACCTGGTCTTCTCGCTTGCGACGAGCCTGGGAACGCGCGCGCCCGTGCAGGTCATCTCCGGCTACCGTTCACCCGCGACGAACGCCCTGCTGCGCTCCGGCGACCCGGGACGCGTTGCCAAGCGCAGCCTGCACCTCACCGGCGAGGCCGTCGACCTCTGCTTTGAAGACCGCTCCCTGCGCCGGGTGCGGAACGCCGCGCGCGCGCTGCGCCGCGGCGGAGTCGGCTACTACCCGAAGTCGGGCTTCGTCCACGTCGATGTCGGCCGCGTCCGCTCCTGGTGACGGGCTAGACGTTGAATTTGAAGTTGATGATGTCCCCGTCGCGAACCTCGTAGGTCTTGCCCTCGAGGCGGGCCGCGCCCGCGGCCTTGACCGCGTTCATGTTGCCGCCGGCCTTGATGAAATCGTCGTAGGAGACCGTCTCCGCGCGGATGAACCCGCGCTCGATGTCGGAGTGGATCTTGCCCGCGGCCTTTTGCGCCGACAGCCCGCGCGGGATCGTCCAGGCCCGCACTTCGTCCTCTCCCGACGTGAGAAACGAGATCAGCCCGAGCAGGGCGTAGGAGGCGCGAATCACGGCCACGCGCGCCGACTCGACGATCCCGAGGTCCGCGAGAAACGCCGCGGCCTCCTCGGCCGGCAGCTGCGCGATCTCCATCTCGATCTTCGCCGAGCAGAACAGCGCGGTCGGCCGATTGTGCTCCGGGTAGCGCGCGAGGCGCTCGGCAAACGCCGCCTCGAGGGCCGCGCGGCGCGGACCCGAGAGGTCGTCCTCGGCGACGTTCACGACGGGCAGCAGCGGCTTGGCCGAGACGAACTGCAGGTGCGCCGTCGCCTTGAGCTCCTCGGCGGTGAAGACCGTGTGCCGCAGCGGCTGCTCGCCCTCGAGGATCTCCTTGAAGCGCTGCAGGATGCGCCGCTCGCCCTCGTCGGGGGGCTTGCCCCTCTTCCGCCCCTCCTCCATCCGCTCGAGGCGCTTCTCCACGAGTTCGAGGTCGGCGAGGATCAACTCCTCCTCGACGGCGTTGAAATCGCGCAGCGCGTCGACCGTCTCGAGCGGGTGCAGCACGCCCTCGTCCCCGAAGGCGCGCACGACGTGCACGAGCGCGTCGGCGTCCTTGAAGAAATCGAAGACCCGCCGGTTCTGCTCCGGCTCGCCCTTGATCAGTCCGAGAAAGTCCACGTAGTCCACCGTGGCGTAGGTCGTCTTTTTCGGGTTGTAGATCCGCGCGAGTTCGTCGATCCGCGCGTCGGGCACCTTGACGACCGCGCGGTGCGGCTCGCCCTCGGTGTTCGGGTAGGGCTGCGTCTCGAGCGAGAGCCCGGCGAGCGCGTTGAGGAGCGTGGTGCGGCCGCTGTTGGCCAGTCCGATCAATGCTAGTTTCATGGGGCGGCATGGTATGCGATAATTCGGCGGGTGACAACCGTGACGACTGCTGCGAGCGAACTCGGACGGCCTGAATTCCCCGCACCGGGGCGCGGCAGCCTGATCGTGCTCTCCGGCCCGAGCGGGGTGGGCAAGGACGCCGTGCTCGCGCCGCTGTTCAGCGCGGGGACTTGTCCGCCGCGGCTGCGCCGCTGTATCACGGCGACCACGCGCGCCCCGCGCCCCGGGGAGATCGACGGCGTCGATTACTTCTTTCTCGCGCGCGAGGAGTTCGAGCGACGCGTCGCCGCGGAGTTAT
>CAVOVE010000004.1:0-191418 GCA_963699775.1 uncultured Candidatus Rokubacteria bacterium
CTCCACGGCTGGCCTGCCTGCGGCGATGATCGGCGCCCGCGCCGGTCAGCGCCCTCCTACACGCCGTGGCCGTGGTGAAAGCCGGAGCTTTCGGGTCGTGCGCGTCGTGTATGACGCGTACAGGGTCCAGTTCGCCTCGGACCTCGGGGTTCTGGCCCCGCTGGCGGCGATCGCCTCTTTCACGATCATCTATGGCTCGGTGCGCGCGCTGTTTCAGGACGAACTCAAGAAGCGCCTCGCCTACTCCACCATCAGCCAGGTTTCCTACATCGTGCTGGGCGTGGCCATCGTCGGGCCGGTGGCCACCATCGGCGGGCTGGCGCATCTGGTGCATCAGGGCCTCATGAAGATCACGCTCTTCATCTGCGCCGGCAACCTTGCCGAGACGCTCGGCATTCACAATGTTCACGAAATGGACGGCGCGGGCCGACGGATGCCCTGGACGATGGGGGCTTTCACCGTGGCGGCACTCGGGATGATCGGCTTTCCACCGCTGGCCGGATTCATCAGCAAGTGGTACCTGGGCCTGGGGGCCCTCGCTGAGCGGCAGCCCTGGGTGATCGGCGTGCTCGCCGTGAGCGGTCTGTTGAATGCCGCCTACTTCCTGCCCATCCTGCACGCGGCCTGGTTCAAGAATCCCTCCGGGCCCTGGCCGACGAGTCGCGAACAGGGCCGCTTCGAGACCACCCTGATGCTGCTCGCGCCGCCCGTCGTGACCGCGTTGTTGACCCTCGCCGCGGGACTTTTCGCGGGTGCCGTCTTCAGCCCCCTGGGTTGGGCGAAACTCATTGCGGAACGGGAGTATCGGCCGTGATCTTTGCAGGGACGACCATGGGCTGGCTCCAGACCGGACTTCTCCTTGCCGTCGTGCTGCCGCTTGCGCGGCGGTCGGAGCGCTCGCGCCGCGGCTGCGGCGGTTTTCCCTCTCCGTGCTCGCGCCGCTCGCGGCAGTGCCCGCCCTGCTCGTGTCGCTCCTGGCGATTGCCGACGCCGGCTTCATGCGTGCTGAGGTGGCATGGCCGCTCCTGTTCTCCGGCATTCGGCTCGGTCTGGACCAGGTTTCCCGGATCTTCCTGCTGTTCACTGCCGTGTTGTGGGCGCTCGCCATGGTCTACGCCCGCGCGTACCTGGCCGGCGATCCGAACCGTCACCGCTTTTTCTTCTTTTTCCTGACCGCGCTGAGCGGCAACATCGGCCTCATCCTGGCACGGGACGCGGTGGGCTTTTATCTCTTCTTCGCCCTGATGACCTTTACCGCCTACGGGGTCATCGTCCATGTGGGCAGCGCGCCGGCACGGCGCGCCGGAAAGGTCTATATCATCATGGCGCTCCTCGGCGAGGCGCTGTTGATCAGTGCCCTGCTGCTGGCGACTGCGGCAGCGGGCGGCACGGATCTCCGGCAGATTCCCGCCGCGGTCGCGGCGTCGCCGCTCCGCGATCTGATCATTGCGCTCGTGCTGACGGGATTCGGCGTCAAGGCGGGCGCCGTGCCGCTCCATATGTGGCTCCCCCTGGCCCATCCCGTAGCGCCGATCCCGGCCAGCGCGGTTCGAGCGGCACCATGATCAAGGCGGGCCTGCTCGGCTGGCTCAGGTTCCTGCCGCTGGGCGAAGTCTCGCTGCCGGAGTGGGGTGCGCTGTGCGCGGCCGCGGGGCTGGCTGCGGCCGCGTACGGCGCGGTCGTCGGATTGACGCAGGACGAGCCCAAGACTCTTCTCGCGTATTCGAGCGTCAGCCAGATGGGCTTGATGCTGACGGGGATCGGCATCGGTCTGTCGGCGGCGGAAGCCTGGCCCGCGGCGCTCTCTGCCGTTCTGCTGTCCGCGCTCCATCACGGATTGGCCAAAGGTGCGCTATTCCTGGGTGTCGGCGTGTCTCCCGGAGACAGTATCGTTCGGAGATGGATACATGCCGGCGGTCTCGTCGTGCCCGCAATCGCTCTGGCCGGCGCGCCATTCACCAGCGGTGCGGTGGCAAAGGTGGCTCTGAAAAACGCTCTTGCGGACTCAACCGTCGGCTGGCCGGGCGGAATGGAGCGGCTCCTGGGCTTTTTGGCGCTGGGAACCGCTCTCCTGATGGGACGTTTCATTTTCTTGATCTGGACGCGCGGCAAGACGGGGGCGGCAGAACCGGCAGACGGCCTCCGGGTTCCCTGGTTGACGGCGGTAGTGGTTTCGTCCAGTGCGGTCTGGGTGGTTCCCTTGGAGTTGTTTCACGAGGCGAGAGGAGCCACTCTGGCTCCGGCACACGATCAAGGCCTCGCTCTGGCCTGTTGTGGCGGGCGCCGGTGTCGTCTGCCTTCTCTGGCGACTGAGGAGAGGACGCGGTCGTGCTCTTGCGCTGAAAATACCCTCGGGCGATATCCTGGCGCCTTTTTCCCGTCTTGGGGCCACGTTACAGGACGCAGCGGTTCGTAGCGCAGGCGCCATCGCTGGATGGACAGCGGCTGCCGTCGATAAGTCGCCGTCGGCCGCAACATTCTCGACGTACGCCGACCACCTAGTGCGTCTTGAGCACAAGCTTGCGACAGCTCATTACCCTGGGATCCTGTTTCTTGTTCCTGCGTTAACACTGTTCATCCTGCTCGCGTTGCTACGCCATTGACTAGGCGGTCATGGCTTGAACAGTGCTGCTCTACGACGAGTGTTGGCACCACAGCGAACCTTATCGCGCGCGCTGAGTCGAAGCGGCTGCAGCTTTCTGCCGGATCGGCTGCTCTCAAGTGCTTCGGCAGGTCCTCGCTCGCGTCTACTTCACCACGCCACAGGCCGCGCGCGCCCCGCCGCCGCCGAGCGCCGCGGGTGTGTCGCTGTAGTTGTCGCCGCCCGCATGGATCATGAGCGAGCGCCCCGCAAGGTCGGTGAGCTGCAGGCGCGGCGCCAGCACCGGGATCGTCGCCTTGCCGTCGGCATCGGCGTACAAAACGGGGAGATCACCGAAGTGCCCCTCGGCGTATGGCCCGAGGTGTTTGCCCGTGGCCCCCGGGTCGTAGTGCCCGCCCGCGGCGAGGCCGGGAACCAGCTTGCCGTCCTTCTCGGCCGCGGCGCAACTCGGGTTCAGGTGTACATGGAAACCGTGGGCTCCCGGCGCGAGGCCGCTGAGCGCGGGCGTGAAAACGATCCCGTGCACGTTCTCGCTGACGGTGATCGTGCCTGCCGCCTTGCCCACGTCCTGCCCTTCGAGAACGTTCATGGTGACCACCAGCTGCCCGGCCTGCGCCGAGGCGAGCGGAACCAGCAACGACAGCATGAACACCAGCGCATATTTTTGCATTTCCCGTTCCTCCCCGACTTGGTTGACACATCTCCCACGTTCTGCCTCGTTGGATGCGTGAGCCTCGCCCCGGTTGCACCACGACGCGATTGCCGCCTGGATCTTCTTGAAAACGAACGATCTCGTCGCCGGAAATAAGTTCGAGCTGTGGTTTTGCCGGGGCCTGATCGCCGCTCCCGCCAGCGCAGTGGTGCAGCGCTCCCGCCGAAAACCATCGAAGGAATAAATATGGACAAATGTGCGAACTTTGGGGGTACGATAAGAGACGATGGAGCATTTCAGCATCTTCCTGACCGGGTTGACGGCCACGATCCTGTTTGTTTTCGGTCTCGAAAACTTCTCCGAAGAGATCCAGCGGATTTCCGGGGAAAAATTCCGGAAATTCCTCGCGAGAACGACAAAAATCCCGGTAGTTGGCGTGCTGATCGGCGCTTTGGTGACAGCGGTCATCCAGTCGAGTTCGGCGACTTCGGTCATTGCCATCAGCCTGGTCAACGCAGGGGTGCTCTCCTTCAAGAACAGCGTCGGCATCATCTTCGGTTCCAATATCGGCACCACGGTCACCGCGCAACTGGTGGCCTTCAAACTCACCGCCTTTGCGCCGGTCTTCATCATCGTCGGGTTTGTGATCTCTCTGGTGCGGTCCCGGGTCTCGATTTTCGGCAAGTCGATCTTCTATTTCGGGTTCGTTTTTTTCAGCCTCAACCTGATCTCGGCCTCTCTCGAACCTCTGCAGCGCGAACCGCAACTGATCGCCTACCTGACCCAACCCCAAAATCCGCTGATCGCCATTCTTCTGGGCTGCGCTGTTCACCGCAGTGGTTCAATCAAGTTCGGTGACCACCGGGCTGGCCATCATTTTCACGCAACAGGGCTTGCTCAGTCTCGAAAATGCCGTTCCGCTCATCATGGGCGCGAATATCGGGACCACGGCGACCGCCTTGATCGCCATGTTCAACATGGACCTCGCCGCCAAAAAGGCGGCGCTCAGTCATTTCCTGTTCAACGTGGGCGGTGTCGTGATTTTCCTGCCTGTGTTCATGGTTTATGGACACAGGCTGAACGAGGTGGAGGCGAGCCCGGCCATCGCCTTGGCCAATGTGCACCTGGTCTTCAACGTCACGACCAGCCTGATCTTCATCCTCCTGATCAATCCGTTCACCCGGCTGATCGATCTGCTGCTGGGCGCCGGGAAGATGGATTTCGAAAGGTTGGTCATCCCGTCGTTTAAAGACCAGACCCCGTTCGAGACGGTGAAATCCGAGCTGCGCCAGAATTGTACGGCGATGCTGGCGTTCTTGCAGGAAAACTACAATCTCGTGACGCTGAGCATCGAGTCCAACTATCGCAGCGTCTATGAAGCATCCGCGAAGCGCATCGAATATGTCAACTTCCTGGAGCGGGAATACATCGGTTACTTTTCCAGAGTGGTCGCCACCGTCAAGGAGGAGCGCGAATCACGTGAATTGCTGACGTTGATCACCCGGTTCGATTATCTCTTCCAGATACACGATTCGATCAACGACCTGTTCAACACCAAGAAAATGATGAACAAACAATACATCGAATTGAAGAGCGACATCATGTTGATGGTCAGGGAAGCTATCCAGCCGGACCCTGTCGCTGTTTGACGACATCCGCAAATCACTTGCCGACGGTCAGCCGTCCCAGATCGCGGCGGAGGACGAGGGGCTGCAGAGACAGCTGAACGAGATCAATCGTAAATTGCTGTCGCTTCTGGCCCACCCGGACCGGAAGGATGCCGGCGCGCTCACGAATTTTGTCACCTATTCCCGGCGCCTCAAGGACAAGCTGGTCAATTTAGCGGCGCTCGACACCGTCGAACCCCGGCAAGCGGGCGAGGAGTTCGTGGCCGAATTGCCTGGGAGCCGTGTGCGAAGGCCTTGACAGTCCCTACAGCCGCACCAGGTGCGTTGAGCAGGAGATGCAGGGGTCGTAGGAGCGCACCAGCATCTCGAGCCCGAGCGTGACCTCGGCGTCGCTCTGGTGCAGGATGCCGGGAACGAAGGCGCGCAGGTCCCGCTCGATGCTCGCGAGGTTCTGGTTCGTCGGGATTACGCAATCGGCATCGGTGATGATCCCCGCATCGTCGATCTCGTAGTGGTGAAAGAGGATCCCACGCGGGGCCTCGATGGCACCGACACCCCCGCCCGCCCGCACCGGGATGCGGCCGGACTCGTTCAGGCCCACTACGAACGCCTCGGTGCGGTCGACCCCGTGTTCGAGCAGCTCGCCGACCAGCCCGATCGCCTCCTCGAGGCAGTGCGCCGCCTCGACGGTCTGCGCCACAGTGTTCAGGAAAGGGTTGTGGCTGGGGGCCTCGAGGCCGAGCTCCCGCGCCGCCTCCTTGCCGCGCGGCAGCAACTTGTCGTGGTTCAGATTGAAGCGCGCCCGCGCGCCGACGGTGCAGGAGTCGCGCGAGAGGTGCGTGTGCTTGGCGCTCGAGTGCGGCACGACTTTCTCGTTGGTCGCGCGCCGGTACTCCTGCTTCGCGAGGCGCACCCCGTCGGTCGAGCCGATATCACCGGCGAGCAGCGGGTAGGCGCCGTCGTCGGAGATCAGCGCCACGTACTCGGTCGGGTGCTCGAAATCCGGGAAGGTCAGCGAGGTCATGAGCGTCACGGTCGCCTCGATGTCGGGGCGCAGCGCGATCAGTGACTCGTGCATCTGCACGAGTTCGCGTTCGGTCGGGATCTTCGTGAAGCCGCCGATGATCGCCGAGATCGGGTGCACGTGCCGTCCGACCAGGACGTCGGAGAGCCGGTTGACGGTTTTTTTCAGGCGCAGCGCTCGACGCACGACCTTCTCGTGCGAGGCGACCAGCGGCAGGAAACTCTTCGCGCCGACGAGGTCGGGCAGCGCGAGCAGGTAGATGTGCAGCACGTGCGAGTCGATGAACTCCAGGTCGAGCAGCAGGCGGCGCAACGTGATCGTCTGAAGGGAAGGGGTCACGCCAAGCGCCCCTTCGGCGGCTTGAATCGAGGCCAGCGAGTGCGCGCAGGCGCAGATCCCGCAGATGCGGCTGGTGATGTGCTGCGCCTCGAAGATCGAGCGGCCGCGCAGCAACGCCTCGAAGAAGCGCGGAGCCTCCACGACGTCGAAGCGGCAGGCCGCCAGGGTTCCGTTCCTGACCTCGACCACAATGCTGCCGTGTCCCTCGACGCGCGTGAGGTACTCGACCTTCGTGCCGAGGTTCCGGCTTGTGCGCTCGACGTCAGCGGTCATGGCTGATTTCCCTTTGCAGGAAAACCCCCTTGCTCCCCCTTTGCCAAAGGGGGAAAGAGGGGGTTTTCCGTTGCGATGCCCTCCTCCCGGCAGCGGTTGTACATCTGAATCTTCTTGAGCGCGCTTTCGAGGCTGATCCCGTGCGCGGTGAGCACCCGGAGCATCCCCTTCTCGTTCGGGTTGCTGACCAGACCGCGGCAGCCGTAGCAGGTGTTGCCATTGTTGACGCACCAGGAGTTGCAGCCGGCGCGGGTCACCGGGCCGAGGCAGGTCACCCCCCGGTCGAAGAGACAGACGTTCTCGTTGCACGTGCACTCGGTGCAGACCGCCTGGTCCGGCACCGTGTAGGGGATCCCCGAAAGGATGCACTTGAGCACGTTGAGAAACTCCGGGAGGTAGATCGGGCAGCCGTGGATCGCGTACTCGACCGGCACCACCTGGTGCAACGCTCGCGTCGCGATCGTCGGGAAGAGGTGACCGTCCTCACCGTAGACGATGCGGCCGACCTCCGTCAGGTCGATGGCGCTCTTCATGCCGTTGATTCCGCCGATCGTTGCGCAGGAGCCGAGGGCGACGAGAATCTTCGAGCGCGAGCGGATCATTTTCAGGCGCTCGGCGGCGCTCTCGTCGGTGACGCTGCCCTCGACGAACGCGACCTCGAGGTCGCCGTCCCAGGTCTCGGAGAGCACCTCGCGAAACTCGACGATGTCGACGAGGTTCACGATCTCCAGCAGCAACTCGCCGGAGTTCACCACCTGGAGTTGGCACCCCTCGCAGCACGCCAGATCAAAAAACGCCGTCTTCGGTCGTTTCATCAAAACGCCTCCGGCAGCTGTTTGATGTCCGCGTAGTTGAAAACCGGGCCGTCCCGGCAGCAGGTGAGGTGGTGGATCTGGCAGCGTCCGCACGTGCCCATCCCGCATTTCATGTGCCGCTCGAGCGACAGCAGGATCTGCTGCTCGGGGATGTTCTTGGCCAGCAGTTCGCGGATCACGAACTTGTACATCACCGGCGGCCCGACGACCACCGCGAACGTGCGCTTGGCCTCCATGTCGACGTCGGGGATCAGCGTTGCGATCCGGCCGACCTGGCCGGTCCACTCCGGGGCGGCGCGGTCGACGATGCACTCGTAGTGCACGTCCATGCGCCGGCGCCAGACTTCGATTTCCTCGACGAAGAGGATATCCTCAGGCGTGCGGCAGCCGAGCAGGATGTGCGTCTTGCCGAAGTCGCGCCGGTTGTCGAGCACGTAGCGGATCAAGGATCGCAGCGGCGCGATGCCCAGGCCCCCGGCGATGATCACCAGGTCGTTGCCCTCGAGGATGCGGATCGGGAAGCCGTGGCCGTAGGGGCCGCGGACGCCGATCTCGTCGCCGGCCTCCAGGCGGTGCAGCGCGCGGGTCACCTTGCCGACGGCGCGCACGCAGATCTCGAACGAGGAGCGCACGGTCGGCGAAGAGGCGATCGAAATCGGGATCTCGCCGACGCCGAAGAGCGAGATCATGACGAACTGACCGGGCTCGTAGTCGAGCGTGCGGCCGCCGCCGAGGGCGATCTCGAAGAGCTTTTCGTGCTCGGTCATCCGGCGGGTGCGCAGGATGCGCGCCGGGCGCGTCAGCCAGTTGGACTCGGGGATGGGCACTCGATCCATGGCCGTCAGCCCTCCTGGCCCGCGGCGAGGGCGGTGAGGGTCTCCTTGAGCTTGATGCCGGCCATGCAGGTGCGGCTGCAGCGACCGCACCCGGTGCAGAAGAAGCGGTGGAACTTCTCGACCGGGTAGGCGAACTTGCGGAAGTAGCGGTGGCGCTGGCGCGCGCCGCGGCTCTTGCGGAAGTTCTCGCCGCCCGCGACCAGCGCGAACGGCTCGCTCTGGCAGGACTCCCAGCAGCGGCTGCGCCGGCCGGTGGCCAGGTCGATGCGCAGCTCGTCGCGCACGTCGAAGCAGTAGCAGGTCGGGCAGACCATCGTGCAGTTGCCGCAGGCCAGGCAACGGGCGTCCAGCTCCTGCCAGACCGGGTGCTCGAGCGCCCGCGCAAAGAGCCCCGGCAGCTGGCGCGGGTCGATCGCGACCTCGTTGCGGAAGAGACCGAACTTGTTCTCGCGCAGCGCCCGCAGCGCTTCCAGTTGGCCCGGCGTCGCCGGGGCGAAGCACTGCACGGCGTCGACGATGTCGTCGCCGGCCTGCGTGTTCACGTGCACGACGAAGTGGTCACCCAGATCGGTCAGGAAGAGGTCGTAGCCGCCGTTCGGCAGGTTCGCCCCGACGAGCGCGCAATTGGCGAACTCGTCGCAAGAGCGGTTGCACTCCAGGCCGATCACCGTGATCCGGCGTTTGCGCAGCAGGTAGTTGAAGTCGCGCGGCCGTTCGGAGAAGACCATGTTCAGGCACTGGATGCCCGCGATGTCGCAGGTAGTGGACCCCGAACAGCGTCAGCGGCTCGTTGTTGCCGACGGTCTCGACCGGCATCCCGCGGCGCACGTCGAAGTTCAGCAGCGTCTCGCGCGGCGGCAGGAAGTACTTCTTCGGCGGCAGGATCGTCGGCACGTACTCCAGGGCGATCGCCTGCGCATCGTGGACAGCGCGAAGGCGAAGGCGCCGTCGCCCCTGGCCACCGGCGCCGCCAGTGGCTGCAGCTTGGCGAGCCGGGTGATCAGTCCGTCGAGGTCGTCCTTCCTCAGGACGTGGTACTGGGGCAGTTCCTGCATGAACGATCCCCTGCATTCTCCCTGCTTCGGGTCGCTTCTGCCGGATTAGCCTTCAAATGAGACGCAGGGATCGCACCGTCCCCGCCCAGAGGCAAACACCACATTTGCATGCCCCTGCCCTGCGGGCCGAGCTTTTCGACGGGATGAGTTTCCCGCTACCGGCAGCGAAAGTCAAGGTTCGAAGTTCGGCAATCTTTTCAGATCGGATTGAGAACAGCCCGGGTCAAGGGCTTCCCCCTGTCTCGAAAACCGCGGGCGCCCCGTCGGGAACTTCAACCGGGCGCGGGTGTCAAAGGGGGAGCGAGCAAACGCGATTCCGAGCGGTGGCAACCCGGGGAGGCATGAAATGAACGGAGTGCGAACGACGGTTCTCATGGTCGCGCTGACCCTGTTGTTGGTGTTCGTCGGCGGGCTCATCGGCGGGAGGTCGGGCATGACCATTGCCCTGGTCATGGCCTTCGGCATCAACTTCGCCAGCTACTGGTTCAGCGACAGGATCATCCTCAGGATGTATCGCGCGCGGGAGATCGGCGCGAATGAGGCCCCCGAGCTTCACGCCATGGTCGGAAGGCTCGCCGGCAGGGCGGAAATTCCGCTGCCGAAGGTGTACATCATGGACCAGGACCAGCCGAACGCTTTCGCGACGGGGAGAAATCCCGAGCACGGCGTCGTCGCCGTCACGACCGGCATCATGAAGATCCTCTCGCGGGAGGAGCTGGAAGGGGTTCTCGCGCACGAGCTGGCCCACATCAAGCACCGGGATATCCTGGTGGCAACGGTCGCCGCCGCGATCGCGGGCGCGATCAGTTACCTCGCGCAGATGGCACAATGGGCCGCGCTTTTCGGCGGCGGGCGGGATGACGATGGCGAAAGAGGCAGCCCTGTTGCGGCGCTGGTCATGATGATCGTGGGGCCTCTTGCGGCCATGGTGATCCAGATGGCCATATCCCGCTCGCGCGAGTACGGCGCGGACGCGGGAGGAGCGCTGATTTCCGGCAAGCCGCGCCATCTCGCGGGCGCTCTGCGGAAATTGCACGCCGCCTCCCGCGGCATCCCCATGCACGCCAACCCCGCAACGGCTCATATGTTTATCGTGAGCCCCCTCTCCGGCGGCGGCATGCTCAAGCTCTTCAGCACCCATCCGCCGATGGAAGAGCGGATCGCCAGGCTCGAATCAATGCAGTCGCAGGCATAGCCGGGAAGCGTCATCGAAAAGAAAGGATCAGAAGAAGCCGGTTTCTGGTATAGGGAAGGTGTTTTTCGGGGTACCTCCGACATCAACACAGAGGAGCGTGACAGATGAAAGACCAGGGAGCGGGTCACCGGTTGGCGGAGTTGATACGGCACGCCATGGACGACCTCGAGATCACGGGCACGGAATACCGGCAGATCATGGACGAGGCGAACAAGGACGGTCACGTCGACGCCGCCGAGAAAGCCCTGCTCGCGCAGCTGCACGCCATGCTCAACGACGGGACGATCAAGCGCGTCCCGGGCTGAGGCCCGCGCCTGAGTCGATGGCCGCCGGCTCCCGGGCCGCTCAGACTGCGGACACGCCGCGCTCGCCGTCGCTGATGCGCACTGCGGACAGCACGTCGACGACGTAGATCTTGCCGTCGCCGGTGAGCCCGGTGTGGGCGTTGGTGGCGACACATGAGACCACCTGGTCGAGGAGTTCGTCGCCGCAGAAGACCTCGATGCGCACGTGGGGGATGTACGCCATTTCATCTTCGACGATGCGGCGCGCGGCGCCCCGGGCGCGACCGCGCCCGAAGCCCTGGCCCTTGCCGATGCTCAGCCCCGTCAGCCCCGGGATGTCTCTCAGGCCAATGGCGACCGGGGAGAGTTGATGCGGTTTGATGAACGCGATCACCTGTTTCATGACGCAACCTCCGTGATTGTTGACGGTTTCCTGCTCTCCAGCCACTCGTAAATCGTCGGCAGCACAAACAGCGTCAGGATCGTCGACGTGACCAGCCCGCCCATCACGACGACCGCGAGCGGCTTCTGGATATCGGCCCCCGACCCCGTGGCGAAGAGCATCGGCACCAGGCCGACGAAGGTGCAGAGCGCGGTCATGCTCAGCGGACGGAAACGCAGGTCGCAACCGGTGCGGATGGTCTCGCCGACCGAGCGGCCCTCGGCGCGCAACTGGCGGAAGAAGGTGATGAGCACCACGCCGTTCTGCACCGCGATCCCGAACAACACGATGAAGGCGACGGCCGCGGAGACCGAGAGCGGCATGCCGATCGCCACGATCGCCAGGACGCCGCCGACCAGCGCGAACGGAAGATTGAGCACGACCAGGACCGAGTCCCGGAAGGAGCCGAGCGCCAGGTAGAGCAGGATGAAGATCAGCGTGAGGGCGAGCGGCACGACGACCGAGAGCCGCCGCATTGCGCGCTGCTGGTTTTCGAACTGCCCGCCATACTCCAGGAAGTAGCCGGGAGGCAGGCTGGATTCCAGGCCGGCGAGTTTCCCCTGGGCCTCGGCCACGAAACCGCCGAGATCGCGGCCGCGGATGTTGACTTCGACGACGACCCGCCGCATCCCCTTCTCGCGGCTGATCTGGGCCGGCCCTTCGACGGTGGCGATGGTCGCGATCTTCGCGAGCGGGACGCGCTCTCCGCCGGCGCCGACGAAGAGGATCTGTCCGACCGCGTCCAGATCGGCGCGTTCCTGTTCCGGGAAACGGACGATGACAGCCACCCGCCGCTGCCCTTCGACCACACGGGTGGCCTCCGTGCCCGCCAGCGCCGTCTCGATCGTCTCGTTTACGTCGGCGACGCTGATGCCGTGGCGTGCCATCGCCGTGCGATCCAGGGCGATCTCGATCTGCTCCATGCCGGAGACCTGCTCGACGCGCGCGTCGTTGGCGCCGCGAAGGCTGCCGAGTACCGCGGCCGCCTGGTCGGCGAACCCCTTGAGCAGGTCGATGTCCTCGCCGAAGATCTTGACGGCCAGGTCGCTCTTGACCCCCGAGATCAGCTCGTTGACCCGCAGCGCGATCGGCTGCGAGAAGGAGAGTCGGATCCCCGGAATCTTGCCGAGCTCGCGCTGCATCGCGGCGACGAGTTCGGCTTGGTTTTCGCGCTGGTCCACTCCTCGCGGGGCTTGAGCATGATGAGCACGTCGGTCTGCTCCGGCCCCATCGGGTCCTCGGAGATCTCGGCTCGTCCGGTCTTGCTGACAACCGCGGTCACCTCGGGGAAGCTCTCGCGCAGACGCCGCTCCATGAAGCCGCCGACGCTGACGGACCCCTCGAGCGAGGCGTTGGGCAGCCGCACCACGTTGATCGCGATCGCTCCCTCATCCAGGTGCGGGATGAACTCGGTCCCGATCCGCGTGGCGGCGAAGCCGGCGACGGCGAGAACGGCGACCGACAGCGCGAGCGTCACCAGGCGGGCTTTGCGGGCGCCGTCGAGCAGGGACAGGTAGCCGCGGTGCACGGCTTTGACGACGCGGAACTCCTTCTCCGGGGCCTGCTTCAACAACCATTCGGCGGCAACCGGCACGACGGTGAGCGCCACGACCAGGGAGACGAGGATGGCGATGATCATCGTCAGCGCCAGCGGGGCGAACATCTTGCCCTCGATCCCCTGCAGGGTGAAGAGGGGCACCAACACGATGACGATGATCAGCACCGAGAAGGCCACGGGCGCGCCACTTCACTCACGGCCTCGATCGCGATGTGCCGCCGCAGGCCCGGGTCGCGGCGCTCGCCGAAATGGCGGCGCATGTTCTCGACGATGACGATCGAGGCGTCCACCACCATCCCGACCGAGAAGGCCAGCCCGCCGAGGCTCATCAGGTTGGCGGTGATCCCGGCGCGGCCCATGACCAGGAAGGTGACGAGGAAGGTGATCGGCAGGGCGGTGACGACGACGAGCGCCGTGCGCAGCTCGGCGATGAAGAGGAAGAGGACGAGGATCACGAAGATCCCGCCCTGCGAGCAGGGCGTCGACGACGGTCTCGATGCAGGCCTCGATCAGGGAGGTGCGGTCGTAGAAGACGTTCAGGGCACACCCGCGGGCAGGCTCTTCTGGATCCTGGGCACGGTCTCCTTGACGCTGGTCACCACGTCCTTGGAGTTTGCGCCTCGCAGCATGATCACCATGCCGGCGACGGCCTCGCCCTTCCCGTCGCGGGAGACGGCGCCCTGGCGCGTCTGCGGGCCGACAACGATCTCGGCCACGTCGCGGACGTGGACCGGCGTCCCGTCGGCAACCTTGAGCACGACCTCGCGGATGTCCTCGATCCCCGCGATCAGGCCGACGCCGCGGATGTAGGTCTGCTCCCAGCCGCGCACGATGAAGCCGCCGCCGGCGTTGGCGTTGTTTCGCTCCAGCGCCTCCACGATGTCCCGCAGGCCGAGGTCGTACTTGAGCAGCGCTTCGGGGCGCACGAGCACGTGATACTGCTTGACGAAGCCGCCGAAGCTGTTGACCTCGTTCACGCCGGGGATCGGGCGCAGCTGCGGCGCGACCAGCCAGTCCTGGATCGTGCGCAGCTCCATCGGCGAGAGCGTCTCGCTCTCGAGCGTGTACTGGAAGATCTCGCCCAGCCCGGTGCTGATCGGCCCCAGCTCCGGCTCGACGCCGGCCGGGAGCTGCTCCTTCGCCCCCTGGAGCCGCTCGAAGACCAGCTGGCGCGCGAAGTAGATGTCGACGTCGTCCTCGAAGACCACGATCACCTGCGAGAGGCCGGCCTTGGAGAGCGAGCGGACCTGGGTCACCCGGGGCACGCCGCCCATCTGCTGCTCGATCGGGTAGGTGACCTGCTGCTCGACGTCGGCCGCCGAGAGCCCGGCGGCCTCGGTCAGGACCATGACCTGCACGTTGGTGACGTCGGGGAAGGCGTCGATCGGCAGCCGCGTCCAGGCGATCCAGCCGGCAAGGCAGAGCAAGAGAGCGGCCGCGAGGACGAACCAGCGCTGGCGGAAAAGAAAGGCGAAGAAGGTGTGCATGGTTGCGTATCCTTAATCGGCGCAGCCGGCGCCCATCTTCGAGCGCAGGACGTCGGATTTGAGCAGGAAAGAGCCGTCGGCGATGATCCGCTGGCCCGGGGTGAGGCCGGCGACGATTTCGACCTTGTCGTCGAGGCGCCGGCCGAGCGTCACCGGGCGGCGCACCCAGTAGTCCCCCTCGTGGTGGACGAAGACGAAGGTGCGCCCCTCGTCGGCGAGGACCGCGACCTTCGGGACGGCGACCGCGGCGGCGCCCGCCGGTCCGGCAATGCGGACCGTGACGAACATGCCGGGCCTCAGGGTGCGCTGCGGGTTGGGGACGACGATGCGCGCCCGCGCGGTGCGGGTTTGCTCGCTCACGGTGCCGGAGACGATGTCGACGCTGCCGCGCGCGATGATCCCCGCGGGACCCTCGATCATGGCGGCGGCCGACTTCCCGGCGGCGCTCACCGCCGCCAGGTCCGCGTCCTTGAGATCGGCCCAGACCCAGACTTCGGAGAGGTCGCTGACGACGAAGAGTTCCTTGCCGGCGTCGACATACTCGCCGGGGTTGGCATGGCCTTCGAGCACCGTCCCGGCGCGCGAGGCGCGCACCGCAACCCTCCCGCTCAGAGCGTCTCCCCCGCTGGCACCAGGGACCGGGTGCTCCTGCGGCG
Source organism: uncultured Candidatus Rokubacteria bacterium (assembly GCA_963699775.1). Lineage (GTDB taxonomy): Bacteria > JAUVQV01 > JAUVQV01 > JAUVQV01 > DATDCY01 > DATDCY01. The sequence continues at coordinate 14,847 of CAVOVE010000004.1, forward strand.
CGACACCCATACGGGTCAGGCGCGATGCGGCGCCGTCGAGCTCGATCCTCGCCTCGGCCTGACGGGAGCGGGCCGACTGGACCTCCATCTCGGCGGAGATCTTCTTCTCGAACAGGAGCGCCTCGCGATCGGCGGTCTTCGTCGCCAGATCCAGGGCGGCGGCCTTCTTCAGGAGGTCGGCTTTCGCCTCGGCGACGTCGTGGCTGTCGATCTCGAAAAGGATGTCGCCGGCGGCGACCCGCTGGCCGGCCAGGGCCGGCGAGCTGAGCACCACGCCCGAGAGGGGGCTCGAGACGTGCACGGTGCGCGTATCGCTGACGTGCACCTCGCCGGTCAGGCGCACCGACTCCTCGAACGACGCGGTGCCGGCCGGGATCGCATCGACCAGCCCCGGCTTCCCCTCCTTCGACACCACGTCCGCGTCGAGTTTGACGACGCCGAGTTCGTAGCGACACTCGTCGCAGCTGTAGTGCGGCACGTCGTGCTCGCACTTCCCCGCGAAGAGCTCGTCGACGGGACGGTCGAGGTCGGAGACTTCGGCCGCGTCGTGCCCGTGGCCATCATCCTCGCCGTGGCCGGTCTCCTTTTCGTCGCGGTGAACATCGTCGCCCTGCTGGAGACTCGTGGTCGTTGTCGGCAACGGTTGCCGGGACGGCGGGCGGTGCCGCGGCGGTGCTCCTGCCGTAGAAGAGCCCTGCCGCCGCCGCGGCGGCCAGGGAGAGGGCAAAACCGGAAAACAGAAGAATGCGGGAGCTTTTCACGTTTGTCTCCTAACGGACACTGCTGGTTGATGAAAGACTGGTCTTGCCGAGCAGCCGGTCGACGTCGATCCGCGCCTGGGCCAGGGCGGCAAGGGCGCCGGTATACTGGAGACGCGCATTGAGCAGGACTTCCGAGGCGTCGAGGACATCGAGGTACGGGAACTTCCCGAGACGGTAGCCCTCCTGCACGGTGGCGAAGGCCTGCCCGGCACCGGTGAGCACGCTATTCCTGAGGATGGCGGCCTCACGCGCGGAGGCCTGCAACCCGGCGGCGGCTCGCTCCAGTTCGGCGGCGAGTCGTCGCTCCGCCGCCGCTCGTTCCAGTTCCGCCCGTTCCACATCGGCGCTCGCAGCGGCAAGGGCGCCGCGGTTTCTCCGGGATGCGAACAAGGGGATCGATGCGCCGACGGTGACCCAGGCCTCCCGATCGGTGCGGCTGTAGCTCGTGGCTGCCCGCCAGGTGATGTCCGGCGTCGATTGGGCATGTTCTTCCGCGAGAGCGCTGCGGCGCACGAGCACCTCTCGCTCCAGGAGTTTCAGGTCTGGCAGAGCCGGAGATTTGTGCAGTCAAGCGTAGCGAGATTCGGGATCGTCGTGTCCTCGGGGAGGCGTCCCTCCAGCGCTTCCGAGCGCACGGCGGGATCGCCCACGGAGAGCGCAAGTTCGGCGCGGGCGAGCGCGACCTCCCGTCGAGCCCGCTCGACTTCGGCCGCTGCGCTGTGGAGCCGAACGGCGGCCCGTGTCTCTTCGATCGGAGAGGCAGCTCCGGCGCGGACTTTTTCCGCGACGGTCTCGGCGAAAGAGCGCGCCAGCGACAGGTACTCTTCCGTCAACGCGAAGGACTGCTCGGCGGCAAGGACCGCGGAGTACGCCTTGCGGACCTGGTGGCCGATTTCGAGGCGGCGGACGTCAGCTTGCACGCCGAGCACATCGAGGCTCGCACGGGCGCTGGCAATCCTTGCGTCGCGCTTGCCGCCGCGTTCGTGCGTGAGACTCATCTCGACCGAGGTCTCCTCGAATACGTTCCGGGTCTCGAGGTCCAATTCCACCCCGGGTTGTACCGCCGCCTGGAGGATTCGCCCCTCGCCGGCCCGGATCTCGCGCGGGGATGGCGGTGATCTCGAACCGGCTTTGCGCGGCCCGGGACAGGGCCTCCTCAAGGCTCAGGCCCAGGGCTGGGGCCCCCGGCAACAGCGCCAGTGCGCAGATTCCACCGGCAATCGTGAACGTCAATAAACGCATGCAACTCTCCTTGCAGCAGGTCTTGTCGCTGGGGCGGAGCAGACTCCGCCCGAGGCTGAAATGGTGAGGCGGGGTGCTACGGGATCAGATTCGCAGGACGGTGCTGCGCAGGACGGTGTTGAGCGGAGAGCGTCCGATCGAAGGTGTGGCGGTTGTGGCGACCGCGTCCTTCATGGCATCGAGGGCTGCATTCGCGGCGACAAGCGCTTGCGCCGCAGCGAGCGGGCGAAGGGTGCTGTCGGGGCGGCTGGACACGACCGCTGCGTCCTCGGGAACGGGGATGTCGACGCAGGAGTCGCAGCTGGAATCCATGCCGCTGTCAGGTGCCTGATCGTGGCAGGGCGCCGCCGTGGCCGAGGCTGACGGCGTGCACTCCCCGCCGATATCGAGGCAGAGCGCTTTGGTGGCTCCGCCGGCGAGCAAGAGCAGGCACCAGAGCGCAAGGAATGCACCCCCGCCCCGCTCGGGAGATGCCCCTCCGGGCGGCGAGAACCGGAGCAGAACGCATGCCGAACATGGCGGGTAAGATAGCGACATCACCTCGGTTGTCAAGAGAAGGCCGACCCTCATGTAATACGAAACTCGAGCGGGAGTGAATCCCGCCCCGACGATCATCCGTGTCATCCGCGGTTCGTAGGGGCGGGGTTTACCCCCGCCCGCCGCAGACGAGACCTTGTTGGCGGCCCGCCCGCTAGAACGGCCAGCGCCACCCCGTGATCGACTCCTCGTCCACGCCGTGCTCGTGGGCATAGCGGCGGCAGGCGATCTGCGCGTTGAGGAAGTGCTCCTTGGCGTGGGCGCCGGCGACGCGCAGGCGCGGCACGCGGTCGATGACGTCGATCGCCAGGCTGAAGCGGTCGATCTGGTTGTTGATCGCCAGCTCCATCGGCGTGTTGATGCTCCCCTTCTCCTTGTAGCCGCGCACGTGCAGCTGCGCGGTTGGCGCGCTTGTAGGTCATCCGGTGGATCAGCCAGGGGTAGCCGTGGAAGTTGAAGATCACCGGCTTGTCCGTGGTGAAGAGGCCGTCGAAGTCGCGGTCGGAGAGCCCGTGCGGGTGCTCCCGCGCCGGCTGGAGCTGGAAGAGGTCGACCACGTTGATGAAGCGGATCTTCAGGTCCGGGAACTCCGCGCGCAGCAGCGCCGTGGCGGCCAGCGCCTCGTGGGTGGTGATGTCGCCGGCCGCGGCCATCACGACGTCGGGCTCGACGCCCTGGTCGGTGCTCGCCCAGTCCCAGATGCCGATGCCCTTGGCGCAGTGCGTCATCGCCGCGTCGCGGTCCAGGTACTGCAGGTGCCGCTGCTTGTCGGCGACGATCACGTTGACGTAGTTCTCGCTCCTCAGGCAGTGATCGGCCACCGAGAGCAGGCAGTTGGCGTCCGGCGGCAGGTAGATGCGCGTCACCGAGGCGCTCTTGTTCACCACCACGTCGAGGAAGCCCGGGTCCTGGTGCGTGAACCCGTTGTGGTCCTGGCGCCAGACGGTGGAGGTGATCAGCAGGTTGAGCGAGGCGACCTCTTCGCGCCAGGAGAGGCGGTTGCAGTGGTCGAGCCACTTGGCGTGCTGGTTGAACATCGAGTCGATGATGTGGACGAAGGCCTCGTAGGTCGAGAAGAACCCGTGGCGGCCGCTCAGCAGGTACCCCTCGAGCATCCCCTCCAGGGTGTGCTCGCTGAGCATCTCGATCACGCGGCCGTCGGCGGCCAGCTGCGTGCCGTCGGCGTCCTCGGGGAAGTAATCGGCCAGCCAGAGCTTGCGCGTCACCTCGTAGAGGGCGTCGAGCTTGTTCGAGGTCGTCTCGTCGGGGCCGAAGACCCGGAAGGTCGTCATGTTCTGGCGCATGGTGTCGCGCAGGAAGGCGCCGAGCGGGCGGGTGTTCTCGGCGGTGTCGACCGCCGGCTTCTCGACGGCGACCGCGTAGTCGCGGAAGTCGGGGAGGCGCAGCGCCTTTTTGAGAATGCCGCCGTTGGCGTGGGGATTGGCGCCCATCCGGCGTGTGCCGGCGGGAGCCGCGCCGCGCACCGCGGGCACGGGGCGGCCCTCGGCGTCGAACAGCTCCTCGGGCCGGTAGCTGCGCAGCCACCGCTCGAGCAGCGCCAGGTGCTCCGCGTTCTTCGCCACGTCCGCGATCGGCACCTGGTGCGCCCGCCACGAACCCTCGAGCTGGTGACCGTTGAGCTCGGCGGGCGCCGTCCACCCCTTGGGGCTGCGCAGCACGATCATCGGCCAGCGCGGGCGGAACGCCTCGCCGCCGGTGCGGGCCTGCGCCTGCAGCGCGCGGATCTCGGCCACGCAGTGGTCGAGGGTCGCCGCCATCGCCTGGTGCATGCTCTCCGGGTCCGACCCCTCGACGAAATAGGGCGTCCAGCCGTTCCCGTAGAAGAGCCAGGCCAGCTCCTCGCGGCTGATGCGGGCGAGCAGCGTCGGGTTGTTGATCTTGTAGCCGTTGAGATTGAGCACCGGGAGCACCGCGCCGTCGCGCACCGGGTTGAGGAACTTGTTGATGTGCCAGGAGGTCGCGAGCGGTCCGGTCTCGGCCTCGCCGTCGCCGACGACCGCGGCGACGATCAGGTCGGGGTTGTCGAAGGCCGCGCCGCAGGCGTGCGAGAGCACGTAGCCGAGCTCGCCGCCCTCGTGGATCGAGCCGGGGGTCTCGGGCGTGCAGTGGCTGCCGATCCCGCCGGGGAAGGAGAACTGCTTGAAGAAGCGCCGCAGCCCCTCCTCGTCGAGGCTCTTGTCCGGGAAGACCTCGGAGTAGGTCCCCTCGAGGTAGACGGGCGCGAGCACCCCCGGGGCGCCGTGCCCGGGACCGGCCATGAAGATCATGTCCAGGTCGTTGGCCGCGATGACGCGATTCAGGTGGGTGTAGACGAACGAGAGCGCCGGGCTCGCCCCCCAGTGGCCCAGCAGCCGGCTCTTGAGGTGCTCGGGCGCCAGCGGCTCGCGCAGCAGCGGGTTCTCCCGCAGGTAGATCATCCCGAGCGCGAGATAGTTGCAGGCCCGCCAGAAGGCGTCGACCCGCGCCAGCTCCTCGGGGCCGAGGGGCGTCCCCTCGACGCTGGATCGTGCCGGGCCGAAGGGGCTGAGCTGGTTGGTTGTCTGCTTGCCGGCGATGTCCTGTGCCTGTTCATCCATCACGCACCCCTTTCACTGCACTGAGGCAAGACGACGATCGGGCCGAAGTCGAGCACCCGGCCGAGGATCCTCTGGTCGACGCGGAGGGTTTCCCCCGGCAGCAGGTTCTCTTCAAAGCGGCCCAAGGTTTTGCTTCTTTGGCGATTCTCGGTTCAGCGCGGGGCCTTGTCAAGGCGCGCGGCTGCCGGCCGCCTCTGCGGCCGGCTAGTGGTTGGGGTTGGCGCAGACGACCTGGCAGGCCGCCGCCAGCAACAGCCCGACCTCGTGGCGGATGAAGTCCTCGAAGTTTTCCTGGTAGCTGGCCCGCCCGGGGCTGGAGACTCCGTACTTCGGCCGGTAGCGGTTGAGGGCCAGGGCGAGGGCGTCGGCCCGGCACTCGTCGCAGGAGCAGACCCCATCCCGGGCGGGAAAAGACGTATCCACGAGCGTGCAGCCGATCTTCAGCGCATAGTCCTCGCGGTACGCCTCCCGGCGGTACCGATCCGGTGCACCGGGGGGGTGCTTCGGACGGCGGCTCACCTTCTCGACCGCCAGGTCGACTTTTTTCCCGACCTGGCCGCCGTACCCCTCCGAGACGGCGTAGCCGAAATTGGCGCGGCGGCAGTAGCGCGGCGGGAGATTGTTGAGCGTGAGCGCGATGACATCGGCCTCGCACTGCGGGCACCAGCAGCGCTCCGGTTCCCGCGCGTTCCTGCGCTTCCTGCGGTCCACTTCGCGGATGACCAGATGTTCCATTTCGTTTTTGACGTCCACCATGATCCGGCAACCTCCATCCTGCCCGACAAGGTAGCGATCGGAGGGGCTAAAAGGTTGTGACTGCCGTCACCATCACATCGAACGTCTTTCCCGCGAACCTTGACTTCCGTCCGCCGCGGCAGGAATATCTTCGCGCCGAGGGGTTTGCGGCGCTGTCGCAAGGGCCTGCGACCGCTGAGCCGGTCACGGACCGGCGAAGGGATCCCGCGGGCGACCCCCTGCGCCGCTGCTGTTGAAAGGATGGATTATTACACGTGAACGGATCGATCAGGAGAGTCGCAGGCAGGGTGTTCCCCTATCGCCGTTACCGGGCAAAAATTGAATTTATTCTGATAAACCTCGGGCATGTCGCGAGGGGAGAGGCGTTCTCCTGCAACGCCTTGAGCGGGAAGTCCGACTACAACATCTGCGTCAATTCGGACATGACGGTTTCCTGCAATTGCGCCGATATCGACGGCAGCGGCCACATCGGCGATTTGAGCAGCAACACGCTGGAAGAAATTTTCGGGGCCGAACGGCGTCGACGTTCAGGAGACGGCTCGCGCGGGGATTCTTCCCGATCCGCAGATGTTCGGCGTGCAGGGAACTGGTGAAGACAAGCCGGGCGGAAGCCAGGTCCGCCGTGTCGAATTTTTCCACCCCGAAGCGCGGGATCATGGTCGAGAACACGGTGCAGTGCAATTTGAAGTGCAGAAACTGTCAGAGAAGGGCGATCCTGAAAACCAGGAAGAAGCCGAGCATGTCCCTGGCCGACATGGAAAAGGTCGCGCAGACCATCAAGAGCTGCGATATCGGCGTGGTCAGCTTCTTCAACCTGGGAGAGCCGTTCCTGTCGGACACGATCTGCGAAGAGCTCTCCCTGTTGAAAAAGCACAACCCGGGCACCGCCATCTATGTTTCGACAAACGGGCTGCTCCTGAATCAGGAAAGGAAAATCGAAGCCGCCCTGATGGTGGATTGCCTGTTTGTCTCCCTGGATGGGGCAACGAACGAAAGCGTGCGGAAGTACCAGGTTGGTGGGAACTTTGACGTGACGTACGAGAACCTCAGAGCCCTGGTCGAGTTGAGGAATTCGAGGAATCAGGCGAACCCGCTCATCGAGTGGAAGTACGTGGTCTTCAATTGGAACGACAGCGAAGCCGAGATCGAGAGGGCTGTCCGGCTGGCCCGGGAAGCGAAGGTCGACATCCTCTCGTTCTGGCTCGGCGACGGGACTCCCGACCAGGTCTCCACCCGGTTCACCGGCGATCCGTACTTCCGGACGCTCGGCGCGGAATCCTGGAAGGGCCGGGAGATCGATTTCAGGAAGTGACCCGGGCCTCCCGGCGGCCCCTCCCCGGGCCTCGCGCCTGACGGATCCGCTCCCGGCGGCGCATGCCGCTCCTGGCCGAATTTCCTGTTGAATTGTACGAGAATTAGTTTTGTATTGCTATCCGTGACGTCGGAGTAGAGAAGTCAACCCGGTTGGATGGCACATCGATTGACGGAGGGCAGCGCATGAAAAGGTGTCTTCTGGTTCTCCTCGCTCTGCTGGTCGTGCCCACGTTCGCGCTCGCCCAAAGCGGTGTCAAAAAGCGCCGGCCCTTGCCGTACGAATACGGGAAAGTCAAGATCGGCTCCGCAGTCACTGCGCAGACACTTCCCGACGCCGTCTTCGACCACTGGCTGCATCGGGCGAAATTCACCTGCCGCGTCTGTCACGTCGACATTGGCTTCGCGATGAAGGCCGGAGGCACCGGGATTCGCGCGGAGGACATCATGGCGGGCTACTACTGCGGCGTCTGCCACAACGGAAAGACGCCGCACGGGGAGCGCACGGTCTTTGCGGCCTGCGCGAAATCAGCCACTGACGAGGAGAAAGCGGACCGGTGCCGGCGCTGCCACGGAGGGGGCGAAGGCCTGAAGCGGCTGTACGACTTCAAGACCTTCACGGCGGATTTTCCGAAGGAGCGCTTCGGGAACGGCATCAATTGGGAGCAGGCGGAAGCGACGGGCCACGTCAAGCCGATTGATTTCGTCGAGGGCGTCTCTTTCAAGCGCAAGGCCATAGAGACCCCCAAGGACATCGACCTGGAAGCGAAGGTCGCCGGCATGAATGAAATCGTCTTTTCCCACAAGAAGCACACGGTGTGGAACGGCTGCGAGGGGTGCCACCCGGAGATTTTCTCGGGGATCAAAAAAGGGACGACCCAGTATTCCATGGTCGAGATCTTCGCGGGAAAATTCTGCGGGCAGTGCCACCTCAACGTCGCGTTCCCGATGATCGACTGTCAGCGATGCCACACCAAGCCCGTGCAATAATCCTGGGCGCGCTCCTGCCGGGGCTGCTGCTCCTGCTCGTGCCGGGGCGAGCGGCGGGGAACTTCAACTTCCCCGATCCGCCCCCGCCCGAGGAGTACGGCAACATCCTGATCGACCGCACCTCGAGCGCGAACAAGGTCAAGCCCGTCTCCTTCTCGCACTGGCTCCACCGGCAAAAGTACACCTGCCGGGTCTGCCACTTCGAGATCCAGTTCAATTTCCTGGCGAATACGACCGAGATCACCGAACAAGAGAACCGCGCCGGGCAGTACTGCGGAACCTGCCACGACGGCAAGGAGCTGTTCGGGCACGAAAAGCCGGAAGATTGCGAGCGCTGCCACAACGGCGACCTGCGGCGCGGCAGCGACAAGTTCTCGAAGCTCTGGCGGCTGCCGCAGGCACGGTACGGCAACCTGATCGACTGGCAGGCCGCCCTGGAGGAAGGCGACATCACTCCGGTCAACCAGCTCTCGATCCCCCCGCCGGGCGACACGGCCTTCGCCAACACGGTCATCCTCGAAGCGGTCTGGGCCATGGGCCCGAACGCGATGTTCCCGCACGGGAAGCACATCGCGTGGCTCGACTGCAACGATTGCCACCCCACCATCTTCAACATCAAGAAGAAATTCACCGAGGGGCTGGAGATGCTGAACATCATCGACGGCGAGTTCTGCGGCGTCTGTCACGGGAGCGTGGCCCTGCCGTTGACGGATTGCACCCGCTGCCATCCAGAGTTGAAGACCGTTCCCCAGTACAAGGAACCGGTTTCTCGCGAATAGGAGGACCTATGAGGCTGCTGCAGTTCTTGAGGGTGTCGGTTCTTGCAGTGTTGTTTGCCGCCGCTGCCGCTCACGCGGCCGAGCCGGGCGGCGAGCAGGAGGATTGGCGGGTGGAATTCGAGGCCGTGTGCTCCCAGACGGACGCCTCGATGAACCTGACCAGCGAGGAGCTGGCGCAATTGATCAGCCGCTGCGACAAATTAGTCGAGAGAATCGGCGCGGAGGCCGAGGTCGTGCGCCGGGTGTATCTGAAGCGGCTGAAGAATTGCCGGGAGTTGTTTGCCTTCGTCCTGGCCTCGAGGTCCGCGGAGCAGGCAGGTGGTCAGGAGGCCGCATCGTCCGTTGGGGAAACGCTTCCGGCGAGCGAGCCCGCCGCGGCCCCCCGCTGAACGGGACCCCCGGCCCGTCGGCCCCTCCTCGTCTGCTCAGTGCCCGAGTTTCTGAAGGTGTTTCCGGGCCTCGGCATGGTCGGCCTGCAGGGTGAGGACCCGCTCCCAGATCTCGCGAGCCTTCGCCGGATCGTCGATCCGCTCGTAGATCTGCGCAACCCGCGCGAGCACGGAGATTTGCCGGGGGTCCAGCTCGAGCACCCTCAGGTAGTACGACAAGGCATTGCGCCAGTTCCCGTTGTAATAATTGTAGTCGCCCTGACTGAGGTTGGCCCCGAGAGCGTCTTCACGCTCCTGCTGTTGCCGGATGCTCGGCGCCTCATCGGGGGCGGCGGGTACGAGTTCACCCTCGGCGGTTGTCCCGAGCGCGGGAAGGGTCATCCCGGCACTTCGCAGCAGGCGCTCTATTTTTCCCGCAAGGCTCGCCGTCTGGTTCTCGGAAAAACCGTCGGTGGCGTACACGATCGTGCCATCCGCGCCGACCAGATAGGTCCGGGGCGTTCGCGCGTCCCCTCCGAACAGCTTGCCGAGGCGCGCATCCGGGTCCGCCACGATGTGATAGGAGGGGGGCGAGTGGTACTTGCGGTAGCGTTCCATGAGTTGCTGGACGTCTGCGGTATCGCGCCCTCCGGTCGCCACCGCCAGAATGTCCAGGCCGGCGTCGTGAGCCGCCTGGTAGATCTTCTCGAAAAAGACCAGCGCCTCGACGTCGGGGATCGATAGTCCGCCCCAGAAGAAGACCACGCGCGCCGGCGCACCGGGGGCCGGCCACTCCCAGCGCGAACTGCGGCCGATGAGATCGACAAATTCCAGCGCCGGCACGCGATCGCCGACCAGCAGCGCTTTCGGGATGACGTCATCGCTCACTTCATCGCGGGCGGTCAACTGCGCCAGGAGTGCCGTCTCGTCCTGCTCACTCACCCCCAGGCTGCGCAGGGCGAAGGAGAAGAAACCCGCCCTCTGCTCGAGGAGCTGTTCGACATCCCTCGTCAACTCCACCGCGGTGGCTTGCTCAAAACCCTCGCGGAAAAAGACGATCGCCCCGCTCCCGTCGACCAGGAAGGTTGTCGGTGTCTGGCGAATCCGGAAGAGCGCACCCAGCCGGAAAGAGGGATCAGGGACCATGGCGAAGGAAGGATCACGGTAGAGCGCGCAGTAGCGCTCCAGCGACTGGTTGATCGCAGCCGGCGCTCTCCCCTTCGATTCGATGGCATAGACGGCCAGCCCGAAGTCCCGGGCCCGCGCGAGCAGGGTATCGAGAAAAGTCATCTCCATCAGGCAGGGTCGAGACTCGGGATCGAAAAAGAAGAGGATTGCAGCCTTCGGCGTGCCGCTCGACCAGTCGAGAGCGTGCGATGTGCCGCGGCAATCCTTGAACGACAGGACCGGAGCCGGATCGCCCACGCGCAGGGCCGGTTCCTCGGCGGCGGCGGCCGGGACGCCCCGTCCGCAGAAGATCACGCAGAGACAAAGAGCAGCCAGGAACAGGCTCTGCGCCGGCTGCGGGCGGTCGGTTCTCATGGCGGGTGGAGGCATCTGAATGGTCGGCATTCCTCTTTTATCTTTCGGGTGATCGCTGATGCAGCACCATGCTACCAGAAACGGCGAGCCGATCGGCGCCTTGGCTGGATCGGACAAACCGGAGCTGTGCCACCTGCAGCCTGTCTGTCATGAGACTTTTGGCAACCGGCTCGTGCTCTCCATTGCCCCCCGGGATCCCGCGAACACCGAGTAGACCACCGGCACCAGCACCAGCGTGACCAGGGTGGAGCTGGTCAGCCCGCCGATGACCACCCGCGCCATCGGCGCCTGCGCCTCCCCGCCCTCGCCGAGACCGAGCGAGAGCGGCAGCAGCCCGAGCACCGTGGTCAGCGTGGTCATCAGAATCGGGCGCAGGCGGCGCGACCCGGCCAGCGCGAGCGCCTCGGCCAGCGGCAGCCCGTCCCGGCGCCGCAGCAGGTTGGTGTAGTCCACGAGCAGGATCGCGTTGTTGACCACGATCCCCGCGAGCATGATGCAGCCGATGAACGCCTGGATGCTGAAGACGGTCTTTGTCGCCAGCATCGTGAGCGTGATGCCGATCAGCGCCATCGGGATCGAGAAGAGCACGATGAACGGGTCCCGGTAGGACTCGAACTGCCCGGCCATGACCAGGTAGACCAGGAAGAGCGCCAGCGCGAAGCCCACCAGCAGTTCCCGGAAGGCCTTCTGCTGCTCCTCCCAGTCGCCGCCGATCGCGACGCTGAAGTCCCGGGGGACCGTCACGGAACGCAGTTCCTTGCGGATGTCGGCTACCACCGAGCCGAGGTCCCGGCCGGTGTAGTTCGCGTTGACGGAGATGATCCGCTCCTGGTCCTTGCGCTCGATGCGCACCGGCCCCTGGCGCGGTTCGGTGTCGACCACGTTGCGCAGGGCCACCTGCCCGCCGCCGTCGCCGAGCACCGTCAGGTCCAGCAGTTGCTCCAGATCGCCGCGCTCCCCCGCGGCCAGCCGCACCCGGATCGGGTATTCCTTCCCCCGCTCGCGGAAGCTGCCGGCGCCGGCGCCCCCGACCGCGGTCTGCAGCGCCTCGCCGATCCGGGTCACCGACACGCCCAGGTCGGCGGCCCGCGTCCGGTCCAGCCGGACCACCTGCTCCGGGCTCCCCTCGGCGCGGCTGACGCGGGTGTCGGTGACGCCGTCGACGCGCCCGACCGCCGCCTCGACCCGCTGGGCCAGGTCCCGGGCCTGCTCCAGGTCGTAGCCGCGCACCTCGACGCTGACGCTCTCCTCGGTGGCCGCCCCCAGCCGGAGGATGAACAGCCCCTGGCCGGCGCGGGTCCGGGTGGTCACGCCGGGGAGGCCGGCGACCTTCCGGCGCAGGTCGTCGGCGATCTGGAAACTGCTGCGGTCGCGCTCCTTCACCGGAACCAGCATGACCCGCACCTGCCCGGTGTGCCCGCCCGCCGATCTGAAGCCGCCGCCTCCCGCTTCGGAGAGGATCAGGCTCGCCTCCGGCACCTCCCGCCGCACGATATCCTCCACGGCTTTCACGGCGGTTTCCGTGAGTTCGAGCCGCGTCCCCACGGCCAGCTCCAGGTCCACCCGGACCTCTCCCTCGTCCGCGGCCGGCATCAGCTCCACGCCGATCTGCCGGACCAGAAACACCGAGAGCGCAAAGAGGACGACGGCGCCGAGGATCACCAGCGTGCGGTGACGCAGGGCTCGGCGCAGCAGTCCCCCGTAGGCGCCGTCCAGCCGGTCGAGGGCCGTGCCGACGAGAGCGCCGAGCCGCTGCGGCAGCCCGCCGCCTGCCGGCCGGAGGCGGTGAAACTTCGACGAGAGCACCGGGATCAGGGTCAGGGCGACGATCAGGGAGGCGAGGAGCGAGTAGGTCACCACCGCCGCCATCTGCTGGTAGAGGATCCCCGACACGCCCCGCAGGAAGACCACCGGCAGGAAGACCACGCCGGTGGTCAGCACGCCGGCGAGGATCGCCGGACCCACCTCCTCGGCCCCCGCGATCGCGGCCGGGACTGCCGCCGCGCCCCCCTCGCGGTGCCGGTGGATGTTCTCCAGCACGACGATCGAGCTGTCCACCAGCATGCCGATCCCCAGCGCCAGCCCGCCGAAGGTGATGATGTTCAGCGTGAAATCCCCGAGGTACATCAGGCCGAAGGTCGCCACCACCGAAACGGGGATGGCGGTGGTGATGATGGCCGTGCTGGAGACGTTGCGCAGGAAGGCCAGCAGGATCAGCACCGCCAGGAGGCCGCCCACCAGCAGCGCGTTGCCGGTGTTGCCGATGGAGCGGCGGATGTAGACCGAGGTGTCGACGATGGGCGTGACCTTCAGCTGGGGGAAGTCGAGGTTGATCCGGTCCGCTTCGGCCCGGACCGCCGCGGCGACCTCGACGGTGTTGGCGCCCGACTGCTTGCTGATGGCGATGCGCAGGCCCGGCTTGCCGTCGAGGCGGTCGACCCGGGTGATCTCTTCCCACGAGTCGAGCACCTCGGCCACGTCCCGCACCCGCACCGGGTCCCCGTTCCGGCGGGCGACCACGGTGTCGCGGATCTCGTCGAGCGAACGGTACTCCCCCTGCGTCCGGACGAGGACCTCGAGGTTGCCCCGCGGGTAGAGGCCGGCGGGCAGGTTGCGGTTCTCCCGCTCCAGCGCGTCGAGGACCGCGTCGGCCGGCAGGCCGAGCGCCTTGAGCCGGGAGGCCGAGAGGTCGACGTGGATCTCCCGGGTCAGCCCCCCGCGCAGATCGGCGGAGGCCACCCCGGGGATGCGCTCCAGACGGTACTTCACCTGGTCCTCGACGAAGCGGCGCAGCTCGAGGGGCTGCATGGCGCCGGAGACGCCGAGGAAGACGATCGGGAAGGCGGTGACGTCGAACTTGCGGATCTGGGGGCGCTCGATGCCGTCGGGGAGCCGCGCCATGACCCGGTCGATCCGGTCGCGGATGTCGTTGGCCGCCACGTCCAGATCGGTGCCCCAGGTCAGCGACGCCCGCACCACGCTGCGCCCCTCCACGGACGTCGAGGTCAGCTCCTCGACCCCCTGGACCGCCGCCAGCGCCCCCTCCAGCGGGATGGTCACGAGCTCCTCCATCTCCTGGGGGCCGACGTCGCTGTAGGAGGTGATCACCGAGATCGTGGGGTAGGTGACCTCGGGCATCAGGTCGATCGAGAGCCGCGAGTAGGAGATGGCGCCCAGCGCGATGACGATCAGGCAGATGACCGACGTGAGGACGGGACGCCCCACCGCCCGCCGCGTGATGCTCACGCTACGGCCCGCCCCCCGGCGCCGGGTTTCGGGATCGTCACCCGGCTGCCGTTCTCCAGCAGGTGCTGGCCGAGCGTGACCACCCTGTCCGGTCAACGGCGGGGCCACCACCTCGGTCACCTCCGGGGTGGCGATGCCGACGGTGACCGGGACCCAGGCGGCAGTGGTCCCCTCGCCGTCGACGACGAACACCCCGGGCTCCCCGTTGCGGGTGAGCAGCGCCGCCGTGGGGACCAGCTGGGCGTCGGCATGCTCGGCCAGGACGATCGTGACCCGGGCGAACATTCCCGGTTTCAGCAGCAGGGAAGCGTTGCCGACCTCGACCTCCATCTCGGTCGTCCGGGTCTCCTCCCTGAGGGCGGGAGCGACGCGGGCGACCCGCCCCGGGAAACGCCTCCCCGGGAGAGCGTCCACCTCGACCTCGGCCGGCCGCCCGTCGGCAATGCGCCCGGCAGAGTCGCTCCGTCAGCGTGGTCCGCACGATCGCCGGGTCGACGCCGATGACCGAGAGGATCGGCGTGTTGGCGGCCAGCAGGCTCCCCTCGTCGGCGAAGCGCTCGGCCACGAAGCCGGGGCGCGGCGCCGCCAGCGCGGCGTATCCCAGCCGGACGCGGGCGCCCGAGAGCGCGGCCTTGCTCTGCTCCACCTGGGCCCGGGCGAGCGACTGCCGGGAGACCAGGGCGTCGTGGTTCGCGCGGGCCCGCTCCACCTCCGCGCGGGAAATCAGCTCTTTGGCTTCAAGCGACCGCAGCCGCTCCAGATCGCGCACGGCCTGGTCCAGCTGGACATTGGTCTCGGCCTGCGCGGCCCGGGCGATCCCCAGGTCGGCCTCCGCCTCCAGGACCGCCTGCCGGTACTCTTCGTCGTCGACCCGGACGACAATCTCACCCGCCGCGACCCGGTCGCCGACCCTCTTGGTGATCTCGAGCACCCGGCCCGGCACCCGCGAGGCGATGATGAACCGGTAGCTGGGGAGCACCTCTCCGGAGAGCCGCTGCTCCTCCCGGATGGGGGCACGACGCACCTCGGCCACGCCGACCGGCACGGGGGGGCGCGCGGCGGCGGGGGGCGGCTCCCCCGCCTGCTTCTTCCCCGCGCCAATGACCCACCAGGCGAGAAGAGCCGACAGGGCGATGCCGACGAGGGCGAAGAGTATACGTTTCATTTAAATAATTCTTTCTCTCCCGGAGCGGCCCGGGGGTTGCATGTCTTCCCGCCATCGCAACGAACCCGTGACTCGACGATTCTCCGGCTGTCGCATGAAAAGTCAAGGTTGCGCGCGTACTCGCGGCTGCCGGCAGCGTGTCGTCAGAACGCAAGACGGTCGGTTCGTGCTGGATTCTGACGAAAATATGTGCATAGTTGCTCGTGTCTGCGTGAAATCCGTGACTGGAAGCCTTTGAACCATGCCCGAGAGGCGGGGAGAGACGATATGACCGAGGACGGACAGCAGTCCCCCTGGGGGAAGCGCCGGGGTCCCCAGACACCGGAGGAGTATCTCGCGCTGTTGCTCAAGAAGATCAAGGAAACCTTTGCCGGCGGCGACGGGGAGGGGGGCGAGGAGCGCAAGGAGGCAGAGCCCGGGCCCGGGGAAGTGGCGCGGCCTGGGTTTCATCGCCGCCGTCGTTGTGATCTTTCTCGGCATCCAGGCCGTTTCGGCCGTCGTCTACACCATCAAGCCGGGGGAGCGCGGGGTGGTGCTCCGGCTCGGCGCCTATTCCAGGATTCTGGACCCGGGCCTGAACTTCGTTCTCCCGTTCGTCGACAAGGTGGTGAAGGTCGACATCGAATCGGTCCGCAAGGAGGAGTTCGGCTTCCGGACCGTGTCGGCGGGCCAGCGTTCGCAGTTTTCGAAGGATTCCCAGGAGCGGAGCGAATCGCTGATGCTGACCGGCGACACGAACGTCATCGACGTGGAGTGGATCGTCCAGTACAAGGTCCGCGACCCGGTCGATTTTCTGTTCAAGGTCTCGGACGTGCCTCAGAGCGTTCGGGATGTCTCCGAGAGCGTCATGCGGCGGGTCGTGGGCAACCTGGGCTTCGACTTCATGCTCTCCAACCGGGAACTGGTGGCGGCCCAGACCGCCCGGGAGTTGCAGGTCGCCCTGGACAGCTATGAGGCCGGGGTCAACATCGTTACCGTGCAGCTCCAGGACGTCAACCCGCCCGACCAGGTCAAGCCCGCCTTCAACGAGGTGAACGAGGCGGACCAGGACATGAAACGGCTGGTGAACGAGGCCGAGGAGGCCTACAACAAGGTGGTTCCCCGGGCCCAGGGCGACGCCAAGCAGATCCTGGAGCAGTCCCGCGGCTATGCCGTGGAGCGGGTCAACGTCAGCAAGGGCGACACCGTTCGCTACCTGGCGCTGCTCAAGGAGTACCGGCGGGCCAAGGACGTGACGCGGCGGCGGATGTACCTGGAGACCATGGAAGAGGTCCTGCCCCAGGCGGCGGATGTTTTCGTGATCGACCAGGACCAGCGCTCCGTCCTGCCCTTCCTCGACGTGGCCGGCGGCAAGCGGGCGACCCCCGCCCCCCCGGCCGTCAAGTAAGGGCCAGGGCTCATTCGTGAAAGGGGTGTGCGCGTGAAAACAGCGATGCGGTTTCTCCTGATCATTGTGGTGCTGACGGCGGTCCTGCGTGGCCTATGACGGCTTTTTCATCCTGCCCGAGGGCCTGCAGGCGGTGGTGACCGAACTGGGCAAGCCGGTGGGCCGGCCGATAACCGCGGCGGGGCTGCATTTCAAGAAGCCGATGTTCCAGCAGGCGCGGCTGTACGAGAAGCGGATCCAGATCTGGGACGGCGACCCCAACCAGATCCCGACCAACGACAAGACGTTCATCTACATGGACGTCACGGCGCGCTGGCGCATCAAGGACGCGCTGCTCTTTCTGCAGTCCGTGGACAACATCACCCGCGCCCAGTCCATCCTGGACGACATCATCGACGGCACGGTGCGCGACCTGGTGAACAAGAACAACCTGGCGGAGATCGTCCGCTCCTCCGACTGGAAGGTCGAGGACATGGTGAGCCAGGTGCTGCCGGGCGCCCGGGGAACGGAAACCGGGTACGAACCCATCAAGTTCGGACGCGACAAGATCGTCGCGATGATCCACGCGAACGCCTCGAGCCTCACGCCCAAATACGGCATCGAGCTGGTGGACGTCATGTTCAAGCGGGTGAACTACATCGACACGGTCCAGGCCAAGGTCTACGACCGGATGATTTCCGAGCGCAAGCGGATCGCCGCCGAGAAGCGCTCGCTGGGCGAGGGCCAGAAGGCGGAGATCATGGGCAAGGTGGAGCGCGAACTCAAGGAGATCCTCTCGGGAGCCAACCGCGAGGCCCAGGAGATCAGGGGCGCGGCCGATGCCGAGGCGGCCCGCATCTACGCCGAGGCCTACAACAGCGATCCGGAGTTCTACGCGTTTTCCCGGAGTCTCCAGAGCTACCGGGCGGCGGTCGGCCCCAACACCAGGCTGCTGCTGCCGCTGGATTCACCCTTCTACCAGTACCTGCAGAAGATGCGCTAGGGTTCCTCCCTCCGGCCTCGACCCCTCCCGCCATGCGCCGGAGGCGTGCAGCCTCCCCTGGTCGGGCGCGAGGGAGTCCGGGGCAACCCGGGCGAGCGAATCGCGGCCGGCTCGAGCCGGTGGTCATTGACAGAAGCGGCAAGGGTTGTCGTAGAATGCCCCGCTTTCCAAGGGGGGAAAAGCAAAGGCCGGCCCCGCGCCGGTTCGGCAGCACAACGAGGGAAGTCATGTCATGAGATCCATTCGCGCTGATCGGTCGTTCGTCGCAGTCATCCTCGCCCTCGGCATGGCTCTCGCCGCCGCTCCGGGCTGCAGCAAATCCGAGAGCCCCGGTGCCGGCGGCGCGCCCAAGGGCCGGCCGCCGGTCCCCGTGCTCACCGCCGTCGCGGAGCAGGCGGACGTGCCGGTCGAGCTGCGCGCCCTCGGGAGCGTGGAGCCGATCCAGTCCTCGCCGGTGCGCTCGCTGATCACCGGGACGATCGCCGAGGTCGCGTTTCGGGAGGGGGAGATGGTCAAGGCCGGACAGGTGCTCTTCCGCCTCGACCGCCGGCCGCTCGAGGCGACCTTGCGGCAGCTCCAGGCGAACCTGGCGCGCGACGAGGCCCAGATGCGCAGCGCCGAGGCCCAGACGCAGACGACCGCGGCCCAGGTGCGCAACGCCGAGGCCCAGCTGAAAAACGCCGAGAGCCAGGCCGGGCGCTACGAGGAGCTGGTCGCCAAGGAACTCGTCGCCCGCGAGCAGTACGACCAGCGCGCGACCAACGTCGAGGCGGCGCGGGCCGCGCTGGACGCCGCGCGCGCCGCCGCGCTCGCGAGCCGGGCCGCGCTCGATGTCGCGCCGCGCCGCGGCCGAGGCCACGAAAGCCGCCATCGAGAACGCGAGGCTGCAGCTCGACTACACGGTCATCACCGCCCCGGTCTCCGGCCAGGCGGGAAGTCTGCTCGTCGAGCAGGGGGAGCTCGTCAAGGCCAACGACGCCACGCTCGTGGTCGTCAACCAGATCCAGCCGATCCTCGTGCGCTTCACCGTGCCCGAGGCGCGCCTGCCCGAGGTGCAGAGGTACCGCGCCGCGAAGACCCTCAAGGTCCGCGTGACTCCGGCCGGGGACGGGGCGCAGCCCCGCGAGGGGCGTCTCGTGTTTCTCGACAACGCCGTGGACAAGGCGACCGGCACGATCGCGCTGAAGGCCGAGTTCGACAACGCCGACCACGCGCTCTGGCCGGGGCAGTTCAGCGACGTCTCGCTGGTGCTGACGACGCTGGAGAAGGTCGTGGTCGTCCCCGCGCAGGCGGTGCAGACCGGCCAGCAGGGCGACTACGTCTGGGTCGTGGACGCCGCCGGCGCCGCCGCGGTCCGCCCGATCACCGCCGGGGCGAGCGCGGGGGAGCGGACGATCGTCGAAGCCGGCCTCGCGGCCGGCGAGACCGTGGTCACCGACGGCCAGCTGCGCCTGACGCCGGGCGCGACGGTGGTGCGCAAGAGCGGGCTCTCGTCGCCGCCGGCGGCCCCCGGGGCGCGCCGGCAAGGCGGCGCAGCGGGCGCCGGCGCACCCACGCCGGAGAAGTCCCGGTGAACATCGCCGGCACCTTCATCCGCCGGCCCGTCGCGACCACGCTGCTCATGGCGGCGATCGTGATGTTCGGCGTCATGGGCTACCGCACCCTGCCGGTGAGCGACCTGCCGAACGTCGACTACCCGACGGTGCAGGTGCGCGCCTCGCTCTCCGGCGCCGACCCGGAGACGATGGCCTCCGCGGTCGCGACGCCGCTGGAGAAGCAGTTCTCGACGATCGCCGGCATCGACTCGATGACCTCCTCGTCGAGCCAGGGCTCGACCTCGATCGTGCTGACCTTCACCCTCGACCGCGACATCGACGCCGCGGCGCAGGACGTGCAGGCGGCGATCGCGCAGGCGCTGCGCAACCTGCCGAGCGACATCGCCGCCCCCTCCTACCAGAAGGTCAACCCGGCCTCGGACCCGATCCTCTACATCGCGCTGACCTCGCAGACGCTGCCGCTCTCGACGCTCAGCGAGTACGGCGAGAACCTGATGGCCCAGAGCATCTCGATGGTCCAGGGCGTGGCCCAGGTGCTGGTCTACGGCTCGCAGAAGTACGCGGTGCGCGTCCAGGTCGACCCGCGCCTGCTCGCCGCCAAGCAGATCGGCATCGACGAGGCGGCCGCGGCGATCCGCCAGGGCAACGTCAACCTGCCGACCGGCGTGCTCTGGGGCGCCGAGAAGGCCCTGACCCTGCGCGCCACCGGCCAGCTCGAGGACGCGGACGGCTTCCGCTCGCTGGTCGTCGCCTACCGCGGCGGCGCGCCCGTGCGCCTCGAGGACGTCGGCGAGGTGCTCGACAGCGTCCAGAACGACAAGACCGCCGCCTGGTACACCGTCGGCGGCGGCGAGGCGAGCCGCGGCGTCATCCTCGCGGTCCAGCGCCAGCCGGGCACCAACACCGTCGCGGTCGCCCAGGCCGTGCGCGGCAAGCTCGAGGGCCTGCGCCTGCAGCTGCCGGCCTCGGTCAGCGTCGGACGTGCTCTACGACCGCTCCGAGTCGATCAAGCACTCGGTCGACGACGTGCAGTGGACCCTGCTGCTGACCTTCGGCCTCGTCGTGCTCGTGATCTTCTTCTTCCTGCGCAACGTCTCGGCCACGGTGATCCCGAGCCTCGCGCTGCCGATGAGCGTCATCGGCACCTTCGCCGTGATGAAGGCGTTCGGCTACAACCTGGACAACCTCTCGCTGATGGCCCTGACGCTCTCGCTCGGCTTCGTCGTCGACGACGCGATCGTGATGCTCGAGAACATCGTGCGCCACGTCGAGATGGGCAAGAAGCCGATGCAGGCCGCGCTCGACGGCGCCGCGGAGATCGGCTTCACGATCCTCTCGATGACCGTCTCGCTCGCCGCGGTCTTTTTGCCGCTGATCTTCATGCCCGGGGTCATCGGCCGGCTCTTCCGCGAGTTCTCGGTCACGATCGTCTCGGCGATCCTGATCTCCGGCGTCGTCTCGCTGACGCTGACGCCGATGATGTGCAGCCGCTTCATCAGGTCCTCGCGCGAGGTCAGGCACGGGGCGTTCTTCGCCTTCACCGAGCGCAGCTACGAGTGGTTCCTCGGCCTCTACGTGCGCAGCCTCGGCTGGTTCGTGCGCCACCGCAAGACGGCGCTGGCGATCTCGCTCGCGATCGTGGTCGGCACGGTCTGGCTCTTCCGCGTCGTCCCGAAGGGGCTCTTCCCGATCGAGGACACCGGCCGGCTCTTCAGTCATCACCGAGACCGCCGAGGGGACCTCCTTCGAGGCGATGGTGCCGCACCAGCGGGCGCTGATGTCGATCGTCGCGCAGGACCCGAACGTCGACTCCTTCATGTCGGCGGCCGGGGCCGGCGGGCCGTCCTCGGTCGGCAACCAGGGGCGGATGTTCATCAAGCTCAAGGAGCGCGGCGAGCGCCGCCGGCGCCACGGAGGTCGTCGCGGGGCTGCGCGGCAAGCTCGCCCAGGTCCCCGGCATCCGCGCCTTCGCGCAGGTGCCCCCGACGATCCGGCTCCCCGGCGCCTCGAGCAAGAGCCTCTACCAGTACACGCTGCAGGGGCAGGACCTGGACGAGCTCTACGAGGTCGCGCCCCGGCTCGAGGAGAAGCTGCGCGAGCTGCCGGGCCTGCAGGACGTGACGAGCGACCTGCTGCTGAAGAACCCGGAGATCACCGTCGAGATCGACCGCGACCGCGCGGCGGCGCTCGGCGTCAGCGCCGAGCAGATCGAGAACTCCCTCTACTACGCCTACGGGGCGCGGCAGGTCTCGACGATCTACACCCCGACCAACCAGTACCAGGTGATCCTGCAGCTGCAGGACGGTTCCAGCGCGACCCCGCCGCGCTCGAGCTGCTCTCGGTCCGCTCGGCGAAGGGGGAACTCGTGCCGCTCTCGTCGGTGGCCACGCTGCGGGCCGGCCTCGGGCCGCTCACCGTCAACCACTCCGGGCAGCTGCC
The DNA here is from genome assembly GCA_963699775.1 of uncultured Candidatus Rokubacteria bacterium. GTDB lineage: Bacteria > JAUVQV01 > JAUVQV01 > JAUVQV01 > DATDCY01 > DATDCY01. The sequence continues at coordinate 36,505 of CAVOVE010000004.1, forward strand.
GGCGGTCACGCTCGCCTTCAACACGAAGGAGGGCGTGGCGCTCGGGGAGGCCGTCAAGCAGGTCGAGCAGGCCGCCCGCGGCGTGCTGCCCCAGACCGTGACCGGGAGCTTCTCGGGGACGGCGCAGGCCTTCCAGTCCTCCCAGGCCGGCATGATGGCGCTGCTCGTGCTGGCGATCCTCGTGATCTACCTCGTGCTCGGCATCCTCTACGAGAGCTTCGTCCACCCGCTGACGATCCTCTCCGGGCTGCCGTTCGCCGGCTTCGGCGCGCTGCTGACGCTGCTGGTGTTCAAGCAGGAGCTCTCGGTCTACAGCTACGTCGGCCTGATCATGCTCATCGGCGTCGTCAAGAAGAACGCGATCATGATGATCGACTTCGCGCTCGAGGCCGAGCGCAAGGAGGGCAAGGCGCCGCTCGAGGCGATCCTCGAGGCCTGCGCGATCCGCTTCCGCCCGATCATGATGACCACGATGTGCGCGCTCTTCGGCACCCTGCCGATCGCGCTCGGCCTCGGCGCCGGCGCCGAGAGCCGCCGCCCGCTCGGCCTCGCGGTCGTCGGCGGGCTGGCCTTCTCGCAGTTCATCACGCTCTACGTGACGCCGGTCTTCTACACCTACTTCGACGGGCTGCAGCGCCGGGCGCGCAAACTGTTCGGGATGGGGAAGGCGGCGCAGCCGGCCGCCGGGGGCTAGCGGAGCCCTGCGGTTCCCCTGTTCATCGAGCAGCGCCCGCATCGTGTGCGGCGATTCCTCGCGACAGAGAGTTCCGTATTTCTGAGTTTTTTGTCCATATACAAACAATGCCTTGGGTGCTAGTGTTTTTCGCAGTCCAGCTCCGTTCAGTTCTGGCGCCTTGGCGTGTCGCATCGGGAGGATCGTGCAGTTGATCATGGCACAGCGGAACCTCTCAACATTCATGAGGGGGTGCTTCCCCATAAGAATCATCAAGAGTTCAGTTCAATAGACTGTTGGGCTCAAGAGAAGAAATGGATAATGAAACAGCCGAAAGTCCGCCACCGCTCTCGTCATCATAGGCCTTGCTGCCTTTCTTGATGCTGTCTATTTCGGATTTCGACAGGAACAACTCAACGGAGATTTCATCGTTTCCTTCCATTTGCTCAATCAAGACTCTTCATTCCCAACTTCTATTGGTCGTCGCATCGATGATTGGCTTCAACCACTACAGAGACATCGCCGGGTTGGTGTAGTCATTACAGGTGCTTTGTCGTTGTTCATGGCCATCCTGAATGTCTTGCGCACTACGGGTGAGTATCCTGGCACCAGCTTACGTACTATTCTGGGTAGCCTTACCGTACGACTCTATGGAACCTGCAGAAGCAGCCCAACCAGGCGTTGTAGCCGACGGATCACGCTTGCATTTCGGCCCTACGGTGACAATGCTGGTGCAAAGGAATAGGCGAAGGCGGGCCGGCAAGCGCGCCCGCGGCTAAACGCTACGTTAGGTCCCGGGAAGACAATGCACTGCACGACAGAATACAGAGCTTGGTCCAGCAGCGTGGAGTCCAGGGATCGGCGATTGGCTTGCGACCTGCGGCGTAGCGTGAAACGCCGGATGCTCGCCCACCGGGAGGACGATACAAGTCTGAACCGGTGCGGCGCGGCATCGCTGCGACACGTTGACGATCACCGGATCGGCAAGATTGCAGGACCGGACTGAATTCGAGCGTTGTGCGACAGCACGTGGCAATGCTGCCCTCAGGCGTGTAGCGACAGTCGCTGCGAGGACTGTGCGAGCACAGGCAGCGCCAGCGCGCCTGCGGCTAAACGCTACGGTTGGGCGATGATACGAGCAAGAACTGGATACTTACGGGATCGCATCGTAAAGGTGCGACTGGTCGAGCATCGCATTCTGGAACGACCGGGCCAATCGAGCGCCGGCCTCCAAATGGTGCCTGCGGGCCGGCGAGCCGATAATCGCTACTCGCTGCAGACACGCAGCGCGACGATCCAACAAGAAATTGGCGATGCGCCGTACAGCCATGCAGTCACGGCTGGTATTCTGACCAGGATACGGATGTGGCAATCTGGATGCATTGGCGAAATCGTCATCCTGTGTCGGTATCGGGCCGTTGCACACTGGCAAAATCTGAGAAGCCTGAGCATAGGAGCACAATGCGAATAAACGCCAAAGGCGTTTAGCTGACGAGATCACGCTTCAGTCGCCAGTACGACCGAGGCGTCAGAGTCGAGAGTGAACCCAAGAGACGGCCTGTTGTGACTGGGCTGAGGAGAAGATGGTGACGAGTTCTCGACAGTAGATCGCGGTGGGACGGTACGCACATCGCTGGTGCGCAGTGCTTTCAAGCCACCGTGCCCAAGTCGACAGTCAAACCGACCGGCATGATCGAGAATTCCCGCTGCAAAGCCAGTTACGGGAGACGTGACGGGATCCCGACGTGCGGTCGAGCTACGAGCCGAAACAGGCGAATGGTCGGTTAAGCCGCGATCATCGAGCATCGAGGACCACTTGTCGATCGCACAGCTGATGGTTATAGAGAGTTCATGCGCTAGAGCAGGACAAGACTCTTACTTCAGGACAGGCGAAGGCGGGCATAACGATCGCTGCATGAGGAACAGATTCAGACCATCAATGAAGCTAGCAGAAGACGATGCGTATCGCCATCAACGGTCTGAATGCCGAATCTTAAGCTACCGTGAACTAGTACACCTTGCAGGTCGCCAACCAGGCGTTGTAGCCGACGGTTCGGATCTGTGCACGGTCTGTGCGGAGCACAGCCCGCGCCATCCCGCCCGCGGCTAAACGCTACGTTAGCCGGAAAAGAAGATGAAAACTGAAATCAAGAAATATCTCATCAATGTTCTCCAGCAGTTGAGGAAACATAACGATATGTCGCACTCCGCAACGCATTCGTTGAGTCGACGCCGGATGTAATCGAAACAACAGAAATATCGCATGCCTGGACCCTAGAACAAGGGTCCTAACTGGGTCGCAATCGGAAACCAGAAAAACCATACTGTCGGTGTATCTTGCGCTGCTCCGAGTCTCGATCGTCAGTAGTCATACGGAAAAAGCATCCGGCCATCAGTACTGGCAAGGGGTGCGTTCGCATCAAGGACAATCAGGAACTACCACTGAAAGAACTGGTGGTCTCGTTCAAGAAAGCCATGAAATTCAAGAAAACGGCTAACCAGGCGTTGTAGCCGACGGATCACGCTTGCATTTCTGCCCTTTGCGTTTAGAGTCCAGTACATGAGCAATGTTCCAATACGGGCAGGCAAGCGCGCCCGCGGCTAAACGCTACGTTAGCCAACAAATGGAAAAGAAATTATTCTCCAGTTCGGCGTTCGAATCGCTGACTGACGTGGATCGTCGATCGCGATTGGATCAAATGGAACTGGAACTCAAAGCACTCATCGGTCAGTGCTCATCACCACAACAATTTATGCATCGAACTAAGCAGTCTGTCGAAATGCTCCGGTCTATTGGGCACGATCTGTGGAATATTGACTCAGACAGGAAAACATTCGAAATATGGGAATGTGAATACATCCGACCAAAGCTAATGGGAAGGCTCGTCGTCACCTTTCATTACCCAGATCAAGTGCATGTCGAATGGTCGAGCACACTCTAAAATGGCTAACCAGGCGTTGTAGCCGACGGATCACGCTTGCATTTCTGCCCTTTGCGTTTAGAGTCACGAAGAATGTGTAATGTGCAAATACGGGCAGGCAAGCGCGCCGGCAGCTAAACGCTACGTTAGCCAGAAAAGAAACCTTGTTGACAATGACCATATTCTGGCTATATTCAAGCTACAATGAGATATGAAATTGTCCTCTCCCCTGAGGCGGTACACACTTATAAAGGATTGGGGGCACGTCAGAAGGCAGAAGTCAGAGAAACTATTGAAACCCATCTCAGGCACGAGCCAATGAAGATCAGCAAGAGCCGGATCAAACGCTTACGTGGTCTCTCGCGGCCACAATACCGACTTCGCATTGGCGATCTGAGAGTCTATTACGACGTTTCCAGCTCAACGGTTGAAGTGCTGGCAATCGTTGAAAAGCCCAAATCTGTTGAATGGTTAAAGAAGGCAGGTGAACCAGAATGAAGAAAGTTGCGTTGTCCGAAGTCAAAGACGACCTCTCTCGTTATCTCCATGTTGCCGAGAAGGAAGATGTCGTCATTACTAGACACGGAAAGCCAGCCGGAATACTCATCGGATTCCAGTCTGAAGACGACTGGTTCGATTATCGGCTGGAGAATGACCCAAGATTCCTTGCTCGAATTCAGCAGGCAAGGGAAAGCATCGTTAAAGGCAAGGGTGTGCGAATTGAAGAGCTTGGCTAACCAGGCGTTGTAGCCGACGGTCCGTTCTGTCACGGTCTGTGCGGAGCACAGCCTGCGCCATCCCGTCCCGCGGCTAAACGCTACGTGCCATGAAAAGAATAACAACTCTATCGATTCTGACTTTTGCGGCAGTGGTCCTGGCAGGACCAGCGTATACGGTTGACGGATATAGTGCTGTTTCAAATCTGATCAGCGAGCTAGGCGCTCAAAAGACGAATAATAACTACATTATGATATTCGGCTTCATCGCCCTCGGAAGCGGGATTGTCACTGCATCACTGAAGCAGATATCTCATCCCCAAATACCATTTATGCTCTTTGGTCTCTTTATGGTTGCCGCCGGAGTCTTTCCTCACAAACCAATTGATCCGGCGCTTGAATATAACGCCACATTCCATAGCCTGCACGGGGCATCGGCAATGTTGGCGGGCATCTCAATTACAATAGGGTTTGTGTGGCAAGGGGTGCTGTCGAAGCAAATAGCATCAAAACTCATTTGCTTTCACCTGGCCATCGTTTGCTTTGCATTTCCGGTGTTAATGCTGAAAATACCAGAATATCGAGGCCTCGTGCAGAGATTGATGTATGTGCAGGTGCTGGGATGGATTGCGCTACAATATCCTGAAAAGATCATGGCTGACAAGACGCTGTAGCCGACATGGCACACGTGCAAAGACGCCCTTGAAGTCCAGGCAAAAGGAATGAGGAAAAGGTAAGGGCGGGCACGCACGCCACGGAGCTAAGCTCTGGCGTTGGCATCGGGAACTGAAAACGCAAGATGACAATCCTTGTTGTGGGAGCTACCGGGGCAACCGGCCGACTGCTGGTGGCGCAGCTTGTCAGCCGTGGACACACTGTGCGGGTGATTGTCCGTTCTCCTGACACGTTGCCCCCAATCCTGAAGTATCGCGACCATCTGGAGGTAATTCACGCCAACGTCTTTGATCTCGGCGAGGCCGATATGGCTCGGCACGTGAATGGTTGCGACGCTGTGGCTTCGTGCCTGGGTCATCGTATCACCTGGAAAGGAATCTATGGGCAGCCCCGCAGGCTTGTGGTTGAGGCCACTCGTCAACTCTGCAATGGCATCAACTCGCACAAGTCAGGGAAGCCGGTCAAATTCGTTCTCATGGGCACGACAGCCTACAGAAACCCAGATCTTCAGGAGCCCAGATCTCTGGTCGAGCGAGGAGTCTTTGCGCTTATTCGCTTGTTGTTGCCCCCACACGTGGATAACGAGATGGCAGCAGACTACTTGCGATCAGATATCGGCCACAAGCGCGGGCCAATTGAGTGGGTCGTTGTGCGTCCAGACACCTTGGTCAATAACGACAGCGTTACCGAGTATGAGGTCTGTTCGTCACCAACCAGAAGCCCGATCTTCAATGCAGGCAAGACCAGTCGTGTCAATGTCGCGCACTTCATGGCTGACCTGATCACCGGCAATGGCACATGGAACAGGTGGAGAGGGCAAATGCCTGTGATCTACAACAAGACACAGGCATAGGAGTGCGAGGGCGGCGCCGTGAAACAATTATGGAGGAGATGCCAACCAGGCGGTCACGCATGCATTTCGGCCCTTTGCAGCCAAAGTCGGTGTACAGGAGAACGTCCAGGGGCGGGCAAGCGCGCCCGTAGCCAAGCGCTACGTCCGGCGAAAATAATAAGGTGAAGAGGCTGAGCCCGGAAGGTCGGTCATGAATCCTCCTCAAGAGCGGAAAGGCTGTCAAAAGAAGGAACTGAGGGTTGGCGGCCGCGACCGGGAACGCGTATGCGGACTTTTGGCTCTCTGTGAGAGCAGGGCAAGTCGAGTGGCGTGGGAGTCCGCCTGTTTCGAGGAGGACCGCTTCTGTGCCGGACCGTTGCTCGAATTCCCGAAGCGTGGCTGGGAAATCCTCCTGCACGCCGGGAGACACGGTATGATTGGGTCTGTTGAGCACGGGGCACAGCCTGAGAAGCAAAGGAAATCAAACTGACAAGGCGCTGCAGACGGGGGGCTTTTCAGGACCTGGAAGGCGCCGTGCAGCGGGTTCCGAAGAACCCGGACGGAGCGGCGACCTGCCGCCGGCGCTCGTCGGGACAGGAAAGGGTGAAATGGTGAGCACGATTGCCGAGGATCATCGTCACCGGGGGCTCCGGCTTTCTCGGCCGCCGCCTGATCGGGGCCCTGCTCGGCCGGGCGCGGGTGATCGGGATCGACCGGCGGCCCCGGGCCGAGGCGTACGTCCCCGATCACGAGAACCTGAGCTGGCACCAGATCGACCTCGGCGACGCCGCCGCGGTGGAGGAGACCTTCGCCGAAATCCGCGCCGCGGGCTGCGTCGACGCGTTCATCCACCTCGCCGCCTACTACGATTTCACCGGCGAGGAGGACCCCGAATACCAGCGCACGAACGTCGCCGGGCTCCGGCACGTCCTGGACGCCAGTCGGAACCTCGGCCTGCGGCGGTTCGTCTTCGCCAGCTCGGCGGGCGCGGCCCGCGTGCGCCGCGACCGCACGCCGCTCGACGAGGATGCGCCGGCGGACGGGGATCACGTCTACGCCCGGACGAAGCGGGCCGGGGAGGAACTGGTCCGCGAGCGCTCCCGCGACTTCCCGACGGTGTCGGTGCGCCTCGGGGCGCTGTTCTCCGACTGGTGCGAGTTTCCGCCGCTCTACTTTTTCCTCGAAACCTGGCTCTCCAGCGCCTGGAACGCCCGCTGCCTCGGCGGGCGCGGTGAGACCTCGACCCCGTATCTCCACGTGCGCGACGCGGTCTCCTTCTTTCTGCGGCTCCTCGAGCGGATGGACGAGCTCGAGCGCACCCTCACGCTGATCGCGAGCACCGACGGGGCCATCTCGCACCGGGAGCTCTTCGCGGCCGCGACCGCGTACGCCGCCGGCCGCGCGCGCACCCCGATCCTGATCCCGGCCGTCCTGGCCGGTCCCGGGATGGCGCTCAACGACCTCGTCGGCAGGATGCGGGGGGAGCGGCGCTTCGAGCGGCCCTGGATGGCGCGCTACATCGACACCTTTCTCTGGGTGGACGCCAGCCGCACCCGGCGCCTCCTCGCGTGGAAGCCGCAGCCGCGGCTCGAGCTCCTGAACCGCGTCCCCTACATGATCGAGAACAAGCGCTCCGATTCGGTGGAGTGGAAGCGCCGCAACGCCGAGGCGCTCGAGCACCACCAGGTCCGCCCCAACTATGTCGTCTTCCGCATCGTGCGCCGCCACGCGGAGGAGATTGCCGGCGCTTTCGGCGCCTGTTTCGAAGGGCCGGGAGCCAACCCCGCCCTGGCCCGCTACCGGGAGATGGGGGCTCAGGAGCGCGCGTACCAGACCGGCGTGCTGTTTCGCAGCCTGACGGAGTCGGTCCGCGCAGGCACGAAGGGGCGCTTCATGGGCTACTGCCGCGAGTTGGCGGAGCACCGCCACCGGCAGGGATACCGGGTCGAGGAGCTGGTCGCCGCCCTGCAGGAGCTGCGGCGCGTGAGCCTCGATGTCCTGGGGCGCGACCCCGAGGCCGCGCGCTATCGGCAGGCGATCCACGACTACCTGGCGATGACGGTGGAATTCGGCATCGACCAGATCCAGGAGGTCTTCGAGGAGCACGAGGTCGGGACCATCGCGGGTCCGGAGAGATAGCCTAGGCGAGGCGGCGCCGCACCCACTCCCGCCGGTGGTCGCGGCCGAGGCAGAAGTTGATCCACGAGCAGGTCCCCTGCAGCGCACGATCCTTTGCAGGGATCGGCGGGCTTGGGAAATCGGGCAGCTCGGCGAGAGCCCTTGAGGCGTCCGTAGACCAGGATTCCAGAAGCAGGCCCGTTCCCCGGGGTAGACCTCGCACCACCCGTCCCGGCTCCCGCCGCAGGGCCCGTTGTTCATGCGCTTCGGGCAGCCGGCCTCCGCGCAGAGGAACGCGCAGGCGTAGAGGGTGCAGTCACCGCACATGCGGCAGCCGTAGAGCGGAGCCTTTCGCGAGGTACTCCGCGATCCAGAGCGCCCGCCGGCGCACGGGCCCCTTGTCGCAGAAACGGCAGATCGCCGCGAGAAAGCGGAAGGGCGGCAGCAGGGAGCCGAAGGCCACGTAGTCGATCGCGTGGCTGAGCACGTAGAGCGGGTGGCGGCGCCGGCGGCGCGGTGCGACGTCCGCGGGCTGATCGCCGTTGAGCTCTCCGTCGCGGCCGGGACGGAAATAGTGGAAACCCTCCGCGGTTACCGCGGCGGGTTCGACACTCTCCCGCCAGCGCTCGGCGAGTCCATCGGCTTTCCGGAGGAGTTCGGCGATCGCGGCGGCCGTCAGGCCGGGGCCGCCGAGGACGGCCCCGCGGTAGCCGAGACCGCGCAGCACGGCAAGCGATCCGGCGGCGCGTTGCAGCCCCGCGGCAGTACCGCCGTCCGGCTGCGCCTGTTCGCTCGCCAGCGCCGCCGCGAGAGCCGCCGGCAGGGTCAGCCCGGGGATTCGCCCGTCCCGGATGCGCCGCAGGCTCGCAGCATCCGGAACGAGCACGTTGCCAAGCAGCGGCTCCGCGTGCCCCCGCAGCCGGCAGACGCGCGCGAGCTCGTCCCACCGTCGCGGGTCGAACCCGGCCTGCGAGACGACGAAGCCCGCGCCGGCCTCGAGCTTGCGGGCGAGCCGGGCGTACTGCCAGATCTGCTCGGATTCGAGGGTCTTGAACGGGGAAACGGCGCACCCGAGGTCGAATGCGTCCCCGGGGAACCCGGCCTCCCCGGCGGCGATGAGCAGCAGCAGCTGCAGGCTGTCGAGGTCGAAGAAGGGTCGCTCGCCGGCGCGGGGTCCCTGCTCCGGGTAGTCGCCGGAGACGAGGACCAGTTGCCGGACTCCGGCCTCATGGTAGGCCGCGAGGGTTGCGAGCGTCTCGCGCCGGGTCCGGTTGGCGAGCGAGACGGAGACGAGTGGCGTTCCGCCGAGCCGCAGGATTTCTCGCGCCAGCGCCTGGGTGTCTGCGTCGCCGGCGCCGGGGGGCTGATGGGAGAGGAGGAAGGTGTCGACCCGGCCACCGTGCAAGGAGCGACGAGGCGAGATCGAGCATCTTCCCGGCATCGGGGGGGGCGGCCCCGCAGTGCGGCCGGAGCGCGACGCAGACCGTGAAAGAAGCCGGCGCGGAGAGCTTGCGGACAAAGGTGCCGGAGGTCGCCGCTGACGCGCTCTTCCCGCTGGTCACGGGGAGGGATGATAACGCACCTCTCAGGGGAAGTCTCCTGTCGGAGGCTGGCGCTGACGGTCCCGACTCGGGAGGGTTCAAGCCCCCAGGTGCCGCCGGCGGTCGTTGACTATCTCGCCGATGGCGGGAGGACGGTGCGATGTGTTGCTGCAGCACGTTGGGGTACAATCAGCCGCCATGGACACGAGGCACGATACGTCCGCCGCCGCTCGCCTCTCCGCCAAGGCGCGGCAGTTCTCCGAGTCGGTCATCCGCGAGATGACGCGGCACGCGCTGGCGCACGGCGCGGTGAACCTGGCGCAGGGCTTTCCGGACTTCCCCTGCCCCGAGGAGATCAAGGAGGCGGCCTGCCGCGCGATCCGCGCAGACATCAACCAGTACGCGATCACCTGGGGCGCGAAGGGCTTTCGCGAGGCGCTCGCGGCGAAGGTCGGGCGGTTCACCGGGATGCAGATCGACCCGGAGCGCGAGATCACCGTGACCTGCGGCTCCACCGAGGCGATGATCGCCGCGCTGCTGGCGGTGGTCGACCCCGGCGACGAGGTGGTCGTCTTCGAGCCGTTCTACGAGAACTACGGCCCCGACGCCGTGCTCTGCGGCGCAACGCCGCGCTTCGTGACGCTGCGGCCGGTCACGGGGGAGGGCGGGGCGCGGTCCTGGGCGTACGACCCGGGCGAGCTGCGCCGCGCGTTCGGCCCGCGCACCCGCGCGGTGATCCTGAACACGCCGAACAACCCGACCGGGAAGGTCTTCTCGCGCGCGGAACTCGAGGAGATCGCCGCGCTCTGCATCGAGCACGACTGTCTGGCGATCACCGACGAGATCTACGAGCACATCGTTTTCGACGGGCACGAGCACGTCCTGATCGCGACGCTGCCGGGGATGCGCGAGCGCACGATCACGATCAACGGGTTGAGCAAGACCTACTCGGTGACCGGCTGGCGCATCGGCTACGCGATTGCGCCGCCGGCGCTGACGGCCGGCATCCGCAAGGTGCACGACTTCCTGACGGTCGGGGCCGCCGCGCCGCTGCAGGAGGCGGGGGTCACGGCGCTCTCGCTCCCCGACGCGTACTACCGCGGTCTCGCCGATCTCTACCGCGCCAAGCGCGACCGCTTCGTGCCGGTGCTCGAGCGGGCCGGCTTCCGCTGCTTCGCGCCGTCGGGGGCCTACTACGTGATGGCGGACATCTCCGGGCTGACGAAGCTCGACGCGACGGCGTTCGCGCTGGAGCTGGTGCGCGACCCGGGGATCGCGGTCGTCCCCGGGCCGAGCTTCTTCTCGAAGCCGGAGGACGGGCGGTCGCTCGTGCGCTTCTGCTTCTGCAAGCGCGACGAGACGCTGGACGAGGCCGCGTCGCGCCTGGAGCGCCGGGCAGTCTCGCGCTGAGCCGTCCCGAGCACGGCGCGCTGCGAGACGGTGTTTGACACCGAGGCCAATGCGCACTATAATTACACATACGTACATATGATACACAAAGCCACAGGAGGCAGGAGGGCGGATGTCCACTCGTGTCCAGGTCATTCTCGATGAAACCGAAGTCTCCCGGTTCCGTTCCCGGGCCCGCAAGGAGTCCAAGTCCCTGAGCGCCTGGCTGCGTGACGCCGGCCGGGCGGCGCTGGCTTGCGAGGACCGCCGCCGGTTGCTCGACGACAAGGACGCGCTGCGGGAGTTCTTCAAGACCTGCGACCGCCGGGAAGCCACGGGGACCGAACCCGACTGGGAGGAGCACAAGAAGGTGCTTGCCGGCAGCTACCTGTCGGGGGCACGTCCGTGATCTTCGTCGACAGCAATCTCTTCGTCTACGCCGTTGGGCGGCCGCACCCGCTGCGCGAGGAGGCGCGGGCCTTCTTCGCCGCCGCGGGCAGTGACGGGACCCCGCTGGTGACGTCGGCGGAGGTCCTCCAGGAGCTGCTCCACATCTATCTGCCGGTGCAGCGCACCGCCACCCTCGACGCCGCGCTGGAGCTCGCCACGCGGAGCATGGACCGCGTCCTGTCGGTGGAAGCCGAGGACGTCGCGCAGGCCAGGGCTCTGCTCGACGCGCACCCGGCGCTGGCGGCGCGCGATCTGCTGCACCTGGCGGTTTGCCGCCGCAACAGCATCAACCAGCTCAAAACCTTCGACCGCGGGCTCAACGCCGCCTTCACCCGCCGTCGCCGCCCATAGGGAGGAACCGCGTTGGAACTGAGCCGCATCCGGAATTTCTGCATCATCGCGCACATCGACCACGGCAAGTCCACGCTCGCCGACCGGCTGATCCAGGCCTGCGGCGCCGTCGAGGACCGCAACTTCCAGAACCAGATCCTCGACACGATGGACATCGAGCGCGAGCGCGGCATCACGATCAAGAGCAACACGATCTCGATGCCCTACGTCGCGCGCGACGGCAAGGAGTACCTGCTCAACCTGATCGACACCCCGGGGCACGTCGACTTCTCGCACGAGGTGCGCCGCTCGCTGCTGGCCTGCGAGGGGGCGCTGATCATCGTCGACGCCAGCCAGGGGGTCGAGGCGCAGACGCTGGCGAACTACTTCCTCGCCGTCGAGCACGACCTGACGCTGCTGCCGGTGATCAACAAGATCGACCTGCCGGCCGCCGACGTCGAGCGGATCCGCGAGGAGATCGACGCCGACCTCGGGCTCGACCCCTTCGAGGCGATCCCGATCTCGGCCAAGAAGGGGATCGGCATCGAGGAGGTGCTCGAGGGGATCGTCACGAAGCTGCCGCCGCCGACCGGGGACGCCAAGGCGCCGCTCAAGGCGCTGATCTTCGACGCCTACTACGACGTCTACCGCGGCGTCGTGCTGATGGTGCGCATCAAGGAGGGGACGCTCAAGGCGGGGCAGAACCTGCGCTTCCTGCACACCGGCACCGAGCACCAGGTCGAGGAGGTGGGGATCAACCGCCTCGGCCGGATCAAGGGCACCGAGCTGCCGGCCGGCTCGGTCGGCTACCTGATCGCCGGGGTCAAGACGATCCGCGACATCGAGGTCGGCGACACGGTGACCGACGTCGACCGCCCCACGGACGAGCCGATCCCCGGCTACAAGCCCTCCAAGCCGGTGGTCTTCTCGTCGATCTACCCGATGGGCACCGACGACTACGAGGGGCTGACCAAGGCGCTCGAGAAGCTCTCGCTCAACGACGCCTCCCTGATCTACACGAAGGACTCCTCCGCGGCGCTCGGCTACGGCTACCGCTGCGGCTTCCTCGGGCTGCTGCACCTGGACGTCGTGCAGGAGCGCATCGACCGCGAGTTCGGGATCTCGCTGATCCTCTCGGCGCCCTCGGTGCTCTACAAGGTGACGCTCTCCAACGGCACGCAGCTGGACGTCGACAACCCGGTCTACTGGCCGGACCCCTCGCAGATCGAGAGCGTGACCGAGCCGTACATCAAGGCGAGCATCATGCTGCCGTCGACCTACATGAGCTCGATCATGGACCTCTGCCGCGAGTGCCGCTCGACGAAGCTCACGACGAACCACCTGGCGGCCAAGCGCGTGGAGATCGTCAGCGAGATGCCGCTGAACGAGGTGCTCTTCGACTTCTACGACCGGCTCAAGTCGCTGACGCGCGGCTACGGCTCCTTCGACTACGAGGAGCTGGACTACCGGCCGAGCGACATCGTCAAGGTCGACATCCTGGTCAACGCCGAGAAGGTCGACGCGCTCTCGTACCTGGTGCACCGCGAGAAGGCGCGCGCCCGGGCGCTGCACTACTGCGAGCGGCTCGCCGAGACGATCCCGCGGCACCTCTTCAAGGTGGCGATCCAGGGCGCGATCGGCGGCAACGTCATCGCCCGCACCAACGTCAACCCGATGCGCAAGGACGTGACGGCCAAGTGCTACGGCGGCGACATCACCCGCAAGCGCAAGCTCCTCGAGAAGCAGAAGGAGGGGAAGAAGCGCATGAAGACCATCGGCAGCGTGAACATCCCCCAGGAGGCCTTCGTCGCGGTGCTGCGCTCGGACAAGGGGGAGTAGGGGCGGGCGGACGATAACGGTTGCATCTTCAGGATTTTGTCCCATATTAATAAACACAGGTGATTCCTTGACGATGACTGTCGCCGCACATCCGAGCAATTCGTTCCTGCGAAGGAGGGATCGAGATGGGCATGGACATGCAGGTGAGGCCACGCAGCCACAACAAGATGATCCAGGCCGAGCGCCACGACACCTACAAGAGCCGCGGAAAGCTCCAGGAGCCGACGGTGTGTGGGGGGTGCGGGGCGGTGTATCTGGATGGGCGCTGGTCCTGGACGGCGGCGCCCAAGGGGTCCCGCAAGGCGGTGTGTTCCGCGTGCCGGCGGGTCGCCGATCGCTTCCCGGCGGGGCGCATCGAGATCGGCGGGGAGTTCTTCATGAAGCACCGGGACGAGGTTCTGCGGCTCGTGCGCAACGTGGAAGCCACCGAGAAGAAGGAGCGCCCCCTGGAGAGGATCATGGCGATCGAGGACGACATCAACCAGACGGTCGTGACGACCACGGGCATCCACGTCGCCCGACGCATCGGCGAGTCCCTTTCGCGCTCCTACCAGGGGGAGTTCAATTTCCGCTATGGCGCCGGGGACGACACTATCCGGGTGAACTGGTCACGCTGAAGCCGCGCTCATTTCCGTTTCTTCTCCACCTCCTCGCCGGTCAGCGGCACGAAGCGCACCGGGATGACACTGGTGCACGGCAATCCCTCCGGTGTCTTCACGCACTGCAGCAATTCCTGGTAGTAATCGCCGACCGGGATCACGAGCCGGCCGCCGATCTTGAGCTGATCGACGAGCGGCTGCGGGATGTGGTCGGGCGCGGCGGTAACGATGATCGCGTCGAAGGGAGCCGCCTCGGGCCAGCCGAGGTAGCCGTCCCCGGCGCGAACGACGACTCGGGAATAGCCGAGCGCCCGCAGCGTGGCGGTCGCCCGGCGCGCCAGCGGTTCGAGGATCTCGATGGAGTAGACCTCCGGCGCGAGTTCGGCGAGAACGGCCGCCTGGTAGCCCGAGCCGGTGCCGACCTCGAGGACCCGTTCGCATCCCCTGAGGAGCATCAGCTCCGACATGATGGCCACGATGTACGGCTGGGAGATCGTCTGCCCCTCGCCGATCGGGAGCGGGTGGTCGTCGTAGGCCTCCTGGCGCAGCCGCTCCGGCACGAAGCGGTGCCGCAGCACCTTGCGTAGCGCCGCGAGCACCCGCCGGTCGGCGACATCCCGTCCCGCGATCTGCTCGGCGACCATGCGGTCGCGCTGGACGGCGAAGCGCGCTTCGTCGGCTGCGGATTCTTCGCTCCGCCCAACCATCGGGTCGAATATCGCCACGAGAGAGGCTCCGAGAATACAAGGGATCAGCAGGCTGCGCACGCTCCAGGCCCCGCTCCGATCTGTTCGTTGCCGGCATTGGGCGCCCCTCTCCGGCACGAGGGGGGAGACCTGATCACGCCACCGGAAAGCTTGTTCACCCTCTCCGGTCGAAAGCCCGCGAAACGGCCCCCCCCCGGACAATGTTCGCGACTCCGCCCTCCTCAGGGGCGGTGATGCTTCCAATATATATCGGGGAGGTCCACTGTCAAGAAAGACGCGAAGCGTGCCTACTCGACAACCATGACCGCGCAGTGCCTGGCGTGGCGGAGAACCCTGCTGGTGGTGGAGCCGAAGAGGAACTCCTCCTGGCGCGAGAGCCCGCGCCGGCCCAGGACGACGATGCAGCAGCGCAGCTCGTCCTGCGCCTCCAGGATCGCATCGCCCAGGGACGGGCCCTGGCGCATCACCAGGCGCGTCTCGATCCTGTCCGCCCGAATGCCTGCGCCGACGAGGATTTTCCCGTAGTCGGCGAGCACCGCTTCCCGGGAGCGTCGTTGCTCATCGAGCCACTGCCGACGCTCCTCGTCCGTCGGGAACAAATCCTCCGCGGGCTCCGGCAGGATCGAGAAGAGCGTGACGGCCAGATCCTTGAAGTCGCCGAAGAAGTCGGCCACGTACATGACCGCCCGTCGCGAGCTGTCGGATTCGTCCACGGCCAGCAGCAGACGGCGCTCCTGGCTCCTGGGTGCGGGATCAGCTGCCAGCTGCGTGTTCATGAGGCCCCCCTGTCAGTGAAGCCACGTCGGCCGTGGCACCGGCCAGATCGTCGAGCATCTGTCCCGTATCGTCGTAGAATACTTTCGCGCCTGCGGAGAAATGGAGCAGAATCAGGTTCAGGGAATCTGGCAGGTACGGGAAGATCTTCCGCAGGTTCGCCACCCTGTTCCCGAACGAGATGCTGATGTCGTCGGGTGTCAGGGTCACGTAGAGTTCCCGATTCGTCCGGGAGAGATCCGGCACCAGCACGTCGCCGCCGCCGGCCAGGAAGATCAGGATGTTGCCCAGACCCTGCAGATCGAAGCGGAACATGCTCTCGCCGTGCAGATAGTTGTAGTCGAAGTCGATCCAGCGGTTGCTGCCGCCGTCGAGGTCCCGGATGATGTGGTCGCGCCTGATGTCGCCGTGCTTTTCGCCGCGGTCGTGGAGGAACTTGATCGCCCGGACCAGTTCGACGTACTGCGCGAGCACCTCCGGGAACGTGCGGCGAAAGTAATCGCCGTGGTCGGTGCCGCGCTCGGCGATGATCTCGTCGAAGCGCCGGCCGCGGATGAAGTCCAGGATGCGGACGTTGTTGCCTGCCGCGTCGAGCACCCAGCGGCCGTGCATGAAATTGCGGTGCTCGCGGACCAGGTCGAGTATCCGGGCCTCCTTTCTCGGGCTGCGGAAACGCTTGATCACGATATCGCCGATCGAGGTCTCGAACTCTTCGCGGAACTCGAGCTTGATGATCTTCGTCGAGCCGTCCTCGAGATCGATCGCTCGGCGGACCCAGTATTTCGGCTCGTCCTCCAGGCCGAAACGGCCTTCCCTCTCGTAGCCTCTGATCCAGAACGGGGTGCCGCCGAGAATGACCACGTCGTCGTTCCTGACCTGGAAGAAGTTGCTGGTGTCGGTGATGATCTCGAAGTCATCCGGCATCCGCGCCCCGGCGGCGCGCAGTGCAAGAAGGTCGCGGATCGCTGTTTTGGAAAAACCCCAGGAAGGCCCCATCTCGCTTCCTTCCCCCCGACGTTTGCGGCTACGGGCAGGGTGGAGAGCAAACCAACCCAAAGCGCTCTCTGGCTAGACCCCGGACGTCGGTCCCGGGGCGATCGCGTCCTCGATCTTTTGGAGCAGCGCCCTCATCCGGTACGGCTTCTGGATGAAACCCGCGAGGCCCGCTGCTGTGAATTCGCTGACGGCGTCCTGCTCGTCGAACCCGCTGGTGAGGATCACCGGCACGCCGGGGGCGATGCGGCGCATCTGGCGGAAGGCCTCCGCGCCGTCCATGCGCGGCATGTTCATGTCGAGCACCACCGCGCTCAGGTGTGCGGCCTGGCTCCGGAATACCGCCACCCCCTCGACGCCGTCGATGGCGGTGAGGACGGTGAAGCCGCTCTCCTCGAGCATGGTCCGCGTCGTCTGGAGCACCTGGTCCTCGTCGTCAACGAGCAGAATGGTGCGCCGGACGACGGCGGGGCTGACTGCGGGCGTCGGCCGGCCGGCGGCGACGGTTCTGGCGGGCGGGTTGTCGGGAGCCACCGGCAGCAGCATCATGAAGGTGGTGCCCTGCCCGGGCTTGCTCGTGACCCGAATCTCGCCGTTGTGCCCCCGGACGATTCCGAGCACGGAGGCCAGACCCAGCCCGCGGCCGGTCTGTTTCGTGCTGTAGAAGGGGTCGAAGATGAGGTTCTGCGTCGCCTGATCCATCCCTTCTCCCGTGTCGGAGACTTCGAGAAAAACGTACGTCCCGAGCGGCAGGGCCGGGCCGGAAGAGCCTGCGACGGATCCTCGGGGACCGATCTCGACGACGCCGGTGGCGATCTCGATGGCACCCTCCCGGTTACCGATGGCATCCGAGGCGTTGGTGATCAGGTTCATGACGACCTGCCGCAGCTGCGTGGCATCGGCCTGCACCGGCGGCAGTTCGCCCGCGAGCCGGTAGCGCATGGTGGCGCGCTTGGAAATCACGCTCGCGAGCAGGTGTCCCATCTCCTCGACGAGGCGCGAGAGGTTGATCGGCTCGATGAGGAAGCGGCCCTTGCCGGAATAGGCCAGCATCTGGTTGGCGAGATCCGCCGCCCGCTGCGCCGCCGCGTCGATGTTCCTGATGAACCCGATTACCGGGGACTCCGCCGCGGACTTCGACAGGGCGAGGTCCGCATTGCCGAGGATCACCATCAGCAGGTTGTTGAAATCGTGGGCGATGCCTCCGGCAAGGACGCCGAGGCTTTCGAGTTTCTGCGCCTGCTGCATCCGCCGCTCGAAGACCAGTCGCTCCTCCTCGGCCTGGCGCCGCCCGGTGCTGTCGACCGAGACGCACCCGAGCAGGGGCTCCTTGCCCGCACGGTCGACGATGAACATCCTGGTCTCGAAGACCCGAGCGCGCCCGCCGCGCTCGGGGATCGCTTCATCCAGGACGACGATGCGCCCGCGCAGCGCAGGCCGGTTGCCGGGAGGCCCGTCCTGACCGGAAAAGAGCAACTCCCGGGCGTTTCTGCCGATCGCCTCGCGTTCGGGCAGGTCCTTGAAGGCCTGGTTGGAGTACAGAGTCCGGCCCTGCAGATCCTGGACGAACACAACGGCGGGGATGTGATCGAGGAATGCCGCGAACAGCTCCTGGCTTTCGTGCAGCGCCTCCTCGGCCTTGCGGCGCTCCGTCAGTTCGGCCGAAAGGCTCGAGTTTTGCCGGCGGGTGCGCTGCTCGGCCCGGATCAGCACCAGGCAAAAGATCGCGACGAACAGCGTGAAGACCATGGCGGAGAGGCGATATCCTGCCGCGCGATGTCGATACGGGGCCAGCGCGGTGGAGGTGAGACTCGAGACCGCAACGATCAAGGGGAAGTCCGGCAGCGCGCGGTAGCTGACGAAGCGGCGCAGGGAGTCGATGCTGCCGGTCACCTCGTAATGTCCCGTCGGCTCGAGATCGATCCGCCTGAACATCGGGCTGTCTGCCGAGATCTTGGCCGAGACCCGACTGTTTTTGGAAGCGACGAGCCCGAACGATGCCGTCCCGCCCCACCAGTATGACGCCCCGGTCCGGGCCGAGCGCAGGGGTGTCGTAGTAGTTGGAGAAATAGGTCGGGATCGAGACCGACTGCGACAATGCCTGCGAAGGAGCCGTCGGGCCGGTTCAAGCGCCGGGTCAGGAACAGCGACCAGGTGCCCGAGATCTGCGTCAGGACGGGTTTGCCGATGTGCAGTCCGGCGGTCGGCGCTCGCGGCGTGCACCTGAAAGTGTTCCCGCTGGGAGATGTTGATCGGTTTGTCGAGCGGGAGCGCGCTCAGGCGCAGATCCCCGCGGGAGTCCGCCAGGGAGATCTGGTTGAGAATCGGATCGCTCTTGGTGCGTTCGATGAAGCTGACGATCTCCTCGGTCACCCGGCCGTTGGCCTCGTACTGGTACTGCAGGAAAAGCAACGCATTGTCGCCGGTCTGCACCACGCGCCGTACGTGCTCTTCGAACGCGCGCGCCAGGGCGCTGTTCTCGCGGTAGATGCGCTCGATTTCGGCCTCGCGATCCGCCGACTGGCGGTGCAGGACGTCGAACCAGGCCGCCGCCGTCAGGATCAGCCCGAAGCAGGCGATCAGCACGCTGCTGGGGATGCGGCGCTGGATGGAGGAGAGCGACGACAAGACCCCGGGTGACATGCGTAAATACTACCGCACGGCCGGGGAGAAGCAAGGGGCGTTGTGGAGCTGTCCTTCGCCGGTAGACAATAATTGGCGTTGTAAAGACTCCTGAAAAGATGGTAATTGTTGCGGCCGTGGCGATGAGCGGCGAAAGCGGGGCAAAGAGGTCAGGGCGGTCTCCCGCGCGGCTTCTGGTACTGACGCTGGTTTTCATCCTTGTCGGCGAGATAGGCGTGATGCTCGCACTCGGCTGGATTGGTTCATCGTCCGTCCTCCTGAACGTCCTGCTCGACATTTTGTTCTTGTCTCTTCCCGTCGCCGCCATCCTGTATTTTTTTCTGTTCAGGCCGTTGCAGGTGTCGTACGAGGCACTTTGTACAGCGCGCGAATCACTTGCGAGGAGCGATGAAATCTGCCGCGCCCTGATCGACTCGACCGAGGACTCGATCTATCTGGTTGATGCCGCGGGCCGCTACCTTTTCATCAACAAGCCCCACGCCGCCAGACTCGGGCTGCCGGAAGGCCAACCCGGCGGCAGCTCGTATGCCGATGTGCACTCCGCGGAGGAATCCGCCCAATTCGCCGCGGTCATCGCCGCGGTCGTCCGCAACGGGAACTCCGAGCGGCACGAGCACTTGAGCGCGAGGGATGGCAAGTACTTCCTGAGGAGCTACAGCCCCGTGCGGGGCCGTGAGGGGCGCGTTGACGCGGTGACGGTCGTCTCCAAGGAGATCACCGAGCTCAAACAACTCCAGCAGCGGATGCAGGCCCTCTCCACCAAGGATGAGTTGACTGGGTTGTACAACCGTCGCGGCTTCGCCGGCCTCGCCGACCATCGCCTCAAGGTTGCCGGCCGCCTGGGAGGCGGTGTCGCGCTGCTGTTCGCCGATCTCGACCATCTCAAAACTATCAACGACACCCACGGTCACCTTGCCGGCGACCGGACCCTCCGGGACGCGGCCCGGATTCTTGCCCAGGCGTGCCGGGAATCGGACATCGTGGCCCGCCTCGGCGGTGACGAGTTCGCGATCCTCCTCGCCGACTCGGCGGCCGAGGCCACGGCGGGGATCATCGCGAGGATCGAGCAGCGGATCGGCCGCCACAACGCCGGCGGTGCCGGCGGGCCGGCCCTCTCCCTGAGCATCGGCGTCGGGTCCTGCACCGGCGAGGAGACCTGCTCGATCGACGAGCTCATCGCGCGGGCCGATGCGGCGATGTACGAGTCGAAGCTGAGACGGCATGCGGCGCAGCAGGGGTCCGCGGTGGGGAGGCACGGTGGCTGAAGACTCATCCAAAGCGCCGCGTAACCCCGAACCCGACGGGAAGGGCTCTCCACCGCTCTTTCCTGATGCGGAAGCGTACGCCGCCATCGTCGAAAACGCGCCGATGGGGATCTACATCGCGCAGGACGGTTTGCTCATCTATGGCAACCGGTGGCTGCGCGAGTATTGCGGCATTGCGCTGTCCGATCTCCCGCGCAGTCCCCTGAGCGTCGTCGTGCCGGAAGATCGTGCCCTCGTCCTGGGAGAGATGACAAAGAGGATGCGGGGCGAGAAGGCACTCCCGCACTACACCGTGCGGATTCCGAGGCACGACGGTTTCATCGGGCACATGGAGCTCTACGCCCAGGTGGTGTCCTGGCGCGGCCGCCCGGCGATCCAGGGTTCGGTTGTCGACAATACCTTCAGAGTCGAGGCGGAGCACCGGCTCAGGGAGTACACCGCCCACCTTGAGGAGTCCAACCGCTACCGGCAACTCTTCAGCGAGATCATCAGCAAAGACCTGCTCAACCCCGTCTGGGTCGTGCAGAACTACCTGCGCATGGTGCAGGACGAAGGAGTGACGGAGCGGCAGCAAACCCTGATTGTCCGGGCCCTGGAGAACCTGGAGAAATCGCGTGACATCCTCCAGGATGCCCGAGGCTACCTGCGGATGCAGGAGCCGCGCCGGCTTGCGGCAGAGCGCCTCGACCTGGGAGAACTGATCGGTGCTGCGGTCGAGGGTTTGCGCCGCCAGTGGGAGAACAACGGCCAGCGGGTGGAGTTGAATCTGCCGGGGCCGATCACGGTCATGGGCAACCCGAGCCTGCGGGAGGTCTTCACCAACCTGCTTTCCAACGCCATCGAGCACAGCCCGCACGGGGCGGTGATCGAGGTCGTCGTGAATGCCGGCGGTCTGACCCGGATCGAGGTTCGCGACCGCGGCCCCGGCATTCCGAGGCCGGATCGCGAGCGGATCTTCCGCCGCTTCGAGCACCTGGGAAGGCGCGGCGTCGGTCTCGGTCTGTCGATCGTGAAGACCATCGTCGAACTGCACGGCGGCACGGTCTGGGTCGAGGACAACCCCGGCGGGGGAAGCATCTTCGCGTTGGAATTGCCGACGGCGATGCGCCGGAGCGAGGACCGGTCCGACGCTGTCGGGGCCGCAGCTGATCAAGGCGGAACGTGAAAAGGGTAGCGCAGCGAAAGAAGCTGCCTGGCGGGTGAGGCCTGCGCCACGATCTGCTAGACTGCACGCGCATGGACCCGTTGCCGGATGCACCGTCGGGGCGCTGTCGCGAGGCGACGCCGCTCGACCCTCTCGGCGTCGTCATCTTCGGCGCCTCGGGGGATCTGGCCGCGCGCAAGCTCCTCCCGGCGCTCTACAGCCTCTTTCTCGCCGGCGCGCTTCCGGAGCGCTCTTTCATCCTCGGCGTCTCCCGGACGGCTCTCGATGACGAAGCGTTTCGGGAGCGCTCGCTCGCGGGGATCGCGGGGGCGGGGCTCGATACCGGCCGCTGGGACGACTTTGCCCGGCGTTTAGCCTACCAGCCGCTGGGGTATGACGACCCGTCGGGGTACGCCGCGCTCGGCGGCCGCCTCGCGGCCCTCGAGGGCGAGCACGGCACGGGGGCGCGGCGGATCTACTATCTCGCGCTGCCCCCCGACCTGCACGGCACGGTCGCGGCCGGCCTGGGCCACGCCGGCCTGGCTCACGAAGAGCACGGTTGCGGCTGGCGGCGGCTGGTCGTCGAGAAGCCCTTCGGGCGCGACCTGGCCTCGGCTCAGGCGCTCGGCGCGGCACTTCTGGCCTGGTTCCCCGAGCGGCAGATCTTCCGCATCGATCACTACATGACCAAGGAGACCGTGCAGAACATTCTCGTGCTGCGTTTCGCCAACGCCATCTTCGAGCCGCTCTGGAACCGCACGTACATCGACCACGTGCGGATCAGCGCCTCGGAGAGCCTCGGGGTCGGCCATCGCGCCGGTTACTTCGAGGGGACCGGCGTGCTGCGCGA
Organism: uncultured Candidatus Rokubacteria bacterium; assembly: GCA_963699775.1. GTDB lineage: Bacteria > JAUVQV01 > JAUVQV01 > JAUVQV01 > DATDCY01 > DATDCY01. Next base: position 58,964 of record CAVOVE010000004.1, read on the forward strand.
CATGTTCCAGAATCACCTGATGCAGCTGCTCTCGCTCGTGGCGATGGAGCCGCCGTCGCGCTTCGACGCCGAGCGGGTGCGCTCGGCGCAGTCGGAACTCTTCCGCGCGCTCAAGCCGCTGGAGCCGGAGCGCATCGACCGCCACCTGGTGCTCGGGCAGTACGGACCGGGGCCCGTGGACGGCGCGCCGGTGCCGGGGTATCGCGAGGAGCCCGGGATCGACCCGGAATCGACGACGCCGACGTACGCGCTGCTGCGGGTCTTCGTCGACAACTGGCGCTGGCAGGGGGTGCCGTTCTACCTCAGCTCGGGCAAGCGCCTGCGCCGCAAGCTCACGCGCATCGACATCCAGTTCAAGCCGGTGCCGCACCGGATGTTCCCCGCGGAGGTGCGCGAGAATCTGCGGCCGAACCGGCTGATCATCGGCATCCAGCCCGAGGACGACATCTTCCTGACCTTCCAGGCCAAGCAGCCCGGGCCGCGCCTCGATCTGCGCACGGTGGGGCTGCAGTTCGACTACCGCTCGCCGTCCGACGTGCCCGAGCCGGACGCCTACGCCAAGGCGCTGGTGGACGTGATGGCGGGGGAGCAGACGCTCTTCTGGCGTCAGGACGGCCTGGAGACCTGCTGGGCCTATTACGAGCCGCTGCTCGAGGCGCTCGACGGCTGCCGGCACGGCCTGTGCGATCTGCACCCGTACGCGGCGGGGTCGTGGGGGCCCGAGGCCGCGCTCGACCTGCTGCCCCCCGGCAGCTGGCCTGAAAAACCGTGACGGCCGCTGCACCTGGAGGGCGCCCCTCCGCGAGCCGTGACTGCCGCTTGCAGTTGCTTTCAGCAGCCAGGCCATGTTCTGCCCGAGGTCCCGCATCGTCTTCATCCCCTCGGCGTCGTTCGCGACCTCGCCCGGCTCGCGCCCCACGGCGATGTTCCAGTAGCTCGAGCCGGGGACGATCATCTGGCCGATCAGGAAGAAAGCGTTGAGCGAGCCGAGCACGTGGTAGGCCCCGGCCCGCCGCACCGCGACGACGCCGGCCCCGACCTTGCGCTTGTACAGATCGCCGTTGGCGCGCGAAACCATGCCGCAGCGCTCGATCAGCGCCTTCATGCCGGCGCTCACGTCGGCGAAGTAGGTCGGCGAGCCGAGCAGAATCCCGTCGGCCTCCGCCATCTTCGCCACGCACTCGTTGACGATGTCCTTGCTCACCGCGCAGCGCCGGTCCTTGTTCTTGAAGCACTGGTAGCAGGCGATGCACCCCTGGATCGGCTTGCCGGCCAGGTGGTAGATCTCCGTCTCGATACCCTCCGCCGCCAGCTCCGCCAGCACCGTGTTCAGCAACAACGCGGTGTTCCCCTCTTTCCGGGCACTGCCGTTGAACGCAATGACTTTCATGAATCCTCCCTGGAGACTGGAACCCGTACGGCACCGCCGGCCGCTCCTAGTTCCCGGCCGGCGGCGCCTGCCCCGGTCCGCGTCCCGAACTCCGGCGGCGGGTCCGCGGACGGCGTGCGCTCTCCCGCCGTCTTCTCGCTCCCGGCGGCGCGTCCGAGACCGGTCACCACCCAGGTGCCGCCGGCTTTCTGGTTGCGCGCGATCTCGATGATCCCCTGGTCGCGCGCGTCCTCGAGCAGCTCGGAGAAGCTGGAGTACCCGTAGCTGCTCTCGGTGAACGAGGGGTGCTTGCGCTTGAGGGTGTCCTTGACCATCGAGCCGTAGAGGACCTCCTTGTTCTCGCGGATCAGCGCCTGCACGGTGGAGACCAGCACGCTGAAGGCCTGCGCCTTGCCCGTGGGCGGCGTGCCGAGCGCCGGGGCGCTCTCGGCGCTGAGGTCCTCGTAGAAGATGAACTCGTCGCAGTTCTCGATCAGCAGCGCGGAGGAGGACTCGCGCACGCCGATGGCGATCACCGACTTGTTGTTCTCGCGCAGCTTGGCCACCAGGGGCGAGAAGTCCGAGTCGCCGGAGAGGATGACGAAGGTGTCCAGGTGCTCCTTGGACCAGCAGAGGTCCATCGCGTCGACGGCGAGGCGGATGTCGGCGCTGTTCTTGCCGGAGAGGTGGCGCTTGGGGATCTCGATCATCTCGATCCCGGCGGCGTGCAGCTCGTTCTTGTACTCCGGGTAGTGGCTCCAGTCGGCGTAGGCCTTCTTGATGATGATCTTGCCTTTTTCGAGCAGCCGCTCGAGCACGAGCCGGATGCGGAACTTCTTGGCCGAGCCCTTGAGGCCGAGCGCGATGTTGTCGAAGTCGATGAAGAGCGCGAGGTTCTTGTCCTCGTCGGTTCCCGGTGCCATCAGTCATTCTCCTTGTGCAAGGGGTGGGGTCAAATCTGCTCTTTCATTCTAACAGGGCTCCGAACAACATGAAACGAGCAACCGGATAACAGGGAAACCGTTCGCGTGCGCGAGGCGACTGGGGCGTCCCTTCGGTCGTGCGTCTGCGCCGGCTACCCGTCACGGTGCCCGGAGCTCGAAGTCTCGTAACTCGCCTGCGGCTCAAACGACGAGACTTCGTCCCTGCGGGACCGCCCAGGCCCCGCACCGGGAACGGGCTTATCGTCGCTGCAGGGCGGCGAGTTCCCGGTGCAGTCGCGGCCAGTCGAAGCGCGGGCCGGGGTCCGTCTTGCGGCCGCGGGGGGTCGCGACCTGGCTGTGGCCGACGATCCGCCGCGGGGTGATCCGCGGGTGCTCGCGCATCAGGTCGCGGCAGAGGCGCGCGAGCGCGGCGTACTGGCGCGCGGTGAAGTCGTGGGCGGCGTCACCGATCAGCTCGATCCCGACCGAGAAGTCGTTGCAGCCCTCGCGCCCGCGCCAGCGGCTGGCCCCGGCGTGGTAGGCGGCCCGGTCGGTCGCGACGAACTGGGTGACGCGCCCGGCGCCGGTCGATCAGGAAGTGCGCCGAGAGTTCCTTCCCCTCGACCTCGCGGTAGGCCGGGTGCTTCGCGGTGTCGAGCGTGCCGAGAAAGAGCGCCGCGATGTCGTCGGCGCCGAAATGCCCCGGCGGGCAGGTGATCGCGTGGATGACGATCAGATCCACCGCGCGGCCGCACCGGTCGCGGTGGTGCGGGCTGGGAAGGCGCCGGATTTTCAAGCGGCTCTTCACGGCGCCAGGATCGTCATCGCGAAGGCCGCGACGAGCGGGACGACGAGGTTGTCGTTGGCGAAGCGCGGCAGAAACAGCTCGACGAGCGCCGCGCACCAGGCCCCGGCGACGATCGCTTCCGGCGTGGGGCCGTGCGTGAAAGCGCGCGCGGCGAAACCGGCGAGACAGGCCGCGGCAAAGAAGGCGGCCGTCCCCTCGAGGCTTTTTGCGCCGATCTTGTGCCGTCCCCAGCGCTCGCCGACGGTGGTCGCCGAGACGTCGCCGACGACGAGAAAGAGGATGGCGCCGACCGCGGCCGGTTCGGGAAAGAGCAGCAGCGTCAGCGCGACGCCGCAGACGTAGGGCGGGGTCCCGTTGAGCTTGCGCTCCTCGCCGGGCCGCAGGAAGCCGCCGAGGTTTGCCATCGCCCAGGCGTTGAAACGGGGCACGGAAAAGCGCGCGACGTCGAAGAGCAGCACCGCGGCGAGGATCGCCGCATAGGCGTAGAAGGCGCGGGGGCGGCCGAGGGCGAACCAGACGGCGAGCAGGCCGAGGCCGCCGAGGACGTGGTAGAGCTTGCGGCCGAGGTGCTTGATCATCGCTGCCCGGGTGATTTTTGGTTGCGCGCTGGCTTTTCGGAGCAGTAGGCCAAAGGCCCCCGCAGAGGCGGGTTGAAATACCCGAAACGGATCGCCGGGAATTCGCGGCGCACCCGCGTCGAGGATCGTCGCCACGCCAAGCGGCTCGCCGCCCGCGAACGGCTGCGCCGTCTGCCAGTACCAGTCCGGGTCGAGATTGAGATTGCGCCACTGGATGAGGTCGGGGCGCACCTCGCGCAGGAGTTTTCGAAACGCCGCCCACTCGGCCGGGTCGTCCGTCACGCCCGGGAAGACGAAGTAGTTGATCGAGAGGAACTTCCCGCGCCGCCTGACCGCGCGCATGCTCTCGAGCACGTCTTCGAAACCGTACCGCTGCGGCCGGGCGTAGGCGCGATAGAGTTCCGGGCGGGCGCTGTTGAGGCTGACGCGCACGCTGTCGAGCCCGGCGTCGAGGATGCGCCCGAGCGCCGCCGGGCGGCTGGCGTTCGTGTTCAGGTTGAGGGTCCCGCGCGCGGTGCGGGCGCGGATCGCGCGCACCGCCGCCTCGATCAGCGGCGCGACCAGCAGCGGTTCGCCCTCGCACCCCTGGCCGAAGCTGGCGACCGCGCGCGGGGCGCTCTCCAGGTGCGGCACCGCGACCTCGAGGATTTCGGCGACCGTCGGGGAGAAGGCGATCCGCTCCTGGGTTGCCGGGCAGCAGGAGTCGGCGGGCTGGTGGGAGAGACAGCCGAGACAGCGGGCGTTGCAGGCCTTTGACGTCGGCAGCGGGGCCTCCCAGCGCCCCATGACGAGGTTGCGCGCCGCGGGGCAGCCCGAGCAGAGGGCGCAGCCGAGCAGGTGCTGCCAGAGACGGTTGTCGCCGTGCCGCGCCTTGAGCGCCCGGGCGCGTCGCGCGATCTCCCGCTGGTCGAACTCCCGGATGTCCTGGCGTCGGTCGGCGTCGACGCGCACCGCCGGGACGTAGTAGCGCCCGCGGTGCCACCCGACGGCTGTGTACGCGAACAGCGGCAGTCGGGGAGCGTCGGCGGACGTCCGGTACGCGGGCGTGAACAGCTGGGTGTGCGCCGGAGCCAGAAAAGCGGCGACGGCGCTCACGCCCGTAACCGCTTTGAGCTCACCCGTGCGGGAGTCGCTGCCGACGGGCTCCCGTCCGGGGAGCAGAAAGAGCTCCGACCCGGCGGGCAGGGGGATGCAGTTGTCCCGGTCCAGCCCGACGAGCGCGTCACCGGCGCGCCCGAGCGCCTCGATGCCCGGCAGATCGACGATGCGGCCGGACGGATCGGCGGCCACGAGGGTGAGGTTCCGACGACGAGGGTGCGGCATGGGCGTGATGATACCATCATGCAAATTGACACCTCATGAGTATATTTGAGACACTGACGCGGATTCGGGGAAGGAAATACAACGATGCTGCACAAGGTGGTCGTGCGCTACAAGAACGGGACGGTCGCAAAGGGGACGACTGCGGACTTCGCCCCGAACCGCACCACGTTCACCCTCAATCACGAGCTCGCCGGCGTCCGGCGAGCCCGCGACCATCAGCTTCGACGAACTCAAGGCGATTTTTTTCGTGCACAGCTTCCTGGGGAACCGCGAGTACCGGGATCAGAAGCTGCGCAAACCGGAGGGCACGATCGGTCGTCGCTACCTCCTGACGTTCACCGACGGGGAAACCATGCGCGGCACCGCCCTCGGCGTCAACCTCTCCCGCCACGGTTTCCTCCTCTTCCCCGCGGACCCGGGCAGCAACAACAAGCGCATCTTCGTCATGCACTCCGCGGTGAAAGAGTTGCGGCAGGAGGAATGAGCACCCTCGCCGCCATGCTGTTACGGGCCCTGTTCGCCCCGGCGGCCCTCGTGGCCTTGCTGTCCATCGCCACGGCGGCGACCGCCGGCGACGCTGCCGTCCTGAATCCCCACACCCGGGAGGCCTGCCTGGACTGCCACAAAGGCGGGGGCCAGGGACTCGGTCCCGGGCGGACGACGATCTTCCGGTCGAGCGATGAGCCGCACGCCGTCGTCGCGGGCAGCTGTCGTTCCTGTCACAAAGCGGGCAAGCAGGACTTCTGGCTCGTCATCCTCCCGCCCTCCGCCGCCGAGCGCGCGCCGGGGACGGCGGCTCCGGCGCCCCCCGCGGCCCAGTCGCAAGCCCCGCTGCCGGAGACCGCGCCGGCCGCGCCCGGTGGCGGCGGCGAGGGTTTCGAGAACTCGCACGACGCCCATGGACTGCGCCGGTTGTCACGACAAGCCCGCCGCCGAACTCAAAGCCGGTGCGGCCACGCCGGCGCGCTTCACCTCCCAGGGGGTGGAGCCCTTCTGCCGCTCCTGCCACGCGGGGGTCGACCGCACCCACTTTCCCCGCGGCAACGTTCCGGCAGCCGGAACGACCTGCCTGAACTGCCACCGGGTCCACGGACGGTCGCTGCTCTTCCCCTCGCTGCGCGACGATTTCCCGAAGTTCCTCACCGACTCGGTGAACCTGAACCCCCACGGCGGCAAGATCTTCTGCCTCGCCTGTCACCCCGACACGCCGCAGCCGGGCGCGCCGGTCGGCGCTGCGCTTCCCCGGCGAATCCCTGCGGCTCTGCCAGCGCTGCCACGCCGGGTGTCGAGCATCATCCGCTGGGGGTCACGTCGACACCCGCGACCTGGAAGATGGATTTCTCGCACACGCCCCTCGAGAAGGAGGCGGTCGTCTGCATCAGCTGCCACAAGCCCCCCGAGTGCCTGGGCGCGGTCGGCCGCGAGAACCCCCGCTTTCTGCGCGGCGGGCCCTACAACTCCGTCGAGGAGTTCTGCGCGCGCTGCCACGAGGGGAAGAACTTCTCCACCCTCAACCCCCACGACCAGATCGACGAGAGCGGCGAGATCTACCAGAAGAAGTGCCTGTACTGCCACGTCGTCGTGCCGAGCGTCAGCGCCGGCGCCGATGGCCTGCGCTACACCGACACGCTGACGGCGCTGTGCATCTCCTGCCACCAGACCGGTCCGCACCCGAGCGGCATCGATCACCTGACGGAGCTGCCGAGGGAGATGCGCGACAACCTGCGCGAGTACGAGGAGCGGCGCAAGGTCCGGCTGCCGCTCGAGGAGGACGACCACGTGACCTGCGTCACCTGCCACAACCCGCACGAGCGCGGCCTGCTCAAGGGGCCCGGCGGGCATCGGGGCCGACGAGGACGAAGCGCCTGCGGCTGACGACGTACAACGAGCAGTGCACCCCCTGCCACGGGAGGCACTGAGGCGGCCGCCCGGCCGACTGTGACCCGCGCGTCGCGGGGAGAAAGGGAGAACGATCACCGTGCTTTCACTGTTCGCCAAAGGCGGCCCGGTCATGTGGCCGCTGCTGCTGTGCTCGATCATCGCGCTCGCGGTCATCATCGAGCGCGTCTGGTTTCTGCACCGCGCCCGGATGAACATCGCCGAGTTCATGGAGCGCATCAACACCGCGCTCGCGTCCAACCAGCTCGCCGAGGCGACCCGGATCTGCGAGGAGTACCGCGGCCCGCTCTCGTCGATCTTTCTCGCCGCGCTCAGGAAGCACCGCCGCAGCCGCGAGGAGATCGAGAAGGCGATCGAGAGCTCGGCCGGGGTCGAGATCGCGAAGCTGGAGCGCAACCTGGTCATTCTCGCGACGATGGGCAAGCTCGCCCCGCTGCTCGGCTTCTACGGGACGGTCACCGGGATGATCTCCGCCTTCGAGTCCGTCGCCAAGGCCGGCATGGGCGACCCCGGCGTGGTCGCCGGCGGCATCGCCGAGGCGCTGATCACCACCGCGGCGGGTTTGACGATCGCCATCCCGACCGTCTTCGCGCAGTACCTGTTCATGCACCGGATCAACCGCTTCGTGGTCGACATGGAGGAGAGCTCGATCAAGTTCCTCGACGCGCTCGGCGAGCTCGAGGAGCAGGTCGCGCAGCGCGCCGCGCAGCGCGACATGATCGGCGGGGACTATCTTGAAATTTAAGAACCGCTTCAGCGACGACGAGCGAGGCGGTGCCGACGGCCTCGATGGCCGACATCACCTTCCTGCTGATCATCTTCTTCATGGTCAGCACGGTCTTCGACGTCTCGCGCGGGATCCAGATGCGCCTGCCGGCGACCACGACGCAGCAGGACATCAAGGAGCGCAACGTCACGATCTCGATCGACGACGAAGCAGATGCTCTTCCTCGACGGGGAGAAGGCCGAACTGCGCGGCCTGGGCAAGGCCGTCCTCGGCAAGCTCGCCGGCCGCCCCGAGGGCTTCGTCCTGATCAAGAGCGACCAGGCGGTGCCCTACCGGCGGGTGGTCGACGTCCTCGACGAATTGCTCCAGGTCGGGATCAGCAACATCGCTCTCCCGACGGAGAAGGAAGGCACGTAGTCGCCGCCGCAGCACCCTCAACCCATGCCGCGGATCAACCCCGAAGGCCAGATCACCCGCGCGGAGCGGCTCGTCACCGTCATCGCCGTCATCGGCGCGGTGCTGGTTCACCTCGTCGCCCTCTTCGGCTGGGGGCGGATCTACCAGTGGACGCAGGAGGAGCAGAAGAAGGAGCGGCTGATGGTCATCCGCCGGGTGCGCGACATCGCGCCGCCGCGCGAGACGGTCTCCCGCCCCGCCGCGCCGGGCTCGCCGCCGCCGAAGGGAAGGTCGGCGGCGAGAAACCGGCGCCCCCGCCCCCGCCCGAACCCAAGGTCAAGGAGCAGGGGCCCGAGCCGCCGCCGGAGCCGGAACTCTCCCCGGCGATGGAGCAGGAGCTGCAGGAGAAGAAGCCGGACCAGACGCAAGCTCGCCGAGCACGGGGACAACTCGGTGAGCGTGGTGACCGACCTGCCGGCAGCCTCGTTCATCGTCAGCGGGCCGGCCGAGTACCGCGGCTCGGGAACCTTCTGGGTTCGCAAGGGGGCGCCGCCGGGGATCTACACGGTCACCTTCAACCCCGTGGCGGGTTTCTCGACGCCGCCGGTTCAGACCAAGGAGCTGGTGGCGAAGGGGCAGATCGTCTTCGTCGGCAAGTACCGGCGCAGCACCGAGGTCGATCGTCGACAGCAACAATCCCGGCGCCCAGTTCACGCATCTACCGCCCCGACGGCCGCCCGCTCGGCCTGAGCCGCCCGGGCCGCGCCCTGCTCGACGATCTCCCCCCGGGAACCTACACGGTGGTCTTCAAGGACCTTCCCGGGTTTCGTCACGCCGGCGCCGCTCTCGCGCACGTTGAGCCCCGGAGGCAAGCTCTCGTTTTTCGGCGAGTACGTCAAGATGCCGCGGGGCGGGGCGCGGGCGGAGTCTCGGGCGGTACCGGTGCGGGCGCGGGCGCGGGTACCGGTGCGGGTGCCGGCACGGGGCGGGCGGGTGCCGGCCGCGGCGGCAAGGCGCCCGCACCCGGCGTCGCGCGAGGGCGAGCTGGACCGGCGGGTGCAGATGGTCGTCAAAAGCTACCCCCCCTCCGGGATCGAGGAGGACTACGACGCGATCCCGTACCCGGAGGTGATCATCCGCAAGAGCAATTTCCAGCAGGGCTGGTGCCAGGTCTACCTCGTGCTCAAGATCGACGACGGCGGCGAAGTGGAGCGTGTCGCCGTCGAGCGGCCGCGGCCGGGGGATCGCCCGCGGTACGAGCCTCTGATCAAGGCCGTGGAGGACGTCGGTCCGCGCCTGGGACTATGATAGAGTACGTTCCGAGGTGCACGTTGATGTCCGTTTCTATGTGGAATAGCGGCAGTGCCGTGCGCAGGCTGCTCGGCGCGGCGGTGTGCGTCGCGGTGGCGCTTGCCGGCCCCGGAGCGCGCCGCCGCCGGCGACGAGGAAGGGTGTCTGGACTGCCATGGTCTGGCCGGCTTTGCCGTGCGTGACGCGGGGAAGGACCGCGCGCTCGGCATCGACGCCGGGAGATTCGACGCCTCGGCTGCACGGCGAGATCGGCTGCCGCGAGTGTCACGCCGACATCGCGTCCATCCCCCACGGCGAGCACCGCGACGTCGGTTGCGGCCAGCCCTGCCACGGACAGGGCGCCGGCGGCCAGGAGTACTCCCACGAGGGGCTCTACTGGGAGTACACGGCGAGCGTCCACGGCAGCGCGCGGTCGCGGAAGATCGGTTGCCTCGTCTGCCACCCGTCGCCCGAGCGGCGGGAAACCGCGGAGCGCGACAAGCTCGCGGAGGCGCGCCAGTGCGCCGCCTGCCACCGGGGCAGCCCCATGGTCGCGGCCTGGTTTTCCGACCGCCATTTTCTGGCGCTCGCCGGCGGCAACCGGCGCGCGCCCTCCTGCCCGGACTGCCACAGCGCCCACCGCGTGCGGCCGGCTGCGGAGCCGGAATCCACGGTGAACCGCAAGCGCCTCGCCGCGACCTGCGCCAACGGCGCGCTCGGCACCGGGCGCAAGGGCGCCTGTCACGGCACCCTGCGGGAGTCCGGCGTTGCCGGGGCCTCGATGAACCCGCTCCCCCGGGGCCGGACGGGGCAGGCGCCGCTCTCCCTGGTGCTGACCCTGCTCGCCGGCGCGCTGGCGGCCGGCCTGGTCGTGCGCGCGGGTGTCGGCCTGGCGCGGGGGAGATGACGATCATGGGGACCGGCCTGCCGCGGATGAATCTCAACCAGCGGGCGCAGCACGGGTTGCTGATGCTCACGATCGGGGGCGCGCTCGCCTCCGGGCTGATCCTCGGCCGCCCGTTCGGGGCGGGGGCCTCGGCAATCCGCGTCTGGCACCTCCTCGCCGGCTTCGGCGCGATCGCGCTGCTGGGCTACCACCTGCTCTACCTGGCCGTCCGGGGCTACGTCGAGTCGCGGGGGTGGGCCGGTTTCCCTCTGCGCTGGAGCGGCGACGACTTCGCGGCCGCGCTCGCCAGGGTGCGCGCCTTGCTCGGCGGTGAGGTCTCCGCCTCCCGAGGACGACGAGTACCGTCCCAGCCAGAAGGCGCTCTACTGGTGGACGCTGGCCGCGCTGGCGCTTCTCGGCGCGACCGGCATCGTCGTGGGTTTCTGGGGCCGCTTCGGCTCGCTCTCCCTGCTGCCGCAGCTCGCGGCCCTGCACCGCGGCTGCGCGCTCCTGCTGCTCGTCTCCATCCTCTGGCACCTCTACGGGGTTCTGACCTGGGAGGGCCGCTGGTGGCCGGAGTGGAGCTGGATCACCGGCGAGCTGGCAACCGAGAAGGCGAAGCTCAAGTTCCCCGGCGCCTGGGGGCGTCACCTGAGCGAGGAGTCGGCGCGCGCCGATGCCGAGGCCACCCCCGAGGAGAAGGCGCGCGAGCGACAGTCGCAGGAGAAGGTCCAGGTCGAGGAGGAGTTGGAGAAGGGTAACCGGTTCGCGCTCGAGGAGCGCTACGTCGAGGCGCTCTACCACTATCGCCGGGCGCTCGAGCTCTATCCGGACTATTCCCAGGCCCGCTACAACATGGCCCGGGTCCTGGCCCGCATGGGCGAGCGGGAGATGGCCCGGGAGGCCTACCAGCAGTTTATCGCAGCCGACCCTTTTCACAGCCTGGCCCGCAAGGCCCAGGAGGCGATCCGCGACCTCGATGCCGGGGCCGGGCAGACATGAGCGCGAGCGGACTGGGGCAGCGGATCGCGGTGTTCGCGGTGTTCGCGGCGCTCGCCGGTGCCGCGGCGGGCACGTTCATCACGGGCGTCCCCGCCGCCGCGCCGACGAGCGCCGACCTCGCGGCTTTGGAGGCGAAGATGACAGCCGCAGCGCGTTTGCACTCCTTGACGGCCATCCGGGCACCGGCCGGGCCGGCCCCCTGGTGCGCGGAATGCCACCCCGGTCTGCCCCACCCGGGCGCGGGCGTCGATCGCGCCATGCTCAACGAGCACGCCGGGCGCATGGACTGCCTGCTCTGCCACTGGTCGGCGGCCGGCGGCTCGCGCCCGGTGCCGGCGTGGCAGGTCCAGGCCGGGGCCACGGCGTATCTTGCGGTTCTCCCCCGGGAGCGCTTGTCGAACGACCGGCTGGCGGCCCTGCGCACGGCGGTGCTGGCGAGCCGTCGCTGTTTCGAGCGCGGCCCGGCCTGCGCCGGTTGTCACCGGCCGGGAGAGATCGACCGCCCTCGTGCGTCCCGGCTCGACGCCGGCTCGCGTGGCGGCACTCGAGCGCCTCGAGAATCATTTCACGCTGGCGCCCGGCGAAAAGTGGTATTTCCCGCGGATCCAGTGATCGCGAGGCTCGTGTGCATTCCCGCCGTGGCGCCCCCCTGTCAAACCTGACCCCGGCCCTGGTCGCCGTGATTGCCGGGCTGTGTCGCGGCCATGGCGTCCGATCGCGCCGCCGCGGTGTGCATTCCCGCACGCCAGGTCTTCGCGGTGCGCGAGGCCGGCAAGGTCGCGTTCCGTCAACCCTCCGACCTGGTGCTCGCCGACGATCGCCTGTATGTCCTGGACGATCTCAACGGACGGGTCGCCGTGCTCGACCAGCGGGGGCGCGGTCTCGGGACGATCCCGCTTCCCGATTCCGAAGGCGCCTCGTGGCTCGGCATCGGTTTCGGCGGCGCCGACCAGCTCTTTCTGTCCTCCTCGGGCGACGGGCGCGTCGTCGTCTTGATCTCAAGGGCAAGCCGGTGCGCGAATTCCCGACCGGCGACCCGGGGGAGGCCTCGCGTCCAGCGGGAATCCTGGTCTCGCGCGGGAGTTGCTTCGTCGCGGACAACCGCACCCACAAGGTCCGGGTTTTCTCGCTCGATGGCGAACAACAGGCTTCCTGGGGCGGTCTCGGCGAGAGCCCGGCGCAGTTTCGCGCGCCCTTCCGCGTCGTTCAGGACAGCCTCGACCGGGTGCTGGTGACCGACACCCTCAACAGCCGGATTCTTGCCTTCACGCCGAAGGGCGACCCCCTGGCGGCCATCGGGGAGTTCGGCACGACGGAGGGGACCCTCTTTCGCCCCGCGGGGCTTGCGGTTCTCGATCGCGATCGGGTGCTCGTGTCGGACGCATATTTCGGGTCGCTGCAGATTTTCAGTTCCCAGGGTGACTACCAGGGGGTGCTGTGCGAGGAGGGGCGCCCGCTCGCACTCGAGAGCCCGACGGGGCTGGCTGTCCGCGGCCGCACCGTGTACGTCGTCGAGATGGGCGCCGGGCGAGTCAGCGCCTGGGAATTCGGCCCGCGTTGAAGAGAGGGAGGCATCCATGACGAAGAAGTGGGAGTACGGGCAGCTCTATGAGTCCAACCCCGAGATTTTCGGCGGACGGCCGAAGGCGGGGGTCAATCTGATGAAGATCAACAAGGCGGGCGAGGAGGGCTGGGAACTCGTCGGCAGCACGCCCTTCACGAGCGCCCAGGGAGAGGTCCTCGGGGCCTTCTACCTGTTCAAGCGACCCGTGGAGTAGGCGTGCGGATGCGCCGTGCGGCGCTCGTGGCGCTGCTGATCCTGACTGGTGGCCCCGCCTGCGCGCGCCGGGAGACCGCGCGCCGCGCCTCCGCCGGCAGCGGCGCGCCGGGCCAGCCGTCCGCCTCCGCTCTCGAGAGCGTGTTGCCGCGCCGCTGCGGCGTCTGTCACCTCGACAAGGCGCCGGCCGGCCCCGCCGGGCTCATCGCCTTCAAGCCGCCCGGCAGCCAGACCGGGGCCGGGGATGCCGGGATCTGCTACAGCTGCCACAACGGGATCGTCAGCGATGACCGGCGCACGCTCTGGAGCGGACGCCACCACCCGGCCGCGGGGAAGGTCACCTGCGGCTCCTGCCACACGCCCCACGTGCAGGAGCCGAATGTCCGACCCTTCATGCGCTATCGGCAGGGCAGCTACGCTTTTTGCACGACGTGCCACCCGGGTCGGCGCGCCGGCGACTCGGGGGAGCACCCGGCGGTCGCCGCGGAGAAGGGCCGTGCGCAGGATTGCGGCGGTTGCCACATGGTGCATCGGGCGCAGGGTGACGGCCTGATCCGGGCCGCCAGCGCGGAGAGCCTCTGCGGGCCGTGTCACGGCGAAAATCCCAGCCGCGCCGGGCGGGGCCCCGGCATGACCACGCACCTCATCGGCAAGAGCGGTCCGCCCTGCCTCGGGTGTCACAATGTCCACAAGACGGCCGGCGGGAAGATGCTCCTGGACAAGGCGGCTCTGGACGGGCGCCTGTGCCGACAGTGCCACGCGCGGAACTTCTCGTCCGGGAAGGCCGAGGCCAACCACCCGGGCGCCCCCGATCAGGCGGTGTGCCTCTCCTGTCACCGGATGCACAACGCCGAGAAGGCCGGGGTGCGCCGCGGCCTGCTCGCCGTGGCGTGGGCGGAGCCCGACACGATCTGCCGCCGCTGCCATGCCGACGTTGCGGGTCCGGGCAAGGGCCAGGAGTGGAATCACCCCCTGGACGTGAGCGCCGCCGGGGACGACCGCCCCCTGGTGGCACGGCTGGCCAAAGGCGGGGCCATATTCTCCCCCGGGGGGCGGATCACCTGCCTTTCCTGTCATCGCTCCCACGAGGGTCAGATCGGGACCTCGCAGCTGGTGACGATGCGGCAGGCCCTGTGCCTCTACTGCCACCCGGCGCAGAATTCGCTCGACCCCGGGAGCGCCGCCCTCGGGGCTCACCCCATATCGGTGAAGCCGCGGCGGGCGCGCGTCGACGCGTCGTTCATCAAGGCCGGCGGGAAGACGGGCCCCGGCGGAGAGCTCACCTGCGTGACCTGCCACCGTGCCCACCGGGGGCGCCCCGCAACCCCGGGATTGGTGATCCCGCGCGAATCCTATTCCTGCCTGCTCTGTCACACGCGGGAAGCCTCGATCGCCTCCACGCCGCACAGCTCGGCCCGCGCGCCGAAGACCACCGCGAGCGCGACGGCTGTCGGTGGCATGTGCGGCGGCTGTCACGGCGCGCACGGGTGGCGGATCCCGCTCGGCGAGCCCGCCGAGGCCGCCGAGGGCCGGACCGCGATCGAGCGACTCTGCGCTGCCTGCCACGGGGCCGGCGCGGCCGGGGCCCCCTTCGGTGGGGTGACCAACCACCCGCTCGGTGTAGCTCCGGCCCCGGGTCGAGGGACATCCGGGCTGCCGCTGTTCTGGACCGACGGCCGACGCTATCGCCAGGGGGTGATCACCTGCGCCACCTGCCACGATGTTCATCGTGCCGGGCGGGACGGCCGCTTTCTGCGCGAGAGTTTCGCACGCGGCGGAAGAGACCTGTGTCTCGCCTGCCACGCCGCGGAGGCTGTGGTCGCGGAAACCCGGCACGATCTGACGAAGACCCGGGGGACGATCTGCGGACCCTGTCACAGTGTGCACGATCCCCTGGCGGTCGCGAGCTGGCCGACGGCGCGCGGCGGGGGGGATCGCGCCGCCGCCGATCTCGGGGACTACTGCGGCTCCTGTCACCGCACGGGGGTGGACGCAGCCGGCGCCGTGGTCGCCGAGCGGTTTCACCCGGCAGCCCCCGGGGCAGGGGTGAGAGGGGGAAGAAGCGTCGGCTGCGCCGGCTGCCACGACCCGCACCGCTGGAACCCGTCCGATGCGTCCGATCGCGGCGGCACCGCGCCGGGCGACGCCGGCACGAGGTTTCTGGTGCGCTCGGCGGCCGGGCCGTCCGCGCTCTGCACGGGCTGCCACGCGGCGCAGTCCGCCGTCGAGGGGACGCCGCACGACCTGACGAAGTCGGGGGTGAAGGGCGGGGTCTGCGCGGCCTGCCACAGCGCCCACGGTACGCCGCCGCTCGCTGTCGCTCTCGCGCAACCGGAGAAGCCGGGGAGCAAGCCCGCGCCGGGGGCCGACCCCTGCGAGGTCTGCCACGCCGCGGGGAAGATGGCCGCAGGCGCGACCGTCGGCGAGCGCGGGCATCCGGTCGGCGTGAGCCCGGGACAGGATTTCGGGCCGGATCTGCCGCTCTACGGCTACACCGGCAGGCGACAGCCGGGGGGAAGGATCGCCTGCGCGACCTGTCACGACCCGCACCGCTGGTCGCCGGTCGGCGGCTCCGGGGCGGACTCGAAAGCGGCGACGAGCTTCCTGCGCATGGGCGCCGACGGCTACGCCCCGCTGTGCTTTCCCTGCCACGCCGAAAAATCCATGGTCGTCGGCACGGATCACGACCTGCGGGTGACGGCCCCGACGGCCGTGAATCGCGACGGGCGAAGCGCCGAGACGAGCGGGGTCTGCGGGGCCTGCCACGCCATGCACCGGGCGCCGGAGGCCCGGGCGCTGTGGAATCGCGGTTTCGGCGAAGGCCGCGACGAGGGCAGCCGCGCCTGCACCAGCTGTCATCGAGCCGGCAATGACCAGGGGGCGCACGTTCCGCCCCGTGCGGAGGCGCACCTGGTGAACTACCCGGGTCGCGGCCTGGTGAGCCGCCAGTTCACCATCACCCGCAATGTCGCGCTCGGCGCCGCCGGAATCCCGATCTACGCCGAGGACGGGTCGCGCGCGGAGCGCGGGTATCTCTCCTGCGTCTCGTGCCACGACGTGCACCGCTGGGAGGCCGATGTCGTCGAATTCCGGTTCCGGCGTGCCCGTCGAAGGGGATCTCTCGAACAGTTTCCTGCGCGTGCGCGGCACCGCTCTGGATCGGACGCTGTGCGCGGAGTGCCACGGCGATTCGCTGGTCGAGCGCTACAAAAACTACCACTTCCCGGAAGGGAAGTGACGCCGCGAGATGGCCTCGTCCGCACGGGGACGCTCAGGCGAGCAGCTGCGGCAGGATCGACGGGCAGGTCCTGGATCGTCCGGATCGTGAAGTCGGCGGCCGGCGACGGGCGCCGCCGGCCCGACGAGCACCGTGCGCATGCCGAGCTCGCGGGCCGGCGCGAGGTTGCGCGCCAGATCGTCGAGAAGGATCGCCCGGGATGGTTCGACGCCGAGCCGATCGAGCACCGTGCGGTAGGTCGCCGGGTCCGGCTTGGGCCGGAAACCGAGGGCGACGATGTCGAAGATCTCCTCGAAGAGTCCCGTCGAGACCGAGAGCCGCGAGCACCGCCAGCGCGTGTCGGCGCGAGCCGTTCGTGAAGATCGAACGGCGGCCGGGCAAGCCGTCGATCAGCTCCCGCAGCCCCGGGTCCGGGCCGAGATAGTCCACGACGGGAACGTGGTGAACGAAGTCCAGGTAGTGGTGCGGTTCGGTCCCGTGCTCCTCCATCAGGCCGACCAGGGTGATGCCGTACTGGTCGTGGTAGCGCCGGCGCAGCTCGTCGGCGGCTGGTCCGCTGACGCCAAGGTGCGTCGCGAGGAACTCGTTGATCCGGGCGTCCACCGCCCCGAACAGCCCGTTCTCCGGGGGGTAGAGGGTGTTGTCGAGGTCGAAGAGCCACTCCGGGTCGTTACGCACAGGCCTGTGATACCAGAGCCCGCTCCCCGCCACAAGCCGCCCGTCGATGATATAATGTCACAGCGGACAGAAAATGTCACCCCGGAGAGACGATGGAATTGATCCAACAGGCCTTCAGCGTCTTCGTTCATCTCGACAAGCATCTGGAGCTGATCATCCGGGACTACGGGCTCTGGACCTATCTGATCCTGATTCTGATCATTTTTTGCGAAACCGGACTCGTGGTGACGCCCTTTCTCCCCGGCGACTCCCTGCTCTTTGCCACCGGGGCGCTCGCCGCCACCACCTCGCTGGAGGTCGGCTGGCTCCTCGTCCTGCTCAGCGTCGCCGCGATTGCGGGGGATACGGTAAACTACTGGATCGGGAATATGGTCGGCCCCCGGGTCTTCAGTGGGGAGAGGAACCGCTTTCTGAACAGGGAGCACCTGGAGCGCACGCACCGGTTCTATGAAAAGCACGGCGGCAAGACCATTATCATCGCCAGGTTCATGCCGATCATCCGCACCTTTGCGCCGTTCGTGGCGGGGGTGGGCAGCATGGCCTACGCCCGTTTCATCCTCTACAACATCGTCGGCGGGATCGCCTGGGTTGCAATCTTCATCGTCGGAGGCTACCTGTTCGGCAACATACCCATGGTCAAGCGCAACTTCACGCTCGTCATCATGGTGATCATCGTCCTTTCGGTGTTGCCCGGCGTCGTCGAGTTCGTTCGTCATCGTCGCACGGGGAACAACGCGTCCGTCGGATGAGCCCAGGGAGGGTACGGTCATGAAAAAGTTTGCGGCAGGACTGGCACTGACGGTGTCGCTCTGCTCGCTCGCGCCGGCGATGGCGGGCGTGCGCGATCTGAACACCGTCAAGGTGGGCGACATCATCCCGGCCTTCAAAGGGCGCTCGCTCACGGGCGAGGAGGTCGACGTCGGCGCCCTGATCGGGAAAAAGGTCCTGGTGCTCTCGTTCTGGTCGATCTACTGCAAGCCGTGCGTCGAGGAGATCTCCAGCCTGATCCGCCTGCAGGAGCAGGTCGGCGAGCGGCAATCTCGCGGTCATCGGCATCAATGCCGACAGCGAGCTGGGCCTGGCGCGCATCCGCACCTTCATCGGCCGTTTCGAGGAGTTCGAGAAGCGCAAGATCAATTACTCGCTGATTTTCGACGAGGACTCCGCGGCTCGGCAAGCTCCTCGGCGTCGGCTTTCTCCCGACCGTGCTCTCGGTGAACCTCCAGGGGCAGGTCGAAAAAATCTTCATGGGCTTCGAGGAGAAGAGCGAGCCGGAGATTTTCGCCGGGATCCGGAGCCTGCTCCCGAGCGAGGCCGCGGGCGGCGAGGGGGCCGAGGAGGCGACGATATTTGCCGTCGAAACGATGGTGCCGCTGTGCGGTTTCTACGACAACCAGGGGTGGAAGGCCAGCTTCCAGGAAAGCTACGACCTGCCGAAGGAACTCGAGCGCCTCGCCGAGATCGCGCGGCGCAAGGCGCTCAAGATCGCCCTGCGCGACGCTCTCGTCGCCGTCGGGGTGAGCCTGTCGCAGCGATGCGCTCGGCGACAATTGCATCAGGCCGCAGGGGGTTTGGCTCCCCGACGATCCCTTCAAGACCCCGGACTGCCTGACCAACCTGCTGGCGGCGTTGCCCGTCGACAGGCTGACCAAGGTGCTCGAGTCGCAGGAGGACTTTCTCGGCAGCGAGTACCACGTTGCCCAGCGGGTGAGCATCAACCTGCCCGATCTGAAGTCCGAACTCGAGAAGCTGAAGATCCAGATCCCGCCGCGCACGGTGACCTTCTCGGTCGTGAACCTGCGCAAGATGGACCTCTCGCGCTTCGAGCGGACGCTGGCCCGGCAGTCGCGCTACATCGGCCTGGCGAACTTCCCGAACTACACGGTCTACACCTCCACCGAGACGTTCGCCGAAGAGGTCAAGCGCATGGACTTCGGCGGGCTCAGGCTCTTCGTGGAAGAGACCGAGGAGAACCGGATCGAGCTCGAAGTCTGGAAATGATCGCGCGAGGGAAACGTCTTTCCCGAGCGGCGACGTCTGTGGTAGTATCCGGCTCGCGTCGGCGGACTCGGGCGGTGCCCGGTCGGCCGGTCAGGGAGTAGCCGTGGGGATGTAGCTCAGCTGGGAGAGCGCCGCGTTCGCAACGCGGAGGTCAGGGGTTCGATCCCCCTCATCTCCACCACCCCCTCGCACTCGATACGGGCCCGTCTGCTGCGTTGTCACCCTCCCTCCTCACTGCGGCGTGCAGCAGCACGCCTCATTCGTCGGATCGGGCTCCGCCTTGCATCCGGACCCGTCTCGAGCGCGAGGGGCATTCACGGGAACGGTGCGGGTCATCGCCGTCGCATCCGCCTACTGCCGGATGCACGGAATTGGGATGGCGAGGCAACTGGAGGGCGAGTCTTATCCGGCAGACCGCCAAGAAAGGTCCAGATGCAAGGCGGGCGACGATCCGGCGACTGAGGCGTACGAGGTGTACGCCGCAGGGGGCCGGGAGTCGTCCAACGCAGCAGATGGGCCTTTATTGGCGGTCTGCCGCGGGGGAGGCGGATGGCGACCTGGGTGCCGGGGAAGGCGCGCCAGCCCGCCGCGCTCCCCCGGGTGAGCCCCGACCTCGCAGGCGGCCGTGCCGCTGCGCAGCCGCAGCGTGCCGCCCCAGGCGCGAACCATGTCGGCGACGGCCGCGAGGCCCAGCCCGCGGTGCGGGTCGCCGCTCCCGGTCACCCCGAGCCGGAAGGCGAGCCTGACCGCGGCCCGGTCGTCCCACGAACCCGGGATGGCGGTCCGCGTAGCGCGGCGCGAGGCTGGCGCGCACGCCGACCCCGACGTCGGCCACCGCGAGGCGGATCTCCGGCCCGCCGCCGGCGTGCAGGTAGCACTGCGCGAGCGCCAGCCCGGGCCCGCCGCTGTGATCGACGACATTCTGGCAGACCTCCGCCATGGCAACGGTGAAGCGATCCGCGGCCAGGCCGGAGTAGCCGAGGCGCGAGACGAGGAGCAGGTCGGCCCGCGCCTTGATGCGGGAGACGGCGCGGTGGACGTCCGCCCCCTCGCGCACCAGCGCCACTTCCAGGAGCACCGGGTCGCGACCGCCGTCGTGTCGATTCGTGCTCGTCGTCGGCCGGCGGCCCGTCGACGATGTAATACTTCTCGATGAGACGGCGCGCCCCGCAACGATCGAGCCAGGAGAGCACGGCGGGGTCGCGGGGCAGGATCAACCCCCAGGCGTGTCCGCGGCGATACGGCGCGGAGATCCCGATGGCCAGCAGGACGAGCACGCCGTAGGGGTCGGCGAAGCGAAGACCCGAACAGTCGATCGCGTCGGGGACGACGGTGGACCGCGCGATGCGATCGAGCAGTTCCTCGGCGCCGGCTTCGTCGAGGCGGGAAGGGGCTGGTACGAGCATGGAAACGACGATAGCACAGCCGTGCGTCATATCAGACCAGGTTCCACCAGCCGGTGCTCCGGGATCGTGGTTGATCCCCGTGATGGGTACGCGTGAGGGTGCGTGGTATTATCGAGCAGGTATCCGTGCAGAGGCAGGAAGAACTCACCTGAAAGGGGGGCGTCCATGGACCTCGCGGGCAGTCTGAAGAAGGCCATCGAGATCGTAAAGCTCAACGGGTCGGTTGCGGCCGAGGTCGGCCGGGACGACCAGTCCCTGCCGCCGGGCCTGGTCTTCGTCGCCGGGAGCGGACTGGCGGCCGGCATCGCGGCGATCTTCAGCCATGGCGGCATCGGCGGCTTGATCTCGATGCCGATCATGGCGATCGTCGGCTACTTTGTCGGCGTCGGGATACTGCACCTCGTGGCCACGCTCGCCTTCGGCGGCAAGGGGGACTTCATGTCCCTGCTGCGCGCCGAGTCCCACGCGGCGATCATCGGCTGGGCGGGGGTCATCCCGTTCGTCGGCGCCCTCGTCGGGCTCTGGCACCTCCCCGTCACCGTGGTGATCCTCGAAAACGTCTATCAGATGCCCCGGAACAAGGCGATCGCCACGGTGGCGGTCATCGCCGGTTTCTTCCTGCTGCTCGTGCTGGTCATGGCGCTGTTCTTCGGCGCGCTTCTCGGCGGCTTCATGATGGGCATGGGCGCAGGCAGCTGAGCTGATAAGAGGCGATCCCCTGATCAGCAGAAACAGGACCACCCGGCAGCGAAGAACCAGGCAGCGACACGTCAGGCCGTGGCGGCGGTGTTGATCAAGGAGCCGGAGATCCGGCTGCAACCCGGCAGGGCAACAGCGTCCCGAATCGGCGCAGGCGGGGCTGCGCCTCCCCCACCCGAGCCGACGGGAGAATCTTGACTACTCCAGGTAGAACGAGAACCCGAAGTTGACCCCGAAGGAGATCTCGCCGCCGTCGCCAAAATTGTAAGCAAGGGAGAGTCCGGAGTTGAGAGAGAGGGCATCGGTGATGAAGTACTTGATGCCGCCGTTGGTGCCCAGGAACACCCCGTCGGCGATCGAGGTGTAGTTGCTGGATGAGTACCCGAGGTCGACCCCGGCGTAGGCGTTCACGTCCTGGTTGAGGCTGTAGTCGTAGCTGGCCCTGCCGCCGATGCGGACCGTGCTGCCATCGACATCACCGGCGTAGATGGAGTAGTCGAACAGACCGCCGACGCCGATGTTCGGCATCACGTAGTAGAGACCTCCCACGATCGAGATTCAAAGCGTTCTCGCTCGTGCCGTCGCCGGATCTGGAGGAGTAAAATCCATTGCTCGACCCGGAGAGCTCGATCGTTCCCGTGTCGATGTACCTGGCGAAGGACGTCGAGGCAACCAGCAGCATCCCGGCAGTCAGTGCGAGAATCTTCTTCATGATTTTTGTCTCCTCCCGTACGGTTAAAAAGTCTTGCCGGCGTGAAACTCCTGCAGGGACTTGACGGTGAGCGCCCCCTTCGCGAGCGACTCGATCCCGGTCACGGCCGCGGCCGCCCCGGGGATCGTGGTGATCGTCGTGACGTGGCGCACGAGGGCCTCGCGCCGGATCGCGAGCTGGTCGTCCTTGCCGCGCCGGCCGAGCGGGGTGTTGATGATCAGCTGGATCTCGCGGTTCTTGAGCATGTCGACGACGTTCGGCCGCCCCTCGTGGACCTTCAGGACGCGGCAGGCGGAGACGCCGGCGGCGTTGAGCGCAGCGGCGGTCCCGGTGGTGGCGCAGATGTTGAACCCCAGGTCGAGGAGCCGCTTGGCGATCGGCACGATGCGCTCCTTGTAGCGGTCGTAGACCGAGATGAACACGGTGCCCGATGTCGGCAGCGGCTGGCCGGCGCCGGACTGGCTCTTGGCGAAGGCCAGGCCGAAGTCCGGGTCGATCCCCATGACCTCGCCGGTGGACTTCATCTCCGGCCCGAGCGCGGTGTCCACGCCGGGGAAGCGGTTGAACGGGAAGACCGACTCCTTGACCGAGTAGTGCCGGACCTCCACTTCGCGCGTCACGCCGAGATCGCGCAGCTTCGCGCCCGCCATGACCTTGGCGGCGATCTTGGCGAGCGGCAGGCCGATGGCCTTGCTGACGAAGGGCACGGTGCGCGAGGCGCGCGGGTTGACCTCGAGGACGAAGACCTCGCCGTCCTTGACCGCGTACTGCATGTTCATCAGGCCGATCACCTTGAGCGCGGTCGCCAGGCGGCGCGAGTAGTCGCGGATGGTGTCCAGCACGGCCGTCGGGGAGCGAGTGCGGCGGGATGACGCAGGCCGAGTCGCCGGAGTGGATCCCGGCCTCCTCGATGTGCTCCATGATCCCGGCGACGACCACCGTCTCGCCGTCGGCGAGGCAGTCCACGTCGACCTCGATCGCGTCCTCGAGGAACTTGTCGATCAGGATCGGGTGCTCCCCGGAGGCGGCGAAGGCCTCGCCGGCGAACTCCTCGAGCGCGGCGGCGTCGTAGACGATGCGCATCGCCCGCCCGCCGAGCACGTAGGAGGGGCGCACGAGCACCGGGTAGCCGACTTCGCGCGGCGACGACCCGCGCCTCCTCGAGCGACAGCGCCGTGCCGTTGGCCGGCATCGGGATGCCCGAGCTCGCTCGAGCAGCGCGCCGAAGCGCTTGCGGTCCTCGGCCAGGTCGATGCTGTCCGGGGAGGTGCCGATGATCGGCACGCCGGCTTGCGCCAGCGGCACGGCCAGCTTGAGCGGCGTCTGGCCGCCGAACTGGACGATGACCCCCTTCGGCTGCTCCTTCGCGACGATCGCGAGCACGTCCTCGAGCGTCAGCGGCTCGAAGTAGAGGCGGTCCGAGGTGTCGTAGTCGGTCGAGACCGTCTCGGGGTTGGAGTTGACCATGATCGTCTCGAAGCCCATCTCGCGCAGCGCGAACGAGGCGTGCACGCAGCAGTAGTCGAACTCGATCCCCTGCCCGATCCGGTTCGGGCCGCCGCCGAGGATCATGATCTTCTCGCGGGTGGTCGTCGGGACCTCGTCCTCGAACTCGTAGGTGGAGTAGTAGTACGGCGTGAAGGCCTCGAACTCCGCGGCGCAGGTGTCGACCAGCTTGTAGGACGGGCACGATGCCGGCGCTCAGCCGGCGCGCCGCGCACCTCGTCCTCGCCGAGCCCGGTCAGCGTGCCGAGCGAGCGGTCGGAGAAGCCGTTGCGCTTGGCCTCGCGCAGCAGGGTCGCGTCGAGCGCCGCGCCGGCGGCTGCGACGCGTCCCTCGAGCGCGACCATCAGGCGCAGCTGCTCGAGGAACCAGGGGTCGAACCCGGAGAGCCGCGCGATCCGCTCGACGGTGAAGCCCTGCCGGAACGCCTCGGCGACGAGGAAGAGCCGCCCGGGGTTCGGGCGCGTCAGGCCGGCCTCGATCTGCTCCACGGTGGGCACGGGGGCTCCCGCGAGCGCCTCGAGGCCGTAGCGGCCGATCTCGAGCGAGCGGATCCCCTTGCCGAGCGCCTCCGGTGAACGTGCGCCCGATCGCCATGACCTCGCCGACGGACTTCATCGAGATCCCGAGCGTGTCGTTGGTCTCGGGGAACTTCTCGAAGGCGAAGCGCGGGATCTTGACCACGCAGTAGTCGATCGTCGGCTCGAAGGAGGCCGGCGTCAGCCGCGTGATGTCGTTCGGGATCTCGTCGAGCGTGTAGCCGACGGCGAGCTTGGCGGCGATCTTGGCGATCGGGAAGCCGGTCGCCTTGGAGGCGAGCGCCGAGGAGCGCGAGACGCGCGGGTTCATCTCGATGACCACCAGCCGGCCGTCGCGCGGGTTGAGCGCGAACTGGATGTTGCTGCCGCCGGTCTCGACGCCGATCTCGCGGATGCAGGCGATCGCGGCGTCGCGCATGCCCCTGGTACTCCTTGTCGGTGAGCGTCTGCGCCGGGGCGACCGTGATCGAGTCGCCGGTGTGCACGCCCATCGGGTCGAAGTTCTCGATCGAGCAGATGATGACCACGTTGTCGCGCCGGTCGCGCATCACCTCGAGCTCGAACTCCTTCCAGCCGATGACCGACTCCTCGACGAGGATCTCGGTGACCGGGGAGGCCTCGAGGCCCGACGGTCGCGATCTGCAGGAACTCCTCGAGGTTGTAGGCCGTGCCGCCGCCGGTGCCGCCGAGGGTGAAGGCCGGGCGGATGATCACCGGGAAGCCGATCTCGCGCGCGAAGCCCTCGGCCTCCTCGATCGTGTGCGCGGCGCCGGAGCGCGGCAGGTCGAGGCCGATCTTCTGCATCGCCGCCTTGAAGGCGCCGCCGGTCCTCCGCCTTGTGGATCGCGTCGCGGTTGGCGCCGATCATCTGGACGCCGAAGCGCTCGAGCACGCCGTTCTCGGCGACCGCCATCGCCAGGTTCAGGCCGGTCTGCCCGCCGAGGGTCGGCAGCAGCGCGTCGGGGCGCTCGCGCTCGATGATCTTCGCGAGGATCTCGGGGGTCAGCGGCTCGAGGTAGGTGCGGTCGGCGAGCGCCGGGTCGGTCATGATCGTCGCCGGGTTGGAGTTCACGAGGATGACCTCGTAGCCCTCCTCGCGCAGCGCCTTGCAGGCCTGGGCGCCGGAGTAGTCGAACTCGCAGGCCTGCCCGATGACGATCGGGCCGGAGCCGATCAGCAGGATCTTCTTGATGTCGGTGCGCTTCGGCATGATTACTGTTTCCCGACTCGGAGCGAGTCGAAGGAGGCGACCAGCGTCGGGTAGAGCAGTTCGAAGTCCTCCTCGGTGCCGGCGAAGGTCATCTGGTAGAACCGGCCCTCGGCCAGGACCAGCCGGATCAGCGCCTGGTAGCCCTGTCCGCCGCGCTGGAACAGGTACACGGATTGCGCGTAGGGCGGAGCCGCGTCCGGGTGCTCCGCGATCGCGAGGAAGCGCACCCGCTCGCTGTCGAAGCGCAGCTGGCCGAGCAGCGTCTGCCAGCGCACCTCGAGGGTCACGATGCCGGCCGCCTCGTGCGTCAGGTGGATCAGCGGTTCGGTGCCGGAGGCGTCCGCCGGGCCCTTGGCGACGAGGCCCGGGCCCATGTGCCCCGAGTCGTCGGTGGACCAGCCGTCCGGGGGCGTGAAGGTGAAGCGACCGGCCGGGTCGGCGTACGGGGTCGGCTCGGCGGCGAGCCAGCCGAAAAACGGCAGCAGGAAGAGCCCGCCGAAAATCAGCGCGGCGAACAGCCGCCTGCTCCAGCGTCCGAGGGCGGACTGCGGCGTTGCCTCCCAGGCGAAGAGCATCCCCTCCTGCGCCCTCATCCCCGGTGCCGCTCCATCAGCGCGACGAACTCGTCGAAGAGGTGGCGCGCGTCGTGCGGCCCCGGCGAGGCCTCGGGGTGGTACTGCACCGAGAAGGCCGGGAGCGTGCGGTGACGCAGCCCCTCGTTGGTGCGGTCGTAGAGGTTGACGTGGGTCAGCTCGACGAGCGCGGGGTCGAGCGAGTCCATGTCGACGCAGAAGCCGTGGTTCTGCGAGGTGATGTCGATGCGGCCGGTGCGCTGGTCCATGACCGGGTGGTTGGCGCCGCGGTGGCCGAACTTGAGCTTGTAGGTGCGGCCGCCGAGCGCCAGGCCGAGCATCTGGTGGCCGAGGCAGATGCCGAAGATCGGCTTTTTCCCGAGCAGGCCGCGCACGGTCTCGATGACGTAGGGCACCCCCTCGGGGTCGCCGGGGCCGTTGGAGAGAAAGACGCCGTCCGGGTTGGTCGCCAGGATTTCCGCCGCGCTCGCCGACGCCGGGAACACGGTCAGGTCGCAGCCGACCGCCGCCAGGCACTCGAGGATGCTGCGCTTCATGCCGCAGTCGATCGCCGCGACGCGGTAGCGCTTTTCGCCCGGGTACTCGGGGGTGTAGGACGCCGCGCAGGTCACCTCGCGCACCAGGTCGCGGCCGACCAGCCCGGGGGACGTCCTGAGCCTTGCGCTGCAGCGACGCCGCGTCGAGGTCGATCGAGGAGATGACGCCCTTCATGGCCCCGCGGGATCGCAGGTGGCGGGTCAGCGCGCGGGTGTCGACGCCGCTGATCCCCGGGACATCGTGGCGGGCGAGAAAGTCGCCGAGGCTTTCGGCGGCCCGCCAGTTGGAGTGCAGCGGGGAGATCTCGCGCACCACGAGACCCTCGATCCACGGGCGCCCCGACTCGACGTCCTCGGGGTTGGCGCCGTAGTTGCCGATCAGCGGGTAGGTCATCACGACGATCTGGCCGCAGTACGAGGGGTCGGTTGCGATCTCCTGGTAGCCGGACATCGAGGTGTTGAAGACGACCTCGCCGAAGCGCTCGCCGTCGGCGCCGAAGGCCGTTCCGGCAAAGGCGGCGCCGTCCTCGAGGACGAGGAGGGCCGGCCGCGCAGTGTTCACACGAGTCTCCATGATCGGGTGGGGATGATAGCCGAATCAGGCTGGGATGACAAATTCTTAACAGGAATCGGCAGGATTTCAGCAATTCTCGCTGCCGGACCCAGAGACAGGGGAGGCGTGGTCCGGCGGAGAGGATCGATACCCGGGTTGCAGGTGCAGCGGGCAGGTCCGCCCGACCAGGCCGCCGCTAGGGGCGGAAATCGGCGTCTTTCAACGCCGGATTCACGACCACGCGGGTGATGACCGTGTCGCCCGTCGACTGGTTCGATGCGAAGTTCGCCTCTCTGAAGGAGAAGAGAACCCCGTCGACCGTGCGGAAGTCCGAGTAGTCCGTGGCGAAGTTCGTCTGCATGCCCGGCGCCGAGAGCACCCCGGAGGAGCGCACGACCCTCCCGGTCGCGGTGTCCGCGTAGACCGTCAGGGTCAGGCCGTCGCCGAGGGGTATCTCCAGGCCCTGGAGTCTTCCCCCGTCCATGGGCGCCAGGAGTTTGATCGATGCGCGTTTCTCGTCGAGAAGCCAGGGGAGGTTGGCCCGTGCGGCCTGCAGTACCATCGATGTCAACAGGAAACCGTCGGCCGGAGCCATGTTCCCCTTGCCGTCGGAGCGCCAACCCCTGCCGCCGTCGAGAATCCGCGCCTCGGGGTGGTTCGGGTAGTCGAGCGTGGTCTTGAGCCGGTCCGGCCGGGCGAAGGTGCGCACCAGGGCGCCATTGCCGCGCATCACGGAGGCGACCGTCCCCTCCATCCGGTAGGCCTTGACCTTTGCGAGCGCCGCCTTGCCGCCGTAGGCTGCAAACACGCTGTCGATGATCGCGTCGGGACTCTTCGAGGCTGGCTCGGCGGCCCACAGCGGAACGACAGCGGTCAGGAGAATGCAGACCACGAGCAGTACGAGACGAAGATGCCGCAGTGAACTGTGGAAATTGGGTCCCATGGAGAGCTTTATTACTCTCGATGCCGGAGGGGTGTCAATGCCTGGACGGCACGATGCGGCAGAAGGGTCCTTCTCAGGGGCCGCCCCCCTGCCGTGAGTTCCGGCGCGCGAGTTCCCGCGCGATCGCGTTGAGCGTCGCGAGTTTATTGCAGGACCAGTCGGGGGCGAGCAGGATGTCCCGGTAGCCGTCGGCGGTGAGCCGCTCGATGAAGATCTCCGGCGGGAGCAGTTCGAGAAAATCAGCGACCCAGCCGGCGTACGTCGGCAGTTCCGGCAGCGGGATGTCGCCGCGCCGCCAGTGGGTCGCGAGCGCGGTCCCCTCCAGGACCAGCAGCGCGTGGATTTTCAACCCCGCGATCGGCAGGTCGGCCAGGACCCGCGCGGTCTCGCGCATCATCGCCGGGGTCTCGCCGGGGAGGCCGAGGATGACGTGGGCGACGACCTCGATCCCGCGCGCCGCGGCCCGGCGCACCGCGTTGTCGAATTGTTCGAAGGTGTGCCCGCGGTTGATGCGGGCGATGGTCTGCGGGTGCGCGGACTGCAGGCCGAGTTCGAGGTGGACGCGCACCCGCGAGCCGTAGCTTGCCAGCAGGTCGAGCGTCGCGTCCGGCACGCAGTCCGGGCGCGTCCCCACCGCGAGCCCGACCACGTCCGGCGAGAAGCCGACCGCCTCGTCCCAGAGTCCGCGCAGCCGCGCCGAGCGGGGCGTCGGTGTTCGTGAAGGTCTGGAAATAGGGAATGAAACGCTCGAAGCCGTGGCGCAGGTAGCGCTCGCGCATCGCGGCGAGCTGGGCGCTCACCGACGGCAGCGGCCCGGCCCGGCGCAGCTTTGAGCCGCGCCCGTCGCAGAAGATGCAGCCGCCCGTCCCGCTGCGGCCGTCGCGGTTGGGGCAGGTGAAGCCGGCGTCGATCGGCAATTTGGCGACCCGTGCGCCAAAGACGTTGCGCAGATAGGTCTTGAAGTCGTAGTAGCGCTTGTCGGGATGCCAAAAAGTCGGGCGGTCGGTGCGGCAGCTCATGAGTGATGGTACGATCCGAGCCCTGATGATTGTCAATGGGGAAACCACATGAGCTTCAGCACGGGTTCGTTCGACGTCATCGTCGTCGGCGCCGGCCACGCCGGCTGCGAGGCCGCGCTCGCCGCCGCGCGCATGGGCTGCGAGACGCTGCTGCTGAACCTCAGTCTCGACACGATGGCGCTGATGGCCTGCAACCCCTCGGTCGGCGGACTCGGCAAGGGGCAGCTGGTGCGCGAGATCGACGCGCTCGGCGGCGCGATGGGAAGGCTGGCGGATCTCGCGTGCATCCACGCCAAGGTCCTCAACGCCTCGCGCGGGGACGCCGTGCGCGGCACGCGGATGCAGAGCGACCGGCAGGCCTACCGCCTCGCGATGAAGCGCCTGCTCGAGGATGCGCCGCGGCTGCACCTGCGCCAGGGGCGCGTCGAGCGCCTGCTGCTCGACGGGCGCCCCGGCGGCCCCGGCGTGCGTGTCGCCGGCATCGAGATCGCCGGCGGCCTGTGCTTTGCCGCCCGCGCGGTCGTCCTCGCCACCGGCACCTTCCTCGACGGCCTGGTCCACATCGGCGACTGGCGCACCGCGGCGGGGCGCGCCGGCGAGGAGGCGGCGACGGCGCTGGCGCTGCAGGTGCGCGATCTCGGCTTCGAGGTCGGCCGTCTCAAGACCGGCACGCCGCCGCGGCTGCGGCGCTCGAGCATCGATTTTTCCGGCATGGAGGCGCACTGCGGCGACGAATGTCCGCGCCCCTTCTCCTTCGACACCGACCCGCGGCACTTCGCGCCCGTCCAGCTGCCCTCCCACATGACCTGGACCTCCCCGGACACGCACCGGCTGCTGCGCGAGAGCATCGACCGCTCGCCGCTCTACGCGGGCGTCATCACCGGTGTCGGCGCCCGCTACTGCCCCTCGCTCGAGGACAAGGTGATGCGCTTCGCCCAGAAGGAGCGCCATCAGGTGCTCCTCGAGCCGGAGGGGCGCGACACCGAGGAGATCTACGCCAAAGGTCTCGGGAACTGCCTCCCGCTCGACGTGCAGGAGACGCTCGTGCGCAGCGTCCCCGGCCTCGAGCAGGCCGAGATCATGCGGCCGGCCTACGCGGTGGAGTACGACTTCGTGCAGCCGACGCAGCTGGCCGCGACGCTCGAGGCCAAGGCGGTCGGCGGTCTCTTTTTCGCCGGCCAGGTCAACGGCACCTCCGGCTACGAGGAGGCCGCGGCTCAGGGACTCTGGGCCGGGATCAACGCGGCCTGTCTCGCACAGGCGCGCCCGCCGTTCGTCCTCGACCGCTCGCAGGCCTACCTGGGGGTCCTCGTCGACGATCTGGTCACCTGCGGCACCCGCGAACCCTACCGGATGTTCACCTCCCGGGCCGAGTGGCGCCTGCTGCTGCGCGAGGACAATGCCGATCTGCGCCTGCGCCAGCTGGGGCGGGATCTGGGCCTCGTCGGCGACGACGCCTACGCGCGCTATTGCGCCCGGCGCGACGCGATCGCGGCTGAACTCGAGCGCGTGCGCCGGGTGCGGCTCGCGCCGACCCCGGAGGTGAACGCGCGGCTGCGCGAGCTGGGCACGGCCCCGCTTTCGGAGCCCGCGACGATCTGGGCGCTGCTGCACCGCCCGGGCCTCGGCTGGCGCGAGCTCTGCGGCCTGCAGGGCGAGGTGCCGGCGCTCGCCGACGATGTCGTTTCCCAGGTCGAAGTGCAGGCCCGCTACGAGGGGTACATTTCGCGGGCCGAGGTCGAGGCGGCGCGCTTTCGCGACCAGGAGGGGCGGCGCATCCCGCCGGACACGGATTACGCCGCGATCCCCGGGCTCTCGGTCGAGGTGCGCCAGAAGTTGGCCGCAGTGCGCCCGGCCTCGCTCGGGCAGGCTGCGCGCGTCGCGGGGGTTACACCGGCGGCGGTGTCGATCCTGGCGGTGTGGCTGAAGGGGCGGGGACTCCGGTCTTCTTGACAAGATACCGGGAAGGGGTAAAAGTAGAAAATCAAGAATCGGTCGTATAAATGCACTGGAGGGGAACCATGAAAAAACTGCTGGCTCTGCTCGTCGTGAGTGTCTGCCTCGCCGGCTGCGGCACGGCGGCGAAAAAATCGGAACTTTGGGAACACGACACGATCTACAAGAACTGGGACCACCTGAGTTTCAGCTGGAGCGGCCACGAGGAGGTCAGCCAACAGGAGGCGAACAAATCCGTAGCAGAGGGCTGGTGGGGGAAAGAAACCACCGTTCGCGTTCCGTAAAATAAACTCTTCACGCCGGCGCGAAATGCCGGAGACAGGGAGTGGGCCTTGAAAAAACTTCTGCTTTGCTGCGCAGTCACAGTCGTGCTGACGGCGGCCGTCCCCGCCCGTGCAGCATCCGGCCTGGGCTTCAGGGGCGAGACCGGTCTCGCGCGGACCCCGGTGACCGAGTCGCTGCCGCCGCTGACCCTCGCGGTCGCCGGGGACTTTATCGCCTCCGACGACGTGTTTCTGCCGCTGCGGGTCGAGTTCGGCGTCATCGAAGGTCTCGAGCTCGGCGGCAACTACTGGTACCTCAACTCCAAGGAGATCTCGGCGGCCTGGGGCTTCAACGCGAAGTACGCGTTTCCCGAGTACATCGAGAACCTCGGCGTGGCCCTGGGCGGCCACTACCGGGCGCAGGACCTGAAAGGCGAAAAAAACGACGGCCACGACCTCTACCTGGTGGTCTCCTACCGCGCCGGTTTCCTGGTGCCGTCTCTCGGCATCAGGTACGAGTCGATTACCGGCGCCAACAGCGAGTCCGACGCCCGTTTCTTCGGCAGCCTCGTCGCCAACGTGCTCCCCACCTTCGCCATCGGCGCGGAGATCGAGACGGCCAGCAACAAGCTCGACGGTACCGGCGTCGACCCCTCGATGTGGTTCGGCGCCCGGTTTGTGCCGCTGGAGGGCCTCACCGTTCAGGCCGGCCTGCTCAACAGGGCCGATACCGGCACTGATCATCCGCTGGGCACGAACGCCTTCATCCTCCACTTCGGCGCGCAGTACGCGTTCAGCTTCAGTCGTTAGTCCGTGCTCCCGCGACGCTGGCGGGGTGGCGATGTGCGCGAGTCCGGGTCGCGCTGACAGAGGGAGAAGCGCCGTGAAATATCCACACGGGGGTGACGAGGACGCGGGTGGCCACCGCCTTGATTCTGCTGCTCGCCGTGGCTGCGGGGTGCGCCGGCGGGCGATACGGGTCGATCCGGTGGGACACCGATGTCGGGAAATCCTTCGAAACCGCGCAGGTTCTGCCGGGGCACCGCTATTACACCGCCGGCTCGGACACGGCGCCGGACGCGATTATCGCGCTGCGCGAGGATCGCCCCCTGAGCGGAGAGCTCTGGCGCGAGGTGACGATGACCCCTGAAATCCTGGCCAGACTGGTGAACCGCATGCGGGGCACGCGCGTCGACACCCCGTACGGCAGCGTCATTCTCGATGACCAGGGCGGGAAGATCGGGGTCTGGTGTTCCTACTTCAAACCGACGTCCGTGAAGCTCCTCGACGACGGCGGCGTGATCATCCGAGCTTCCCGTCGGGACGATGGACGAGCGGTTCTCCGCTCCTCCTCGACGTGGGAATTGATATCGCAGGATGCTGGAAAACTTACGGGACGGGCAGGCGGGGCTTTTTCAGCCGCCCGTTGAAGGGCCGGCTGCGGCGGTGAGCTTGACCAGGTAGAGGCGGGCGATGCCGCGCCGGTAGCCGCGAAAGCCCTTGACGTACCGGTGCAGCTGCGCGTCGTAGTCCTCGATCAGCTCCTGGTAGTCCCGCCCGGGCACCAGGAAATCGCTGCGCGCGCGGTCGCCGCCGCAGGCATCCTCCAGGGCTTCGAGCAGCGCGTGGCCGCCGTTGCGGCCCGTGGGGTCGATCACGAAGCAGGCGCCGCAGGCGCAGCGGGCCCCGGGAAGCACCGATGTCGTGTTCCACGGCCTGCGTTTGGGCCGGGGCAGGGCGGCGCCGCAGAAGGGGCAGGCGGGCGGCTCGCCGTGTTGACGCAGGATCGGCATGGGCATGGGTGAAGCATACGCGTCGCTCCGCGCCCCGGTCAAGCCCGCAGGCGCGGCTGGCGGCGTCCGCGCCTTGACTCCGGCCGCTGAAATCGCGAGAATCCGCCCCGCGATGATCAAGGACACCCTGCAGGCTCAAGGCCTCACCCGCACGGTCCTGGCGCTGCTCTTCATGGCGCTGCTCACCGCGGCCAGCTTCTGGGTCCTGCACCTGTTCCTCGGCGCGATGATCTGGGCCGCCATGATCGTCGTGTCGACCTGGCCGCTCCTGCTGAGCGTGCAGGCGCGCCTCCGGGGCAACCGGACACTCGCCACGGCGGTCATGACGCTGTCGCTCGTGCTGCTCGTGGTCCTGCCGTTCCTGTCCGCCGTCGCGGCCCTGGTCGGCCACTCCGAGGAAATCGTCGCCGGGATGCGGTCTCTGACCTCGTTTTCCGTGCCGTCGCCGCCCGACTGGGTGGGGACGCTTCCCGTCGTCGGCGAGAAGATCGTCGGGCAGTGGCAGCAGGTCATCGTCATCGGCCCGGAGGGGGTCTCGGCGTTCCTGACCCCCTATGCCGGCAAGGCGCTCGGTTGGTTTTCGGCCGCCTCCGGGAGTGTCGGCCGGATGATCGTCCAGTTTTTCCTGACGGTGTTCATCGCGGCCGTCTTCTACCAGCGCGGTGAGCAGGCCGCCGCCTGGTTGTGTCTCTTCGCCCGCCGCATTGCCGGGCGCAACGGGGAAGAGTCGCTCGTCCTCGCCGGCAAAGCGATCCGGGCGGTCGCCCTCGGGGTGGTCGGTACCGCCGTCATCCAGGCAGCGCTCGCCGGGCTGGGGCTGGCCCTCAGCGGGGTGCCGGCCCTGGGCGTCCTGACGGTCCTGGTGTTCATCGTCTGCCTGGCGCAGCTCGGGCCGATGCCGGTGCTCGTCCCGGCGGTGATCTGGCTTTTCTGGAAAGACCAGAGCGGGTGGGGAATCGCGCTGGGGGCGTGGACGCTCTTCCTCGGCACCATCGACAACATCATCACTCCGTGGCTGATGAAAAAAGGGGTCGACCTGCCGATGCTGCTGGTCTTTGCCGGGGTTGTCGGCGGGTTGATGGTGTTCGGCATCATCGGCCTCTTCGTCGGTCCGGTGGTGCTGGCGGTGACCTACACGTTGCTCGATGCCTGGGTGACCGGCGAGGCGCCGGCGGCGGAGCCTGTCGTCGGTTCAGGCAGGGAGTGAACGGTTCCGTTCCTGCGCCGGGGCGTTCACTGACGGCGCCGCTCTCCCAGGTTGTCGCGGATTTCCCCGCCTCGCCGTGGTCTCGAACGGTCACGGTCCTCATAATGAACGTCGTCGGCGTGAGAGATCGGTGCCGGCGTCTCCGGGGCGACAGCTTCCTGGGGAAGCGGGTGCGGTGGAGGATTGCGCTCTGCCGTTTTGATCGTTTCCAGCAGCTCTGATCGGTACCTGTTTCGTTCCATCGTGATTCTGGCGAGGTCCTCCTCGCAGGTGATCGAGCCGGCATCTCCCGAGTTTTTCATGACCGGACCGACCCATGACGAACCGTAGGTCGAGACAGAAGAATCCTGCCAGGCCGTCTCGTACCCGGCCAGCTCAAAGCAAACCATGTAATTTCCCACGGGGAACCCCAGGTCGAAATACGGCGAAACCCCCTCTTGCACGACTCTCAGATCCTTGCGCGTGACAATCAGATATCGCGCTCCCTCGGGGACCGTTTGAATGTTGAGTCTTCCCGAGCCCGCAAATGCGGGAGCCTGAAAACCCGTCAGGCCCACGGCGAGGATCCCGATCGCTGCGGCCACCTTTCCTGCGACTGACATTTTCATACGGCACCTTGTGCTGGCCAGGGTTGATGATGGCCTGGCGATGAATCTGCGAACACCCTCTTTCATGAGGTTGCCAGGCAACGGAACGGCTGTTTTTCCACGGCTAACCATATTGCCGCAGGTGGCAGGATGTCAAGAAGTGTCGGGTACGGCGGGTGAATAATCTCTTGAAGTATGTTCCGGCTCTGATAGCATCGAAAATACGGCTTTCGAAGTTTCACGGGAGGCCCGAGAGACGGCAGGGTCCAGGCCTCGGCGGGTTACACTAAGGCGATCTCATCGGGGGCGACACATGCGGTTGGCGACGATCCTTTTTTTCATCGGTGCGGCCCTCGCGGCCCCGGCGCTGGCCGGGGAGAGCCAGCCGACCCCCTACGCCGGCTCTGTCAGTTGCCGGGAGTGCCACGAGCGGTTCTACCAGCTCTGGTCGGCCTCCATGCACGGGCTGGCGATGCAGCCGTACACGCCGGAGTTCGCCAAGGCCAGGCTGACGCCCCAGAAGGACCCCGTCACGATCAACAGGCTCAACTACCGCGCCGACATCGACAAGGGGGTCGTGGTCGAGACAGGGGCGAAGGGGGAGAAGAGCTACCGGATCGAGCACGTGCTCGGCGGCAAGAACGTCTGCTACTTCCTGACCCCGCTGGACAAGGGCCGGCTCCAGACGCTGCCGCTGGCCTATGATGTCAACAAGAAGGAGTGGTTCGACACGGCCGCCAGCGGCCTGCGCCACTTCCCGGGCGGGGAGCGGAGCCAGGCGGTCGACTGGAAGGACTCCCAGTACACCTTCAACACCGCCTGCTACGGCTGCCACGTCAGCCAGCTCTCGACCAACTACGACCCGCAGACCGACACCTACAACACCACCTGGGCCGAGCCGGGGATCAACTGCGAGACCTGCCACGGCTCCGCGGTGGAGCACAACGGGATCGCCAGGGCCACCCCCAAGGACACGCCGCTGACCGACCTGCGGATCATCCGCACCAAGACCATGACGAACGAGCAGCGCAACGACCTCTGCTCGAGCTGCCACGCGAAGGGGAGCCCGCTGACCCTCGCGTACCAGCCGGGGGAGCGCTTCTTCGACCACTTCGACCTCGCGACGCTCGAGGACGCCGACTTCTACCCCGACGGCCGCGACCTGGGGGAGAACTACACCTACACCTCCTGGCGCATGAGCCCCTGCGTCAAGTCGGGCAAGCTCGACTGCATGCACTGCCACACCTCCAGCGGCCGCTACCGCTTCAAGAAGGAGAAGTTCAACGACGCCTGCGTCCCCTGCCACGAGGAGAAGGTGAACGACCCGGCGGCGCACACGCACCACCACGCGGAGAGCGAGGGGAGCAGGTGCATCTCCTGCCACATGCCGAAGACCGCCTTCGCGCGGATGAACCGCAGCGACCACTCGATGGCCCCGCCGGCGCCGGCGGCGACGATCGCCTACCAGTCGCCGAACGCCTGCAACATCTGCCACGCCGACAAGGACGCGGCGTGGGCCGACGCGCTCGTGCGGCAGTGGCGCACCCGGGACTACCAGGCGCCGGTCCTCGCAGCGCGCCGCGCTCGTCGCCGCGGCCCGCAAGCGGGACTGGACGAAGCTGCCGGAGATGCTCGCCGCCATCAGGGACCCCAAACACGACGAGGTCTTCGCGACCTCGCTGATCCGCCTGATTCCCCCGACGCAGGACGAAAAGTGCTGCTGGCCCTGCTCGTTGCGGCCAAGGACAAGTCTCCCCTGGTCCGCGGCGCGGCGGTCCAGGCGCTCGGCCTGGTGCCGGCCACGGAGAGCCTGCAGGCCCTGATCGAGGCGACGGCGGACGAGTACCGGCTGGTCAGGGTCCGGGCCGCCGCCGGGATCGCGGCCTTCCCGCGGCTGACGGTGCCTCCCGCCTACCAGGCGCAGCTCGCCAAGGCCGAGGGCGAGTATCTCGCCTCGATCACGGCGCGGCCCGACCAGTGGACGTCGCACTACAATCTGGGCAACTACCGGCTCGGCCGCGGCGAGACCAGGGAGGCCATCGCGTCGTTCGAGAAGGCGCTCGCGTTCGAGCCCCAGGCGGTCATGGCGCTGGTGAACTCGTCGATCGCCCACGCCCGGCTGGGGGAGATCGACCAGGCCGAGAAATCCCTGCAGCTGGCGCTCGAGCTGGCGCCCGACAATGCGGCGGCGAACTTCAACATGGGGCTGCTGAAGGCCGAGAAGAAGGAGCCGAAGCAGGCGGAGAGCTACCTGAAGAAGGCCATCGCGGCCGATCCCCAGATGGCCCAAGCCGCGCACAATCTCTGTATAATGACCGCGAAGGACCGCGTCGGCGAGGCGGTGGCCTGGTGCCGCAAGGCGGCCGTGATTGCTCCGCAGAACCCCGCCTACGCCTACACGCTCGCGTTCTATCTCAATCAGAAGGGGGAGAAGGGCGAGGCGGTCAAAACACTGGAGGCGCTGCTGGCGAAGAACCCCGGGTATCGCGACGCCGAGATGCTGCTCGAGGAACTGTCGAAATAGAACCCCGTGAAAAGGAGGATCGGCATGAAACCGAACATGAAGGTCGCCAGTTCGCTGTTGACCCTGGCGGCTGTCCTGGTGCTCGGGACCGGCTCGTTCGCGGCGGACACGACACCCGCACCTGCGGCGCCGGACCGCACGGTGCTTCCGCTCCGGGAGCCGGACTACCCGCACGAGACCGAACTCGACGCGCGCAAGGCCACGCCGCCGCCGCGCTTCGAGGTCAAGGCGCCGGCCGGCGCGCCCAACGTGCTGATCGTGCTGATCGACGACATGGGCTTCGGCATGCCCAGCGGCTTCGGCGGGCCGATCCGGATGCCGACGGTCGAACGCCTGGCCAGCGGCGGCCTGCGCTACAACCAGTTCCACACGACCGGGGTCTGTTCGCCGACGCGCACGGCGCTGCTCAGCGGCCGCAACCACCACACCAACAACATGGGGGGGATCACCGAGACGGCCACCGCGTTCCCCGGCAACACCGGCCAGCGCCCGAACAGCGTGGCGCCGCTGGCGGAGATGCTGCGTCTCAACGGCTACAGCACCGGCTTCTTCGGCAAGAACCACGAGACCGCGCCCTGGGAGGTCAGCCCCTCCGGCCCGACCGACCGCTGGCCGACGCGCTCCGGCTTCGACGAGTTCTACGGCTTCTTCGGCGGCGAGACCAACCAGTGGGCCCCGTTCCTCTACCACGGCATGAATCCGGTCGAGACCCCGAAGGACCCGGACTACAACTTCATGACCGACATGACGGACAAGGCGATCGCCTGGATGCAGTTCCAGAAGGCGCTGACGCCCGACAAGCCCTTCTTCATCTACTTCGCGCCGGGCGCGACCCACGCGCCGCACCACGTGCCGCAGGCCTGGATCGACAAGTACAAGGGCAAGTTCGACAAGGGTTGGGATGCGATGCGGGAGGAGACGCTCGCCCGCCAGATCAAGCTGGGCGTGGTGCCCCCGGGGACGAAGCTCGCGGCCAAGCCTGAGGCGATCAAGGACTGGGACACGCTGAGCGCGGACGAGAAGAAGCTCTTCGCGCGCCAGATGGAGGTGTTCGCGGGCTTCGGTGAGTACGCCGACGCCGAGGTCGGCCGGCTCATCGACGCCGTCGGGGACACGGGCCAGCTCGACAACACGCTCGTCTTCTACATTCTCGGCGACAACGGCACGAGCGCCGAGGGCGGCATGAACGGCATGTTCAGCGAGATGACGTATTTCAACGGTGTCCAGGAAACCGTAGCGGATATGCTCAAGCGCTACGACGAGTGGGGTGGACCGTCCACCTACCCGCACATGGCAGCCGGCTGGGCGGTCGCCGGCGACGCGCCGTTCATGTGGACCAAGCAGGTGGCATCGAACTTCGGCGGCACGCGCAACGGCATGGTGATCCACTGGCCGAAGCGGGTCACGGCGAAGGGCGAGGTGCGCTCGCAGTTCCACCACGTCATCGACGTGGCGCCCACCGTGCTCGAGGCCGCGGGGCTGCCCGAGCCGAAGAGCGTGAACGGCACCGTGCAGGAGCCCATCGCGGGTGTGAGCATGATGTACACGTTCGACGCGCCCAAGACGGAGAGCCGCCACACGGTGCAGTACTTCGAGATCTTCGCCAACCGCGCCGTCTACGCGGACGGGTGGTTTGCCGGCACGGTCCACAAGGCGCCGTGGGAAGCGCAGCCGCGCGCCGCGCTCCTCGACGACAAGTGGGAACTGTACGACACGCGCAACGACTTCAGCCTCGCCAACGACCTGGCCGCCAAGGATCCGGCGAAGCTCAGGGAGATGCAGGACCTGTTCATGAAGGAAGCGGAGAAATACCGGGTGCTGCCCATCGACGACCGCGCGTCGAGCGCGTGAACGCGAAACTGGCCGGGCGCCCGGACCTGATGGGCGACCGCACGTCGCTCACCCTGCACGCCGGCATGAAGAGGGATGTCGGAGAACGTGTTCCTGAACGTCAAGAACCGCTCGCTCACGATCACCGCCGACGTCGAGATCCCGCAGGGCGGGGCCAACGGCGTGATCATCGCGCAGGGCGGGCGGTTCGGCGGGTGGAGCCTCTACCTGAAGGACGGGAAGCCCGCCTACGTCTACAACTTCATCGGCCTCGAACGGCACGCCGTTGCCGCGGCGGAAGCCGTCCCGGCGGGGAAGGCGACGATCCGCTTCGAATTCGCCTACGACGGCGGCGGCCTTGGGCAAGGGCGGCCTGGCGACGATCTTCGTGAACGACAAGAAGGTCGCCGAGGGACGGATCGAGCGCACCCAGCCGATGATCTTCTCCGCCGACGAGACGGCGGACGTGGGCGAGGACGACGCGACGCCGGTGACCGAGGAGTACAAGGCGTACGACAACAAGTTCACCGGCAAGATCCTCAAGGTCAAGGTCGACGTCATGGAGATGGGGAAGGCCGACAAAGCCGCGGCGGACAAGGCCCGCGGCGAAACCGAGCTCAAGAAGGGGCTCTCGGACTAGCTGGCTCCGGCCGCCTGTTCGGATCGACCGTGCTGTCCGGTATCCACGTACGGCTGGAGGGGGCCGGTATGCCGCGGTCACCGTCTTCCCGGACGTGATCTCCGCCGGAATCAGCATCCCCTGGGCGCTCGGCCTCCCTCATCGTTGGCGACCATGGCGAGACCTGCCGAGACAGCTCCGTTCGGCGATTCATCTTCTTCAGGACGAAAACGGCGGCGTTGCCGACGGTCCGGAGAGCGCATGATATACTTCGAAGGGATACAACCGGTTCGGGAGGGCAAATGCAGGACTATCAGGTGCCAAAGGAAAAAGCCGCAGTCCTGATCGAAATGCCGCCGCACGAGCCGGAGGCCCGCTTCGTCTTTCTCGCCCCGTTCTCCCAGAGTCACTACGGCGTGGAGACGCCGTCGGACATCTTCAACGAGCCGCAGGCCTTCATCCCGCTGTTCCGCGAAGGCGGCGAGGTGCTGCTCGCCCGCCGCGACGCGATCACCTGGGTGATGGTCGGCGAGCCGCAGCGGACCGAGTGGCATTACTACGAGACCCGCGCGGGCGTTGCCGACACCGCGGTTCACCTCGAGTTCGACACGGGCGGCCACATCGACGGCCGGATCGCCCTCCTCGGTCCCGCGGGCGCCCAGCGCGTACTCGACATCGTCAACCACCAGGAGGGCTTCGTGCACGTCGAGCGCGACGACGAACTGTTCCTGGTGAACCTCAAGCGCATCGTCTCGATCACGCTCAAGGAGCAGTAGCAACACGATGGCCGGAATCGACGGGTTCCTGAAAGCCGCCGTGGACATGGGGGCGAGCGATCTCCACGTCGCGGTCGGCTCGCCGCCGCTGGTGCGCCAGTTCGGCAAGCTCAAGCGCTTCAAGTACCAGGCCGTCACGCCGGAGATGTCGCAGGCGCTGCTGCACGAAATCATCAGCCCGGCGCAACGGGCCGAGTTCGAGAAGAACTGGGAACTCGATTTTGCCTACGAGATCCCGGGGCTTGCGCGCTTTCGCTCAAACGCCGTCACCCAGCGCAAGGGGATCGACCTGTGCTTCCGGGTGGTGCGCACCGCATTGCCCTCCTTCAAGGAACTCGGCCTGCCCGACCAGATCAGGAAGGCGTGCGAGCAGCATCAGGGACTGATCCTGATCACGGGCCAGGCGGGCAGCGGCAAATCGACGACGCTGGCCGCCATGGTCGATCTGATCAACTCCTCCCGGGCGCACCACGTGCTGACGGTCGAGGACCCGATCGAGTATGTCCATTCGACCAAGCGCGCCGTGGTCAACCAGCGCCAGCTCGGGACCAACACCCGCTCCTTTGCGAACGCGCTCCGGGCCGCGCTGCGCCAGGACCCGGACGTGATCATGGTCGGCGAACTGCGCGACCTCGAAACGATCTCTCTCGCGATCAGCGCCTCCGAGACCGGCCACCTGGTGATCGGCTCGATGAACACGTCCTCCGCGCACAAGACGGTCGACAAGATCATCGACTCGTATCCGAGCGGTCAGCAGAACCAGATCCGCGCCATGCTCGGGGAGTCGCTGAAGGTCGTGTTCTCCCAGCGCCTGCTCCCCCGGGCCGACGGCAAGGGCGTCGTGCTCGGCTACGAGGTGCTGATGGGCAGCATCCAGCTCGGCAACCTGATCAAGGAGGGCAAGACCTTCCAGATCCCGAACATCATGCAGACCGGCCGCACGACGGGTAACAAGACGCTGGACGACACGCTGCTGGAACTGGTCAAAGCCGGCGCCATCACCGGGGAGGTCGCGTTCCAGAACGCGTTCAATCCAAAGCCCTTCGCGCAGTGGGCCCCGGCCGAAGGCTCCGCCGCTCCCGCCCACACTCGCCCCGCCCCCTCCCAGCCCCCGGGGCGTTGATCGATGTCCACGCTGGCACCGCTGCTGCGGACCATGATCGAGCGGGGCGCTTCAGACCTGCATCTGGTCGTCGGGAAGCCGCCGCTCCTGCGCTTGCGCGGCGAGCTGGTCCCGCTCGAGGGGCAACCCGCGCTGAGCGCCGAGACAGCGCAGGCGATGATCAGCGAGATCCTGAGCCCCGACCGGAAAAAAATCATCCTCGAGCACCTGGACCTCGATTTCGCGCACGAACTGGCCGACGGCGCCGCGCGTTTCCGCGTCAACGTGCTCTGGCAACACCGGGGAATGGGTGCGGTGCTGCGCATCATCCCCGCCAAAATACTCACCCTGGAGCAACTCGGCCTGCCCCCCGTGGTGAAGAAGATCGCCGAGATCCGGCGGGGGATGGTGCTCGTCACCGGCCCCACGGGCTCGGGCAAGTCAACCACCCTCGCCGCCATGATCGACTACATCAACGAGACCCGCGACGCCCACATCATCACGATCGAGGATCCGCTCGAGTTCGTGCATCCCAACAAGAGGTGCCTGATCACGCAGCGCGAGGTGCGCACCCACACCCGCTCGTTCTCCGCGGCTCTCAAGATGGCCGCGCGGGAGGATCCGGACATCGTGCTGGTCGGCGAGATGCGCGACTTGGACACGATCCGGCAGGCTTTGACCGCGGCCGAGCTGGGGATCCTGGTGTTCGGGACATTGCACACGAACTCCGCGGCCAAGACGATCGACCGCGTGATCGACGCCTTCCCGGCGGACGAGCAGCCGCAGGTGCGGGTGATGCTGGCCGATTCGCTCAAGGCCGTGGTTGCCCAGCAGCTTCTGAAAACCGCCGACGGCAAGGGCCGGTGCGCCGCCAACGAGGTGCTCATCACGAACGCCGCGATCTCGAACCTGGTGCGCGAGGGGAAGATCGCGATGATCAACTCGATGATCCAGACCGGCGGCGCGCAGGGCATGCAGAGCATGGATCAGGCGCTCCACAAATTCGTGAGGGACGGCAGGATCACCCCTCAGGCCGCGCTCGAAAAGGCGATCGACAAGGAGTCGTTCCAGAGACTGCTGGGGGGACCACCGGGCTCGTACGCACGCTAGCTCCTTTCGAGCGGCCGCACCCGGGGCCCCTGGGGCAGGCAGGACCCGGCCCGCATGGTCCCGCGAGGATATCTGAAGTAGAATGTGCCCGTCGCTCAAAGCGGGTTGATTGTCTTCTCCCACAGGCACTGCGGAGGCTGAAGAAGATGGGTAGTAGAAAGGTGCTGTGTGCGCTGGTCGGCGCATGTTCGCTGCTCCTCGGTTCCTGTGCGACGACGCGGGATGTTCAGACTTGGAAAGATGGTTCCTATCAGGGGAAGCTCAAGAAGACCTTGGTGGTGATGGTCTTGTCGGAGCCGCTGATGAGGAACTTCATCGAACAGGAGTTCGTCGCGCAGTTCAAGGGCCGGGGTGTCGAAGGGGTTGCGAGCAACCGGATCATCTCCGCGGAACTGGCCGCCGACAAGGAAGCGGCTCTCTCCTTCGTCAAGGGCCAGGGCTTCGGGACGGTGCTCGTCACGAAAATCGTGGATCAACGATACTCGGACCGGGCGCAAGGCGGCGGCGTCGGGTACATGCCGACAGCGTACGGCGGCGGCTGGGACGGGATCTACTACGACAGCTTCATCGCGGTCGGGCTCCCCGTGTCCCAGTCTTCCGTGGATATCTTCACGCTCCAGATGAATGTGTATGATCTCCAGGAGGGGAAGATGATCTTCTCCGCCGTCTCGAACACGCGTGCCGAGGGCGCGAAGGAGAAGGTCGTGGCGCCTTTCGTTGAAACCATGGTCAAGCAGCTCGCCGGCGTCAAGCTGCTCTAACGCCGGCCTGCGAGAAGGCAAGGAGACGAACCCATGAACCGGATCAACCGTGCCGCCCTGGCGGCGGCGTGCGCGCTGGCGCTCGGTGCCTGCGCGACCGCGAAATTCAACGCCACCTGGGTGAATCCCGAGGCCCAGGCCCTCAGCTCCAAGGCGGGAGACAAGGTGCTGGCTCTGGTCGCGATCAAGAACGAAGGGATGCGCCGGATCGCCGAGGACGCCCTCGCGCAGGCGATCAGCGCCCGCGGCCTGCAGGGCATCCCCTCCTACACGCTCGTTCCGGACGAACTGACGAGGGACAAGGCGCACGCCGCCGCCGAGAAGGTCGGCGCGGCCGGCGCGGTGGTGATGCGCGTGCTGGCGAAGGACACGCTGAGCATTACCCAGCTGAGCCAGTCGCACAGTTACACCGCAACCTGGACATCCGACACCGGCTGGAACACGCCCTACAACCCGAGCGACATGCGTTCGGACACGGTCCTCGTCGTGGAAACGCTCGTCTACGACATGCGACAGGAGAAGCTCGTGTGGGCCGGCCAGAGCCAGACCACGAACCCCGCGAAGGTCGAGGTCTTGATCAAGCAACTCGCGGACCAGACGGCCCGGCAGCTGCGCGAGCAGGGGCTGGTCAAGTAGCGTCTGGCACGAACCAGGGCCTCGCCCCTGCGTACCGGACAGCGAACCTTTGCGAGCAACCATGTGATAATTGCGTGATAATCGGGATGACGGTTCGCAGGGGCGGGGTTGACCCCCGCCCGAGTTCAGAATCTCTGATAAAGAACGAGCGGGAGGGGATCAACC
Source organism: uncultured Candidatus Rokubacteria bacterium (assembly GCA_963699775.1). GTDB lineage: Bacteria > JAUVQV01 > JAUVQV01 > JAUVQV01 > DATDCY01 > DATDCY01. The sequence goes on from CAVOVE010000004.1 coordinate 102,901, forward strand.
CGCTCCCTTTCGAAAACAACGGTTGAGGCAACACAGAAAAGATGCGCTGTCGCGTCAACACGTCGTGAACGAAAAAAGGAGAATGTCATGCAGCTCGGAATGATCGGTCTCGGAAGAATGGGCGCCAACATGGTCCGCCGCTTCCTCAGGCAACAGCACCAGTGCGTCGTGTTCGACAGGTCGGCGGCAGCGGTGCAGGAGCTCGTCAAGGAGAAGGCCGCGGGGGCCGCCTCGCCCGCGGATCTCGTGAAACAGCTGGCGACGCCCCGGACGATCTGGCTGATGGTGCCGGCCGCGGTCGTGGACAACGCCATCGCCGAGCTCCTGCCGCACCTCGAGGCCGGAGACACCATCATCGACGGCGGCAATTCCTACTACATCGACGACATTCGCCGCGCCAAGGAGCTTGCGGCGAAGAAGATCCACTACGTCGACGTCGGCACCAGCGGCGGCGTCTGGGGCCTGGAACGCGGCTATTGCATGATGATCGGCGGCGAGAAGCAGATCGTCGAGCGCCTCGACCCGATCTTCAAGACGCTGGCGCCCGGCCGGGGCGACGTGCCCCCGACTCCGGGGCGGGAGAAGATCAAAGGCACCGCCGAGCAGGGCTACCTGCACTGCGGGCCGAACGGCGGCGGCCACTTCGTCAAGATGGTGCACAACGGCATCGAGTACGGCCTGATGGCCGCCTACGCGGAAGGGATGGGCATCCTGCGCAGCGCCAACATCGGGAAAGGCGACCATGCAGTCGACGCGGAGACGACGCCGCTGCGCCATCCTGAGCATTACCAGTACGACTTCAACCTGGCCGACATCGCCGAGGTCTGGCGGCGCGGCAGCGTCGTCGCGTCCTGGCTGCTCGATCTGACCTCGGCGGCGCTCGCCGAGGACGCCGGTCTCAGCGGTTTCGCGGGACGGGTTTCGGACTCCGGGGAAGGGCGCTGGACCATCAGCGCGGCGATCGACGAGGCCGTCCCGGCCCCGGTGCTGACCACGGCGCTCTACGCGCGCTTCTCCTCGCGCGGCGAGGCGGATTACCAGGACAAGCTGCTCTCGGCGATGCGCTTCCAGTTCGGCGGGCATCACGAGAAGCCGGCGAAGTGAGGGGGGCGGCATGAGCGCGGCTCATTCGGACGCCCTCGTCTTCTTCGGGGCGACGGGCGACCTGGCGTACAAGAAGATCTTTCCGTCGCTCCAGGCGATGGTGAAGCGCGGCAACCTCGACGTGCCCGTGATCGGCGTGGCCAAGGCCGGCTGGAACCTCGAGCAGATGCGGGCCCGGGCCCGCGAGAGCGTGGAGAAACACGGCGGGCTCGATCGCGCGGCGTTCGAGAAGCTCAGCGGCCTGCTGCGCTACGTCGACGGCGACTACGGCGATCGCGCGACGTTCGCGGCGATCAGGAAGGAGCTGGGGGCCGCGAAAAACCCGGCGCACTACCTCGCCATCCCGCCGGTGCTCTTCGGAAAAGTCGTCGAGCAACTCGGCGCGTCGGGCTGCTCGAAGGGCGCCCGCGTCATCGTCGAGAAGCCGTTCGGGACGGACCTCGCGTCGGCGCGGGAGCTGAACAGGATTCTCTTCTCGCAGTTCGCGGAGTCGTCGATTTTCCGCATCGACCACTATCTCGGGAAGCGGCAGGTCAACAACATGCTCTTCTTCCGCTTCGTGAACTCCTTCCTGGAGCCCTTCTGGAACCGCAACGCGATCGAGAGTTTCCAGATCACGATGGCCGAGGATTTCGGCATCCAGGGCCGCGGCGCGTTCTACGACGCCACCGGGACCATCCGCGACGTCATCCAGAATCACCTCTTCCAGGTCGTCGCGAACTTCGCGATGGAGCCCCCCGCCCGCCGGGACAGCGAATCGGTCCGCGACGAAAAGGTGAAGGTGCTCAAGGCGATCCCGCCGCTCGACGCGGCCAGCGTCGTCCGCGGGCAGTTCCGCGGCTTCACCGCCGAGGCGGGGGTGGCGCCCGCTTCAAAGACGGAGACCTTCGCGGCGATGCGCCTCGAGATCAATTCCCCGCGCTGGGGGGGTGTCCCGTTCTTCGTCCGGGCCGGGAAGAACCTGCCGGTCACCTGCACGGAAATCCTGGTTCGCTTCCGCCGCGCGCCCAATGCCTATCTTGATCTGGCGACGAAGCCCAATCACCTGCGCTTCCGGATCAGCCCGCATGTGCAATTCGCCATGGGGATGCTCGTGATGGTCGACGACGAGAGGATGACCGGCGCCGTGAAAGAGCTCGCTGGCACCGCCGTCCCCCTCGCCGACGAGAAAGAGGCCTACGAACGCGTGTTGACCGACGCCATCGAAGGGGACGCGACGCTCTTCGCGCGCCAGGATTACATCGAGGAGGCCTGGCGGATCGTCGACCCGTATCTCAAGCTGGATTCCCCGGTTTTCGGCTACGAGCCGCAGACCTGGGGACCCGAGGAGGTCGAGCGGCTCACGCCGGCCGGCGGCTGGCACAATCCCGCGGGTGCGTGACGCTGGAGACGACCATGAAGAAGATGCACGTCTTTGAAGACAACCAGCGTTTTATCGAGGGGTCGGCGGACTTCATCGCCGGCATTGCCGCCGGCGCCATTGCCGAGCGCGGTCGCTTCACCATCGCCCTGTCCGGCGGCGGGACACCGAAACGGATCTACGCGCGTCTGGCGATGGCGGACGATCGGGGCCGGGTTGCGTGGGAAAAGGCGCATATCTTCTTTGGCGACGAACGCTGCGTGCCGCCCGACGATGCGCGCAGCAATTACCGGATGGCGCGCGAAGCGTGGTTCGATCACGCACCGATCCCCGCCGAAAACATTCATCGCATCCACGGCGAGGACGACCCGGCGCTCGAGGCCGTGCGCTATGAGCAGGACATCGCCGGACTGTATCGCTCGGCCCGGTTCCCGGCCTTCGATCTCATTTTGCTCGGCATGGGCGACAACGGGCACACGGCGTCGCTGTTTCCCGGGACAGCCGCCTTGCGCGAAACGACCCGCCTGGTGGTGGCGCAATACGTTGAAGTGATGACCGCGTGGCGGGTGACGTTCACCGCGCCGCTCATCAACGCGGCGCGGCACGTGGCGGTTCTGGCGCAGGGCGCCGGCAAGGCGCAGATGCTGTGGAACGTGATGAAAGGGCCGTATCAACCCGACGTCTGGCCCTGCAACTCATTCAGCCGGCAAGCGGCGAGCTGCACTGGCTGGTGGACGCTGCCGCCGCGGCAAAGGTGCAGGCTGCCGGGTAACGGAAACAATATAAAGCCAATCTCGCTGGCGTGAGGCTCGAGACGATGATTCCAAGGTCAACATCCCAACGGAAGGAGTCTGCCATGAAGGTGCTGGCGATTGATATCGGCGGGACAAACATCAAGATTCTCGCGACGGGACAGAAGGAACCGCGGAGAATTCCTTCCGGGCCGACGATGACACCCGCGAAGATGGTCGCCGGGGTCAGGCGGCTCGCGAAGGATTGGGACTATGACGTGGTTTCGATCGGGTATCCGGGGACGGTGGTGGACGACCGGATCGTTGAAAACCCGCGCAACCTCGGGCCGGGCTGGACCCGGTTTGATTTCAAAGCCGCGTTCAAGCGCCCGGTCAAGATCGTCAACGACGCGGTGATGCAGGCGCTCGGCAGCTACCGGGGCGGGACCATGCTCTTTCTGGGCCTTGGCACCGGGCTGGGCTCGGTCCTGATCGTCCGAGGGCACATCGTGCCCATGATGCTGGGCCATCTCTCCTACAAGCGGGGGGTCATCGAGGATTACCTGGGCCGGCGCGGGCTCCAGCGGCTGGGCAAGAAGAAGTGGCGGAAGCTCGTTGATATGGTCATGGAACGATTCGTGTCCGCGCTGCAGCTGGACGATGCCGTCATCGGCGGCGGAAATGCGAAGAAACTGGACACCCTGCCGGAAGGATGCCGGATGGGTGACAACGCCAACGCGTTCCTGGGAGGGTTTCTGCTCTGGGAGAAGGATGGCGGCCGGCGGCGCTGGAATCGTTCGAAGCCGCGGCGCGCCAGGAGAACGGCGAAGAGGTGACGAACGTCGAACCTCCTGCCTGACCCCGCGGCGCCCGGAGAGTGGTAAAATACAGCCGGGTTCAGCGCTGTTCCGGGGTTGATCAAGGTCAGGGAGGGGCATCCGATGCGATGGCGTCACGTCCGGCCGGGCGCGGCGGGAGCCCTGTTCGCGCTGCTGGTCGTGCTCGGCACGGCAGCGGGCACGCCGGCCCAGGGCACGGCGGCGTCTATCCTCCCGCCCGCAGGCGGCCCGGGGGCCGGGCGAGAGGACCTCGACGAGACGGTGCCGCGCGGCGCGGTGCGCCAGTACCTTTCGCTCGCGCGCGGCGGCGACTACGCGGCGGCGGCCCGCTTTCTCGATCTCTCCGCCATCCCCGCCGCGGAGCGGGAGGAGAGCGGTCCGAACCTGGCGCGAGATTTGCACATTGTCCTCGACCGCATCCTCTGGGTCGACCTCGACACGCTCAGCGAACTGCCGGAGGGGATCGAGGACGACGGGCTGCCGCCGGGTCGCGACCGCCTCGGCATCATCCGCACCCGAAGCGGCCCGGTAGATCTGCTCCTCGCGCGGGTCCCGGCGGCCGGAGGGGAGCAGGTCTGGCGGGTCTCCGCTTCCACCGTCAAGCGCATCCCGGCGCTCTACGCGCAGTACGGCTTCCCGCCTTTCGTCGACCGCCTCCCCCGCGTGCTCGGGGAGTGGTCCTTCCTCGGGACGTATCTCTGGCAGTGGATCGGGCTCCTCGTGCTCGCGCCCGCCGCCTGGGTTCTCGCGTTCCTCGTGACCTGGGTGATCCTTCGTCTCGCGCACTCCTTCACGCGACGCACGGCGACCGGGCTCGACGACCGGGTCGTCGAGTACGTCCACCGGCCGCTGCGGTTCACGGCGGCGCTCTATCTCTTCCTCGCCGGCTCCTACTGGCTCCGCCTCGATGCGCCCGTCCAGGGCTTCCTCGTCGGCGTCTCCCGCGGGCTCACGATCCTGCTCGTCACCTGGGTCTGCCTGCGGCTCGTGGACATCCTGACCAGCGCGGCCCGCGAGCAGATGGTGCGCGAAGAGCGCCGCGCCGCGGTCTCGATGCTCGATCTCGGCTGCCGCGTCGCCAAGGCGCTCATCGTCGCGTTCGGCCTCCTCGGCCTGCTCCAGAACCTCGGGTTCAACGTCTCGGGGGTCATGGCCGGCCTCGGCATCGGCGGCGTGGCGCTGGCGTTCGCGGCGCAGAAGACCGTGGAGAACCTCTTCGGCGGGGTTTCGCTCAGCCTGGACCAGCCGATCCGCGTCGGCGATTTCTGCAAGTACGGCTCCGGGATGGGGACCGTGGAAGCCGTCGGGCTGCGCTCCACGCGCATCCGCACCCTCGATCGGACGCTGGTCAGCGTCCCGAACGCGCAGCTGGCGGCGGTCGAACTCGAGAACTTCACCATGCGCGACCGCTTCCGGCTCTTCGCGACCATCGGCGTGCGCTACGAGACGAGCCCCGACCAGATCCGCCGGCTCGTCGGCAGCATCCGCGAACTGCTCGCGGCGCATCCGAAGGTGGTTCAGGACCCGCTGCGGGTGCGGTTCGTCGGCTTCGGCGCCTCCTCGCTCGACATCGAGATCTTCACCTACATCGGGACGCAGGACATCAACGAGTTCTACGCCATCCGCGAGGAGCTCAACCTGGGGATCATGGACCTGGTCGCCGCGGTCGGGACGGGCTTCGCCTTCCCCTCGCAGACACTCTACCTCGGCCGCGACCAGGGCCTCGACCCCGGGGGCTCGGCCGGGACCGCCGCGGACGGAATCCCCTAGGACGGAGGCCCAAAGCATGAAACGCCGCACCCTGGTGCTGCTCTTTGCGCTGTTCTTCGTGGCGGCCCCTCTCCGGGCTGTCGAGACTCCGCCGAAGGACGACGCGCGGCTCGCCGTGGTCCTGCCGGCGGCGCCGGTCATGCTCGACGACACGCTGCTCTTCGAGGTCAACGGCATCAAGGACTACCCGGCCGACGTCCGCGCCGGCAGGATCCAGGAGCGCGTCGAGAAGATCGCCGCCGACCAGCGCGTCCGGCCCGAGGACATCGTGATCGTCGACGGGGAACAGGTCACCTACCTCGCCGCCGGCGCCGAGCGGATCATGGGCATTCTCGACCTGGACGCGACGGCCAGCGGCGTGCCCCGCGGGATTCTTGCGGAAGCCCACCTCGAAAAGCTCAGGATGGCGGTCGCGAAGTACCGCGCCGACCGGACGGCCGAGCGCTTCTGGCAAGCGGTCAAACTCGCGCTGCTCGCCTCCGCCATCGTGCTCGCCGCGATCCTGGCGCTGCGTTTCCTGCGCCGCGCGCTGATCCGGCGCCTGGAGGCCCGCTATCACGCCAGGGTCGCCGCGCTGAAGTTCAAGTCTCTCGAAGTGGTCGGCGCCGAACGGATCTGGACCACGATCATCGGCGCGGTCCGCCTGCTGTCGCTCACGATCGGCCTCGTGACGCTCTTCCTGTACCTGAACTTCGTTCTCGCCCTCTTCCCCCAGACGCGCCTGCTCTCCGACCGGCTCCTCGACCACATGCTCTCCCCGATCGGCATGCTCGCCCGCTCTCTGATCGACCTGGTCCCGAACCTGCTCTTCATCGCGGTCGTGGCCGTGATCGCCCGCTACGCCCTGAAGCTGCTGCGGCTCGTCTTCACGGAGATCGCCGCGGCCGGATCGAGTTCGCCGGCTTCCCGCCGGAGTGGGCGCTCCCCGTCTACGGGCTCGTGCGCCTCGCCGTCGTCGCCTTCGCCGTCGTCGTCGCCTTCCCGTACATCCCGGGCTCCTCGTCCCCGGCCTTCCAGGGGGTCACGATCTTCCTCGGGGCGGTCCTCTCGCTCGGTTCGACGGGCGTGATCGGGAACCTGCTCGCCGGTTACGTGCTGATCTTCCAGCGGCCCTTCGCGCTCGGGGACCGGGTGCGCATCGGGGAGGTCGTCGGGGACGTCGTGGAGTCGTCCCTGATCGTCACCCGGCTGCGGACGATCAAGAACGAGGTGGTCACCGTGCCCAACTCGACCATCGTCGGCGGGCACGTCGTGAACTACAGCTCGCTCGCCCGCACGGGGGGGCTCATCCTGCACACGACCGTCACGATCGGCTACGACACGCCGTGGCGCCAGGTGGAGGCGCTGCTCCTCACGGCGGCGGAGAAGACCGAGGGGTTGCTGCGGGAACCCGCCCCCTTCGTGCTGCAGACGGCGCTCGGCGACTTCTACGTGCACTACGAGCTGAACGCGTACACCGACCGCCCCGGGGAGATGGCCAAGACCTACGCCGCACTGCACCGGAACGTCCTGGACTCCTTCAACGAGTTCGGCGTGCAGATCACCTCGCCGAACTACGTGCTCGACCCCGCGCAGGCGAAAGTGGTGCCGCGGGAGCAGTGGTACGCGGCCCCCGCGAAACCGCCGGAGGCGGAGCGCCCGTGAAACCAGCGGTAGAGTACGCCTGAGTCGGCAACCCGGGCGCCGTGACCCGCGTCGATGCGCACAAGGGTGTCGTCAAGGACCCCACGGAGGTGCCGCCCTTCGGCAAAAGCGAGAAGATCGTCTGCGCCGAGTGCCACGAGGAGCAGGTCAAGACCGGCTCGACCTCCCTCCACGCCACGCTCTCGACCTTTTCCAAGGTACTGCGGGCGCGCGCCGGCGACGACCCGCAGAACTGGGAAAACGTCGTCGATCAGGGGCGCAAGAACCACTGCACCCCCTGCCACTCGAGCTGCGGGCAGTGCCACGTCAGCCGCCCGAAATTCGCCAAGAGCGGGTTCATCAACGGCCACGTCTTCCAAAAGAAGCCCGACATGCTCAACCAGTGCATGGCCTGCCACGGCAGCCGCGTCGGCGACGAGTACACCGGCGACCGCGGGCTCGGCGACGCCCACCTCTCGAAAATGGGGATGGACTGCATGGCCTGCCACCCGGCCGGGGAGATGCACGCCTCCGGCGAGGGGCTGACCTCGCGCTACCAGCTGCCGCAGCTGCCGAAGTGCACGGGGTGCCACGCGCCCGAGCAACTCGGAAAGGTCGCGCAGCACAAGGACCACGCCGGCAAGCTGCAGTGCCAGGGGTGCCACTCGCAGGATTACGTGAACTGCTACAGCTGCCACACCGGCAAGGACGACAAGAAGGTCGCCTACTTCGTCAACCAGCTGGAGGTCGAGTCCTTCAAGATCGGCCTCAACTACCCGGGGACGGGCCTCGACGAAAAATTCATCGTCGTGCGGCACGAGCCCTCGGACAAGGAGGTCTTCAACTACTACGGCAAGGACGCCTTCAAGAGCTTCGACAACGTGCCGACCTGGAAGCGCGCCTCGCCCCACAACATCCAGAAGCGGACCTGGCGCAACGCCTCCTGCAACCACTGCCACGGCCAGCGCGGAGTGTTCCTCGCGGAGTCCGACCTGCTGGAGTACGAGAAGGGCGCGAACAAGGCCGTCGTCGTGCCCGACGACAAGATTCCCGCGAAGCGCACGGAGGACACGTTCAAGGCCCCCGAGGTCAAGGTCAAGGCCTCGATGCTCGTAAAGGCCGAGGCGCTCCACGAGATGCTGGCGAAGAAGGAGCCTGCCGTTGTGGTCGACGCGCGCGACCCGAACGCCTACAAGAAGGGGCACCTCGCCGGCGCGGCCCTCTTCAATGTGATGGCCGGGTTGCGCTATCCGCCGGACAGCACGCCGCGTGCAATGACGATGAAAAGCCCGGAGGAGTTGGCGGTGCTCTTCGGGAACCTCGGGATCGACCGCGAGTCACGGGTCGTGGTCTACGACAACGGCGGCCTCGAGGCGGCCTTTCTCGCCTTCGCCCTCTGGCGGCTCGGCAACGAGAACGTCTCCGTTCTCGACGGCGGGGTCGACGCCTGGGCGAAGGAGGCGAAGTTCCCGCTGGTCGCGGGGGATCCGGCCGCCACGGCCCCGAAGTCCTTCACCCCCGTCGTGAAGCAGGGGGCGACGATGTTCAACCGGGATTTGACAATAACCTCCAGCCACGCGAGAATCCGCTTAAAGAACCTATGGATACGTCGCTTGGTCGATATATCGCCCGTTCGCACTCGTGGGCCGCTGAGATCTCCGCCCTCGTGCGGATCGAGCAGACATAGTTCACGGCAGCGTCCATGGTCAGGCAGTCACGGTCCGATTCCGAGCACTTCGGCAGTCGTCTCGAGTTCGAGACGTTGATCTCCGACCTCTCCTCCCGGTTCATCAACCTGCCCGCCGGCGAGGTTGACCGGGAGATCGAAGAGGCGCTGCACCGCGTCTGCGACGTTCTCGACCTCGATCTCGCGGTGCTCTGGCAGTGGTCGGTTGCGGCCCCCGACGTCATCAGAGCCACCCATGCCTACTCCCGGGAAGGAGTGCACCCTCCCGGGGAGGTGCGCCAGGAGCAATTCCCCTGGTGCCGGCAGCAAATGCTGGCCGGCCGCAGGATCGCCGTTTCTTCGCTGGAGGAATTGCCGGCGGAGGCCGCAATCGATCGGGAATCCAGCCGCCTTTCCGGTATCAAGTCGAGTCTGTGCCTCCCGCTCTCGGTGGGTGGCGAACCGCTCGTCGGCGCCCTGGCGCTCAATACCCTGCGGAAGCAGCGCGACTGGCCGGACGCTCTGGTCAGACGGCTGGAACTGGTCGCTCAAGTCTTCACCAACACGCTCGCCCGGAGGCGTCTCGAGCTGAGCCTGCTGGAGAGCGAAGCCCGTCTGGAGGCGGGCACCGACCTCGCCGGCCTCGCCTTCTACGAGGTGGACTTCGGCCAAGGCGTCATCTTCGTCGACGACCGCCTTCGGGACGTTTGCGGCGTGCCCCCCGAGCGGGAGGGAGGACTTCAGGCCCTGGAGTTCTGGCTGGAGCATCTGAACGCTGACGACCGCCAACGGGTGGTGGACCTGCGACGGGAGTTGCACGACGGAACGCTGGAGCGGGTCAACATCGAGTATTGTTTCCGGCACCCGACCCAGGGGGAAAAGTGGATTCATCACATCGGTGTCGTCACCGAACGCGACGCCGGCGGACGCGCGGTCAAGACGTTCGGTGTCCTCCGCGACATCACGGAGCGGCGGCGCAGGGAGGATGAATTGCGGCGGACGCTCGAGGAGGTGCAGGGGCTCCGCAACCGGCTGCAGGTGGAGAACGTGTACCTGCGGGAGCAGCTCCGGCGGGACGACGGGCACGAGCGCATCGTGGGCGAGAGCGAAACCGTGCTGAAGATGCTCGCGCAGGCCACGCGGGTGGCGCCGACGGACGCGACGGTGCTGATCACCGGCGAAACCGGCACGGGGAAGGAGCTGCTGGCGCGGGCGATCCACGAGATGAGCGGCCGCAGCTCCAAGGTCATGGTCACGGTCAACTGCGCCGCGCTGCCGCCGGCGTTGATCGAGAGCGAGCTGTTCGGGCGCGAGAAGGGCGCCTACACCGGGGCGATGACCCGGCAGAGCGGCCGCTTCGAAATGGCCGACGGCTCGTCGCTCTTCCTCGACGAGATCGGGGACCTCCCCCTCGACGTCCAGGTCAAGCTGCTGCGCGTGCTGCAGGACGGACAATTCGAGCGGCTGGGCAGCAACCACACTCTCACCGCCGACGTCCGGGTGATCGCCGCGACGAACCGCGACCTGGGCCTCATGGTCCGCGACGGCAGATTCCGGGCCGACCTGTTCCATCGCCTCAACGTCTATCCGATCGAAGTGCCCCCGCTGCGCGCCAGGGTCGCCGACATCCCGCTGCTGGTCTGGCGGTTCGTGCAGGAGTTCAACAAGAAGATGGGCAAGTCGATCGACTCGATCCCCCGGCCGGCCATGGAGCGGCTCAAGCACTACCCGTGGCTGGGCAATGTCCGCGAGCTGCGGAACCAGATCGAGCGGGCGATGATCGTCAGCGACGGCCGTTCGCTGACGATCGATCTTCCCGCCGGCGCCCCGGGGCCGACCTCCGTCCCGGTCACGCTGGAGGAGGTCGAGCGCAAACACATCCGCGACGTGCTGGAAGGGGTGCACTGGCGGATCAGCGGCGAGGGGGGCGCGGCCGAGATCCTCGGCCTGCGTCCGACCACGCTGCACTCGCGGATGAAGAAGCTGGGCATCTCCCGCCAGAAGACCTGACCGATACCCGTCGAGCGCTGTCGCGGATTCAGGCCCCTCGGCCCGCCGTGGAGCAGCAGATCAGGGTTGCGAGACCACGAACACCGCCGTGTCTCCCACCATCGTCGGCTTGTAATAGGTCGAGCCGCAGCGCAGGTAATCGACGTTGTTGAGTTTGGTCTGGCTGCACCCCGCGGGCAGGGTCGTGACCATCGTGCCGACCGGGGGCGGGCCGGGAGGCGGTTGCTGCGCCGTTGCGGCGGCGGCCTTCGCTTCCGCCGCGGCCTGGTTCGCCTGTGCCGCGGCCTGGTTGGCCTGCGCGGCCGCATTGGCATTGGCTTGCGCAGCGGCGCTCGCTTTCGCACTGCTCGAGGCGACGACCGCGGTTGTCACGGCCACGGCGCCCATGACGGCCATCGGGCGAGGCGGGCGCGCGACGACGACGAAGGCCTCGGCTTCGCGGACGAAGCTGACCCCGAGCATGGCTGCCGGAACGTCCGCCAGGAACATCATCGCGAAGACGCCGGCGGCCAGAGCGAACGGCTTGAAGAATGTGCCCATGATCGCCTCCTCCCTAGTTCTTGCCGGCTGTTGCCGCCGGCATAAAGTCGATCTTCATGGAGTCCTTGGGCGGCACGAAGCCGAACGCGGCGTCGGCGAACTCGGGGGCAGTGTCCCACTTCGAGATGACCACCATGAACTGGGGCGATTGGGGCATCTTCTTCGAAGTGATCACGTATTTGCGCACCAACGGCACCTGGCCCTGCTCGATCCAGATCTGCCAGTCGACCTCTGCGTTTTGGAAGGCCAGGTGGTCGCAGGCAACGCCGGCCACGGAGGCGGGGCCGACGACGAAGGCCGAGGTCAGGCCCTCGGTCAACCGCTCGAAGACGTTCACGTAGAGCAGGTCGGAGGCCGGCGCGATCAGGTTGAGTTTCTCGAGGGCGAAGTCGAGCGTCTCCTCGATCGTGGGTGGCGCGGCGACCGTGGCGTAGTACTTCTGGTCGGGCAGGTCGATGGTCAGCGATGTGCCGTCGTAGTAAAAGACCTGGTTGACGAGGTCGCCGACCCGCTCCGCGCGAATCTTGTCCGGGCGCTGGACGGCGACGGATGTGCGATGTCCGTACTGCAGTTTCTGCCCGTCCATGATGAACTCGATGGACATGTCCACCTCTGCGCGGAACCGCTTCAGCCCCGCAAGGTAGTCAGTCGCCCGGCGCAGCACCTGGATCGCCTCCGGCTCGACCTCGGACGCCCGCGCGGTGCTCGGGAGGAGACATGCGGCATCAGCCGCCAGGAGGGCCGGCAGCAGCCACCCCAAGACCAGTCTTCTAACTCTCATGTGCTCACCCTTTCTCGAAAGGTTGCTTACGCAGGACCAGTCATTTGGGTGATCTTCCCATTGTCTTGAACCGAAATCAAGAAGCAACCGGCCGTCATCGTCGCCCGAGAACATGATGGACTGTATACGCTCGGTCCTGCGTGCTTGATCGAGGAAAACCGCCTATTTTGCGCGGTGTTGCGATATTTCGTTTCTCTGTCGCTATTTCGTCAGAACCTGGCCGCGATCCGGGCCCTCATTCTCATGGCCGATTGTCAAGAGAGCCCGTAACCCATCAATTTCACAGCGTCCTCTCTGTCTATCAATGGATGGCACCAAAACTGCATTACTTTCTTCCAATCAGTGCGCCGATATCCGGCGTGAAAAGTAACCATCACAGAAAAGGAGTACCACCATGAAGACCATCCGTACGTTGGCACTGTCGGCGGCAGCTTTCGTCCTCCTCTTCGCTTCCGGCGCGAAGGCCCAGGAGAAGTTCGCGCCGCTGTATTTCGGCGTGAGCGCCGGCGCCTACGTGCCCGCGGGGGCTGACCTCGACAATTCCAATGCTGACCCGGGTTTTGTCGGTCTCGTGAACTTCGGGTACATGTTCAATCCGTATTTCGGCGCGCAGACCGACTTCGGGTACTTCCAGACCACGGGCGACTACGACATGAAGGTGTCAGCCATCCCGCTTGCGGTCTCCCTCAAGCTCGCCATCCCGATCGCCTTCGTCGAGCCGTACCTTCTCGGCGGCGGCGGCGTCTATTTCTCCAAGGCGACGATTCGCGACTTCGACTCCGAAACCAGCACGGATTTCGGGGCTCACGCGGCCGGCGGCGTCAACTTCATCTTCGGGAAGTTCCAGGTCGGCGCGGAGGCGCGTTACATCTGGCTCACGGCCTCCAATGTCGAAGATCTGACCATCGAAGGCTTCCAGGTGATGGGGACTGCCGGCCTGCGGTTCTGATCGCCGGAGGTTTCACCCGACCCGCCGCGGCGGCTTTCCCCGCCGCCGCGGCTTTTCGAGCGGCAGCCGGCGAAGCACCTCCTGTTCGTCGCAGGCGGCACCGTCATGTACCTGAGCACCGAGGGAACGATAGCGTCCAAGTCCGTGAAACTGGACCAGACGCTCTACGGCCCGATCCTCGGCGTCGGGATCCCGTTCTAGGAGCACCGAGCGCAGCCCGCTGTCATTTAGTAATCGACGCGGCTGGGCCTGGCGTTCAAGAAACCGTCATCACCGCCGATCCGGTGGTGAGCAACAGAACGAAAGGAGGAATTTAGATCATGGCCAAAGCAAAGCCGCACAAGAGTACCAAAGGTGGAGGCGCCCGACAAAGATCAATTCGACTTGAATCAGGGGCTTGCGAAAATCGCCGAGCTGGTCGCGGCCCAACCCCACCTGAAGGAACGGCTTGGTGAAATTGCCGGGCTGGTCACTGCCACGCTCGCCGAAAACAAAATCGCGCTTCCACAGGCCAAGATGGAGGGACCAACGATGGCAAAGGCAGTCAGGAAGACCCGGACCCAGGAACCTGTTATTAAAGAGACAACGTTCAAAAACACGAAATTGAACACGGTGAAGCTGAACTGGAAAGAGGTCTACTACACCAACTGCCCCCTGATATCCGCCAGCAACGTCGACCAGGAACTGGGCTGGACGCGGGAGGAGTACAAGAAGATCGGCGTGAAGTACGCGTTCCTGCGCTCGACCCGCGAGAACGACTGGTATCCGCACTACATCCACAACCTCGACAACCTGATCCGCTTCGGCGGCCTGTTCCCGCCCGTCCACGTCCAGGCGGACATCCGCCGGACCCGGCTGCTGGGGGTGACGCACGCGCCGCACGAAGGCGGCTGCATGATGGTGCGCTCCCGGGACGACATCTACCGGATGGTCGAACTCAAGGGCAAGAAGATCGGCCTTTCGAAGAGCCTGAACCGGGTCAAGAACGACTGGTGGCGCATCCAGGAGGAGCAGGGGATCGAGCTGATGCTCCGGATGAACGGCATGACCCGCAAGGACGTGGAGATCGTGGAGTTCCCCTACGCGGACGACTGGTACAACAATCCCGAGATGCTGGATCCCGATGGACAACGCCTCCGAGCTGTGGCTCAAGCGCAACCACAAGTACGACCTGGCCTTCCGTCCGCTGGAGACGGCGCTGCTCAAGGGCGTCGTCGATGCGATCTACACCCAGAGCAAGCCTTTCCAGCATCTTCAGGAGGCGACAGGCAAGATGAAGGCGATCGAGGACCTCTCCCGGTACCCGGACTGGACCCTGCAGGTGGCCAACATCCCCGCCGCCATCACCTGCAGCGACGTGATGGCCGAGAAGCACCCCGAACTTGCCGTGACGTTCATGAAGGGCATGATCAAGGTCGGGCGCTGGGCCAACGAGCACAAGCACGCCGCGGCGGCGATCCTCGACAAGCAGACCTTCTACCTGGACGTCGAGGACACGTACCGGGGCATCAAGGACATGGACCTCGTGCCCAACCTGTCGCCCCAGAACCTGGCGTCGGTCGAGATCGGCAAGGACTTCATGCTCAGCCACGGCTACATCAAGAAGGACTTCGACGTGCAGAAGTGGGCCGCGCCGGAGTTCCTCGAGCAGGCGGCGAAGGAACTGCTGGAAGAGCAGTGGAAGAAGGCGACCACGGCGAAGCTGCCCCGCGACAAGCTGCTGGAGTCCTCGGCGGGTCGGGTAGCGCTGAAGCCAGGAGACCGCACGAAGCCCGCAGTCGGGAGACGCCCGAGCCGAGCACGGAACTCCCAGCCGGAGGCGTGTCGGCTGGACGAGCAGCAGCCCCGTGCGGCTGCGCCCGCCCGGTGCTGTCGGAGCCGAAAAGAAGAAGAACCTGCGCGTCGCCGTCCCTCGGCGGCTCTGAGGCGCCGGGGACGTGCCGGGACGAGTTGTCCCGAGGCCGGGCAACTGCGGTTACACGCAATTGAAGGGGACTGACATGAATGAACCGCGCGAAGTGGGAAAGCGCACCAGCCTCGGCCTCTACGTGACGGCCGCGGAAGCCTACGAGAAGTGGAAGACCGCGCCGGAGACCGTGAAGGTCATCGACGTGCGGACCCCGGAGGAGTACGCCTTCATCGGCCACCCGGAGATGGTCTGGAACGTCCCGCTCTTCTTCGTGACCTACTGGCGAAAGGACGGCAGGACCGAGCACGGCGTGAACAAGAATCCCGACTTCGTCTCCGAGATCGAGAAGTTCGCCGGGAAGACCGACACCCTGCTGCTGATGTGCCGCTCGGGCGAGCGCTCCGCCATGGCGGTCAACGTGCTCGCGCAGGCCGGCTTCACGAACGCCTACAACATCACCGACGGGATGGAAGGCTCGAAGGTCGAGGACCCCGAGAACGTCTACTTCGGCAAGCGGATGAAGAACGGCTGGAAGAACTCGGGCATGCCCTGGACCTACACCCTCGACCCCGAGAAGATCATGCTCGCGGAGGGCACCTCCAAGCAGACCCTTCCGGTCTGAGCAGGCAGGGCACGGGCGAACGATGGACACGTTCCTGCAGATGCTGTCCCTGTTCTTCGAGGAGTTGGGCGGCCGGGCCAGCGGGCCGTTGAACTTCCGGCTCGTGGTCATGCCGACCATGGCCACCCTCTTTGGCATCCGCGCCGGGCTGCGGGACGCCCGTGAAGGGAAGCCGACGTTCCTCTGGGGCATCCTCACGCAGCCGTCCGGGCGGGCGGCGGCATTCCAGTCGGCGGTGAAGGACGTCGGCAAGGTGTTCGTCATGGCGGTGATCATGGACACCGCCTACCAGCTCATCGCCCTGCACGGGCTCCGCCTGCTCCAGGTGCTGGTCGTCGCCGTGGCGTGCGCCATCGTACCGTACGTGCTGGTCCGCGGGCCGGTCGCGTTCATCGCGCGCGCCCTGCACCGGAAAGAGACGAGCTGATGCCGCTGGCCCCGCCCGTTTGCGGGCCTGCGGGGGATCACGCTGGCCGACGTCCCGCGGGAGGTCTCGGCGGGCGTCACGCTGGCCGCCCTGATGATTCCGCTGAACATCGGCTACGCGCAGGTGGCCGGTCTGCCGCCCGCAGCCGGTCTCTACGCGGCCATCATCCCGCTGGTGGTCTTCGCCCTGCTCGCCAGCTCGCGCCACCTGGTCACGAGCCCCGACGCCTCCATGGCCACCCTGGTCGGGGCCGCCCTCGTCGCCTTCGCCGCGCCCGGGGATCCGCTGCGCCTGCAGTACGCCCTGGCGCTGGCCGTGGTCTGCGCGGTGCTGTTTTTCATCTTCTGGATCTTCCGGCTGGCGTTCCTCGCCAACTTCCTCTCGCGCGCCGTGATGGCGGGCTTCATCACCGGGCTCGGCGTCGAGGTGTTCACCAACCAGGTCCGGAAGATCCTCGCCGCTCCCCATGTGAGCGACGCCGCGTCGGGCCTGCTGGCGGCGGCGGAGCACCTCAAGGAGACCCTGGCGACCTCGGTGAACACCGAGGGTTACTTCGTGGAGGTCCTGGCCCTGATCCACTCCATTCCGCACGCCAACCTCTACTCGGTGGCGGTCGGGGTGAGCGCCTTCCTGATCGTCCGGCTGATGAAACGCTACGCGCCAAAAGTCCCCGGAGCGCTGGTGGCGTTGGTGCTCCTGACGACCCTCGTCGCGGTGCTCGACCTCCCGGCGAAGGGCGTCGCCGTGCTCGGCAACGACGATCCCCTCGGGGCTCCCGGCGTTGACCCTGCCCACGATCCCGCTGGCCGACTACCTGCGGCTGCTGCCGGGCGCACTGGCCATCGTGGCCATTCTCCTGTGCGAAGGCCTGCTGCGTGGTCCGCAGCTACAGCAACAAGTACGGCTACAAGGCCGACGGCGACCAGATGTTGTTCGCGTACGGTGCGGCCAACCTGGCGGCCGCCTTCACCGGGTCCCTGCTCACGGGCAACAGCCCGTCCCGCTCGGCGGCGATGGATGCCGCCGGCGCGCGCAGCCAGTTGCCCAGCCTGGTGGCGGCCGGGACCATCGCCCTGGTGATGCTTTTCTTCACCGACCTGCTGGCGTACCTGCCCAATGCGGCCCTGGCCGGGATCGTCGCCAACGCCGTGCTGTCGCTGATCGAGGTCCACGAGTTCCGCGAGCTGTGGCGGATGCGCCGTTCGGAATTCTGGATCGCCGCGGTCTGTCTGCTGAGCGTGCTGGCCCTCGGTCCGCTGCGCGCCGTCATGATCGCCTTTCTCCTGTCGGTCATCGACGTGATCCGGCGGGCGTCCCGTCCGGACACCGCGGCGCTCCTGGAAGCGCCCGACGGCAGTCACTTCCTTCCCGCGGACGGACGGGCAGGCCTCCGGTTCTTCCGGCCTGATGGTGTACCGCTTCGGCGCTCCGCTCTACTTCGCCAACGCGACCCTGTTCCTTGACGACGTCGAGCGGCTGGTCACGCAGGCGCCCACCCCTGTCCGCTGGTTCGTGCTGGATGCGCAGGCGATGGTGGACGTCGACACGACCGGTGCGGGGGTTCTGCGTCAGGCGATCACCCTGCTGAAGAAACGGAACATCACCTTCGCCGTCAGCCGCGCCGACCGGTCCTTCCGCTCGTGGCTCGAGCGATACGATCTGATGGAACTGATCGACCCGGACCGATTCTACCCGACCAACCGGCACGCGGCTCAGGCGTTTCGCCAGTCTCCGGAGAGCGCGACGACACAACCGGATTCAAGCCATGGCTGACCCCGGCACGCTCAGCCTGGCGACCTGCTCGATCGACATGCGTTTCCCGGCCGAGAGCGTGGAGCAATCCGTCCGGCTGCTGCTCTCCGTCAAGGGGGACATCCTGACCAAGCGCGGCTGCCGCGCCTGCGACGTCTCGACGGAAGCCGCCGACGCCGGGGTGGTCCACTACCGCGAGGAGTGGGAGTCGGACGAGGCCTTTCGCGAGCACGTCCGGTCGGAGGAGTTCCGGCGGGTCCTGATCGCGCTGGACATGAGCAGCGAGGAACCGCGGATCGTGGTCGGGAATCTCTCCGGGCACGGCGGGATGGAATATCTGCGCACGCTGCGCGAGCCGGACCCCGTCAGCCCCCGTTGACAGCGACGTCAGGATGTGCGGAAAGTAGGCTTGATTGTGGTTCTGGACTGCATTATCTTGGTAATACCAACTCAGGTATTACACGGGAGGGGTTATGCGGATCACGAGCAAGGGACAAGTGACCATCCCCATCGAGGTGCGGGAAAAACTCAGGCTCAAACCTCACAGCGATGTCGAATTCGTCGTTGAAGGGGAAGTGGCCTACGTCCGCAAGATCGCGGGGCCACAGGCGAGGGGCCGCCGGGTGGTCGACCTCATGCGCGGGCGGGCGACCGTCAGGATGAGCACGGACGAGATCATGGCGCTGACCCGGGGCGAATGATGGCGGGAGGGGTGCTGATCGACAGCAACGTGCTTCTGGACGTGCTGGAAGAAGACCCCGTCTGGTTCCCCTGGTCGTCCCGGCATCTTGCCGCTTGCGCGGAAGAGTCGACCCTGGTGATCAATCCGATCATCTACGCCGAAGTGGCGATCGGCTTTCAGCGGATCGAGGAACTCGAAGCGGCGTTACCGGCAGACACTTTCGAACGACGGCCGCTTCCGTGGGAAGCCGCATTCCTGGCCGGCAAGTCGTACCTCGCGTACCGCAGATCCGGGGGCGTGCGACGCTCGCCTCTGCCGGATTTCTTCATCGGCGCTCACGCTGCGGTCGAGGGTCTGACGCTGCTGACGCGCGACCCGGCCAGGTATCGGACGTATTATCCCCGACTGAGAATTGTGGCGCCTTGATCGTGTGGCGCCGCCCGGCGAGGCAGGTTCAGTTTTCGAGGCGAAGAAGTCCTCGCTTTAACCGGGTTGCTCCGCAAGGGGCAGCCCACAAGCAACAAGGGGAATGAAAGATGCAGACCATGAAAACCGGTTCAAAGGCGCTGCTGATCTCCGTGGTCGTCGCCGTCGGGCTCGTGACAGCATTGCCCGCCCGCGCCGCGGAGGCCACCGCCGAGGAGCAGGCGCAGGCCAACAACCCGCTTGCGTCCTTCAAGACCTTCAACGCGCACAACTACTACGTGCCGACGCTGACCGACCTGCCCGACGAGACGGCCAACACCTTCTGGCTTCGCTATGCGCAGCCTGTCGGACGGTTCCTGGTGCGCGCGTCACTCCCCTTCCCGACGCTCCC
The DNA here is from genome assembly GCA_963699775.1 of uncultured Candidatus Rokubacteria bacterium. GTDB lineage: Bacteria > JAUVQV01 > JAUVQV01 > JAUVQV01 > DATDCY01 > DATDCY01. The sequence goes on from CAVOVE010000004.1 coordinate 122,483, forward strand.
CGGGGCCGGGCAGGAAGAAGCCGCCTCCGGGATCGGCGACTTCAACGTCTTTGCGGCCTACCTTGCCGTCAGCAAGCCCTCGCTCACGCTCGGCGTCGGCCCGATCGTCGCGGCGCCCACCGCCAGCGAGGACGCACTGGGGAGCGGCAAATGGCAGGGCGGCCTCGCGGCCGTCGTCTTCGGGGTCCCCTCGCCGCAGTTTCAGTACGGCGGGTTGCTCACCTGGCAGGCCTCGTTCGCCGGGGATAGCGAGCGTGCCGAGACCAGCGTGCTCGCCATCCAGCCGTTCGGCATCTGGCAGCTCGGCGCCGGCACCTACCTGCGGTCGACCGGCGTCTGGGTCTTCGACCTGGAGAAGGAGACCTACAGCGTGCCGGTGGGCCTGGGGATCGGCAAGGTGCTCAAGGTCGACAACATCGTGTTCAATATTTTCGCGGAGCCCCAGTTCACCATCCTCCACAAGGGCGTCGGGCAGCCCGAGGTTCAGCTGTTCATCGGCCTGAACACACAATTCGCCGGTTTGTGATCGGGGCAGGTCAGGTCCCAATTCCTCTGTGCTTTTAAACTCAGGTTGACAACTCAAGACTGGTCTATAAACTAGTCCGTACAACCGGTACGGTGAGGGGGGCGGCATGAAGATCGAAATCGGATCGTATGAAGCGAAAACCAAGCTGCCGGCATTGCTGCGGCTGGTCAAGTCCGGCAAAAGTTTTACCATCACGAACCGCGGGAGAGCTGTTGCCGATTTGGTGCCCTGCCAGGGCGCGCGGGCGAAAGACAAGGTCGCGGCAGCGGAAAAACTCAAGGCATTCATGCTGGCCGACCCGGTGCGTGGCGTGAACATCAAGGAACTCATCGAGGAAGGGCGTTCGTGAATTTCATCCTGGACAACTCGGTCAGCATGCGATGGTTTTTTGGAGACGGAAAACCACAAGAGCTTACTTACGCAAACAGCGTGCTCGATGCGATGAAACAAGGCACTGCCTTCGTCCCCGTGACCTGGGGGCTTGAGGTGGCAAACGTCATTGCCAGGGCGGAGATGAAAGGTCTGGTAACAGAAGCGCGGAGCGAAGCTTTTCTTGAACTGCTCAAGGACTTGGATATTGAGGAGGACGCAGCCACTTTTTCGTATGCACTGTCCGACACCCTTCGCCTGGCGCGGCGGCACAGGCTGTCCGCTTACGATGCGTCATACCTCGAGTTGGCCTTGCGACGGGGTATGCTTTTGGCTACGATCGACGAGGATTTGCAGAAAGCTGCGAAAAAAGCCGGAGTGAAAAGGTTTATCTGATGATTCATGGGAAAATTGACTCTCGGGGCGGCTGGCCCGGATTGAGGGAACCGGGATCGAGATCTGGGAAGTAAACTGGCTCGCCAGAGGCGGATTTTCGTTTCCGACCCTGCCCCCCCCGCCTGAACATTGACTTTGGGCTCCGGCGCCGCGAGAATCCCCCCCGGAGAACCCATGGAAAACCCATTTGGTCGATATATCGTCTTTTCTTGCACCTGGGCCGCTGAGGCCCCTGCCCCCGTGCGGACCGGGCGGGTATAGTTCACCGGAGTGTCCATGGTTGAGCGGAGACGGTCCGATGCTTGAGCACCTCGAGAGTCGTCTCGAGTTCGAGACGCTGATCTCCGACCTCTCCTCCCGGTTCATCAATCTGCCTGCCGGGGAGGTGGACCGCGAGATCGAGGACGCGCTGCGCCGTGTCTGCGACTTCCTCGGCATCGACTTCGCGGTGCTCTGGCAGTGGTCGGGTGCGGCACCGGTGTCATCACGGCCACCCACGTACTACGCCCAGGAAGGCTCACGGCCTCCCGAGCCGCTGCGCCAGGAGCAGTTCCCCTGGTACCGGCGGCAGATGCTGGCCGGCCGCATGGTTGCCATTTCCTCGCTGGAGGAGTTGCCGGCGGAGGCCGCCGTCGACCGGGAGAGCGCCGCCTTCTCGGCATCAAGTCGAATCTGTGCCTCCCGCTCTCGGTGGGGGGCGAGCCGCCCGTTGGCGCCCTTGGCTTCAATACCCTGCGGGCGGAGCGCGACTGGCCGGACGCGCTGGTGAAGCGGCTGCAACTGGTCGCGCAGGTCTTCACCAACGCGCTCGCCCGGAGGCGCCACGAGCTGCGCCTGCAGGAGAGCGAGGAGCGCCTGGCCTGGCGGCGGACTCCGCCGAGGCGGGGCTCTGGAGCCTGGACTACGGCACGGGCGTCTTCTGGGCCACGGAGCGGGCCCGGACGATCTTCGGGTATTCGCCGGACGAGGTCATCGACCTGGAGCAGTTCGAGGCCTCGGTCCATCCCGACGACTGGGATCTCGTCCGGGAAGCCATCGAGCGTTCCCTGCGGGAGGGCGACCCGTCGACGTGGAGTACCGGATCACCCACCGGGGAGACGGCGGCGTGCGCTGGATCACCTCCCGCGGGCGGCCCCATCTCAACGTCGCCGGCGAGCCCGAGCGCCTGATGGGCCTCTCCATCGACATCACCGAGCGCAAGCGCGGCGAAGAGGCGCTTCGCGCGAGCGAGGCTCGCCTGGCGGCGGGCGCCGACCTCGCCGGCCTCGCGTTCTACGAGGTGGACTTCGGCGCAGGCATCGTCTTCGTCGACGACCGGCTTCGCGACCTCTGCGGGGTTCCGCCGGAACGGGAGGAGGGCCTTCAGGCCCTGGAGTTCTGGATGGAGCATCTGCACCCTGACGACCGCCAGGATCGTGTTGGACCAGCGCCAGCAGCTGCACGACGGGAAGGTGGAGCGGGTCACCGTCGAGTATCGCTTCGTACATCCGACCCTGGGAGAACGGTGGATTCAGCACATGGCGTGCGTCGCCACGCGCGACGCCACCGGACGCACGGTCAAGTCGTACGGTGTCCTCCGCGACATCACGGAGAGGCGGCGCAAGCGAGGAGGCCCTGCGGCAGTCGTACGCGGAGATCGAGCGCTTGAAGGACCGGCTCCAGGCCGAGAGCGACTACCTCAAGGCCGAGATCAGGGTGATCCACCGCGCACGGCGAGGTCACCGGGCAGAGTCCGCCATCCGGAAGGTCCTGCGCCTGGTGGAGCAGGTCGCGCCCACGGATTCCTCGGTGCTCGTGTGCGGCGAGACCGGCACCGGCAAGGAGCTCGTCGCCCAGGCCATCCACCGGCTCAGCCCGCGCGCGAGCCGCCTGATGGTCAAGGTCAACTGCGCCGCGCTGCCGTCCGGGCTCGTGGAGAGCGAGCTGTTCGGCCGGGAGAAGGGCGCCTTCACCGGGGCCTTGACGCGCCAGGTCGGCCGCTTCGAGGTCGCCGACGGCTCGACGCTCTTCCTCGACGAGATCGGCGAGCTGTCGCTCGAGGTGCAGGCCAAGCTGCTGCGCGTGCTGGAGACGGGCGAGTTCGAGCGGCTCGGGAGCCCCAGGACCATCAAGGTCGACGTGCGGGTGATCGCGGCCACCAATCGCGACCTGGCCGAGGACATCCGGACAGGGACGCTTCCGGGAGGACCTCTACTACCGCCTCAACGTCTTCCCGATCCGCGTGCCGCCGCTGCGCGAGCGGGCGGAGGACATCCCGCTGCTGGTCTGGGCCTTCCTCGAGGAGTTCTCCTCCCGCATGGGCAAGAAGATCACCCAGGTGCCGCGCACGACGATGGACGCGCTCCAGCGCCACCCCTGGCCGGGCAACGTCCGCGAGCTGCGGAACGTGATCGAGCACGGCGCCATCGTCACGACCGGCGAGACGCTGCGGGTGCCGCGCCTCGACGACGCCGCTCCGGAGGCGGCGGCCCGGACGCTGGCCGACGCCGAGCGCGAGCACATCCTCCGGACGCTCGAGAGAACGGGTGGGCGCATCAAGGGGCCGAAGGGCGCGGCCGCGGCGCTGGGGCTCAACCCCTCGACGCTCTACAGCCGGATGAAGAAGCTGGGCATCGAGTCGCGATGATTCGGCTCTCACCCTGTCTGACACCGCACGGGCACCTCGTCCTTGCTGCCGCGGAAGACGTCCCCGAACTGGATGCGGCGCTCGTCGAGCTGCGCGAATCCGGCTTTCCGCGCTGGCAAGGCGCAGCATCTGCCCCTCGGAGAGGCCCTGCGCGACTACGCCGGCGCGACCGTGTTCTATGGCATCGCCGCGCGGCTCGACGATCGGCCCTGAGCTGCTTTTTCGTTTACGCAAGGTCGACGAGAAGGATCTGATCGCCAAGGTCGGCAGTGGTCTGCCCCTGTCGAAAAAGGGTCCCGGCGCGGACAAGGCCGAAGCGGCGGAGAAGACCTCCAGCAAGATGAAGAAGAAGCCGTCCCGGTGACGTCAACTTGTAGCAGCGTGAGAGGCACACGCACCGGGGTATTGACGAAGGTGAATAATGCCCATATGCTTACAGTAAGAAAGTAAGGAGGCAGGCCTATGCCGGCGGTGAAAATCGGACCCAAGCACCAAATCACCATTCCCAAGGAAATTTTCGATTCTTTACGCCTGAAAGTCGGAGATTTTGTAGAAACGACTATCAGGGACAACACCGTCGTCATCATTCCGCAGAGAATGGTTCCCAGAGACCAGGAGTGGTTTTGGACACGAGAATGGCAGGAGAAAGAACGGGAATCGGACGAAGCGATCAAGGAAGGAAGAATCATCGGCCCTTTCGACAAGGCCGCGGATGCGATTAAAGCCTTGAAGAAAAAATGAAAATCGCCTTCACTCCTCCATTTCGCAAGGACTACCAGGGCTTGCCAGCCGGAATTCAGGAGCAGATCGACACGCAGATCACGAGACTTCTGGAAAACCCCAGGCATCCTTCGCTGCGATGCAAGAAGATGGAAGGTCGTGCCGCCATCTGGGAGGCACGGGTCACGAAAGGCTACCGCCTGACCTTTGGGATCGTGGATGACGTCTATCTCCTCCGAAGAGTCGGAACGCATGATATTTTGAAGAAGCCCTGAAAAAAACATGTTCCCGACGACCGACTGGGGCCTCTTCGAAAGTGTCCGCGGACTCAACGTTTTCCCGATCCGCGTGCCGCCGCTTCGCGAGCGGACGGAGGACATTCCGCTGCTGGTCTGGGCCTTCCTCGAGGAGTTCTCCTCCCGCATGGGCAAGAAGATCACCCAGGTGCCGCGCGCGACGATGGACGCGCTCCAGCGCCGCCCCTGGCCGGGCAACGTCCGCGAACTTCGGAACGTGCTCGAGCACGCCGCCATTCTCACAACCGACAAGACGCTGCGGATGCCGCGCCTCGACGCCGCCGCTCCGGAGACGGCGCCCCGGACGCTGGCCGAGGCCGAACGCGAGCACATCCTCCAGGCTCTCGAGAGAGCGTGCGGGCGCGTCAAGGGGCCGCAGGGCGCGGCCGCGGCGCTGGGGCTCAAGCCCTCGACGCTCTACAGCCGGATGAAGAAGCTGGGCATCGAGCCGCGCCAGACGGACGAAATATCGACCTGAGGACGACATTTCGTCCTTTCGCCTCAACGCCCGGCTCTCGAAACAGCATCGCTGGAATAGTACAGAATCATAACATTTCAATGAGTTAATCAGAGTCTCACGGCCTACGATATCGTCCTGGCACGGAACTGGCTATGTACGATGGGCATGATCAACGGGACGATCAAGATCCTGCCGCTGCCGGAACGACGTGCCGAGGTGTTGGAGATCCTCCAGACCATTCAAGGGCCGGTGCTGGCCCAGCCGGGCTGCGCTGCCTGCAACATTTACGATGAGCAAGGTCTGGAGAGGGCCGTCGTACTCGTCGAGAGTTGGGATACCCAGGAGGCGCTCGACCGGCACCTCCGCTCCGAAGCCTACCGCCTGATTCTCGCCGCCGTCGAGCTCTCTCACGGACGGCCCGAAGTCCGCTTCGACCACGTGTCCGCGACGGAAGGGATGGAGTTGATCACGCGAACGCGCAACTCCGGAGGACAGACTGCGGATTGAAAAATACAGTGGGCAGCCCTTTTCGGCCCGCATGGTGGATCTGAGCAGTCCCGAGCAGAAAGGAGCTGGAGCATGAAGAGACTTATCGCAACCTCGGTCCTCGTGTTTGGTCTCGTCGCAGGACCGGCCGTCGCCACCGAACCGTCGCGGCTCGTGTCCTCCTGTGTTGCCTGCCACACCGACGCCGAAAAGTTGAAGATGGAGGCGGCAAAGCTGCCCCCTCCCCCGAAGTCGGCCATGACGGCGGGCAAGGGGTGAGGCGGATCCGTGGCGCCGTTGGCGCCGCACGAGAAGGTGCTGGTCTCCCAGGATTTCTTCGCGACCGCCCACGCCGAGAAGACGTGCGAGCAGTGCCACGGCGGCGATCCGGCGGCTTCCAAACGCACTGAGGCGCACCGGGGCCTCGTCAGGGATCCTTCCGAGGTCCCGCCTTTCGGCAAGGGCGGCAGGAATGTGTGCGCCGGATGCCACGAGGAGGAGTTCAAGACCGCTTCGACCTCCCTGCACACGACGTTTTCGACGTATCCGAAGGTGCTGCGGGCCCGTGCCGGCAACGACCCGGCGAACTGGGGTGCCGTCATCGAGCCGGGAAGCCGGAACCACTGCAACGCCTGCCACGCCAGTTGCGGGCAGTGTCATGTGAGCCGGCCCAACTCCTCCGGGGGCGGATTCGTCCGGGGGCACGTCTTCCAGGGGAAACCGGACATGGTGAACCAGTGCACCGCCTGTCACGGCAGCCGGGTCGGCGATGAGTACTACGGCCTGCGGGGAGTCGGCGACGAGCACTTCGCGAAGAAGTCCATGCAGTGCGCGGCCTGCCACACGGGCGCCGAACTGCACGCCTCGGGCGACGGACTCACCTCGCGCTACGAGTTGCACGAAATGCCGCGGTGCGTCAACTGCCACGAAAAGGACCTGGGCAAGGTCGCCCAGCACAAGGTCCACCTCGGCAAGGTGCAGTGCCAGGTCTGCCACGCGCAGGACTACGCCAACTGCTACAGCTGCCACACCGGCAAGGACGAGAGCGGCCTCGCCTATTTCGTGAACCAGATGGAGCATGAGACTTTCAAAATCGGCCTCAACTATCCCGGGACGGGGCTCTCGGAGGAGTACATCCTCGTGCGGCACGTGCCCGTTGACCAGCACCTCTTCGACTTCTACGGCAAGGACGCCTTGAAGACGTTCGGGAATGTGCCAACCTGGAAGCGCACCTCGCCGCACAACATCCAGCGGACGACCTGGCGGAGCGCCTCCTGCAACAACTGCCACGGACAGCGCAAGCTATTCCTGTCCGAGTCCGACCTGCTCGAGTACGAAAAGGACGCGAACCGGCGTGTCGTCGTTCCCGACGGCAAGGTCCCGGAAAGACGCGACTGGGACGAGCCGGTCGTCGCCGGGGTCGCGGTCCAAGGGGGGCTGTCGATCACGGCCGAGGCCCTGCACGAGGCCCTCGGCAAGAAAGAGCCCCTCGTACTGGTCGACGCCAGGCCGCTGGTCTCATTCGAAGCGGGTCACATCGCGGGGGCGGTCTCCCTCGATGCCGCGACGGACCTGCGCAACGCGGTCGACGCGACGCCGCGTTCCATGACCCTGAAGGCGCCCGCGGAACTGGCGAAGCTCCTCGGGAGCCGGGGGATTGACCGCTCGACCCGCGTGGTGGTCTACGGCACCGGCACCTTGGAAGCGCCGCTGCTGGCCCACGCGCTGAACCGGCTCGGGCACACCAGCGTCGCGGTGCTCGACGGCGGGCTCGACGCCTGGACGAAGGAAGCGGGGTTGCCGCTCGCGAAGGGGGCCCCGCCGTCGGTGCCGTCGAGAGCGTTCGAGCCGAAACCGAACGACGGCCTTCTCGTGAACAACGGGCAGGTCGCCGCGGCCATCGACGGGAAGAGCGCGGTCGTCATCGATGTGCGCTCGGCCGCTCAATTCCAGAGCCTGCTGCCGCACCCGCTCCAGACCCGGTCCGGCCACATCGAGGGCTCGGTCAACCTGCCGGTCACCGGCCTCTGGACCGTGGAAGGCTTCCTCAGGGAGCCCCTGGCCGCGGCGTGGCTCCTGGAGTCGCGGGGCGTCACGAAGGACAAACGGATCATCGTGACCTGCACGAGCGGCCAGGCGGCCGCGGGCGCGTGGTGGGCGCTGAAGGTCCTTGGGTACCCCGACGTTGCCGTGCACGACGGCTCCTGGATTTCCTGGGAGCGTTCGCCCCAGATGAAGGGGAAGTAGGCGGCCCGGAGGCGTCATGCAGCACGATCGCAATCCGGCCGAGGAGAATTCGACCCATGTGGACGAGGAACGGAGGTGCAGAGTGACGAACAAGTGCCAAAGCGATCAAGGGCGCGCGATGACCGACGGGATCTCGCGGCGGTCGTTCCTGAAGATCGGCGGGACCATCCTGGTGGGCGTCGGCCTGGGAGAAGTGCTCCTGCCGCCGGGGATCTTTGCGATGCCCGTGTCCGGCGGCTACCTCCTGATCGATACGTACAAATGCGCAGGTTGCCTCTCCTGCATGATGGCCTGCTCCCTGTCGCACAAGGGGGAAGCCAATCTCTCGCTCTCTGCGATCCAGATCGTCAGAAACCCCTTGCTGGACGCGCCGGACGACATAGAGCCGCAACAGTGCCGGCAGTGCGTGGATCCCATGTGCGTGCGGGCCTGCCCGACCGGAGCCCTCACCCCCGATGCCCGGTTCGGCAACGTGCGGCGCGTCGACCACGACAAGTGCATCGGCTGCGAGGCCTGCTTCAATGCCTGCCCCTTCACGCCGAGCAGGGCGGTCTTCGACTTCATCAACGGCGTCGCCCAGAAGTGCGACCTGTGCGCCGACACGCCCCACTGGAAGAACTCGGGGGGGCCGGACGGCCTCCAGGCCTGCAGGGAGATCTGCCCGATGAAGGCCATCGGGTTCACCAAGGTCGTACCGGACCAGGCCGGGAACGCGGGGTACTGGGTCAACCTGAGAAAGGCCAGGATCTGGGGACCGGAGCACTGGGCGGAGTGGGACGTTGATGGAGAACGGTCGGAAGCAGAGGCGGAATAGCGATGCTGAGTAGGACCCCCGACCAGATGAGGAGGTACTGACGCATGAAAGGCCACGTGGGGAAATTGCTGGTTGTCGATCTTTCGAAACGGAGCGTCGAAACCGTGCCCACCCAGAAGTTCGAGCAATGGTACGGCGGTTTCGGGCTGGGGATCGCGCTCTTCTGGGACCAGATCAACAAGGATTACCTGGCCGATCAGTCGATCAGCGGCCTGGAGCCCGACAACGTCGTCTGCCTGATGCCCGGCCCGCTGGGCGGCACGCTGGCGCCGAGCGGCGGCCGGACCGAGGTCCTCGGGTTGGCCCCCGAGGCCTACCCGAGGCCCCAGTTCTGCCGCAGCAACTTCGGCGGCAGGTGGGGGACGATGATCAAGTTCGCGGGTTACGACGGCATCGCGGTGAAGGGCCGCGCCGACCGGCCGGTCTGGATCGACATCAGGGACGCGGACGTCCAGATCAGGGACGCGCGGTTCGTCTGGGGCTTCAATATCTTCCAGGCGCAGGAGATGATCTGGAAGGACGTCGGGACGGGTCAAGGCGATTGGCAGCGCTCCGGGCCCGTACCCGGGTCCCGGACCACCCAGCGGTCCGCGATCGTGGCGATCGGGAAAGCGGGCGAGAACCTCGTGAAGTGGGCGTGCCTCTGCCACGATGCGGGGAACGCCGCGGGACAGGGCGGGTTCGGCGCGGTCTTCGGCTCCAAGAACCTCAAGGCCATCAGCGTGCTGGGTTCCGGCTCGGTGCCCGTGGCGGACCCGGGGGGCATCATCGAAGCACGGCGGCGGATGGCAAAGTATATGTACGACGTCGATGCGGGAGAGAGGAAGTCCATGGCCACCGCCACTGGCAGGGAGCTGGGCGACCCCCCGAGCAACTGGGTCGCCGAGCGGGTGCCTTCCGCGGTCGACGACATCGGCCGGCCCCTCGGTTGCGCCGCCTGCCCGTCCTGCTGCAAGTCCAACTTCAAGCGCGCCTGGCCCGGCCATGCCGGCGGCGAGGCCATCTGCGTCGAGCTTGGCTGGTTCGCCCCCTTCGACGTCAAGGCCCACGGGAAGACCACCGCGATTGGCATCATGGCGCCGCAGCGGCTCGGGATGGAGGGCCTGAACGCCTACCAGATCGGGAACATGCTCGGCTGGCTCGAGACGCTCCACAAGCGCGGCCTCCTCGGTCCCGGGAAAAAGATTCACACCACCCTGGATTTCAGCAGAATCGGGGAACTGGATTTCGTCGACGACTACATCGACCGGATCGTGAACCGGCGGGAGATCGGGAACGACCTGGCGGAGGGGATGATCAGCTGCGCGGCCAAGTGGGGCGTGCTGGAGGAAGACCTCAGGAGCGGTGTCCTGGTGACGATCTACCACATCGGCATCGTCCACTGGGGCGACGAGTGGGCCTGGGCGGTGATGTCGCTTTTCGAGTCCCGGGACCTCAACTGCCACGATCTCGGGAAGCTCATCGACTGGAGCAAGCCCCAGGGACAGAAGGGTTTTTCGGGCCGGGCGCCTCTGGCGCCGAGTTTCTCGGCGGAGAAGGCGGCGAAGACCCTGGCCCGGATCGGCGCCCCCTGGCATGACCCGCTCATGGCCGCCAGGAACGAGGAGTACGTCTATGGGCCGTCCCTGGCCAAGTGCATGGCCTGGAGCGCTCGCCACCACAAGTTCTGGAAGAACTCCGCCCCCTTCTGCGACCAGCTGTTCACCTCATGGCTGAACACGGACGGCGACGACCAGCTTGGCGCCTCCCCCGAGCTGGAGGTCACGTTCTTCAATGCGGTGACGGGCGCCAACATCACCTACGAGCAGGGTCTCGAGGTTGGGCGGCGGATGTGGAACTTCCAGCGCGCCATCCAGGCGCTGATGGGCCGCCACCGCGACCAGGAGTACCACCCGCCGTTCCCGCCGTACGACTCGTACGTGTACACCAAGGAGCCCCCCTTCCTCCAGAAGGGAAGGTACTTCCCCGCCTTCGAGAACGGGACGTGGGCCTGGAAACCGCAGAGCTTCGCTATCGACCGGAAGAAGTTCGACGAGTTGAAGTCGATCTACTTCGAGCTCGAGGGGTGGGACACGGAGACGGGCAGGCCGACGCGCGCGACGCTGGAAGGCTGCGGTCTCAAGGAGGTAGCCGACGTCCTGGAGTCCAGGGGCAGGCTGGGCAATGGTTAGGCGCGGCGTGGCCGTGCCCAAGGAGTGCTGGCAATGACGATGAGCAACGAGGTGCTGACGAAGCCGTCGGCTGATACTGCTGCAAGGTTACTGCGCGAGGTCGCCTGGGGCGAGCGCCTGGAAGGGGTGATCTTCGGCTCCGGGCCCGGTGCCGAAACCGAGCGGATGTTCAAGCTGGTGGAGGTCTATCACCTGCTCAAGGGCATGCCCTCCTTTTCGGTGGACTACGAACTGCTCGCCCGCTGGCTGGAGCAGCCCCTGGGCGACGCGGAACTGGCCACGCGCGTGCGCGACGCCGCGCAGGAATGCGCCGACCAGGAAGCGTCCGGGGGGAGTGCCGGCGGTGCTCGCCTCGCGGCTGGCCAGGGCCCGCCGGAGGAGGCCCGGGTGCGGAACGAGGACCCCGAGAAGCGGCTGCGCAGGCAGGTCACCGATCTTCTCGGGCTGCGGGTGGCGCAGTGCCGGGAGGCGCTGGACCCGGATCGGAGCGCCTGACGAACGATGGGGCACCCCTCAGTTGGCTGATGTTCTCCTGTTCAACGCCCCGGTGAGAAAGCGGGCCGATGCCCACGCCGCCCTCGCCCCGCCCCTGGGCCTTTCCTACGTGGCTGCCGTGCTCATGGAGCAGGGCGTTGGCGTGTCGGCTTTCGACCTCAACGTGGGGGGGATGGACCCGGCCTATGTGCGCGCGATCCTCGAGGCCGAGAAGCCCAGGGTCCTCGGGATCTCGGCCCAGACCGAGACCTATCTCTCCGGCCTGAGGATCGCCGCCCTCGCCAAGGAGGTCGATCCGCACGTGGCCGTCGTCATGGGCGGCCCTCATCCCAGCGCCCGACTGCGCGAGGTGGCGGCGGAGGAGCACGTCGATTTTGTCGTCTCCGGCGAGGGTGAAACCACGATGCTGGAACTCACGGAGGCCCTTCTGAGCGGCGGGCGCCGCTTCGAGGAGATCCGGGGCATCGGCTGCAAGCAGGAAGGGGGCGTGTGCGTCACCCCCGAGCGTCCCGTCATCGGGGACGTGGACGCGCTCCCCTTCCCCAGGCGCGATCTTTTTCCGCTCGGACTCTACCAGCACCCCGGGACCGTCCTGACATCGAGGGGCGGGTGCCCCTACAACTGCAGTTTCTGCGCCGTCAACACCATCTGGCGCGGGAGACGCAGGTTCAGAAGCCCGGAGCGGGTCGCCGAGGAGGTGGGCGTTCTCCTCAACGACCTCGGCCTGGAGCGGGTCACCCTGGCGGACGACGCCTTCACGCTCGACAGGAACCACGCTCTGGCCGTCTGCGAGCGCTTCAAGCGGGTGGAGGCGCCGTGGCCCTGGGAGTGGGACTGCTCGACGCGGGCGGACCTCGTCGACGAGGAGGTCATCGCCGCCATGCGGGAGGCAGGGTGCCGGGGCGTCCAGTTCGGGGCCGAGACCGGCTCCCAGGAGATTCTCGACACGATCGGGAAGAGGATCCAGCTCGAGGACGTGCGCAGAGCGGTCGCCATGGCCAGGGGGGCGGGTCTGGACGTCCTGTGCTCCTTCATGTTCCCCCACCCGATGGACACCGAGGAGACCATTCGCCTTCAGGCCCGCTTCATGATCGAGATCGTCGAGATGGGCGCCAAGATCGGGTTGTCGTTCACGACTCCCTACCCGGGCACGCGGTACTTCGAGGAGGCCCGGGCATTGGGGATCACCATACTCGCCGAGGACTGGGACGATTTCGATGCCAAGCATCTCGTCATGGAGACGGCGAACCTCTCGCGGGAGAAATTGCACGCATTGTTCAAGGAACTGGTCCGTGAGGTGGGCCTTACGGGGTTTTCGGCTCCCGTTCCTGCCGCACGAAAAACGGCTGGCGTGTGCGGGGACCGCAGGTGACGCCGTCCCATCAAACGGAGCCGAACAGCATGCCGAGGAGGGGATCACTGAAGATCATCCTGGCTGGGATTGGTGTCGGTTGTCTGATCGTTCCAGGCATCGCAGCGGCCGCGGAAGCTGCAGTCGACCAGGCGCAGATGATGCGCTATCCCCTGGCAACGATCTTCACGTTTCTGTTCTTGATGCTTGGGCCGTTCAAGATCATTGGCCCGTTCTTGGCATTGACGAAAGGGGCGGACGCCGCCCTGGCACACAAGATTGCCTTATGGTCAACACTGTTTGCGAGTCTTGCCCTCTTGCTCGCCGCGTTACTCGGTCAGAGTTTGCTGGACAGCTACGGCATTCCGTTGCCCATCCTGGCCCTTTCCGCGGGGATCATTCTCTTTCTCGTCGCGCTGCAGGGCATCCTTCAGCAATTTACGTTCCCATCGTTGCACAGCGGGGAACCTGCCGGCCCGGTTCCGATACCGACCATAAACGTGGCAATGTCGCCGCTTGCCTTCCCGACGATCGTCACGCCGTACGGCATCGCCGCGCTCGTCGTGTTCCTCGCGATCAATCCCGACTGGCAGAGCCGTATGGCCATCGGCGCCATCGTCCTGGCAATCATGCTGTCGAACTATTTCGTCATGCGCGTGGCGCGGCGCATCCCGCCGATCCTCGGCGTCCTGCTGCAGGTTCTCGGTGCCGTTCTCGGCGTCATTCAGGTCGCGTTTGGACTCCGGATCATCCACAATTCGCTCAAGTTGATGGGGGCAGTGTGAAGGCGGAATCAGGCGCCGGCCAGGGTGAATTTCATAGGCCCGCCCTGCGCGTCGGGGAAAACAGTGAAACCATCTGCCCACCCCGGGGGAATGTCGCGATGAACAAGGATGTCCACCCGCGGAGAAACCGCTCGAGGCGTTCGCCGCGCGCGTCGCGCTGGCGCGCACGGCCGAACGGTCGCTCGACGTCCAGTACTACATCTGGCACGACGACACCACCGGGCTGCTGCTCTTCGAGGAACTCTGGAGCGCCGCCGAGCGCGGCGTCCGGGTGCGGCTGCTGCTGGACGACAACAATACGGGCGGGATGGACGAGATCATCGCCGCGCTCGACGGCCACGCCGGAATCGAGGTGCGGCTGTTCAACCCCTTCGTGTACCGCGGCTCGCGCCTGCTCGGCTACCTCGCCGATTTCCGACGCCTCAACCACCGCATGCACAACAAGTCGCTCACCGCCGACAACCAGGCCACGATCGTCGGTGGCCGCAACGTCGGCGACGAGTACTTCGCCTCCGGTGGTCACGTGGTCTTCCAGGATCTGGACGTCATCGGCGTCGGGCCCGTCGCGGCCGCAGTCGGCGCCGACTTCGACCGGTACTGGAACAGCGGCTCGGCCTACCCTGCCGGGGTGATCATCGCCAGGACGAAGGCGGGGGGCACCGGTGAGCTCAGCAGGCTGTTCGCACAGACTCGCGCCTCCGCCGAGGCGTCACGGTACCGGGAGGCGGTCGCCGCCACCACGCTCGTCTCGGACCTGCTCGCGCATCGCCTTTCGCTCGACTGGGCGACGACGACCCTGATCAGCGACAAGCCCGAGAAGGTAGCGGGCCAGGTGCAGGATCAGGACCTGCTTTTCTCGCGGTTGCTGGCTGCCATCGGCACCCCGCGGCGCGAGATCGACCTCATCTCCCCCTACTTCGTGCCCGGGGAGAGGGGCGCGGCCGACCTCGCCACCTACCCCGGGCGCGGCGTGAAGCTGCGCATCGTCACCAACTCGCTGGCGGCGACGGACGTGGGCGCCGTGCACGCCGGCTATGCCAGGCGGCGCGAGGCGCTCCTGCGAGGCGGGGCACGGATCTACGAGCTGAAGCCCGGGGCCGCGGCGACAACGAGGCGGGGTGACCGGGAAAGGCACAGCGCCCCGGGCGGAAGCGCGGGAGGCAGTTCTACGGTGAGTCTGCACGCGAAGACGTTCGCCGTCGACCGCGAGCGAGTGTTCGTCGGCTCGTTCAACCTCGACCCGCGTTCCGCGCGCCTGAACACCGAGATGGGGGTGCTGATCGACAGCCCTTCGCTCGCGGGCGCGGTCTCGAACGCTCTCGACGCGAAGGCCGCGCTGCTGTCGTGGGAGGTCGTGCTGGGCGCCGACGGGAAGCGCCTGGCCTGGGTGGAGCAGACGCCGCAGGGGCCGGTGCGCCACGAGGTCGAGCCGGAGACGGGATTCTTCAAGCGCTTCGGCGTGCGCTTGATGTCCCTGCTGCCCGTCGAGGCGATGCTCTAATCCGGGGCGGCGTCTGTCGCTCGAAGAAAGTCGCTATTGAAGGGTGGGGGTAGAGCGAGGGGGGCAATTTCAAAGACCAGTGCAACAATGGTTGAGAACGTCCATTACGATCTGCGGGCACACACCGCGAGGAGGTTGAGACGATGATCCGGGAACTGCTGGCGAAAAACTGGTGGGTATTCGTGCTGCGCGGCGTGCTCGCGATCCTGTTCGGCATCGGGGCCTTTACGATGCCCGGGATCACCCTGGCGGCGATCATCATGCTCTACGCCCTGTACGCCGTCGGCGACGGCATTGTGGCCGCCATGGCTGCGTTCTCGCAGCGCCAGCCGGGCGATCCGTTCCCGTGGCCGGTGTTCCTGATCGGGCTGGTGAGCCTTGCGGCCGGCGTCGGGGCATTCATGTACCCCGGCCTGACAGCGCTCGCACTGCTCTATCTGATCGCCGGGTGGCACGTGGTCCGCGGCGTCTCCGAGATCCTCGTCGCCCTCCGGCTGCGCAAGGAGATCGAGGGCGAGGGCTGGCTCATCGCCGGCGGCGTCCTTTCGGTGCTCTTCGGCCTCTTCCTGTTCGCGCGCCCCGGCGTCGGCGCAATCGGGATGCTCTGGATGCTCGGATCGTTCGCGATCCTGTTCGGCGTCATCCTCGTCGTCCTGGGCTTCAAGCTCAAGGGGCTCACGTCCGCTGGCGCGTGAAACGGGTGTACTATGTTCAAAGTGGTTGCCATGCCGGCGCGGGGCAGGACCGCCCTCCGCAGCGAGTCGTAGTCAACAGCAGGACAACAGCGAGGTGGGGGGATACCATGAAGAAAATCGGACTGGCAGTGATCGCGGTGGGTGTGGCGGGCAGCCTGGCTCTGGCATCTCTGGCGGCAGCGGAGACGGCGAAACCCGCGGCTCCGGCCAGCGGCGTCGTGGCGGCGCTGACCGTCGAACTCACCGCGACGGTCGTGGAGATCGATCACAAGACCCGCACCGTCACGCTCAAGGTGGCCGACGGCAAGACTGAAACCTTCGTGGTCGACGAGGCCGCCAGGAACCTGGACCAGGTGCAGAAGGGCGACGTTGTCGTCGTGACCTACGCCGAGGCGCTCGCTTACGAGGTGAAAACGGGCGGCACCACCGGCAGCACCACGGTCGCCGCAGCCGCGAAGCCCGGCGCGAAGCCGGCCGGGGTCCTCGCCCGCGAGACGACCGTGACGGTCACGATCACGGCGATCGACGAGAAGACCCCGTCGGTGACCTTCAAGGGTCCGGCCGGCAACACGCGGACGATCAAGGTGAAGCACCCCGAGAAGCTCAAGACCGTGAAGGTCGGGGACCAGGTCGAGCTCACCTACACCGAGGCGCTCGCCCTCACGGTCGAGAAGGCGAAGAAGTAGCCGGGGCGAACGCTGGATTCAGAGCTGAGGAGAAGCATGACCACGGAGGAGGATCCTATGAAGGAGCAGGACGAGGGTGCCGTTGTTGACGCCGGGGGAGCCGCGGAGTATTCCCGCCGGAACATTCTGAAGGGGTCGGCCTTGCTCCTCGCGGGGGGGATCGCGGGGCGGATCAGCAGCGCCCAGGCTTCGACCGAGCCAACGTACGCGCCGGCGCCGCCCCTGCCCTGGAAGTGGACCAAGCTCGACCCGCTGGAGGCCGGGACGCGGGCCTATCGGGCCTATCTCAAGAACAAGGGCTGAGGGAACGGCACCTGGCTGGGGGTCCTCAGCCTCTTGAAGGAGCAGGTCGGTTACCCGTGGACGACCCTGCCGGACTTCATGTTCGAGCACGCCGGGCAGGGCTACGCCGGGCACGGTACGCTCTGCGGCGCGCTCGGCGTCTCTTCCTGCCTGATCAACCTCGTCACCTACGACAAGGAGCACTCCTTCGGCGCGATCATCGACCGGATGATGTGGTGGTATGCGGGGATGCACTTCCCGACGGAGCGGTTCGACGAGATCTCGGAGTTTCCCAAGCAGGTCAAGGCCCAGGCGATGACCCCGCTCTGCCACACCTCGGTCTCGAAGTGGACGCTGGCCGCCGGCGCCGAAGTCAGCTCCAAGGAGAAGTACGAGCGCTGCGCCAAGGTGGCGGGGGAAGTCGTGTACACCGTGGTGCACTACCTCAACGAGTACTTCGATGGCCGGTGGAAGCCCGGCAAGTGGGAACCGTCGGCGGAGATCACCCACTGCATCGAGTGCCACGGCCCGGAGAGCTACGGGCGGTACACGGAAGGCATGAACCAGCAGCAGGGCCACATGGAGTGCCTGCTCTGCCACAAGGACCACATGAAGGCGCTGCTGGAGAGGAGGGCGACACGGTGACGAAGATCGAACTTACCCGGAGGGAATTCCTCGTCGCGTCGGGGGCGGCCGCGGCCGGGACGGTTCTCGCGGGCGGATTGGGGTTCGACCTCTCCCCGGCGTACGCCTATGCCCGGGAGCTGCGGATCAAGGGGGCGAAGGAGACGACCACCATCTGCTGTTACTGCTCGGTCGGGTGCGGGATCCTCGTGCACACTGCGGACGGCAAGGTGATCAACACCGAGGGCGACCCCGACCACCCGATCAACGAGGGGGCGCTCTGCTCGAAGGGCGGAACGATCCACCAGGTCGTCAACAACGAGAACCGCCTGCGCAAGCCGCGCTACCGCGCGCCCGGCGCCGCGGCGTGGAAGGACGTCGAGTGGGACTGGGCCCTGGACCGGATCGCCCGCAAGATCAAGGACACCCGGGACAAGACCTTCAGGGCGACCACGAAGACGAAGGTGCTGGACGGGGAGAAGGAGTTCACGGTCAACCGGACCGACGGCATCGCCCACGTGGGCAGCGCGGCCCTGGACAACGAGGAGTGCTACCTCGTCCAGAAGCTCGTGCGTTCCTGGGGACTGGTCTATGTAGAGCATCAGGCCAGGCTCTGACACTCCGCAACTGTAACGGCTCTGGGAGAGTCGTTCGGTCGCGGCGCGATGACGAACCACTGGGTCGATTTGAGGAACGCGGACGTCATCCTCGTCATGGGGGCCAACCCGGCGTCGAACCACCCCATTTCGATGAAGTGGATGACCCGGGCGCAGGAACGCGGCGCGAAGCTCATCTGCGTCGACCCCCGTTTCACGCAGACCGCGGCGGTGGCCGATCTGTACGCGCCGATCCGTTCCGGCACCGACATCGCGTTCATCGGGGGGATGATCAGCTACCTGCTCGAGAATGACCTCATTTTCAAGGAATACGTCGTCAACTACACCGACGCCCCCTTTCTCGTCAATGCGGACTTCAAGATGCCGGGCGAACTCGACGGCGTCTTTTCCGGCTACGACGAGACGGGCACGAAATACGACCGGAAGACCTGGGCCTTCCAGCTCGACGGGCAGGGCGTGCCCAAGAAGGACCCGACGCTGCAGGACCCGAACTGCGTCCTGCAGCTCCTGAAGAAGCACTACTCCCGCTACACGATCGACAAGGTCTCGCAGATCACCGGCACCCCGAAGGACAAGATCGAGGCGGTCTACAAGGCCATCGGCTCGACGGGCCGGCCGGACCGGACGGCCACGTCCTGTTACGCGATGGGCTGGACGCAGCACACGGTCGGCGTGCAGAACATCCGGGCCTTCACCATCGTGCAGCTGCTGCTCGGCAACATGGGGATGGCCGGGGGCGGCGTGAACGCCCTGCGGGGCGAAGGCAACGTCCAGGGCTCCACGGACCACGGGATCCTTTTCCACATCCTGACCGGCTACCTCCCCACGCCGACGGCCTCGCTGGTCGGCCTGAAGGACTACATCGGCAAGTTCACCCCCGCGACGAAGGAGCCGAAGAGCGTCAACTGGTGGGGCAACCGGGGAAAGTACATCACCAGCTACCTCAAGGCCCTGCATGGCGATCAGGCGACGAAGGAGAACGACTTCGGCTATTCCTGGCTGCCGAAGCTGGACGAGGGGATGCAGGCCTCGTGGCTCCCCCTCTTCATCCAGATGCATCGCGGCGCGTTCGAGGGGTTCTTCGCCTGGGGCATGAACCCCGCCTGCTCGAGCGCCGGCGCCGGCAAGGTGCGGGAGGCGCTCGGAAAGCTGAAGTGGATGGTCAACGTCAACCTCTACGACAACGAGACGGCCTCGTTCTGGAGAGGGCCGGGCATGAAGCCGGAGGAGATCGAGACCGAGGTCTTCCTGCTCCCCTGCTGCTCCTCCGTCGAAAAGGAAGGGAGCATCTCGAACTCCGGCCGCCTTGCGCAGTGGCGCTACAAGGCGATCGAGCCGATCGGGGAGTCGCTGCCCGACGCCGAGATCCTGAACGAACTCCATTTCCGCGTGAAGGCGCTCTATGAAAAGGAAAAGGGGGCTTTCCCCGAGCCGATCCTGAACCTCACCTGGGAGTACGGGGAAAAGGACGCAAAGGGCAAGGTCAAGCACCTCGACATTCACAAGGTCGCCATGGAGATCAACGGGTACTATCACGAGGACGTGTACGACACGAAGGTCGACCCGCCGAAACTGATCGGCAGGAAAGGCGACCTGGTCCCGAACTTCGTGAGCCTGCGGGACGACGGGTCGACCTCGAGCGGGAACTGGCTCTACTCCGGGAGCTACACCCAGAAAGAGGGGAAGGCCGTCAACATGATGGCCCGCAGGGGCCAGGAAGACCCGACCGGTCTCGGTCTCTACCCGAACTGGGCCTGGGCCTGGCCGCTGAACCGGAGGATCATCTACAACCGGGCGTCGGTGGACCCGAACGGGAAGCCCTGGGACCCGAAGCGCGCGGTGATCGCGTGGAAGCCCGCGGACCCGGCAACCGGCAAGCCGGGCGGGTGGGAAGGAGACATCCCCGACGGGCCGGCGCCGCCTCTGGCGGATGACAAGGCGGGGAAACTGCCGTTCATCATGAAGCCTCTCGGCGTGGGGACGATCTTCGGCTCGGGGCTCGGCGACGGGCCGTTCCCGGAGCACTACGAGCCGCTGGAGAGCCCGGTCCCGGGGAACCTGATGTCGCCGAAGCACCGGGTGAACCCGACGCTCCCGCTCGCGAAGCTGCAGGCGATGGCGAAGGATCCGACGTTCCTCTTCTCCTTCGACAACGACAAGTACCCCTACGTCGCGACCACGTATCGCGTGAGCGAGCACTGGCAGACGGGCGTCATGACCCGCCACCTCCCCTGGCTGCTGGAGATGCAGCCGCAGATGTTCGTCGAGATGGACCGGGAGCTGGGAGCGGCAAAGGGCGTCAAGAACGGCGACATGGTGACGGTGGCCTCCCCCCGGGGACAGATCTCGTGCGTCGCGATCGTGACGGATCGCTTCAGGCCGATGACGATCATGGGCGCCAAGGTCCACATGGTGGGGATGCCGTGGTGCTTCGGGTGGCAGTATCCCGCGGACGGCGGCGGCGGGGACAGCGCCAATCTGCTGACGCCCTTCCTGGGCGACCCGAACACGTGGATACCCGAGTCGAAAGCCTTCATGGTCAACGTCAGCAAGGTCGCCGGGTAGCCGGCGCGGCAACCGGCCGGGAAGCCAGAGAAGAGCAAGGGGAGGCCCAAGATGGCAGGAAAGTCCTTCTTCATAGACACGAGCAAGTGCACGGGGTGCCGGGGGTGCCAGGCCGCCTGCAAGCAGTGGAATCAGAACCCGGGGACGAAGACGACGCAGCGGGGAACCTACCAGAACCCCGCCGATCTCTCGGCCGCCACCTTCAAGCTGGTGAGATTCAGCGAGGAGACCGTCGCGGCAGGGGATCCGCGGTGGTACTTCTTCCCCGACCAGTGCCGGCACTGCCTCTATCCACTCTGCAAGATGGAGGCGGACAAGAAGGCGCCGGGGGCGGTGATCATCGACAAGAAAACGCGGGCCATCATCTTCGACCCGGCGGTGAAGATGTCGCCGGAGGCCTTCAAGAGCATCCGCGAAATCTGCCCCTTCGACATCCCGCGCCACGACGAGACGTCCGGCGGCATGGCCAAGTGCACGATGTGCGCTGAACGGATCAGCGAGGGGTTGCTTCCGGCCTGCGTGAAGTCTTGTCCCACCGGGACGATGAATTTCGGCGACCGGGATGTCATGCTCAAGATGGCCGGAAAGAGACTGGACGAAGTGAGGAGAGTCCACAGGAAGGCCTCGCTGATCGTCCCTGAATCCGTGCGGGTGATCTTCCTGGTGAAGGACGACCCCGAGAAGTATCACCGGTTCGCTTCGCGGGAGACCGAGGTCGGGCTCACCAGGAGGATGGCGCTGCGGCGGGTCCTGGACCCGGTCGCCCGTGCCGTGAGGTCCTGACGTTGAAAAAAGCGACGGGAAAGCTCCGGGGGCGGGCTCGACAGCTCAAGAAGCAGAGGCCCGGTTATGGAGCGCTCCTGGATTTCTACGTCCAGGTCAGGGAGGCGCAGGCTGCGTCAAGGGCCGCTGTGCGTGTGGAGGCGATGAAGATCAGGAAGGGCTGGAAAGAGGGCTTCCCCGTGGACATCGAGGCGTCGATCGTCCTCTTCCGCTCCCTGTGCCGGATCCGCCGCGCGGCGAACCCTCACCTGGCCGCAGAGCTGGAAAAGATCGAGCAGGCGCTCGCCGACGAAACGCTGGACCTGAGGAAGTTGGTGACGGGGGGCGGCGATGAACAGGAGACCGCGCGAGCCGCTGCCGACCGGGGGCTGGACAGGGATGTCCTTTCGTTCCTGGTCCGGAGCAGCACCCGTCCTTCGATCGAAGCGGCGAGTGAGATGCTCCGCGGCGAGATCGACCTGGAATCTTCGCTGCCGGGCCCCTGCCCCGTCTGCGGCTCTCCGCCCGCCATTAGTCTTCTGAAGGGAGAAGGGGGCGTGCGCTATTGCTTCTGCTCCCGGTGCGCCTGCCAGTGGCGGGTCGACCGGCTCTCCTGCTCCGTCTGCGGCAACAAGGAGCAGGGGGCGCTGCACTATTTCTGCGGCGAGGGGGAGGAGGCCCACCGCATCGACCTCTGTGACGCCTGTCGTCACTACATCAAGACGATCGATTGCCGAAGCCTGGAGGAACCCGATCCTGCGATGGAGGATCTCGCGACCCTCCATCTCGATGTCGTGGCCGTCCAGAAGGGGTATAGTAAAGCAGCCCCTGATTTCTGGACCAACCTGTCGTGATCAGGAGGTGGTTCCCATGGGCTTTTCAAGAGTTCCGGTAATCAACAAGAGCCGGCGGGTGTTGCTGCCAACGGTTCCCATGATTGCACTCTGTGGGTTCATTCTGAGCAGTACTCCGGCGCTGGCGGAACCAGCCGGCCCGCAACCGGCGGCTCAGCAGACAGCGGCCGCTCAGAGCCTCTGGAATCGCCCCCGATTGACGGGCGACTGGGGCGGCGCCCGCTCGCGCATGGAAGCGGCCGGAGTGAAGCTCGACCTGGAGCTGACGATGTTCTACCAGGGGCTGGAGTCCGGATCCGAGTCTGAAGGCTATGAATTCGGCAGCCGACTCGACGGCTTCGTGAAGCTGGACACGGGGAAGATGGGTCTCTGGAACGGGGGCGGTCTCGATCAGCCATCTCGAGTATCGCACCGGCGATCTGCCCGGGACGCTCGGGGGAACCTTTTTCCCGACCAACTCCGGCATGGAGTTCCCCTCCGACAGCCCGGACACGCTGGTAGCGACCTCCCTCTATCTGTCCCAGCGTTTCGGCGATCGAACCGCTCTGCTGCTCGGCAAGATCAACGCCCTGGACCTGCTGGAGAACGACTTGTTCTTCGGGGGCTGGGGCAATCACCGGTTCATGAACGCCGTCTTCGCGGCGCCTCCCAGCGGCCTGGTGCCGCCGGTGTTCTTCGGCGCGATCGGCAGCGTCCGGCTCGACGCCGTGTCGATCTCCCTCTGGGTCTACGACCCCATCGACCGCACCGACGAGTACTGGCCGGACGACCTCTTCGACGAAGGGGTGACGTTTTACCTCACACCTTCCTACTCCACGAAGCTGGCCGGACGCCCCACGACCATCTCCCTCACCGGGATCTACACGACGAAGTCCGGGGTCGACTTCAGCGAGCTGTCGGAGAATTATCAGAACGCCCTGGAGCCTTCGACGAAGGAAGGATCCTACAGCGTCGGGTTCCAGCTCTCCCACCTGCTGCACGTGGACCCGGCCAACTCCCGCAAGGGGTGGGGCGTGCATCTGAAGGGCGCCGTCTCCGACGGCAACCCCAATTACGTTCAGAGCTCCATCATCGCGGGGCTCGGCGGCACGGGGTTGTTCAGAGGGCGGGAGCTGGACAGTTTCGGTGTGGGGTATTTCTACTACAACCTGAGCGACGAACTGCAGAAGGCCCTCAACGCGGGAGAGGAGACGTTTGGCGACGAGCAGGGAGCCGAAGTGTACTACAGCTTCGCCGTGACCCCCTGGTTCTTCGTCACCGCCGACCTGGAGTATGTCAATCCTCCCCGCGACTCGGTGGAGAACGCCTTGATTGCCGGCCTTCGGGCAAACCTCCGGTTCTGATCGCTCACCCCATCGTCGCGGGCGACCACGAGGTCGCGGCCGCGAAGGAGGCACTGCCGAAGCGATGAAACCGTGGCCCAAGCATCCCGTCATCCACGAGATCAACACCTGGGTCTGGCTGGGCGAACTCGGCCGCACGCACGGGCGGCCGGTGAATCTCGCCACGGTGCCGCCCGAGGAGTGGGAGCGGATCGCCGCCCTCGGCTGCGACGCCGTGTGGCTGATGGGCGTCTGGGAGCGCAGCCCGGCCGGGATCGGGATCTCCATGCGCAACCCGGGGCTCCTCGAGGACTTCAGGCGGGCCCTCCCCGACTTCGCGGCGGAGGACAACGTCGGCTCGCCGTACTGCGTGCGCCGCTACGTCGTCGACGAACGGCTCGGGGGGCCGCGGGGGCTCGCGGCGGCCCGGGCGACGCTCGCGAGGCACGGCATCCGGCTCATCCTCGATTTCGTGCCGAACCACGTCGCCCCGGACCACCCCTGGGCCGCCGATCACCCCGAGTACTTCGTTCAGGGGAACGCCGACGAGGCGAGGAACGATCCGGCATCCTTCGTCGAGGCGGGCGGGAAGGTCTTCGCCTGCGGCCGGGACCCCTTCTTCCCGGCGTGGCCCGACGTGCTCCAGCTCAACGCCTTCGAGCCGGGGCTCCGGCAGGCGGTGATCGGGACGGTCTCCGAGATCGCCGGGCAGTGCGACGGCATCCGCTGCGACATGGCGATGCTCGTGCTGAACAGCGTCTTCGAGCGCACCTGGGGGGCTCGCGCGGGAGCCGCGCCGGCGGCGGACTACTGGAGCAATGGTCATCCCGGCGGTCAGGGCGAGGTGGCCGGAGTTCAGGTTCGTCGCCGAGGCCTACTGGGACCTGGAGTGGGAGCTACAGCAGCAGGGCTTCGACCACTGCTACGACAAAAAGCTCTACGACCGGATGGAGCACGGGGATGCCGAGAGCGTGCGCCAGCACCTGCTGGCGGACCTCCCGTACCAGCAGGGGATGGTCCGGTTCATCGAGAACCACGACGAACCCCGGGCCGCCGCCGCGTTTCCGGGCGGGAAAGGCCGCGCCGCCGCCGTGGCGATCCTCACCCTCCCCGGGGCCAGGCTGCTGCACGAGGGGCAGTTCGAGGGGCTGAAGACGAGGTTGCCGGTCTTCCTGCGCCGCCGCCCGCCGGAACCCGTCGATCGTGACCTCGCCGCCTTTTACGGGAGCCTGCTGCGGGAAAGCCGGCACGACGTCTTCAGGAACGGCGCCTGGCGGCTCTGCGAGCGCAGCGGCTGGCCGGACAACGCGAGCCACCGGAACATCCTGTCCTGGTGCTGGGAGCTGGGCGCTGAGCGCCGCCTGATCGTGCTCAACTTCTCGGGCACCCCTTCCCAGGCCCTGGTCTGGCTCCCCTGGGACGACCTGCGGGAGCGCGCGTGGCGCTTCTCGGACCCGCTGGCGGGGGAGACCTTCGAGCGCGACGGCGGCGACCTGGCCGACCGCGGCCTTTTCGTGTCGCTCGAGCCCTGGCGCTGGCACTTCCTGGGGTTGGAGTCCGGAGGTTGATCAGGCCCGGATAGACGATGCGCGGAGTGGTGGAGGCAGCGGAGAAGCAAACCGGATAGCGCGAGCAGCACGTTCTTGCCGGCAACGTGTAGGCGCAAGCAAAGGAGATGACCGATGAACGCCGAACAGTCCCGTCTCGAAGAAGCCCGGGCCAAGAAGGCTCCCTGGAAGAAGTGGGGGCCGTACCTGAGCGAGCGTCAGTGGGGAACCGTCCGCGAGGACTACAGCCAGAGCGGGGACGCCTGGAACTACCTCACCCACGACCAGGCCCGCTCGCGGGCCTACCGCTGGGGGGAGGACGGCCTCGCCGGGATTTCCGACGACCGCCAGCAGCTCTGCTTCGCGCTGGCGCTGTGGAACGGGAACGACCCGATCCTCAAGGAACGCCTGTTCGGGCTGAGCAACAGCGAGGGGAACCACGGCGAGGACGTGAAGGAGTACTACTTCTACCTCGATTCGACGCCGACCCACTCCTACATGAAGTACCTCTACAAGTACCCGCAGGCGGCCTACCCGTACAACGACCTGGTCGCGACGAACCGCGACCGGGGCCGCGGCAAGCCGGAGTACGAGCTGCTCGACACGGGGGTGTTCGACCAGGACCGCTACTTCGACGTCTTCGTGGAATACGCCAAGGCGTCGCCCGAGGACCTGCTGGTCCGGATCACCGTGCACAACCGCGGCCCGGAGGCGGCGACGCTCCAGCTCCTGCCCACGCTCTGGTTCCGCAACGACTGGTCGTGGGGCGGCGACGTCGCCCGCCCCACCCTGCGCCAGCTGACTCGCGATGAGTCCGGCGGGACCGTCGCGCTCTCGCACCGGGACCTCGGGGAGCGCTTCTTCCACGCGGAAGGGGTGTCGGAGCTGCTCTTCACGGAGAACGAAACCAACTCGCAGCGGCTCGTCGGCACGCCCAACCCTTCGCCTTTCGTGAAGGACGCCATCGACACCTTCATCGTTCACGGCAACAAGGACGCGGTCAACCCCGGGAAGAGCGGGACGAAAGTCTCGGCCCATTACCCGCTCACGCTGGGCGCCGGGGAATCCCGCACGATTTGCCTGCGCCTCAGCGACAAGCGTCTGTCCGGAAATTCGTTCGGCAAGAGCTTTGACGACACGTTCAAGGCCCGGCTCCTGGAAGCCGACGAGTTCTATGCGGCGGTCACTCCTCCCGCGTTCGGCCCCGACCAGGCCCTCGTGATGCGGCAGGCTCTGGCCGGGATGCTCTGGTCCAAGCAGTTCTTCTTCTACGACGTCGGCCAGTGGCTCAAACAGCACGGCATTCAGCCGCACCAGGCGAATCAGCGCTCCATGCGCAACGACCACTGGGGACACATGGTCAACGCGGACGTGATCTCGATGCCGGACAAGTGGGAGTACCCCTGGTACGCCGCCTGGGATCTCGCCTTCCACGTCACGGCGCTGACCCTGGTCGACGGGGACTTCGGCAAGGAGCAGTTGGAACTCTTCCTGCGGTCCCGCTACCTGCACCCCAGCGGCCAGATCCCCGCGTACGAGTGGAACTTCGGGGACGTGAACCCGCCGGTCCACGCCTGGTCGACGATCTACACCTACCTCACGGAGAAAGCGCAGCGCGGGGAGGGGGACCTCGCCTGGCTCGAGCGCTGCTACCACAAGCTGCTCTTCAACTTCAGCTGGTGGGTGAACCGGAAGGACCGCGCCGGCAACAACGCCTTCGAGGGGGGGTTCCTGGGCCTGGACAACATCGGGGTCTTCGACCGCTCCGCGGCCCTGCCGACAGGCGGCCACCTTGAGCAGGCCGACGGCACCGCCTGGATGGTGCTCTTCTGCCAGAACATGGTGGAGATCGGGGCGGAGCTGTCGGTGGCCAACCCGGCCTATCTCGGGCTGACGATGAAGTTCGTCGAGCACTTCCTGATGATCGCCTCGGGGATGATCCGTCCGGGAGAGGAAGGCGGAATGTGGGACGAGCAGGACGGCTTCTTCTACGACGTGCTTCGCCTGCCGGAGGGGCGCGCCGATCGCCTGAAGGTCCGCTCGATGGTCGGGCTGCTCCCGCTGTGCGCGGTGACCATTTTCGAAGGGAAGATCGCGGCGAACTACCCGGAGGCCAGCCAGACCGCGCGCGAGTATCTCAAGGCGCGCCCGGAGCTGATGGCGTTCATTCACGACCCGCTGAAGCCAGGCCACAAGGGGCGACTGCTGGGATCGATCCTGAACGAGGCCAATCTCCGACGGGTGCTGACGATCATGCTCGACGAGAATGAGTTCCTGAGCCCCTTCGGCATCCGGGCCCTTTCGCGCGTTCACCGGGATTACCCGTACTCCTACTGGGTCGGCGGCGAGGAGTTCCGGGTGTCGTATGTCCCGGGCGAGGGGGACAGCGGCATGTTCGGCGGCAACTCGAACTGGCGCGGCCCGATCTGGATGCCGGTCAACATGCTGATCCTGCGCGGGCTGCTCCAGTACTACCGCTACTACGGGAACACGTTCACCATCGAGTGTCCGACGGGGTCCGGGAAGATGATGAACCTCTACGAGGTGGCCGACGAGATCGGCCGGCGGCTCTCCAGCGTCTTCCTGAAGGACGGGCAGGGGAAGCGGCCCGTGCACGGGACGGCGCGGAAATTCCAGGAGGATCCCCACTGGAAGGACTACCCCCTCTTCTACGAGTACTTCCACGGCGACACCGGCGAGGGGGTCGGGGCCAGCCACCAGACGGGGTGGACGGGGGCGATCGCGCGGATCATGCACCTGTTCGCGTCTTCGGACGGGAAAAGTGCCCTCGAGTTGAAGAAGGAAGAAATCGGTGGCGGGAAAGCCAGCGCCGCCAAGAGAGGGCAAACGATGAAAGCGATCACCGTCGAACCGAAGAAGCCCGACTCAGCCCGGTACGAGGACTTCCCGGATCCGGATGCGCGCGAGGGCTCGGTCCTTGTGGAGGCCGTCGCCGTCGGCGTCTGCGGGACGGACGTCGAGATCGTCGAAGGCAAGTATGGCTGGGCGCCCCCCGCCGCAGAGCGCCTGGTGCTCGGCCACGAATCCCTCGGCCGGGTACTGGACCCGGGCCCGAGCGGCGGGCTCAAGAAGGGCGACCTCGTGGTCGGCATCGTCCGGCGCCCGGACCCGGTTCCCTGCTCCAGCTGCGCGGTGGGGGAGTGGGACATGTGCCGCAACGGCCAGTACACCGAGCGGGGGATCAAGCAGATCCACGGGTTCATGTCGGAGCGCTGGCGCATCGAGCCCGAGTACGCGATCAAGGTGGACCCTTCCCTGGGGATCCTCGGCGTGCTGCTCGAGCCGACGACCGTCGTGACCAAGGCCTGGGCGCACGTGGTCTCGATCGGGGTTCGAACCTTTTGGGAGCCGCGGAACGTTCTGGTGACCGGGGCGGGGCCGATCGGTCTTCTGGCCGCGATGATCGGCAAACAGCGCGGGCTGGATGTCCACGTGCTCGACCTCCCCGAGTCGGGGCCCAAGCCGGAGCTGGTGCGCGCCCTCGGCGCGACCTACCACTCGGGCACCGTTGCCGGCGTCGGATTCGAGCCCGACATCATCATCGAGTGCACGGGTGTCGGCCAGGTGATCGCCGAATCGTTCCAGGTCATTTCTTCAGGCGGGATCGTCTGTCTCACGGGCGTTGGTCAGGGTGGAGCGAGCAACAAGGCTTCCGTTGCGGATGTCGCGGCGGCGGCGGTGCTCAAGAACATCGTCATTGTCGGCAGCGTGAACGCCAACAAGCGCCACTGGTATCGGGCTGGTGAGTTCCTGGCCCGCGCGGACCGCAAGTGGCTGAGCCGCCTGATCACCCGCCGGGTGAAACCGGAGAACTTCAAAGAGGCCCTCGAGAGAAAACCCGACGACATCAAGGTCGTCATCCAGTTCGCGGAGATCTGATGGAGGCTGACGAGATGACCGCGGC
This sequence comes from uncultured Candidatus Rokubacteria bacterium, assembly GCA_963699775.1. Lineage (GTDB taxonomy): Bacteria > JAUVQV01 > JAUVQV01 > JAUVQV01 > DATDCY01 > DATDCY01. Next base: position 151,605 of record CAVOVE010000004.1, read on the forward strand.
CTGGATCGACATCTCGGTACCGATCTACGCGGGCATGGTGCACTGGCCCGGCAACCCGGCGGTGCGCATCGAGCGCACCGAGGACCTCTCGCGCGGGGATGCGGCCAACGTCTCCAAGCTGGAGCTGGGTGTGCACACGGGTACGCACATGGACGCGCCGCGGCATTTCCTGGCCGACGGCGCGGGGATCGACGAGTTGCCCCTCGACGCCACGATCGGGCCGGCGCGCGTGATCCCCATCGCGCACCCCCGGACGATCCTGCCCGCGGAGCTCGAGACACACGACCTGCAGGAGGGGGAGCGCGTGCTGTTCCGCACCCGGAACTCGGAACGCTGCTGGAAGAGCGACCAGTTCGTCGAGGATTTCGTCTCCATCAGCGCCGCGGCCGCGCAATTCCTCGTCGACCGAAAGGTGCGCACCGTCGGCGTCGACTATCTTTCGGTTGGCGGCTACCTGCACGACGGCGTCGAAACCCACCGGATCCTCCTCGGGGCGGGGGTCTGGCTCATCGAAGGGCTCAACCTGGCCGCGGTGGAACCCGGGGCGTACGAGCTGGTCTGCCTGCCGCTGCGGCTTGTCGGTGCGGACGGTGCGCCCGCGCGGGCCATTCTGCGGCCGCGCGGGCCTCGGTGAATCGCGCACGTCGGCGCGAGATGGGGAGGCCGAGCCAGACCCCGCGGGTGATCGTGGTGATGGGCGTCTCCGGCTGCGGCAAGAGCACGCGTCGGGCGGGTGCTGGCCGAGCGACTCGGCTGGGTCTTCCAGGAGGGCGACGATCTTCATCCGGCGGCGAATGTCGCGAAGATGCGCGCGGGAGTCCCGCTGACCGACGAGGACCGCTGGCCGTGGCTGGATCGCGTCGCGGCCTGGATCGAAGCGCGGCTGGTCGCCGGTGAAGGCGGGGTGGTCGCCTGCTCGGCGCTGAAGCGGAGCTACCGGGAGCGGCTCGCACGACCGGGGGGCGTCGTGTTCGTGCACCTGGCGGTGGACCGCCACACCCTGGAAGAGCGGCTGGCCGGGCGTTGCGGTCACTACATGCCGCCGGCCCTGCTTGCCAGCCAGTTCGAGACCCTGGAGGAGCCGGGCGCCGACGAGGGCGTAATCCGGGTCGATGCGATGAGGCCGGCGGCTGCGGTTGCCGATTCCGTGCTCGAGGGGCTGGCGACCTTGGGCTGAGCGCCGTGGAGAACCGGGCTCTTCGACAACCATCTCGTGTTCACCCTCGACGCCGACTTCACGGCCTACCGCAAGCACGGTCGCAAGGCGTTGTCTCCTGATTCATCCCGGAAAAGCCCTGGTCAGCGCGCGGCGAAGCCCCGGCGCTGCGGCATCATCCCCCCAGTGCGATCGTCAGCGCGACGAGACCGCCGCCCACAGCGACCATCGCGGCACCGAGCACCCACGGCGATCGGCCGACGACGCGCCCGTACGCCGCGCCGGCGACAAACAGCATCGCGACGGCGACGGCGTTGGAGACGCGCATGGCGGCTAGCGCGTCGTGCATGACCATGAACGGCACGGCCACGGGAAACATGGAAAGAAACACCAGCAGGAAAACGCCCCCCGCTCCCCGCCAGTCCGAGCCGCTCAGGCGCGCCGGCCCTGGCGCCGCGGGCAGCTGCTGCAGTCGCTGGTGCATTGCGTCGAGCTCCGGCGGCCGGACAACCGACGCGATCACGGGAGGCAGCGCCTCCTCGATCAGCCGTTGCGCCTCCAGCGGGTCCGAGGTCGTGCGCACGGCCCGGAAGATCGCCAGGTCGCGCCCCTTCTCGGCCAGGCTGCCCATCAGGTAGAAGACCGCGTCGATGATCCCCCACGCCAGGTTGCAGCCGAGCGCGCCGACGAGCATCGTGCGGATGTCCTCGCGCCCGGCCTCGGCAACGCTGAGCGAGCCGGTGAAGGTGAGGACCATGATCAGGCCGAAGAGCACCTCGGAGATGCGCTCACCCGGTCCGAGTACGCGCAACGAGGAGGAACGCGGCGAAATGCTCATTGCGCCCGGGGCGGCAGCAGGTAGAGCGTCATGGCGAAGATCAGGTGGACCATCGCTTCGGTCACGGCTCGTCGCTGCACCCGGTATCTGCCAGTGGCACCAGTGAGTTCTCGCCAGCCATCCGCCAGGTCAGCGGCCCATGCGGCGGTTGTAGCTGCCGGCGAGCCGCTCGTTGAGGTTGGGCTGCGAGGCGAGGTTTCCGCTCACGCCGAATTCGACCCGCACCCCGCCGTCCGCCTGCCGTGAGACGTTCACCGTCACGGTGACGTCGCCGAGGGCGCCGCGCACGTTGCCTGCGACTGAATCCTGCAGCAAGACCAGGACCTGCTCGTCGGCAAGCGCCCCGAGGACCGCCGCCCACGCGCGGTCGTACTTGTCCACGGTCTGGGGGGGCCTGCCCGGCGGGGGCGGCGGGGGACAGCCGCCGATCGCCAGCACCAGACCCAGGACGAAGCTCGCACTCAGCACCTTGAAGATCCGCGGAAATCGCTCCATCAGTCTCTCCTGGGGTCGAAGAACCTTGATCTGGTGTTGCGCGCCCTTCGTAGAACGTTAAACCCTGGTAAGGGAATATTCCGACTCCTGCCGCAGGAAGTCAATCCCGTGCAAGGTCAGCCGCTCGACGCCCCGCCGCCGTACCTGAGCGTCTCCATGCCGGCGGAAAAATAGCGCGCCACCACTGCTGCCAGCTCGTTGTCGAGGTCCGCGCCTTCGTGCCCGGCAAAGCGGTCGAAGAGCTCGCGGGCGATCCCGGCGAAGGCGTCGATGACCGCCGGGTCGAAGTGCTTGCCGCGGTCCAGGTCGAGGATGTCCATGGTCTCCTCGAAGCTGAGCGGCTTCTTGTACGGACGCTGCGAGGTCAGGGCGTCGAAGACGTCCGAGACCGCGAAGATCCGCGCCGTGACCGGGATCTCCTCCCCCTGCAGGCCGCGGGGGTACCCCCCGCCCGCGAATTTCTCGTGGTGGTACCCGACGACCTCGTTGCTCTCCTGCAGCCACGACGAGCGCTGCACGATGTCGGCGCCCTTGCCCACGTGGGTCTTCATTTCCGTGAACTCCCGCACGTCGAGCCGCCCCGGCTTGAGCAGGATGTTGTCCGAAATGCCGATCTTCCCCACGTCGTGCAGGAAGGAGCCCTTGATCAGGACGCGCATGTCCGCGGCGGAGAGGCCGAGGGCCTCGCCGATGCGCGTTGCGTAGAGCGTCACCCGGTAGTTGTGGGCGTCGGTGTCGCTGTCGCGCTTGGCGATGGCGCTTCCCAGCACCGACAGCGTCTCGAGGTTCGCGTCGAGCAGGTGGGTGGAGTAGTCGGCCAGCCGCCGCATGAGCTGGAGGATGACGGGATAGAGCAGCGCGGACACGGCGAAGACGATCGCGACCGCGAGCAGGGCGCTCCGGATCGCCGCCCGCTGCAGCGTCGCCAGCTCCTGCGGGGAGACCGCGAACATGCCGCGCGCGAACGCGACCGTCCTCCCGGCCCGGTCGGCAATGGGCGCGGCGACGAAAACGTACGTTGCGGCGTCGATGCGCGTCATCCGGGCAACGTCGTCACCGGGCTCCGGGAACGTGAAGGGGCGGCCCGACAGGTAGGCCTTCACCGCGTCGATCCCGGCTGCGGTGTCCACCGACTGCTCGGCCAGGACCGGCGTCGTGCGATCGTAGAACTGGACGTGGACGAACCTTCCCGCCCGGTAGTGCACGGGAGGGTCGCCACGCCCGAGGACCTCGCGGAGCGCGGTTACGGCGTCGGTCTGCTGCCGCTCCATCTCCTGCCGCACCCGGTCCACGACGGTCTGCACGCCACGCCGCCCGAGGTCCGCCACCTGGCGCTCGAGCTGGGCCCGTTGGACGACCCAGGAGAGCACTCCCACACCGGCGGCGATCGCCACGGCGGCGACGCCGAGCCGGACGAGGAGCACCCGGTGGACGAAGGTGCGCAGCGGATACGTCCTCATGCTGGATCGCCTCGATCTTGAAGTACGACGGGTTTCTTCACGTCGCCCTCCCGTGGTGATGGTTGATGCCGCGGGATCTTGGACACATTAGACCTGTCCCCTTCTGAAAATCAACCGTGTTCACCCGCCGGGTCAGCCATTTTCCGCAGGCGGGGAGCTTGCCGGCCACGAGCCCGAGGACGAAGCCAGCGGTCACGGACGAGCCCAGACCGGTCGCCGAGAGCCATGGACCCGACGATTGTTGCGCTGCCGGGAACCGGAGTCAAGGCGTCAGACCCGTCGATTGCGCTGCCGGCACAAACTGCGGTAGTCTACCCGAAGAGTTCACGCGACATTCCGAGTGATTTCGCCGCAAAGGGGGGCAGATTCATGAAACCAAGGAATTCTCGTTCCCGGCCAAGGAACCGGATCCGGAGCGGTCTGGCGGCGGTCTGCTGCGCGGCCGTGCTCCTGTCCGGAGAAAACGTGCTCCTTGCGCAGCCGGCGCCGACGCCAGCCCCGGCGCCGGCAGGCGCCGCCGAGGCGAGCGCACCGGTGATTCCCCCGGAAAAGCTCGACGCGCTGGTGGCCCCGATCGCCCTCTACCCCGATCCGCTTCTGGCCCAGACGCTGGTCGCTTCCACGTACCCGCTCGAGATCGTCCAGCTTCAGCAGTGGCTCGCGAAAAACAAGGACCTGAAGGACAAGGCCCTGGCCGATGCGGTCGCCAAGCAGCCGTGGGACCCGGCCGTCCAGTCGATGGCGGCGGTTCCCGATGTGGTGAAGCGGCTCGCGGACGACATCCAGTGGGCCACGGAACTCGGAAACGCGTTCCTGGGGCAGCAAAGCGACGTCATGGACGCCGTGCAGCGGATGCGACAAAAGGCCCAGGGGACCGGTGCGCTCAAGTCCAACGATCAACAGAAGGTCGAGACGAAGGTCGTCGAGACCCAGACGATCATCGTCGTGGAACCCGCGAACCCCGAGGTCGTCTATGTGCCTTCCTACAGCCCCGTGGCCGTCTACGGTCCGGCCTTCTACCCGTACCCGCCGATCTACTACCCGCCACCGCCGCCGCCGGGGGCCGCGTTCGTTTCCTTCAGTGCCGGCGTCATGGTGGGAGCTGCCATCTGGGGCGGTTCATGCTGCAACATGCGCTGGGGACCTCCGCCTCCACCTCCTCCTCGCGGGGGGCATCCGCCTCCACCTCCCGGGGGACGCCCTCCTCCACCTGGTGGGGGGAACAGCGTCACCCTCAACAATAAGAACACGTACGTGAACCAGAGCCAGGCCAGGGGCAACGCCGGACAGAGCGGCGGCAACAGCTGGCAGCACGACCCCCAGCACCGGGGGGGAGCCCCGTACCCGGGCGGGAAGCCGCCGAGCGGCAGCGGGGGCTCCGGAGCGAGCAACCGCCCCACGGGTGGAGCCAGCGCCGGCCAGCAGCCGGCCGGACGGCCGCCGAGCGGCGCCGGCGGCGGGAGTTACAGCGGAGGCTCCAGGAGCCCCAGTGCCGGGACTGGCAGCTACAGCGGAGGCGCCAAGAGCCCCAGTTACGGAACTGGCAGTTACAGCGGAGGCGCCAAGAGCTCCAGTTACGGAACTGGCAGTTACAGCGGAGGTTCAAAGAGCACCAGCGGCGGATCCAAGAGCTACAGTTCCGGCAGCTTCAGCGGCGGCTCGAGCGGCTACAGCGGCAGCAGTGCGAAAGCCAGCAGCTCGCGCGGCGCGTCCAGCATGAGTTCGAGCCGCGGCGCATCGCGCTCGGGCGGCGGCGGCTCGAGGGGCGGCGGAGGGGGAAGGCGATGAACTCCAGAACCGATGCTCCGACGATCTCACGGATTCGTGCCTGGTCTGCGCGCCTCTGGCTTTGCCTGGGTGTCGCCTGCGCCCTCCTGTTGATACCGGTTCCGCGTGCCGCGCAGTCCGCCACGACGCCGCCGGCGGCCGCGGTGGTCCCGCAGAAATCGTTCGCCACGCCGGAGGAGGCGTGTCAGGCCCTGATTCTCGCCGCCGAGCGCTTCGACATCCCGGCTTTGACGGAAATTCTCGGGCCGGACGGCGTGGACTTCGTCGTCACCGAAGACCCGGTGCAGGACAAGAATCAACTCGCCGCCTTCGCCGCTCAGGCCCGGGAGAAGACGCAGGTCGACCGGAACCCGGAGAACCCGAAGGTCGCCGTCCTGTCCGTGGGGGCCGAAGACTGGCCGCTGCCGATCCCGGTCATTGAAGAGCGCGGTTCGTGGCGATTCGATTCCCTGGCCGGGCGGCAGGAGATCTTCAACCGCCGCATCGGCAGAAGCGAGCTCGACGCCATCGCGCTGTGCCGTGAGTTCGTCGAGGCCCAGTACGGGTATGCCTCCCAGAAGCGCGACGGCGCGCGCGTCAACCAGTACGCGCAGCGCATCATCAGCACCCCCGGCAGGCAGGACGGCCTGACCTGGCAGGCCGCCGACGGAACGTGGGAGGGGCCGGCGGGCGAGGGGATCGCCCGCGCCATCGCGGACGGGTACACCGACCGGCGCGAGCCCTACCGCGGGTACTTCTTCAAGGTCCTGAAGGGCCAGGGCCCGGCCGCACCGCTTGGCGAAATGGACTTCCTCATCAAGGGGGTGATGATCGGCGGCTTCGCCCTCGTCGCCGCGCCGGCGGACTACGCGGTGAGCGGGGTGAAGACCTTCATCGTGAGCCACGACGGAGTCGTCTACGAGAAGGACCTCGGGCCGGAGACGCTCGAGCAGTTCAGCGCGATGGACCGGTACAACCCGGACCCGACGTGGAATCCGGTGACTGACCCCTGATCGCCGTGGCGGGAGTCCGCCCGTTGAGACGCACACGAGAGCGATTGTGCGGTGTGGAGGACCACCATGAAGACCCCGGATCACAAGACGAAGATCGCCGGCTCCATCGGTCCCGCCGGCGCAGCATGAGCCGCGGGTCCATCCTGGTCGTCAACGCGGGCTCGTCCAGCCTGAAGTTCTCGCTGTTTCGGGTGGACGATGACGCTGCGCTGCAGCTGGCCGCGCGCGGACAGCTGGACGGCATCGGCATCCGGCCGCGCCTGACGGCGACGGACGGCGCGGGCAGCCCGTTGGTGGAGCGCGATCTCGCGGTCGCCGAGGCGCGCGACGCGAAGGACGCGGTCGCGCTCGCCGGCGCCTGGCTGCGGAGTGCAGTTCGCGGGCGAGCCGCTGCTCGCCGTGGGCCACCGCGTGGTCCACGGCGGCGCGGAGTTCTCCCGGCCGCTGCTGGTCGACCCGCCGGTCCTCGCCGCGCTCGAGTCGCTGATCCCGCTCGCGCCGCTGCACCAGCCGCACAACCTGGCGGCGATTCACCTGCTCCGGGAGACGCAGCCGCAGCTCCCGCAGGTCGCCTGTTTCGACACCGCCTTTCACCGCACCCACCCGCAACTCGCCGACCTCTACGCGCTCCCCTGGGCGTACTACGAGGCCGGGGTGCGGCGCTACGGCTTTCACGGGCTCTCCTACGAGTACATCGCCGCGACGCTGCCGCGGGTAGCCCCCGCGATCGCGGGCGGGCGCGTGATCGTCGCGCACCTCGGCAGCGGCGCGAGCCTCTGCGCGCTGCGCGCCGGGGCGAGCGTCGACTCGACGATGGGCTTCTCCGCGCTCGACGGCCTGCCGATGGGCACCCGCCCCGGCGCGCTCGACCCCGGCGTGCTGCTCTACCTCGTCGGCGAGCGCGGCATGACGCCCGCGGCGCTCGAGAGGCTGCTCTACAAGGAGTCGGGGCTGCTCGGGATCTCCGGCGTCAGCAACGACATGCGCGTGCTGCTCGCGAGCGACGAGCCCCGCGCGCGGCTCGCGGTCGACTTCTTCGTCCACCGCGTCGCGAAGGAGATCGGCGCGCTCGCCGCAGTGTTGGGCGGCGTCGACGGCCTGGTGTTCACGGCGGGCATCGGCGAGAACTCGGCGGAGATCCGCTCGCGGATCGTCGGCGCCTGCGCCTGGCTGGGCGTGACGCTGGATGTCGAGGCCAACCGGCGCGGCGGTCCCCGCATCTCGAGGGACAGCGACGCCGTCTCGGCCTGGGTGGTGCCGACCAACGAGGAGCTGATGATCGCGCGGCACACCCTCGCCCTGGTGGAAAGTGCTCAGCTGAAATGACCATTATCCTGGCGGGAGACATCGGCGGCACCAACACGAGGCTGGCATTCGTCGAGGCGGCGCAGGGAGGGATGCGGATCCTCTTCGAGAAAACCTTCCCGAGCCGCGAGCGGACGAGCCTCGAATCCGCGCTCGCGGAGTTTCTCGCCCTGCACCGCGCCGCGTTCACCCTTGCCTCTTTCGGCATCGCCGGCCCGGTGCGCAACGAACGCTGCGAGGCCACGAACCTCCCCTGGGTGGTCGACGCGAAGAGCGTGGCAAAGCGGCTGCGCCTGAAACGGGTCGGCCTGATCAACGACCTGGTCGCCAACGCCTACGGGATCGCCCTGCTGCGGGGCAAGGATCTCGTGACCCTGAACAGGGGCGCCCGCAACGCGGAAGGAAACCGGGCGCTCATCTCGGCCGGCACGGGCCTCGGCGAGGCCGGTGCGCTCTGGGACGGCAAGGCGCTCCAGCCGTTCGGGTCGGAGGGGGGGCACGCGGACTTCGCCCCCCGCAACCATCTCGAGATGGAACTGCTCGACTATCTGATGAAACGCCACGGGCGCGTGAGCTACGAGCGCCTCGTCTCGGGGCCGGGACTCGTGAACGCGTATCGCTTCTTCAGGGACCGGGAGCAGGGCACGGAGCCGGCCTGGCTCGCGGAGGAGCTGCGCGTCGGCGACCCGGCCGCCGCAATCTCGCGGAACGCCCTGCAGGGGAAGAGCCCGCTCTGCGCCCGGGCGCTCGAACTCTTCGTGTCCGTGTACGGGGCCGCGGCCGGGAACCTGGCCCTCACGGTCCTGGCGACCGGCGGAGTGTATCTGGGGGGCGGCATCGCCCCGAAGATCGTCTCGAAGCTCAGGGAGCCCGCGTTCATGAACGCGTTCACGGCGAAGGGGCGCTTGAGCCCGCTGCTCAGGGAGATCCCCGTGCGGGTGATCATGAACCCGAAGACCGCCCTGCTCGGCGCCGCACGGCACGCCGCGCTGGGGTTGGAAAATTAACAGGAGGATGTGCGCGTGAACAGTCTCGAAATTTTGCAGCGAGCTGGCGAAGCGGTCAGTGGTGCGAGGAGCGCGCTGCGGACCACGATGGCGCACCTGGCCGGAGTGCTGTGCCTGGCCGCGGGCATCCTGGCCGGCTCTCCCGCCCGCGCCGCGGACATCGAGCCGCGGGCGTATGCCAACGCTCCCGTCGGGATCAACTTCCTGGTCGCGGGGTATGCCTATTCGAAGGGTGGGCTGTCCACCGACCCGTCGTCGCCACTCCAGGAGGCCCGACTCACGATCAACACCGGGGTCATGGCCTATGCGCGGACCATGGGCTTCTGGGGCAAGTCCGGGAAGATCGACGTCGTCGTGCCCTACTCCGATCTCGCCGGGACGGCCCTGGTGAACGGCGAGCCGGCCGAGCGCAACGTTTCCGGATTCGGCGATCCGCGCCTGCGTCTCTCGGTCAATTTCTTCGGCGCGCCCGCGCTGTCGCTGCAGGAGTTCGCCGGCTACCGGCAGGACCTGATCGTCGGGGCGAGCCTCCAGGTGGCCCCGCCCCTCGGCCAGTACGACCCGGACCGGCTGGTGAACCTCGGCAGCAACCGCTGGTTCGTCAAGCCGGAGATCGGCGTCTCCAAGGCGTTCGGCGCGTTCACGCTGGAGCTTGCCGGCGCCGTGTTCCTCTACACCACGAACGACGACTACTTCGGCGGCAAGACCCTCGAGCAGGATCCCGTGTACTCCGCGCAGGCGCATCTCATCTACAGCTTCGGCCGCGGCGTGTGGGCCGCGGTGGACGGCGCCTACGACTACGGCGGCCGCACGACGATCGACGGCGTGCGGGACGACGAGGTGCTCGGGAATTCGCGGGTGGGGCTCACCGTGGCGCTGCCCGTGAGCCGGAGCAGTTCGATCAAGCTGTACGCGAGCACCGGCACCGCCACCCGCACCGGCACCGACTACGACCTCGTCGGGATTGCCTGGCAGTATCGCTGGTGAGCGGCGAGGCGAACCTGCCGCCCGTGGCGTCAGCCCAGGACCGTGTCCAAGTCGGTTGATTCCCGAGCCGGTGATTGTTGACAGCGAACGTCTGGCCGGAAGATAGTTTAAACTAGGCAGGTGGCGACCATCTAGGCTTTTTACGGGGGAGGGGTCCACTCCGCCCGGGGTTATCGCCCTCTTGGTCGAGAAGGCGCCGGCGAAGAAGGAGACCGACTCCGCGGGAGGGTTGCTGTATGGGAACCAGAAGATGGCTGTGCGTCGTCACGGTGAGCATCCCGGCGCTTTTCGGGATGGCGGTGCCGTCGGCGGCGCAGCAGCCGACCCAACCCGCACAGCAGCTTGCCGCGCCGGCGAACGCCGGCGGCTGGTTCGGTCTCTACCCGGCCGCGGACTTTCTCGTCGGCGTGGACGGCGCCGCGGCGGGCCCGGCGGCGCGGCAGGCCGCCTGGTACTTCCGCGACGAGACGATCGGCGTGCCCCGAGCCGGCCTGCCGCGGGCAGGGTATGAGACGGGGGTCCACGCCTTCGACGACGTGCGCCGCTGGGCCGCCGGGCGCGCCGCGGCTGCGCCGATCGACTATCCGCCGCTCGTCTGGGTCGCCGCGACGCAGCAACTCCGCAACGCCAGGATTACCGCCGGCGGGCGTGAGGTGATCACCCCGGCGGGCTCGCTGCCGCTGCAGCTCGTGCCGAAGATCCCGCTCAATCGTTCGTACGTCAATGCCGCCTCGCTGGCCTTCTTCGAGTCGCGCGAGCTGACGCTCCGCGGGGAGGCGACTCCCGGCGGCTTCACCGCGCGGTCGATCTGGCCGCAGGACTTCCGCCTCGGCCCGAACGCGCCGCCCACGCGCGCGGTGCCGCCGGGACCGCCGGCCGAGGCGCTGCGTGGGCTGATGCGCGAGGAGCCGCGCGGCGGCGCGCAGAGTCCGTATGCCGCGCTGACGCTCTGGCAGCGTCCGGGCGATGGCGACGACTGGGTCGGACGCCCGGTGCTCGGCCTGATGGTCAACGGCGCCCAGGGCGACGACGACGAGGCGCTCGGCGGGCACTTCGCGATCGTCACCGGGCGCGTGCAGCCCGACGGCGGGATCGGCGACTGGCTGGTCAACAATTTCTACTCGCTCGACGTCGAGAGCGAGAAGGGGATCATCGCGGCGCCCGTGCCGCTGGACAACTACCTGGCCGATCTCAATTCCGGGCAGGGCTGGTACCGCCCGTCGGTCATGCTCGTGGCGGTCCTGAAGGACGAGCGTGCGGCCGAGTTGGTGCAGTCGGCGTTGAACCGCGTGTTCAACCAGTTCTACCGCCACCAGCTCGTCTACTACCACCCCAACCAGAATTGCGCGTCGATCAGCGTCGACACGCTGCGCGCGCTCGGCTGGGACGTCCCGGCGCGCGGTCCGTCGAGCCGCGTGCTGGCGTGGGCGGCCTACCCGCTCATCGCCGTCAAGGATCTCTCCGTCGGCAAGGCCAAGCTCGCCTTCGACTACCTGAGAACCGACCAGACGCGGCTGATGCCGGCCCCCGCCCTCGAACAGGCCTTCGCCAGCCTGCTGGCGATGGGTCGGGGCGCGCCGTCGAGACGGGAGGGCGCGCTCGGTCAGATGCTCGCGCAGGATCTCGAGGCGCTGGCCTTCCTGCGCTTTCCGCAGTTCCCGTCGAGCCGCGCCTTCGGGTCCGCGCCGGCGATTTCGACCTGGGAGTACCGGACGCTCGTGCCCAACGACCCGGCGCTGGCCCAGATCGTCCCGGTGCCGCCGCGTCCGTTCCCGCCCGGGTTGCGCGACCCGGACCTGCTCTCCTCGCCCTGGACGCCGGCCGACTACGCGTCGCTGGCCTGGGCCGTGATCGTCGTTGTCGGCGTGCCGCTGCTGCCGTGGGGCTGGAGGAGGCGCCGCCGCCGGCGCCGCGAGGCGGCTACGCCTCGCTGAGACGATTCGAACGCAAAATCCCCCTTTTCCCCTTTTTTAAGGGGGAGAAGGGGGATTTCGTGAAACCTCGCCCGGGATGTTCGGGCGACACCTTCGGAGATCAGAACCGGGTGCCGATCTTCCCCAGGACCAGCATGCCGTCGACGTTCAGGTTGTTGGCCTCGAGCCAGATGTACCGCGCCTCCGCCCCGATCTGGAATCTCCCGAAGTTGAAGTTGATGCCGCCGCCGGCGTGCGCCGCGAACTCCGTGCTGTTGTCGTTTACGTTCCCGTACTCCGTCTGGCAGAAATAGACGCCGCCCCCGCCGATGGCGTACGGCTCGACGAAGCCGATCGGAATGGCGAGCTTGAAGGTGAGCGCCAGCGGGATGGCCGAAACCTGCAGGTTGTTGTCGCCCGAGGTCTCGTAGTACCCGATGTCGGTCTGCACGCCAAAGAACGGGTTCACCATGTACCCGAAGTTCAGGAGGCCGGCAAAACCGTTGTTGGCATCGTAGTTGTCACTGTTGATGTCCCCCTCGGGGACGTAGACGCCGCCGCTCAAGGAGAAATAACTCGGCAGGTACGGCTTGAGCCTGCGCACCGGAGGCGAAGAGCAGGACACAGGATGCCGCCAGTACTGCCAACAAACGGGTCGTCTTCATGGTGGTACTCCTTTCGGTGGTGGTTGCGTTCCGCGCCGGGAATCGGCGCGTGATTGAATAATATATCGGTACATCCCCAAATGCAAGTGACGCTTGCGGGAGACCTGGCGAGGCGTCGGCGGCTGCGCCCACATGAGAAGGCGCTGGTAGCGACAAGGATATATTTCCGGTTACGGATTTGTTAAGATCGATAAAAGGTGCAATCGTCTTACAGCACCACAAGGGGGGGCGACATGCAGAAAATCACGAAGCAGTGTTTTTAATGGTGCGGCATCCGGGTCTCGATGGCTCCGGCAGTTCAGGCGCAACAGACGGAACAGGCGGCCCCGGAAACGCCGGCGGAACAGGTGGCACCGGCAACACCCGCGGCAGAGTTCGCACCTGCAGCAGACTCAGTGCCGGCAGCAAGGGCGGCGAAGAATCGCCTCGCGCTCGGGAGAAGACCCTGAGCCCCTCGCTCCAGCGACAGGGAGAGCACGAAGCCGCTGAGCACGAAGAACAGGGTCACGGCGGCACCGCCGTTGAGAAGGCCGCGCAGCAGCTGCGTCAGGTTGTCCCAGATCGGGTGCTCGGTATCGGGAAGTGCCTGGAAGAGGTAGCGTCCCTGGCCCCAACGGGCCTGCGACGCGTGGAACCCGGCAACCAGCAGGGCCGCGATGCCGCGCAGCGCGTCGACGCGGACATAATGGGGCCCCGGCCGTTCGGGAAGAAGCGTCATGCGGGTCAACTCCCCGAGGTCCTGAAATCGATTTCCCGGCCCTTCCAGGAAGCGGAGCCCAGATTTTTGAAGTAGGGATCGCTCTTGAACCGTGAGGAGATCTGGACGGCTGTTCCGTCGCCGGGCCAGAACGAAAGGATGTCGATGTCCGCTTCCCTTGCGAGCGCGACAGCTTGTTCGATCTCGGCTTCGCCGTCGTTCCAGGAAAAGACCACGTATTTCCATTCGATGACCGGCCTGGTCCGATTTCTCGAATTCCGCAGCCGCACCAGTTCCTTCATGTTCCGGTAGGTCGCCTCGAAGTTCCCGCCCGCCTGGTACTTGTTGACGCTCTCGTTTGTCGCACCGTCCAGCGAAAAGAAGATGTGATCCGTCAACAGTGCCGCTTCGAACCGCTCGTCCCGGTTGAGCTGCGAGCCGTTCGTCGAGACGTAGATCAAGGCACCCGGGTTGTAGTTCCTCAACAAGGAAAGCTCTTCGTAAATCGTGTCGGACAGAAACGGCTCGCCGAGGTTGAAGAAACTGATCACCGCGATGTTGTTGCTTTTGATCTCCTGCGCGATCTTTTCCATATCCGGCAGCGACATCCTGTGCCGTTTTCGGGTTTTCAAGACCATTTTCCTGTTGCAGTTGATGCACTTCAAATTGCACAGCACGGTGTTCTCGACCATGATTCCGCGCGTCGGCGGGGAATAATCCGACAAAAAGGTCCGCGCCTCGGCCCGGCTGGTTTTTGTCAATTCCCGGCACGTCAGGCAGCGCCTGATGGGGAGTATTCCGCGCGCGAGAGATTCCCTGAAGGCCGCCGCCGTCGGTCCGGCGAATATTTCTTCAAGGGTGTTCGCCCGCAAATCGCCGACGTGGCCGCTGCCGTCGAGATCGAGGCAGTTACAGGAAACCGTCATGTCCGAATTGATGCAGATGTTGTAATCCGACCTGCCCCGCAACGCATTGCAGTAGTACGCCTCCCCGCGCGCGACGCGGCCGGCATTGCCCAGCTTCAGTGCGATATTCTTGAGGTGCCGCAGAAATGGCAGATAGTCGAGCGCGAATCCTCTTGCAGCACGCACCGCTAGCGAAAACCAAGCCTTTCAGCGGAAGAGGCGGAGGAGTGCGCCGCGCCTGGAGAAAGGATTTTCCCCGACCCGCCCAGAAGGCTTCTCGAACAGCAGGAGCTCATGACAATTTCCCTCGTTGGGAGAAGTATCCCCATTCGCGGCTTTCGCTGCCCGGAATATGGTATCCGGGCTATGTCAAATATACTACTATGCAGCCGGAAAGTAGTAGAACGGCACCGAAATCATATCTTTCTTTCATGGGATGAACGGCGCGAGTTGAGCGGGTTTCCGAACTGAACAGATTGTTTCTCTGGAACGAAGAGGGAGAGAACGAAATGTCTGCACGACTCTGCACGTGCAGCGCGGCAAAGGCGGTGGTGCCCATCCCGCCGGTCGTCAGCATTGGTGCTCACGTGGGGGATCTTGTCTGAGGCAAGGATCCGGAGGAACCGAAGAAATGACGGTCCATGAACGGAATGCGATGAGGTTAGCCCGCATTTTCTGCTTAGTGCTGATCGCGGCGATGACGGGGTGCGCGGCGGCGCCGCTGCCCCCGGTCCGGGTGCAGGTCCCCTCCAGGACGATCGGGTACCTGGAGGAGGTGAAGCCGATCCTGGACAAGCGCTGCACGGTCTGCCACTCCTGCTACAACTCCCCCTGCCAGCTCAAGCTCGACTCCTTCGAGGGCGCGGACCGCGGCGCGACCAAGCGGGCCGTCTACAACGCCTCGCGGCTGACCTCGATGGACCCGACCCGCCTCTTCACCGACGCGCAGTCGACCGCGGAGTGGCGCCAGAAGGAATTTTTCAGCGTCACCGGGAGCACCGCCGCGGACGGCGCCAACGATTCGCTGATGATCCAGCTGCTCTCCCACAAGATGAAGAACCCGGCGAGCGAGGGGGAGTACCATCCCGAGGCCGACGATCTGACCTGTTCCGAGGACGGGAAGGAACTGGGCGGGTACCTGAAGAAGCACCCGAACCGGGGCATGCCGTTCGGCTTCCCGCCGCTCAAGCAGCAGGAGTTCGACATCATCGCCGGCTGGCTGGTGCAGGGCGCGCGCGGCCCGACCGCGGCCCAGCAGGCGGAGCTGATTGCGCCGAAGGCGAGCGACGCCCGCGCGATCGAGCAGTGGGAGGCGTTCCTGAACCAGGACGACCCCAAGCACGCGATGACCGCGCGGTACCTCTACGAGCACCTCTTCCTGGCGCACGTGAAGTTCGGCACCCCGACCAACGAGTTCTTCGAGCTGGTCCGCTCGAAGACCGCTCCCGGAGCAGCCGCTGGAGCTGATCCCGACCGTGCGGCCCTACGACGACCCCGGCGTCGAGCGCGCCTATTACCGCTTCCGGAAGATCCACTCGACCATCGTCCAGAAGACCCACATGGTCTTCGACCTCGACGACGCCCAGATGCGGCGCTTCACGGAACTCTTCATCGAACCGGAGTGGCTGCAGCCGCCGCACCTGGTCGGTTACGACAAGAAGCTGAGCGCCAACCCCTTCGTGGCCTTCGAGCAGATCCCGCCGCGCTCGCGCTATCAGTTCCTGCTCGACAACGCCCAGTACATCATCATGACCTTCATCCACGGCCCGGTCTGCAAGGGGCAGATCGCCCTCAACGTGATCAACGACCAGTTCTGGGTCATGTTCCAGGACCCGGATCACGACCTGAGCGTGGCGAACCCCGGCTTCCTGAGACTGCACAGCGACAAGTTGAAGATGCCCATCGAGGCGGGCAGCAACCAGCGGCTCGTTTCGGCCCTGGACGACGAGTACCGGAAGGCGGCGACCGACTTCTACCGCGCCCGGCAGGATTTCTCCGCGTCGCACAACTACGACGGGCTCGGCTACGATGCCATCTGGAAAGGCAGCCGCGCCTCGGACACGCCGGTGCTCACCGTCTTCCGCCACTTCGACAGCGCCTCGGTGCACAAGGGCGTGCTGGGGAACCTGCCGAAGACCCTCTGGGTGCTCGACTACCCCCTGCTGGAACGGATCTACTACGCGCTCGTCGCCGGTTTCGACGTGTACGGCACGGCGGGCCACCAGCTGGCCGTCCGGCTGTACATGGACGGCCTGCGCGTCGAGGGCGAGAGCTACTTCCTCGATTTTCTCCCGGCGGAGAAGCGGCGGGAGATCATGCAGTCGTGGTACATCGGCGTCGATCTCAAGAAGATCCACTACTATCCGGCCGCGATGCCGGCGAAGATCCCCTACGCGACGGGCGAGCCGAAACGCGAATTCATGGAACGTCTGGTCAAGGAGCACCTGCTGCCCGAGACGGGGATCGCGTTCGACCCCATCAACTACTCGCCGGACGGGAGCGCCGCTGTCGCGCCTCCCGGAGAAGTACGAGACGCGGGAGGACTACCTGCGGGCGCTCGGTTTCCTCTCCCAGCCCGGGACGCCGTTCTTCTCGGTGATCAACGAGCACAACGCCAACATCGCCTACCTGCGCATCCGCATGAAAAGCGGCGCGGACATCGCGGCGACCATCGTCGTCAACCGCTGGCACGACAACGTCGAGTTCCTGTTCAGCGAGGACGGCCGGCTCGACCCGGCCAAGGACAACGCCGACTTCATCCCGGGCCTCATCGGGTCGTACCCGAACTACTTCGTCGACGTCAAGGAGGAGGACCTTCCGGACTTCTTCGACCTGCTGGCGAATTTCAAGAAGAACCCGGAGGACATGGCGCGGCTCGCCAGGTACGGCATCAACCGGGCGGACGAGCGCTTCTGGGACGCCTACGACTGGTTCCAGAAGCGGCTCGCCGAGGAGGAGCCGGTGCGCGGCGGGCTGCTCGACCTGAACCGCTATTACTACAAGGCGAGATAGCGCGTGAGGCGGCAGGCGGAAGTTGGTATCCTGCCACGGGGAACGGCAGAGGGAACCGAGCTGACAACATCACAGGACGGGGAGGGTACGCAGCCATGAAGAAGTCAATGTTCCGCACCGCGGCCCTGGCGTTCGCGCTGGTCGGCTGTCTTACGCTGACGGCTGCTGCCGCCGACCAAACGGTCGGCGAAGGCGACGCCGGGTCAATCAGCAAGGCGGACCTCGAGAAGGTCCACCCCGCGAAACCGCCGTACTCGCCGTACGCGGGGCGCAACTTCCCCACGCGGCCGCTCTTCGGCGACACGCACCTGCACACCGGCGTGGTCGTTCGACGCGGGCACCTTCGGCGCAAAGCTGACGCCCCGCGACGCCTATCGTTTCGCGCGAGGGGAGGAGCTGATGTCCAACACCGGCCAGCCGGTGAAGCTCTCGCGCCCGCTCGACTTCCTCGTCGTGGCGGACCACTCGGACAACATGGGTCTCTACACGGATCTCGCGGCGGGAAAGCCGGAGCTGATCGCCAACCCGCAAGGGGCGGCGCTGGTACGACATGATCCAGTCCGGCAAGGGCGGCGAGGCCGCGCTGGAGATGATCTTCTCCTTCGGCGACGGATCGTTCCCGAAGGAGATGATCTACCAGCCCGACACATCGGCCTACCGCTCGGCCTGGCAGGGGGAGATCAAGGCGGCCGAGGAGTACAACGACCCGGGCCGCTTCACGGCGTTCATCGGCTTCGAGTGGACCTCGAACGCCCAGGCCAACAACCTGCACCGCAACGTCGTCTTCCGCGGCAACGGCGCGCAGGCCGGCCTGGTCGTACCGATGGTGACCTTCAAGCCGTTCGGCAGCGACAACCCCGAGGACCTCTGGAAGTGGATGGCGGCGACGGAGGAGAAGACCGGCAGCGAGGTGCTCGCGATCGCCCACAACGGCAACATGAGCAACGGCCTCATGTTCCCGATGGTCGAGGCCTTCGGCAAGAAGATCGACAAGAGCTACGTCGAGACGCGCGCCAGGTGGGAGCCGCTGTACGAGATGACCCAGACCAAGGGCACCGGCGAGGCGCACCCCTATCCTCTCGCCGAACGACGAGTTCGCGAACTTCGAGACTCTGGGACAAGTGCAACCTGGACGGCAGCGTTCCGAAGACCAAGGAGATGCTCCCGTACGAGTACGCCCGCGAGGCGCTCAAGAACGGCCTCGTGCTCGAGTCGAAGCTGGGAACAAACCCCTACAAGTTCGGCATGATCGGCAGCTCGGATGCGCACACCGGCCTCGCGGCGATGGAGGAGGAGAACTTCTTCGGCAAGACCGCGCCGCAGGAGCCGAGCCCGGAGCGCATGACCAAGACCTTCGTCAAGCACCCCAAGAGCGGGGTGACGGTCATGGACTGGGAGGTCTCCGCGTCCGGCTACGCGGCGGTCTGGGCGACCGAGAACACGCGCGAGGCGATCTTCGACGCGATGAAGCGCCGCGAGACCTACGCGACCACCGGCCCGCGCATGGTCGTGCGCCTCTTCGGCGGCTGGGAGTTCGAGCCGGCGGACGCGAACAACCGCATGCCCGCGGCGATCGGCTACGCCAAGGGCGTCCCGATGGGCGGCGACCTGAGCACGGCCCCGAAGGGCAAGGCGCCGACGTTCATCGCCGCGGCGCTGAAGGATGCCATCGGCGCGAACCTCGACCGCATCCAGATCATCAAGGGCTGGGTCGACAAGGACGGCAAGACGCAGGAGCGCATCTACGACGTGGCGGTCTCCGGCGGGCGCGCGATCGACACGGACGGCCGCTGCAAGACCGCCGGTCGGCAGCACGGTCGACGTCGAGAACGCGACGTGGACCAACACCATCGGCGCGCCGGAGCTGATCACGGTCTGGAAGGACCCGGACTTCGACCCGGCGCTGCGGGCGTTCTACTACGCGCGGGTGCTCGAGATCCCGACGCCGCGCTGGACCGCCTACGACGCGAAGCGCTTCGGGACCAAGCCCCTCCCGGGCACGACGATGACGCTCCAGGAGCGGGCCTACACCTCGCCGATCTGGTACACGCCGTAACCGGATGAGGCCACCCGGGAGCGGGCGCGGCAAGCCCACTCCCGGGCTGGTCATCTGCTACGATGCATCCCCGATGAGCTTGAAGTCCGTCCTGCGGGAGCCCTTGCTGCACTTCCTCGCGATCGGGGCGGCGCTGTTCCTGTATTTCCACTGGAACGGCGGCGGTACGGGCCCGACCTCCAGCCGGATCGTGCTGACCGCGGGGCAGATCAATCAGTTGGCGGCGGGGTTCGCGAAGACCTGGCAGCGCCCGCCCACCGACGTCGAGATCAAGGGCCTGGTCGACGACTGGGTGCGCGAGGAGATCGCCGTGCGCGAGGCGATGGCGATGGGGCTCGACCGCGACGACACGATGATCCGCCGCCGGTTGCGGCAGAAGCTGGAGTTCGTGGTCGAGGACGTCGTCGCGGCGGCGCCGCCGACCGAGCAGGAGCTGCAGGCGTGGCTGGCCGGGCACGCCGACGCGTTCCGGATCGAGCCGCAGGTGGCGTTCCGGCAGGTCTACGTCAGCCGGGACCGGCGCGGGGCGGCGGCGGAGACCGACGCCCGGGCGCTCCTCGCGCGGCTGCGGGCGGCGGGCCCCGGGGCGCGGATCGACGACCTCGGCGATCCGATCATGCTGCCGCAGGAGGTCGATCTCTCCTCGCGCGGCGACGTGGCCCGGACGTTCGGCGAGGACTTCGCCGGACAGCATCGAGGCGCTCGCCCCCGGGACGTGGGCCGGTCCCATCCAGTCCGGCTTCGGGCTGCACCTGGTGCTGGTGCGCGAGCGCGTCGCGGGGGCGCTCCCCGACCTCGCCCGGGTCCGTCCGGCCGTGGAACGCGAGTTCGCATCCGACCGGCGCACGCGGCAGCTCGCCGCGATGTACGAGCGGCTGCTCGCGAAGTACAAGGTCGTGATCGAGAAGAAGACGGAAGACGGCAAGCCCGCCGACGGGACGGGGAAGGGCGGGTCGTGATGCCCTGTCGCATCACGTCCCCGCTGCTCGCCGCGGCGCTTGTCGCTGGGTTCACGTTCAGTGTGGCGAACGCTGCGAACGCGCACGAGACCCGCCCCGGCTTCCTTGAACTGCGAGAAAACGATTCGACCACGTACTCGTTGTTGTGGAAGCGGCCGACCGGCGGCGAGGTCGAGATCCGGATCGCACCAGTTGTCCCGGAGGGCTGCCGCCTCGCGACCCCCGACCGGCAGCAGCTCACCCCGGGCGCCGTGCTGGTGCGCGGCACGCTGAACTGTGAGGGCGGGCTCGCGGGCAAGACGCTGCGCATCGCGGGGCTCGAGACCACGATCACCGACGTGCTGGTGCGCATCCACCACGCCGACGGCCGGCTCGAGAGCCATCTGCTGCGCCCGGCAACGCCGTCGGTGACGCTCGGCGGGGTGACGACCCGACTCGCAGCGCGCCCTCTCCTACGTGCAACTCGGCTTCCAGCACATCCTGCTCGGCGTCGACCACCTGCTCTTCGTGCTCGGTCTGCTGCTGATCGTCGCAAACCGCTGGATGCTCGTCAAGACGATCACGTCGTTCACGGTGGCGCACAGCATCACGCTGGCGATCGCCACGCTCGGCTACGCGAGTGCGCCGCTGCCGCCGCTCAACGCCGCGATCGCGCTGTCGATCCTGTTCCTCGGCCCGGAGATCGTCCGCGTCTGGCGCGGCGAGACGAGCTTCACGATCCGCCACCCGTGGGTGGTGGCGTTCGCGTTCGGCCTGCTGCACGGCTTCGGCTTCGCCAGCGGGCTGAGCGCGATGGGCCTGCCGAAGGCGGAGATCCCGCTCGCACTGCTGCTGTTCAACGTCGGCGTCGAGCTCGGCCAGGTCGCCTTCGTCGTCCTCGTCGTGCTGCTCGAGCGCGCCTTCCGGACGCTCGAGATCCGCTGGCCGCACTGGGCCCGGGCACTTCCCGGGTACACGGTCGGCAGCCTCGGCGCCTACTGGACCATCCAGCGCACGATTATCCTCCTCGGGGGTTTGAGATGACGGCTCATGGCTTTTCATGTCGCGGCTCGATCAAAACCCCCTTCTCCCCCTTTGCCAAAGGGGGAAAGAGGGGGTTTGTCCTGGCAACGCTGGCGCTGACGGGGGTGCTGGTCGCCTCGCCCGCCTGGGCGCACGTGCAGCAGGGGCAGGCGGCCGGGTTTCTGAACGGCCTGCGCCACCCCGTCTCCGGTCTCGACCACGTGCTGGCGATGATCGCGGTCGGCCTGTGGGGCGCGCAGCTCGGCGCCCCCGCGATCTGGCTGCTGCCGGTGACGTTTCCGCTCGTCATGGCGTTCGGCGGCTTCCTTGGGCTGGTCGGCGTGCCGCTCCCGGGCGTCGAGATCGGGGTCGCCGCGTCGGCCATGCTGCTCGGCTCGCTGGTGGCCGCGGAGGCGCGCCCGCCGCTGTGGCTGGGCGCAGCAGTCGTCGGGTTCTTCGCCGTGTTCCACGGCCACGCCCACGGCACCGAGCTGCCGGCAGGCCAGAGCGGCCTGCTCTACAGTGTCGGTTTTGTGACCGCCACCGGCTGTCTGCACGCGAGCGGCATTGCGATCGGGCTGATCCACCGCTGGGCCTGGGGGCGGACAGTCCTGCGCGGCGCGGGTGCGGCCGTCGCCGTCTCCGGGGTGTACTTCATGTGGCGGGCGCTGGCGTGAGGAGAATCAACCCATCGCCCCACCCCTCTCCAGGGGGGAGAGCGCAGGGTGAGGGCGGTTCCCTGTTCATGAGCCCGTTCCTGTTGGCCGTGCTCGTTGCCGGCCCTGCCTTGCTCCTCACCCCCGCGCGCGCGCACGCGCACCTGGCCACCACAGGGCTCGGGCCGCTCTACGACGGCATTTCCCACCTCTTCATGACTTTTGACGACCTGATCCCGGTGGTGGCGCTGGCGCTGCTGGCCGGCCTCAACGGGGCGACCGCCGGGCGGCGTGCGCTGTTTGCCTTGCCGGTCGCCTGGCTCGTCGGCGGCGTGGCCGGGTACCAGAGCGGCGTCGCGCACCTGCCTCCGGGGGTCACGTCGCTCTCCTTCCTGACGCTCGGCATCCTCGCGGCGGTGGACCGCAGGCTCGCGCCGCTTGTTGTGACTGTTCTCGCGGTGGCCATGGGGCTCATGCACGGCTTGCTCAACGGTGCGGGAATCGCTGCCGCCGGCCGGGAGGCGACCGGGCTGGTCGGCATCGCCGGGGCGGTCTTCCTGCTCTTGGCACTCGTCTCGGCGGGGGTCGTTGCGCTGCGGCAGCCGTGGACACGCATCGCGGTGCGTGTGGCCGGCAGCTGGATCGCGGCGATCGGGCTGCTGCTGCTCGGCTGGACGCTGAGCGGCCGGCTCTGAAGGGGTTCGGAGCGTGGGCGAACCCTCTCCGCGCGAGATCCCGGGAAGGGTATACTCGCCCAATGGTGACGAATTGTGTGCGAGACAGGCTGAAGGGTGCCGCCGCTGCGGTAGTGTGGGGCGCACCGCTCCGTTTCGCCTATCTCCACGGCAGCGTGGCGCGCGGGAAGCCTGCGGCTGGCTTCAGCAGCGATTCGCCGAGGAGGAGCCGGTGCGCGGCGGGCTGCTCGACCTGAACCGCTATTACTACAAGGCGAGATAGCGCGTGCGGCGGCAGGCGTGGTTGCGGGAGAAGCGGTTGGAGAAACCCATGCAAAAGGAGCCCAGATGAAGAACCGTGCGTTCCGTGCTTTCGTGGTGGTCGCTGTCGCCTGCGGCGTCACGCTGACCTGCGGCGCGCGTTTTGCGCTGGCCGAGGAGGGCGGCTCCGGCCACTACATCCCCGGCTCGATGGCCTCCTTCATCGACGGCGTGCCCCTGAAGCCGGCGTTCGTCGTGCGGTACGAGACGAACTACTACACCGGGTCGGTCGGGGCCGACGTTGCCCTGCCAATCGGCGGGAAAACGGCGCTCGGTGTGGACGCCTCGGTCTGGGTCAACGAGTTGACCTTCTCCTGGCGGCCGCCGGTCGAATTCGGGACGCGCTGGAGCTACGCGATGTCCGCGACGATCCCCTTTCTCTCGGTGACGATGTCGGCCGACGCCTTCGCGGCAGCGCCGGTCGGCGGGACGACCTCCGGCGGCAGGAAGGACAGTTTCGATGCGTTCGGCGATATTGTCGTGCAGCCGCTCATGCTGAACTACAACATCGATCCCGACCTCAACGTGAACTTCCGGGTCTCGGTGTACGCGCCGACCGGCAACTACGAGGTCGGCCGCCTCGCGAACCCGGGGAAGAACTTCTGGACGATCGAACCGACGCTGGCCTTCATCTACCTCGGGGCGAAGAACGGGCGGGAACTCTCGGTGTTTGCCGGCCTGGATTTCAACACCGAGAACGTGGACACGAACTACACCTCGGGCACCCAGTTCCACCTGGATGGCACCGCCGCCCAGCATCGGTCGATCTTCGGCGGCCTGGGCGGTCTCGGGATCACGGGCTACTACTACCAGCAGATCGTGGGCGACAGCGGCGCCGGCGCGACGTTAGGCGAGTTCAAGGCCAGCGCGGCCGGCGTCGGCCCCGTGGTCTCGTTCGTCAAGAATTTCGGCCACCCGGTTGTCATGGTCGAGGTCAAGTGGCTCCACGAGTTCGAGACGAAAAATCGTCTCGAGGGGGACCGGGTGTTCCTGGAGGTGGCGTTCGAGTTCTAGCCGGCTGCGGAATCCGGTGTACGAGGGGTTCCGTCTGTGATAGAAAAATGCTGACTCGAGCGGTTTCCCCCGGCCGCACATCGGGGCGGTGATCGTTGGGGCGGGCCGAGCGCGGAAGGTTGCACGACAACCCAGGGGAGGGGCGACATGACGGGGATCACGGGGAAGCTTGTCGGTGGTGCGCGTCTGCTGTGTGCCGTGGCGTTGCTTGCCGGTTTTGCAGCGACCGGCGGCTGCGGCTTGGGCGACGTCAATTTCACCGTCTCGAAAGCCGGAGACCGGCAGGAAGTCAACCTCGGCACCTCCGGGCCCGGGAAGTTCCACTTCGAGGCGAAGGGTTTCAGCGACGAATTTATCGCCGAAGGCGCGGGCCAGACCGAGTACGTTTACTTCTACCTCTACTCCGGCGACAACTTCTCCTACACGGGCGACGACGCGGGTTTCCTCTACATCCCCTTCGCGTACCGGCGCAACGACTCTTCGTGCAACTACGGCAAGGTCAAAGGCCGCAGCGAGCATCCCGGCGCGTGGGAGTTCGAGGCCTGCTACATGGACCAGCCCTGGGACTCGTCGAAGTGGTATTCCTTCGATATCGAGTGGGACGGGTCGAACATCTCCATCGCCATCGACGGCGTGCTCAAGCACACGGGCAGCTACGGGTCCAATTCCCTGAACTTCATCGCCGGCATGGGCTGGCCCCCGGACGATCGCACCGGCGAGGCCTCGAATCACGGCGGGATCATCGGCATGGAATTCCGCAACTGGAGCTTTGTCAGGAGGTAATTCCCCCTCGCCCGCTCTCCCGGGCAGAAGAGGCTAGAACGCCATCCCGATGCTGAAGTGCCAGACGAAGGCCGCCTCGCCCTCCGCCTCGCGCGGGTCGGGGTTCCAGGCCAGGTCGAGGCGCGCCGGGCCGATCGGGGTCAGGTACTGGAGGCCGAAGCCGATCCCGGCCCGGAAGTCCTCCAGGTAGTCGTTCCACATCGCATCGACCTGATCGCCGCGTGCTCGGGGAATCCGAACCGGGGTCCGCCAGGGAGATGTTCGGTGCGACGTTGCCGAAGTCGGCGAACACGCTGGCGGCGAAATTCCCGACGATGCGCCGCCGCAGCTCGACACTCGCCACCGTCGAGGCCAGCCCCCCCAGGGGGTCCCCCGAGTGCGCCCTTCGGCCCGAGCTGATCCTGCTCGAAGCTGCGCACGCTGCTCTCCCCGCCGGTGAAAAAACGCTCGTTCACCGGGATCTCCTCGCTGCCGTTGCGTCGGCACGATGAACCCGGAGTCCAGCCGCAACCCCAGCACGAAACCCGCGCCGAGCGGCTGAAAGAGCTTCGACCCCCGCGGTGCAGCGCAGGAAATCCAGCGAGCCGCCCAGCCGCTGGTCGGCGACTTCGACGGCGAGGTTGGTCTGCCAGCCGCGCGAGGGGTAGAAGATGTTGTCGCGCCGGTCGGCGTCGAAGTTGACCTTGACGCTGGCGGTGGTGTACCGCTCGTCCCGCGCCTCGGGGGGGACGTCGGGCGAGAGCTGCGAGAGGCCGTCGAAGCGGTAACCGTACTTCAGCCCGGCCGTGACCCGGCGGGGAAACAGCCGGTACAGGCGCATCGAGAGTTCCACTTCCTCCTCGGTGTAGGTCGGCTCCTCCCGGTAGCGACCAGGAGAGCGGCACGCTCAGCGAAAACTCGCAGCCGAGCAGCCGGGGGTTGAGGACGTCGCCCTTCACGTAACGGCTTTTCATCGAGGCGCCCGCCTCCGCCCCGGCGCTGCGCCCGCTGCCGAAGATGTTGCGGTCGCGGTAGCCGACGCTGCCGCGCAGCCGCTCGTAGGAGCCCCAGCCGACCGCCGCGGACACCTCCCGGGCGGGCACTTCCTCGACGGTCACCAGCAGGACGCGCTCGGCGCCTTCCCCCTCGAGGGTGTGGCTGACGCGCGAGAAGACGCCCGTGCGGTACAGTTCCCGGAAACTGTCCTGCAAGGTCTCCGCGTTGAACCAGTCCCCCGGGCGGATCGGGATGCGCGAGCGGATGAACCCGTCGCGCGTCTGCTCGTTGCCGACCACGTCGACCCGGCTGATCCGCACCCGCGGCCCGCTGGCGACCGAGACCCGGAGCACGACGTCGCCGGGCAGCGCACCCGGCTCGTCACGCACGGTGACCGCGGCGTCCGGGTAGCCCTGCGCGGCGAAGGCCGCGGTCACGCGATTGCCGAGCGCCAGCCCGCGACGCTCGAAGAACGGCTGCCCCAGGAGGCCGCCCGCCAGTCCCTCGAGCAGCCGGGCCGGCTTCCGGCAGCGCGTCCCCCTCGAACACCACGCCCGCGATCACGAAGCGGGTTCCCTCCTCGATCTCGAAGCGCACGTCGGCGACGCTGCGATCGGCGCTCAGGGTGATCTGCGGCTCCCCGACCTTCACGTCGGTGAACCCCTGCTCGCGGTAGCGCTGCACCAGCTCGCGGCGCGCCGGCGCGGACGTCGGCCTCCACGTACGGGGCCGAACGCTGCCGTTGCGATGTGCGGGCGCAGTTGGGCCGCGGTGAAATAATCGTTCCCCGCGAAGGAGACCTCCCCCAGCATGCACCCGCGAGCCCTCGCGGACCCTGAACACCACGTCCGCGTCGGCGTCCTCGCCGGTGATCGCGTACTCGACGTCGATGAACGCGTATCCCGCCAGGCGGCCGGCGGCTTCCATCTGAAACGCGGCGTCGTCGGCGGCGGCCTGCCGGCGCGCCGGGTCCTTCAGCCCCGCCAGCTCGGCCGCGGCCGCTTCGCGCAGATGCCGCGTGCTGATCGCGGCGTTCCCCTCGATGCGCACCTCCGTCGCGGCGTGCGTTTCAGGCGCGCCCCAGAGCGCGGCCGCCACGAGCAGTGCGAACACTGCCGTTCCCGAGCGCTGACGGACCGGACTCTTTGCGCGCGTCATTTGAATTTGAAGATGATCTTCAACCCCAGGTTCTCCTGATCGTAGACGTCTTTCTCGCTCGTGAGGTACAAGCGTGCTGCCGTCGGCCGAGGAAGTTCTTCTTCAGAGCGAAGTTGCGCGTCGACGGTCGCGCTCCCGCTTTGCGTCGTCTCCCGGCCGATCTGCAGCTCCAGCCGCTCCGCGAGATCGGATCCTTTGCCGGGCTCCCGCCCCCCCGAGAACCTCGTCGACGACGCCCTTGCCGAGGTAGACGGCCATCGGGGTCGCCATGGCGGAGACGCTGCCGCCGTTCACACCCCCGCTCGTCGGCGGGGCGCCGGTGAGCACGAAGAGCAGCAACTCCTCCTGCAGCAGGGGGGGGGTGGAGGCCAGCACGACCTCCGGGTTGTCGAGGGTGCCGCCGATCTGGGCCGTGATTTCGTAGCCGCCGGCCTGCATCCGCCCGCCGAAATCGAGCACGGGGCGATCCGGGTCCTTGTCGCCGAAGAGCACCGCGCCGCGCTCCATCTCGAGGGTGCCGGAGGGCAGGATCACCTGTGCGGCGTCGACGAGGATCGGGCCGCGCAGGATCGGCAGCAGGCCCGTCCCGGTGAGCCGCAGGTCCGGCCGGGCGCCTGCCGCGCACGACGG
The DNA here is from genome assembly GCA_963699775.1 of uncultured Candidatus Rokubacteria bacterium. GTDB lineage: Bacteria > JAUVQV01 > JAUVQV01 > JAUVQV01 > DATDCY01 > DATDCY01. The sequence goes on from CAVOVE010000004.1 coordinate 179,053, forward strand.
TGGTCTCGATCCGGAACGGCTGGCGGGCGGTCAGGCGCACGTCGAAGCGCATGTCCCGCAGGGGCGGCTCGGGGAAGGAGATCGCCGGCGGTCCCCGGTGCGGCGCGTTTCGAGGACTTCTCCTCGCCGGAGAAGAGGTCGACGACGGAGATGGTCTTCTGGTAGAGGCTGTTGGTGAGGGCCACCTCGCCGGCGAGCACGAGAGCGCTCACCGGCCCGCTCAGGGTCAGGTCGCTGTCCGCCCTGACCCGCAGGCCCTCGTCGCGGTAGAGCAGGACGTCCTTGCCCTGGAGCCGCAGGTTCAGGGTCGGGTCGTCCAGGCGGGAGAAATCCACGGACCCGGCAAGCGTGAACGGCGAGCCGCCGACGTTGCCGCTGAGCGCTTCCAGGGTCAGGAGCCGACGCAGCCGCGGATACCTTGGCGCTGAGCGACTCGAGCGGCGGCAGATCCCGTAGCGGACCGCTCCCTCCGCGATGCGGATCTCGCCGGACACAGCCGGGTCGCCCGCCGGACCGTCGACGGCGATCTCCCCCGCCACGCTGCCGCGCAGCCCGCGGATCCCCTCGACCGATTTCTGGAGCCACCCGATGTCCGGGGAGTTGAAGGCGGCGCGGAGGGCGAGCGATCCCGACTGCACGTCGGCGGTTCCGGCGAGGAGCGAGGGGAGGGCGGGGGGGGAAGACCAGACGCCGGACAGCGACACGGAGAGCGACGGCGACTCGAGCCGGATCTTGTCGGCTCGCGCCTCGGTCGTGCTCCCAGCGTCAGGGTGCCCGCGAGCGTGTCGGGTCCCGGCGGGACGAAGCGGGTCCCGGCGGGAAGCTGCAGCCGCTCCCCGTGGATCTCCAGGCGGGCGTCGGGCTCCTTCCAGGACCCGGTGACGGCGACATCGGCGCGCACGCTTCCGGTGAGGGCGTACTGCCGGAGGGACCAGGAAGGCCAGCGCCTCCAGGGCGGGGATGCTCGCCTGCGCCCGGATCGAGATCGGTCCGGTGCTCAGCATCTCGTCCGCGGCGAAATCCAGCGGCGCGGTACCCTCGCCCTTCGCTGCGAAGCCCTCGGACCCGGAGAGCTCGAACGCGCCGATGCGCAGCCGGCCGGGCTCGTAGGTCGCGTCGAGCGCGGCCTGGACGTGGCGACCCTCGGCTTCGCCCTGAGCCTCGACCATCAGGGAGGCCGCGCCGATGCGGAACGGCCGTAGCGGGCTCTGAAGTTCGATCTGCGCTTTCACGCGGCCCTGCACCCCGTGGGCGGTCCCGATCCGCCCCTCGGAGAACTCCGCCTCGACGGCGAGTGGTGCGCCGGGGAGGGGACCGGCGGCGCGCAGCCCGGCGTGCAGCCGGCCCGACACGGGGGTCCCCTCGCGGCCGAACTCGGCGAGATAGGGCGCAACGTCCGCCACGGAGAGGTTCGCTTCCGCTTCGAGGATCGTCCCTTTGTCCAGGTCGTACACGCCATGCCCGCGCAGCCGGTCCTCGCCGCGGTTGACCTCGAGCGTCTCGATCGCCAACCGCTGTCGCTGTGCCGACCCCTTGAGAACGACGTCGCCGACGCGGTGGCCGCCGAAGGCGATTCCCCGGCCGGAGGCCTCCACGCTTCCAGCCGGTTCCCCCACGCTTCCCGAGATCCTGGCCTTTCCGGTGAGCGCCCCCCGCAGCCGGGGAACGCGGAAGATCTCCGCGACCGGCCCGAGATCGGGGATGTCCACCGCAAGGTCGGCTGCGAAGGTCGTGTCCCTCGTCCAGTCCGCCCCGGAACCGGGAAGTGCGACGCGGGCATCGCGCAGGGTGATCGAGCCGCCCGCGGCGGCGAAGGATGCCGCGGCGACCTCGATCGCCCGGTCTTGCACCGTCCCCCCCGCCGTGAGCAGGTGCGCCGCCGGAATCCCGGCCACCTGTTCGGGCGGGAATCCCGCGAGGGCAGCCAGTGCGGGGATGTCGGTGGCGTTGATGGTGAAGGAGCCGGCGAGGCTGTCGAAGACGGCGCTGCGGTCCGGAAGGGCGAGAGCGGCCGGGGCGAAGCGGACATCCTTCGCGGTGAAGCGGTTGCCTCCCTGGACGATCGCGAACGTGTCGACCTCGATCTTCCCCGCCGTGCCTCGCGCCTGCAGTTCAACGTCGCCGAGCTTCTTCCCGGCGAACTCGATCCGCCGCCCCGTCAGGGAGGCCCGGCCCTCCGGACGGGCGAAGGTGCCCGCGCCGGAGATCTCGCCGCGGACCGACCCGCTCAAGGGGGCCATCGGGAAGAGCGCGGAGAGGTCCCGGAGGTTCGGGATGTCGACGCTCGCGCCGCCGCTGAAGGCGGTCTCCCCCCACCCCTGGTCCTCGCGCGGGAAGGTCACGGCGAGTGCCTTGAGCGCGACCTTGCCGGGACCGGTCGCGAGATCGCCCCGCGCGAGCCGGATGGTCCCGTTCTCCAGGGATCCCTCCAGGCGAAGCCGGTGGTCGGGCACCGCGACGACGCCTTCGCCCGGGCCGACCCCCCAGAGGGCCAGGAAGGCCGGCACATCCCCGAAGCTGCCGGCGAAGGACCCCGAGGCCGCGGCGAGGAGGGCGCGCCAGCGACCTTCGAAGAGCGGAGCGGCGGGGAGGGCGACCTGCTGCAGTCGGATTTCGTTCGGGCCGATGCGCCCCTCCGCGCGCTCCACCAGCACCGCGCCCGGCTCCGCGGATCCCTGGATCACCAGGTGGTCCACCGTTCGTCCGGCGAATTGCGCCCCTTTCCAGTCCAGGGAGAGCGTGCCGGTCAGTGCCGCGAGACCTCCGCCACCGAGCAGGACCCGACCCGCCGTGGAGAGCCGCCCGCGCAGCGCGCCGAGCGCCGGGTTGACGAGGACGAGTTGCGGCTGCAGGTCGACCCCGCGCGCATCCCAGCTCACCTCGGTGCCGTCCGGCCGTCGGAGCACGCCGATCTCAATCGACCCCTGCCAGAGCCTGAGGGCGAGCTGCAGGTCGAGATCCCCCGGGCGCTCTCCGAGATCGAGACCGGCACGCTCCACGAGCTGCTCGCCGTTCACCTGCGCCGCGGTGATCGCCAGGCGCCGCGACGCCAGACGCCCGGCGATCGCCAGGGAGAGGACTCCCTCCCGCAGCGACGGGTGCCGCAGCGAGAACCGTTCGGAGCGTGATCTCCACGGCCTGTTCGCCTGCCCGGTCGGCGCTCGTCACCGGCACTGCAGCCCGTCGGCCTCGAGCGCGTACCCCTCACCGCGAATGCTCACCCGGGAATCCCGGATCGTCACGCGCGGCAGGCGGGGGAACGCCGGGCTGCCGACGTTGGTATCCGCGGTTGCTTCGCGGGCCCCGCTCCGGCCGCGGGCGGACGGGTGAGATCGAGGTCGAGCCGCGCTCCCTCCACCGTCACGTCGAGCGCATCGAGGAAGGCCTCCTTGCCGCGCAGCAGCGCCGCGAGATCGTAGCGGGCGCCGATGCGCGCGGCCTCGAAGGCGACGAGAGGACCCGACCCCGCCTCCCCGCGCGCGTTCACCCCCTGGAACTCGAGACTGCCGAGCACGCTGCCCCCGACCTGCGCGATCGTCGCGTGCACCCCGAGCGTCTGGCGCAGAACCAGCACGACCAGCGGCCGCAGCAGGGGACCGCGAAACAAGCACCGCCGACAAGAGCGCGAGGAGAACTCCGCAGCAGACGAGGATCCAGGTACGTCGGGCGGGTTTCGTCATATAAATTGACATATTATACTATTTGCGGCTTCGCCCTCACTCCCTCTCCTGCCGGGAGGAGGGAGGGTGAGGGCCGTCGTCAGCACGCTCAAAATGCAATCATCGTCCCGATGACGGCGCTGAGCGTGCTGACGGTGACATCGGTCGGAATCGGCGCCCCGGTCGCGAGGTCCCGGGCGGTCAGGTCGTCCCGGGAACCGTGCAGGTAGTTGAGGCCGACGACCCAGAAGCTCCCGGGCCGGACCATCAGTGAAACGCCGACGGTCGCGCCGTAGAGATCGATCTTGTCGAAGACCTGACCGTCCTCCGGGGCCGGGGAGTAGTCGGTGTAGACGCCGGCGTGGAGCCGTACCCTTTTGGAAATCAGCGTCCGGCCGCCGAGGGCGAAATTCACCACGGGCTCGGCCGTGATGCGCACGTCGTTGAACGGCGTCTCGGCGACGGCGCCGCCGGCCGTGGCTTTGATCGACTCTTCCGAGCCGAGGAACGTGTACTCCTCGATGCCGTCGGAGGCGGTCACGTCGAACTCGAGCGCCCAGGTATCGCCGCGGTAGGCGAGGCCGAACGTCCCCTCGAGGGGATAGCGGTAGACGGTCGAGGCTGCGGTGTCGCGAAAAGTGACCTGGGAGGTGCCGCCGGTGTCCGTGTGGAGCAGGTCGAAGGTCGCGTCCGCCGAGTCCCAGATGTGCAGGCCCGGGCTCCGGACCGCGAGCCCGAGGGTGAACCGCCGGCCGAGGTCGGCCTGGAGCCCGACGTTGACGCGCAGGTCGTAGGAGACGCCCGAGGTGCGCAGCACCGCGACGGAGGTGCCCGGGTCGCCGGCCGTCAGGTCGCGGGCCGTCGCGCTCTGGTCCGCCTGGAACCAGGTGCCGAGCAGGCCGGCCGAGACCCCGAAGCGCCAGGGTTGCTCCGGCTTCCAGCCGATCCCGAGACCGATGAAGTAGGTTTCGATCTCGGAGCTGTTCACCTGCACGAGATTCCGCCGGCCCTCCGGCAGGTCGACGGTCGTCTCCGCGTTCGTGGACTGGCGCCAGCTGCGGGGGGCGGCGATCAGGGCGCCCCAGTACCACTCCTTCGACTTGAACGTGCTCGAGGTGCTGCCGCCCGCGGCGCGTACGGAGTTGAAATAGCCGTCCTCGAGCCAGTTCCCCTCCCCGTCGCGGGTGTTCCACGTCCACTCGAAGGCCGAGGCGGAGCCGCTCAGCACGAGGTCCGCGGACGCGGCCTGGCCGGCGGGGTTGTACCAGAGCGCCGAGGCGTCGTCCGCCCGGGCGGCGTACGCGCCGCCTTCGATCGAAGCCATCACCCCGACCGGGTGACGGTTGTAATTCGACAGCACCATCTTCGGGGCGAAGGTCGTCGGAACCTCCTGCGCCGCGGCGGCCCCGGGCAGGCAGGCGAGCGCCACCGCGACCGCGGCGCTCACCCGACCCGGCCGGGAGCCACCCCGAAGCGCATCAGAAGGTCTTGCCGAGCGAGAAGCGCACGCGCCCGGAACCCTCGCCCTCCGTGAAGCCGTACGCGACGTACACGGGTCCGATGATGGTTTCCAGGGCCGCGAACGCGACCCCGCCCCAGCGCAGGTCGCCGAACTCGGCCTCGCTGCGGTCGTTCCAGGTGCTCCCGGTCTCCAGGCCGACGCCGACGTGGAGACTCTTGGAGAGACTCATGTAGTAGAGCAGCTCGCCCAGCGCCATGTTCTGGCCCACGAGCTGCGCGTCGGCGAGGCCGGAGAGCTTGAACAGGCCGCCGAGCTGGAACTGGTCGAAGTACGGGGCGTCCTCGTCGAGGGTGATGCCGCCGCTCAGGCCCAGCAGCAGCGTGTGGCGCCCACGCGAAGGTGCTGGCTTTCGTGTACGACAGGGAGGCCTTGTCATACTCGTAGTCGGCTCCGAGGAACTCGGGGGAAGACTGCCAGCTCGCCTTGAGGCGCGTGCCCCGATGCGGGACGTTGTGGTTGTCGAACGTGTCGATCTCGTAGACGCCGGTCAGGGTGGTCCGGTCGACGTTGTTGAAGACCGGCAGCTCGACCCCTTCGTTCTGGGAATCCGGTTTGGCGTCGCCCACACCCATGTTCAACTCGGCGCGGAGTTGCGAGGAGGTGCCGAAGTTCCTTCCGGCCGCGAGACCGACGTTCCAGTAAGCTCGTGCTGTAGACGCCCACCAGGTCGTCCTCGAAGTAGACGTCCCGGCGCGTGTCCCTCAAGCTCAGCGACGGCTGCACGAAGTACGCGTCGGCAAGATCGAGCGGCTGGTACCAGGACGACGTCAGCCCCCGGGTGGCCCCGAGCTCGATCACGTTGCGCCACTCGCCGCCGAGCCGGTTCATGTTCGTCTTGCGGTGCTCGAGGAGGATGTTGAAGCTGCTGCCGGCCGACATGTCGGTCGCCAGGTTGAGCCCGAAGCGCAGGTAGTCCGGTCCCCACGGCTTCTCCTTGACGGTGACGACGATCCCCCGCTGCCCCTGCTCCTCGCTGATGCGGAAGTTGGCGACCTCGAAATCCCCCATCGCGTAGACGCGGGTCAGGCTCGTCTGGAGATCGTCCGGGCTGATCTTGGCCCCCGGCTGGATGTCCAGCCGCGCCTTGACGCGCTCCGGGTTGACGTTCACGCACCCCTCGACCCGGACGAAGTCCACGACGAGCGGCGCCGCCTGGTAGGTGCGGTGTCTCTTCAGGAAGACCTGGTATTCCTCTTCGGAGACCGAGTACTTCCGGATCTGCGCCACCATCTCCCGGGCGGTGCGCTCGCCGATGGCCATCGCTTCGAAGACGCGGTCGAAGCTCGCCGAGGAGATGTCGCCGAGCTCCGGGCGGATCAGCAGGTCTTTCTCGGTGATCATGGCCTTGGACTTGCGGACGTTGTCCTCGGTGACCACGCCGAGGAACTGGTTGAAGAAGCTGAGCACCGACGAATCGGAGGTCACGCTGCCGAGCGGCGTCCCGACGTCGATCGCGATGATCAGGTCGGCGCCCATCTTCCGGGCGACGTCGACCGGCACGTTGTTCACGATGCCGCCGTCGACGAGGATCCGCCCGTCGATCTCGACCGGCGGGAAGGCGCCGGGAATCGACATGCTGGAGCGGATGGCGTCGGCGATGCTCCCGTGGTCGTGGACCACGACCTCGCCCGTGTTGATGTCGGCCGCCACCGCCCGGTACGGGAGCGCGAACTTGTTGAAGTCGGTGACCGAGGCCGCCGAAAACGTGTGCTTTTTCAGCTCGAACCCGAGCTTCTGCCCGGCGATGAACCCCCGCGGGAGCTTGATCCCTCTCTTGAGACTGGCGCCGAACTCGATGTCGATCAGGCGCTCCAGGTCGCGCTTGTTGTGGAAGCTCAGCCAGTCCTGGGTCGGCCAGTCGGCGAAGAGGCCGGTCCACAGGATCTCGTGGAACTTCCGGTCGATCTCCGCCGGGGAGTTGCCGAGCGCGTAGAGCCCGCCGACGATCGAGCCCATGCTCGTGCCGACCACGAAGTCCACCGGGACGCGGTTCTCCTCGAGGACCTTGAGGATGCCGACGTGGGCCGCGCCGCGGGCGCCGCCGCCGCCGAGGACCAGGCCGATCTTCGGGCGCTGCGCCTCCTGCGCCCAGGCGCTGCCGGCGCCGGTGACGGCGAGACAGATGGCGACAAGAATCGAGTACCAGAGACTTTCTTCACGATGGCCCCTCCTGATAATCACTGCAATGAAGTTTTCCTGTGTTGTCCGGATAGTTGTTTCTCGTAGGGGAGCGGGTTCATCCCCTCCCGCCGTCCGTCAGCTCTGAGAGATAAACAGCACGGGCGGGGGTCAACCCCGCCCCTACGGGCTGTCTTCGTAACGCATGTGTCAATACCTTGTTCGTCAAGGTTCGCTGGAGTGTCAGAAAGCCGGATCGCGCTAGGAATGCCGACGAGCGTACTCGGCGTTGCGCAAACCGCCCCCGATCGGGCCCGCTACTCCCGCGGGCGCAGGAACGACTCGTACATGACGCTCAGTCGGGCGTCGATCCCCCAGCGCCCCGGGTCGTCCTGATTGTACCGATAGTAGTAGCCCGGCAGGAGTTCCCACTCGATCCAGGGTTTCCAGCCCTTGCCGATCATGCGCACCCGGCCGTAGTAGTGGTCCTTGTCCGGGTCGGGGTCGTCGGCGTGGCTCTTCTTGGGGTCGCCGTCGTAGGGGTTGAAATCCACCCCGGCCTCCACCGAGAGCGCCACGTCCCAGAAGAATTTCCGCCGGTAGCTGAGTCCGGACTTGTAACCAGTCTCGTAGAGTTCCTCGTAGTAGTTCGCCTCGTTCGCCCAGCGGACGTACGAGGCCCCGTCGGGAAGCAGGTAGTCGAAGTTGAACTTGGTCCGTCCCCCCCAGCCGTCATCCGTTCTCCAGAAAGCCCGCTGCTCGGCATAAAACCTCAAGGGGTCCCAGTTCTTGTCGTAGCGGGCGAAGACCTCGGGTCCGATGTTCGCCCCGCTTTTCCACGAGAGGGTGGCGCCGAGGTCGAAGGTGTCGGTGAGCTTCTTGAGCATCGTGGCCGACAGAGAGGTGCCCTCGTCGTCCGTGATTCCGGTGGCACTGGTGACGTTGCCGGAGTCCGGTTCGGAGGAGAAGTCGAGGAAGATGTTCGCCGCGCGCTCGAGGGCGGGCAGCGGTATGCGGAAGTTGCTGGGGACTTTATACTTTGTGTCTTCGTTCTCCTTGTATTCGACCCTGAGGCCGATCTTCGCCCGGACGATCTTCTCGCGGTCCTCGACGCGCTCCTCGCCGAAAGCCTTGTCGGTCGCGTCGACGACGCTCGCGAATGTCCGGCCGAGCCATTCGTGACGCTTGTCGGTATTGAGGAGCACGTCTTTGACGGAGTCCTTCTCCTTGGCGGTGGTTTCGGCATTGCCGGTGGTTCCGGTGATCTCGGCCGTGCCGGTGGTTGGTCCCGTGGTTTCGGCCGTTCCGGTTGTCGTTCCCTTGCCGGTGGCGCAGCCGCCGGCGATCATGATGGCAGCGAGAAGCGCCGTCAGGCTGCGGATGCGATTGGAACCAGCGGAACTGCGTGGCTTCAGAGACTGGCTGATGGCGTGCATCCGGACCCCCTCCTCTGGCTGCTTTGACGACCCGCGGTTTCGTGCGATTATCCGCCATTACCCGCAACGGGTCAATGGGCCGCCCAACATTGCCGAATACGACTCCTTGACGTTCGCCGGCGGGGCTTCTATTCTTTCACGGGCAGGCCCTAGATAAGTATTCAGGAGACGTCATCGCGAGCGGAAGCGGAGCAATCTGATCAGCAGCAATGGGGCGGCGGGGTCGATGTCCGCGCATTGAATAAAAGGGGGAAGTGATGAAGAAAGTATTGCTTCGGCCTGCTCGGGATCATGCTGACCGCAACTTCACGCCGAGCGGCCACGAGGGCGGCGGACGACTGGCAGTTCGCCGTGACGCCGTACCTGTGGGGCGCGGGCATCGACGGCACGGTGAAGGTCAAGGGGCATGAGGCCGACTTCAGCAAGTCTTTCGACGAGATCATCAAGGATCTCGATCTCGCGGGGATGATCAATCTCCAGGTGCGCAAGGGCCGCTTCGGCGTCTACACCGACGTGACGTTCGTGGGATTGAGCGACTCGACAACCGTCACGAGCCCTGCCGGCGCACCGCTCGTCGATGTCAGCGCGTCGATCGACGAGTGGATCGTCGACTTCGGCGCCTCGTGGGCGGTGGCGCAGTGGGGCGCGGGCGGGACGGGCACGAAGGGTTCCTTCGACCTGCTCCTCGGCGGGCGGTACTGGAACGTCGCGACCGAGTTCAAGGCGGAGAGCCCGTATTTCGCCGGCGCCTTGTCGGTGGATAAGAGCGTGGGCTGGGTCGACCCGATCGTCGGCGCCCGCTGTGCCGTCGATCTGACGCCGAAGCTGGCGCTGATCGGCCGCGGCGACGTCGGCGGCTTCGACCTGGGCGGCAGCGTCTCCAAGCTGACGTGGTCCGCGAGCGCCGTCCTGGGGTGGCACTTTAGCCCGCTGGTCAGCGCCTATGCCGGCTGGAAGTACCTCTCCGTCGAGCGCGAGGACGACAAGACCAACGCGATTGACTTTGCCATGAGCGGTCCGGTGCTCGGCGTGGCTTTCACGTTCTGATCCACGCCGGCGCGGTTCTTGACTTTGACCCACCCGTCACTATGATAAACGCCGGCGCTGAAAGCCCGCAGGTGACACCGCCGGGTCGCGGCTCCGAGAGTTGGAATTGCCACGGGTTCGATACCATTGCAAGGAGGAAGCAGATGCCCTTGAAGAAAAGCATGTGGTTTGTTGCCGCGGCCTGCATTTCGCTGACCGCGGTGGGCAGCGCAGCGCGCGCCGCGGAGAGGTCCTCGATCGAGCCTCGCGCCGTGCGCATCCTGAAGGCCGCCATGGGGACCATCTCCGCGGCGAAGAGCTACATGTTCCGCGGCGAGATGACCACGGAAGGGGCGCTCCCCGGAGGGCAGCGGCTGGAGTACGCCGGCACCGTCCAGGGCGCCGTGCGCCGCCCGGACCACGCGTGGATCAAGGTCGAGACCGAGGACGGCCGGAGGAGCGACTGGTACGACGGGAAGACCTTCACCCACCTCGATCTCGCAGCCAACGCGTATGCGTCCTGGCCGGCGCCGCCGACCATCAACGAGCTTTTCGACAAGATGAAGGAGAAGCTCGGTTTCCTGCCGCCGATGGCCCCCCTGATGCGCCAGCACGAACGAGAAGGAAGTTCTCAAGAGCCTCACGAGCGGTTTCTACGTCGGGGAGGCCGTCGTGCGCGGCAGCGCGTGCAGCCACGTGGCTCTTTTCGCAGGAGAGCCTCGACTGGCAGCTCTGGGTCGACAACGTCGTGCCGGTGGTCAGGCGCATCGTCATCACCTACAAGACGCTGCCGGGGAAACCGCAGTACGCCGTCACCTTCACCGACTGGGATTTCAACGCGACGCTCCCTGATTCCGTCTTCGCGTTCGATCCGCCGCCGGGCGCGACCCGGGCCGAGTTCGAAATCGTGACGCCGTAGCCATTCGACGACGAGCAGAGACAGGGGTGACGACGATGAAAAATGTTCTGACCGGACCGAAATCCACGTTCATCATGGGATGTGCCGTCCTTGCCGGGCTGATCCTCGCCCCGGCGCCGCCCGCGGTCGCCTGGGACGATTGGGGTGGCAGCAGCTACTACGGCGACTACGGCGGCTGGTACGACGATACGGAAGACAGGGAGTGGAGCCAGGAGTCGGCCCGCGAGGCCGGGCGCGAAAAGCGGCGGGACGAGCTCGAGGTGAAAAGGGCAGCGGACTCGGCCGAGCACGCGGAGTACACCGCTTCGATCATCGAGGCGAGCAAGGCCTCGGTCCAGGCCCCGCGCGGCGTCTACTACCGCAAGCCGGGCTTCATCAGCGGGGAGGCTCCGGGGAGCGGCGCCCAGGTGATCGAAGAGGCCGGCGTCAAGGTGTTCTACGAGCAGGGGATCTTCTGGGTCAAGCAGGGGACGCAGTACGTGGTGATCGCCGCCCCCGTCGGCGTTGTCGTCGACACGCTCCCCGCCGCCACGACCAGGGTGGCGACCAAGACGGCCGGGGAGTACGGATATTTCTTCGGCACGTTCTTCCAGAGGCAGGAGAAGAAGTTCGTGATCGTCAAGCCGCCGGTCGGGCTCAACGTCACCTACCTCCCGGACGGGTACGAGACCAAGGGCACGCCGGAGGCGACGCTGTACGCGGTCGGCAATATCACCTTCAAGCCCGTGTTCGTCATGGGCGTGCTCGTCTACCAGGTGGTCGGCGCCTAGCTGTTGAACTGAAGCCCCGCATGGCCCGCCGCCCGCGCGGCGGGCTTTTTCATTCCCGGGATGGGGCTTGACAGCGGGAGGCAGCGAGGGTAGATGGGGAACTCAAACCCGGGGACGAAAGGTGATCCTTTGACGACGAAGCAGAAAAAAGACGGCGAGGGGAACGCCCCGGTTGCCCTCGGGCGGGTGCTCGAGGAACAGATCGCGGGCTGGATCGGCCGGGTCGAGCGCACCGGCCACTGGAAGCGCCGCAGCGACATCCACCAGCGGCTGATGGCGGAAGTCGAAAAGATCGTCATCCGGGCCGCCCTCCAGAAGACGGATTTCGTGCAGACCGACGCCGCCGATTTCCTCGGCATCAACCGCAACACGCTCGCCAAGAAGATCCGCGCCTACGGCATCCGCCGGGCGTGAAACCTTGAGCGGGAAGGGGGGGGCGTGCCGGGATCGCAGCGCAGGGGGCGCGCTCGGGCAGTGCGTCTGGTCGCGGCCGGCTTCCGTCGCCGCATGCTTCTGCGGCGTGCCGTTGCCGGCCGCCGGGGGCGACCCGTATCGGGAGGTCTCGCTCGCGCTGGGCGAGGGGCTGCTCGCGCTGTTCCCCGCCGTCGAGGGGTACGTGGTCTCGGCGAGCGGCGGGGAGGCCTACGTCGATCTGTCTCTCAAGGATCTCGTCAAGCCGGGGATGGAGTTGCAGATCTACCGGCCGGGCGCCGACATGACCCACCCGGTGACGAAACAAGTCCTCGGCTCCTACGAAACAGAACCTCGGCGTCCTGAGCGTGACCGAGGTGCGCGAGAACTATTCCCGCGGCGATCTCGATCCGGACGGCGTGGCGGCGGGCATTGTCCCCGGCGATCGCGTCCGGCTCTCGGCGCGGCGATTGCGCGCGCTGCTGCACGTCGCGGGCTCAGCCCC
>CAVOVE010000005.1:0-59897 GCA_963699775.1 uncultured Candidatus Rokubacteria bacterium
CCATTACCGATCCGCCTGCTGGTTTAGCGGTTGCCCATTTTCCGCAGGGGATATCTTTACCTGAGCGGTCAGCATGATGTTTAATCCATATGCCTTGATTAATGGTATTAAGAATGGAAAATCCACAACGCCTATCTTTCTTTGAGATTACTGCTTACCGCTGTCTATGGCAAGCGTTGGGAGATTGCCGGGGATGTACCCGCTGGGAACATGGCGGACGGCGATCTGGACCCTTGCGCGCGGCCTGCCGCGCGCGCTGCTATTCGCGCCGAACCGAGGAATCCTATGCGCAGTGGGTTCGCCGTTTCCTGGCATTCCGAAAAACGCTTGCATCCGACATACCCGATGCCATGGCCGTCAAAGATTTTCTGGAACGGCTTGTCATCGCCGGGATGGTTTCAGCCTCGACTCAGGATCAAGGATCTCGACCTGGTGCGCCGGCAGATCTCGGTGCGCGAGGGCAAGGGTCGCAAGGACCGCCTGACGGTGTTACCCGAGCGCTACCGGGAGGCGCTGGCACGGTATCTGGAGCGCATCCGCACGCTCTGGAAACGCGATAGCGTTGCCGGGTTCTCAGGCACGACGTTTCCCCCGGCGCTGGAGCGGAAACACCCCGGTGCCCCACGGGAATGGCCCTGGCAGTATATCTTTCCCGCCTCACGTCTCTGCGTCGAGCCGGGAACGGGCAAGTACCGCCGACACCACATTGACGAAGGCGTTCTCCAGCGTGCCGTCAAGGCCGCCGTAACATGCGCCGGGATCGCCAAGCGCGCCAGTTGCCACACCCTGCGCCACTCGTTCGCGACGCATCTGCTCGAATCGGGCGCGGACATCCGCACCGTGCAGGAGTTGCACGGGCACAGCGATGTCTCGACGATGATGATCTACGCGCACGTGCTCAACCGGCCGGGGCTGGCGGTGAGAAGACTCGGCGGACGGTTGATGAACCGGGCTGATCTCGGGCGGGGATCAACCCCGCCCCTACGACGATCCCGTGCGAGCAGAGCAGGGGGCGGTCGCCGGCGCCGCGGATCGCCGCTTCCCTGCGACCGTCACAGCGTTCGGCGAGTGCCGCGAACCGTCTTGACCGCCAATTCTCCCGTGTCGATCGAGAACTCGACCGTCCGACCCTCGCGCCCGCCGACATCCGCGCCCAGCAGCGGGAGGCCCTGCTCTTCCAGCGCGCGGAGCACCGCCTCGACGTTGCGCCTGCCGATGTCACCGCCCTCGGCGCCCCGCCCGAGATCGAAGATGCTCGCACCGCCGGCGATTCTCGCCTCCATGTCGGCGCGACGGCAGCCGATGTGCTCCAGCGCGCGGATCGCCTCGGGCACCGCGATGTCCGCGTACTTGCTCATGTTCTCGCCGGGCCGCCGCAGGCCGTCGCTCTGTTGCGGGAGCATGATGTGGGCGAGCGAACCGCGGCAGGCGCACGCGATCGTGGACCGCTACGGCGACGCAGGAGCCGAGGCCGACGGCCGCGAGCACATCGCCCGGGACCGCCGGTGCGCAGGTCGGCGATCCCGACCGCGATCCTGCTCAACCGGCCCCCCCGGGCGAGGCGGCCCGCTCGGCGGCTTTCAAGGTTGCCTCGAGCGTGTGCGGGTCGGGCAGGAGAAAGAAGTGACCGCGGATGCCCTCGCCGGCTTCCCGGAAAACGGTCTCGATCACCAGCGCCGTGTCCTCGAGGCGGGAGAGCTCGATGAGAACAAGATCGAGGATCGATCCCGCCATGTCGCGCGCGTATCCGGGCACCGAGGGGATCAGCGAGAGCCCGGCCAGCTGGCCGATCGCCGAGAGAAAGGCCGAGGTGAGGATGTTGCCGATCTCGCGCATCGCCGAAACGCTCAGCGCGTCCTCGGGGGCAGCCTCCTGGCTCCCGAGCACCAGGCGCACGATCCCGCGCCCGCTCTCCTCGGGGAAAATCATCAGGATCACGCCGCGGGCGTCCCCGAGGATGCGGAAGTACAGGCCGTCGACGACGGTCTCGGCCCCGCCGGCAATCCGCGGCACATCCTGAATCTTTGCGAAGAGCACCCGGGGCACTTCCAGGTCGATGCGACGCCCGGTGAGCTGCGAGAGGGCGGTTGCGGCGTGGCCGGCCCCTATGGAGCAAATCTCGCGCAGGATATCCAGCCGGGTCTCATCGATCTGCTCGTACATTCGCCCCTCAGGCCTGATGGTTGGTGACCGGTCGCGGCATCTAACCACAGCCGCTGCCACGGCGTCAAGCCGGCGGCCCGCCGCGACGCAAAACGCACATTGTCCTTGTCTTTTCGGGCCTCCTGGGCTATCATCCGACGCATGATCGGATCTGGAGCGGAAACGCTGCCGGGCTATCCGGAATGAATTCTTCTAAGTACTTGAAGATGCAATGTTTTTTTCAGCTTCTCAACAGGTGTTGAAAAGGCTGTGTGTAATTCAGAGGGCTTTGCGGGCCAATTTTGCTTGTCCGGCGAGAGGTTAGCGTGATTCATTTCAAGAACATTCCCACGCGCGAGCGCGCTCGTGCTCCGCGGGAGCGACCAGGCCGGCGGCATGAGCGCGCCGACGCCGGTCGATCTCTGGGATCAGGTCAAGGAGCGCGTGCGTTCCCACGTGAACGAGCAGAGCTTCTCGACGTGGTTTTCGCCGACGGCCCAGGAGAGTTTCTCCGAAGGAACGCTCGTCGTGTCGGTGCCCAGCAAGTTCTTCCGGGACTGGCTCAACGAGAACTTTCAGGTCCTGATCCGCGAGACCGCCTCCGCGATCGCCGGGAGGGAGTGCACCGTCGTCTTCCAGCCGGTGGAGCGCAAGGAGCAGGAGGAGCGCCCGCGCCAGGACGATCTGCCCGTTCACGCGGACGATCCACCACGGCGGCACCATCCTGAACAGCAAGTACACCTTCGACACCTTCGTCGTCGGCTCGAGCAACCAGATGGCGCACGCGGCGAGCCTCGCCGTCGCCGACGGGCACTCCAAGACCTACAACCCGCTGTTTCTCTACGGCGGCGTGGGGCTCGGCAAGACGCATCTGCTGCACGCGATCGGGCACCGCTTCCTGGAGCGCAACCCGGGCGCGCGCGTGATGTACCTCACCGCCGAGACCTTCATCAACGAGTTGATCAACTCCATCCGCTACGAGCGCATGTCGTCGTTCCGCAACCGCTACCGCAACATGGACCTGCTGCTGATCGACGACATCCAGTTCATCGCCGGCAAGGAGAAGACCCAGGAGGAGTTCTTCCACACCTTCAACTCGATCCACGAGTCGCACAAGCAGATCGTGCTGACCAGCGACAAGGTGCCGCGCGACATCCCCGACCTCGAGGAGCGGCTGCGCTCGCGCTTCGAGTGGGGCCTGATCGCCGACATCCAGATGCCCGACCTGGAGACCAAGATCGCCATCCTGCGCAAGAAGGCCGAACAGAACTCGATCGCCATCCCGGACGACGTCGCGCTCTTCGTGGCCAGCTCCATCAAGTCGCACATCCGCGAGCTGGAGGGGGCCCTGATTCGTCTCGGCGCGTACGCCTCGCTCGGCAACCGCGAAATCACCATGGAATTCGCCCGCGAAACCCTCAAGGACCTGCTGGCGGCCAGCGAGCGCACGATCACGATCGACGAGATCAAGCGCGAGGTGGCCACCTACTTCGGGATCAAGGTCTCGGAACTGATCTCCAAGCGCCGCACGCAGAACCTCGTCTACCCGCGCCAGCTCGCGATGTATCTGTGCCGCCAACTGACCGCCTCGTCGCTGCCGGTGATCGGCAAGATGTTCGGCGGGCGCGACCACTCGACGGTGATCCACTCGCTGAACATCATCGCCGAGAAGAAGAAAACCGGCGTCGAAGTACAAAACACCATCGATACCATAACCAGGAGGATTACAGGGGTGATCGATTTCAACAGTGTCCCTGTGGACAACGGACCGGCTCGGTGTGGAAGCGTCACGCGGCGATGAATCCGTGGACAACAACACCCGTCGTCCACAGATATTTCCCGAGCTTCAAAGACAGGGTCCACCTCGGTTTTTTCGGTTTGTCCACCTCCTCAACAGGACCTAGTACGACGACGTTGTTTTTCTTAAACAGCTCGAACAACGAGTAAAGAACGGGGGAAACACCTCATGGACATCATCATTACCAAAGCCGACCTGGCGAACGCTCTTTCACGGGTCCAGGGAATCGTCGAGAAAAAGAACACCGTCCCGATTCTCTCGAGCGTGCTGCTCGAAGCGTACGGTTCGGAACTGGCTGTTTCAGCGACAGACCTGGAGATATTTTTACGCAGCCGTTATGCGGTTCAGATCGCCAAGGAGGGGGTCGTCACCGCTCCGGCGAAGAAGCTCTTCGAGATCGTGCGCGAGCTTCCCGAGGGCGATGTTCGTCTGATCGCCGGCGACAAGGGTTGGCTGCGGATCGAGATGGGTCGGGCCCGCTTCAAGGTGATGAGCCTGCCGAAAGACGATTTTCCCGCATTGCCCGCCGGCCAGGAAGGGGAGAAGATCGAGTTACCCCCGGCGCTTCTTGCCGAGGCCATCGAGAAGACCGCGTTTGCCATGTCACACGATCAGACGCGGCAGGCGCTCAACGGCATTCTTCTGGAAGTGGCGCCGGTCGGCGGCGACGAGGCCGATCTGCGATTGATCGCCACGGACGGTCATCGGCTGGCGTTCATCCAGCGGCGCTGTCGGGCGGCGGTTGTCGGAAATCGCGGCGTCATCGTCCCGCGCAAGGCGATCACCGAGGTGCGCAAGCTGATCGGCGAGGAGAATATCGGTTCGACGATCGAGATTTCTTTTCAGGAAAATCGTCTCTTCATCGGCATCGGGGCCAGTCTGTTGGTGACGCGGCTGGTGGACGGGCAGTTTCCCGATTACCACCAGGTGATCCCGACGGGAGGAACACGGGTTGCGGTCGTCGAGCGCGAATCGTTCTACCGCGCGGTGCGTCGGGTCTCGACCGTTACCGCCGACCGGGTCAATCTGCTGCGATTCGGCTTTCACGGCGGACAAGGTTGCCGTGACCGCCGTCAACCCGGAGTTGGGGGAGGCCACGGAGGACGTCGAAATCGAGTTCACCGGCGGCGACATCGAATTGGGTCTGAATGGCCGCTACGTTCAGGATGTGTTCTCCGTCATCGAACAGGAAAAGGTCATTATCGAGATGAACGATATTCTCAGCCCCACGCTCGTGCGGCCTCTGGGTGACGACGGCTACCGCTGTGTCGTGATGCCGATGAGACTCTAGGGCGCTGACGCTGGTGAGCAGACGGGTGATCGCCATCATCGACTGGAGTTCCGCGGCGCTGCTGAAGGAGAATGTGCGATTCTTTCAGCGCGGCCGAAAGCAGCGGCAAGGTCCGGCCGCTCGAGTGGCTCGGCGGCTCGATGAAATGCCGTTCTCTTACCCTGTGGGAGGACGGCTCCTGTGAGTTGCAGCGTTTTTCGACGGCTGCCGCGGCGCGGCGCCTGGGCTGGTCAATCGTGAAGAAGACGGCACGGAAGGTGAGGATTGGGCAACGTGGCTGAGAACGACAAAGAAAACGGGAATGAGCATACCGACTACGATGCCGGCAACATCCAGGTCCTCGAGGGCCTGGAGGCGGTGCGCAAGCGCCCGGCGATGTACATCGGCAGCACCGGCGTCGCCGGATTGCACCACCTGGTCTACGAAGTGGTCGACAACAGCGTCGACGAGCACCTGGCCGGCCACGGGACCGAGGTCGGCGTCATCGTGCACGCCGACAATTCGGTGACGGTGACCGACAACGGCCGCGGCATCCCGGTCGAGGAACACCCCACGGAGAAGATCTCGGCCGCCGAGGTTGCGCTCACCAAGTTGCACGCCGGCGGCAAGTTCGACAAGGCCAGCTACAAGATCTCCGGCGGCCTGCACGGCGTCGGCGTTTCGGTGGTCAACGCCCTGTCGGAGTGGCTCGAGGTCGAGATCCGCCGCGACGGGCATGTCTACCAGCAGAGCTACCGCCGCGGCAAGCCGGTCGCCCCGATCAAGGAGGTCGGCAAGACCAAGGGGACGGGCACGAAGGTCACGTTCTTCGCCGACATGAAGATCTTCGAGGTACATCGAGCTACAATTTCGACACGCTCTCCAAGCGGCTGCGCGAGCTCACCTTCCTCAACAAGGGCCTGCGCATCACCCTCGAGGACGAGCGCGACGGCAAGAAGCACGATTTCTACTACAAGGGCGGCATCGTCGAGTTCGTCACGTA
Organism: uncultured Candidatus Rokubacteria bacterium; assembly: GCA_963699775.1. Taxonomy (GTDB): domain Bacteria; phylum JAUVQV01; class JAUVQV01; order JAUVQV01; family DATDCY01; genus DATDCY01. The sequence goes on from CAVOVE010000005.1 coordinate 6,214, forward strand.
CCTCAACCGGAACAAGGAGACGCTGCACCCGAAGGCCATCGACATCGAGCGCGAGCGCGACGGCATCCAGATCGAGATCGCGATGCAGTACAACGACGGCTACCAGGAGCAGATCTTCACCTACGCCAACTCGATCAACACGACCGAGGGGGGAACGCACCTCTCCGGCTTCAAGGCCGCGCTGACGCGCACGATCAACAACTACGGCACCGCCAAGGGTCTGTTCAAGGACTGCCCGGCGCGCTCTCGGGCGACGACGTGCGCGAGGGCCTGACGGCGGTCATCAACGTGCGCATCCCCGAGCCGCAGTTCGAGGGCCAGACCAAGACCAAGCTCGGCAACTCCGAGGTCAAGGGGATCGTCGAGGCGGCGGTCAACGAGGCGCTCGGGGAGTTCTTCGAGGAGAACCCGGCGGTCGCCAAGAAGATCACGCTCAAGTGCGCCAGCTCCGCCCTGGCCCGCGAGGCGGCGCGCAAGGCGCGCGACCTGGCCCGGCGCAAGGGGGCGCTCGAGGTGAGCAACCTGCCGGGCAAGCTCTCCGACTGCTCCGAGCGCGACCCGGCGCTCTCCGAGCTCTTCCTCGTCGAGGGCGAGTCGGCCGGCGGCTCGGCCAAGCAGGGGCGCGACCGGCGCTACCAGGCGATCCTGCCGCTCAAGGGCAAGATCCTCAACGTCGAGAAGGCGCGCTTCGACAGGATGCTCGGCCACGAGGAGATCCGGACGCTGATCACGGCGCTCGGCGCCGGGATCGGGACCGAGGACTTCAACCCCGAGAAGATCCGCTACCACAAGATCGTGATCATGACCGATGCCGACGTGGACGGGGCGCACATCCGCACCCTGCTGCTGACCTTCTTCTTCCGGCACATGCCGGCGATCCTCGAGCGCGGCTACCTCTATCTCGCGCAGCCGCCGCTGTTCAAGATGAAGAAGGGGCAGGAGGAGCGGTACGTCAAGAACGAGCCGGAGATGGAGAAGATCATCCTGCGGCTCGGGTCGAAGGACCTGACGCTCAAGGCCGGCGGCGAGACCCTCTCCGGGGCGAAGCTGCAGGCGCTGCTGACCCAGCTCGGGCAGGTCGAGCGGACGATCTCGCGTCTGCGCCGGCGCGGCTGGGACCCCGAACTGGTGCGCGCGCTGATGCGCACCGGCTTCTACGACGAGGAGCTGCTGAAGGACAAGGCCGTTCTGGAAAAAGCCGTCGGCAAGCTCGGGGCGTTTCCTCGAGAGCTACTATCAGCACGTCAGCCTCTCGGCCGACCGACATCGAGGAGGACGAGGAGCACGGCACCCATCGCGTGGTCTGCGAGATGGACAATCGCGGCAGCAAGGGCAGCTGCATCATCGGCACCGAGCTGTTGCGCTCGCCCGAAATGCGCTCGATCCGCGCGGCGGCCGCGGCCATCGCCCCGCTTGGCGATCCTCCCTGGACCATCGTGCAGGGCGGCGTGGAGACCGCGGTGCGCGGCGGCGAGCAGCTGATCGAGCACGTCCAGGCGCTCGGACGCAAGGGCCTCAGCCTGCAGCGCTACAAGGGACTCGGCGAGATGAACCCCGACCAGCTCTGGGAGACCACGATGGACCCGACCAACGCGAACGTTCTTGAAGGTGGCGGTCGAGGACGCGGTCGAGGCCGACCAGATGTTCACCGTCCTGATGGGCGACAAGGTCGAGCCCCGCCGCCAGTTCATCGAGGACAACGCGCTGGATGTCAAGAATCTTGATGTCTGATTTCGCACGGGCGGGCTGAACCCCGCCCCTCCGACAACCACAGGGCAGGGGAGGGGTTCACCCCCTCCCGAGAAAGTGACGAGAATGGACTCGACGAGCAGCCGGACGACGCTTCCGGAGCAGATCTTCCCGATCAACATCGAAGACGAGATGCGCCAGTCCTACCTGGACTACGCGATGAGCGTCATCGTCGGGCGCGCGCTGCCCGACGTGCGCGACGGTCTCAAGCCGGTGCACCGGCGCGTGCTCTACGCGATGCACCAGACCGGCAACACGGCCGACAAGCAGTACCGCAAATCCGCGAAGACCGTCGGCGAGGTCATCGGCAAATACCACCCGCACGGCGACTCGGCGGTCTACGACACGATCGTGCGCATGGCGCAGGACTTCGCGCTGCGCTACCCGCTGATCGACGGGCAGGGCAACTTCGGCTCGATCGACGGCGACCCGCCCGCGGCGATGCGTTACACCGAGATCCGCATGTCGAAGATCGCCGCGACGATCCTCGCCGACATCGACAAGGAGACGGTGGATTTCGGCCCGAACTACGACGGCTCGGAGGACGAGCCGCTCGTGCTGCCGGCGCGGCTGCCGAACCTGCTGGTCAACGGCTCCACCGGCATCGCGGTCGGCATGGCGACGAACATCCCGCCGCACAACCTCGGGGAGATCGCCGACGCCATCTTCGCGATGATCGACGACCCCGAGGTCTCCGACGAGCAGCTGCTCAAGATCGTGCCCGGCCCGGACTTCCCGACCGCGGGCTTCATCCACGGGCGCAGCGGCATCCGCGAGCGCCTACCGCACCGGCCGCGGCGTGATCCAGCTGCGCGCCCGCACGCAGATCGAGCGCCGGGCGGGGGAGCGCGCGAGCATCATCGTCACCGAGCTGCCCTACCAGGTGAACAAGGCGCGGCTGATCGAGAAGATCGCCGAGCTGGTGCGCCACAAGAAGATCGAGGGGATCTCGGACCTGCGCGACGAGTCCGACCGCGAGGGGATGCGCATCGTCATCGAGCTCAAGAAGGACGTGGAGCCGGAGATCATCTGCAACCAGCTCTACAAGCACACGCAGATGCAGACGAGCTTCGGCATCATCATGCTCGCGATCGTCGACCGCCAGCCGCGGGTGCTGAGCCTGCGCCAGGTGCTGCGCGAGTACCTGGACTTCCGCCGCGAGGTCGTCGTGCGGCGCACCCGCTTCGAGCTGGCGAAGGCGAAGGACCGCGCCCACATCCTCGAGGGCCTCAAGATCGCGCTCGATCACATCGACCAGGTCATCGCCCTGATCAGGAAGGCCCCGACGCCCGCCGAGGCCAAGGTCGGCCTGGTCGCGAAATTCGGCCTGTCCGAAATCCAGGCCCAGGCGATCCTCGAGATGCGCCTGCAGCGGCTCACCGGGCTCGAGCGCGACAAGATCCTCGCCGAGCTGGCCGAGCTGCTCGAGAAGATCGCCCGCTTCGAGGCGATCCTCGCCGACGAGAAGCTGGTCTACGAGATCATCCGCAGCGAGCTGCTCGAGGTGCGCGCGGCCTACGCCGACGAGCGGCGCACCGAGATCATCGACGAGGGCACCAACGTGCGCATCGAGGACCTGATCGCCGACGAGGACATGGTGATCACGATCTCGAACCTGGATTACATCAAGCGCAACGCCGCCACGCTCTACAAGGAGCAGATCCGCGGCGGCACCGGGTTCAACTCCATGGAGACCAAGGAGGAGGACTTCGTCAAGCAGCTCTTCATCGCCTCCACGCACAGCTACATGCTCTTTTTCTCCACGCTCGGGCGGCTCTACTGGCGCAAGGTGTACGAAATCCCGCAGGCCAGCCGCGCCGCCAAGGGCAAGGCGATCGTGAACCTGCTGCCCTTGCAGCCGAACGAGCGGATCTCGGCGGTGATGCCGGTGCGCGAGTTCGACGAAAACCTCTTCATCGTCATGGCGACCTCCCAGGGCGTGGTCAAGAAGACGGCGCTCTCGGCCTACGCCAACCCGCGCGCCGCCGGGATCATCGCGATCAACCTCGACGAGGGCGACGCGCTGATCGCGGCGCGCATCACCGACGGCAAGCGCCAGCTCTTCCTGGCCACCGAGCAGGGCAAGGCCGTGCGCTTCGACGAGAACGACATCCGGACGATGGGCCGGGTCTCCCGCGGCGTCACCGGCATCCGCTTCAAGGCCGGCGATCGGGTCGTGGGCATGGAGGTCGTCGACCCGCGCTCGGAGATCCTCACCGTGACCGAGAGGGGCTACGGCAAGCGCACCGAGGTCGAGGCCTACCGCATCCAGCGCCGCGGCGGCCAGGGGACGCTCAACCTGCGGATCACCGAGAAGAACGGCAAGGTGGTCGGCATCCTCCAGGTCAAGGAGGACGCCGACGTGATGGTCGTGACCCAGAACGGCAAGACCGTGCGCACCCCGGTCAAGGGGATCAACCGCATCGGTCGGGCGACGCAGGGGGTCATCGTCATCAAGATGGAAGCGGGGGACCAGGTCGCCGGCCTCGCCGGCCTCGCTCGCCTCAAGGACAAGGACTAGCGTCCTGGGGGCGGTGTGGCGCGCTCGCTGATCACGTCGCGCTGGGCGCGTCTGCTTGCCGGGAGTCTGGTCTGCGGCGTGATCGCCGCGGCTCTCTTCGCGACGGCGCGGTATCACTGGGGTGCCCGGCGGGCGTTCGAGAATGCGGAGGCGGCGTGGGCTGACGGCGATTACCGGCGCGCGGCCACCCTGTTTCGCGAAGTGGCCGAACGCTACCCCAGGCACCGGCTCGCCCCCGAGGCCCTCTTCCGGCTCGGGCGCGGCACCTACCTGTTTCTCAACGACCCGCGCGAAGCGGTGCTCGCGCTGCGCGCTCTTGTCCGGCGGGAGAACGCCGGTCCCTGGGCGAGGCCGGCGCAGCAGCTGCTCGGGGAAATCTTCGAAGTGCGCCTGGGGGACTGCCGCCAGGCCATTGTGGAGTATCAGCGGATGATCAGCCTCGACCCGCGCGGCGAGGGCGGCGACGGGGCGCAGTTCGCGGTCGCGCGCTGCTCGTTCGCGCTCGGCGATTACGATCAGGCCCGCGCCGAGTACGAGCTGCTTCTGGAGCGCTACCCCGAGAGCGTCCTCAAGCCGCGGGCGCTGGCGGGCATCGCCAACGCCTGGTATGTCACCGGGCATTTCGAGCAGGCCGTGAAGCTCTATCGGCAGGCGCAGCAGGAGTCCCGGGACCCGGCGCTCGCCGCCGAGGCCGGCTTCGGCATCGCCACCGCGCTCGAAGAGGCCGGCGACCCGGCCGGCGCGCTCGCGGAGTTTGAACGCGTGCGATCGACCTACCCGAACCCCGGCCTGGTCGAGCAGCGCATCGCCCGGGCCCGCGAGCGCATCAACCAGCAGGGGGGCCGCGCAGCGGCGCCCCGCGCCGAGAAGGAGTGACCGCGATGCCGACGAGCTCGATGCAGCGCAAGCTCGACATGTACGAGTTTCTGCTGGACTTCATCGCGCACGAGATCAGGAACCCGCTCAATTCGATCATTATGTTCGGCAACCTGCTGACCGAGGGCGCCTACGGCGCGGTCCCGCAGAAGCAGGCCGACGTGCTCGGGCGGGTGCTCGCGAGCGCCTACCGCATCGAGCACATGACGGGCGATTTTCTCAACCTGAGACGCGTCGACGGCGGCGAGGAGATGCTGCACCGCGAGTGGCTCGACGTGAAGACGGACGTGGTCGAGGCGACCTTGCGCGACCTGGCCGCAAAGTTCCCGAGTTACGCGGCGCGCCTCGCGCGGGTGCGCCGCGACGGCCGCTGCCCGGCGACGCGGGTCTTCGCCGACCGGCAGATGCTGCTGACCATCTACGACAACCTCTTTTTCAACGCCCTCAAGTACGGGCGGCAGGCGGGAAAGATCGTCTGGGGGTGCGGTGTCCGGAAAAACGCCTGGGAGATGTACGTCACGAACGAGGGACAGGGGGTCAAGCCGGAGGCGCTCGCCAAGGTCTTCACGAAGTTCTACCGCGTGCAGGACGAGAAGATGCCCCCGCAGCCCGGCACCGGCCTCGGGCTGTACAACGTGCAGCGCATCGTCCGGCTGCACCAGGGGACGATCCGCGCCAGCTCGCGCTACGGGCGTGATTTCACCGTGCGCTTCACGCTGCCCCGGCCCGACAAGGCCCCGGCCGTCGTCGAAAAAATGCCCGGCAAGATCGCGGTGCCGTCGCGCCGCGCGCGCTCCGGGTCCGGAGGCGATCACATGATCGGCGCCCGTGGCTGAACCGCGGCGCATTTTCGCCCCGCCCGAGGCCTTTTGCGATGGCGGATTGCAGCTCGAGGGCGAACGCCTCCGCCACCTGCGGACGGTGCTGCGGCTCGGGCCGGGTGACGAGTTTGCGGCGACCGACGGTGCGGGCGCCGAGTACCGGCTCCGTGTCGAGCGCCTCGGGCGCGATCGTGGCCGCGCGCTTGTTCTCGGGCGCACCGAGCCGCTGCGGGAGTCGGCCCTGGATCTGGTGCTCGCCCAGGCGCTCCCCAAGGGCGAGCGATTCTCGTTCGTGCTCGAGAAAGCCGTGGAGCTGGGGGTGTGCGGCATCAGGCCCGTTCATCTCCCGGCGGACGGTCGCCGCGGGAGGCGCCGGCGCAGCGGCGGCGGCGCGGTGGCGGCGCATCGTCGAGTCGGCCGTTGCCCAGTCGGGCAGGACCCGCCTGCCGGTGGTGCACCCCCCGTGCTCCTTCGAGGAGTTGATCGCGAATCCGGGCCCCGCCGAGACTGCGGCTTGCTGCTCTGGGAGCACGCGGCTGAGGGTCTGCGCGAGGTGATCGATTCGCGTGCCGCGCCGCGTTCCGTGCTCGTGGCGATCGGCCCGGAGGGCGGCTGGTCGGAGCAGGAAGTGCAGCGGGCGCGGCAGGCGGGATTCGTCGCGGTGCGCTTTGGCCCGCGCATCCTGAGGACGGACACCGCCGGGCTCGCGGCGCTTGCCGTCCTTCAGAGCCGCTGGGGGGATCTCGGGTGAGCAGGCGCGGAGGAGTCAGGCGATGAAGTGCCCCGGATGCGGATACGAGAACTTTGACCTGTTTGAGACGTGCCGGCACTGCGGCCCGCCGCTGGCGGCGAGCGAAGCGCCGCCGGGCGCTCGCCGACCGATCCGGTGGATGATCTGTTGAACCTGCGTTTCGAGCCGGAGCGCGCAGCTCCCGAGCAGGCCGTCCCGGATCGCCGCCGGATCACGAGCGACGCCGGCACGCTGCGTCGATCCCGGCGGCGATTTCGTCGAGATGCTCGAAGACGATGCGCTGGAGGCCGGGGAGGCCGGTCTCGACAGGGCGCCGGCCGCAAGCCCCGTATGCGGCGACGACGATGACGGCCCGCCCTTTCGCATCGACGACGACCTGTTTGCCGGGCACGATTCCGGGTCCCGCGAGGTTTCGGGCTCGGCGCCCGGCTCCGTTGACTGGGCCGATCACGTCGACCGCTGGCCTGGGGTCGACGCCGATCCGTCCGGGCCGGCCTTCGTTCTTTCGGACGCGGGACACGGCGCCCCGCCGGATTTCGGGCCGATCATCGACCGTGACGACGAGGTGCCCGAGCGCTATTGGGCGCCGGAGGTCGCCGGCCTCGGCCGGCGGGCGTTGGCGCTCCTGGTGGATCAGGCAATCGTGCTGGCCATTCTTGCAGTCTTTTATCTGAGCGCGCTCGTGGCGCTGCAACACAACGGGCTGACAACGGATTTGTTCGCTGCCCGCCGCCGGGATGCAGGCCTCGGCCCTGCCCTTCGCGCTGCTCGCCGCGCTGCTCAGTCTTGCCTACTCCATGTTCTTTCACGGGTCCACGGGTCGCACCCCGGGCAAGGCGCTGGTCGGGATTGAGGTCCGCACCGGCGCCGGCGCCGCCCTCAGCTGGGGCCGGGCGATCCTGCGCTGGCTGGGTGCGGCCCTCGGCCTGGTGTGTGCCGGCGTCGGCGTCTTCTGGGCGGTTTTCGAGCCGCGCCGTCGCGGCTGGGCCGATCTGATTTCGGGAACGGTGGTTGCCCGACCGCAACGGGAGTCAGCCCTCGGGGTCTCACGCCGGTGAGGCTCACGACCGGGAGAACTCCAAAGCTCCGGCTTCAGGCGGTGGTTGTTGACAATCCCCGGGGGCCGCGGGTACCATGCCTCCGCTGTAGTGGGCCGAGATAGCTCAGCTGGTAGAGCAACGGACTGAAAATCCGTGTGTCCCCAGTTCGATTCTGGGTCTCGGCACCAGAGCGTACTGACGGGGAGCGGTGCTCCCCGTTTTTTATTCGAGCTGTTGCAGAGCCGTGGCGCCGGGTTGGCTGCTGAAAAGGCCCGCACGCAAGGAGACTGGGGCATGGGTGTTGTACGTGAGATCGGGCTCGGCCTGATCGGTCTCGGCGCGTGGGGTCCGAATCTCCTGCGCACCTTCGGGTCGCTCGGTGGCTGCCGCGTGCGGCGCGTGGCCGACCTCGACGACCGGCGCTTCGGGGGGCTGGAGATCGCCGGCGAGCGCCCGGGGTTCACCGGCGACTACCGTGAAATGCTCGAGCGACCCCGCGATCGATGCCGTGGCGATCGCCACCCCGTCCGAGACGCACTACCGCATCGGCCGCGAAGCGCTGCTGGCCGGCAAGCACCTGTTCGTGGAAAAACCGCTGGCCCTCTCCAGCCGCGAGGGGCTGCGGCTCGTCGACCTGGCGCGTGAGCGCCGCCGCACCCTGATGGTCGGTCATCTGCTGATGTACCACCCGGCGGTGATCGCGATGGCCGGCCTGGTGCGCCGCGGCCGTATCGGCAGGATTCGCTACCTCGGCATCCGCCGCCGCGCCTTCGGGAGGCTCCAGGGCGGCTGCAGCGTGCTCTGGGACCTGGGGCCGCACGATATCAGCATCGCCCTGATGGTGACCGGCGGTCGCCCCGCGGCCGTCTCCAGCCTCGCCCGGGCGTTCATCCAGCCGGGCCTCCCGGAAATCTCGTTCACGGCCATCTCGCTCGCCGGCGGTGCGCTCGCGCACATCGAGGAGAGCTGGCTGGCGCCGCTGCGCGAGCGCCAGCTGCTTGCCGTCGGCGACAAGGGGATGCTGCTCTTCGACGAATTGGCCGCGGACGGCGCGCACCTCAAGCACTTCGCCAAGGTGATCAAGGTCCGTCCCGGCGCCCCGGTCAAGGTCTTCGAGTACCTCGACGAGGGGGCGAGCCCGATCGAGGTCGAAGCCGGCCAGCCGCTCGCGGCCGAGTGCCGGGAATTTCTCGAGTGCATCCGCCGGCGCCGCGAGCCGCGGGCGGGGGGCAAGAACGCCGTGACGGTCCTGCGGGTGCTCGAGGCGGCCGAGAAATCGCAGCGCGCCGGGGGCCGGGAGATCAAGGTAAAAGGAGAGAAGCGGACAATGATCCCGTTCATCGACCTGTCGTGCCAGCACCGCCCGCTCGAAGCCGAGCTGGAGCGGGTGTTCACCGAGGTGCTGCGCGGCGCCCAGTACATCCTCGGTCCGGCGCTTTCGCCGCTTCGAGGAGCAGATGGCGCGGCTGCACGGCGTGCGCCACGCAATCGGCGTGGCCTCCGGGACCGACGCGCTGCTGCTCGGGCTGCTCGGGGCGGGCGTGCGGCCCGGGGATGAGGTCATCACGACGCCGTTCACCTTCGTCGCGACCGCCGAGGTGATCGAGCACGCCGGGGCGCGGCCGGTCTTCGTCGACATCGACGCGGCGACCTTCAATCTCGACCCGGCGCAGATCGAGGCCAGGCTCACCGAGCGCACGCGCGCGATCATCCCGGTGCACCTCTACGGGCTCGCGTGCGACATGGCGGCGATCGGCAAGATCGCGCAGCGCCACAAGCTCAAGGTGATCGAGGACTGCGCCCAGGCCACCGGTTCGCGCTGGAACGGCAGGCTCGTCGGCGGCATCGGCGACGCCGGCGCGTTCTCGTTCTTTCCGACGAAGAACCTTGGTGCGATCGGGGACGGCGGCATGGTCCTCACCGACAATGACACGCTCGCCGAAAAAGTGCACATGCTGCGCGGTCACGGCGCCAAGGTGCGCGACCACTACGAGCTGCTCGGCTACAACAGCCGCCTCGACTCGCTGCAGGCGGCGGTCCTCTCGGTCAAGCTCCCGCTGCTCGAGGGGTGGAACGCCCAGCGCCGTGCGAACGCCGCGCGGTACCGCGAGTTGCTCGGCGATCTCGCCGGGGATCGCGCTGCCGACCGAGGCGGCCGGGACTCAGCACACGTACAACCAGTTCAGCATCCTGATGCGACCGGCGCGACGCGTTGCGCGCGCACCTGCAGCAGCGCGGCGTGCCGTCGATGGTGTATTACCCGAAGGCGTTGCACCAGCAGCCGATCTTCGCCGGCCTCGGCTACTCGACCGGCGATTTCCCGGTGACCGAGCGGGTCCAGGAGCAGGTGCTCTCGCTGCCGATCTTCCCGGGGCTGACCGGGGAGCAGATCGAGACGGTGGCCGCCGCCATCCGGGAGTTCTTCACGAAAAACTGAACACGAGTGTGCTTGGGGGAGCTTGAACAGGCTGAGAGGGCCCGTGGGGGGCCGACCCCGTAACCTGTCAGGGTAATGCCTGCGGAGGGAAAGCGATGAGCGAGAGCAAGACCGTCCACGACCTGCCGGAGATCGGCAAGATCTCCCCCGAAATTTTCGAGGAGATCATCTACCCGCGGCTCGGACGCCGCGATCCCGCGGTGCTCGTTCCGCCACAGCACGGCGTGGACATCGGCGTTGTCGACATCGGCGGCGGCAATGTCATGGCGGTCACCTGCGACCCGGTCTTCGTCGTGCCGCAGTACGGCTGGGAGCGCTCGGCGTGGTTCGCGGTGCACATCCTCGCCTCGGACGCGGCCGTCTCGGGGCTCGCCCCGCGCTGGATGACGATCGACCTGAATCTGCCGCTCGGGATCACCAAGGAGCAGTTCGTCGCTCTCTGGCGTGCGATGCAGCGCCGAGTGCGACAAGCTTGGCATCGCGGTCATCGCCGGGCACACGGCGCGCTACCAGGGCTGCGAGTACCCGATGGTCGGCGGGGCGACCGTCATGGCCACCGGGCCGCGCGATCGCTACGTGACGCCGGCGATGGCCGGTGCGGGCGAAGACGTCGTGATCACCAAGGGCCCGGCCATCGAGGCGACGGCGCTCCTGGCCGCGACGTTCCCGAGGCGCATCGCCGCAGCCTACGGCGCCGATTTCGCCCGGCGGGCCGACGCGATGTTCGAGCAGATGAGCGTCGTCGAGGAGGCGACGATCGCAGCGTCCGTGGGGGTTCGCGACGACGGGGTGACCGCGATGCACGATGCGACCGAGTGCGGCCTCTGGGGCGGTTTGTACGAGGTGGCCCGGGCCTCTCGCGTCGGCCTGCGGATCGAGCGCGAGCGGATCATGGTCCCGGAGGAGGTGGCGAACGTCTGCCGCCTCTTTGCGATCGACCCGTTCACGTCGATCAGCGAGGGAACGCTCGTCCTGACGTGCAAGAAGCACCGGACGGCGGAGATCCTGACGCGCCTCGCGGCACAGGGGATCGCCGCCGCGGCCATCGGCGAGACGCTCCCGGAGGCGGAGGGGATCACGCTCGTCGAAGGCGGCCGCTCCCGCTCGCTCGAGCACCCCCGGGTCGACCCGTTCTGGGCCGCCTTCGGCAAGGCGATGGCGGAGGGGGACTGTCCCTGAAGTGTCGTTCGTCGCCCGTCGCGACGCGCGCGGCGTCCCGGAAGCGGCTACGGGGATTCCGGCTTTGGTTTCTGCGGGACGGACTCCCGTTCCGCCAGCCGCTTCCGGTGGTTGCGCAGCTCCCACTTCAGACGCAGAAGCGAAGGCAGGGAAGCGAAAAAACTCATCAACGCTCCGGCGGCGACTGCGCAGAGGATGACCAGGGCGAGGGAACCCTCGAACTTCCAGGAGAGGAAGTTCAGGGTCGCCGGGGCATTGTTCTGGAGCGCAAAGGCGACCGCGAGGATCGCGACGAGCAGCGAAACGAGCATGAAAGCCTGCATGACCCTCTCCTTGGCGCTGACAGTACCACGCCCCGGCGCCGGGAATCAACACGGCGTCACTTCGGGGGCAGCGTCTCCACGAAGGAACGGGCCTGGTCCAGCCATGTTCTCAGCTGTGCGGCGGTGCGCACCCCGGCCGGCTCGACCATGACCCAGCCCTTCATCGGGCGCCCGGTGATGTCGAAAGGGCGCACGTGCGGCAGTTCCCGCGCGAAGTCCGCCGCGTCCTCGCCGAGCCGCAGGATCAGGAATTCCTTCCAGACGCCGGCGACCATGTTCCCGTGCAGCAGATGACAGACGCCGCCGAACATTTTGCGGGAGGAGACGCCCGCCCAGCCGGCGGTGAATTCCCCGATCCGCGCGTCCAGTTTCTCGTCGTAGGCCATGCGCTCGCTCCAGACGCCGGGGGCGCTACGTTGCTTTCGAACGGCGGGCGGTGATGCTTTCGCCCCCGATACCCCAGTTGTCGGTGTCGACCTCGTCGATGACGACGAAGGTGCTCGCCGGGTCTTTCCCGAGCACCTTCACGAGGACCTCGGTGACCCCTTTGATGACCGCGGCCTTCTGCTCGGCGGTGACGCCGGTCTTCGTGATGCGGATGTTCGCGTAGGGCATGGCGGACCTCCGCTCAGAGGATGGCGGGAACGTGTAGGAATCGAACCTACCGCGGACGTGATTAGCGCCCGCCGACCGGATTTGAAGTCCGGGGGGCCCACCAGCGACCCATCCGCTCCCGTGCTCCGCTGATTATAGAACAGAACGGAAAAAAGGCCACCCTCACCTGCTCATCAGCCTCGCTCCTCCGCTGCGCGGTGTTCCTTTACAGCGGCTGTCACGGTAGACGAGGCGGCGGAAGCCTCCCTGAGGGAAGATGCGCGAAGACGCCGATCAGACCGGAGAGCCGACCGGGGCGGTCCGTAGGACGCGGGCTCGTTGTTTGAGCCCGAAGGGCGAGTTACGAGACCGCGAGCTCCGGGCGGTTCTCCGGGCCGGCGGCTGAGACGCACGACCGAAGGGAGGCCTCCGTCGCCTCGCGAACGGTCAACTCAGTTCTTGCGGAAACGGGGACCAGCCTCCAGCTCTCTCGACGAAGATCCCCTGGAGATCGTCCGCGAGCGGCCGCAGCAGTTCGGCGGCGCGCGCGACATCGGCTGCGGCGAAGCGCACCGTCACCCCGCAGTCGGAGGAGACCTGGCTCGGGACCGGCACCAGGCGGACCCCCCCGACTCCCGCTTCCTTGAGCAGTTTCTCGGCCTTGAGCACCATGTGCGTCGAATGGAACGTCGCGATGGCGTACGCCCCCGCCGCGTCGCTCACCGCCCGCCCCGCCTTTTTCGACGCGAGATAGCGGCAGCCCTTCGATCGCGGTGTCGATGTCATCGATCGTGGTGAAGTACCCCGGGGTGAGGCGCACGGTCCCCTGCGGGTAGGTGCCGATCGTGCGGTGCGCCGCCGGCGCGCAGTGCAGACCGACGCGCGTCAGCACGTTGAAGCCCTCCTCCAGCAGAAAGCCCGCTTCCGACGGGAAGAGCCCGTCGAACGTCACCGAGACAACGGGGGTGCGCTCCTCGGCGTGATCCGGGCCGTGCAGGCGCAGCCCCGGAATTCCCGCGAGGCCGGCGAGCAGGCGGCGCATGAGCGCTTCCTCGCGGGTGTGGATCGCCGCGACACCCTCCGCCGCGATGAACTGCAGGCCGGCCAGCAGGCCGGCGAGACCCACGGCGTTCTGCGTCCCGCTCTCGAGCCGGTCGGGCCAGAACTCCGGCTGCTCTTCGAGCTCGGAGTTGCTCCCGGTCCCCCCGCGCACGAGCGGCTCCGGGTCGATCCCCTCCCGCGCCCAGAGGCCGCCGGTGCCCTGCGGGCCGAAGAGCGACTTGTGGCCGGTAAATGCCAGCAGGTCGACACGGTCCGCCTCGATGTCGATCGGCAGCGCGCCGGCGGACTGGGCGGCATCGACCAGCAGCAGGGCGCCGGCCGCGCGGCAGATTGCGCCGATTTCGCACAGCGGGATGACGCTGCCGGTGACGTTGGAGGCGTGCACCGCGGCGACCATCCGGGGCCGATGAGCGCGGACCGCATCTTCCAGGCGGTTCGGATCGAGACGGCCGGTGTCGTCGCAGGGGACGACGCGGAGTTCGATGACGCGACGTCGCTCCAGATCGCGCAGCGGGCGCATCACCGAGTTGTGCTCCATCGAAGTCGTGACGACGCGGTCGCCCTCGCGCAAGATCCCGTAGATCGCGGTGTTGAGCGCCTGGGTCGCGTTCAGGGTGAAGACGACGCGCTTGGAGTCCGGTGCGCCGATGAGGGCGGCCAGCGCCTCGCGGCACTCGAAGACCGCGCGCGCCGCCTCCTGCGAGAGCCGATGCCCCGAGCGCCCGGGGCTGCCGCCGACCTTGAGGAGAAAGTGCGACATGGCCGCCTCGACCGCGGGCGGTTTCGGGAACGAAGTCGCCCCGTTGTCGAGATAGATCGGCTGCCCCGCCTTCCGCATGCCGCCCATCCTAGCAGGCGCCGGTTTTCATTTTTGCGGAGGGACGCAGGTCCAGCCCCGCGAAGCGCTTCTTTCGCGCCAGGTGCCAGGCGGCCCCGGCGATCATCGCCGCATTGTCGGTGCACAGTTCGCGGGCGGGGAAGAGCACCCGCACGCCGGCTGCCTTCCCGGCCGCCGTCATCTTTCCGCGCAGCCGCGTGTTGGCTGCGACGCCGCCGGAGACGACCACGGTCGTGAGCCCGTGCTCGTGCGCGGCGCGCAGCGTCTTTCCCACCAGCGTGTCGACCACCGCCTCCAGGAAGCTCGCCGCCAGATCGCGCAGCTCCCCGTCCGGGATCGGGGGCGCCTGCTGGTGGTTGAGCGGGCCGACGAGACGCACGGCGCCGAGGACATGGTTGACGACGGCGGTTTTCAGGCCGGAAAAAGAGAAATCCAGCGTTGGAGCATGCGCCAGTCCGCGCGGGAAGCGCACCGCCTTCGGGTTTGCCCCCGCGGCGAGCCGGTCAATTTCCGGCCCCCCGGGGTAGTCGAGCCCGAGGAATTTTGCCACCTTGTCGATGCACTCCCCCGCGGCGTCGTCGCGGGTCTGTCCAAGGATCGCCAGGTCCAGCGCCGAGGAGACTCGAAACAGCGTGGTGTGGCCGCCGGAGACAACCAGCGCGAGGTACGGCAGGCGCGGGCGCCGGCCGTCGAGATGGATCGCCAGCGCGTGGGCGTGCAGGTGGTTCACCTCCACGAGGGGCACGCCCCACCCCAGCGCCAGCGCTTTCCCGAAGGAGGTGCCAACCAGCAGGGCCCCCATCAGTCCGGGGCTGGAGGTCACGGCGACCGCGCCGATCTCGCCGGGCGTCACCCCGGCTTCGTCGAGCGCGGACTGCACGACGGGGACGAGGTTCTCCAGGTGCTTGCGCCCGGCGATCTCCGGCACAACGCCGCCATAGGGCCGGTGGTCGGCCACTTGCGAGGCGATGACCGAGGAGAGGACGCGGCGGCCCTGTTCCACGACGGCGGCCGCGGTTTCGTCGCACGATGTTTCAATGCCGAGGATGAGCAGGCCCCTCGTGCCGGGAGCTGCATTGCTCATGGCGTCGCTGTTTCGCGGTTGGGCGCGGGCTCGCTGGCCGCGCCCTGGCGCGTCTGCGCCGCGGCGAGCGCTGTCCCCGGTCGGGTGTGCGGGGCGGTGCGCACGAGCGCCGATACCGGAACCAGGGCGACGCCGGAGGCGAGCAGCTCATCGCGCAGCTCGCGCAGGATCGCGATTGTCTCCCGGTGGGGGTGGCCGATGCCCACGGCGGTGCCGTGGGCCCGGGCCACGTCGATGAGCTTGCGCACCTGACGGCGGATGAAGTCGGCGTTCACCTCCGCGTCGATGAAGAAGTCGCGCTCAAGAGCCGGGACGCCCGCGGCGCGGGCCACTTCGATCCCGCGGGTTTGCGCCGTCGTCCGGCTGTCGAGCCAGAACAGGCCGTGCTCCTTGATCTCGAGCATCACGACGCCGAGGCCTGCGGCGTCCTCGGTGAACCGCGACCCCATGTGATTGTTCACGCCGACGGCGCCCGGCACGGCGGCGAGGTTCGCGCGCACCTGCGCGCGCAATTCCTCCGGGGTCATCGAGGTCAGCAGAACACCCGCGCCAGGGTTTTTCCCGCCTTCCTCGTGCGGTTCCATCGGCTGGTGCAGGAGCATCTCGATGCCCCGCCGCGAGGCCTCGCTCACGGTTCGTGCCGAGGCCGGCAACCCGGGGATGACGGCGATCGAAAGCGGAATGTTCAGATCGGCCAGCTGCTCGAAATGGGAGAAGCTCTGGCCGAGGTCGTCGATGACGATGGCGGCGCGAGGTCCGATGAGGCGGTCGGCGGGGGCCCGGGCCGATCGCGGTGCGGCGGGAGCCGTCTTCGTCACCGGCGGCGGTTGTGGCCTCCGGGCCTTCGGGCGTCGGTCGCGGTCGCAGGTATTTGTGCCGCGGGTTCGCGCCGCACGGCGACTCCCGTACTGCTTTTGCCGGTCGCGGTGCCGCGAGGGCCCCTCGTGTCGCGGCCCTTCTCGTTCAGCCGCGGCACGATCAGCGCGGCGATCAGAACGGAGAGCGCAACCACCGCGACCGCAAGACCGCGCGTGGATACATGACGGCGGCGCAGCCAGCGGCGGATCCTCAGCTTCGGCGCCGCGCGTCGACGTCGCCGGGGACGCGCACCCACCTCAACCCGCTTTCGCGGTGGTGGCGCCCTGGTTCTTGTGGAAGATATCCCAGGTCTTGAGCAGGTCCAGGGCCCGCTGGAGCTGGAAATCCTCTTCGTCGCTCTGCGCCTCGAGTTCGAGGTCCTCTTCGCCGTCGTCGGCGGGTGTCGCCGGCGTCGCGGGGGCACGCGGCCGGCGCGCCGGCTCGGTCTCGTTGGCGAGGTGCCCCTCGAGGTCTTTTTCCTTGGCGACGTGTCCCTCCGGGGCTTTCTTGACCTGGATGATCGCCGACGGGACGATGATGTCGGGCTTGATCCCGGTATTCTGGATCGAGCGGCCCTTCGGCGTGTAGTACTTCGCCGTCGTCAGGCGCAGCCCCGAGCCGTCCTCGAGCGGGATCACGGTTTGCACCGAGCCCTTGCCGAAGGTGTCGACCCCGAGGATCACCGCGCGGCCCCAGTCCTGAAGAGCGCCCGCCACGATCTCCGACGCGGATGCCGAGCCGTGGTTCACCAGGACGACCATCGGGAACGCGGTGCGCCCGCCGTTGCCGCGCACCTTGTACTCGACATTGTTGTTCGCCCTGCGGCCCTTGGTGTAGACCACGAGCTTGCCCTTTTCCAGGAAAGAGCCGGAAACCTGCACCGCCTGGTCGAGCAGGCCTCCCGGGTTGTTGCGCAGATCGAGGATCACCCCTTTGAGTGACGGGCTTTGCTTCCACATCGCGGCCAGGGCCTGCTCGAGGTCGGCATCGGTGCGCTCCTGAAACTGGGTGACGCGGAGATAGCCGACCGCGTTGTCGATGACCCGGGCCTTGACGCTTTTCAGCTTGATGACATCGCGCACGATGGTGAAGTCTTTCGGTTCCTTGAACTCGTCGCGCATGATCGAGATGGTGATCGGCGTTCCCGGCACCCCGCGCATCTTCTTGACGGCATTTTCGACGCTCATGTCCTTGGTGCTCTCGCCGTCGACCTTGAGGATGCGATCACCGGCCTTGATCCCGGCGCGCCAGGCCGGCGTGTCCTCGATCGGAGAAATCACGGTGAGCACGTCGGTCTTGAGGCCGATCGTGATGCCCAGGCCGCCGAACTCCCCCTTCGTGTCGACCTGCATCTCGTTGAACATGTCTTCAGTCATGTAGGCCGTGTGCGGGTCCAGCTCCTTGAGCATGCCGCGGATGGCGCCCTGGACGAGCTTGCCCGAGTCGACCTCGTCGACGTAGCTGGACTCGACGAGCGAGAGCACCTCGGAGAAAACCTTGAGCTTGTCGTAGGTCTCCCTCCCGGTGGCGGCCTCGAAATTGCTCACGCCCACGACGAGACTCGCGACGAGTGCGACCAGGACGATCGTCCCCGAGCCGAGGTTTTTCTGTTTGAACACTCCCATACGTTTTCGCGGCTCCTTTACGAGGTTCACCGGGCTCGCGCCCGGAGTGGAATCGTTCTAGCGGGCGGCGTTCCCCGCCGTCGCGGCGAACTCCTTCAGGTAGTGCCGGATGGCCTCGTCGAGCGTCGGCGCCGCCGTTCGGGTCGCCGGTGTCCGAAGCGGTGCGCAGCGTGCGACCGGGGCGGCCCGGGGGCTTGCGATGGGAACCGGCTCCAGCGGCGGTTTGGTCACCGGTTTCGCGGTCGCACCGGCAACGTGCGACTGCGGCTGCGGCGTCGGCCGGGTTCTTGCCGCTGGCCCCGGCGATCCCTGGCGCGGCGCCGTTCTTGTCGTAGGCGCCGGCCAGAAGAGCGCGCATGAGATCCTTGTGCTGGTTTTTCATCAGCACCATGAGCGCTTGCTCGAACCCGGGCTTGCCGGCGAGATCCTGGTACGGTGTTCGTCGGGAGGCGAGGATGGCCCCCTTGTGGTAGAGCAGCGTGACCACGACCGGATTGCCTACCCCGTTATCTTCGGTTTGCACGTGGTAGGTCTCTCCGCGGTACTTAAAGTCGGTATTGAACCCGGGCACCATTGTCATTATCTCCGCGCGAAGGAATATAGTACAAACGCGGCGGTGCCGCAACTATTTGTCAGGTTGGTGTTTTTTGACTGTCGTCGGACTTCTCCGGGTCCGTATCCCCCAGCATCGCGGCCACTTCCGCGGTGTACCGCCCTCCGGGCTCGTGCAGCACGAGCTGGGGCAGCACGGCAAGCCCGGCCCGGCCGCCCTTGATGGCCGACACGAGACAGAGTCGGGGGGCCGAGGTGCTGTAAGGCGCAATCAGGCGCAGCTTCTTGGGTGCGAGGCCCGATTCGTCGAGCGCGCTGCACAATTCCGGCAGCCGCTCCGCCAGATGGATTGCGCAGAGCGCCCCGCCAAACCGCAGCAGGGCCGCCGCCGTCCTGGCGAGGTCGCCGAGGGTGAAGGTCAGCATCCTGGCGGGCACTGGCCCGGCCGGGATCGGGGGGAGTCGCGCCGGAGCCGGGCCTGCGAAACGGGGGGTTCGCGACCACCCGGTGAAAGTGCTCCGGCGCCAAAAAGCGCGGCGCATCGCGCAGGTCGCCGCGGATAATCCGGCAGCGTTCGTCCAGGGAGTTCGACCGGGCGTTCCCGGCAGCGAAACGCGCGAGATCCGGTTGCAGCTCGATTCCGGTAACCCGGACCGTGGGGTGACGCTTCGCGAGAAGGAGCCCGATCACGCCGACGCCGGCGCCAAGGTCGAGAATGCGCTCCCCCGGACGCGGCCGGCAGAAGTCGGCGAGCAGGAACGGATCGAGACTGTAACGGTACCCGCGCTCGGGTTGCCTGAGGATCAACCCCCCGGCTTTGGGCAGGACAGCGAACGTGCTGCCCGTGTCGTGACGGTCTAGTGCGCGGCTTCGGTGCCGGGGCGGGCGATGCGCAACTGCACCTCGAGCAGGACGAGTTCGTCGTCGAGCGCCTCGAGCCGCTCTTCAGTGAGGCCGGTGTCGCGCTCCGCAAGCAGCTGTTTGCGCCGGGCCTCCACGGCAGCGGCGTCGATCTCCTCGGCCGGCACGGCGCGCTCCACCAGCACGATCACCCGATCGTCGCGAATCTCGGCCACTCCGCGGCCGACGGCGATGGTGCCCTGCCCCTCGGGGGCGCGGTAGGCGAGCGCCCCGGGGATGATCTTCGTCAGCAGCGCGGCGTGCGCGGGGAGCACCCCGAGCTCGCCTTCGCTGCCCGGGATGGTCACCTCGAAGACGTCGCCCTCGAGGATGGAACCCTCCGGCGTCAAGACCTTGAGAACGAGCAATCCGGTCGTTGTTTCGGCGCTCACCTACTTCTTCTCCTTCGACTCCTTGGCGGCCGTCTGCGCGGGCTCCTCCTCGCGCATCTTCTTTGCGGCCTCGACGACCTCGTCGATGGTCCCGCGCATGTAGAAGGCCTGCTCGGGCGTCAGGTCGTGCTCGCCCTGCAAGATGCTTTTGAAGCCGGCGATCGTGTCGGCGAGCTTGACGTACTTGCCGGGGATGCCGATGAACTGTTCGGCGACGTGGAAGGGTTGCGAGAGGAAGCGCTGCAACTTGCGCGCGCGCGACACGGTGAGCTTGTCGTCCTCGGAGAGCTCCTCCATGCCGAGGATCGCGATGATGTCCTGAAGCTCCTTGTACTTCTGCAGGACCATCTGCACGGCGCGGGCGGTGTCGTAGTGGTCCTGGCCGATGATCCGCGGGTCGAGGATGCGGGAGGTGGAGTCGAGCGGGTCGACGGCGGGGTAGATTCCCAGCTCGGCGATCTGGCGCGAGAGAACGGATGTCGCGTCCAGGTGCGCGAACGCGGTGGCCGGCGCCGGGTCGGTCAAATCGTCGGCCGGCACGTAGATCGCCTGCACGGAGGTGACCGAGCCCTTGCGGGTCGAGGTGATGCGCTCCTGCAGCGCGCCCATCTCGGTGGCGAGCGTCGGCTGATAACCGACCGCCGACGGCATGCGCCCGAGCAGCGCCGAGACCTCGGAGCCGGCCTGCGTGAAGCGGAAGATGTTGTCGATGAAGAGCAGCACGTCCGTGCCCTCGTCGTCGCGGAACGCCTCGGCGACGGTCAGCCCGGTCAGGCCGACGCGCAGGCGCGCGCCCGGCGGTTCGGTCATCTGGCCGTAGATCAGCGCGGCCTTGCTCTTGGCGCGCGCGGCCGGATCGACCTTGGTCAGGTCGAAATCGCCGCTGGCCTCCCAGTGCTCGTAGAACTTCTCGCCGAGGTTGATGACCTTGGACTCGACGAACTCGCGGAACAGATCGTTCCCCTCGCGGGTGCGCTCGCCGACGCCGGCGAAGACCGAGAAGCCGCCGTGGCTCATCGCGACGTTGTTGATCAGCTCCATGATCAGCACGGTCTTGCCCACGCCCGCGCCGCCGAAGAGGCCGGTCTTGCCGCCCTTGGTGTAGGGCTCCAGAAGGTCGATGACCTTGATGCCGGTCTCGAACATCTGGGCCGTCGTGGTCAGCTCGGTGAGGGCCGGGGCCAGGCGGTGGATCGGGGCGCGCTTCTTGACGTCGAGCGGACCCATGGTGTCCACCGGCTCGCCGACCACGTTGAGGATGCGCCCCAGGACTTCGCGCCCGACCGGCGTGGAGATCGGCGCGCCGGTGTCGGTGGCAGTCATCCCGCGCACCATGCCCTCGGTGGGCTTCATCGAGACGGTGCGCACCGTGTTCTCGCCCAGGTGCTGGGCGACCTCGAGGACGGTGTCGATCATCTCCGTCCCGCGCGCCGTCTTGATCTCCTGGTGGATGACCAGCGCGTTCATCAGTGCCGGCAGATTGCCGGGCTCGAATTCAACGTCGACGACCGGGCCGATCACCTGCGCCACGCGGCCTTCCTTCATAGTCTCAACTCCTCCTTAAACAGGTCGCTGAAAAAGGCCCATCTGCGGCGTTGGGCGCATCCATTGAATCAACTCAGCCCGCGAGAGCATCGGCCCCGCTCACCACCTCGATCAACTCCTTGGTGATGACGGCCTGGCGGGCGCGGTTGTAGATCAGGGTCAGCTTCGCGATCATCTCCCCGGCGTTGCGCGTGGAGGCGTCCATCGCGGCCATGCGCGCCCCGTGCTCGCTGGCGGAACTCTCGAGCAGGGCGCGGTAGATCTGGCTCAGGACCAGCTCGGGGAAGAGCTGCCGGGCGATCTCGGCGCGGTCCGGTTCGAACATCGCGTCGCCGGGGGCCTCGCCGCCGGCCTCCTCGGCCCCGGTGCCCTCCAGGGGCAGGAGCCGGCGCAGCACCACCTTCTGGGTCATCACCGAGACGAACTCGTTGTAGAGCAGCCAGACCTCGTCGCTCTGGCCGCCGAGGAAACGCTCGGTGGCCTGGCTGGAGATGGCGGCCGCCATCGGGCGGGTGACGCCGCGGAAGGTGTCGAGATACTCGTCGACGATCGTCCAGCTGCGGCGCCGGGAGAAGTCACGGGTTTTCTTCCCGACGGCCACGACGCTGACCGGCGTCTCGCCCTGCTCGCGGATGAAGCGTCGGGAGGCGTTGAGGATGTTGGAGTTGAAGCTGCCGCAGAGACCCTTGTCGGAGGTGACGGCGATCAGGTCGATCGCCTTGGTCTCGCGCGTCTCGGCGAGCGGGTTGCCTTCGGCGCCGCCGAGCGCCGCCAGATGCACGGCGACCTCGCGGATGCCGCCGGCATAGTCGCGGTAGGCCAGAGCGCGCTCCTGGGCGCGCCGCAGCTTCGCCGCCGAGACCATTTTCATGGCCTTGGTGATCTGCTGCGTGCTCTTGACGCTCTTGATCCGCCGCTTGATGTCGCGGAGGTTCGCCATCGCTGATCTCCTGCCGGTTCCGGGCGGCGCCGCCTAAGCGGCGAACGTCCCCTTGAAGGCTTCGATGATGCCGCGCAGCTTCTTGTCGGCGTCGGGGAGCAGTTCTTTCTTCTCCCGGATGTCGCGATAGATCTCGGGCGCGGCCGTGTCGATGTGCTCGAGGAGCGCCTTCTCGAACTCGCGGACCCTGGGAACGGGGATCGTGTCGAAATAGCCGTTGGTGCCGGCGAAGATCGTGATGATCTGGCGTTCGACCGGCATCGGCATGTACTGGTCCTGCTTGAGGGCTTCGACCATGCGCGCGCCGCGGTTGAGCTGGCCCTGGGTCGCGGCGTCGAGCTCGGAGCCGAACTGAGCGAAGGCCGCCATCTCGCGGTATTGGGCCAGGTCGAGGCGCAGGCGCCCGGCGACCTTCTTCATCCCCTTGAGCTGGGCGCTGCCGCCGACGCGCGAGACCGAGATGCCGACGTTGATGGCCGGCTTGATCCCGGAGTAGAAGAGGTTGGCCTCGAGGAAGATCTGCCCGTCGGTGATCGAGATGACGTTCGTCGGGATGTAGGCCGAGACGTCGCCGGCCTGGGTCTCGATGATCGGCAGCGCCGTGAGCGAGCCGCCGCCGCGCTCCTTGTTGAGCTTCGCGGCGCGCTCGAGCAGGCGCGAGTGCAGATAGAAGACGTCGCCGGGGTAGGCCTCGCGGCCCGGGGGGCGGCGCAGCAGCAGCGAGAGCTGGCGGTAGGCCGCGGCCTGCTTGGAGAGGTCGTCGTAGATGATCAGCGCGTGGCGTTTGTTGTCGCGGAAGTACTCGCCCATCGCGCAGCCGGCGTAGGGGGCGATGTACTGCAGCGGCGCGGGGTCCGAGGCGTTGGCGGCGACGACGATCGAGTAGTCCATCGCGCCGTAGTCCTCGAGGGTCTTGACGACGCCGGCGACGGTGGAGGCCTTCTGGCCGATCGCGACGTAGATGCAGATCACGTCGCCGCCCTTCTGGTTGATGATCGTGTCGATGGCGATGGCGGTCTTGCCGGTCTGCCGGTCGCCGATGATCAGCTCGCGCTGGCCGCGGCCGATCGGGATCATGCCGTCGATGGCCTTGATCCCGGTCTGCAGCGGCTCCTTGACCGGCGCGCGGTCGATGACGCCCGGGGCGAGGCGCTCGACCGGGTAGAACTCGGTCGAAGCGATCGGGCCCTTGCCGTCGATCGGCTGGCCCAGCGCGTTCACGACGCGGCCGATCATCGCCTCGCCGACCGGCACCTCCATGATGCGCGCGGTACGGCGGACCTCGTCGCCCTCCTTGATGGCGCGGTCGTCGCCGAGGAGCACGACGCCGACGCTGTGCTCCTCGAGGTTCATCGCGAGGCCGAAGACGTTGCCGGGGAACTCGAGGAGTTCGCCGAACATGACCTTCTCGCAGCCGTAGACCCGGGCGATGCCGTCGCCGACGGAGAGGACCGTGCCGGTCTCCTCGACCGCAACGGTTTTTTCGAAGGCCTCGATCTCGGTGCGTAGAACCTGGCTGATCTCTTCCGGCTTGATCTTCATGAAAGGGTCACCTCTTCCAGGAGTTGACGGTGAATGGCGGCCAGCTGCGAGCGGATGCTCCCGTCGAAGGAGAGGCTGCCGGTCCGCACGATCAGACCCCCGATGAGACCGGGGTCGACGGCGCTGGTGAGAATGACGGTCTTGCCGAAACGGGCACCGAGGAGCGCGCGCAGACGCTCGGTATCCTCACCGGTCAGCGCCGCGGCCGAGGTCACCGCGGCCCGGATGACCCCAGCCCGCTCGTCGGCAAGGGTGCGGTACTCAGCGACAATCTCGGGCAGCGCGCCGAGACGCCCTTTCCGCAGCAGCATCTCGAAGAAATGTCGGGCCAGCGGGCGGGGCTGCAGCGCGTCGAGAAACCGGCCGAGGGAAGCCAGGCGCTCCGAGAGGAGGACTTTGGGGTTGGCCATGAGTTCGCTGAATCGCGGCTCTCCGGCCAGGGCCCCGTCAACCGCCTCGAGCTCGGCGAGCAGCTCTTCGGGGTTTTCGCTCCGGTCCGTGATCACCGCCATGAGGGCTTTGGCGTAGCGGCGTCCGATGGTGCGGGCGATCATCGCACGGTCTCCATCTCCTTGAAGTAGTCGCCCGCGAGACGGCTTTGGTCAGCGGTGGTCATCGAGGAGCGCACGTGCTCCTCGGCGAGTCGCACGGCCAGATCGGCGGCATCGCGGTGCAGCTCGGCGCGGGCCTTGGCCACCTCCTGGCGGATGGTCTCGCGGGCGTGCTGCGCGACGTGTTCGGCGGCGGCCTTCCCCTCCTCGATCAGCAGGGTGCGCTCGCGCTCCATGTCGGTGGCGGCCTGGGCGCGCAGGGCCTCGATCTCGCCGTCGAGTCCGGCAGCCTTCGCCTGGAACTCGGCGAGGCGGGCTTCCGCTTCGCGCCGGCCGGCCGTCGCCTCCTCGAGCGAACGGCGCACGGCCGCGCTCCGGTCAGCCATGGCTTGTGCGATCGGCTTGGCGAGGAACTTGAAACCGAAGAAGGCGATGATGGACACGTCGAGAACCTTGATCCCCATTTCCCAGAGGATCTGGTCAAGGGACATCGCCTCGTGTCCGCCCCCTCCGGCGGCGAAGGCTGCGGCGGCGCAGAGCACCGAGGCCGGGCCGATGACAACCGATGCTTTCAGAAGACGGCGCATCAGGAGGCCCTCCCGAGAACCTTGGCGGAGATCGCGGCGGCGAGAGCCTGCGTCTCGCGCTCCAGATGCGCGCGGGCAGCGGCGACTTCCTTCGCCAGATCATCCTCTGCGGCATCGACCGCAAGAATCGCCTGACGCCTGGCCTCGTCGAGCATGGCCTTCTGCTCGGCCAGCGCCTGCTTGCGAACGTCGGCGCGGCAGGAGAGATTTTCTTCGCGCGCCGCCGCGATCTTGCGCGAGTACTCCGCGGAGATCTCGGAGAGAGCGGATTCCGAGCCCCCCGCCGTGGCCTTGAGATTGTCGATGGTCCGCTGACGGCGCGCCAGATAGGCGCGCATGGGACGGAAGAGGAACAGGTTGACGATCGCCATGAAGGCGAGGAAAAAGCCGAGCTGAGTAAAAAACGTCCAGTTAATGTCGAGCATGAACATTCTCCCCGCTGTTGCCGACAAGACCGGTGAAGCGGATGGATTTTACCCTAATGTTATAGTTTCTTGTCAAGTAAGTAATTATCACTTGTATTACAGGGTGAAAAGCCGCTCCCGCTCCTCGGCGTGCGCTTTCTCGGCCTGCTCGGCGCTTTGTTCGGCGCCGCTGCCCATGGTGCAGGCGCCCTCGAAGACGACGCCTTCTTCGATGATCAGCGAAGGCGTGCTGATGTTACCGTAGAGTCGCCCGCTGGCGTGGATGTCGATCTTGCGCTCGGCGGTGATGTTTCCGTGCACGGTGCCGCTGATCACCACGACGCCGGCGTGGATCGCCGCGCTCACCTGGGCCCCCTCGCCGATGACGAGAGTGTCCTTGGTGAAGATCTCCCCTTCCAGGCGGCCGTCGATCCTGACGGTGCCCTCGAATGTCAGGGTGCCCTTGAAGCTGGTTCCTTCTCCAAGAAATGCGTTGAGGTTGCTCCCGTTGGCGGCGGTGGGCACCCGTTCTTTTTTCCCGGAGCGCTCTTCCTCCCCGAACAACCGAGCCGAGAGTGTCATTGTGCCTCCTGTTAGCGAAGGTGGTTGACGAGACGGTCGAGTTCCTCGACCGAAAAGTAGTGCAGTTCGATGACGCCGCTCTTCCCGCGGTGCCGGATAGTCACCTTGGTGCCGAGGGCATTGCGCATCGAATTTTCTAACTCATTGATATATATGTCTTTTTTTACTATTTTCCCGGTCGGGTCTTTCTTTGGCCTGCCAAAACGCTTCACCAGGAGTTCGGTCTCGCGCACGGAGAGCCCTTTGGCGAGCACTGCTGCCCGGGCGGCAAGCTGCCCGGCGCGATCGGGGATGCCGAGAAGCGCGCGGGCGTGGCCCATGCTGAGCGTCCCTGCCGCGAGATCCTTCTGAATCTCCTCGGGCAGGTTGAGCAGACGCAGAAGATTTGTGATCGAAGAGCGATCCTTGCCGACCTTGGCCGCTATCTCCTCGTGGGAGAGATCGAAGGTCTCGGCGAGGTGCCGATAGGCTTCGGCGGTTTCGATCGGGTTCAGATCCTGACGCTGGATATTTTCGATGAGCGCCAACTCGAGTCGCTTCCGCCGACTCGGCGTGGCGCACCACTGCGGGAATATTGGTGAGTCCCGCCAGCGCCGGCGGCCCGCCAGCGCCGCTCTCCGGCGATGAGTTCATAGCGACCGTCGCCGAGCGGCCGGACGATGACCGGCTGGATCAATCCTCGGGCTGTGATCGAAGCGGACAATTCGCCGAGTTTGTCCGCCGCGAACTCCTTGCGCGGCTGATGAGGATTCGGGACGATCTTCCCGAGATCGAGCTGAAGCAGACCGGCCTGGTGGGCGGGCGCAGCTGGAGGGGGCGGATGATCAGGCGTTCTGGACGGGATGAGGGCTCCCAGCCCCCGTCCCAACACTTTTCTGGTCATGGGCTAAAATCTCCTCAGCCAGCAGCAGGTAGGATTCAGCGCCCTTCGAGCGCACGTCGTAGAGAATAACGGGCTGCCCGAAGCTCGGTGCCTCGCTGATCCGGACATTGCGGGGGATGATCGTGCGACACACCTCGTTCGGAAAGTGTTCGCGAATCTCATCCTCGACCTGTTTGGACAGATTCACCCGCGGGGTGTACATGGTCAGAAGAATTCCCTCGATGGCGAGCTGCTCGTTGAAGCTGCCCCGGATGAGGCCGATGGTGTTGAGCAGTTCGCTGAGTCCTTCGAGAGCATAGTACTCGCACTGCAGGGGGATCAGAACGCTTCCGGCGGCGGTCAGGGCGTTGACGGTCAGGAGGCCCAGGGACGGGGGGCAGTCGATGATGATGTAGTCGTAGGCATCGATGCAGGGAGCTATCGGCGTCCCGGAGCCGGGTTTCGCGCTCGGGGAGATTGACCAGCTCCAGTTCGGCGCCGATGAGGTTGATATTCGAGGGAGCGACGAAGAGAGATGGTATCGCCGTCGGCAGAACGACCTCGGCAAGCGTTTTCTCGCCGATGAGGACATGGTAGATGCTCAGCGGGACCTCGTGCTTGCTGATGCCGGTGCCGCTCGTCGCGTTTCCCTGAGGGTCGATGTCGATGAGCAGCGTTCGCTTTTCGGCGACGCCGAGCGCAGCGGCAAGATTGACGGCCGTGGTGGTTTTGCCAACCCCGCCCTTCTGGTTGGCGACTGGCTATGATCCTTCCCATGCGCTGCCTTTCCCTGAAAGCTGTCAGCGCCCCTGTCTCCGGAGTGTGCGGCATGCTAGCACACACCTGACGGTGATGAAAGGGAAGAAGCGACAAAGAGTTAGGAGGAATGTTTCACGTGGAACATCGCTGCGGCCGAGTCCGTTGATAAATGTTCCACGTGGAACATTCCCGTTCCTTATTGCATTTGTCCGCGTGCGCGAGTCGACTGGGGCGTCCCTTCGGTCGTGCGTCTCAGCCGCCGGCCCGGAGCGCTGCCCGCGGCTCGCGGACTCGTAACTCGCCCTTCGGGCTCAAACAACGAGTCCGCGTCCCCTTGGGACCGCCCCGGGCAGCACTCCGGGCTGATCGGCGTCTTCGCGCATCTTCCCTCAGTGACGCCTCAGCCGTCTCGCTATCCAGTGACGGTTGGTGACAAGAATCCTTCCTTCTACAACGTGGCCCTTCTCATGTCCACCTGCGATACGCCCCGTGCGTCGCGGGATCCGCTCTTCGTGCGATTGGCGTATGGACCACATTGATTTGCCGCTTCGTTACGAACATCGGTGAGGCAGCCGGGGCAGGACTGAGGGAAGATGCGCGAAGACGCCGTTAAGGCCGGCATGGTGACCGGGGCGGTCCCGCAGGGACGCAGGCTCGTTGTTTGAGCCGTAGGCGAGTTACGAGACTGCGAGCCCCGGGCTCCGTGCCGGGTAGGCGGCGCAGACGCACGACCGAAGGAATGCCCCGGCTGCCTCACGCACGGGGCCGAGACGTTTGTTTCGACCCGGGCTTACGGGAACGTGACGATAATCAGGGAGCGGGCGGCCTTCAAACCGGGGATCGAGACCCTTCGCTGCTCCCAGGACCCACTGTTCTGCGTGCAGAAGGCGTCGAGCGCCTGCAGTTCTTCGGACTCGGGTTCCCCCTTGTAGAGGAGGATCCGGCCGCCGGGAGCGAGAAACGGGAGCGCAAGCCTGGCCACGTCAACCGAAGACCCCAGCGCCCGGCTGACAGCCCAGTCGTAGGACTGACGGCGATCGGGTCGGGCGCCAAGGTCCTCTCCCCTGCCCCACATGGCCTCGATCTCGGTCACGCCGGTAGCCCGGATGGCCTCCTGGCAGAAAGCGACTTTCTTCCGGACGCTCTCCACGAGCAGAAATCGAAATCCCGGCAAGGCGAACTTCAGCGGAAATGACGGCAACCCTGCGCCGGCCCCAAGGTCGACGACTCTTGCCGTGGGGACGCCGCGAGGATCGGGAACCCCGGCCAGGGAGTCGAGGAAGTGATACGGGATCACTTCCGAGGTTTCCAGGCGGGTGGTGAGGTTGATCTTCTTCCCCCACTGTTGGAGCAGTCGCCAGGTAGTCGGAGAAGCGCTCCACCGCGGATCGTCGAGCACCACCCCGAGGTCGGCGGCTCCGGCGACCAGGAGTTCCCGCTGTGACTTGTCCAACGTCCTGTCTACTTGCCGACACAGAAGCGGCTGAAAATGCGCTCGAGAATCTCTTCGGTCGCGGTCTGGCCGGTAATTTCTCCCAGAGCGGCCAACGCGGCAAGGAGTTCGTGCGCGATGCGGTCGAGGGACCCGTCGCCGGAGCGCGCCTGCTCGGCGGCAGTGTCCAGGTGAGCGGCGGCTCGCTCCAGGGCTTCGCGATGCCGGATGTTCGGTGTCGTCACTGGTGGCGCCGAGGATCGGTTGGCGGAGCGGCACACGGGCGGTAAGCGCCGCGATGAAATCGGGAAAACCCTCGCCGGTGACCACCGAAACAGTGAACATGGCGAGACCGGCCGCCTGTGAACGAATAACCTCAAGGTCGAGGCGGATCGGCAGATCGCTCTTGCTGATGACGACCATTGACGTCTGACTGGGCGCAAGATCGAACAGCCCGCCGTCGTCCGGGTGGTTCGGCTCCGAACCGTCCAGGACAAGAACGACGATCCCGGCGTCCTCGATCCGCTGGATGCTCCTGCGAACTCCCTCGGCCTCGACGAGATCGTCCGTCGCACGGAGCCCGGCGGTATCGATCAGGGTCATCGAGGCTCCCCCGATCGCGGACCGCTCCTCGATGTAATCTCTGGTCGTGCCGGGAATCGGGGCGACAATAGATCGGTCAAAGTTTAGTAAGTAATTGAAAATACTTGATTTTCCAGAGTTGGCTCGGCCCGCGAACGCCACGCTGACCCCCTTGGGTGCGCCTGCCGCCCCTCCGGCTCGTGCCGCCAGTTGCCGGATATCGCCGGCAAGTGAGAGCAATCTGCGACGGCGAAGGGAGATCGTCAGGAATCTCCCCCTCTTCGAAATCGAGGGCGGCCTCCACGCGAGCGACCAGATCGAGGAGCTGCTCGCGAAGGCGGTTGACCTCGCCGGTTACCGCGCCCTGCAGTTGACGCAGGGCGGCGCGCCGTGACTCGTCTTCTTCGGCGCAGATGAGTTCGGCCACCGCTTCGGCCTGGGTGAGGTCGAGACGACCGGAGAGGAAGGCGCGTTTGGTGAACTCTCCGGGCCCGGCGCACCGCGCTCCGGCCCTGAGCGTCGCCTGCAGGACGGCTTCAAGCACGCCGCGCCCGCCGTGGCCCTGGATTTCGACGGTCGGCTCGCCGGTGTAGGAGCGGCCCTCGGGCATGTGAACGGCGAGGACTTCGTCGATCGGCTCGGAGGAATCAGGGTCGCTGGCCGTGCCCAGAACGAGGAGAAACGGGGGGACGGTCTCGAGCGAGCGCCCTCCCCTGCCGCGGAAAATCCGGGCGGCTATCGGGAGAGCGTCGGGGCCGCTGATGCGGACGATGCCGATGCCGCCGCCCGCCCCCGTCGCCACCGCCGCGATGGTGTCGTTGCCGGGGCTCTTCACCCGAGCAGCTCCCGCAGCTTTCTCTAGCGCTCGGCTTTGGGCAGCCGCTTCTTTTTGCCGGGCTCTGCGCCGGGGTCGTCCGCGGGGGCGGCCTTGGCCTTCCCGCGTGCGGCGATCACCCGGAAGAGCTTCTGCTCGCCGATCGACATGATGTTCGAGAAGAGGAAGTAGAGCACCAGCCCCGAGGAGAAGTTGATGAACATGGCGGTCATGATCACCGGCATGAACATCATCAGTCTTCGCCTGCATCGGGTCGCCGACCGACGGGGTCATCCGCTGCTGGATGAGCATCGTCACGCCCATCAGGATCGGCGTGATGTAGTAGGGGTCCTTGAGCGAGAGGTCCGGGATGTAGAGAAAGCCCGCGCCGCGCAGCTCGATGGCGTTGTAGAGCACCTTGTACAGCGCGAAGAAGACCGGGATCTGCACGACCATCGGCAGGCAGCCGGCCATCGGGTTGACCTTGTGCTCCTTGTAGATCGCCATGGTCGCCTGCTGCAGGCCCTGGTTGTCGCCCTTGAACTTGGCCTTGAGCGCCGCCATCTTCGGCTGGAGCTCCTGCATCTTCTTCATCGAGCGGAACATCTTGAAGCTGATCGGGAAGAGCGAGGCCTTGACGAGCAGCGTCAGCGCGACGATCGCCAGCCCGTAGCTGCGCAGGAAGCTGAAGCAGAACTGGAGGATGCCGAGGAAGGGGATCGCGAGCCACCAGAACCAGCCGTAGTCGACGCCGCGCTCCAGTTCCTTTCCCTTGCCGACGGTGGCGAGCAGCGCCCGGTCCTTCGGACCCAGGTACGCCGCGATGCGGTACGTCACGGCCTGGCGCGGTCCGAGCGAGGCGACCTCCGAACGCAGGCCGATCTCCTCGCCGGCGGCGGTGGTCCGCCGTGCAAAGGCCGTGAGCGAGCCCTCCATGGGCAGCAGCGCGGCCAGGAAATAGCGGTTGCCGATGGCGGCCCACGAGACCGGGCCCAGGTCCTTGCGCTCGCCGACGTTCTTGACTTTCACACTGTCGAGGCCGCCGGCGGCGAAGACACTGATCCCCTCGTCGGTTGACTTCTCCTTTTCGGGGAGATGTCGGTCGAGGCCGGGCCCAAAGGCCATTTCCCAGGAGATGGAGCGGGGAAATTCGCCGCCGTTCTCGATGAGAGATGACCATTTCCGTGAGGTACTTGTCGGCGGAAAAACTGTAGGTCCGGCTCAGGCGCAGGCCGTGGCTGTCGCCGCCGGTCAGCGTGAACCCGTCCGTCGTTTTCGTGACCGCCATGGGTGCGGAAAATGCCGCCTGCGTGGCCGGGTCGACAAACGTGAACGAGAGCGGCGGCGCCGCCGACCCTGGCCGCACGATCTCGAGCGGCGTGCCGCCGATCGGGCCGCCGTCGGCGTCGGTCTGTCCCTTGGCGTAGGTGTAGTCCTTCAGGCCCCAGCTCACGAGGCCGCCGCCGACGTTGGTGAACGTCGCCGCCCAGAGGGGTCGGTCGATCACGATATTCTCGGGCGGAACGACCTCGAGCGGGGCGGCCGGCACGGCTGATTGGCCGGACCCCAGGCCGACAGCCGCGGCGATCGGCTGGATCGGCGCCGGTGCCACCGCCGGCGCTGTGACAGCGGGCGCGGTCACCTGCTCGGCCGGGGTCGGCGGCGGGGCGAACTTCGGGATGAGAAGAAGGTTGTAGGCGCCGATCACCAGGATGATCAGGCCGACGGCCAGGATCGTTCTCTTATCCATGAGCTCCTCGACCGGACGGGTCAGCGAACCGGGTCGTACCCGCCGGGATGGAAAGGATGACACTTCGCGAGCCGACGCAGGGTGAGAAGCGACCCGCGACCGACACCATATTTTTCAATAGATTCAATTGCATAACATGAACACGATGGATAAAATCGGCAGGCGGCGGGGAGCACCGGGGAGATCAGCCGCCGGTAGAGTGTGAGGATGCCGATAACCAACCGGGCGCCCGTGCTCATCGGCGAGGTCGATACGGGAGGGCCCCGGCGAATTCCCGCGAGACCTCCTGAAAACTCAGGGAGTCGACGCCGCGCTTGGCGATGACGACGAGATCGGCGCCCGAAAGCTCCCAGGCCCGCCAGTTCAGACGAAAGGCCTCGCGTATCAGTCGCTTGACACGATTGCGCACGACGGCCCCCCCGATCTTGCGGCTCACGGACACGCCGAGGCGCGGGCGATCGAGACTGTTCACCGCACGAAAAAGGATGAACCCCCTCGTGTGGCGTTTTGCCCCCCGGTCGAAGACCGCGCGGAATTCCGACGGCTTCTTCAGGTGCAGGCCGGTCGGGAACTCAAACTCGCCCATGAATCAAGGGCTAGACGCTGAGCTTCTTCCGGCCCTTCTGACGCCGCCGGTTGATCACCCTGCGGCCGCCGACCGTGCTCATGCGCTCGAGGAACCCGTGGGTCCGCTGGCGCTTCTTGTTCTTCGGCTGATAGGTGATGGACATCGAGTTGTCTCCCCGTTGCAAACCTGTTCCGCGAACGGTCCCATACCGTCCACCAAAGAGGGCTATCCTAGTGTGCACGGTTGTTAAAGTCAAGAATATTCTTGACTTACCACGGCAGCGCCGGTACTGTTTCCGCAGCAGGATCCGGGGCTTGGCATCCGCACACGTTACGGCAGCAGCGGGGAAGGGCGACGATGAAAAGGACGGCGTGCATCCGGCGCGAGACCACCGAGACCAGGGTTGCGGTTACGGTCGGCCTCGAGGGCGGCCCCATCCAGGTGCGCACCACGATCCCCTTTTTCGACCACATGCTCACCCTGATGGCCAGGCACGGCCTGCTGGGCCTGGAGATCGAAGCCTCCGGCGACACCGAGATCGATCTGCACCACACGGTCGAGGATGTCGGCATCACGCTGGGCCAGGCGCTGCGCCAGGCGCTCGGGGACCGCGCCGGGATCCGCCGCTACGGGCAGGCCGGGGTTCCCATGGACGAGGCGCTCGCAACCGTGCACATCGATCTGGTCACCCGCCCGTACCTGGTCTACAACGTTCCGACGGCAGCCGGACAGGCGGGTGGGTTCGATGTCGATCTCGCGGAACAGTTTTTCCGCGCGCTCGTCACCAGCCTCCAGGCCACGGTGCACCTCTCGCTCAGCTACGGGAGCAATCAGCACCACATTCTCGAGGCGCTCTTCAAGGCCTTCGGTCGCGCTTTCGGCGAGGCGGTCGTCGCCGACCCGCGGATCGCGGGGCCGCTGTCGACGAAAGGCGTGCTCTAGTACTCCGGGTCGGGCTGTACGGACCGCGATCGTCGGGGTTCAGCGCAAGAGGACAAGGGACGTGAAGGCATGACCGGACACCACCATACGGAATTTCAGCCGGGGGAACTCCCTCCGCTCAGGTTCGACGCGAACGGTCTCATCCCGGCGGTGGTGCAGGAGGCCACGACGCACGCCGTCCTCATGGTGGCCTGGATGAACCGCGAGTCGCTGGCGTTGACCCTGAAGACGGGGTATACCGTGTTCTGGAGCCGCTCGCGGCAGAAACTCTGGAAAAAGGGCGAGACCTCGGGGTGTTTGCAACGGGTGCGCGAAGTGCGTGCGGACTGTGACGCCGACACGCTTCTCGTGCTGGTGGATCAGACCGGGCCGGCCTGCCACACCGGGAGCATGAGCTGTTTTTTCCAGCCGTTGCCGGTGACCAAGCCCGAGGAATGAAGAAAAGTCAAAAAATGAACCTTTTTTCTTGCGTTTCACGGCACATATCTGTTACCTTGCCAGAATTTCGCAGACTACGTTGCGGTGAAGGGGGGGATAGCATAACTAGATGGTAGGTATCCGGGTTCGGGAAAATGAATCCTTCGAGAGTGCCCTGCGTCGTTTCAAGAAGATTTGCGAGAAGTCCGGCGTCCTCTCCGAAATCCGCCGCCGGGAGCATTACGAGAAGCCCAGCGTTCGGCGCAAGAAGAAGGCGTTGGCCGCACGCAAGAAGAAGCGCAAGTAGGAGTCTGAAGCCATGAGCCTCAAGGACCAGCTCGAAGACGGGCTCAAGGCAGCGATGAAGTCCGGGGACCGGGTGGCCGTCGCGGCCATCCGGCTCTCTCTTTCCGAGATCAAGAACGCCATGATCGACAAGCGCCGTCCCCTCGAGGACAACGAGATCGTCAACATCCTGCGCTCGGGCGTGAAGAAGCGGCAGGAGTCGATCGCGATGTTCGCCAAGGGCAACCGTCCGGAGCTGGTCGAGAAGGAAACCGCCGAAATCAAGGTCATCGAGGGCTTTCTCCCGGCCGGGATGACGGCAGCCGAACTCGAGGCGCTCGTCGCCGAGGCGATCGCCGAAACGCAGGCGGCGTCGATGAAGGACATCGGCAAGATCATGAAGTGGATCGTGCCGCGCATCGCCGGCCGCGCCGACGGGGCCGAAGTGAACAAGCTGATCCGCGCCCGCTTCTCCGCGTAACTCCGATTTCCCTCCACCCATATCTGTTTTCATTCGCCGTGACGGTCAATATTTCACGGTGCTTCGTCCCCGTGCGGGCTGCGGGGTCCTGTCGCTGCGGACCGTCCTCCACCGCGACCCCTTCGCCCTCTTGGCGACAGGGATGCGGCGGGGTGGTGACGGCGGGCGCATGCGAGCGCGAGGGACCCGGCGTCTGCACCGCGAGTCCCGCAGGGGCGAAGCGTGCTGTCTGAGCCCGCAGGCGAGTTGCGCGCTTCGAGCGCAGGGGCAGACAGCCCGGTCGCGCGATCGACCGCACGCTGCATCCCCGTGCACGCAGAGGCAGCGGGGAGTGTTTCCGGTGTACACTCATCCGGCTGTCGAGAGGTTCCGGCGGCGTGACATTGAAATGCAGATACGGGAGGAGCGAATATGAAGCTTGAAGACATCTACCGCACCGCGGTGCAGGCGGGGCGCGACGCTGACCCGCGCGGGAGCGAGCGGATCGAGAAGGAACTGGCCGCGGTCAAGAAGGAGTACGACGAGCTCAAGGAGAAGGACCGCGAGTTCTTCGATCTCGAGCGGCTGACGAACCCCTACGCCGACACGCGCATTCTCAACGGCGCCCCGGAGACCGAGGTGCAGAGCGATCATCGTCGGCATCGACATGGAGGTCGGCGAGCTGATGCTCGCGGACCGGCTGCGGGAGAAGCGGCGGCTCGATCTGGTGCTCACGCACCACCCCGAGGGGCGGGCGCTCGCCAAGCTCGGCGACGTGATGGGGATGCAGGCCGACATCCTGCACTCGGTCGGCGTGCCGATTGCGACGGCGGAGGCGCTCCTGAACACGCGCATCGGCGAGGTCTCGCGCCGGCTGCTGCCGCTGAACCACACCCGCGCCGTCGACGCCGCGCGCCTGCTCGGAACTGCCCTTCATGTGCGTGCACACCCCGGGAGACAACCAGGTGGTTACGTTTCTGCAGAAGATCTTCGACACCAAGAAACCGGAGACCGTCGGCGCGGTGGTCGAGTTGCTGCTGGAGATCCCGGAGTACCGCCACTCGGCGAGCCTCGGCATCCCCCCGAAGGTCGTCTGCGGCGCCGAGAAAAACCGCTGCGGCAAGGTGCTCGTCGACATGACCGGCGGCACGGAGGGGTCGAAGGAGGCCTTCGAGAAGCTCTCGCACACCGATGTCGGCACCGTGGTCTGCATGCACCTGTCGGAGGAGCACATCAAGGAGGCGGAGAAGCACCACGTCAACGCGGTGATCGCGGGGCACATCGCGAGCGACAACGTCGGGATCAACCACATCCTCGACGTGCTCGAGAGGCAGGGGCCGCTGGAGATCATCGAGACCTCCGGGCTTCAAGCGCGTCGAAGAGGAGCTAGCTCCCACGGACCAGCACAGCCTCGCCGTCCTCGAATTCCGCCGCGTCGTCGATCTCGGTGCGCGCGCGGGCGCCGTCTTCCCTCGGGGCGGATCTCATTGCCGCTACCGAGCCGCTGACCGATCGCCGGCTGGTGCGCACGCGTCTGCGCGAGACGACGCAGATGCGCGCTCTTCGCGCACGCAACGGGTCGCTGCCGTGGGGCGGTTCGCAGGACATCACACCGCAGCTGGAGCAGCTGCGCGCCGAAAATTCCTGGATCGACGGGCAGGATCTCGTGCTCGTGGCGGAGTTCGCCGGCGCCTGCGGACGTATCGCGCGCGCGGTGCGCGGCGCCGAGGGGTGCCCGGAGCTGGTGCACCATGCCGACGGCATCCCGGACGTCGCCGACATCGAGCGGGAGATCCGCCGCTGCCTGACCCCGGAGGGGGAGGTGCGCGACGACGCGAGCGACGAGCTGCTGCGCCTGCGCCGCGGGATCGGGCGCGCCCGCCGCGACGTCGTGAGCGCGCTGGAGCGGCTGATGGGGGCGGCGGCGCACGCCCCGGCGATCCAGGAGCCGATCGTCACCCTGCGCGAGGACCGCTACGTCATCCCGGTGAAGACCGGCAGCCGCGGCGCCGTGCCCGGCATCGTCCACGATCGCTC
Source organism: uncultured Candidatus Rokubacteria bacterium (assembly GCA_963699775.1). Classification (GTDB taxonomy): domain Bacteria; phylum JAUVQV01; class JAUVQV01; order JAUVQV01; family DATDCY01; genus DATDCY01. Next base: position 42,875 of record CAVOVE010000005.1, read on the forward strand.
GGCCAGCGGGCAGACGGTTTTCGTGGAGCCGCAGGCGGTCGTCGAGATGAACAACGTTCTGCGCGAGCAGATCCTCGCCGAGCGCGAGGAGACGCGGCGCATCCTGCGCTCGCTCTCGGATCGCGTGCGCAACCGCGGCGGCGAGCTGCGAACCGCGACGGTGGCGATGGCCGAGCTCGAGGCGATCTGGGCGCGCGCGGTGTACGCGGACGACGCGGCGATGGTCGAGCCGGCGATCTTCGAGGAGGACGGGCGGCTCAATCTGGTCGGCGCCCGCCACCCGCTGCTTGCTGGCCGCGCTCGGCGAGCGCACGGTGCCGATCGAGCTGGCGGCGGGTCCGGAGGTGCGCACGCTGGTCGTCACCGGTCCGAACACCGGCGGCAAGACGGTGGTGCTCAAGACGGCCGGGCTGTTCTGCCTGATGGCGCAGAGCGGGATGCACGTGCCCGGCGAGCCCGGAACCGGGATGAGTTGCTTTGCGGAGGTTCTCGCCGACATCGGGGACGAGCAGTCGATCCAGCAGAGTCTTTCGACCTTCTCCGGGCACGTGAAGAATGTCGTGTCGATCCTCGGCAAGGCCGGTCCGGGCGCGCTGGTGCTGCTCGATGAGCTGGGCGCCGGCACCGACCCGTCGGAGGGCGCGGCGCTGGGCGTCGCCATCCTCGAGGAGTTGCAGCGGCGCGGCGCGGTGACGATCGCGACGACGCACCACAACGCCGTCAAGATTTTCGCCGCGACCACCCCGGGCGCGATGAATGCCGCCATGGAGTTCGACGAGCGCACGCTGCGCCCGACCTACCGGCTGCTCGCCGGCATCCCGGGGCGCAGTCAGGCCTTCGCGATCGCGGAAAATTACGGTCTCGACCCGGCGGTGATCGCCCGGGCCCGGGCGCAGCGCACGATCGGCGAGGAGCGCTTTGACCGGCTGATGGCGCAGCTCGAACACGAGCGCGCCGAGGCGGCGCGCGAGCGGCGGGAGGCGGCCGCCGCGAGCGCGGCGATCGCGGTGGAGCGCCGCGACCTGGAGGAGCAGACGGCGAAGCAGCAACGCGCGTGGGCCGAGCGCAAGGAAAGATTGCAGCGCGAGACCCGCCCGGCGCTGCGCGAGGCCGAGCGCGAACTCAGAGAGCACCTGCGGCTGCTGCGCGAGGCGAAGAGTGACGGGGCTGCCGATCGCGTGAAGGCCGCCGCGAAAAAACTGGAGGATCTGTCCGCCGAGCATCTCGCCCCGCCAGCGATCGCTGCGCCGCCGCCGACGGATCTTGCCGCCGGGGAACGCGTCTTCGTCAATCTGCTGCAGACCTGGGGCACGGTTGCCGAGAGCGCGGAAGGGCAGGGGACGGCGACGGTGCTGGTCGGCGAGAAGCGCTTCACGGTGCCGCTCAAGGACCTCGCGCGACGCGGGGAGGGGCCGGTCCCGGCGGCGGGGATCGTGGAGCGAAGCGCCGGACGGGGACGCTACTCCTTCGCGGTCCCGGAGATTGTGACGACCACCCTCGACCTGCGCGGGCAACGCGCCGAGGCGGCGCTCGCCCAGCTCGAACGCTTTCTCGACGCCGCGGTGCTCAACGGCGTCGCGCGCGTCTCGATCCTGCACGGGAAGGGGACGGGGCGGCTCGCGGAGGCGGTGCGCAAGGTCCTGGGCGAGGATCGCCGGGTGGCCGCGTTCGCCTTCGCGCCGCTCGAGCAGGGCGGTGCCGGCGTCACCGAAGTCACGTTCTCGCCGTGACGGCCGCTGAAAACGGCCCGTCTGCGGCGTCAGGCTCCGCGCATCTGCCTGCGACGGGCACCAGCCCGCCGCGGCATCTGCTTGCCGCCTTCCTTGCATCCTGAGCGACCTCTCAGATACCGTTTCCTTCGTCGAGAGTGGGCTCTCTGTTCAATCGTTCTGCCCGGACCGGCGCTTGAGGTCCATGAGCGCTGCCGAGACTTCGTTGGTCGTGCGGTAACGTTTCTGCAGGTCCGGCTCCATGCAGCGCAGGATCAGCTCGTCCAGCCAGGGCGGGATGTCGGCGTGCAGCTCCGAGGGACGCTTCCGTCCCACGAACTTCAGGGTGCCGGCGAGCAATTCGAAGAGAACAACCCCCATCGAGTAGATGTCGGCCTGGCAGTCGGGGGGGAAGCCCGATCGTACCTCCGGAGCGACATATTCTTCGCGGCACGACACGGGCTTCTCGATGAGAACGATCCGCTCCCCGTCGATGAAAATGCAATCGGGAGAGATGCACCCGAACACGGTGCCAGTGGCGTGCCGCTCTGCGAGGGTCCGCATGATCCTGATCCAGAGCCACACGCTGGAGCGCGGCTTCATGCGCCCGGCCTGGAGCATGCTTCGGAGGGTGGAGACCGACGTGAGGGGGACCCATTCCGCGGTCGCGAAGACGGCGTCGATTTCCCGCATCAAATCCAGCGCCGCCGCAGAGGAGTCCGGGGAAGGAGGGCCGCGGTCGGCTCGGCGGGAGGGGCCGCGGCTCGGACGGTCGGCGTTGATTCACCGATCCTGTCCTCCCCTCGGAAGTCGACCTGCTGTGCATCCGGGTCAGGTGCCAGCGGCGGAACGCCGCCGTCGGGCCCCGGGCAGCGAGCCAGTCGGCGAGTTCTTCGAGGGTGCCCCTGAGATCGGCGCCGGGGACCTCCAGGTATTCCTCGGGCTCCGGGATGACGAGCCACGTGCCGATGCCCAGCAGCCCGGCGGGAAGATCCATCCCCGGGTTGTCCCCGATCATGAGGCACTCGTCGGCCCGCCGGCCGAGGAGTCTCAGGGTCTGAGTGAAGTAATGACGGTGCGGTTTGGCGCCGCGCATGATCTCGGCGCAGGTGACCAGCGCGAAGGGGATCCCCTCGAGCCCCGCCCAACGGAGCCTCGCCCGGATGGCCTCGAGGAAGAAGACGGGGTTCGTGGCGATGGCCAGCTCGTACCCGAGCGCCAGGGCCATCTCGAGCAGGGGGCGAGCCGCCGGTCGGGGGGCCGCAAAACGGCGCAGTTGCTCGAACTCCGCGCGGTGGAAAGCCGTGAAGACCCCGCGCACTTCGATCGGGGGGCGCTTGATCGCGCGCGAGAACGCCTCGAGAAAGACCCAGTCGAGCGTGTGGGCTCCCGCGCGGTAGGCCGCCATCTTCCGCGCGGCGGCGGCCAGCGCCGGGGTGACGCGCGGCAGTTCGGACGGTTTGACGAAACGACGGCCGGCGAGAGAGAAGTAGGCTTTCAGGAAAGCGGGCATGTCGATGTCGAGGAGGGTGCCGTCGAGGTCGAAGAGCAGGGTGCTCGCGGGAGGCAGGTCCCGAGTCCTGGTTACGGTCATGGCGCTTGCTCATTCGCAGTTGACGGAGACGAACTGCGGCAGGATTCCTGGTCGGTTCGCAGAAAGACTTCGACAATCGCGGGATCAAGATAGGTGCCGGCGAGGGAGTGTATCTCGTTGCAGGCCTCCTCCCGCGAGAGCGGTTTGCGGTACGGCCGGTCGGCGGCGTGGAGCGCGTCCCAGATGTCGGCGAGCGCGAAGATCCGCGCCGCGAGCGGGATCTGCTCGCCCTTGAGCCCGCGCGGGTAGCCGGTGCCGTCCCAGTGCTCGTGGTGGCAGTACGGGATGTCGAGCGCCGGGCGCAGGTAGGCGATCGGCTGGAGCATTTCGAAGGCCAGGTGCGGGTGCCGGCGCATGATCTCCCACTCCTCCGGGGTCAGCGGTCCGGCCTTGCGCAGGATGGAGTCCGGGATGCCGATCTTGCCGATGTCGTGCAGCAGCGCGCCGCGGCGCAGGTGGACGAGATCCTCCTCGCCCATCCCGAGCGCCCGGGCGAGACGCACGGTCATCTCGGTCACCCGCTCGGTGTGGCGCTCGGTCACGCTGTCGCGCAGCTCAAGGGCGTGCGCCCAGCCCTCGAGCGTCGCGTCGTAGGCCAGCGTGATCGCGCTGTGCGAGCGCTGCAGGTCCTCGAAGAGCGTCGCGTTGTCGATGGCGATGGCGGCCTGCGCGGCCAGCGCCTCGAGGAAGCCCTGCTGCTCCCCGTCGAGGTCGAGCGGGGAGCGATGCAACGCCTCGAGCACGCCCTGCACCCGGCCCTTGGCCATCAGGGGCACCGCGTAGTAGGCGACGAAACCCTCGCTCTCGAGGCGCGAGGCGCGGACGAAGCGGCTCGTCTGGCCCAGCCGGTCGGGGATGCGGATGCTGCGCCGCTCGAGAGCCGCCTGGCCGGCGACACCCTCGCCGATCTTCAGGCGCGAATCCTTGATGGCGTCGCTGCGGAAGCCGCGGCCGGCCGCGTACTCGAGCGTCTGGGTGCGCTGGTTGAGCAGCAGGACGTCCGCGGCATCGACGTGAAACTGCTCGGCGACGTGGTCGATCAACTGCGCGAGCGTGACCCGCAGATCGAGGCTCGCGCTGATCACCAGGTCGATCTCGTGGAGGGCGGCCAGATGATCGAGGCGGGTGCGTGCCTGCTCCTGGGCCAGGGCGCGCTCGGTGATGTCCTCGCCGGAGTTGAGGGCGGCGCTGATGCGCCCCCCTTCGTCCCGGACGAGGACGTTGTTCCAGACGACGAGCCGCTCGGTGCCGTCGCGGGTCAGGACGGGGTGCTCGAAGGACTCCAGCGGCGGCTCCTCCCCCGCCAGGAGCCGGGCGAACACTTCGCGCGCCGACGCGCGCAACCGCTCGGGGATGAAACTCTCGAACCAGTTCCTGCCGACGATCTCCTCTTCGGTGAAGCCGAGCATCTGCGCGCCCTTGCGGTTGATGAGGCTCACGCGGCCGTCGGTCTCGAGGACGAAGAGGATGACCCCGGCGACGTCGAGGTACCGCTGGGCGCGCTCCTTCTCCTTCAGGAGCCGTTGCTCGGCCTCCTGATGCTCCGAGATGTCCCGCAGGATGCTCATCAGCACCTTGCGTCCGCCGACCTCGATCACACTCATGCTGCTCTCCACCGGGAGCGTGCGGCCGTCGCGGTGGGAGAGGCAGCCGGATTCCACGAACAGTTCCCCCTTGCGGAGCGCCTCTTCGAAGATGCCCCGGCAGCGCTCGCGCTCCGCGGCGGGGTGCAGGTCGAGCTGGTCCATGCCGACGAGACTCTCCCGCGGCAAGCCGACCAGCTCCCCGGCTTTGCGGTTGGCCTCGATGATCAGGCCCGTTTCGACGTCGACCACGATGATCGCGTCGTTGGCCAGTTCGACGAGGGTGCGGTACCGCTCTTCTGAGGAGGCGAGGGCCGTCTCCGCGCGTGCGCGCGCCCCGAGCTCGCGCCGGACGACGGTGTAGATCAGCAGCGCCGAGAGCGCCACGAAGCCCGCGCCCTTGTAGGACTGAATGACGCTGATGGTGTGGGCGTCCGGGACCAGCGCCTCGAGGACGCGATCGGAGACGGCGATCCAGATTCCGCCGAACACGGCATAGAGCATGGCGATGCGTAAGGAACCGGGGAGCATGCCCAAAGGTATACCACCCTTCGGCATGCATGAGAATGCGCGGCCCCCGTCCGGCGGAATCCCGAACGTGTGCCCCCCGGGGGAGAGCGGGAACGCGAAAGAGAGCGTTGTGTCGCGACTGGTCGGAAGCCTCAGCCTCAGACGCGCCAGGCGCGCCCGAGTTTCGCCACCATGGGGTGGCGGTAACAATCCGTGGTGTGGTCGTTGACCATGCCGACGGCCTGCATGAAGGCGTAGCAGGTCGTGGGTCCGACGAAGCCGAATCCGAGGAAGCGAAGGGCTTTGCTCATCGCCTCGGATTCGGCAGTTCGCGCGGGAATATCGCCGAGCGAGCGCCAGCGGTCCTGACGTGGTTCGCCGCCGACAAAGGCCCACAGAAACGCCGCCAGGCCGCCGTGCGTCTCGCGCAGGGCGAGGACGCCGCGCGCGTTGCGCACCGCGGACTCGACTTTCAGCCGGTTGCGCACTATTCCCGGGTCGGCGAGCAGCCGCTCGACCCTGCGGGCGTTGTACCTGGCGACCTTCTCGGGGTCGAACCCGTCGAACGCCCGCCGGTAGCCCTCGCGCTTGCGCAGGATGGTCAGCCAGCTCAAGCCGGCCTGCGCACCCTCGAGGACGAGCATCTCGAAGAGTTCGCGCTCGTCGCGAACCGGCACTCCCCACTGCTCGTCGTGGTAGGCGCGGTAGAGCGCGTCGCTGCCGCACCAGGAGCAGCGGGGTATCCTGTCGTCGCCGGCAGGGTTGGGTGACATCATGTCTCGAGGGATTTCGCGAGCTCGCGGATCATCGGGTAGACCTCCTCCGCGATTCGGGAGATCCCGTCCTGGCTGTTGAAATGGATTCCGTCGGAAGAGAAGAGGCCGGCGTGCTCGTCGCCGGAGAGCTTCCGGGCCAGATCGATCAGCGGGGTGTCGGTCTGCGCGGCGATCTCGCGGAGGATCTCGTTGTATTCGTCGTGAGCGCGTATTGCCGCATCGACCGAGGATGCCTGGTGGCGGCGAACGAGTGCCCGCGACAAGGTCGCCGCGCGCGGCGCCGTCATCAGAATCGGGGTTGCGCCGGCGCTGCGGACCTCGGCGACGAACAGCGCCAGCGTCTGACGGTACTCCTCGGAAGGCACGCGAAAGCCTGTTTCGCTCGTAATCTGCACCATGCCGCGCTGGCTCGAGAACGAGAGCAGCAGCTGGCCGAACCGCTTCGGCCGCAGCGCCCTGTACAGCTTCGCCCGGACCGGGCCCATCTCGCGCCCCATCCGGTTGCTGTCCGACAGCGGGCTGAGCCAGTGGTCGTTCCACCCGTACATGATGACGACGAAGTCGGGCTGCAGTGCTCTCGCGCGGAGCTCGAACAGGCGCCGCCCCTGGACGGCGGTGTACCCGTGAACGGCCATGTTGAAGGACTCCCAGGCGTGTCCGTCTGGCGGGGCGGCCGCGAGCATTGCGTTCAGGTAGCCCGAGTACGGGGGAATCCCCTGTCCCGAAACGGAGTCGCCCATGCAGATCACGCGCCTCGTCCCGGATTTTTTTGCGGGCTCGACCTCGCGGTCCAGGAAGCCCATCCGGTTGACGGTGCGCCCGTTGAATTCCGCGCCCGGACGGAAGCGGAAGAGCAGCCGGAGGTCGTCCAGAAAGGGCCGGTCGCCCTGCGTGTCGGAATCCTCCTGCCCGACGATCACGATCGGCGAGACGTGGGCTTCGTACCCGACGAGCTTCAGCAGTTGCTCCACGCCGAACACGGCGACGAACGTGGCGGCCAGGGCGAGGGACAGGCCACTGAAGGCGGCGTGCTTCCACAGGCCGCCGCCCGACGGGCGCCTGCTCGCCGCGGCGCGCAGCACCAGGAGAGCGGGTGGCACGAGCATGAGCGAAGCGTGCCACGGGATCGAGAGAAGCAGGGGGCCGACCGGCAACGTCAACGGCCTGACGAGCCATGCTGCCGGGACGATGAGCAGGGATGCGAGAAATGCCAGGTCGAGCGCGCTCAGCAGCAGGCGCCAACCACGGCTGCCCGCGTCGTGTCCGGCCCCGGACATACCCGGGGGGGTCGACTCCGGCGGCACGGGATCAGGCACCTCGAGCCATTCCCCTGAGGATTCCCTCGGCTACGAGGGTGCCGTTGAGCGCCGCGCCGACGATACCGCGCGATTTGCCGACGCCGTCCCCGGCGACGTAGAGCCCGGGCACCGTGGTCTGGAGGTTGAGGTCCGTTTCGTACTTGGTGTCGTAGAACTTGATCTCGGGGACGTAGATCAGCGTCGACGGGTGCGCCACTCCGGGGATGACGCGCGAGAGCAGCAGGATGCTCTCGCGCAGGTTGTCCACGATCCGTCCCGGGTAGGCGAAGGAGATGTCCCCCGGGGTCACGCCGGGCCCGGGCGGCAGCGTCGGCTCCAGGGCGTCGTAGTCGAGATCCCGGCTGAAGAAGGTTTCACGCTTGGAGCGGCGTCCGGCCAGCAGGTCCCCCCAGCGCTGGACGACGAGACTGTTGCCGCCGCCCCAGAAGTTGGCGAAATCCATGACCCGCCGTCCCATCTCGGCGGTGTCCTGGAGCGGTTCGGTCATCGAGACGGTGTTGAGGATGGCGAAGTTGGTGTTCGCGGTCTTGCGGCCCTTGAGGGCGTCGCCGTTCACCAGGCGCGAGCCGTTGCGCGCCTCCATGCGCACGCGTCCCCCGGGATTCGTGCAGAACGTGCGGGTCCGGTCGCCGTGGCTCGGCGTGACGAAGAGGAATTTCGGGTCGTACAGCACCTGGGTGATGTCGGCGAAGACCGGGGCGGCCACTTCGACGCGGCAGCCGATGTCGATCGCGCCCCAGCGCGGCGTGACGCCGAGGCTGCGGGCGGTCTCGCGGAACCAGGAGGCGCCCCAGCGGCCGGGGGCGGCCACCACGGTGCGCGCGAGGAGATCCCCAGCCGAGGTGCGCACGACGAAAAAGCCGTCGTCGCCGCGGGCCAGGCTCTCGACCCGCGTGTGCAGCCGGAACTCCGCGCCGGCGTTGCGGATCGAATCGGTGATCCGGTCCACGACGAGATGGGCGAGGTCCGTCCCCATGTGTCGCTGCAGCGCCGGGACCAGCGTGATGTCCCACTCCCCGCCGCGGGTGCGGTTGCGGACCCAGGAGACCCGGTCGAGCCAGCCGCGGATACCCGTCTCGTCGGTGCCGTAGAGGGTTTCGTCGGCGCCGTGGCGCAGAAAAATCTCGTCGACGGCGTCGATGCGGCGCTGCGCCTCCTCCTCGGTCATGCCGAGCTCGATCAGATCGAGACCAATGTGCGGCGAGAGGTTGAGCTTCCCGTCGGTCAGGGCGCCGGCCCCGCCGCAGCGCTGCTTCTCTTCGATCACGAGGACCGAGAGCCGGCCGGCCAGTCCGTGTGCCGTGAAGAGGCCCGCGGGGCCGGCCCCGATCACCACGGCGTCCCAGAGCTTCGGTTGTGCCGTCATGGCGGCGGGTGTCCGAGGCGCTGCGCGTCCTGCCGCCAGCGCGCCTGCATTTCGGACTGCTGCTCGGGCGTGACGGGAAAGAACTTCCCCTCGGCCTTTGCGAGGAGTTTGCCGCCGGCATCCAGCACCTCGCCGCGGCAGACGAGATAGCGGCGCTTGTCCTCGTGGATCTCGCCGCGCGCGAAAATCTCGTCGCCGGTCGCCGCCGGGGAGAGAAAGCGCACGTTCATCTCGCCGGTGACGTAAAAACGGCCGGTGGTCTCGATGGCGGCCCAGGCCATGACTTCGTCGAGGATGGTGCAGAGGATGCCGCCGTGCGCCGCGCCGGGGAAGCCCTGCGCGTACGACGGGATGCGAAAACGCGTCTCGACCCGACCGTCGTCGAAGAACAGGTCGAGCTGCAGCCCGCGCGGGTTGGCCTTGCCGCAGGCCATGCAGCCGGGGTAGCCGGTGAGCTTTCTCATCGTGCCGAGAATAGCCTGCCGCGCCCTCGGCCGCAAACCGGGGCGGCGGGGCTCCTTGCGTTCGACGGGCCGGATGGAGACAATAACGACCGTGTCGGCACGGAACTCTCATCAGCGCGGAGGTGTCACCATGGCAGCGAAACGGCAGATCAGGAAGGTCGGCATGCTCTTCTCCGGCGGCCCCGCCCCGGCGGCCAACGCGGTCATCTGCGGCCGCGGCGCTCGCATTCATCGACGCGGGCGCCGAGGTGATCGGCTTTATCGAAGGCTATTCCAATCTTGAGGCGTACGATCCGGCCCGGCCGCTCGTCGAGGGGAAGCACTATCTGCGCCTGACCCGGGATGTCGTCACCGGCATCCGCAACGAGGGCGCGATCATCCTCAAGACGGCGCGCGCCAACCCCGGCAAGCCCGTCACGTCGATGGCCGACCTCGCCGACCCGGCGAAGAACGGGAAACTCGCAGCCGCGCACCGGGCGCTCTCGGACCTGGGGTGCGACGCGCTGATCTCGATCGGCGGCGACGACACGCTCAAGACCGCCAACTTCATGTACCTGCTCCCGCAGCACGTCAAGGGCCTGAAGGAGATCGCCGTCGTTCACCTGCCCAAGACAATCGACAACGATTACTACGGCATCGACTGGACGTTCGGTTTCGTCTCGGCCGCCGGATTCGCCGCGCAGGAGGTGCGCAACATCCGCGCCGACTCGCGCTCGATGAGCACCTGGTGGGTCCTCGAGATCATGGGCCGCAAGGCCGGCTGGCTGACCTACGCCGCGGCGATCGGCGGCGAGGCCTGCCGGATGATGAGCGTCGAGGATTTCCCCCGGGGCTTTGACCCCGCGCGGGAGGCCGAGGGGGTCGTCGATCTGATCCTCGCGCGCGCCGCCGACGAGAAAAAACACGGCGTGGTCTGTATCGCCGAGGGACTGGCCGACCATCTGCCCGAGGAGTTGCGCCCGAAGGAGCTCGACGAGCACGGCAACCCGGTGCTCGCCGCCGTCGAGATCGGGCGGCTGTTCTCGGCGCAGATCGAGAAGGCGTACCTCGCGCGCACGGGGAAGAAAATCAAGGTCCGCTCCAAGCAGATCGGCTACGAGACCCGCTGCGTCCAGCCGGTCGTGTTCGACGTGCTGCTCGGCAGTCAGCTTGGCGTCGGGGCGTACCGCGCGATGGTCGAGGAAGGGCTCTCGGGAGTGATGGTGAGCGTCGAAGGGCAGCTCTCGCTCGTCTACCGGCCGTTTGCGACGCTTGTCGACGAGCAGACGATGAAGACGAAAATCCGCTTCATCGAGGCGGGGAGCGATTTCCACAAACTCGGGCGGGCTCTCGAGTACCGTCCGGGGAAGTAGGGGGAGCCATGTGCAATCAGCAGCAGTTACTCAAGGACAAGATCGCCATCGTCACCGGCTCGAGCCGGGGGATCGGCGCCGAGACGGCCAAGCTCCTCGCCGCCCACGGCGCCAAGGTCGCCGTGAACTTCAACACCAGCCGCGAGCGCGCCGAGCAGGTGCTTGGCCGAGATCCGGATGAAGGGCGGCGAGGGGATCGTCGTTCAGGCGGACGTCACCGTGCGCGAACAGGTCGAGGCCCTGGTGCGCGAGACTCAGGAGAAGCTCGGGCCGATCGACATCCTCGTGAACAACGCGGCGATCTCGTTCCCGACGGTGCCCTTCTCCGAGTACCGCTGGGAGGACTTCGAGCGCAAGGTCGTTCAGGAGATGGCGGCCTGCTTCCACCCCTGCCAGGCGGTGATCCCGGGGATGGTGCGCCGGGGCCACGGCTGTATCGTGAACGTTTCGAGCGGCCTCTCGCGCAGCCCGGGAGTCGGGTACTCGTCGCACTCGGCGGCCAAGTCGGCGCTGGACGGACTCTCGAAAAGCCTGGCGCTGGAGCTGGGGCCCGCCGGAATTCGCGTGAACGTCGTGGCGCCCGGGCTCACCGACACCGACGCGACGGCCTTCATCCCGCCGCAGGTTCGCGAGATGATCGCCGGCCAGACGCCGCTGCGGCGCATCGGGCGCCCGGAGGATGTGGCCGGCGCGGTGCTCTTCTGCTGCGTGGACTGGTCGGGCTTCATGTCGGGGGCCTACCTGTCGGTCAGCGGCGGCTCGTTGATGGTCTGACGAAAAAAGTGAAGGCTTTCGACGTCGAGATCGAAATCGTCGAGCAGCGGGGACACTGCCCGAACGGCCACAAGGTCGGCGAGAGGTTCCTCGCCGGTCGCAAGACCCCGGCCGGGATCTGCATGGGGGCTTTTGCTTCGCTGTTGCCCTACATCACCGCCCTGAAGTTCGGGGGTGCTTTCCCCTGGGAAGAGAGAGAAGGGGAGGGGACTTTCTGCTGTCCGGACCACAAGAATGTTACCGTCTACCGATTGCGGAGGATCGAGCGGGCCCGGTGACCCGTTGTCCACCCGCGGTAAAATGTGACGAGGGTCACCGTCGGCGGCGTTCAGCGGCCGTAGATTGATGCTCGAAGAGACGTTGCGACCCCTCCTGGCCGCCCCGTGGGTCCTGCCGGCCCCGGGGCGGTATTTTTTGAATTATGTCGTTGGTGCTACCATAGACGACCCATGAGATACGGTTCCCCGTCGTACGCCGGCCCGGGCTTCGGCTTCGGGCGGCCGTGGACCCCGGCGGTCCGCAAGTTGATCCTCGCCTGCGGCGGGGTGTATCTCGCGCAACTGTTTCTCGGGCGCAGCTTCCCGATCGTCGAACTGTTCGCCCTCGACACGGGCCGTCCCCTCGAGATCTGGCGCTGGGCGACGTACATCTTCCTCCACGGCGGGGTGTTCCACCTGCTTTTCAACGCGTTGGCGATCTGGATGTTCGGCTCCGAGATCGAGGAGCGGCTCGGGACACGACGCTTCACGAAATTTTGCGCGGTGACCGGCGTTGGCGCGGCGCTCAGCGTGATCCTCGTCGATCGCCTGCTCGGGCGCGAAAGCCTGGTGCTCGGAGCGTCGGGGGTTGTCTTCGGCCTGCTGTTGGCGTACGGCATGCTCTATGCGGAGCGGGTGATCACGCTGCTGGTCTTTTTCGTGCTGCCGGTGAGCATGAAGGCGAAGCACTTCGTCATCGCCTTCGGCGCGATCGAGCTGTTCTTCGGCATGGCGGGCGGCGATCGGGTCGCGCATTTCGCGCACCTGGGCGGGATGCTCTTCGGCTGGCTCTTCCTGAGGGCTCCCGCGGGCCCGCCGACTCGTGTCACGGGCGGGCCGGGCCTGATCGAGACGTTGCGGGATCGACTCGCGGTATTCACCCGGGCGCGCGACGACCGGCGCATGGACGCGCTGCTTCAGAAAGTGAACGACCGGGGGCTCGGTTCGCTGACCGAGGGCGAAAAGCAGTTCCTGCACCGGATGAGCCGGAGGAAACGGTGGAACTGAAGCGCGGCGGTCTTGTCGTGCGCGCGAGGCGCTCGCTGCTGTTTCTCGTCTTGCTGGCTTCGCCGGCGTGCGAAAAAAAACCGGCGACGACTGCGCAGTCCGCTCCACCCGGGACGATCCGGGAACTGACCGGTGGCGACAGCGTCACGACGGACGTCAATGCCCGCTCTCCGGCCTTTGCCCGGACGGACTTCTCCGGCGCGCTCGTGCGCACCCAGGACGCCATCGGCAACAAGGTCCTGCTGCTGGATTTCTGGTCGGTCTTCTGCCAGTCCTGCCTGATGGAGATGTCCTTTCTCAAGGAGTTGCACCAGCGCTACGCCGCCGCCGGGCTGGAGATCGTCGGGGTGAACACCGACTTCTTCCCGAAGGAGCGGATCGTCAGGTTCATGGAGAAGACGGGCCTGGTGCTGCCGTATCCGCTCATCCACGACCGCGACCAGACCCTGAGCAGGCTCTTCTCGGTCGAGGCGCTCCCGGTGCTCGTGCTCATCGATTCCTCCGGCTGGATCCGCATGGTGCACCTTGGCTACAAGCCCGACGACGAGCGCGAGATCGAGCGACGCGTGAAGCGGGCCTGCGGGCGCATCGAGGAGACCGTCGTCACGCTCCAGCCGGTCGGCGGCACGACGGATTTCTCGCCCCCGGAGAAAGGGCGCGCCCTGGCCGCCGCCGGGACGGCGGTCGACGGCTTCGTCGCGCTCGACGCCGCGGGGCGCGCCGTACCGTTCGCCCGCTGGCGCGGGGGCGCGCCGGCCGTGGTCTTCTTCTGGTCGCTCTTCTGCCAGCCCTGTCGCGCGGAGTTCGAGCGGCTGGGAAACCTGGCGGCGCACCCGCCGGTGCCGGGGCTCAAGGTCCTCGCGGTGAATGTCGACTCGCCGAAGCTGCGGCCGCAGGCGGTACGCTTTCTCGCGTCTCAGGGGGCCGCCATCACCGGGGTCTTCGATCGCGAAGGCGAGGGCGGACGCCACGAGATCGCCGGGCTCTTCGGCGTGAGTTCGACGCCGAGCACGTTTCTCGTCGGGGCGGACGGCACGGTCCGCGCCGCCTGGTCGGGGGAGGTCGACGAGGAGACGCTCGCCGCGGGTCATCCGGGCCGACATGGCGGCCGGCCCCGGCGGCAAGAAGGGGACGACGCGATGACGCGGGCGATCGCCGCCGCGCTCGTCGGAATCCTCGCGGTGCTGGCGCTTCCCGCACGCCACGGCCTGGGACAACCGTCCGCCCCCGAAACCTCCGCAGCCCCGGAAGCCGTGGTCGGGCTCTCCGTCCGGGGCACCAACCGGGCGTATCCGACAGCGCTTTTTTCAGGACGACGGGTGGTGAACGATGTGGTCGGAGACATGGAGGTGGCGGTGTTTCACGACCCGGAGCGGGGCCTGAGCGCCGCCTGGTTCCGCATGGTGCGCGGCGAGCCGATCGAATTCTCCGGCAGCGCCATCGGCACCGTGGCGGAGGATCTGACGACCATCACCCGCTGGGACCTGGCGACCGGCGTGGCCGTGGGGGGAAACCTGCAGGGGCAGCGGCTGGTGTCCCTGCCCGTCCTGACGACCTCCTGGGCCGGCTGGGCCGCCACGCACCCGAACGCCGAATTGTTCCGCGAGGAACACTGAACGGTCGTCTTCAGCGGGAGCCGGACGAGTGCTCCTCCTTGACCTTGCGGAAAAGCTTGTCGAACTCCCCCTGCCGGTTTTTCTCGCGCTCCCGCCCCTGCTCGACGACCGCCTCCCGCCGCGCCTTCTCCTGGTCGAGTTCGCGCAGCCGCTCGCCGAGAAAATCTGCACCGGGCTTGGCTGTGACCGCCTCGTGGTGGCGCAGCACGGCCCCGGTTGCGGCGTCGATCTCCATGGTCTCGCGGCACTTCGGGCACTTCACGCTGATGACACCCATCGCACCTCCCCTGACGCTTTCTCGCCGCCTGCTCGCGGGGGGCCATCATAGCGCTGCACGGCGGCGGTGGCCAGAAGACTTGCAAATTTCCTCGGGAGGCGTGATATTGAAGAGGCAGTAACGTCCGGGCATCGCGGATCCCGGCATCCGCAGGACAGCTTTCAGAAGGAGGAGATCATGACCTTGAAAGGTTCGAAGACCGAGCGGAACATCCTCACCGCCTTCGCCGGCGAGTCGCAGGCGCGCAACCGCTACACCTACTTCGCATCCCAGGCGAAGAAGGAAGGGTTCATCCAGATCATGGCGATCTTCGAGGAGACCGCCAACCAGGAGAAGGAGCACGCCAAGCGGCTCTTCAAGCTGCTCCAGGGCGGCGAGGTCTCGATCCAGGCCTCGTTCCCGGCCGGCGTGATCGGCACGACCGCCGAGAACCTCAAGGAGGCCGCCGGGGGCGAGCGCTACGAGTGGACGGAGATGTACCCCGGGTTCGCGAAGATCGCCCGCGAGGAGGGCTTCCCCGAGATCGCGCAGATCTTCGAGTCGATCGCGGTCGCCGAGAAGCAGCACGACAAGCGCTACGAGGCGCTGCGGGCCAACATCCTGGCCGGGCGGGTCTCCAAGAAGGACAAGCCCGTGAAGTGGGTCTGCCGCAACTGCGGCTACGTCCACGAGGGGGCCGAAGCGCCGGACCAGTGCCCGGCCTGCGCGCACCCGCGCGAGTACTTCGAGGTCCTGTGCGAAAATTGGTGAGCCGTTCAGCTGCTGAAACGCGGACGGATCCTGATCGGCGGCGAGGCGGGGCAGGGTCTCGTCACCGTGGGGCAGTTGCTCTCCAAGGCGCTCGTGCGCGCCGGCTGGCGGATCTGCGTCACGCAGGGGTACCAGTCGCGCGTGCGCGGCGGGCACAACACCTGGGCGATCCGCTTCGGCGCCGGCGAGATCGGCGCCCCGGACGAGGCCGTCGACCTGCTGGTCGCCCTCGACCAGGAGACGGTCGAGCTGCACAAGGACGCGCTGGCTCCGCACGCACTGGTGATCGCCGACGAGACGCTCGACGCGCTCGGCCTCCCCGGGCTGCGCGTCCCCTTCGCGAAGCTCGCCTCCGCCAAGCACGCGAATGTCGCGGCGCTCGGGGTCGCCGGCACCCTGCTCGGTCTCTCCGAGGAGCTGATGGCCGCGGCGGTCGAGGAGCTCTTCGGCAAGAAAGGGACCGACACGACCGCGGAGAATCGCCGCGCGCTCGCCGAGGCCTGCCGCTGGACCGCGGCGGGGAGCCCGTCGTTCCAGCTGCCGGGACAGCCGCGCACCGGCGCCCCCCGCATCATGCTCAACGGCAACGAGGCGCTCGCGCTCGGCGCGCTCTCGGGCGGCCTGCGCTTTCTCTCGTTCTACCCGATGACTCCCTCGACCTCGATCGCCCTGACCGTGGTCGCGCACGCCGCCGCGCTGGGCGTCGTCACCGAACAGGCCGAGGACGAGATCGCCGCGGTGAACATGGCGATCGGCGCGTCCTTCGCCGGTGCGCCCGCGAT
This sequence comes from uncultured Candidatus Rokubacteria bacterium, assembly GCA_963699775.1. GTDB lineage: Bacteria > JAUVQV01 > JAUVQV01 > JAUVQV01 > DATDCY01 > DATDCY01. The sequence goes on from CAVOVE010000005.1 coordinate 59,012, forward strand.
GGTCACGACCTCGGGCGGCGGCTTTGCGCTGATGGCCGAGGGGGTGAGCCTGGCGGCGATGACCGAGACGCCGCTCGTGGTGATGCTCGTCCAGCGGCCCGGCCCGGCGACCGGCCTGCCGACGCGCACCGGGCAGGAGGACCTGGAGTTCGTCCTGCACGCCGGCCACGGCGAGTTCGCCCGCGCCATTTTTGCGCCGGGGAGCCCCGAAGAGTGCTTTTTGCTGGCGCGCAAGGCGTTCTTCCTCGCCGAACTCTTCCAGGGGCCGGTCTTCGTCCTTTCCGACCAGTTCCTCGCCGACTCCTATCGCGCCGTCGAGCCCTTCGAAGTCCGCGAGCTGCCGGGGGTGCGCGCGGGCTTTGCCGGAGAGGTCGACCGTGCCGTACCGGCGCTACGCCGATCACCGAAGACGGGGTTTCGCCGCGGCTGTTGCCCGGGCAGACGCACCACCTCGTGCTCGCCGACAGCGACGAGCACACCGAGGAGGGGCACATCACCGAGGACCTCGAGGTCCGCAACCGGATGGTCGCCAAGCGCCTCGCGAAGATCGAGGGGCTGCGCTGGGAGGTCATCCAGCCGCGGTTCGACGGGCCGCCCGGCGCCGATCTGCTCCTGGTCTCCTGGGGCTCGACCGGCGCGGCGGCGGCGGAGGCGGCCGGCGATCTGCGCACGCGGGGGACGACGGTCTCCACCCTGCACTTCACGCAGGTCTGGCCGCTGGACCCGGGCCAGTTTCTCGGGGCGCTGCAGGCCGCGAAGCGCGTCGTGTTCGTCGAGGGCAACGCCACCGGGCAGTTCGAGCGGCTGCTGCGGCGCGAGACGGGCTTCGAGGGGGCCGGGAACGTGCGCCGCTTCGACGGGCTGCCGATCACGCCGGGGTATATGC
>CAVOVE010000006.1:0-13062 GCA_963699775.1 uncultured Candidatus Rokubacteria bacterium
TCGCGGATTACGGCACCTTCGAGACCGCCTGGTGCCCGGGGTGCGGCAACCACGCCATCCTCGGCGCGATGAAAGAGGCGCTCGCCTCGAGCAATCTCGCGCCCCACCAGGTCCTCTTCGTCTCGGGGATCGGGCAGGCCGCGAAAGCCCCGCACTATCTGAACGCCAACCTGTTCAACGGCCTGCACGGCCGCGCGCTGCCGGCCGCCACGGGGGCGAAACTCGCGAACCCGTCGCTCAAGGTGATCGTCGAGAGCGGCGACGGCTGCACCTACGGCGAGGGGGGGAACCATTTCCTCGCGGCGGTGCGCCGCAACATCGGCCTGACGGTCATCGTGCACGACAACCAGGTCTACGGCCTCACCAAGGGACAGGCCAGCCCGACATCGGACGCGGGTTTCGTCACCAAGGCCCAGCCCGAGGGGGTGCACGCCGAGCCCTTCAACCCGGTGGAGACGGCGGTCGCGCTCAAGGCGAACTTCGTGGCGCGCGGATTTTCGGGGATGCCGGAGCACCTCGCCGGGTTGATCCGGCAGGCGCTCGCCGCTCCGGGTTTCGCGCTCGTCGACGTGCTCCAGCCCTGCGTCTCCTTCAACAAGGTCAACACCTTCGCCTGGTACCGCGAGCGGGTGCGCGAGCTGCCGGACTCGCACGACCCGGCCGATTGGGCGGCGGCGCTCGCCGCGGCGGTGCGCTGGGGCGACGAGATCCCCGTCGGCGTGATCTACCGCGGCAACCGCCCGGCGTACGAGGACCGGGTCCCGGCGCTCGCCGCGGGGCCGCTGGTCGGCCGCGAGGTCGACCGGGAGCGACTTGCCGCGATCGTCGATCATCTGCGTTAGCAGATCCGTGTACGCTGGAGGGGGGACCCTCCCCTCGGAACAACGGGCCGGTTGGCACGGCAAAGGCCGCTGGAGGTGAAGCAGAGCCGGAATTGGTGCCGGCGTCGGAATCGAAATGATCAGTCCTTGATCTAAAAACGAAAACAACAAACCAGGGAGGGTGAGGGCATGAAGTACAAGTGCAATGTCTGCGGCTACGTCTACGATCCGAACCAGGGCGACGCGATGAGCGGCGTGCCCGCGAAGACCCCGTTCGAGAATCTCCCGGAGGACTGGGTCTGCCCGGTCTGCGGCGCCGGCAAGGACGAGTTCTCGCCCGACCCGCTAGCCCCCGGTCTCTCCGCCCCCGGCGTGGGTCAGTGCGCCGGGGGGGCACCTCGGGCGGGGATCAACCCCGCCCCTGCGAAACATGCGTTGGCATGCGTAGGGGCGGGGTTGATTCTCGCCCGCTCGCTCTACAGGCGGGCGGCGTGCTCCGCCATCTGGTCGTACGGGATGAGCTTGCGGTAGTCGACGAGGCCGGCGAGCGCGCCGGTCTGGCGCACGCGCATCCCCGTCTCCTCGAGGATCGCCACCGGGTTCAGGCCGCCCATCACGACGACGCCGAGACGCCCCTCGCTGACCGGGATGTCGAAGAGCGGCCGGCCGGGCCAGCCGACGTCGATCACGACGCCGAGCCCCGCCTCCTCCATGCCGCGGGCGATGCCGAGCACGCGCTCGCGGCTGTTGCCGGGGACCTCGCGGAAGCTCGCGCCGACCAGGCCGTTGCCGGTTTCGACGGCGCCCTTGTAGTCGGTCATGCCGCTGCGGATGAAGATCTCGAGCGGGTCGAGCGTCGTGCCCTCGTAGTGGATCAGCTCGACGAAGCGCGTGGGCTTGAGCGCGCGCAGCTCGAGCAGGCCGCCGAAGCGCGACGTGACCGGGATGCCGTGCCTGAGCAGCACGCCGTTGAAGGTGATCGAGCAGACCGTGCCGACGCCGACCTTCCCCTCGGGGACCGCGACGTCGCCGACGCGCTCGCCCGGGCCGAAGAGCGCCGCGAGCCGGCCGACGCCGAGCTTGGCGGCGAAAACCTTCGCCATCTTCGGGATCGCCTCGGGGAGCTGTCCGCGCTCGAGGAGGCTGACGTTGACGACGACGGTCCCCTCGCGGCGGCCGAGGTCGAAGTCCATGTTGTAGGTCAGCTGGTCGATCTTCGCGGCGAGGTAGCCGACCTTTTCGAAGGCGCGGGCGCTCGAGAGCTCGCGCGCGCCGAGCTCCGTGATGCGCCGCCCCTGCTTGCCGAGGTTCTCGGTGAGACCGTCGGCGTCGAGCGCCTGCAGGTGAAAGCGCACGGTGCGTTCGCTCAGCTCGTGGCCGGCCGCGAGAAGGCGCGCCGCGAGCTCCTGGCTGCCGTGCGGACGGCTGTCTTCGTGCAGGATCTTCAGGATCGCCAGTCGCTTTTTCTCGACCTTGTCGCGCATCGTCCGGCGATTCTACCAGAAAGATGCCGTCGCTGATCGGCAGCACCGGCAATTTTACCGGTGATGTTGCCGGACGATGACCGCGAAATGCGTGTCGTGGCCTTGTAAGGCGATCGCCCTGGCGAAGCAATTCCTCTCCGTCGTTGCCCAAGAAGAATACATCGCGATTTTCCGATAACGACCCTTCGGGCGGCAGGCGTACGCTGAAGATGACACGCTGCGCCTCACCAGGAGCCTGGAAGCACTGTTATCGGCAATATTGCCAAAAGCATCCGGCAATATTGCCGCGAGGCATGTCGCATATTTCCGTATAAATTCAACAATTTAGCGATGAATTTCCTTGACTGCCGGGATGACGGCCGCCTATAGTGGCAACGTGTTGCCAGTCAAGTCGAGATCGCCGGATGCGTTGGTGGCCACAGCCGGGTGAGATGTCGGCGTCGGCCTTCCGGCTGCATCTTCCGGCAAGCGGTTTCCGCGTCACAATCAACCTAGGAGGAGAAGCGAATGAACCTGAGACAGGCCGAACGCCAGCACCGCGACCGACACCTTCAACCGCTCGCGCAACGTCGTGCCGATGTCGGGGCTCTGCGTCGACTGCCACGACGGCTGCAAGGGCGGCTGCGAGATGTGGCTCGCGTCGTTCCGCGGCCGCGAGGTGATCTACCCCGGGCCGTTCGGGTCGATCACGGCCGGCGCGGACAAGGACTACCCGCTCGACTACTCGCACCTGAACATCCAGGGCTACGCCTGCGGCGCGAAGGGCCTGCCGAAGGGCGTCGAAGCCCGGCCCGGACACCGCGACCTTCCCGTCGGTGAACACCGAGACCGAGTACGGCTGGACCAAGAAGGTCAAGATGAAGGTGCCGATCTTCACCGGCGCGCTCGGCTCGACCGAGATCGCGCGCAAGAACTGGGAGCACTTCGCGATCGGCACGGCGATCTCGGGGATCACGCTGGTCTGCGGCGAGAACGTCTGCGGCATCGACCCGCAGCTGGAGCTGGACAAGAACGGCAAGGTCAAGAGCTCGCCGGAGATGGACCGCCGGATCGAGACCTACCGGCGCTACCACGAGGGCTACGGCGAGATCCTCGTGCAGATGAACGTCGAGGACACGCGCTTCGGCGTGGCCGAGTACGTGCTCGAACAAGCACGGCCTGGACACGATCGAGCTCAAGTGGGGCCAGGGCGCCAAGTGCATCGGCGGCGAGATCAGCGTCGGCGACCTGGCGCGCGCGCAGGAGCTCAAGCGCCGCGGCTACATCGTGACGCCCGACCCGACGCTGCCGGACGTCGTCGAGGCGCTTCAAGAAGGGCGAGATCAAGGAGTTCGAGCGCCACTCGCGGCTCGGGCTTCGTCGACCACGCGGGCTTCCTGAAGGAAGTGGCGCGGCTGCGCAAGGTCGGGCTTCAAGCGCATCACGCTCAAGACCGGCGCCTACGGGATGCAGGAGCTGGCGATGGCGCTGCGCTGGGGCGCCGAGGCGAAGATCGACCTGCTGACGATCGACGGCGCGCCGGGCGGCACCGGGATGAGCCCCTGGGGGATGATGAACGAGTGGGGCATCCCGACGCTCTATCTGCAGTCGCTGGCCAACGAGTTCGTCGCCAAACTGCAGAAGCGCAAGATCCGGGTGCCGGACCTGGCGATGGCCGGCGGCTTCTCGGACGAGACGCACATCTTCAAGGCGCTGGCGATGGGCGCGCCGAACTTCAAGGCGGTCTGCATGGGCCGCGCGCTGATGATCCCCGGGATGGTCGGCAAGAACATCGGCGAGTGGATCAAGGCCGGGACGCTGCCCAAGACGGTCAGCAAGTTCGGCTCGAAGGCCGACGAGATCTTCGTCACCTACGAGGAGCTCAAGGCGAAGTACGGCAAGGACGTCGAGAAGCTGCCGCTGGGCGCGGTCGGCATCTACACCGCGAGCCAGAAGATCCGCACCGGGCTGCAGCAGCTGATGGCCGGCACGCGCAACTTCAACCTCTCGACGATCACGCGCCGCGACCTGATGAGCCTGACCGAGGAGTGCGAGAAGGTCACCGGGCATCCCGTACGTGATGCGCGCCTACCGCAAGGAGGCCGAGAAGATCCTCGCGCAGTAACGGCACGGACGATCCGCACGTCGTAGGGGAGGGGTTCATCCCCTCCCGGTTGCACGTCCCATCGGGGCGCCGGTTCCCAAGTCGGGGGCCGGCGCCCTTCTTGTATACGTTGGCCAGCGGTGGCTACCGCCGCTTCTAGACGCGATGGCGTTTCCAAGCCCGCATCAAGGCGGCGTCCAGTGTCAACAGGTTGGCGCCAAGCTCCGCAGCGAGCCAGAGATAGGAGGCGTCGTATGCGGTGAGCTTTCTCCTCAGAGCGATTTCCACGGCCGACGTCGGCGGAACGGCGAGGAGTTTGACGTCGAGTGCCGGGAAGAGCGCCAGGGAGTCGAGGATCAACTGCTCCTTGTGGGCATGGGTGGCAATCTTCTTCAGGCAGATGCTTGCCACTTCGTACGACAGGAGGGTCGGGGCGGCCAACGACTGCCCCTCCATTGCGGCGGCCATCCGCTCGGCAGCGGGCTCGCCGAACAGGAGCGCCCCGACCGCCGAGGCGTCCACGACGCTAACGGGCATCGCGGTCCGAACGGACGAACGAGGCAGATTCGCCAGGGGTTTCCAGTCCCGAGGCGCGGACGCGAGCGACCAACTGGCTTGGCGACAGAGACGGGGCGCCGGTCACGCTTTCTTCGAGTATCGCGAGCAACTCCCCCTGGAGCGATCGGCGGTTGCGTGCGGCGCGCTTGCGCAACAGTCGGGCAAGCGGGTCGGGTACGTTCTTGATGGACAGGCTTACCGGCATGGCCTCAATCTCCTCCCACTCCTCGGCGTGGTTCTGTTATGGCGTCATGATAGCGCCAACCACACGGTACAACAAGTACTCCTGCTCCGCCTGTGGAGGCATCTCGCCCGGATGGTTCTCAGCACACTGCTCCCCGCCGGGTCAACCGCAAGGTGGGACCGCGCCGCCCCCGCGAGATGGCGTTTTACCGCCACGTTGAAAAGCACTACGAGTGCTTTGAGCAGGTCTGCCCCGACCGCCACGAGGACCGCTACGGCTTCTTCCGGGCGGTGAGCCGCGAAACGGTCTACAAGTACCTCGGTTGTGGTGACCTGAAGCAGGGCTTCGCCCGTGCTCGCTGCCGGGACTGCGGCGGCTCGATGCGGATCGTCGCGTTCATCGAGGACCCGCAGGTCGTGTGCACCATCCGCGAGCAGGAACTATTGTTTATGTTCTAGAGCGGGTATTCTTTGGGGCGGAGGTTCTCGGGTTGTCTATCTCCTCCCGGGGAGGTGATGATTATCCCTGCAAGCATTGAACCGGCGGATGTTGGCAGCGCTCCATCCGGCGCTCGGGGGCCGTGGTCTGGCTGCCGTTCATTCCGCAAGAACTGCCCGGGGAATATGTCCCTGCCGGCGCTTCTCCTTCTTTCCGCGCTCGCAGGGGCGTGTGCCGCCGCACCGACCGTGGTGCCGGCCCCCGGGGACGGCGGGCCGGCCGCAGGAAAAATCCTCGGGCCCAGAGAGCGGATGCAGAAGATATTATCCTCGCCGCCCGATCTCTCGTGGGAGGTCTCGCGGCGGCAGCCGGAGAGCGACTACTGGCATTTCCCGGGCGGCGATCACGGCCCCGGCTTCTTCCTCGGCCGCAACGGTTTCCACTACTCCGAGCACGACAATTTTGCCTTGAGCTATGAGCGCACCGCAGATGGTTTCACGCTCGTCGAGGTGAAAAAGCGCTCCGTCAAGCAGCGCCTCGCGCAGTGCCCCGTCTTCTTCCCGATCGAAAACTGCGTCGAGCGGCACGCGCTCATGATTGCGACGCTGCTCTCATGCGGCTCTTCCTGCACCTATCACCTCATCGTCTTCGATTCCTACAGCCCTTTTCAGATCCTGGGCCAGGATCCTTCGATCTCCAGCCTGATGAAGCGGCTGGTCGACGCCTGGCTCCCACCCCCGGACATCGACATCAAATTCGAACAAAGGGGGGTGGTCTTTGACTCGGACTCGGCCTGGGGCGATTACATTGCGGATCGTTTCGCCTTCATTGCCGCCGAGATCCGCAACGCGCCGAAGACTGGTGGGTTCCGTCTGCGCAACCCGCTCCCCTGGTAGGGGGCACGCACCGCAACCTGCTGAGTTTGAGCGAGGAGTGCGGGAAGGTTGCCGGGTATCTGAAGCAACGCAAGGGTTTTCGAATGTTCGGGACTGGTGTAGAAATGTGCAGTGACCACGACAGCAGGGGATCGGCCGGACCCGTCTCATCTGCACGTTGCCTGTGCCATCATCGAAAGCCGCGGGCTGGTCCTTGCGGCGCAGCGCAGCGTCGCGATGAGTCTGCCCCTGAAGTGGGAATTTCCCGGGGGGAAGATCAGGAGCGGCGAAACACCGGACGCTTGTCTCCGACGTGAACTGAACGAGGAGCTCGAGATCGCCGTGAGCGTGCGGGAAGCGCTCTCGCCCGCGACCCACCGCTACCCGACGTTCACGGTCACGCTCCACCCTTTCCGCTGTGCAATCGAATCGGGAACCCTCACGCTGCACGAACACGCGGCCGTCCTGTGGCTTCGGCCGCAGGAGCTGCTCCGTCTGGACTGGGCGGAGGCCGACCTGCCGGTCATCGACGAGTATTTGGCACGGCAGGCCGCCCGGCCGTGACCAGCGCGCGCACGTCCACGCCGCTTCGCGCCGAAGTGGCCACAGGCGCGAGGGCACCAACTTGCTGCGGGCCCTGCCGCTGTGCTACCTGTGTAGCATGAAAACCGAGCTTCGCAGCCCCGTCGACGAGCTGCTGGGGGCGTTCCACGTCCTGCAGCTGCCCGCATTCCTGGTCGACGGCGCGGGCGGCATCGTCTCGTGCAATGCGAGCGTCTCCCGGGTGCTGGGCTTTGACGCGACGGCCATCGTCGGCCGGCAGATCCGCGATATTCTCTCTCCCGATCCGGCGGCGGCTGGTCTCTCCGACGCCACCTGCACGTGTGCCGACGGCAGCACCTTTCACTCGCCCGTGGGCGTCGTGTCCACACCCTCAGACCCCGGCGTGCGTCTGGTCGTGGTGCGCGACACGCCGCAGCACCGGCGGGAGACTCAGGACGATTCCGTGGCGGCGGCGGGCGGCGCGGAGGCGGAACGCGCAAAGCACCTCGAGGTCATCAACGAGCTCAGCGGCATCATCAACTCCAGCCTGAGCATCGGCACCATCTTTCGCATGGTGGTCAAGGAGCTGCGCTATCTGATCGACTACAGCCGCGCCAGCCTGCTGCTGTATCGCGAGAAGCAGGACGACCTGTTGATTTTCGCCCTCGACACCGAGATGCGCACGGTGATGACCAAGGGCGTGCGGGCCCCGATGGACGGGACGAGCGCCGGCTGGGTCGTGCGCAACAACAAGCCCTGGATCAGCCGCGATCTGCAGGAGACGCCCTTCGCGCTGGACAGCAAGCTGCTGCACGAGGGGATCCGCTCGACGATCAGCATCCCGCTCTCCCACGACCGCATGCTCGGCGTCCTGAACTTCGACAGCACCGTCCCGGACTTTTATTCCGAGCGGGATCTCGCGCTGCTGCTCCCGGTGGCCAAGCACATCGCGATCGCGCTGGAGAACGCGATCCTCTTCGAGGAGATCTCGCACGAGAAAAAGGAGTGGGAGCGCACCTTCGACGCCATCACCGACATGGTCTGGATCGAAAACGGCAAGCGGCGGATCGTCCGGGCCAACAGCACCCTGCTCCAGAAGACCGGATTTTCCGCCGCCGAGATCACGAGCCGCGACTGCGACGAGGTGCTCGAGCGGCTCGGGATCGCGAGCACCCCGTGCCTGTGCGACAAGACGCGGGAGGACCGGCGGCCCTCCTCCCGGGAGTTCAAGAACGCCGCCGGCAGCAACTTCCAGTTCTGGGCCTACCCGCTGATCGACGAGGAGGGGAATCTCTACGCGATCGTGCACTATCTCAAGGACGTGACGGGCCAGAAGCGCATGGAGCAGCAGCTCATCCGCTCCGAGCGTCTTGCGTCGCTCGGGACGCTGGTGGCGGGCATCGCCCACGAGATCAACAACCCGCTCGGGATCATCGCCGGCTACGCCGAGGCCCTGCTCGATCGCGCAAACGATCCGGGCCTGCAGGCCGTCGGCGAGTTCGAGGATTTCCCGGAGTACCTCAAGACGATCCACCACGAGATCTTCCGCTGCAAGAGCATTCTGCAGAGCCTGCTGGAGTTCGCGCGGCCTTCGGGGGGGACGTTCCGCGAGATCGACGTCAACGAGCTGATCAAGGAGGTTCTCCTGCTGCTCCAGCATCGCACGGCGCGGCTCCGGCACCGGATCGACCTGCGGCTGACCCGCGAGCTGCCGAAGATCAGCGCCGACGCGGGAAGTTTGCGGCAGGTGCTGATGAACCTGCTGCTCAACGCCATCTACTTCACCCCGGAGGGCGGGAGCATCACCATCGCGACCGAGGCCGACGCCCCCGTCGTCCGGCCGGGGCCCGCGGAGTGCGTCAGGATGGTCCGGCTGACGGTCAGGGACACGGGAGCGGGGATTGCGCAGGAAGTTTCCAGCAAGATCTTCGACCCCTTCTTCACCACCAAGCCGGTGGGGGAGGGGACGGGCCTCGGCCTGACGATCAGCCACCGCATCGTCGAGGAGCACGGCGGCTCGATCGACGTGGAGAGCGCGTCGGGGAAGGGGACGGCCTTCGTGATCACGTTGCCGTCGGCGCTCAAGCTGTGATGGAGTCTGCGAGGGGGTTCCCCGATGTCTGAAACCGGCGGCGGCCGGTCGGGCGGCATGATCAAAGTCCTGGTCGTCGACGACGAGGAGCCGTTCCGCCGCCTGCTCAAGCGCGAACTCGGGCGCAAGGGATTTTCCGTCGAGGTGGCCGCGGACGGCCGGGAGGCCCTCGAGCTGCTGCGCGAGCGGACGTTCGACGTGATCCTGCTGGACATCGTCATGCCGGGCCTGGACGGACGCTCGACCATGAAAAAGCTGCGGGAGGACTCCGCGTCGCCCGCGATCATCGTGCTCACCGGCAAGGCCACCGTGGAGACGGCCGTCGAGGCGATGAAGAACGGCGCTTTCGACTACCTGACCAAGCCCTACAAGCTCGACGAGCTGGTCATCCTCGTCAACCGCGCCCACGAGTACGGCCGGCTCAGCGTGAAGAACCAGCTGCTCGAGCAGGAACTCGTCCGCAAGGAGGCCCCGGTCGAGTTCGTGGGCAAGAGCCGGCAGTTGCAGGAAATCCTCGGGTTGATCCGCAAGGTGGCGCCGACAGACTCGCCGGTGCTCATCCAGGGCGAGAGCGGCACCGGCAAGGAACTGGTCGCGAACACCCTCTGGCACTTCAGCCGGCGCTGCGCCTCCCCGTTCATCCCGCTCAACTGCGCCACCTTCTCGGAGAACCTGATCGAGTCCGAGCTGTTCGGCCACGAGAAGGGGGCGTTCACCGGCGCCAGCGCCGCCAAGCACGGCCTGGTGGAGGTCGCGGACAAGGGCACGCTGTTCCTCGACGAGATCGGCGAGATGCCCCTGGCGCTGCAGCCGAAGCTGCTGCGCTTTCTCGACGCCGGCGAGTACCGGCGCGTCGGGGGGACCCGGACGCTGAACGTCGACGTGCGCGTGATCGCCGCGACGAACCGCGACCTGCGCGGGATGATCGCCGCGGGCAGGTTCCGCGAGGACCTCTCGTACCGCCTCAACGTCATCACGATCACGATCCCGCCGCTGCGCGAGCGCGCGGAGGACATCCCGGACCTCGCGCGCCACTTCCTGACGAAATACAGCCGCAAGATGCTCAAGCCGGTGCGCGAATACACTCCCGAGGCGCTGCAGGCGCTCGAGCGCTACGACTGGCCGGGCAATGTCCGTGAACTCGAGAACGTCGTCGAGCGGGCGGTGATCCTCTGCGACGGCGAAGCGATCGGACGGGAAGATCTCGCCGTGGCCGAGGCGAGTGCGGCGGTCCCCGTCACGGAGAAGCCGGGCACCGGTTCGCTCGAGGAGATCGAGCGCGACCACATCCTGCGCGTTCTCGGAGAGACGGGCGGCAACCAGTCGCGCGCGAGCCAACTCCTCGGCATCGACCGCAAGACGCTCTACCTCAAACTCAGAAAGTACGGCCTGCCAGAATCTCCCGCCTGATCGCCCCGTCTGTCACAAAAGGTCCAGGTCGACGGTGAAGGCGCCCAGCGCGCGAGGTTGACCGGGTGAAGTCCGCACCACAGCAGACAGGCCTCTTGGCAGCGACCGCTAAGGCGTGCGCCGGGCGGCGTGCCGGTAAATCTGGTCGGCCTCGGCGGGCCGTCCGAGCCGGCGCAGAATTTCCGCCAAACGCAGGTAGGGCTCGACCTCGCGCGTTTCCAGGCGCAGAGCGGTGCGAAACTCGGCTTCGGCCTCCCTGAGGCGGCCCTCGCGGGCCAGGACCAGCCCGAGGAAGTAATGAGGTATCCAGTGGCGGGGAGAAACCGCGGCCACGGTGCGAAAAAGCGTCAGGTCGTCCCGCCAGACGCGCACCTGGAGAACCGTGAGCAGGCTGAGCGCAGCCACCAGCACCCCGGCGCAGTACAACAGCGCGCGTCCCGCCCAGCGGTGTCCCTGCGCGGCCCTGGCGAGGCCGAAGGAGAGGGCCACGAACGGTCCGACCAGGGGGAGGTAGGTGTAGCGGTCCGCCATCGACTGCATCCCGACCTGAAGCAAACCAATCACCGGCAGGAGGGTAATCACGTACCAGAGCCAGCCGGCGAGAAGAAAAGGATGCCGACGCCATGACCGGAAGGCGGCGGCGGTCAAACCAGCGAGCAGCAGGCCGCCTGCCGTGATTTTCCAGAGGGGCTGGGCTCCCGGGATCGGGTAATACGCCGCCAGCCCGCTCGGCCAGACGGTCCTGCCGAGGTAGGTGGCAGCAGCCACGATCGCGTTCGAGCCCCGGGCCGGGAGTCCAAGTTCAGCGACGGCGAAGACGGTGCCCCCCCGGGATTGCGCGAGGAAGGCGACGGCCCCGAACGCAACGGAACAGGCGAGCAGGGGGAGTTTTTCCGCCACGAGGTGACCGGCGCCGCGCAGCGAGAAGCGCCCCCCTAACCTTCCCAGCGGCCAGAAATCCATCAGGAGCAGGACCAAGGGCAGCGTGACCACCATCGGCTTGGCCAGCAGGCCGGCGACGAATGCAGCAACGACCAGCGCGTAGCGCGCCGGCCCGGGGCGCTCGGTGTATCGGAGGTACGCCAGAAGTGTCGCCATCCAGGCGGCGCCGCTGAGTACGTCCTTGCGCTCGGAGACCCACGCCACGGACTCGACGTGCAGGGGGTGAATGGCGAAGAGCACCGCTACAAAAGCGCTCGGCAGGAGCGCGCCGGTGCCGCGGCGCAAGAAGGCGAAGAGCAGCGAGGTATTCAACAGGTGCAACATCAGGCTAACCCCGTGATGTCCCGCGGGCTCGAGACCGAAAAGTTGATAGTCCGCGAGGTGTGAGATCCAGGTTAGCGGGTGCCAGTTTGCCATCAGGAGGGTCGTGAACGCCCAGTGCAAACCGCCCGCGCTCAAGCCCTGGCGCAGGTCGCTGTTGCCGGTTATGTACGCGGTGTCGTCGAATACAAAACCGTTCGCGAAGACGCCGTGGTAGGCCGCCGCCGTGATCCCGATCAGGCAGCAGACCACCGCCACCCCCGGTCCCGGGGAGAAGCGGCGGGACTTCCGTTGTCCGCCGGACGTGGACGGTACGCTCACCGTGTTGGCTCCACGATCACGCCCCCCCCCGGGGGTTCACGATACGATACTCGGGCCCGGGATCCTCGGAATATTCACCACGGACATCATGCTCAAGATTTGCTCGTGCTGATCAAGGGGCGAGGACCTGTGCTGCTCGGTCGTGGCGATCCGTGTCCACGCGCTTTCTCATGCTACAGGTTGTTCCACGGCTCGCCTGATCGCCTCGCCGTTGAGCGCCGTCCCGATCACGACCATCCGGCTGTCGCCGATCGGCTGCGTGAACCGTGCGGACGAACGGTTGCCGAACGCCAGATCGAAGCGCCAGGGCCCGCGGTCGGTGGCCGCGAGCGCCTTGGCGCGGACGACGACACCATAGCGCCCCGACGCGAGGTCGTTCATCAGTTTTTCCACCGCCGCGACCCCGGTCCCGGCGGGGATCTTGAGTGACACGGTGTCGAAACGGAAGTGGGCGTGGCCGGCGGGGACGATCCCCCTCTCGGCGTGCGCCTCCGGGAGCTGCCCGTCGAGCTGTGCCAGTACGGTGTGAAAGACAATTGCCGCCGGGTTCAGGGATTCGATCACCGCAACCGTTCGCCGGGTGTTCTCCGCCCCCGCCAGGTCGATCTTGTTCACCAGGATGACGTCGGCGTTGACGATCTGGTCGCGGAAGAACGTACCGAACATCTCAGCCTCGTGCAGTTCCAGAAACTCCGTCGCGTCGACGATCCCGACGACCGAGACCCGCCCGACCCCGGCGCTCTCGAGCGCCTCCAGCACGCTGGAGGGCGAGGCCACCCCGCTCGGTTCGATCACCAGGTGCTCGGGGTCGAAACTGGTGCGGATGCGCTCGACGGTGGTGATCAGGTCGAACTTGAGGGTGCAGCAGACGCAGCCGCTCGGCAGCTCGACCGTTTCGATCCCGGAAGCGGAGAAGACCTCGCCGTCGATGCCGAGCGCGCCGAAGTCATTGACGAGCACCACGGTGCGCTCGCGCGACTCCTTCATGTG
>CAVOVE010000007.1:0-176602 GCA_963699775.1 uncultured Candidatus Rokubacteria bacterium
GCTTCGTACGGAGGGCACGCCCAACCAGGCGTTGTAGCCGACAGTCACGCTTGCATTTCTGCCCTTTGCGTTTAGAGTCGAGTGCAAGGGCAACTATGCCAATACGGGCAGGCAAGCGCGCCTGCGGCTAAACGCTACGTTCGCCTGAAATGAATGAAATGAAAAACGACTTGAACGAATTGTTGGTGAAAAAGCTTGGGATGATTTTCCCAAACACCACCACTCGTGAAAAGGTCATCGATATCCTAAACCGATACGGAACAGAACCTTACGAGCAGGAGATAGTCAGAGTCCAACTCGACATTCTGAAGCTCGCGGGGAACTCCATAGAAGATGTCGAAAAGTGGGTGACTGTTGCAAAGAAGGACTATCGCGACATCTTGGCATCAGCGGAATATCCTGGTCAGTTGCTCGCACCGACCTGGAGAATGCCGAAGGACGAAGTCAGCAAAATCCAAACAACTGATCGGAATCAGTACGAGGAATGGGTCAATAGAAAGTAACCGGCGAACCAGGCGTTGTAGCTGACCGATCACGCTTGCAAGAGGGCTACCGTTCAATGGGCAGAGGCGAAGGCAGGTTCCAAGGCGCCCGCAAGCGCGCCGGCAGCTAAACGCTACGTTAGCCAGAAGAAACGGAACATGAGGACGTTGCAGGTGAGAAGCATTCCAGAGTCACCACGCGCATGGCTCCAAGAGATTGCCTGGGCCTATCTTGACGCCTTCGAGGCAATTCCTTTTGGTGCCATGCTCGGTGATACGATCACTGAGAACGATCTCTTCCATGTAGCCCCAAATGTCTGCCTGAAGTTCCGTGGCATCAAACCCACAAAGTCACGTCTCAAGAAATCCACCGAGGCAATGCTGTCGAGCTACGTCGCTACCCAGTCCCGGTCCCCCGAAGTATTCGCACATCCTCATATCGCCTTCTCGTTTGCCTACCTGGCGTCGCACTTCGCGATAGATCTCCTGTCGCAAGACACTATCGAAGAAACAATGAACTACATCGAAGAGCATCAGGAAACACTTGTAAAGGCTATTGAAAGTGGCAAGAAGGAACTGGCTAACCAGGCGTTGTAGCCGACGATCCGGTCTGTCACGGTCTGTGCGGAGCACAGCCCGCGCCATCCCGTCCCGCGGCTAAACGCTACGTTAGCCAACAAATGGAAGAGAAATTATTCTCCGTTCGGCGTTCGAATGGCTGACTGGTGGATCGTCGATCGCGATTGGATCAAATGGAACTGGAACTCAAAGCACTCATCGGTCAGTGCTCATGACCACAACAATTTATGCATCGAACTAAGCAGTCTGTCGAAATGCTCCGGTCTATTGGGCACGATCTGTGGAATATTGACTCAGACAGGAAAACATTCGAAATATGGAATGTGAATACATCCGACCAAAGCTAATGGGAAGGCTCGTCGTCACCTTTCATTACCCAGATCAAGTGCATGTCGAATGGTCGAGCACACTCTAGAATGCCTAACCAGGCGTTGTAGCCGACGGATCACGCTTGCATTTCGGCCCTACGTGCAAAGTCAGATGCAAGGCAAGGCAAAGGCGGGCCGGCAAGCGCGCCCGCGGCTAAACGCTACGTTAGATGTCAGAAAATGAAAACGTTGAAAATATTAGTGACGGTCTCGCTGTCTCGCGGTCAGCATGCTGCTCGTACTAGCCGCCATCTGCGGCATTGTCTCGCCACTCCAGAAATCATCGGGGAGGAGCCAGAAGCATACATGGGCTTGTCTTCGTGATCATCATGCCGGTATGTACTGCTGGTGGCAGTCGCTCTCTGGATACTACTACGAGACACCACAAAGAAGCAATCTGCGCAATCTGTCATCTTGAGCAGTCCAGGACTCACTACGGGGTCCTCACTCTAATTCCTATCCTTCTCCAGGCTGGAAGTCTTCTGGGCAGCTTCGTCGTTTTTATGGTAGTCGCTTCGTGTGTTGGCGTAGGGTTCCCTGCAGCCGGCACTGTTCTCGGGGCGACTGAAAATGAGGAACTACCTAACCAGGCGTTGTAGCCGACGGATCACGCTTGCATTTCTGCCCTTTGCGTTTAGAGTCGCGTGCATGTGCAATGTTCCAATACGGGCAGGCAAGCGCGCCCGCGGCTAAACGCTACGTTAGGTCTGAAAGAAATGAATGACAAACGCAGAACGTTGTGCTGTCCGTGCTCGACTTCATGACTGCACTCGGCGTATTCCATCGACTCGTCTGTGCATCATGGATCGATTTGATTCGCCAGGAATGCCAGTGCATTGATTGCGGCAAGCACAATATCGACAATGCAGTTCTATCCTCGTCTATGCATCTGGATAAGTCGATGGTGCAACGCAGGTGCAGATGTCATTCCACGGACTATTCGGCATATTACCGATGCTCGTCAATCAGTATGCTCTGGAGATCTGTCTGACGTGCTGTCGCATAGGAATTCGGAAGCAAGAATCAATAAAGAACCTAACCAGGCGTTGTAGCCGACAGTCACGCTTGCATTTCTGCCCTTTGCGTCTAGAGTCGAGTGCAAGGGCAATAGTGCCAATACGGGCAGGCAAGCGCGCCTGCGGCTAAACGCTACGTTCGGTGGAATAGAAATGAATAAAGGAAACTACAATCAGGCAAAAGGCAGTCAAGAGTTCGTGAGGTAAACATTGTTCGCGATTATTGCCATTGCTGCTGCGTTCGCTGTCGGACTATTTGTACAACTAATATTTCGGAAAAGCATAACTGCAATTATCTTGTCGTTCTTGGTCGTGCCCTCCTGCTTGGTCGCATCTGAATATCTGTTGCCATATCTTGGTGGTGGCGCATCGTTCTTTGGAATCGCGATTATCTTTGGAACCATCTATGGTGCAATAGCTGGCTGTCTCGGTGTCTTAGCAGCCGTGATGATCATTTACCTAAGATCGTGAAACGTGATCACCGAACCAGGCGTTGTAGCTGACCGATCACGCTTGCAAGAGGGCTACCGTTCAATGGGCGAAGGCGAAGGTGGGTTCCAAGGCGCCCGCAAGCGCGCCGGCAGCTAAACGGCAACGTTCGGTTGAAACAGAAGAGAACAATAACGACCAAAGACACCAACATGAAGATACAAAAGCGAGAAGACGACATGTTCTTGTTCGGCGGACACGTCGTGAATCGACCAACAATGATAAAACTCAACATCTCTCTGCTTTGCGGCCTTATTGGCCTGGTGATTGGTTTCCTGCTATTTGGCCTAACGAAAAACATCATTACTCCAACCATCGGAGGCATATGCGCCATGTATGGTTACCTGATACTAGGAAATCAAATACTCAAGAAACGCAAAGAAAGACTAAGACAACCGAACAAGGCGTTGTAGCCGACAGTCACGCTTGCATTTCTGCCCTTTGAGGCTAGGGTCAGTGCAATGTGCAATAGCCAATACGGGCAGGCAAGCGCGCCTGCGGCTAACAGGGTGCTGAAAAATCAGCCGAGCTCATGAAAGCTGTGGGTAATTTGACCATGATCAGCCGAATTTCGACGCCGGAGCGAGCTGTCAGATTCGCAAGTAGCTGGTTCTGATTGGTTCTTTGTTGCCGCCTGGCGGCGCTCCTTCTGTGGATATTTCATGCCGCCACCGGTTCTCTGAGGATTCTCGCCATCCTCATCAGGTTGTAGGCGGTGCCGACGATCAGCGCGAACAGCTGCGTTCGCTCTCGTCCTTTGAACCTGCTGCGGCGCATTCCGCCCACCGTCTTGGCACCAGCCGAAGATCTCCTCGACGCGCTTGCGCAGCCGCTGACTGACTGCGTACCCGGCGATGCCGGGTCGTGCGGCCGTCGATGGCGGAACCACCTCGACGCGTGATGTTCGCGGTGACGTGCGGGGTGATGCCGCGACCGCGGCACTCACTGACGAACTCCCTGGTGTCGTAGCCCTTGTCGGCGCCGAGGGTGCGCGGCCTGACACGCTTTCGCGCTTGGCGCTTGAGCATCTCCATCGCGGTTTCCCGCTCCGCCGAATCCGGTCGCAAGCGCGACCTTCAGGTCCACCAGCAATCCGTTCCGGTTCTCCATCAGGGCGTGGGCGCTGAAGCACAGCCGCGCCTGCTGCCCGTTGGCCTTGCGCATCAGTCGCGCCTCCGGGTCCGTGGTCGAGCAATGCGTCACGTTCGTGCGCTTCTCGCCGCGGAAGTTCACCGAAGGGTTGCCGGGATCGCCGTCGGTGGTCGGCCGATCCGTCGGCGGCTCGCCTTTGGGACGAAAGCTCTTCATGCTCGCCCAGGCCTCCACCAGCGTGCCGTCGACGGTGAAGTGCTCATCCGAGAGCAGGTGCTTCTGCCGCGCCATGCGCACGACCGCGTCGAAGAACTTCGTGGCCACGTCGTGCTTGAGCAGGCGGTCCCGGTTCTTGCTGAAGGTGCTGGCGTCCCACGTCGGCTCCTCGAGGCTCATGTCCAGGAACCAGCGAAACAGGATGTTGTAGTCCAGCGTCTCGCAGAACAGCCGGTCGGAGCGCACCGAGTACAGGGCGATCAGCACCTGGGCCTTGAGCAGTCGCTCCGGCGGGATCGAGGGGCGACCGACCTGGCTGTACATCGCGCGGAACGTCGGCGACAGCTCCTTGAGCACCTGGTCGGCGCTCTCCTTGATCGCTCGCAGCGGGTGATCTGCCGGAACCCGCTGCTCCGGCGACAGGTACGTGAACATGTGCCCTTGCGTGCTGTTCTCTCCGCGCATCGGTCCTCCTCGGCTGGGTTCGCGCCATTTTATCCGGGCGCGCTCAAGCCGGGGAGTTTTTCAGCAACCTGCTAAACGCTACGTTAGGTCTGAAGAGATGATCAAACCAAGAATTGTTGTGCTTGTCACAGTGCTCCACTTCATAACTGCATTCAGCTTATTCCTCTACTCGTTCTCTGCAACCATGGATCGATTTGATTCGGCCAGGAAGGCCAGTGCATTTGAGGTTGCGGCAAGCACAATATCGGCAATCATGTTTTATCCTGTTATGCCTCTGGTTAAGTTGATGGGCAGCGCAGGTGCAAATGTATTCCACGGACTATTCGGCTATATTCCGATGCTCGTCAACAGTTTGCTCTGGGGATTGTCTGTCTCCTGTCTCATAGGAATCGGAAGCAAAATCAAAAGGAGACCTAACCAGGCGTTGTAGCCGACAGTCACGCTTGCATTTCTGCCCTTTGAGGCTAAGGTCAGTGAATGTGTAAAAAGCGAATACGGGCAGGCAAGCGCGCCTGCGGCTAAACGGCAACGTTGTGTGCTATAGAGGAACACTTCAATGATTGGTTCAAATCAGCGAAAGAGAATATACATCCTATTAGGAATGTTGGTTGGAGTAGTTCTGTTATTGTTGTGCTTTGTGCGTCTTGAGCGCCAAGAGTTTAGTCTCCCTGGTATTGTATTTGTAGGGCCAATTACTCGATATCAAGAATATTCACAAAGACAGAAGATCGACAAGCAGGACCAGCAACTATCAGAATATGAATCAAGAAGCGATATAGGAGCCGAAACAGAATTAATACGCGTTGTTAATGGTGAGTACTTGAGCCCTCAAAATCTATCTCGCGCAATACACATTCTTGGAAACAAGCGCTCAGTCAATGCAGTCGAACCGATCATGAATGCCATGATGAACTATAGAGGGTTCCTTGATTGGATGATATTCCGCAGAGCCGCTCAAGCACTGGGGAAGATCGGTGATCCCAGAGCATTGTCATTGCTCGAGCGGTATTATGCAACAACTCGGGAATATGGAACTCCAGATTACGATGTTGTTCGAAATATGGATAACGACAAGTATCTGATTGAGGCTATCGACAAGATTAAGGCACACAACCAGGCGTTGTAGCTGACCGATCACGCTTGCAAGAGGGCTACCGTTCAATGGGCAGAGGCAAAGGCGAGTTCCAAGGCGCCCGCAAGCGCGCCGGCAGCTAAACGCTACGTTAGGTGTGAAAAATGAATGATAAGCCATGGCCGATTGGTCCAGAGCGGGTCTTAGCAATCATAGTGGGCGCCCCTCTCACGATCTTCACGCTATTGGTCTTACGTGCCCAAGTCATGGAAGGATTCGAACCACTTGGGGCAATTTTCGGATCGGCGTCCGGGTCGATATCTGTCTTTTGTTGGTTGTATTTCGTCAAAGGTCCCACTATGACAAAGAATTTATGCTTTCGCTATGCCATGCGCGGGGGCATGATCATCGGAAGTGTTGGCTTCCTTGCAGGCTTCATTGGTCCCATCATTTTCATGCCGACTGCAAATCAAGGGCCTCTTCTCGGCATCTTTATAACCGGGCCAGGGGGCTTCGTCATTGGAACGCTGGGTGGCCTAGTGTATGGGAAATGGCGTTCACGTGCCTTGAACACACCTAACCAGGCGTTGTAGCCGACGGATCACGCTTGCATTTCTGCCCTTTGAGACTAAGGTCAGTTGAATGTGCAACGTGCAAATACGGGCAGGCAAGCGCGCCCGCGGCTAAACGCTACGTTGGGCGACAACAAATGAAGAACGAAAAGATCGACAGCAAGACTGAATCAACGGTTCAGTGGGACGACGATTGCTTCAGGTTCTGTGAGTTCGCGGATTTCAACAAGGAACGGTGGAATCGTTTCCTCGACTTTCGCGAACTGTTCCTTCAAGAACGTCGAATGGTACTGGGGTATCTTCACCCATGCCGTCTTTCACCAATCCACATTTCTTGATTGCACCTTTCGAGGAACGAGCTTCATTGATTCGCGGTTCATCGAATGCAACATGAAGAACTGCAGATTCATACAGGACAACCTCAATGCTGAGTGCGACTTCCAAGGAGCTGTCTCGTACAACAGCACCACGGATAACTGCATTGGTTTTCGGGCCAAGGAACAAGGAACGCCCAACCAGGCGTTGTAGCTGACCGATCACGCTTGCAAGAGGGCTACCGTTCAATGGGAAGAGGCGAAGGCAAGTTCCAAGGCGCCCGCAAGCGCGCCGGCAGCTAAACGCTACGTTCGACGACAAGGGAAAACTGCATGAACAACGAACCACTGATATCCCGATGAAGCTCCAAGTCTGGCAGCGCACGCTCTTGATCTTCGGCATTCCTGTCGGACTCTTCCACGCGTATCTTGCCGCTCAGGCGATCTTTGTGTTCCGAGAAAGTGAGCCTGTCAGTAGTTGGGTTGCAATGCTTACTGGACCAACGATAACACTTCCTTTGGTTGTCCTGGGTTTGTGGTTTCCCAAGTGGGCGGGGATTTTCCTGATTATTGGCTCAATACTTTCTGGGTATGCAACGTCGATCGGTACTTCATCTGAAGATATGCACGACTTGATCGTAGGAGTAATTAAGATAATCGCTGCCCCGATGGCAATATTGGGCGTAGGCTTACTTGTAGCGGCCCAGCAAGGAAATGTTGTGCAGAAGCAGGTCACATAAACAAAGACGTCGAACCAGGCGTTGTAGCTGACCGATCACGCTTGCAAGTGGGCTACCGTTCAATGGGCAGAGGCAAAGGCGGGTTTCAAGGCGCCCGCAAGCGCGCCGGCAGCTAAACGGCAACGTTAGAGCACATGATCAGAAGGGGAAGTGAATGTTCAAGAGAGAGAGGTACTATTCATGGTTGAAAGATGTCGACTTTGCGGACAAGCTCAAGCGGATAGATTCTAGGATCAAAGAGGAGTTCAAGCTAGTCCCTGGAGTTACCCCGCTTTCGTGGACGGGTAAGGGGTTTGATCCCCAGTGGTAAGAGCATACCTTCTCTCGAACTCCAAGGGTGAGACTTTCCCGAGGCCGGAGTGGCGGCGATGGGTGTTGTAGAAACCCTCGATGAAGTCGAAGACGGCCATCCGCGCTTCAGCCTGAGAGCGGAAGCGGTTGCGCTCGAGCAGCTCGCATTCGAGCGTGGCGAAGAAGCTCTCGGCCATGGCGTTGTCGAAGCAGTCGCCGACCGAGCCCATCGAGGGACGCACGCCGGCCTCCCGGCAGCGTTTGCCGAAGGCGATCGAGGTGTACTGACAGCCTTGATCGGAATGGTGCACGACGTTGAAGGGACGACGACGGCCGATGGCCATATCGAGCGCGTCGAGGACTAGCTCGGTGCGCATGTGCGTGGCCATGGCCCAGCCGACCGCACGACGGCTGAACACATCGAGCACCACCGCCAGATAAAGGATCCCGGCCCAAGTCGGAATCTGGGTGATATCGGCGACCCACAGCTGGTTCGGGGCCGTCGCGGCGAACTCTCGATGCACCAGATCCTCGGCAGGACGCACCCGCTTGTCACGGATCGTGGTGGTGATCCACTTGCGCCGGCTTACTCCACGCAGGCCCGCGACACGCATCAGACGAGCGACTCGCTTGCATCCGACACGACGCCCCTCCTCCCGGAGATCCTCGAGAATTCGCGGCGAGCCGTAGGTGCCACGCGAGCGGGCATGCGACTCCTTGATCATCAGAGTGAGTCTTTCATCCTCGATCCGCCGCCGCGAGGGCGGACGGTGATGCCACGCATAGTAGCCGCTGGGGGAGACGCCCAGAATCCGGCACATCGTGGCGACCTTCCACTTGACCTGGTTGGCTCTCACGAACTCGAAGACTTCGGGGGTATCGAGTTGGTCTCCCGAGCGAACCAGGCCGCTGCTTTTGCCAAGATTTCCCGCTCTTCACGGAGTCGGCGGCATTCCCGGCGCAGCTTGACCAGCTCTTCCCGCTCGGCCGTGGTCAGACCGTCCTGTCGCCGCCCGCTGTCGCGGTCATCCTGCTGCAACCAGTTCCGGATGGTCTGGCCGGTGGGTTCGAACTCCTTTGCCAGTTCCTCGGGGTTCCTCCCGGCCCGGGCCAACTCCATAATCCGGGCACGGTACTCTGCGGGGTACGGGGGCCTTGTCTTTCCTCCCATGACGAACACCTCCTGTCCAAACCGTAAGGTGTCCACCAAAGCGGGTCAACTCCACGCAGCTGGTTACGGTTATCGCGAATGGGACCTGCGTTTCTATGTACAGAAGAGTGACACCGAACAGTACACATGCGACAAGATGACGGAGTTCTTTTGAGGTCTTGAGCACAGTACCGTTCTACGATTTCTTTGATTGGCATGCCACCTATACCGAACGTCCAAGTAGGAGGTTCCTGTTTGGCGACATCTTGAGTGGCAAACGATACGGTGCGGGAATGGACTATTCAAAGTCGAAGATCGAGGTTGCCGCCCACGCAGATGGGAATTTGGCGTTTATCGAACGGGTTCACGATATGTTCAGAACCGAACTGGGCTTGTCACGACCAGAGCGTATTGAAAAGGATGAATACCGAAGGAAGATGTTGGAACCCACCGTTTTCATTGGCAGACATTTTGACCCAAGAGGGAACGAGTACTATTCACGGCTGAGTGACGTCCTGCACTTGCTCGGGTTCCGGCCTGTCCAGGGTGAGGAGTACACGTAGGAGGAATTCCTGACAAGGTGAAGCACCGCATCGACAATCAGGATATTGTGATAGTCCTCTTCTCCGGCGAACGCGATCATTCTTGGCTGATCTCAGAGGCATCATATGCCCTAGGGGCAGGTAAGCACGTCATTCTCTTGATTGAGGCTTCAATTAAGGTTGATCTGGGTATTCTCGGTAGAGATCTCGAATACATCTCATTCCCAGACAATTGTATCGAGCGCTCTTTCGTCTCTCTGCTTAGAGAATTCCGGTCTGTTGGAGTGAAGGGGATATTCTACTAGACGCTCTAACCAGGCGTTGTAGCCGACGATTCGGTCTGTCACGGTCTGTGCGGAGCACAGCCCGCGCCATACCGCCTCGCGGCTAAACGCTACGTTATGCCCAAAAAGATGGAGATTTGATGGCTGATCGAGTTCCTTGCCGGAATCAAGGATGCTCCAGGACCATCCTGCCCTCCACTGCGTCCGAGACCGGTGGCCTGTGCATGCCTTGCGTCCAAGCTGCGGCAAGGGAAGCGCGCGCCAAGTACATCAGGGAGAATCGCCGCGATCTGAACGAGTTCGCCGGGGTCGATGATCCGGTTGAAGTGCTGAAGATCATTCACAGACCCCGGAAGTATGACCCTCTGGTCAATTGGATGCCGTATGCCGTACCGACGGACCAGATCTATGCTGGCCTTAGTAAGCACGATACGTCTCGTCTCGTGGGGTATGCCACGTCGCTGATTGGGTCCGACCGGAAGGAAGAATCAGAAGCGATCGTGCTGTGTCTATCAGCCTTCACCGACGCTGAAATTGAGCAGTGTCTAAGGGCTTTGGTGTCCTGCAACTCCTTTTGGCCGAGCTTGCCCTTTCACAGATCCTCCTCGAGCCTGAGAGACGAACTCATTGAAAGAATAGAAAAGGACCCAGGCAATCGGAATCATATTCTCTCGGTTCTTGCCTGGATCGGAGACTCAAGAGTCGTTGAGGTGTTCGCCGCTTGGAAGCGCTGTCCACCTTCTTGGGCCTCCTCCCTCTACATTCCACCAGAGGACTACTCTCGCCAAGCGGGATGGGAAGTTACCGGTGACGGTGGGAAGAGGCAACTCTACTTCGACGCATGCACCAAGCTGGTGCCGGGTCCGTCGACGTTGCCGGCCAGCTTCAGAGCGATCACTGACAGGGAAGACGGCTGTCCTTGGTGCCGCGCCAAGTTGACCAACCTTTTCGATATCACCCCGGAAGCCTTTGGTATCACAGGTGAAGTCGGATTGAGCTCTCATCTGCAAGTTACGACGTGCGAAGTCTGCACCGCATTCGGGGTCGTATTCGGTGTCATCGATGGCAGGGGAACCGGTCACTGGTCTTCGGCTAACTCCCGCCCTGCGTACCTTCCTGGCGACGTCGGTACCTGGGGCAGGCTGCCGCAGGACTCGCTGTCGCCGGGCGTCAAACGCCCGCCGCTCTTCGCCGCTGACCAGTTTCTGCCGACTACTTTCTCCCAGGTGGGCGGTCATCCGACATGGGTTCAGGACGCCTATTACCCCCGATGTCCCGAGTGCACGCAAACCATGATGTTCCTGGCCCAAGTGGAGCACGACGAGATTGAGGAGCACTCTGAAGGCACCTATTACGCCTTTATCTGTCCCGTTTGCAGAACAACGGCTACGAATTACCAGCAGACATGACGAGGCATAACGAGTGGAAGACCGCGATTGAAAGGCAAGGAGAAAAGAAGGCATAACCAGGCGTTGTAGCCGACGGATCACGCTTGCATTTCTGCCCTTTGCGTTTAGAGTCGCGTGCATGAGCAATGTTCCAATACGGGCAGGCAAGCGCGCCCGCGGCTAAACGCTACGTTCGGCAAAACAGATAATTGACAAGCGGGTACAAATCGGGAATATGACCAAGGAAGATAGATTTCCAAGCGTGGACATAGTGTCTTCGTGGCGTTTGGTGATGGTGCGCCTTTATGCAATAGCCCTTTCAATTTCGATGTTATCAGGATGTACCACCGCGATACTATGGAACGGTACTAGTAGTCGTGATATTAGCATCGCAACAAAGAGTACTCTCAAAGCTGATCGTTTCAATATTGTCCGTGCATCCGACCAATTCTTTCTCCGTTATCACATAGATGAAAGAGATATACACAAGATTGAGGAGAATGGGTTCCCCCTGAGCCAAGAAGGGGCAGTCCACTTTTATACTGGATTCGATGATAGGCATCAACTTCTTGATCTAAGTGACAATCAAATCGCAAAAGTAACCGTCACGCGAAGGACATTTCAAAACTATCTACCAGTCCAACCAGCAATGAATGCCTTCTATCTGTTACCAGCTCCCGAGACTATGAGTTATACTTACTTTCTGACTATCACAACATCATCTCCAATTGTTGGCAAAATGGCAGTTTCATCCAGAGCGGATGCTGAAAGTCCTGGGCCATCTTCGATATCTATCGAGGGGACTTCTTATCTTGAGGCGAAACCCTATGGTATGGCTTGGCAACCCAACGACTACTACAGGTTAATCGCGGATAGCGACATAACTGGCGCTTCTCTTGAATTCCAAGACCAAATTAAGCAACGCAGGACTCTACCATGGATTGCCAAAGTGACGCTGACCCCAATTGCTGTGGCTATCGATCTTGTCACATGGCCAGTCGTTACGCCCTTCGTACACCTCATGGGAGAGGTAATGCATTGATGATTGTGTTGAGAATGATTCGGATCCAACTATACTTTCAGAGGCGTATGGTAAATAGTTAATACAGCTGCCGAACCAGGCGTTGTAGCTGACCGATCACGCTTGCAAGAGGGCTACCGTTCAATGGGTAGAGGCGAAGGCAAGTTCCAAGGCGCCCGCAAGCGCGCCGGCGGCTAAACGCTACGTTAGGTCCCGGATGACCGTACAAATGCACCTCCAGAAAAGGACGGCGCCTTTATTCAGCAGTGCAGATTGGTCCTGTGGCTCGGCGAGATTGGGCCAGTCATATTACTGCACCGTACAAGTGAAACTGCCGGACGCCTCGCATCAGGTGCAGAGGAGAATTCCAGCCGTGACCGTTGGCGCCGATAAACTGCCACTACATTCGGGCAACAATACCGGATCGGCCGCCGTGCGGCCTTACCTAACCAGGCGTTGTAGCCGACGGATCACGCTTGCATTTCTGCCCTTTGCGTTTAGAGTCGCGTTCATGAGCAATGTTCCAATACGGGCAGGCAAGCGCGCCCGCGGCTAAACGCTACGTTAGGCGCAAGAAATGAAGGAATATTCAACGAAGGAATTCACATGATGATCAAGATTGTTGGCTATTCCTTCTCAGTGATCGCACTCCTAGCTGTAGCATTTCACTGTGCGCTTGCCATTGGAATGCCCTGGGCAGAGCTAAGTTGGGGTGGAAAGTACAGCGGGCGGCTGCCTGTTCCAATGCGTGTTGCGTCAGTGGCATCCGCAGTGATCCTAGTCCTTATGGCACTTGTGGTATTGATTCGAGCGAATTTACTCCTGCCACGTTGGCATTCGCTATCCCATAAAGTGATATGGGTCGTAGTTGCGTATTGCGGTGTTGCGGTCCTAGCTCACATTTTCACGCCAAGCAAGTGGGAACGCATTGTGTGGTTGCCCTTGGTTGTTATCTTGTTCATCACAGGTTTGCTGGTTGCTAGACACTAGATCATGCCTTCTTTCTCCCGTGATGCACATTCATGGTTGAAGAATAATCCATACCGAATGAACGCCTAACCAGGCGTTGTAGCCGACGGATCACGCTTGCATTTCTGCCCTTTGCGTTTAGAGTCGCGTGTATGTGCAATGTTCCAATACCGTTACCCTTGCCCCTCAGCATCACGAGGGGGGAGAGGAGTGAACGTCTTGAAGAGCATCTGCGGATAACGATTGAGACTCTGATCAGTTGCGGTGCCAGCCATCGGGAGATCGCCCGGCGCACGGGGGTGGATCGCAAGACGATCCGCCGGTACGCGCCGCCGTTTCAAAATCCCCCGGGGTGGCCACCGGCTCGGAGCCCGATCCAGGCCAAACTCCCCCACCCCGGCCACCGGCTCCCGACGGGGTGCTCCCCCCGGCGCTGGACGACCCCGTCGGCCTGCGAGCCGCATCGGAGCTGGATCGAGATCGCAGGTCCAGCTCGGGCGCAACGCGCAGAGCATCTACCAGGACCTGGTCGAGCAGCACGGCTTCGAGCACCGCTACAACTCGGTGAAGCGCTTCGTGGCCAGGCTCAAGGCGCGGGAGCCGGAGCGCTTCGACGTGCTGGAGTTCCTGCCCGGGGAGGAGGCCAGGTGGACTACGGCCAGGGCGCGTTGACGCTCTACAAGCCGGGCCAGTACCGCCGCCCGTACCTGTTCGTGATGACGTTGAAGTACTCGGGCAAGAGCTTCCGCAAGGTGGTCTGGAAGACCAACCAGGAGATCTGGGCGCGGCTGCACGAGGAGGCCTGGCGCAGCTTCGGCGGGTGTCCCCAGTACGTCGTGCTGGACAACCTGAAAGAGGGGGTGATCCATCCGGACATCTACGAACCGGAGCTGAACCTGATCTACGCGGAGATGCTCCGGCACTACGGGGTGGTGGCCGACCCCTGCCGGGTGCGGGATCCGAACCGGAAGGGGACGCGTCGAGAACGCGATCCAGCACACGCAGGGCACCGCGCTGAAGGGGCGGAAGTTCGAGAGCGATCGAGGCGCAGAACGCGTGGCTGGCGCACTGGGAGGAGCGCTGGGCGGCGCCGCGCATCCACGGCCGCAAGAAGCGCCAGGTGCTGGAGCTGTATCGCGAGGAGCAGCCGCACCTGCGGCCGTTGCCGCTGGAGGGGTTCCGCTACTTCAAGCCCGGCACGCGCACCGTGGACGACGCGGGTCTCGTGCAGGTGGACGGCGTGTACTACGCGGCGCTGCCGGCGCCGCTGCACAGCAAGGTCCAGGTGCGGATCTATGCCAGGAGATCGAGATCTACGACGGCTCCGGCCGCTTGCTGCGCCGGCATGCGAAGGGTGAGCGCAAGGGCCAGTTCGTGCTCGAGGAGGGGGATCGGATTTTTCAACCCCTCCCGGGAGACCGCCCGATTGCTCGAGAAGGCCGGCACGGATCGGCCCGCAGACCGAGCAGCTGGCCCGCACGCTCTTCGCGCGCCTCGGCCGCCCGGCCAGCGGGCGCTCTACGGGCTGACCAACCTGCCCCGCACCTACTCCTGCGCCGAGATCGAGGCGGTCTGCGGCCGCTTCCTCGAAGCCGAGTGCGTCTCGTATGCCGCCATCCGGCGCGCGCTGGAACGGCAGGCCGCCACGGCGCCGCCCCGGCCGCTGAGCTGACGCAGGCAGGCCCGGCCATCCGCGCGATCGCCGAGTACCAGTCGTTCTGGGAGACGCACTCCCAGACCAACCCGATGGAGGAAAAGACCGATGCCCATGTCCATGGTTGAGCTGGAACGCGCCCTGCGCGGCCTGCGCCTCTCGGGCATGACCGCCACCTTGGAGGCGCGCGCCCTGCAGGTGGCCAGCCACGAGATGAACTTCCTCGAGGCCTTCTCCTGGCTCGTGCAGGATGAACTCGACCGGCGCCACTCGCGTCTGCAGGAGCGCCGCTACGCGCTCTCCGGGCTGCCCGAACGCAAGACCCTGGCGGAGCTGGACTGGAGCTACAACCCGCGGCTGCCGAAGCGCGAGCTTCTCGAACTCGGCACGCTGAAGTTCATCGACGCCCGCGAGGACCTGCTGCTGCTCGGCCCGCCGGGGACCGGCAAGAGCCACGTCGCCAAGGCGCTCGCTCTGCTGGCGGTGGAACGCGGGTACAAGGTTCTCTACCGCGAGGCGCAGCAGCTGATCGAGGACATCACCGAGGCCAGAGAACTCGGGACGATCCGGAAGTACCGCGCGCAACTCAAGAAGACCGACCTGCTCCTGATCGACGACCTCTTCCTGCGCCGGCTGCCCGCCGGCGCCGGCGACGAACTGGCCGACGTGCTGATGAGCCGCTACGAGAAGGCCTCGACGATCATCACATCGAACCGCGTGATCGAGGACTGGCCGAAGCTGCTCGGGGACGTCGTCGTCGTGGCCCCGCTGCTCGACCGGCTGATGCACCACGGTCACCTGCTCAAGTTCGAGGGAAAGAGCTGGCGGCTCAAGGAGGCCGCCGCGCGGCTTGCCAGCAGGAAAGCCAGAGCTAGGATGCACCCGTCCCGTCGCCGACCGGGTGGAGGATTTTGACCCGGCCACAGGTGGGGGAGGTTGAGGTGGCCGCCGGGGGGCAGGCAAGCGCGCCCGCGGCTAAACGCTACGTTAGCCGGAAAAGAATATGAAAACTGAAATCAAGAAATATCTCATCAATGTTCCAGAGTTGAGGAAACAACGATATGTCGCACTCCGCAACGCATTCGTTGAGTCGACGCCGGATGTAATCGAAACAATGAAATATCGCATGCCTACCCTAGAAAAGGGTCCTAACTGGGTCGCAATCGGAAACCAGAAAAACCATCTGTCGGTGTATTTCTGCTCCGAGTCTCTCATAGATAACATACGGAAAAAGCATCCGGCCATCAGTACTGGCAAGGGGTGCGTTCGCATCAAGGACAATCAGGAACTACCACTGAAAGAACTGGTGGTCTCGTTCAAGAAAGCCATGAAATTCAAGAAAACGGCTAACCAGGCGTTGTAGCCGACGGATCACGCTTGCATTTCTGCCCTTTGCGTTTAGAGTCCAGTACATGAGCAATGTTCCAATACGGGCAGGCAAGCGCGCCCGCGGCTAAACGCTACGTTAGCGCACAGAAAGAATATGGGAAAATGAGAGAATTGCCTGAATCCGACTGGAAGCGCCTCAGGTCGATGAAGGACGATCTCCTTCGAAGAGCATCAAGAACTGCAATAGAACACGTGCACGGGTGCGTCATCGGGCCTGACGACGATCCGCACAGAGTCTATCTGGCCATCTATCGCATAGTCCAGGCCGAAGACAATAAGATAGGCGCCATGTTCAACGACATGAGAAGATCAACTGCAATACTACGGCTCGGCCAAATGATTCGCCACGGAGTCATCAAACCCGATGAACTGCAAGAATTCACACAAGAGACCAGAGACAGAGCGAATGAACTGGCAGGCGCTAACCAGGCGTTGTAGCCGACGGTCCGGTCTGTCACGGTCTGTGCAGAGCACAGCCCGCGCCATCCCGCCCCGCGGCTAAACGCTACGTTGGGCGACAGAAGAAATGAAACTGCATACCTGCACAATGACCGGCATGCTTTATCTCGCATGTCTTCTGCTCTCAGGCTGCGCTTCGTTGGGAAAGTATGACCGTGGCTATACTTACCCATTTGGGGCGACAGCGACAGACTTTGGAATGACCTACTACGCCGTCGTGGGGAAACCAGAAAATGAAAGACCAAATCCTTTTGACTTCATCTATTCACCATGGTTTATCCCGCTTTTCATTGTGGATATTCCCTTCTCACTCGTCACCGATGTGGTGACGCTTCCTTATGATCTATATCACATCAGTCGTGTCGGGCAACCCAATGAAAAGGAACTAGAAAAGTGAGACGGCCTTGTGGCGCTCATCCGTCTAGCAATCGCTATTCAATACTTAGCACCTCAAACACAGGGGGACTTCAAACAGCAATCGGAACACGCCCCAACCAGGCGTTGTAGCCGACGGTCCGGTCTGTCACGGTCTGTGCAGAGCACAGCCCGCGCCATCCCGTCCCGCGGCTAAACGCTACGTTAGGTCGAAATGAAATGAACAGAAGCACAATCGAGACCGGCAATCGTCGGGCATGCCATGATCCTCGGCGGCTGACCATCGCCATTGGCAGTCGCACTATCATCGACGCTGGGCGAACTGCGGAATCAGTAGCATGACTCTCAAGCAAGATCGCAAGTCGGCACTCGAGGCACATTGACATCGTCCGGATTGCTCTCATTCTCGGGTGGAACTGATTCGATGCCAGAACTGATAGCGATCAGTCACATAGAAGCTCAGCACACTGAGAGTTCGAGCATGCAACTGTCTCAGGGAAACGAAGGCACCATAAACAAAGACGCCTAACCAGGCGTTGTAGCCGACGGATCACGCTTGCATTTCTGCCCTTTGCGTTTAGAGTCCAGTGCATGTGCAATGTGCCAATACGGGCAGGCAAGCGCGCCCGCGGCTAAACGCTACGTTCGGTGGAAGAGAACGAAAGAAATGAAACAGCGATCAGACGAGCTCGAGTCGATTCCAGGGATCGGACCCAGAATCGCACAGAAACTCCGATTGATCGGTGTGAACAAGGTCGGTGACTTCAGGAACAAGAATCCGGAACGACTCTACAACAAACTCGAACAAACCATTGGGGCGCACGTCGATCGCTGCGTGCTCTACGTCTTCCGGGCGGCCGTCTACTTTTCAAACCATCAACGGCACGATCCGGAGAAATTGAAATGGTGGAATTGGAAGGACTGAAACCATTGAACAGCAATAACAGCACGAGCGATTGTCCTTGTGTAGGTGGCAATCGAAAGGAACACCGAACCAGGCGTTGTAGCCGACGGATCACGCTTGCATTTCTGCCCTTTGCGTTTAGAGTCCAGTGCATGAGCAATGTTCCAATACGGGCAGGCAAGCGCGCCCGCGGCTAAACGCTACGTTATGCGGAAAGAATGAAATGGTTCGATTTACTCTAGCGATCGCCGAGGCACAGGGGGGGGCAATCGTCTATTGGCCCTTCGATACTCTTTCATCAAGTCGAGAGGGATAGCTCCTTCTCACATCATCATGGGATCATAGGCAGAGGCAAGGCATGAACAGCATTATTGAAGTGCTTGTCGATATTCTCATCCTTGCCGGACTTAGAAAATCAACTGGAGAAGGAGGCAAACACAACAAGAAATTGTCCATTGTCCTTCTTCTTATCTGTACTGCGGCCATTGTCGCAATGGGAATTCTCGGCGTCTATGGGCTCATCAAAATCATAAAACCACAATGAAACGCATAACCAGGCGTTGTAGCCGACGGTCCGGTCTGTCACGGTCTGTGCGGCGCACAGCCCGCGCCATCCCGTCCCGCGGCTAAACGCTACGTTATGCGCGAAATAGGACTATGGTAAAATTCGGGTGAAAAAAATGTGGAGGCAAAAATGAAGGGCGTTGAATTCCTTGTCGACGAGCAGGGGGAAAAGAAGGCAGTCCTGATTGACCTCCGGCAGCATCGCGTTCTGTGGGAAGACTTCTACGACACCATGAAAACCATTGAAAGAAAAAAGGAACCTCGCGAGACGATGGCAGAGGTTCGTAAGAAGGTACTGCAAAGGACATAATGCCTCTGTACGCGGTCACCTTCGCCCGATCAGCAAGGAAGGAACTGCAATCACTCCCTTCAACAGTCGCCATACGCATCCTCGATAAGATCGATATCCTCTCGTCCGATCCACGCCCTCCTGGAAGCAAGAAATTATCCGGCCCTGTTTCTCTGTGGCGTATTCGCGTTGGAGAGTACCGCGTCATATATGAAATTGACGACAAGAACTTGATCGTCGACGTCTCTGTTGTCCGTCACAGAAAAGAAGCATACAGATAAACGCATAACCAGGCGTTGTAGCTGACCGATCACGCTTGCAAGAGGGCTACCGTTCAATGGGCAGAGGCGAAGGCAAGTTCCAAGGCGCCCGCAAGCGCGCCGGCAGCTAAACGCTACGTTCGGCAACAAGGAGACTGAATGGAATTCACAAAGTTCGAGACGATTTCCATCAAGAAGCACCCAGAGATTGACGAGAACTGGGTTCAGTCACGAATTGCTGAAGATCCATCGATTCTTGGTCTAGGCGACGTCGTCTTAAAAGACAAGGAACGGCCACAGCCACGTGCTGGCCGACTTGATTTGCTTCTGCAGGAGGTTGAGTCGAACAGAAGGTACGAGGTCGAAGTCCAACTTGGCCCCACCGACGAAAGTCACATTATTCGAACTATCGAGTATTGGGACATCGAAAGAAGAAGATTTCCACAATACGAGCATACGGCAGTCATCGTGGCTGAGGACATTACAAGTAGGTTCTTGAATGTCATCAGCCTATTCAACGGGATGATTCCTCTCGTCGCAATTCAAATGAAAGCACTCAAATCAGGCAACAGTGTTGGCCTCGTTTTCACGACGGTGGTTGATCAAATGGCACTGGGGCTCGTTGAAGAGGACGAGGAAGTCCAGGAGACCACCAACCGTGCATATTGGGAGCAACGAGGATCGAAGAAGACTCTTGCGATTGCCGATCAACTGCTAGAAATTGCACGTGAGCACGACAAAGCCTTGGAGTTGAAATACAACAAGTTCTACGTCGGCCTTGCAAAAGCTGGTCAGCCAAGCAACTTCGTTATCTTTCGCATAAAGAAAGAGTTCCTTCGATTCGAGCCAAGGCTAAAGAGCACACCAGAAGATCAAGCACTCCTCGAGTCTGCAGGTTTAGATGTGATGGACTATGAGAAACGGGGAGGTCGGTACCGCATACGGCTACAACCGGGCGACGTCGACAAGTACCGGAAGGTGCTCTCGGAGGTGGTTTCTCGTGCATACTCAGAGAGCAACAAGGAATAAATGCCGAACCAGGCGTTGTAGCCGACGGTTCGGTCTGTCACGGGCTGTGCAGGGCACAGCCCGCGCCATCCCGCCCCGCGGCTAAACGCTACGTTAGATTATAAAAATGGAAAATGAGAAAGCATAAAAACAAGGACCAGCTTGATCGCACCCCAAATCTCCCTGCACTTCGATCGCTGATATTAATCGAACGGCACTGGCTTGTTCCAGTGAGATAAGGGCAACCGTGATTGAAGACACTCGAACTATTACTAACAGCATTCGGGCATGTTCTATAGAGGCAACCGTTTCAGAGAGTCAACGGCGGAACTACTTATGAACGACAGAAATGCAGGGAGTATCCGGAAGAAATCTAACCAGGCGTTGTAGCCGACGGATCACGCTTGCATTTCTGCCCTTTGAGGCTGAGGTCAGTGAAAGTGCAATGTGCAAATACGGGCAGGCAAGCGCGCCCGCGGCTAAACGCTACGTTA
Source organism: uncultured Candidatus Rokubacteria bacterium (assembly GCA_963699775.1). GTDB lineage: Bacteria > JAUVQV01 > JAUVQV01 > JAUVQV01 > DATDCY01 > DATDCY01. The sequence goes on from CAVOVE010000007.1 coordinate 20,447, forward strand.
GGTGCAGAAAATGATACGAGACAATGATAAGCTCGGCAGAATGATCGACACTGGATCCTCATCGCTTGCCGCCTGAAGCAACCTTACGCTGACTGGGCTGCTCGACTGATCACCTACAATCGTTGTCAGTACGATCCTGATCACAGAACGACTACCGTCTACTCATGGTCCTATACGGCAGAGGAATCCCTGACGAGAGTCTTACATCGATGAATGCTTCGTCACATGGGAGCAATTCCTGACAGTCACGGACACGAATTCATCTGGCATCGGTTCATCGCGCCGAACCTGACGCGAAATCGCATTTCTCGCAAGGCGTTCTCGCGTCAGTGACATGCTCAATGAATGACGTCGAGTTCCAGGCGAACGTAATCATGCATTACCACGAGGTCTCTACTACGAACTCTCGTGATGCTAAATGACGTGCCATTCTCAATGCGTCACCGGCTTTGATCGTCCATGTGACAGTATTCCAGAAGATGAAGGCACCTAACCAGGCGTTGTAGCCGACGGATCACGCTTGCATTTCGGCCCTTTGAAGCTAAGGTCAAGGCAATGTGCAATGTTCCAAGGCGGGCCGGCAAGCGCGCCCGCGGCTAAACGCTACGTTATGCGCAAGAAAAGAGATAGAATCCGGGAATGAGCCCGACCGTCTTCAGGCACAAGGGATATCGGTTCTACTTCTTCTCTCGTGAAGAGACACGGATGCACGTTCATGCATCGGCGTCCAAGGGCGAAGGGAAGTTCTGGATCGAACCAAAAATCGAATTGCGATGAACGCCGGTTTGACAAAGCGCGATGTCAGCAATATCATTGAAATTATTAGGGAAAAGAAAGATGAAATCGTCGACAGTTGGAAGAAGCATTTCAAGGCCTGAAATACTTAATATTTCGGCCAGCGGCATCTGGCTGTTCGTACTCGACAAGGAGTACTTCCTGCCCTACACGGAGTATCCTTGGTTCAAGGAGGCTCCCGTCAAGGCTATCCTCAACGTCCGTCTCCTCAACCGGGTTCATCTGCACTGGCCTGATCTCGACATCGATCTTGAGGTTCAGGCTCTCGAACACCCAGACCAGTACCCACTGCAATACAAGACCGCATAACCAGGCGTTGTAGCCGACGGATCACGCTTGCATTTCTGCCCTTTGCGTCTAGAGTCGAGTGCAAGGGCAACATGCTAATACGGGCAGGCAAGCGCGCCCGCGGCTAAACGCTACGTTGTATGGCGGAGACGATTGCTCGAGTCAATGCAACATGAATAATTATCGGGAAGCATCGTCATGGTTCGTAGACTAATAGCAGTCGCATTCTTGATCGCATTGCCAATCGTCTCCTGCCCCAGTGTCGGAGAGGCCCAGGACAAGACAGAGAATCCTATCATTCAGACACGCAGCGCGAAATTCAAAGAAATTTACGATCGCCTACAGCCAGTGCATATCTATGGCAAGGTAGTTGACCAGGATGGAAGTGCCGTTGTGGGGGCAGATATTCGGATAAATTGGGAAAGCGCCGATTTCCTTGTCGGTAAGCGTGGTGGGGGTGGACAGACACTGCTAAAATCTGATGGAACAGGAGCATGGGAATTCAAAATCGATAAACCCCATAGAGCTTTTGTGAATGAAGTCATCATGCCAGGTTATGAATACACCACCCGCTACAACCAGAAGAGCAGCGTCAGAAATCTTGTTGAGAATAGAACCACAAGAGACGAGCCTGTTGTGACTGTGCTTCGCAAGAAGGGTGAGACGACATTCTTGATTGTAGATCCCAGTGGGAACCGTATCGGAAATCAGCTGATTCGAGTGCTTTCGCCAGATTCCCAAACGAAGAAACTTGACCTCTTATCGGAGAAGGGTGCAAAGCCAACGGTTACAGAGAATTACGAGGATCTCGAAGTCGCGGTCAACTACGAACCTATAACTGGCAAATGGACGGTTACATATTCGACGATTAATGTGACGGACGGAATAGTCATCGGTAACGACCTCCTATACGAGGCACCAAGTGAAGGTTATCAGAGACGGGTGGTACTAGACTGTCCGATCTGGCCGCGCTATCTCTATCTGCGGAGCCGCACTCCCGCAGTATATTCCCGTCTCGATCTGGAGCATTCCATTTGGAGGGAGTCCAAGACGCAAGAGGGCCTTCGTATTAGCTATAAGGCCTGGATAAACCCCTATGGCGAACGAAATCTGGAATACGAAGTTGAGTTGGAAAAGGAATGGCGGCTTGCTGATCGGCTAGAGCAAGACGCGAAGATTCTGTTACGCCAGAACAAGCGACCGGCGGTTCCAGACCTTCAGAGGTTGATCAAGGACGCGAAGACCATAGTCAATGAAGGCAAATGAAGACTACTGAGCAACTATACCGCTCATACAACCAGGCGTTGTAGCTGACCGATCACGCTTGCAAGAGGGCTACCGTTCAATGGGAAGAGGCGAAGGCAGGTTGCAAGGCGCCCGCAAGCGCGCCGGCAGCTAAACGCTACGTTAGATTTCAGAAAATGAAAACGTTCAAAATAATAGTGACGGTCCTCGCTGGTCTCGCGGTCAGCTTGCTGCTCTACTACGCCTCCATCTGGGCTATTGTCTCGCCACTCCAGAAATCATCGGGGAGAGAGCCAGAAGCATACATGGGCCTTGTCTTCGTGATCATCATGCCGGTATGTCTGCTGGTGGGCAGTACGCTCTCTGGGTACTACTTACGAGACACCACAAAGAAGCAATCTGCGCAATCTGTCATCTTGAGCAGTCCAGGACTCTACTACGGGGTCCTCACTCTAATTCCTATCCTTCTCCAGGCTGGAAGTCTTCTGGGCAGCTTCGTCGTTTTTATGGTAGTCGCTTCGTGTGTTGGCATAGGGTTCTCTGCAGCCGGCACTGTTCTCGGGGGCGTACTGAAAATGAGGAAATCTAACCAGGCGTTGTAGCCGACGGATCACGCTTGCATTTCTGCCCTTTGCGTTTAGAGTCGCGTGTATGTGCAATGTTCCAATACGGGCAGGCAAGCGCGCCCGCGGCTAAACGCTACGTTGGGCAATAAGAGGATTCAATGAAAAGCGACCCACTGCTTTATGTGAATTGGATCCATGTCATCTTTGGCGCCGTGGGGATGATAATGATATTCGCCGAACGACATCGATACGCAAGTGTCTCTTGGGGAATTAAGGCGGTACTTCTGGGCGTTGGTCTTCTCGTCCTGGGCGGGGCATGGGGAATGGCTGAAGTCCGGTCCTTCAGCTGGATTACTGCAAGAGACATCTACTCATTGCACAAGACAGACTTCGCCATAGCGCGCATCGTCGGATTCGCTTATGTCGTTCTCGTGTGGGGGATCGAAGCACTACTAATCGCCTTGGTCCAGAAAGCACGAATTCATGCAAATCAAGGAACACGGAGCTTGCCCAACAAGGCGTTGTAGCCGACGGTCCGATCTGTCACGGTCTGTGCGGAGCACAGCCCGCGCCATCTCGGCCCGCAGCTAAACGCTACGTTGGGCGAGAGAATAGAACAACAACATGAATCCAAGATCACTTACATTCTCTGGGTTCGTGCTCCCCTACGGGACCATCGCCGCTTGCACCATCTACGCACGGATCACACACCAAACATACAAAAATGCGACTCCTTTCTTCGCCTTCGCCGTTCTTGCTCTCCCGGTAATTGCTGCTATAGCGGGGCTTGTCATGATTTGGGTGGCCACGTCTATCCGCACAAGGCATCTTCCAGGAGCGCAAAGGGTCAATTCAATGATCTTTACGGTTATCTGGAGCACCCTGCTCCAAGTCACATTGGCAATAGTCGTCGTAATGCAAATCATCTATGGAAGTCTCGGGATCACACCGCACTGACGCCCAACCAGGCGTTGTAGCCGACGGATCACGCTTGCATTTCGGCCCTTTGAGGCAGAGGCTGATGTGAATTGTAACGTTCGAATACGGGCCGGCAAGCGCGCCCGCGGCTAAACGCTACGTTATCTGAAAAAGAAAGAGAAGAAAGGAGAACAACAATGAAGATCGCATTCGGCGGAATTGTGGCAGTGTGTCTCTTGGCGAACATAGCAACTGTTGTTCATGCTGAGGATGTCACCTACAGAAAGCATATCAAGCCGCTGTTCGATGCAAAATGCTCCGCGTGCCATGGCTTGAGCGCGGCGCCAGAGTATCAGACCTTCAAAGAAGAGAAGGAAGCATGGATATCAAAGGGAATGGGCATGAGAATGGATACTTACAGCCACCTCATCTTCTATACTGCGTGGCCAGATACCGGCGCCCTCATGAGAAGATTGGACGATGGCAAAGGATCAAGTGAAGGTAAACCTGGGAATATGTACGCTAATCTCGGCGCAAACGAAGATGAAAGGCAACGGAATCTGCTGATATTCAAGGAATGGGTCGGCAACTGGAGCAAGAAGAGGTGGAACGAAATCACGAAGGAAGAACTTGACGGTATCAAGGTCAAGTTCTGAAATATTTGGGATCAGATAACCAGGCGTTGTAGCCGACGGTTCGGTCTGTCACGGTCTGTGCAGGGCACAGCCCGCGCCATCCCGTCCCGCGGCTAAACGCTACGTTAGGCCACAAAAGAAATGACGAAAGTAACAAGAGAAGTCCAAGAAAAGATAGACGCCCTCTTCGCACCTGAAAGCCGTGAGACAGCCCGACAGATGATTGAAGAAAGGTGTGGAGCCAATTTGCCACTATCAACGCACATGGACCCAGATGCATCAGGGTATGATCGTGTCCGATTTGCGGTGCTGAAACTCTCTAACGGCAACCTGAAATCATTGGAGCGTGAAATTGAAGGTGCAAACATCGATTGGAGTTACCCCGCTTTCGTGGACGGGTAAGGGGTTTGATCCCCAGTGGTAAGAGCATACCTTCTCTCGAACTCCAAGGGTGAGACTTTCCCGAGGCCGGAGTGGCGGCGATGGGTGTTGTAGAAACCCTCGATGAAGTCGAAGACGGCCATCCGCGCTTCAGCCTGAGAGCGGAAGCGGTTGCGCTCGAGCAGCTCGCATTCGAGCGTGGCGAAGAAGCTCTCGGCCATGGCGTTGTCGAAGCAGTCGCCGACCGAGCCCATCGAGGGACGCACGCCGGCCTCCCGGCAGCGTTTGCCGAAGGCGATCGAGGTGTACTGACAGCCTTGATCGGAATGGTGCACGACGTTGAAGGGACGACGACGGCCGATGGCCATATCGAGCGCGTCGAGGACTAGCTCGGTGCGCATGTGCGTGGCCATGGCCCAGCCGACCGCACGACGGCTGAACACATCGAGCACCACCGCCAGATAAAGGATCCCGGCCCAAGTCGGAATCTGGGTGATATCGGCGACCCACAGCTGGTTCGGGGCCGTCGCGGCGAACTCTCGATGCACCAGATCCTCGGCAGGACGCACCCGCTTGTCACGGATCGTGGTGGTGATCCACTTGCGCCGGCTTACTCCACGCAGGCCCGCGACACGCATCAGACGAGCGACTCGCTTGCATCCGACACGACGCCCCTCCTCCCGGAGATCCTCGAGAATTCGCGGCGAGCCGTAGGTGCCACGCGAGCGGGCATGCGACTCCTTGATCATCAGAGTGAGTCTTTCATCCTCGATCCGCCGCCGCGAGGGCGGACGGTGATGCCACGCATAGTAGCCGCTGGGGGAGACGCCCAGAATCCGGCACATCGTGGCGACCTTCCACTTGACCTGGTTGGCTCTCACGAACTCGAAGACTTCGGGGGTATCGAGTTGGTCTCCCGAGCGAACCAGGCCGCTGCTTTTGCCAAGATTTCCCGCTCTTCACGGAGTCGGCGGCATTCCCGGCGCAGCTTGACCAGCTCTTCCCGCTCGGCCGTGGTCAGACCGTCCTGTCGCCGCCCGCTGTCGCGGTCATCCTGCTGCAACCAGTTCCGGATGGTCTGGCCGGTGGGTTCGAACTCCTTTGCCAGTTCCTCGGGGTTCCTCCCGGCCCGGGCCAACTCCATAATCCGGGCACGGTACTCTGCGGGGTACGGGGGCCTTGTCTTTCCTCCCATGACGAACACCTCCTGTCCAAACCGTAAGGTGTCCACCAAAGCGGGTCAACTCCAGTCGCATACAATGGGGCATGGGACCGGTGACCGTCTTCTTGGCCGGGCTTATCACTGCACTTGTCGGGGTACAATCGAAACCGATCCTTGGCGTTCTTGGCGCAGCGCCATATGCCGTGCTGATGACTTCACTTGGGACAATCCGCAATATGCCGTGCTGGCACTCTACTTGGCGATCGCTGCAATTGGAGGATCTGTGCCCATTCTTAGATCCAGAATAAAATCGTCCAACCAGGCGTTGTAGCTGACCGATCACGCTTGCAAGAGGGCTACCGTTCAATGTGCAGAGGCGAAGGCAGGTTCCAAGGCGCCCGCAAGCGCGCCGGCAGCTAAAAGCAACGTTAGGCACGAAAATATCAACCAGGGAATCGTCGTAAGCATGAGACTAGGGCGATGATAACTGCACTGATAATCAAAGGCGCACTGTTCGGCATCGTCCTTTGGGTTGCCGCACGAATTACGGGAATCCGGGGCTCCCTTCTCGCACTTGTTGGTATTGCGATCGCCTCTGCGCTGGCTACTCTTATTCCAACTATCGGGTGGATCATCGCAATACAAGTTGTCTTTCTTGGCCTGACGAAATTCACCACGGCTGACTTCTGGCCAGACGCCGTGCTTATCGCCGTCATCGCCAATGGTATCGTTAAGATAGGCGAACTGGTATTGCGAAGTGCCTAACCAGGCGTTGTAGCCGACGGATCACGCTTGCATTTCTGCCCTTTGCGTTTAGAGTCCTGTGCGAGGGCAACAATGCCAATACGGGCAGGCAAGCGCGCCCGCGGCTAAACGCTACGTTATGCGAAAGAGAAATAATGACGGTTGACGTTAATAGCGCCATGCGTTATTAATAGTTCATGATAAAGAACTTCTCGTCCAAAGAGACCGAGAAGCTATTTTCGAGGCAACGCTCTGCGGCACTTCCTGAAAGCCTGCAGCGGACAGCCCTCCGAAAACTATTGTTGCTCGACGCCGCAGAGGAACTCGAAGACTTACGGCAACCACCGGGCAACCATTTGGAACGATTGCGCGGGAACAGGTCAGATCAGTACAGCATACGTATCAATGACACCTGGCGAATCTGCTTTCGTTGGTCAGGGAGTGAAGCGTTGGACGTTGAAATAGTTGACTATCATTGAAAGGGCAAGAAATGAAAACCAAGAAGATGGCGCCCATTCATCCAGGTGAGATTCTTATGGAGGAGTTTCTCAAGCCCTTCGGGATCAGTCAGTACAAGTTGGCCAAGGACATCACTGTCCCCGCACGACGAATCAATGAAATCGTCCACGGGAATCGTGCTATTACTGCCGACACCGCTCTTCGTCTGTCGCGCTACTTCAACCTCTCAGAGCGGTTCTGGCTTAACCTCCAGGCACGTTACGACATTGAAGTCCAGAAAGATAAATTGAACGGCCGTATCGAGGTGGAAGTGAGGGTGCACGAACTGCAACACGCATAACCAGGCGTTGTAGCCGACGGATCACGCTTGCAAATGGGCTACCGTTCAAAGGGCAGAAACGAAGGCAAGTTGCATGGCGCCCGCAAGCGCGCCCGCGGCTAAACGCTACGTTCGACCTCAAATGAAGAAAACAATTCGGGCTTGACAGTTCATCGGAAAGGTATATTTACTATACCAATATGGAATTCGAATATGATGAAGAGAAAAGCAGAACGAACAAGGCAAAGCACGGCATAGACTTCATCGAGGGCCAACTCCTCTGGGAAGACAGCGAACGGGTCGAAATCCCAGCGAAAACAGAAGATGAAGAACGGTTTGTCGTCATTGGCCTCATCGGCGGAAAGCACTGGTCCGCGGCAATCACCTACAGAAACGGAAAGACACGGATCATTTCGGTCCGTCGCTCAAGACGCGAGGAGATTCACATCTATGAAAGCTAGAGCGTTCGACGAGAAATTCGATAAGGGCGAAAGCGTTCATAGGCATCTCGATTTGTCTAAGGCTGTCCGGCCGGGGAGTCAACAGCGAAGGGTGAACGTTGATTTTCCCGTCTGGATGATCGAATCACTCGACAAAGAAGCAAGAAGGCTCGGCGTCACTCGCCAATCAATCATCAAGGTATGGATCTCTGAGCGACTGCAGAAACATGCATAAAATGTCGAACCAGGCGTTGTAGCTGACCTGTCACGCTTGCAAGAGCCCTACCGTGCAAGGTGAAGAAGTAAAAGACAAAGACAAGGCGGTGGAGTTGACCCGCTTTGGTGGACACCTTACGGTTTGGACAGGAGGTGTTCGTCATGGGAGGAAAGACAAGGCCCCCGTACCCCGCAGAGTACCGTGCCCGGATTATGGAGTTGGCCCGGGCCGGGAGGAACCCCGAGGAACTGGCAAAGGAGTTCGAACCCACCGGCCAGACCATCCGGAACTGGTTGCAGCAGGATGACCGCGACAGCGGGCGGCGACAGGACGGTCTGACCACGGCCGAGCGGGAAGAGCTGGTCAAGCTGCGCCGGGAATGCCGCCGACTCCGTGAAGAGCGGGAAATCTTGGCAAAAGCAGCGGCCTGGTTCGCTCGGGAGACCAACTCGATACCCCCGAAGTCTTCGAGTTCGTGAGAGCCAACCAGGTCAAGTGGAAGGTCGCCACGATGTGCCGGATTCTGGGCGTCTCCCCCAGCGGCTACTATGCGTGGCATCACCGTCCGCCCTCGCGGCGGCGGATCGAGGATGAAAGACTCACTCTGATGATCAAGGAGTCGCATGCCCGCTCGCGTGGCACCTACGGCTCGCCGCGAATTCTCGAGGATCTCCGGGAGGAGGGGCGTCGTGTCGGATGCAAGCGAGTCGCTCGTCTGATGCGTGTCGCGGGCCTGCGTGGAGTAAGCCGGCGCAAGTGGATCACCACCACGATCCGTGACAAGCGGGTGCGTCCTGCCGAGGATCTGGTGCATCGAGAGTTCGCCGCGACGGCCCCGAACCAGCTGTGGGTCGCCGATATCACCCAGATTCCGACTTGGGCCGGGATCCTTTATCTGGCGGTGGTGCTCGATGTGTTCAGCCGTCGTGCGGTCGGCTGGGCCATGGCCACGCACATGCGCACCGAGCTAGTCCTCGACGCGCTCGATATGGCCATCGGCCGTCGTCGTCCCTTCAACGTCGTGCACCATTCCGATCAAGGCTGTCAGTACACCTCGATCGCCTTCGGCAAACGCTGCCGGGAGGCCGGCGTGCGTCCCTCGATGGGCTCGGTCGGCGACTGCTTCGACAACGCCATGGCCGAGAGCTTCTTCGCCACGCTCGAATGCGAGCTGCTCGAGCGCAACCGCTTCCGCTCTCAGGCTGAAGCGCGGATGGCCGTCTTCGACTTCATCGAGGGTTTCTACAACACCCATCGCCGCCACTCCGGCCTCGGGAAAGTCTCACCCTTGGAGTTCGAGAGAAGGTATGCTCTTACCACTGGGGATCAAACCCCTTACCCGTCCACGAAAGCGGGGTAACTCCAGCGGGCGCAAGCGCGCCAGGCAGCTAAACGCTACGTTGGCCTGCAAGAAAGGATTGACAGATAAGTACACCATAACTACATTGTCTGCATGAAACCGTTGCGATTCGTATGGGACGAACGCAAGAATACGATCAACAAGCGCAAGCATGGAATATCCTTCGAAGAAGGCCGAACGGTCTTCGCTGACGAGCATGGTCTACTCATCCACGATCCAGACCATTCCGACGAAGAAGACCGCTTCCTCCTTCTCGGAATCAGCGCAAATGCCAGGACACTTGTCGTGTGCCATTGTTATCGCGAAGGAGCGGACGTAGTCCGCATCATTTCGGTATGGAAGGCAACCAAGCCTGAATCATCTCAATACGTGAAAGGGAGACGATCATGAGAAAGAGCTATGACTTCTCAAAGGGAATCAAGAATCCTTTCGCCAAGCGCGTAAAGAAGCAAGTCACGATCCGATTGGATGAAACTACGATTGACTACTTCAAAAAGCTCGCGGAGGATTTGAGTGTTCCGTACCAAACTCTCATCAATATGTACCTCCGTGATTGTGCCACGTCCGGGAGAAAGCCCGCGGTCAAGTGGATTTCTGCGGCATAGGACTGGCCAACCAGGCGTTGTAGCCGACGGTTCGGTCTGTCACGGTCTGTGCGGAGCACAGCCCGCGCCATCCCGCCCCGCGGCTAAACGCTACGTTGGCCTGAACAAGAACAGCATAGGAGCATTTGACAGGCCGTACGATATCGCGTACCGTTGCTCCAGGATCAAACGAAGGGGCAAGGATCATGGCGACTCTCACGGCAAGCAAGGCACGAACGAATCTCTACAGGCTAATTGACGATGCGTCATCTACCCACGAACCTGTTGTCATCACGGGCAAACGTTCGAATGCTGTTCTTGTCTCAGAGGACGACTGGAATGCGATTCAGGAAACCGTCTACCTCCTGTCTGTTCCCGGTATGAGGGAATCCATACGGAAGGGGTTGAAGACGTCCATCAAGTCCTGTTCAAAGGAACCGGGCTGGTGAAATGGGGGGTCGTGTTCACCAAGGATGCGCAGAAAGACGCGAAGAAGATCTCGTCTGCCGGGTTGAAGGCCAAGGTCGATGATCTACTCGCGGTGCTCTCGGACAATCCATATCGGAATCCCCCGCCCTTCGAGAAGCTTGTCGGTGACCTTTCCGGTGCCTATTCGCGCAGGATCAACATCCATCATCGCCTGGTCTATCAGGTCCTGAACGAAGAGAAGGTCGTCAAGGTCATTCGAATGTGGAGTCACTATGAATGACCGGCCAACCAGGCGTTGTAGCCGACGGATCACGCTTGCAGAAGGGCTACCGTTCAATGGGTAGAGGCGAACGTAAGTTCCAAGGCGCCCGCAAGCGCGCCGGCAGCTAAACACTACGTTGGGCCTCATAAAGATGAACAGAAGAAGAACTTGACGTCATGACGTCATAGCGTTATTTTGTGATCATGGCTACTTTAACGAAAAGGGCAACCGTCTACTTCGATTCTCAGATCCACCGTGCGTTGAGGCTCAAGTCGGCCGAGTCCGAGAGATCTATCTCGGAATTGGTTAATGACGCAGTGAAGATGAGCCTGGCAGAGGACGCCGCCGACCTCGCCACATTCGAGGCACGCGCAGGTGAACCGAACCTGCGCTTTGAGGATTTCGTCAAGGATCTGAAGAAGCGTGGGAAAGTATAGCCTCTTCATCAAGCCGTCTGCGGCCAAGGAGATCGAGGCCGTATCGAAAGTAGACAGACTCCGGATCATTCAACGAATCCAAGGCCTCTCTACCGATCCTCGGCCGCCAGGGCACGAGAAACTTTCTGGGGACGACAAGTACCGAGTTCGGCAGGGCAACTATCGTATCCTGTACTACATCAACGGCCACGAGCTAATCGTCACCGTTGTAAGAGTGGCGCATCGTCGAGAAGCATACAGAAAGTGACGACCCAACCAGGCGTTGTAGCTGACCGATCACGCTTGCAAGAGGGCTACCGTTCAATGGGCAGAGGCAAAGGCAAGGTCCAAGGCGCCCGCAAGCGCGCCGGCAGGTAAACGCTACGTTTGGTGTGAAAAATGAACGATAAGCCATGGCCGATTGGTCCGGAGCGGGTCTTAGCAATCATAGTGGGCGGTCCTCTCACTATTTTCACGCTATTGGTCTTACGTGCCCAAGTCATGGAAGGATTCGAACCACTTGGGGCAATATTCGGATCGGCGTCTGGGTCGATATCTGTCTTTTGTTGGTTGTATATCGTCAAAGATCCCACTATGACAAAGAACTTGTGCTTTCGCTATGCCATGCGCGGGGGCATGATCATCGGAAGTGTTGGCTTCCTCGCATGCTTCATTGGTCCCATAATATTCATGCCGACTGCAAATCAAGGGCCTCTTCTCGGCATCTTTATAACCGGGCCAGGAGGCTTCGTCATTGGAACGCTGGGTGGCCTTGTGTATGGGAAATGGCGTTCACGTGCCTTGAACACACCTAACCAGGCGTTGTAGCCGACGGATCACGCTTGCATTTCTGCCCTTTGAGGTTAAGGTCAGTGAAATGTGCAATGGGCTAATATGGGCAGGCAAGCGCGCCTGCGGCTAAACGTTACGTTCGGCTACACACAGATAAAGAAAGTCACAGATATTCAATGCGTTGCGAAGACATGTTCGATCATGGCCGCTCCGTGCTACCATAAGTCAAGGCTCTGGGGGAGAATACGGAGAAGAACATGAAAACGAAATTCACCTACTATCAAGAAGACGACATGTGGGTCGGATGGCTTGAGGACTACCCTGACTATCGTACACAGGGCGAAAGCCTGTCCGAGTTAAAAGAGAACCTGAAAGATATTTACAGCGAACTCACCAGCGGCAACATTCCTGGCGTGCGGAAGGTCGGCGAACTCGTACTGAAATGAAGCGTATCGACCTTATCCGGGTAATCAAGCGAAAAGGCTGCGTCCTTCTTAGGCATGGCGCAAACCATGACTGGTATCAGAACCCCGAAAGCAAAGTATCACAACCCATTCCGCGGCACCGAGAAATCAAGGAAAGTCTCGCTCATCACATCATAAAGTTACTTTCAGAATAGCCGAACCAGGCTTTGTAGCTGACCGATCACGCTTGCACGAGGGCTACCGTTCAATGTGCAAAGGCGAAGGCAAGTTCCAAGGCGGGCGCAGGCGCGCCAGGCAGCTAAACGCTACGTTCGGCTAGAAGAAAACGGAATATGGAAAACATCGTGCCTGGTTACACGCACCTCCATAAAGTAGGCGCCTTCCTGGCATGCCCCGCCACAATTATCGCGGTGTTCGTTGTCCCGAAGTTCTATCTTGTATTCAGCGCGTTTACTCAGCAACCGCCCCGCAATGACATCGGTATCGCGATCACTGTTGAAACTGTTATCTTGCTTGGGCTCTCCTATTTCGTCATTCGGGGCAACACCATCTCATCGTGGGTCATGGCAGTCTACATGTGGCTGCAAGGGCTTGGGTCCTGCGTCTTGATTTTCGCCCCGCGGTTCGAAGGTTGGCAGATCAAGGCCTTATCCATTGTTCTGGGTCTCTACTACATTGCAGGGGGGCTGGTGTTGGTCAAAAGGATTAAGCATGGACAGCCGAACCAGGCGTTGTAGCCGACAGTCACGCTTGCATTTCTGCCCTTTGCGTTTAGAGTCCAGTGCGAGGGCAACAATGCCAATACGGGCAGGCAAGCGCGCCTGCGGCTAAACGCTACGTTAGGCGCAAGAAATGAAGAAATATTCAACGAAGGAATCCACATGATGATCAAGATTGCTGCCTATTCCTTCTCAGTGATCGCACTCCTAGCTGTAGCATTTCACTGTGCACTTGCCATTGGAATGCCCTGGGCAGAGCTAAGTTGGGGTGGAAAGTACAGCGGGCGGCTACCTGTTCCAATGCGTGTCGCATCAGTGGCATCCGCAGTGATCTTAGTCCTTCTGGCACTAGTGGTATTGATTCGAGCGAATTTACTCCTGCCACGTTGGCATTCGCTATCCCAAAAAGTGATATGGGTCGTAGTTGCGTATTGCGGTGTAGCGGTCCTAGCTCACATTTTCACGCCAAGCAAGTGGGAACGCATTGTGTGGTTGCCCTTGGTTGTCATCTTGTTTATCACAGGTCTACTGGTTGCCAGGCAATAGATCATGCCTTCTTTCTCCCGTGATTCACATTCATGGTTGAAGACAAATCCATACCTAATGAACGCCTAACCAGGCGTTGTAGCCGACGGTCCGGTCTGTCACGGTCTGTGCGGGGCACAGCCCGCGCCATCCCATCCCGCGGCTAAACGCTACGTTATGCGATAGAAACCACGAAAAACAAATGAGCAGATACCAGTTGGAGTCAGAAATTGAAATCGCCGCGACGCCGGAGCGAGTCTGGTCAATCCTCACAGACTTCTCGGCCTATCCAGATTGGAATCCTTTCATCAGATCTGTTCGCGGATCACCAGAATTGGGCGCCTCGCTTGTCGTACGGATTCAACCTAGCGGAACCAAAGGCATGACATTTCGTCCATCTGTTCTAGCCGCCGTCCGAGCACAGGAACTTCGCTGGCTTGGTCGGTTACTTGTACCAGGTCTGTTCGACGGTGAGCATCAATTCGTCATCCACCCGATCGCCGAAGGGAAGGTTCGATTTCGGCAGAGCGAAAACTTCAACGGCGTCTTGGTTCCGTTCTTCAAGGGAACTTTGGATAGGGACACGAGAAGAGGGTTCGAAGAAATGAATCAGGCTCTCAAAGTGAGGGCAGAAGCACAATCAACGCATAACCAGGCGTTGTAGCTGACCGATCACGCTTGCAAGAGGGCTACCGTTCAATGGGCAAAGGCAAAGGCAAGTTCCAAGGTGCCCGCAAGCGCGCCGGCGGCTAAACGCTACGTTATGCGAAAGAATGAAAAATGAAGATCAGGGACCTGATTCGAGAGATTGAGTCGGTTGGATGGGTTCTGGCTCGGACCAAGGGAAGTCACCGACAGTACAAACACCCATTGAAGCCTGGTCTCGTCACTGTTTCCGGGCACGCGAACGACGATATCCCACCCGGGACCCTGAATAGTATAATGAAGCAGGCTGGGTTGAAGTAGAGGGAGGAACCATGAAATACATCGTAATCGTCGAGAAAGGCGAAACCGGCTTCGGCGCCCATGTCCCTGACCTTCCGGGCTGCATCGCTACGGCCCGCACTCGGGAGGACGTCCTTCAACTCATCAAGGAAGCAATCGAATTCCACATTGAAGGGCTTCGCGAATCAGGGCACCCCATACCACCGCCATCATCCGTGACCGAGTTCGTCGAAATCACTGCCGCATAACCAGGCGTTGTAGCCGACGGATCACGCTTGCATTTCTGCCCTTTGCGTTTAGAGTCGCGTTCATGAGCAATGTTCCAATACGGGCAGGCAAGCGCGCCCGCGGCTAAACGCTACGTTTGGCGATAATATGAGAAGAGCAACATGATCAAGCGTGCAATATCTTCGGGGCTCCTGATCTTCTTCGCGTGGGGCGCGATCGACTACCTCCTCCATGGGTTCTTGCTCAAGACAACGTATGAAGCCAACTCACACCTGTGGCGGGCCGAGTCCGAAATGAACTATCCGCTCATCTACTTTGTGGTCTTCATTCTCATCGCATGCTTCGTGGCCATCTACTCCCGATTCATCTCGCCTAAGTCAATGGCTACAGGAATCGCATTCGGGTCTGTCTATGGGTTGGCTACAGGTGTCGGCGTCGGGCTTGGGACATACATCCACATGCCAGTTCCACTTACACTGGCATATGGGTGGCTCTTCGGTGGGTGGGTAAAAGGCATGGTTGCTGGAGCAATCGTCGGCGCAATTGTGATACCAAGACAGAATGAACAAGGAACGCCGAACCAGGCGTTGTAGCCGACGGTCCGGTCTGTCACGGTCTGTGCAGGGCACAGCCCGCGCCATCCCTTCCCGCGGCTAAACGCTACGTTCGATGGAATTGAAAGATCTCAAGGGCATCGTTAGAATGCCAGTGAGAAGGAGGACATACCATGAGCACCGTTAGCAGGGCGGACATTCTCAAGCTTAGCGTTTCTGAACGCATTCTTCTGGTCGAGGATATCTGGGATAGCATCGCGGAAGCTCCAGAGGCAATCGCGCTCTCCAAAGCCCAAGAGCTTGAGTTAGACACCCGTCTGGATGCCTATCACAGAAATCCGACCGAAGGTTCCCCATGGGCGATGGTAAGGGACCGCGTTCGGGCTGGCCGTGCCTCATGACCTGATCGTTCGGCCAGAGGCCGAGACTGAACTCACCGACGCGTATTCATGGTATGAGGAAAAAGTTCAGGGTCTCGGCGATCACTTCTTACTTTCGGTTGACGCCATCCTTCAAGCTATCACTCGAGGTCCTCAGCAATACCCGAAGGTATTCAAGACAATCCGACGTGCCATCCTCCCCCGGTTCCCCTATGCGATCTTCTTCGTTGAAAGCGAGTCGCGAGTCACCGTACTCGCAATATTCCATGCGAAACGAGATCCAAGAAAATGGCGGAATCGAAAGTAACCATCGAACCAGGCGTTGTAGCCGACAGTCACGCTTGCATTTCTGCCCTTTGCGTTTAGAGTCGAGTGCAAGGGCAACTATGCCAATACGGGCAGGCAAGCGCGCCTGCGGCTAAACGCTACGTTCGGCGAAAATGATAAAATAGTGAAGACAACGGAATATTTTAACCACGTGCGGAATCGACCTGACCGTGCTATTATTACTGACGCATGGATCAAGGATGTAATTGATAATGCAATAGAAATGAAGTTCAGGCTGATGGCAGGTTTAAGAAGTGGGCATTCATCAAGGATGCCGGACGGTTCCTTCGGGTGATCTTGCTGGAAGACGGCGAGACAGTTCACAACGCGTTCTTCGACAGAGGATACACGGAGAAGAGAAAATGAAAGTGAAATATTTCGCCGACACAGACACAGCCTTGGTCGAGTTTACCGAGAGTCCTGTGAATGAAACCAAGGAAATCAGCGAGAACATCTACGTGGATCTCGATGCCACAGGCAATCTCGTAAGTATGACCATAGAGCATGCCAAGGCCAACGCGGGTCTCAAGGAGTTCTCCTTTGTGGAAATGGTCGGAAAGGCATCCTGAAAAACGCCGAACCAGGCGTTGTAGCCGACCTGTCACGCTTGCATTTCGCCCTACCGTTTCATTCTTGAGGCAGAGGTCCGTCCAAAGACGGGCGGCAAGCGCGCCAGGCGGCTAAACGCTACGTTCGGCCAATAAATGAAGAGCGATGATCCGATTCCTCAGGAACTTATTGCACCGTGCGGTATGAATTGTGCCATTTGCAGCCGACACCTTTCATATGCGAACAATCTAAAACGAAGTCAATGCCTCGGCTGCCGACCACGAAACCAGAGATGCACGTATCTATTCGGCAAATGTTCAGGCATTAATCATGGGGCAAGTGGCGATGCCGCCTTTTGCTTTGAGTGCAGTCATTATCCTTGCAAGCAAATTGAACGCATGGACGAAAGATATAGAACAAACTATAAAATGAGTATCATAGACAATCTGGAATATATTAAGAAATTGGGAATCGGCGAATTCATCAACGTCCAATGCAAGAAATATCGTTGTTCAAAGTGCGGTTCCCTAATCTCAGTTCACAACAGAAAGTGCTTCAAATGCGACACGATCACAAAATTGGTTATAAAATCAAAATAGAAGACGGCGCAAATGTGGGCCTAACCATGCGTTGTAGCTGACCGGAGACCTCACCCGATAAAATTGACACCTGGACCTAACCAGGAGGTGTCGTATGGGAGCGGCGAAGAGCCCGAAACGGGTCCTTACGCTATGGGGATGGTTTCAAGGCGCCCGCAAGCGCGCCGGCAGCTAAACGCTACGTTGTCTTTGGAGGATGCGATGCATACGCTTTGTAGGTGTCTGATCGTTGTAGCTTCTCTGGTTCTAGTTCTGTCTCCCACCGCCAAAGCCGAGGAATCCGATGTCGGCATTGTTCTCATGCATGGGAAATGGGCAGGGCCGCCCGCCCCTCCAATCCAGTCTCTTGCATCATCGTTAAGAGCTAAGGGCTTCAAAGTAGTTACGCCTGTAATGCCTTGGGGGAACAAACGGATGTACGATGCCGATTACCCAACGGCCCTCTCAGAGATTGAGTCAGCAGTGGAGGATCTTCGCAAGAAAGGAGCAAAGCGCATCATAGTCGCTGGCCAAAGTTTCGGAGCTAATGCTTCCATTGCTTATGCTGCCTCTGGCAGAGAGATAGACGGAGTAATGGCGCTCGCACCTGGACATATGCCCGATGTACAGAAATTTGGTGCCAGCGTTGAGAAAGCCCGCCAATTGATAGCGGATGGCAAAGTAGAAGAGGCTGCTTCGTTCGCTGATAACAATCAGGGGAAAGATATGCCCATCAGCACGTCCGCAAAGATTTACCTCTCATATTTCGATCCAAATGGACTGGGGGCTATGCCAAAGAGCGCCACGGCAATACCCAAACCGGTGCCTTTCCTGTGGGTTGTAGGAACTGATGACCAAATTTACCGCAGAGGAGAAGACTATGTCTTCAATAAGGTTCCGAAGCACCCCAGGAACAGATATCTCGTTGTAAATGGCGACCACAGCACTACGCCCGTGGTCGCCGCTTCTCAAATTATTGAATGGATCATGTCTTTGCAATACTAAAGACTAGCAACGCCATCAACCCGGACGTGCAACAGCGCCGCTTCGCTCTGCTTTTGCACGCCGGTTATGGCGAACGTTCGGCCGATGGTGCGAAACGAGTCACTGATGAAGGCCGCAATCTGTCTGGTATGCCTCCTCAGTGCCCCAGCCCCCGCTTGGGCACAGGATCAGGTCGTTGGCCTATTGTTGTTGCCAGAGGTCTTTGGGAGCGGTGCTTGCGACAGGTTCGCCCCCCAGGAGATCCCCCTTCATGCAGAGCCGGACTCCGGTCTGATCATTGGGTTCATTCGCGTCGACGCCAACTGGACGTTTCACGCGGTTGGCGGGTGTGACGGCCTCACGGTCAATGTCCACTCCACCAGCATTCAAGAGGTCAGTGAGTTGCCCACGAGGGAAGCAGCCTACGAGGCTCCGGCAGCCATCGTCTTGGAGCAACGCGGCCGATGGTACAACGTGCGCCTGCCGAATGGGACGGGATGGCTCAGCGCCTCGAAACGGGATGAGTATCTGTCGCTCGAACAATTGCTCACACAAGGCTTGACCTATCTAACGGAGGCGGCCGAAGGGCGGCTGACGAGTGCACCAGATGCTGCGCCATCCGATGACCAGGCCTTGACTCTGGCGCCGGGTCGCCCTACGCGTGTTGTCGAGTTCCGTCGTGTGGACGACCGGCTGTGGGTCCGCGTTGAAGTCCTCAGCCATTCAATCTGCGAATCGACGCAAGAGCCGGCCATCACCGCCAGCGGCTGGATGCGGGCGCATGCCCCCTCGGGCGAGCCGACGATTTGGTTCTATTCACGCGGCTGCTGAAAGCGTTGAAGCCAAGTCCTTGACGCCTAACCAGCCGCGGCAGCCGACGAGCGGCGGAGCGTGGACCTGCTGAGGTGATACCGCGAGGGCGCCGCTCGCGGCTGAGCGGCAGACGTTAGCCGAAAGAAGAACTTGAAAATCACTACGGTATGACATATTGTAATACCGGAGGTGAACTATGAGCACAGCAAAGATCGCCATCACAATCGAAGAAGAAATGTTGGGCAAGTTGGACAGATTGGTTTCATCTAAAGTCTTCCCCAACAGAAGCAAGGCCATCCAGGAAGCAATCAAAGAAAAGCTCTCCAGGGTCAACAGGAGTCGTTTGGCGAGAGAATGCGCCAAACTTGATCCGGCCGTTGAAAAGTCCATTGCTGAAGAAGGGTTCTCCCAGGAAATCGATCGATGGCCAGAATACTGAGGGGCGAAGTCTACTGGGCAAGCCTTGACCCAGCAAAAGGGCACGAACAATCTGGTCTGCGGCCCGTACTCGTCTTGAGTCAAGATGTCTTCAACGATCGTTCAGGTGTCGTCATAGCCGTTGCACTAACCAGCCAACCACAGAAAGCAGGATTCCCACTTACCCTGCCACTTTCCGCTTCTGCACTCCCAAAGCGGTCATGGGTCAAGATCAGCCAGATTCGAACACTCTCTCAGGAACGTCTAGGAAAGCGCATGGTAAAACTCTCACCAGAAGAAATCGATCTCGTCACTGAAGGGCTAAATGAAATCATCGGCGGCTAACCAGGCAATGCAGCCGACCGGCAAAGCCGGCGACTGATTGCTACGTTAGGCAGGAATATATGAAGACAAAGCGATCGCTTCTTCTGTTGATTGCCGGCGGCCTGATTGTCATTTCATCGGCGTTGGCATCAAAGGGAATTGATCCGATTGCTCTTGTCGGCGGAAGTATCTTGGTTTTCTTCCTAGCATACACATTGATCGATGGCCCAAAGAAGCACAAAGACTTCACCTATTCTGATCAATTGAAGGGTATGATGCAATCGTATGGCGGGAATCCACCGCCGGAGCTACAGCCACCAGATGAGCTTCGTGAAAAGCCAAAATAAATATTCCTAAACCAGGCGTTGCAGTAGACGGATGACGCTTGCATTTCCTCCCTATCGTGGCAGAGTTCGGGCACAGGAAAAGGCACGTACGGGCAGGCAGGCTCCCCCGCGGCTAAGCGCAACGCTTGGCGCCTTGACACCGAGTGCGCAAGACAGGCATGACTACCGGAGGTGCTCTTATGCGTCAGTTGAAACTGAGCAAGGCATTTACTCTGATGGAATCAGGGCCTGTGGTCCTCGTGACAACCCATGATGGGAAGAAAGACAACATCATGACGATCTCCTGGACCATGGTGATGGATTTCACTCCGGTATTTGCCATCACCACGGGCGAATGGAATCACTCCTTCGCGGCGTTGCGAAAGAATCGGGAGTGCGTCATTGCAATTCCCACCGTCGACCTGCTGGATAAGGTGGTTGGCATAGGGACGTGCTCCGGGGCAGACACAGACAAGTTTGCCAAGTTCAAGCTCACACCGGTGCAGGCCAAGCTCGTCAGGCCGCCCTTGATCAAGGAGTGCCTCGCCAACATTGAGTGCAAGGTCATCGACATCGTTAAGAAGCACAATATTGTTGTGTTAGAGGCGGTTGCCGCATACATCGATACCGCACGCAAGGAGAAGCGCACGGTTCACGCTGTTGGTGACGGAACGTTCATCGTCGACGGGCGCAAGATTGACCGGAAGAAGATGATGGCCTCCAAGCTACCATCGGGCGTTTAGCGTTCATTGGCCAGCCACGAGAAATCCTGCGGGGAAACTGAATAGCACGGCAACCGCAGATTCTTTCTGTGCGGTTTCGACTACAATTGGAATGCGACTACAGATACGTGGCACAAGACAATTGAGGAAACGACCTGACAAGAAGAACACGAGCACAAAGGAATCAGTGCCCCATGAACCCAGAAATGCAATGCCCAACAAGACGTGGTAGCTGACGGTCACGCTTGCAGGAGGGCTGCTGCCCAAGGGGAAGAGGCAAAGGCGGGCTCGAAGGCGCCCGCAAGCGCGCCGGCAGCTAAACGCTCCGTGAGGTTCGACGAGAATAGACGACAATTATGCGCATATGGAGTCTGCATCCGAAGTACCTTGATCCTCCCGGTCTGGTTGCCCTGTGGCGAGAAGGACTCCTGGCTCAGGCCGTGCTCGGCGGGAAGACGAAAGGGTATTCCAGGCACTCCCAGCTTGTTCGGTTCAAGGGGCAACCTTCACCTCTTGGCGCAATAGCGGAATATCTGCGAAGCGTACACCGGGAGGCTGTGACTCGCGGCTACCATTTTGATGGCAGAAAGATCAATCGTTCCCGGCATTCCGGCCGACTCGATGTGACGCGTGGCCAGCTTCAGTATGAGTGGAATCATTTGATGAACAAACTAAGTGCGCGCAATCCGCAATGGCGAGCGAATCTTGAAACAGTGAAACGACCACAACAGCACCCATTGTTTCGTGTCCATCGTGGCCCACAAGCCGAATGGGAAAAGGGGAAACCGCCCAACCAGAAGTTGTAGCTGGCCGATCACGGTGCAGTTCTGCCCTTTGGGATTCAGGTCGTTGAAAGTGCAATGGGCAAATACGGTCAGGCAAGCGCGCCGGCAGTTAAACTGCTGGGTTAATTAAGAACGAGCGGAACGAAAGACCGAATGGCTGTTTCGGTTTCCATGATCTATACACCGAGCAGTTCGACTGTGTTTTGCCGGCAGGTGGGTTCCCCAAGGATGTCACATTGCCCCTTGTTATTGAAAAGCATTGTTCCGAAATAGCATACGCCTCTGGCATTGTCATCATTCACCCCAAATGGTGGTGGTGGGCAACCCCCCGCCATTTAAAAGGGATGGGTTGATCGAGTAATTCGGCCTGGGGTCGCATACGAGTTCATTGAAGGGGGCAAGGGAGAAGGCGTCCCAAGCAGAACGAGAGCAAGCTGTGTTTGGCGACCCATTGGAACTGATCTGGAAGAACTGCATATTCGACCTATGCGGGGTGAGTGATTTCTTCCGGAGAACCTTCGGTGTCGTTGTGACGAGTACCGAGACAGAACGGAAGGCCTGGCTTGCCGAAATCTCGTGCATAATAGCTGAGCGATATCCCTAAGTCTCCCGTAGTCAGGCGTTGGAGCCGACCGTCACGCGTGAAAAAGGGCTGCCGCTCAAAGGGGAGAGCAAAGGTATGTTGCGGGATGCCCGCAAGCGCGCCACGCAACGAGGTGCAACATTGGAAAGGAATCTTATTCCTAGAGTGACGAGAGGCTCTCGTGCGCTCGAGGATGCCAAAGGAACCGTCGAGGCGAAGGAGCGCCCCTGCTATATGGTTTCCGTGCCGAGGCGGATCGGCCAGAGCGCGCCGACCTGCTCGTAGAACCGCTCGAGCGGCAGGTTCGTCTTCAGAACGCAGTTGAAGAAGTTGTACTTCGCCAGATCGCGGTCGACGATCTCCCCCGCGACCTCCCGGTAAAACGGTGTCCCCGGCATCGGCGTCAGGATCGTGTAGCCCGCGAAGGCGACGCTGTGCCGCGCCGCGTACTCGGCCAGCTCGGCGAACTGGGCCTCGCCGTAGTCCGGCCGGACGATGTAGTTGCCGCGCAGCATGACCCCGTTGTCGTGGAAGACCTTGATCGCCTCGCCGATCAGGTCGGCCTTCAGGTTCTTGCCGTACCGCTGCAGCTCCTCGCGGTTCGGCGACTCGAAGCCCGTGATCACCACCCGCAGCCCGCCGTTCGCCAGCAGGGCGATCAGCTCCGGGTTCTTCGCCGCGGTGTCGGCGCGGATGTCCATGATGAACGTCTTCTCGATCCCCTCGGCGGCGATGCGCTCGAAGAGCCGGCGCGCGAACCCCAGATCGACCAGCGTGTTCGCGTCGGCGAAGCGCACGACCTCGTACTCCTCGAGGGTCTTGAGTTCCGCGATCACGCTCTCCACGTCGCGCTGGTGGTAGACGCCCCCGTACTGCGGCCAGATCGAGCAGAAGGAGCACCGGTAGGGGCAGCCGAGCGACGTGAAAACGTACGTGGACGGCCCGGTTGCCCGGCCGACGACGTAGGTCGAGAGCCAGGGCTTCAGCAGCGAACGGTCGGGCGCGATGTAATCCCGCCCGGCGGGTTCGCAGACCGGGCGCCGCGGCGGTTGGCCGCAGCCCCGCCGCCGCGCGCAGCAGCAGGCCGGCGATCGATTCCAGGGGTCGGCCGGCCTCGAGGGCGTCGGCGAGCTCGACAAAGCTGTGCGCCGCCGGCCCGGGGATGACCACATCCACGGCGGGGTCGTCGAAATCCTCGGGGCAGAGGGTGCAGTGCAGCCCGCCCGCGACCGTGACGATCCCGGGGTCGAACGCCTTGACCGCCCGCAGGATCGCCATGCCGGCCGGGTGCTCGGACGCGATGAACGTGAGGCCCACGAGCGCGGGTCGCTCCCGCTCGAGCCAGGCGCGCACGAGTTCTCCCGGGGGGGCGGCAGCAGGGTCGAGGTCGTAGATGCCTTTCATCTCGCAGAGGGCGACGTCATGACGGCCGCGCACCGCGGCGACGAGGGTCAGGAGCCCGAGCGGCGGCCCGACGAGCCGGCGGTGGATGTAGCGCTTCGCGTGCTCCGGCGCGTAGTCGAAGATGGCGTTGTGCGGGGAACGCGGCGGGTTGACGAGGAGGATCTTCACGCCGCGACCCGCTCGACGAGCCGCCGGGCGGCCGCCAGGAGGTCCCGGCGGTCGACGATCGCATCGACGAGCCCGATCTCCCTGGCTTCCCCGGCGTCCACGAAGCGGCCGGAGAGCACCAGGTCGACGGCACGCCCACGGCCGACCAGAGACGGCAGGCGCACCGTGCCGCCGCAGCCCGGCATGAGGTCGAACGAGGTCTCCGGAAGCGCGAAGACCGCATTCGCGGCGGCGATCCGCCAGCGGCAGGCCAGCGCGAGCTCGAGGCCGCTGCCGAGACAGCAGCCGCCGACGGCCGCCACGGTGGGGTACGGCAGTTCCGCAATCGCTCTGGAAGCTCGAGGTCGCGTCGAAGAGCGCGTGCGCGGCGAGCGTCGGCTGCGTGCCGGCCAGACCCGCCTTCAACGCGTCGACGTCGGCCCCGGAGGAGAAGTGGCGGCCCGCGCCGTGGACCACCAGCCCCCGGACCGGCAGGCTTGCGAGCGTCCCGACCAGCGCGGCGAGGGTGCGGAAAAAGTCCTGGTCCATCTCGTTGCGCGGCGGGGCGTCGAGAACGAGACGGGCGATCCCGCCGTCCTGCTCGAGGAGAAGCCTGAGGCCCCCCTCGCCCTTGAGGGGTGAGGGCGGCGGCGGACCGCCTTCACTCCCCACGCGCCACTCTCATGAACAGTTCCGTCTCGCGCCGCAGCGCCTCGGCCAGCGGCAGCCGCCGGGCGTTGCGGAGCGACTCCATGACGGCGCGGACCTGGGAGACGGTGCGCTTGCCCACCAGACCCTGGAGGTAGTCGCGGGCGCTCTGCTCGAGCGCGGCCGCGGCGCAGACCCGATCCACGAGGCCGAGACCGTGCGCCTCCGCCGCCCCGATCATGCGGCCCGAAAGCAGCAGGTCGACGGCGGCCCGCCGCGTGGCGACCCCGTCGAGGAAGAGCGGGCCGCCGAATCCCGGGATCAGGCCCAGCCCGACCTCGGGAAAACCGAACAGGCTGCTCGAAGCGGCGAAGCGGAAATGGCAGCAGAGGGCGATTTCGAGACCGGCGCCGAGGCAGCCGCCGCGGACCAGGGCCAGAACGGGGACCGGCGCGTCGGCGATCAGCGCGAGGAGTTCCTTCCCGCGGTCCATTTCGCCCTGAAATGCCGGCGCGCGCAGTTGCTCCCGCAGCTTCCGCGGGTCGGCTCCATGCGAGAAGTGCCGGCCCTCGCCGCGGAGGATCAGCGCCTTCTGACCCGGGTGGTCCAGGACGCGCTCCACCTGCGAGCGCTCGGCGAACAGCGGCTCGTCGAAGGTGTTGTGGGGCGGGTTCGACAGCACGAGCGTGCCGATGCCGTCCGCGCCGGGGGTGTGCAGGAGCTTCACCGCGCCACCACGGTCGCCCGGCACCGGGTCCCGGGCAGGAAGTACGAGCGACCGGTGAGGCGATGCAACCGGGCCAGACGCTCGATCTGGAGGGCGTCCCGAAAGCGTCGGCGCTCCTCGTCGAGGGGGACCGCAGCGGCGAACAGCGAAGAGAACGCCAGGTTCAGGTCTTCGGGATCGATGTCGCCGGACTCGATCGCACGGGTGCAGGTGTTCGCCGCGAGGGCACGGAAATCGTCCGCCAATTCGGCGACAGCCCCCGGGGAGGGGGCGACGCCCGCCCAGGGGGGTGGCGACCCCGAGAGGAAACCGTCGCGGTTCTTCTTGCCCCGCTTGCCGGCCGCGAGAAGCGCCTTGAGCGATTCCTCGAGCTCGGTGTAATCCTGCGCTTCCCCGGGGGGCAGCCGGCGGCAGTAGTTCGCGAGGGCGGCCGCAATCACGTCCAGGCCGATGGCGTCCATGAGCGCGAGCTGCCCGAACGGCACGAGGGGCGTGACCGAGACACCATCGACGACCGCCGCCGGCCAGCCGGCCCGCAGCGCGCGCACCGCCTCGGCCTGAAGGGGCAGGAGCAGCCGGTTGACGGTGAAGGCGTTCACGGCGGTCTGGACGATCGGGTGCAGCCCGGCGTCCCGGAGGATCTCCAGCAAGACTCCCGCGTCCCGATCGCCGGCGCCGCGCGGGACGACCGCCTCGACGAGCCGGGTGATCTCCAGCGGGAAGAAGCAGTGCGCGCCGAGACAGCGCGGGTGAATCTCCTCCGGCAGGATCGACGAGGAGACCGTGGCGAGCGGCGTCCGTGCGGCGAGCAGGGGGGCGATTTGGCCGAAGACGCTTCGCTTCCGACCGACATCTTCGCGGACCGCCTCCAGAAAGAGGTCGGGCTCGCCCAGGTCGCCCGGTTCGGCGAGCAGGCGAACCTGCGCCCCGCCCGCAGGAGCGGCGCCGGGAGCGGCATCCTCCAGACGCCGGAGCTCGCGCGCGATGCGCCGGGCGAACTCGTCGCGGCGTCCCGGGTCGCCGGAGAGCCAGGTCACCCGCCAGCCGCGCCGCAGGAAGAACAGGCCGCTGTCCAGGCCCATCCTCCCGGTGCCGGCGACGAGGAGGTGCCGCTTCAAATCCGGAGCTTCCACGCCGAAGTCTTCGTGTTCACGTGCTTCGGTGCGCCCGGGATGAACGAGGCGTGCTGGGTGAGCGAGATCCCCGGTCCGCACTCCAGCGCCACCGCCACGCCCAGGGCCGCGAGCCGCTCCACGACCCTCTGCCACCGGATCGGCGTGGAGATGTTGCGGGCGGTGCACTCCAGGAGTGCCGCGGGGTCGGTGAGCAGCACCTGGTCGATGGGAGAGACGACAGGGCAGAACGGGGCGCTCCAGGCCAGGCCGTCGAGAAACGCGCGGAAGCGGTCGGTCGCCGAAGCCAGGTAGACGGGGTGGTGATAGGGCATGTCGATATCGAGCAGAACGGCCTTGAAGGCGCCCTCCCGCCTGGCGACTGCGAGAAAAGGCTCCAGATCGGCCAGGCGCCCCGAGAGAACCGTGGCGGTGTCGTTGTTGATGTTCGCCCGGGCGACACCGGCGTGCGCGGGATCGCGCAACAGCGTCACGACCTCGTCGTCGCGCATGCCGATCACGACGGCCATGCCGAAGAGCCCGGGGGGGCAGGCCGCCCTCACGAAGGCGCGAGCCCGCTCCACCATGGCCAGCCCGTCGCCGAAGCGGACGGCCCCGGAGACGGCGAGCGCGGCGTAGAGGCCGAGACTGTGGCCGGCGACGTACGACGGCTCGAGTCCGGCCTGCCGATAGACGGCGGCAACCGCACAGTCGAATGCGTACGTGGACAACTCCAGCAACTCCTCCGCCTGCGGGGAGGGGCGCCCGGCGGGGGGCCGGGGCGCCAGGATCGCGTGGAGGTCCTCGCCCGCGAACGCGACCGCCTCGTCCAGGAACGGCTGCATCACCTCGCGGTGGCGCTGGAAAAACTCGCCCTCGTGCCCGCTCGGGGTGACGCCGACCCCGGGAAAGACGAAGGCCGCCTTCCCTTGCGTCTTCAGGTCCGGCATCGCACCGCGTACCCGGCCTGCATGAACTTGCTCACCTCGGTCACGAAACTCACGATCCGCTCGCCCGGCGCGAGCCGCTCGGTCCGCACGATCCGGTCCAGGCCGATGAACGCCATCGGCGGCCCGCAGTAGCCGAGCTCGCCGAGGTGGGCGGCGAAGGCCTCGCGCCTGATGCCGAGCGCCGCGCACTCCTCGAGAACCGATTCGACGATGTGCCGGGCGGGGAGATTGACCTGGAAAAACCTGATGGTCGCCGGGTCGATCGCCGCGCGGGCGAGCATCCGCTGCAGGCCGTGGAAAAAGACCGATCCCCCCTCCTCCTGGAAGACGCCGGTCGCGAGCGCGTTGCGAAAATTCTGCCGCAGGTGGTGCCGCGCCTCCTCGAACTCCTGCCGCGGGTTCATCCAGAGCGCGGGGCGGCGGTTGAACATCAGCGAGGGGCGGTGGCCGCCGACCGATTCGATGTAGGTCTGCTCCACCTCGAGCGCGTCGGCGCGGGCGGGGTCGGTGGTAAGCACCAGCGCGCCCGCCCCGTCGCAGAGGAACCAGCGCAGGAACAGGGACTCCTTGTCCACGAGCGGCTGGTTGTAGTACTCGGCGCGCAGTTCGGAGGACGAGACGCTCGCGGAGACGACCAGAGCGGTGCGGTAGTCTCCTGCCGCCAGCAGCCGGTGGGCGAGGTGGAGCGCCTTGTAGGCCGAGGTGCAGTTCGCGTGGATCGAGAGTTCGGCGCAGGAGTCGATGCCGAGCGCCTCCTGGATGCGCACCGATGCGGTCGGCATCTGGTCCTGGTGCGCGGAGCCGTAGCAGATCAGGTCGATCCCGTCGGGCGCGATCCCCGCGGCGGCGAGCGCGGTGCGCGCGGCCTTCGTCGCCATCGTCACGTTGTCGTCGGTCGACTCCCGGGTCGCCGGATCGATGGCGTAGTGCACGTACGAGATGTCGAGCAGCTCGCGCATCACCGGGGCCGTGTTGGCGATCCAGCGACGAATTTTCGGCGGGGCGTCGGTCAGCTCGCCCAGCACCTCGCCGCTGCGCTCGAACGGGATCGGCTCCCCCGGCAGGTACGCCCCCGTCCCGGCCAGGTAGACCGGCCTGGAATTGGTTTCACGTCGGTCTTTCTCAGTCGTCATTGCCGAACCTTATCCGTAGGGGAGGGGTTGATCCCCTCCCCTCGTGTCCTCGGGCGGGAATAAATTCCCGCCCCTACACCCGCAGGCAGGCCCGAGGAGTGCAACGCCGTCGCGGGCCGATTATGCGCCATCGTCCCTGGAGAAAACGGCGACCCCGTTGTGGCCGCCGAAGGCGAAGGAATTCGACATGACATTGCGCAACTCCCGCCGCCGCGGGGCGTTGGGCACGAAGTCGAGGTCCAGCTCCGGGTCCGGTTCGGCGAGGTGCCAGGTCGGCGGGATCAGCCCTTCGACGAGAGCCTTGCAGCAGATCACCGCTTCGACGCCCGCGGCGCCGGCGAGGCAGTGGCCGGTGAGGCTTTTCGTCGAGGAGACGGCCACGCTTCGAGCCGCGGCGCCGAACACCGAGTGCACGGCCTGCGTCTCGTAGAGATCGTTGATGCGGGTCGAGGTCCCGTGCGCGTTGATGTAGTCGATTCCTTCGGGCGCGAGTCCGGCGTTCTCCAGCGAACGCCGCATGCACGCCGCCATGCCGACCCCTCCGGCCTGCGGCGAGAGGATGTTGTACGCCTCGGAGCTGAGCCCCGGCGGCGGCATCAGGGCGTAGACCCGCGCCCCGCGCCGCCGCGCGGACTCCCGCGACTCCAGCACCAGGACGCCGCCGCCCTCGCCGATCACGAAACCGCTGCGCCTGCGGTCGAAGGGTCGCGAGGCCGTCGTCATGTCGCCCGGCTCCTCGGCGAGCGCCATCAGCGAGGAGAACCCCTGGACGTCGAGCCGGTTCAACGAGGAGTCCGCGGCCCCGGTGACCACAACGTCGGCCTGTCCCGAGGCGATGAGCCAGTGCGCCGCCGCCAGCGCGTACGCCCCGGAGGAGCAGGCAGTGCCGACGACGAACGAGGGTCCGGAGAATTTGAACTTCAGACTGACCCAGGCTGCCGGCGAGTTCGACATGTTGCGCAGGATCCGGTGCTGATCGATCCCCGCCTCGCCGGGGGTGTAGCCCGTCCCCGTCGTCCCGAGAACGACGCCGACGCGACCGCGGTCGACGTCCCCGGCTTCCAGTCCGGCGTCGGCGATCGCCATCTGCGCCGTCACCAGCGCGATCATCGTCCCGCGCGTCATCTGGTCGCGGCTGCGCTTCATGATCTGACGCGCGAAGAGTTCGGCGGCCTCCGCCGGCAGCTCGACGCCGAAGGGGGTCGGCAGCCCCTCGGGGTCGAACAGCGTGAAGCGCCGGACGGCGTTCCTCCCCTCGAGCAGGCCCGCCCAGCAGCTCGCGAGATCGAGGCCGAGGCCGGTCATCAGGCCGAGACCGGTCACCGCGACGGAACGAGTGTTCACCCGATCTCCTTCGCGGTCTTCTCGGCGGCGGCCACGCCGGCCTTCACGACCTGGAGGAACCCGCCGAGTCTTGTCGGTCCAGGCCGAGGCGAGCGCGAGCCGACGGACCGGGAGGCTGCTCGCGGCCAGCAGCGGCCGGTGCACCCCCATCCGGCACGCGAACCCGAGGATCGCCCCGGCGGGGTTGCCGGTGTAGCGGCGCATCGTGCGGGGCGTGGCGAGGTCCGTCACGCGCACTCGCGCCCCAAGCCCGGGATAGAGCGCCTCGAGCTTCCTCATGACGTCGGACACCGTCTCCTGCTTGGCACGACGGTACTCCTCGTCGCCGAGGCCGATCCAGGCGTCCGGGTTCGTGCCCGCGGCCACGACCACCGTGGAACGCTCGGGCGGCGCGATCCCCGGCTCGGTCACGGCGTGGGCCGTGACGGAAAACCCCTCGACGGTGCGGCCGGCCCGCTGACGCCTCATGCAGGCATCGATGTCGGCATCGGGGAAAACCATGGTCAGATGGTGGTCGATCCCGACGGCCTGGGGCGGGCAGTCGATCCCCAGGCTCAGAACGAGCACCGAGAGCGAAGGGCGTCAGCTGTGTCCAGTCCCTTGAGCCACGACGCGGGGAAGTGCTCGTCGCCGATCAGATCGTGCACGAGCGTCGGCAGGCTGACACCCGCGACGACGGCGTCCGCCGGGTAGACCCGCCCGTCCCCGGTCTGCACGGAGACGGCGCTCCCGCCCGAGAGGTTGATGCGCGCGACGGGGCAGCGGCACACGATCTCGCCGCCGAGCTCGAGCAGACGCCGCTCGAGGGCGCGGCTCAGGCTCCGTCCGCCGCCGGCGATGGTGCAGAGGCCGCCGCCGAAGAGGACGTGGAACATCATCATGAAGTTGACGGCGGGAAATTCGTCGGCGGGGATCCCCATGAAGACCGAACACTGAAAGAGCAGGGCGGCCAGCCGGGGGTCGTGGACGAATCGCGCCAGGTAGTCTTTCGTCGAGGTTGCCGAGTGCTTGAGGAAGGCGGGGAGCCGCGGCAGGAACGCCGGCACCGAGCGCCACTTGCTCACCTCCGCGTCGAAGAGCGGGGCGTAGGCGCCGACGTGCTCCTCGAGGTCGCGACGGAACAGACGCAGCCCCTCGCGCTCTTCCGGGAAGGCGGCGGCAAGACGCTCGAAGATGGCCGCGTAGTTGTTGGGCAAGGAGAAATCGCCGGTGCCGAGACGCACCCGGAACCCTTCCGGCAGCGGCAGGAACCGCACCGCGTCCCCGAGGCCAAGGCCGTCCACGAGGCGGCGGAACTCCTGGCCGGCGCCGCCGGCGGCGGTCACGTGCAAGGCGGGGTCGAAGGTCCACCCCTGCCGCGAGAAGGAAACGGCGTAGCCGCCGACGTGGGGCTGCGCCTCGAGGAGCGTGACGGCGATCTTTTTTTGGGCCAGCGCCACCGCGGCGCTCAAACCTCCGAGCCCACCGCCGACGACGACCACCCGCTTCGTCATCGGGCACCGTACGCTTGACGAGCGGGAACTTCCGGCCTGCCGAGGATGCAGCGCGCAGCCACCAACTCGCCCCGGCCCGCGCCGCTACAGCTCCAGGCCGACGATGTCGTCACCGTGCTTGACGATGGCGAGGGTGAGCTCGACGATCTGTCCGATGGTGTTCGCCGGCTTGTTCATCAGGTGCCGGCCGAGCGTCTTGAGCTCGACGGAGAGGCCGTACTTCCTGCGGACCGACTCCAGAAGCGACAGGAGCATCAGGGAATCTCCCTCCAGCTCCTCGATGATGTCCGTCTGATCGGTGAGGCGGCTCCGGTCGATGTCGCACTCGCTGGCGAAGTAGTCGTACACCAGCTCGCGGATATCCCGCTCGGCCTGCTGGTCAATCTCCCGCATTTGCGCGTTCCTCTCTTAGCGATATTCCCGTTCCTAACAAGTCTTTCAGGATACTCCGAAGCGATCGAAAAATCCAGCCCTTGGCGGCAGGCTACGCGAAGCGGTCGTCGGGAAACTCACCGCGGCACGGCCTCTGCCGGCGTCCGCCGGCGCGCCACCGCGCGCACCAGACCCGAGAGCCGCGCGTACAGGTGGAGCAGCCCGGTGTACTTCGCCAGCGCCCGGCTGAGAATGTAGAACCGCCAGATCGGCTGGCGCGGGAACAGGGTTCTGACGACGAGCCGCACGGGCAGCGGGATGTGGGCGCCGGCGCCGTACATGAAGTAGCGCGGCCGGGTGCCGGTCGCCGCCGCCGCCAGTTCCCTGATCTCGTCGATGCCGAGCCCCCGGGGGGCATAGGAGATCGGCCTCAGGAAATCCTCCCGCGCGCCGGGGTGCTCCCGGAGCCAGGGGCCGGCGATCGGGGCGCCCTTGTAGACGCGGATGCCCACGCCGATGTTCACCAGATCGAAAGGACCGGCGACACGGTCGACGGTCCGGAAGGTCTCCGCGATGGTCTCCCGCGTCTCCCCGGGAGCGCCGAGGAGCAGGAACCACATCACCGGGATACCCGTGCCGCGCAGGGCCCGGCGCGCCTGGACGATGTCGGCGACGGTGAAATTCTTGCCGAGGGAGCGGAGCATCGGGTCGGACCCGGCGTCGATGCCGAGGCAGGCCTCCACGAAACCGCTCCGGCGCATCAGATCGACGAGTTCGGCATCGACGTACTTGGGGTTCATGCCCATGGCGGACACGCGGAGGCGCAGGTTGCGGGCGACGATGGACCGCAGCACCGCCTTGGCGTGGTCCAGGGGGAGGTTGAACGTGCTGTCGACGATTTCGACATCGCGGATCCCGGTGGCGCGCACGCCCCGCTCGAGCTCACCGGCGACCGCCTCGGGATCACGGAGGCGGTAGACGTTGCCTTCGAGCCGGTTGTAGGTGCAGTAGCTGCACGCCAGCGCGCAGCCGCGCTTGGTCTGGATCTGCAGCGGCGAGGAGTAGAAGCGGTAGGGCGCCAGGTTGATGTGGCGATGCGGATCGGGGGCGGGCAGCCGGTCGAGTTCGTCCACGAAGGCCGGAGGATTCGCTTCCGTGGTGCCGTCCGGGCTGCGGATGACGAGCCCCGGCGTGCCGTGCAGCGACCGCCCGGCGCCATACCGGGTCGCGAACTCGACCATCGCCGCCTCGCCGTCACCCTGAACGGCATAGGGGAGATCGAAATAGGCGAGCAATTCGGCTCCGTTGATGCCGGCGGCGGCCCCGCCGATGACGATCGGGCCCTTGAAGGCGCGCTTGCAGGGCTCGATCACCTCGCTCCGGATCTTGCCGATCAGGAACCCGGGCCGGTAACCGGACCCGGTGTCGATGTTCCGGATCGCGACCCCGACGATGTCCGGCCGGAAACGGGAGATCGCCCGGCGCACCGACCGCGCCGGCGTCACGGAGAAACACAGATCGAGAACCTCGACCTGATGACCCTCTGCCTCCACGGCCGACGCAACGGCGCACACGCCGATCGGGATCACCGGGATCGGATCCCGAAGTCGGTTGGTGTTGATCAGCAGTATCCTCATCGGGCCGCTCGCATGTGCCGGCATCATAACATCCGCCTCACGGCGCCGGGGCAGCCGCCGTTTCCGCCCGGGGGAGCAACGCCTCGATGTCGGCCGGGGAGAGTTCGCGACGCACGGCCGCGACGATGGCCGTGACGAAATGATCGAGGGCGTGAGTCTGGACCGCGCGCTCGTTGGCGGGAATGCGCTGGACGGAGTACCAGACGTGCTCGTGCCACGCATACCGTTGCTCTGACGAGCGCCAGCCACCCGCCCCGGGGGCGAGCCCCTGGAGGCTGAAGGAGCCCTCCAGCGCCACGCTGTCGTGGCTGGGCGCTGTTGGCAGGCCAATGAAGTGCAGCGGCCAGAGCAGGATGAACGGCGGGATGAGACTCCACAGTTCGGCGACCGCCGTCACGTAAAATTCCGTCACCTCCCCGGCGAAAAGACCGTCGAGTCGGTAGACCTCCCGGTAGTACTCCAGGTCAGAGGCACGTGGCGGCGAGTCCCCCAGGTAGATCACGTCGGCGAAGAGACCGGAGGTGCGCAACTCCTCCGCAACCGCACGGGAGAGGTCCCCGATCGGGTCCGCCAGCGTGTTGCTGAACCAGATCGGGTAAAAACCGGCAGCCGACGGCTGGGAGAATCTGGCGACCCCGATCCTGCGATTCGTGCACGGTTCAGCGGCAAGTGATTCCCCGCGCGGCCGCTCGTACCTGAAGGTGGCGCACCCGAGGGCCGGCACGAACAGCAGGGCCAGGATCAGGATCAGCGGACGTCCGCGCATCATGTTCCGGCTCGCCCTCACGGTGAAGCGCAGGGGTCGCCGCGCCGCTGGCGCGCATGTGCGGCGGCTTCGGCAATCCTCGTGTCGGGATCGCTCGACGCACGGAGGAAAAGCTGGTCGCCCCGGTCCGCCGCGGCGCGACCGATCGCGGCGGCCGCGGCGATGCGGGTGTGAAGATCCGGGACCGCCAACGCCCGGGAGAGCGCCTCCCTGGCACCGGGCGTCCCGGCGCCGGCGAGGGCGCACAGCGCCTCGAACCGGACCCGGTGCCCGATGCTCCCGAGCGCGGGGATCAGCCGGCCGGCCGCCGCCTCGGACCCGATCTTTCCCAGGGCGAGCGCCGCACGCTCCCGAACGAGCCGTTCCGTGTCGCTCAGTGCACGGCCGAGGGCCGCGACGCTTTCGGGATCCGCCAGCGCCCCGAGACCGTCGGCCGCCGCCGCGCGGACCACGACGGCCCGATCATCGAGGAGCCGGGCCAGCTCCCCGGCGACGCCCCCGTCCCGGGAGCTGCCTAACCGGCGCGCGGCGGCGGCGCGCAGGAGCGGCGAGGGGTCGTGGCGGGCGGCCGCCACTGCCGACTCCGTCCCTGCTCCTTCAAGCGCTGCGGCCCTGGCTTGCTGGGCCGCGAGTTCCGTCTCGAAGCGCGATTGATGCGCGAGGCCGTAGGTCGCGGCAAACTGCAGGGCCGGAGCGGCGAACCCCAGGGCCCGGTTCACGACAAAGGCGGTTTCGTCGGCCGCGTCCCGCGGCCGGCCGGCCGAGCGCCAGTCGCGCCACTCGGCAGCCGCCAGAGGGTTCCCGAGCCGCGGCTTGCTCCCGAAGCGCGGTGACTGCCGGGTGCTCCAGAGCCCGAACTCCCGGGGAGCGTCGGCTCCCTGGACAGACCGCGGAGTCTCCGCCGCCTCGCGGTCGTACCGGGGCGGACAGGCTCGTCCCGCTGCCCGCACCAGGCGCGAGTAGTCGTCGAGGGAGAGGTGCGGGAGGCGTTCGATCAGGTGATCTTCGATCGCCTCCCGGTCCGCCAGGAGAAAAAAGAACTGCTCAGTCCCCCAACCGAGCGCGGTGAGCGGCAACCCGAGCGTCGCGCAGGCGAGATAGGCCGTGTTTTCAACAGCGAGGCCCGGGTATCCGAGGTTGTCGTGGGAGGGCGGCCTCCGACCGAGGCTGGCTACGCTCACGGGGAAAAGGATGGTGTTCACCGACCAGACCAGCGGCGTGACCGCCGCGCTGCAGACCTGACCCGCCTTGCCGTGAATCTGCAAGTCGGAGGGCGGGAGGTGCGTCCAGCGGACGCAGCCCGCCGTCGCCACCAGCGCGCCGGCCGCGAAAACCCATGCGGTCTGCAGGACGCCTCTCATCATGTCCGGGAGATATCGCGGTCAGAAGGCTTCGGTGATCACCACGATCGGGAACGTGCCGTACCGGGAAAAGCCGAGATCGATCCGGAGGTTGATCCGTTCCTTGGGGTCGAGCGTGACCCGGAGCCCGAGGCCGGCGGTGAACTGCAGGTCCGCCAGGGAGAGATCCGCCGGCCGCTCGGCCACCTCCCCCAGGCCCGCGAAAATCGCGCCCCCCACGACCTTCCAGATCGGGAACCGGTACTCGGCCTGCACAGCCGCCATCGTCATGTCGCGGAAACGCCCGTCGAACAAGCCCCTCATCACCGAGATGCCGCCGATTGAAGGCAGCCGATAAAAAGGCGGGTCCCCGGTCATGACGCGCCCCTTCGCCTGCAGGGCCAGGACCTGCCCCCCGCCGAGCGGAAAGAACCGCCGCACGTCGAGGAGGTAATCCTCGTACTCGAAGTCGCTGCCGAGTGTCTCCCGGTGCAGCCCGGCCCAGAACTGGAGAAACGTCCCGGTGGTCGGCGCGTAGATGTTGTCCCGCCCGTCCCACTCCACCTGCAGTTCCACGCCGACGTCGGTGCCTCCGTCGCTGCCGGTCACCGCGTCGCTGTCGAGCAGCCCCCCCTCCTCCACGATCGGGATCTTCGCCGCCCCGAACCAGACACCGGGGCCGATGCGCAGCGACCGGAAGACCTTTTTCGTCACCGAGAAGGTGACGCCGGTGCCGGTCGCGGTGAAGTCCTCCCGCGTCCCGTTCTCGCCGGCCTCGGTGCCGACCCCCCAGAACCTGGCGGGCGTCCGGTGCTGGTAGAGCTGGCCTTTCACCAGGTAGTCCTCGCCGTGCAGGTACAGCGACGGCGCGAACCCCACGGCCCACTGATGCTCGAGCGAGTAGAAGCCGGAAAAGGCGATCGTGTTGGGGCGCACTTCCGGGGGGGCATCTTTCCAGCGAAGCGCGCGCACCATCATCGCGCCGAACAGGAAGCTCGTCTCCCGGGAGTAGGCAATGACGGGAACCACGGGGAGCAGCAGTTCGTCCTTTTTTTCCTCCTCGGCCCGCGGCTTCTCCTCCTCCGCGGCGGCGGGACCGGCCGACGCCAGCAGGAGCACGCCGCAGAGCACCGTCAGCGCCAGGGCTTTCCTCCTCTTCAACCGCATGCCGACCCGACCCTTGCCGCTGCCGGAACACCGGAGCGGCTGTCCCCGGGACCCCCGCCGAGCCGCTCCCGGATCAGCGAGGCCACCTCGGGGGGGAGCGAATAGCTATTTTTCCGGTAGCCGCGCAATCCGTCGAGGAAGGAGCGCACGCGCGTCTCGTGCTCCGCATCGAAGCTCAGGTCGAGACCGGCATACAGCGCGCGCAGGGCCTGCACGGGGTCCGCCTCCAGATCCTCGAATCGCACTTCCGAGCGCCTCCAGGCGGGAAGCGCCGCAAGATCCGTCTCGAGTCTGGCCAGCATGCTCTGGTAGACCGCCACGATCTCCTCCAGACTTGGCGGGCCCCACCACGACCCCAGCGTCAGGCTCCTGCCCAGGACTTCCCACATCCGCTGCGTCGACGGGATCACGGCGAGCGGGTCGCGCCGGATGTGGATGAAGCGGGCTTCCGGAAAGAGCGTCTCGAGCAGCGAAATGCGAACCGAGTGGAACGGGTTCTTCAGCACGACACGCCTGCCGGTCGCGAACCCGACCTTCTTCACGAAGCCCGAGAGCGCGTCGCACCACGCGTCGATCTCCGTCTCGCGGACGAATCGCGGCTCCTCGTCGAGCAGAAAATACCGTGCCGAGTCCGGGAAGATGAGCCGTTCCATCGGGGAGTGCTCGATCAGGCGCAGGAGCGCGAACTCATCCTCGTGCGGCTCGTCGGGAGCGAGGCGCACCTGGTCCATCGGACGCGTCGGCGAGAGCGTGCGACGCAGAACCGGCTCGATGTGCCGGCCGCCAACGAGAAAACCCGAGGGGAGCACGCACTGGAGCATGGTCGGCGCCGTCAGCCGCGGGTCGAGCGTCAACAGCTGGTGCAGGAATGTACTGCCGGTGCGCCAGTGGCCGACGATGATGATCGGGTCGCGGGGCGGAGGCAGATCCCGGAGTCGTGCCCCGTAGACGGACTCCTCGCGCCGCGCCCAGAAAGACGCCCAGACGCCGACCCACAGCATCGGGAGCAGGCGAGGCAGGGCCGCGAGGCGAATCCGGTGACGGCGCAGCAGCCGGACAATCCGATCGAGGGGGGCGCCCGTGAGGTGGTGCGGTGTCATCACGCGACCGGCGCCTCCGTCGTCTCCCAGCCGCCGTGAGCCACGTGCACGGCGCGGTCCAGCGAATCGAGGATCTCCCGGGCAAAGCCGGCCGGGGGGGTGTCGGGAAAGATCGCGGCCGCGCCGACCGCGTCAGTCGCAGGGGCGAACGCGGCCAGGACGCGCTCGCAGGCGGTCTGGAGGCGATCGGACTGCAGGTCGTCGAATTCGGCAAGGGTGGCGCCGAACCGGTCGTGGTAGTCGATGACGGCCTCAAGCGTGAGGCGGTACAGGCTCTCGGGTCCCGTGGCCGTGCCGCGGATGACGCGGTACGCCGTGCGGGCGATCGCCGGCATCTGGTCCCGGAGCGCAGCCGAGATCAGCGTGGTGCGGGACAGAACCTGGATGGTCTCGGGGTGGGCTTTTTCGAACGCCGCCTGCTCGCGCGCAACCGCGGCGGCGTGCCGGGCGCGCTTGGAGTCCATCAGGTAGCCGGTGTGGACGAAGACCATCCGGGGTATCAGGGCCGGAGAAACCTTCCGGGTCGCCTTGACGACCGCGAAAAAGGCCCGGCGCTGCTTCGCCGGCACCTTGAACATGAAGTAGGCGAAGGTCCGGACCATCAGGGCGAGATTGCGCCGCAGTTCGGCGAGTCGGGGATCTTTCACCCTGGGCCGGCGCGTGATCCCCTGTAAAAACCCGAGGGCGCGCTCGGTGTAGTCCTCGGGTTCGTGGACCCGGTCCCAGTAATCGGCCAGGCCTTCCATCAGCTCGACCCGGGTCATCTGCCTGGGCAGAATGTTGGTCGTGATGTCGAGACGATCGCGCATCTCGTCGGTGAAGGCGACCAAACGGCCCTGGCGCTTGAGGTCGTACCAGATCCGCGTGCCGGGCGGGGCGACGAGGGGGTGGCACTGGTGGTGCGTGATGTCGGCCTCCCGCAGGAACCGGGCCGTGCGCTCAAAGGCGCCGGCGTCGTCGGAGTCGGTCCCGATGATCATGTGGGCCATCACCACGATGCCGTAGGACTGGATTTTCCGGACGGCGGTGAGGATATCGCTCCTGAGGTTCTGGTGCTTGTTCATGTCCTTGAGCGAAGCGGCGCTGGTCGACTCGATGCCGATCTGGACTTCCAGGAAATTGGCGTCGGCCAGGAGTTCGAGCAGCTCGTCGTCCTCCGCAATGGTGATGTCGAGCTGGGTGATGAAGGCGAGGGGGAGGGCAAAGGCGTTGTTCAGCGGCACGAGCCGCGCGCAGCAGTTCCTTCACGTACACGCGGTCGGCGCTGAAGTTGTCGTCGGCGAACATGACCGTTTTGGCGCCCAGCCGCGCGAGTTGCCGCACCTCTTCGAGGACGCGGTCGACCGGCTTCTGCCGCACCTTGCGGCCGTAGGTGTAGATCACGTCGCAGAACCCGCAGTCGAAGGAGCACCCGCGTGCGGTCTGCACCGAAACCAGGCAGTACCGCGGGAGGTCGGCCGCGATGAGGTCCCACCGCGGGGGCGGGGTTTTCGCCATGTCGGGCTTGGCCACGCGGCGGTACTCCGCCTGCGGCCGGCCGGCGGCGAGGTCCGTCAGGAACTCCGGCCAGGTGTCCTCGACCTCGCCCCAGAAAAGGGTGTCGACCCGGGCCGTGAGCCGCGACAACATCGTGCCGGCCCCGATGCCTCCGACGACGAGACGGCTCCGGAGGCCCGCCGCGCGGCAGCGGTCCAGGATGGCAAGCGTACGCCGGAGCTGGTTGGTGGTGAGCGTGATGCCGATGACGTCGAAGTCCTCGCGGCCGAGGAGGGCATCCACCGGGCCCGACATGGTTTCGTCGTGGATGCGCACCGCGTGGCACTCGGGAGTCACGGCCGCCACGGCCGCGAGGGCGTGGGGCGCGAAGAAGGCCGGCGAGTCGAGGTAGGGGATTTCCTTCATCACTCGCGTGAGAATGTCGTCGCTGCTGCCCGGGGTCACGAGGAGGATCTTCATTGTCGGTCCCTCAATAGTGTGCTTTTCACCGCCGGGGGGAGAGCATAAGGGTGTCTGCCGAATATGGCAAGAACCGGCGGCCGGAAGCCGGCAGCTTCTTGACATTTTTGCCGTTTGCAGCAATGTATCGGCCATGGCGGGGCCAAGCACCAACGCTCACGGGAGGATCGCCACGGGAACGGAAGCATCGCCGGAGCCGGCCGGGTGACCGAGTCACGGATCGCTCTGATCACCGGCGCGAGCAAGGGGATCGGGGCGGCCGTCGCGCGAGCGTTGGCACGCGACGGATTCGAGATCTGGCTCAACTACCGCAGCGACGATGTCGCCGCCCAGGCGGTGGCGCGCGACATCGAAGCCGGCGGCGCCCGCTGCCGGCCTCTGAAGTTCGACGTCGCCGACGAGGCGGCGGTGCGCGAGGTGCTCGACCCGCTGCTGGAGGAGGGCGCGCCGGCGGTCCTGGTCAACAACGCCGGTTTCGCCCGGGACGCCCTGCTCATCTGGATGACCCGCGAGCAGTGGCGCGACACCCTGGCCGTGACGCTCGACGGTTTCTTCCACGTCACCAAGCCGGTGCTGCTGGCGATGCTGAAAAAGCGCGCGGGCAGCATCGTCAACATCGTGTCCACCTCCGGCCAGACCGGGGTGCCCGGGCAGGCGAATTACTCGGCCGCCAAGGGCGGGCTCATCGCGGCGACCCGCTCGCTCGCCGTCGAGGTCGCGAAGCGCAACGTCCGCGTCAACGCGGTCGCCCCGGGTTTCATCGAGACGGACATGACCAAGGCTCTGCCGCTCGACAAAATCCTGCCGCAGATACCGCTGGGACGGCTCGGGCAACCAGAGGACGTGGCCGAAGCGGTCTCCTTTCTCTGCTCGCCCGGGGCTTCGTACATCGTCGGGCAGGTGCTCTCGGTCAACGGCGGCACGTACCTGTAGCAGGCCGCCGCAGAAGGCCCATCCGCGGCGTTGCGCCCCTCCCGACTCACGGAAGCGCCCAAAAGGCACTCGCCGCGGCACCTGGAGTTTTGCGCGCAACTCCCCGATTATTGACAAGATTACGGCTGCAGACTATCATTGCCGGATGTCATTTCGCGGTCTCAAAGCCCGATGCCCGGAATCCTTTCACCGCAGCTCGAATCAACAAAAAGACGATGATGCCGCGATACCGTTGATGCCGCATGCCTAGACTGGCGCGACACCCCGAGTTGGGGTTCACGGCGGCGGGCGAATCCGCCGCGGTCCAGACCAGGCTGTTGCGGCGCCACCTGGCGCACGCCGCGCGATCCCCGTTTTACCATGACCTCTTCTCCCGGACAGGATTCAACCCCCGGAAGGTGCGGTCACTCGACGACCTGACGCAGCTGCCGCTCACGGCGAAGCGCGACCTCGAGGAGCGCGGGAGCGACTTTCTCGCCGCCCCAGCCCACGAGATCGTGGACGTCTGCGAGAGCTCCGGAACGACCGGCTTGCCCGTGACCCTGCTCCAGACGCGCGCCGACCTCGAGCGCCTGGCCTACAACGAGGAGCGTTGCTTCAAGGCCGCCGGCATCGCCCCCGGCGAGCGGGTGCTCGTCGCCGCGGCGCTCGACCGGTGTTTCATGGCCGGTCTGGCTTACTTCCTGGGGTTGACCCGCCTCGGAGCGACTGCCGTCCGCGGCGGCTCCGGCTCCGTTGCCTTTCTGGCCGAACTCGTCCTGCGCCACCGCCCCACCTCCCTGGTCGGGGTCCCGACGCTCCTCGCCGCGGTCGCCGAGGCCCTCGCCGCGCGGGGCGCGCAACCCGCCGCGTCCGGCGTCGCGCGGATCGTCTGCATCGGCGAACCGGTGCGCCGTGACGACCTCTCGCTCTCGCCGCTGGGCGAGCGGCTCGCGGCGCTCTGGGGTGCCAGCGTGCTCGGGACGTACGCCAGCACCGAGATGGCCACCTCGTTCGCCGACTGCACATTCGGGAGGGGCGGGCACCTGCTCCCCGACCTGATGGTGGTCGAGATCGTCGACGAGCAGGGCCTCCCTCTGCCGCCCGGGGTGGCGGGAGAAGTCGTCGCCACCCCCCTGCAGGTCAGCGGCATGCCACTGGTGCGCTTTCGCACCGGGGACATCGCGACCCTCCACCCGGACCCCTGCCCCTGCGGTCGCACGAGCCCGCGACTCGGGCCGGTGATCGGCCGCAAGAGCCAGATGCTCAAGATCAAGGGGACCACCGTCTACCCGCCGGCGATCTACGCCGCACTGCAGGAGATCCCCTCGGTGCGGGGGTATTTCATCGAGGTGCGCGACACCTTCGAGCTCTCCGACCGGATCACGGTGACCGTCGGCGCGGCCGGGGCCGGCCTGACCCCGGAGGCGGTGGCCGAGAGGATCGCGGTCCGCACCCGCGTCAAGCCGGAGGTCGTCATCGCGACCCCGGAGGAGATCGTCGCGCGCACCGTCAGCGCCGACAAGAGAAAACCCACCATTTTTTTCGATTTGCGGGAGAAGCGACATGTCCAGTGAGCCGGAACGCCCCTGGGGGTCCAATTTCACCCCCGAAGAGATCGCCGCGACCCGCGAGCGCAAGGGTCTGCTCTCGATGGAGCTGGAGCTCTCGCGCGAGTGCAACCTGCGCTGCGTCTACTGCTACGCCAGCTCCGGCAAGGCGCTGCACAACGAGCTGACGCGCGCGGAGATCGACAACGCGCTCGACCAGGCGATCGCGCTCGGCGCCCGGCGGATCATCGTGATCGGCGGCGGCGAACCGCTGATGTACCCCGGCGTGATGGACATCATGCGCATGCTGCGCGGGCGCGGCATCATGGTCGACCTGTTCACGAACGGGACGCTGATCACCCCCGAGATCGCGCGCGAGCTCTTCGCGATGGGCGTCTCCCCGGTGATCAAGTTCAACAGCATGCGCGAGGAGGTCCAGGACGCGCTCGCCGCGGTCCCCGGCACCTACAAGCTCGATCCAGGAGGGGCTGAAGAACCTGATGGACGCCGGCTACCCGAGCGCGGAGTTGCCACTCGGCGTCGAGACGATCATCTGCCGCCAGAACATCGACGATTTGCCCGCGATGTGGGTCTGGGCGCGCGAGCGCAACATCGTCCCCTACTTCGAGATGATCACCTTCCAGGGGCGCGCCAAGCAGAAGCTCGACCTGAACGTCTCCTCGGAGGAGCTGCGCAAAGTCTTCTTCGAGCTCTCGCGCATCGACCGCGAGCAGTTCGGCTTCGTCTGGGAGCCGCACCCGCCGATCGCCGCGCTCTCGTGCAACCGGCACGAGTACTCCTGCACGCTCAACGCGCAGGGGTACATCCAGCCCTGCGTCGGCGTCGACATGTTCATCGGCAACATCCGCCACTCGACGCTGGCCGAGATCCTCGCCAACTCGCCGGTGATGGAGACGATGCGCAAGCTGCGCGGCAACCTCAAGGGCGCCTGCGGCTCCTGCGACCAGGCGCAGCCAGTGCTACGGCTGCCGCGGACTGGCCTATCACGTCACCGGCGACTTCCTGCAGGCCGACCCGCTCTGCTGGCTCAACCCCAAGCGGATCATCTGACAGGCGGTGGCGGGCCCCATGAGCTCCTTCCCGCTGCCGATCGAGCGGCTGCTCCCGCAGCGCCCGCCGATGCTCCTTCTGGACCGGCTCCTGGCGTGCACCCCGACCGAGGGGACCGCGGACGCGCTGGTCTCTCCCGGGAATCTCTTCCGCCTCCCCGATGACACCATCCACGCGGCGGCCTTCTTCGAACTGATGGCGCAAGCCTACGCCGCCGTTCACGGGTACCAGAACCAGCTGGCGGGAAAACCCGTCTCCATCGGCTACCTGGCCGGGATCACCCGCGCAGTCGTGCACGGTGCCGCCCGGGTCGGCGACCAGTTGCTCGTGACGGTCCGGCAGACCGCCCTCGTCCAGCCGTTCATCCGGGCCGAGGCCCGGGTCGTTCGAGACGGAGAAACGCTCGCCGAGGGAGAGTTGACGCTCTTCGTCCCGCCCGGCGGGGAGGGGCCATCGTGAGATCTCCATGCGCGTTCCTGTTCGAGCGGGTTGGCTGCGCTGCTCGCCTGCCGCCGCTTGGCACGGCCGCGCCGCTGCGCGCCGCCGGACCGCAGGACGAGGTGCTGGCGCGGTTGGCGCGAAACGCCGCCGGGATCGAAACCCTGCAGGGGCGCGTCCTGCAGGAGAAGCGCCTGGAGATGTTCAAGGACACCGTCTCTTCCCGGGGCCGCTTCGCCTACCGCCGCCCCGACCGGCTGCGCTGGGAGTTGACCGATCCGGTCGTCACCGGCTTCGTGCTGACCGGATCCTCGGGGCGCCGCTGGCACGGCCTGACGGGGAAGACGGAGGCCTTCACGCTCGAGAGCGACCCGATGATGCGCGTGGTGGCCGGCCAGATCCTGGCCTCGGTCCGCGCCGACTTCAGCCCGCTGCAGAAGGAGTACCGGATCAGCGTCGCCTCCGAGTCGCCGGTGACGCTGCTGCTCGAGCCCCTGACGCCCAACGCGTTCGTCGAGCGGGTGACCGTCACCTTCTCGAAGAGGAACCGAACATGTCGAATCGGTCACCGTCCGCGAACAGGGCGGCGACCAGACGACGATCAGCTTCAGCGAGGTCGAGGTGAACCGGCCTCTCCCCGATGGCACATTCTGATTTGACCCCCACCGGATTGCGCCCGGCCGGTGGCGGATCGAGCGGGGGAAGCGGACCGCTGCCTGCACAGCCCCGGCTGGCCCGGATCGTCACCGCGGTCCACCGCCGGCTCGCCGGCCATCGAGCGCTGCTGCTGACCTTGACGCTCGCGCTCGTCGCGGTTGCCGCGCTGATCTCGACGAGAGCGACCCTGCGCGAGGATCTCGGCGCCCTGCTCCCCGACAGCCGCTCCGATGCCGGCCGTGATTTCGCGCTGTTTTCCAGCACGCCGCTCGCCCGCAAAGTGCTCGTCTCGCTCACCGCCCTCCCCGGCGCTGCCGACGACGCTCTCGCCGCCGCCGCCGACCGGGTAGAAGCGTTGCTCGTCCCGCCGCTCTTCTCGCCGCCGCCGCCCGCAGGCGGACCGGCGGAGCTCGCCGCGCTGCTGCCGCGGGCCCTGCCGGCGATGGCCACACGGGAGGATTTCGAGCGGCTTGGCTCTTTTTCGTCACCGTCCGTCCGGGAGCGCCTCACGGCCGCCTACGCCCTGCTGCTTTCGCCCGAAGGACTCGGGGCGAAGGCTTTCATCCGTGCGGACCCGCTGGGCATCACCGGCCCCATCCTCGCCCGGACGAGTCCTCTGGGATTGACCCCCGGCGCCCGCACTTCGGACAGGCGCTTGCCGGGGCCCGATGGACGAAGCCTCCTGCTGATGTTCGACTCCCCGGTGCCGATGACCGACTT
The DNA here is from genome assembly GCA_963699775.1 of uncultured Candidatus Rokubacteria bacterium. Lineage (GTDB taxonomy): Bacteria > JAUVQV01 > JAUVQV01 > JAUVQV01 > DATDCY01 > DATDCY01. Next base: position 65,287 of record CAVOVE010000007.1, read on the forward strand.
CGGCAGCGCGCGCGAGATGGAGGAACTGCTGCAGGCGACCGCCGCGAGCGCTGCCCGCGGGCGTCGCGATGAAGTCGGTCAGCGGCCATCGGTACACGCTGGCGAACTCGCAGACCATCCGGAAAGACCTGGCCACCATCCTGACGCTGTCGTCGCTGGCCATCTTCGGCATCTACGTCTGGTTCCTGCGCACCCGGCTGGCGCTCTTCGTCTTTCTCGTCCCGATGACCGTGCTCGTGCTCGCAACGGCCGGGGTCAGCCTGATGCCCGGGGGCGTGTTCGCCATCACGCTCGGGTTCGGCGGCGTCCTGCTGGGGATTGCCGACGAGTACGCGATGCACGTCTTCTTCGCCGTCCGGCAGACCGGCGTCGACCAGGCCCGCGCGGTGGGCGCGGCCGCGCGGCCGGTGGTCATGGGCGGGCTGGCCACCGCCGCGGCGTTCGGCGTCATGGCGTTCTCGAGCCTGCCCGGACAGCGGCAGCTGGCCATTTTCTGCCTGCTGGGCATCGGCGCCTCCCTGATCATCTCGCTCGTGGTGCTGCCCCACCTGGTGACGCCCGCGCGAGACGACCCTGCCGCCGCTGCCGCGGGCGCCCGCGCTGCCGGCGCGCGTCGTCCTGCCCGTGTGGCTGGCGTTGATCGTTCTGGGTGCGGCGGGCGCCTCGCAGGTGCGTTTCGACGGATCGATGGCCTCCCTCAACTACGTCACGCCGCAGTTGCAGGCCGCCGAGGAAGAAATTCGCCAGCGCTGGGGCGACCTGCGGGGCAAGGCGATCGTCTTCGCGCGGGGCGCCACGCTTCGAGGAGGCGCTCGAGAGAAACGAAGCCGTCTACCAGCGCCTCAGCGGGGCGTTGGCCCCGGCGGAACTGGTCAGCCTCGCCCCGGTCTTTCCCGCCGCGAACACCCTGGAGGCGCGCCGCCGGGACTGGCTGGACTTCTGGGACGGACCGGACGGCCGGCGGACGCTCGAAACTCTCCGCACCGAAGGGGCCCGCCTCGGGTTCTCACCCGCCGCGTTCGCGCCTTTCGTCGAAACGACGGCGCACCCGGGGCCCGCGCCCGACCCCGAGGCTCTGCGCAAAGCCGGCTTCGGCGGCCTCGTCGATGCGCTGCTGCTGCCGGGCGCGGGCGACGTCACCTTGCTGACGCTGACTCCCGACGACGGGCGCGCCGCCGCCGCGCTCGCGCGTGACGGCGCGCTGGCGGGTGTCACCATCGTGTCGCCCAAGGGCTTCGGGGTTTCGATAGCCGAAGCGCTCCACCGTGAATTCCTCCGCTACATGTTCGTCGCGTCGCTGGTGATCCTGGGCGTGGTCGGCCTCGCGTTTCGCGGGGCGCGCGACCGGGCTCCTCGCCCTCGTGCCGGTGTTCACCGGCATGCTGTTCATGTTCGGCGTCATGGGGGCCTGCGGCATGAAGATCAATCTCTTCAACATCATCGCCACCGTGCTCATCATCGGGCTCTGCGTCGACTACGGCATTTTCATGGTCTCCCGCGTCGGCGACGAGGCGGATTCGGCGACGTCGCGCGCGGTGCTCGTCTCGGGCCTGACGACCATCGCCGGCTTCGGCGTTCTGGCTGTCGCCAGACACCCGGCCCTGCAGTCCCTGGGGCTGACGGTGCTCCTCGGTTTCGGCGCAGCCGTCCCGGCCGCGCTCTTCGTCATCCCCGCCCTGACCCGGAAGAAGCCGCAATGAGCAGCGTGGACACTACTCGTCGTGTTGCTGTTCGCCGGCTGCGCCGCCACCCCACGGCAGGAGACGCCGTCGGCCGCGCCGCCCGCGTGGCTGGCCGAGCCCGCGATCTGGCGGATCCGGCAGGTGGTCCTGATCGAATTGGGCGCGATGCAGTTCCCGGTGCAGGGGATGCTCGAACTGGACACCGCGGCGGGCACCGTGCGCCTGGCGGCGCTGGACGATTTCGGGGTCACGCTCTTTCGCCTCACGATAACCCGCACGGACGAGCGCGTCGATTTCATCCTGCCGCTGGTGCCGCAGGGCGCGGAGGTGACCCGTTCGGTTGCCGCAAGCCTCCGGCGGATCTACCTCGAGCCGGGCCGCGCCGCTTCGGGCGCTGAACGACCTCTTTCTCGAGCCCAACCTCGACGGCACCGTCGCGTCGGCACGTCCGCGCAGGGGCGGCGACTGGCAGGTTTGGTATGATGAATATGGCGGTATGGGCAACGTGCCGATCCCGCGTTCGATCCGCTACAAGGAACGCGGCGGGGCCAGCCTGACGATCAGACAGGAGAGCGTGAAGCGTGTCGAGAAGTGACCTGAGCGAGGCGATTCGCGCCGCCGCTGTCGGTGACATTGAGCGCCGGGCGGACGGTTCCTTCCGCCAGCGCTACGTTTTCCGGCCTGAATTCCCGGGCTTTTCCGGCCACTTCCCGGGACGGCCGATCCTCCCGGCGGTACTCCAGATCATGGCGGCGAGTCTCCTGGTCGAGGCGGCAACCGGGCAGCGCCTGCTGTCGGCCGCGATCGAGCGGGCCAAGTTCGTCCAGCCCATCGTCCCGGGAGCCGTGGTCGAGATCACCTGCCGGCGCCTTCCCGGTGCCGCCGACCGATCTCTGGGAAACGCGCATCGACTCCGACAGGCAGGCGGCGGCCTCGTTTTTTCTGACCCTGCACCCGCCGGCAGCGAGCGCATGAGGACGCCGTATTTCGCACACCGGGAGGGGGACCCCCCTCCCCTCCGGACGCTCGTGCAACGCCGGGTCCGCTTCGAGGAGGTCGATCCGATGGGGATCGTCTGGCACGGGCGCTACGTGGGGTATTTCGAGGATGGCCGGGTGGCCCTCGGCAGCCGCTACGGCATCGGCTACGAAGACTTCTTCCGTTTCGGCGTGCCGGCGCCCATCAGACAATTGCAGATCGACTACCTGGCGCCGTTGCGGTTCGGGGATGAGTTCACCATCGAAGCCGATCCTGCACTGGTCCGATGCCGCCCGTCTCGACTTCGAGTTTCTGATCCGCGGCGCCGATGCCAGTCTGGTCGCCACCGGCTGCTCGGTCCAGCTCATGCTCGACAAGGCCGGGGGGCTCCTGCTGCTTCCCCCGCCCTTCGTGCGCGAGTTCCGGGAGCGCTGGCAGGCGGGGTCGTTCGCGTGAATCCGGTCTGGGTCGTCGGCACCGCTGCGGTCACGGCCCTCGGGGACGACCTCGATGCGCTCTGGGACTCGCTCCTCGACGGGCAGGACCGGCATCCGGTCTCTCTCGCGCTTCCCGACCGAATGCTACAAGACCAGCCTCGCGGCGTGTGTGCCCGGGTTGAGCTCCCCGGGCCCCGGGAGCCTGGTCACTGTCCTGATCGACCGCTTGTGCCGGCAGCCTGCCGCCGCTCCCCCCCGACACGCTGTTGATCGCCTCGACCACCAAGGGCGGGGTCGACTGCCTGGAACGGGCAGCCCGGGGCCTGCCGACACAGCCCGACGACATTCCCCTGCCGGCTCTCGGCGCGGCGCTGCGGCGGCGGCTCGGTCTGACCACCCCCGGGTTCACGGTCAGCGCCGCCTGCGCCTCGGGGAGCATCGCGCTCGGGCGGGGCGCCCAGATCATCGCCGCCGGTGCGGCCACCTCGGTCCTGATCGTCGCGTTCGACGCGGTTTCCGAGTTCATCTTCTCGGGGTTCTCGGCGCTTCAGGCGCTCTCGCGCGACGCCTGCAGGCCTTTCGACCGGGGGCGATCCGGGCTGACCCTCGGCGAAGGGGCGGCGGCGGTCCTGCTCGCGTCCCCCGGCCGCGCCCGCAGCGAGGGACGCGAGCCGCTCGGCGAGCTGCTCGGCTGGGCCGGCTCCAACGACGCGGTCCACATCACCGCCCCGGCGCGCGACAGCCGGGGGCTGATCCAGGCGATCGGGGCGGCGCTCGCAAGCGCCGGCGATCGCGCCCGGCGACATGGGTGCCGTGAGTGCGCACGGCACCGGCACCGTATACAATGACCTGATGGAACTCAACGCGTTTCGGGCGGTCTTCGGACGAGCGGACCTCCCCGTCTACGGCGTCAAGGGGGCGCTGGGGCACACCCTGGGCGCGGCCGGTGCGATTGAAACGGTGATCGCCCTTCGCGCCCTGGCCGAAGGTGTGGTTCCCGGCACCGTGGGCTTCAAGGATCCCGATCCGGCGGCCAGCGGCATGGTGCACGCCGGAACCGGCGCCGCTGCGCGGGCGCGCCCTGCTGCTCACCAACTCGGGATTCGGCGGCGTCAATGCGGCCCTGGTGCTCGGCGGGAGGCCGGAGTGAGGGTCTTCGTGACCGGGATCGGCTGGGCCGGGGCGGCCGGCATGGGTACCGGGCGCGGAGCGACCGCGTTCGCACTGCCGGCGGGGGAGCTGCCGCCGATTTCCCGACGGGATGTGTTCCCCGAGCCCGACAGCCGCTTCGGCAGGCTCGACGCTTTTTCCCGTCTCGCCCTGGCCGGCGTCGCGCTGGCGCTGCGTGATGCCGGCATCGAGACAATGGACCGAACCGCGCGCGGTCGGGATCGCGGCCTCGACGATCTACGGCTGCACGGGCACCGACCTGGACTACCTGGCCACCCTCGGCGCCGCTCCCGGGCTCGCCAGCCCGCAGCTTGTTCGCCTACACCCTGCCGAACGTCTTTCTCGGCGAAGCGGCGATCCGCTTCGGTCTGACCGGCCCGACGATCATCGTCAGCGACGAGGAGGGCACCGGGGCGGCCGCGCTCGAAACGGCGCTGGACTACGTTGCCGGTGGCGGCGGCACGGCGTTGGCCGGCATCTGCGACCTGGCCCGCCCGGCACAGCTGCCGGGACGCCCCGCGTCTCCCCCGGGGGCGCTGTTTCTCGTCCTCGAAAGCCGACCGACGCTCGAGCCGCTCGGCGATCTGACCGCACGAGGCACATGGCACGGCGGCGCGGACGACACGCATGATCTGCGGACACTGGCGGGGCGCCTCTGCGCCGGGAGTCGGGTTGATCGTCCGGATGGATTCGTTCACGGTCAATCATGAACAAGATCAATGCAACAAAACGGGCGGGAGTGAATCCCGCTCCTACGTCATCGCCGTTCCCGGGTGCCGCTTTGTTACCGATGCCGGTTGGAGGGGAGGGGTTCAGCCCCTCCCGAGGCGGCACGTCGATTCGGGACGTAAGGGAGGGTTTCCGGCCCTCCCGTGGGGAGTTTCAAATATCATCGGTTAGGTCTTCCTCAAAGACTCACACAACACGAAAGGGCACGGCATGAAGGCAACCATCATCTACCCCTCCTGGCCGAAGCTGGAGCGACAGACCGAGTTCCACCTCCCCCCGCACGGGCCGGTGGTCTTCGCGGCGGCGCTCCCGCCGGAGGTCGAGGTCGAATTCTTCGACGACAACCTGCAGCAGATCCCCTTCACGTCCGACACCGACGTGGCGGCGATCTCGGTCATGCTCTCCTGCCAGCTGCCGCGCGCCTTCGAGATCGCCGCCCGCTACCGGGCGCTCGGCGTGCCGGTGCTGATGGGCGGGATCGCGGTCATGCTGCACGGCGAGGAGGCCGCCCGCCACGCCGACAGCGTCTTTCTCGGCGAGGCCGAAGGGCGCATGGAGACAGGTCTTCGCGGACCTGAAGAACCGCTCGCTGAAGCCGGTCTACGATTTCATGAGCGAGCACCCCGACATCGCGCTGGTCGGCACCGCGCGGCGCGACATCCTCGCCCGCGACCTCTACAACTACCGCGGCGTCCAGATGCTCGACCTCGTCCACGCCTCGCGGGGGTGCCGGTTCAAGTGCGCCCCCTGCTGCGCCGAGTACCTCGGCGGGCGCAAGTTCCGGCCGCGCCCGGTCGCCAAGGTCATCGCGGAGATGGAGTCGATCCCGAACAACCGGCTCTTCATCGTCGACAACTCGCTCGCGCAGGACAAGGGCTGGCTGCGCGAGCTGTTCACCGCGATGATCCCGCTGAAGAAGATCTGGGTCTCGCACCCGATCCTCGACGACGACGAGATCCTGGACCTCGCCGCCAAGGCGGGCTGCTGGTACGTCTACCAGGCGATCTTCGACACCTCGGACAAGATCCGCGGCCGCATCCAGCGGCTCAAGGACCACGGCATCGCCGTCGAGGGCACGATCCTGCTCGGGACCGACGACCAGGACGAGGCCGGCCTGCGGCGCCTGGTCGAGTTCCTGCTGGAGATCGGACTCGAGGTCGCGGAGTTCACGATCATGACGCCGTTCCCGCACTCGCCGGTCCGCGCCCAGATGGAGCGCGAGGGACGGATCCTGACCAACGACTTGAGCAAGTACACCGCCGACAAGGTCGTCTTCCGCCCGAAGCAGATGACTCCGGAAAAACTGCAGGAGCTCTACTTCTGGGCCTGGGACACGTTCTACGCCAACGGCGGCCAGCAGTTGAAGATGGGCGAGCTGTTCGCCAAGGGGATGCTCAAGGAAGTGCACAACGGCACCTATCGCCGCTACGACCAGCAGCGGCAGCGGGGGTTCCAGCGGCGGCGCGAGACGCCGTGAGTCGCGTTTTCTTCGTCTGCGGCAACCGCTGCGTCGACCCCTACCCCGTCTACCCGATGGGGATGGCGGTCGTCTCCGCCGCCCTCGCGGCGCGGGGGCACGAGGTGCGGCAGTTCGACCTGCTCTCTGCCGGGTCGGATCTGGCGGCGCTGAGCGCGGCGGCGCGGGCGTACGGCCCGGATGTCATCTGCTACTCGCTGCGCAACGTCGACACCGAGGACTATCTCAACCCGGACGACTGGCTGCTCGACGCCGATCGCGCGGCCGTCCAGGCGTTGCGCGCGGCCTCCGGCGCCCCGATCGTGCTCGGAGGCGCCGGGTTCTCCATCCTGCCCGAGGAGCTTCTCGAGTTCCTCGGCGCGGACTACGGCGTCGTCGGCGAGGGCGAGCACGCGGCCTGCGACCTCGTCGACGCGCTCGCGGCGGGAAGGCCCTGGCCCCGCCTGGTGCGCTCCAGCGAACTGATGCCGGCGGCGGGGATCGGCTGCCCCCGCTACGACGCGGCGATCGTCCCGTACTACCAGAAGACTTCGGGCCTCGTCGGCCTGCAGACGAAGCGGGGCTGTCCCCACGCCTGTGCGTACTGCAGCTACCCCCTGATCGAGGGCGCCCGCGTCCGTCACCGGGACCCGCGGGAGGTCGTCGACGACCTCGAGACGCTGCGGCGCGACTACGGCGTCGACAACGTCTTTTTCACCGACTCGATCTTCAACGACGCCGGCGGCGGACACCTCGCCCTGGCCGAGGAGATGATGCGCCGCGGCACGAACGTCCGCTGGGCCTCGTTCTTCCGGCCGCAGCGCCTCGAGCGCGCGCAGCTGAAGCTGCTCAAGCGCGCCGGTCTCTACGCCGTCGAACTGGGCACGGACGCGGCCGACGACACCACGCTGGCGGCCCTGGGCAAGGGTTTCACCTTCGACGAGGTCGTCCGCTCCGCGCAGGCCTGCGCCGACGAGGGGCTCCTCGCGGCCCACTACGTCATGTTCGGCGGGCCGGGGGAGACGCCGGAGACCGCGGCGCGCGGACTGGCCAATCTGAAGCGGCTGCCGGACGCGGTGGTCTTCGCCTTCGTCGGCGTGCGGATCTTCCCGGCGACCAGGCTGCGGCTGCGCGCGATCGAGGAGGGGATCATCGCCGCGGGCGACTCGCTGCTGCGCCCCGACCTACTATGTCTCCCCCGGTGTCCGCCAGCCGGAGCTCGAGGCCGAGATCGCCGCGACGTTCCGCAGGCGCCGCCACTGGATCTTCCCCCCTTCCGACGTCCGCGTCCGCCTCGAGCGTGATGCACCGCTTCGGCTTCCGCGGCATCCTCTGGGATCAGCTGCTGGCGCTCGACCCCGGGCCGCAGAGGACTGACGGACGATGAAGCCGCTCGACAGCCGCCGCGTCCTGCTCGTGCACCCGCTCGGCTACGGGGCCGCATCCGCCGCGGGGGACATCTCCCGCACGGCCAACATCATGCCGCCGCTCGGGCTGGCGATGCTCGCGGCCTACCTGGAGCGGCGCGGGTTTGTCGCCGACATCGTCGACTGCTACGCCGACCCCGCCGCCGACCGGGGCATCCGCGAGTACCTGACCGACCGCCGCCCGGCGCTGCTCGGCTTCTCCTGCACCACCTCCTCGTTCCTCGACGGGGTCCGCGTTGCCGCCGCGGCCAAGGAGCTGCTGCCGGGGGTGACCACGGTGTTCGGCGGGCCGCACGTCTCCGCGCTGCGCGAGCAGGTTCTGCGCGAGTACCCGGCGGTCGACCTGGTGGTGGTCGGCGAGGGGGAGGAGACCCTGTGCGAGCTGATGGACGGCGGCGTGGCCGCGCCCGCGGGGGTGCCGGGGATCGTCTATCGGGACAACTCGGGCGAGCCGGTCTTCACGGGACGCCGGAAGACCGCCCTCGAGCTGGACTCCCTGCCCCTGCCGGCCTACGACAAGCTCAAAGGGTATCCCGGCGCCTACAGCCTGCCGATCTTCAACTACCCGCGCACGCCGAACACCAGCTGCATCAGCAGCCGCGGCTGCCCGTACGCCTGTTCCTACTGCGACCGCTCGGTCTTCGGGCGCAGCTTCCGCTACAACTCGGCCGAGTACCTCTTCGATCACCTGCGCCACCTGCGCGAGCGCTACGGCATCCGCCACATCAACTTCTACGACGACCAGTTCACCTTCCACCGGGCGCGCGTCGAGAAGTTCTGCCAGCTGATGCTCGAGCGGCCGCTCGGCATGACGTTCAACTGCGCCGTGCGCGCGGAGCACGTCGACCCCGCGCTGCTCGCGCTGATGAAGCGGGCCGGCTGCTGGATGGTCAGCCTCGGGATCGAGACCGGCGACGAGCAACTGCTCGCGCAGCACCGGCAGCGGGCGGATCTCGACCTGCTGGCGCAGACCATCCGCTCGATCGCGGCGGCCGGCATCCGCACCAAGGGCCTGCTGATGATGGGCCTGCCCGGGGAAACCGAGGCGAGCATCCGCCGCAGCATGGACTACGTCTTCTCGCTGCCGCTGGACGACTTCAACCTCTCCAAGTTCACCCCGTTCCCCGGCGCCCCGCTCTACGAGACGATCCGGGAACTCGGCGAGTTCGACGAGGACTGGGAGAAAATGGACTGCATGCACTTCCAGTTCGTCCCCCGGGGCATGACGCAGGAGCGGCTCGAGGAACTCTTCATTCTCTTCTACAAGACGCACTTCAAGCGCCCGCGGGTCATCGCGGGCTACCTGGCGATGCTCTGGAAATCGCCCGACTCGTGGCGCCGCTTCCTCGCGAACCTCGGCTCGTTCCTCAGCTTCACGCGCAGCAACCGGCGGCTCGGCAACTAGACCGATGGACACCGCGCCGGCACGGCTCCTGGTCGCGATCCCCGTCTACAACCACGGCCGCACGCTGCGCGACGTGGCGCAGCGCGCGCTGGCCGTCCACCCCGACGTGCTCGTCGTCGACGACGGCAGCACCGACGGCGGGGGCGCGACCCTGGAGGGGCTGCCGGTGCGGCTGCTGCGGCACGAGCGCAACCTCGGCAAGGGGCAGGCCATCCTGACCGCCGCGCGCGAGGCGCACCGGCTCGGCATGACGCATCTGGCGACCATCGACGCGGACGGCCAGCACGACCCGGCCGACCTGCAGAACTTCCTGCCCCTGCTGCGGGAGGAGCCTCAGGCGCTGGTGGTCGGCACGCGCCGTTTCGGCGCCGATGTCCCCGGCTCCTCGCGCTTCGGCCGGTCGTTCTCGAACTTCTGGCTGCGGGTGCAGACCGGAGTCGATCCTCGGCGACACCCTGAGCGGGTTTCGCGTCTATCCGGTCGCCGTGCTGCTCGAGCTGCCGCTGCGCGAGTCCGGCTTCTCCTTCGAGAACGAAGTGCTCGTGCGGGCGGCCTGGGCCAAGGTGCCGCTGCGCGAGGTGGAAGTCTCCGTGATCTACCCTGCGGACCGCGTGTCGCACTTCCACAAGCTGTACGACAACGCCCGCATCAGCCATCTGAACACCCGCCTCACGATGCGGACCATGCTCCCCTGGCCGCACCACACGCTCGCCGCCCTCAAGCCGGAAGGTGTCTCGGCGCTGCACCCGCTGCGAGCCATGCGCGTCCTGCTCTCCGAGAACACCTCTCCCCGGGAACTGGCGCTGGCCGGGGCGGTCGGCGTTTTCATCGGCACGTTGCCGCTGATCGGCGTACACACCCTCACGATCCTGATCGCCGCCGGGTTCCTGCGCCTGAACCGGATCGCGGCGGTCACCGCGAGCCAGGTCACCTTCCCGCCGTTTGTCCCGGCGCTTGCGATCGAGGTCGGCTATTTCATGCGCCACGGCAGATTTCTCACCGAGGTCACCCTGCAGACCCTCGCGAACGAAGGGCTCGAGCGGCTCTGGGAGTGGTTCCTCGGGTCGCTGCTGCTCGGTCCGCTCCTCGGGCTGGTCGCGGGTTCCGTCATCTACCTGGCGGCCTCGTTCCTGCAGCGGCACCCCCCGATGACTGAGGAGCCGGAGCCGCCGCGTCAAATCCGTCGCACCTGGAGCAGCCGCAGCGTCGGTTCGCGGCTGCAGAACCAGTCTTTCCATCTCCTGCTCCGCGTCGGCGGCTTGCGCGCCGCGTACGCCCTGCTCTACCCGGTGGTCGCCTGGTACACGCTCTTCCGGCCGTCCGTTCGCCGCCGCGGCTCCTTCTACCTCGCGCGCCGGTTCCCCGGCAGGTCGCTCCTCGGCCGGTTGCGCGACTCCTACCGCCACCAGTTCGAATTCGGCAAGGCGCTGGTTGACCGCGCGGCCGTCGGCCTGCTTCCCCCCGGGGCGATCACGGCGACCCTGCGCGAGCGCGAGGTGACTCCTCGATCTGCTGCGCGAGGGGCGGGGGCTGATCCTGCTCATCTCCCACGTCGGATCCTGGCAGGCGATGCTGCCGGCGCTCTCGCTGCTGAAAACTCCGGTCAACCTGCTGATCCAGCGGGAGGAGGGGGACGTCGACCGCCACTACTTCGAACTGCGGGGCGAGACCTGCCCGTTCCGGATCATCGACCCGCGGGGGTACCTCGGCGGCGCCATCGAAATGGTCGCGGCCCTGAAGCGCGGCGAGGTGCTCTGCGTGATGGGGGACCGCGTCTTCGGCGATCCCCGCGGCGTGCTGCCCGTCGATTTTCTCGGCGCCCCGGCCCCGTTCCCGACCGGGCCCTACAAGATCGCGGCGGCCACCGGCGCGCCGATCGCCGTGCTGTTCTCGGTGAAAACGGGACAGGCGACCTACCAGATGGTCTTCGCCGGCGTCCTGCGCGTGCCGGAACATGCCGGCCGCGAAGCGCTGGGGTACCGACCGTTCCTGGAGTCCTACGTGCACCTTCTCGAAGAGTGCGTGCGGGAACACCCCTTTCAGTTTTTCAATTTCTACGACATGTGGGCCGCGCCCGGCGAAATCGACCGGGTGAACCGGTGACGACGCACGTGCGGAGCGCTGGCTTCGCCCGCAGCCCGGGAACAAACCCCGTGACGAGCGTTCGGCGGATGCGCCGCCTCGGCGCGCTCGTCGTGGTGCGCGGCGCTGCTCGCCGCCTCGCTGCCCGCGCCGGCGGCGGCCGGGCCGAACGTGCTGCACGTGCCGGCCGACCTGTTCGGCGCGGGCGGGCCGCTCGGCGCGCTCGGGATCAACGACTGCCGGATCGTTCTCGCCGACGGTCCCGGCGGCTCGCTGCTGCGCGTCTCGCCGGCCATGGCCGGGCTGGGTTTTCGCGACATCCCCTTCACGCTTCCGCCGCTCGAACAGGAGGTGGTCTTCGGGCCGCTCGCGACGACGCTGCGCCTGAGAATACCGGGGCGCGATCCGGCCGATCCGGCGACCACGATCCAGAGCACCCGCGTGCTCGTGCGCATCGCCGGGGCGAGCGTCGAGTTGACGGCAAGCTTCGAGCCGCAGGGGCCGGAGCTGACCGGCGAGTACTACGCCGTCGACCCGGGCAGCGGCAAGGGCGGGTGGGTGCACGCGCTCGACGTCGAGGCCGACGACCTGACGATCACGGTCTCCTTTCCGATCCAGGCGCAAGGCGTGGAGTTGAGCCTCGGGGCGCCGACGGTGTCGGCCGGCTTCTCGTTCGCGGTGTCCGCGCGCGGGTTGGCCGGCGTGGTGCTGGACGGCACCTTTGCCAAGGATGCGGTGCAATCTGCGATCGAACGCGCCATCGCGAATGCCTTGAAACTCGAAGCCTACCGCACGCCCCTCGCCGCCGCGATCACCACCTGGTTGCGGGAGGGTCCCTTCCAGGGCCTCGCGCTGCGGGAAATCAGGCTGCAGCCGACCGCGGACGGCGGACTGGATCTGATACCGGTCACGACTGCCGACCCCTAGAGCAGACCGCGCCGCGATTCTCTCCGCTTCGCTCAACAGATAATGCACCACCAAGATGACCGGAGAGTCGGCAACCATTCGACACGTTTCATTGCCACCTTCCGCCTCGCTCCAGTACACTGCAGCCACCCATGCCTCAAGAGAGCGAGCGGCAGAACTGCAAGAAGCGCATCGGCGGCCTTTCCCTCGTGCTGCTGCCGGGTCTCGACGGCACGGGCGAGTTGTTTCACCCGCTCCTCGCCGAACTTCCCGGTTGGATTCGCCCCGTCGTGGTGGCCTATCCCCGTGATCGGGAACTCGGATATGCGGAATTGCTTCCTGTTGCTGCCGGCTTCCTGCCGACCGATGCGCCGTTCGTCATTCTGGGAGAGTCCTTCTCCGGGCCGCTCGCGGTCGTGCTGGCCGCCGGGGGCCCGGCCGGGCTCAAGGGAGTGATCCTCTGCGCCTCGTTCGTCAAGAAGCCCTTCCGCACCCTCCCGGCCTGGCTCGGCGCGCTGTGCATCGGTCCGATCTTCCGGCTCTGGCCCATCGTGCTCAGGATCAGGTCGTTGCCGACCCGCGGGGAGCTTCGCGGGCTGTTGCCGCTCGCACTGGCGGCGATCCGCTCGGTGCGCCCCGGGGTCATCGCGGCGCGCGCCCGCGCGATCATGAAGGTCGATGTCGAAAAACAGCTGCGCGCCCTGGAGGTCCCGTTGCTCTACCTCCAGGCGCTGCGCGACCCGTTGATCCGGAAACACAACGCCGAGGGAATCGGAAGGATCCGGCCGGACTCGCGCCTGGCGCAGATCGACACCCGGCATTTTCTGCTGCAGCTCGAGCCGAAACGTGCCGTCGAGGAAATCGTGTCCTTCCTCGAGACATTGCCCGCATGAGCGCCGGGGGGAGGCTCCGGACCGCGTTTCTCGCCGCCACCGCCCTGGCTGCCGCCGGCTTGGCCTATTGGCAGTTCGCGATCCCGACCCACCGCGTCGAAGTTCGCTCCGAGCTGATCATGCTCGGGGACCTCGATGGCGACCACCGCTGGGCACCCGGCGATCTGAAGACGCTCGAAGCCTTTCTCGCCCACCCGTTCGGGGAGAATGACGCCATCGCCTGGCGCCTCGATCTGAACCGGAACGGGCTCCTCGACGAGGAGGACCTCGGCTTCTTCCGGGCCCTCGTCGCGGCGTCGGGCGACCCGTACGCCGCCGTGGAAGCGGCACGCGCCCGCGGCGCAGTCTTCCCCCGGCCGCGAGAGCTGTACCGGTACGTTCCCGCTGCGGAGTACCGACCTCGCCCTCTCTGGGCGCTCGACTACCCGCCTGCGGCGGATTCGGTGCTCGACTGGCTCCGCGACTTTCGCCCCCCCGCGAACACCGGCACCTACGCCGCCGCGCTCGATCTCGCCGTTTACGCCGAGGCGGTCCGGCTCGACCGCGGCTGGCGCAAACGCAGCGCCGGACTGCTGCCGATCGAGCGCGAGTATGCCGAGCGCAAGCTGGCGCGCGCCCATGCGCTTTTCGCCGCGGGGGAGCGGTACGAACTGCTCCTGCTGCTGATGGAGCTGGTCGAGGACGCCGAGACGCTCACGGCCCGCGATCAACCGGAGTTCTCTCTTCGCCTCCTTGCATTTCGCGACCACCTGCGCGACGTGCTGGCCTCGCGTCAATACGCCGGATTCGCGGCCGGGGAGCAGGGACCGGGCGCCGTGCTCGACCTCGTCTCGGAACACCTGGAGAGCGACCTCGGGCTCGATTACGATCTCGGCACGCTCGGTCCGGCACGCAACATCACGAACCTCGAAAACTACCTGCAGCGCGCCGAATGGCAGTACTACAAGTCCTCGGCACGCGAAGAGGACTTCCGCGCGCTCATCGGCTACGCGCAGAACGACCAGCGCTATCTGCGCGCGGTCGCGCGCACCAGCCGCAAGCTCCAGGACCCGAATGTCGAGAACCACAACCTGCCCATGGTGCTGCTGCTGCGCGAGGCGCTGCGCATCACCGGCGGCGACAAGAAACGGGCAATCGGCCTCCTCGACGAGGCGATCCGCATACCGTACGCCTGGATCCGGTCGCTGCCGCGCGAGGTGCTGCCTTCGTCGCTCGCGCTCGACAATTTCCTGCTGCCGGGCAACAAGGAGGACGGCGCCGACAAGAGCCGCCACTGGAACGTCTTCGGCGGCATCTGCATCTACAAGTCGCCGCAGGAGGCGCTTGATCTGGGGTTGCGGCGCGAGATGCAGGACTTGCGAAACGACGGGTACTCCCCGGACGCGATGCGGGAGTTCCTTCGGGACATGGTCGCGAACCTGAACGGAATGTACCACGTCATGACAGTGAACCCGGAACCGCTGGCGCCGGGGCGGCGCTGAAACGAAGAAGGAGGTTGCCGATTACCGCGGCGCCACACTCCTCGCGATGACACATCCAGGGCTTTGCCGCGCCCTGTTAAACCACCGGCGGCGGGAAGTACCGGTCCAGCCTCGTGAAGAGCGTCTTGTCCCCCTCGAGCCTGATCTCGCCGCTCACCAGTGCGTCGCGGACGTTGATCTGCCGCATGAACACCTTGGCCCAGGCGACCGTCGTGGTTGTCACGCGCAGGTCGCACGTTTCGGACGTCTCCTGCGTCAACGTCGCGACGCCGTGGTCCACGCTCACGGTGAAGTGCGCGGCGGTGTCGGTAAAGTCGAACTGGAGAACGAACCGCTTCCTGGCGGTAGCCACGACATCCACGCTGCGCACCATTTCGCTGAGCAGCACCCGCATGTCGCCGAGCACCCGCTCGCGCACCGCCGAAACATCGAGTGCCCGGGGTCCCAGGCTGCGGGCGTGCTCCCAGTAGATATTGGCGTACACCTGAAAATGGTGCAGGTCGGACGACAGGGGGGTGGCCGCCCGGGTGGCCGTTTCGGCCGTGATTTCTCCCCTGGTGGCGAGTTCGACCCCCGCCTGCTCAAACGCCGTTTCGATGACTTTGATGGTTTTGGGTTTTGCCAGGTCGAACTGCAGCAGGTACGACTCCGGACGGATGAGCCCGCCGCAGAGCACGGTGTCGATCGCCGGCGCGAACAATTCGAATGTCTTCTGCGCAGCGGCGAAATTCTCCTCACCGCGGAACGCGCCCACCAGCACGTAGGCGAGCTTTTTCGGCCAGTGCTCCGGGTCGCGCACCGTGTTGCGGATGAGTCCCGCCGGCGTGGGCACGAAGCCTTCCTTGGTCCAGGCGAACGTCCGGTCGAGAAAGACCTTGACGAAACTGCTCGGTCCAAAGGCATTGAGGGGGGAGAGGAACACGACGATGTCCGCCGCCTGGAACTTCTCCATGACCGAGACCATGTCATCTTTGTGAATGCACACGCCCGGGTGCACCAGCCAACAACTGTAACACCCGACGCAGTGCTTGATCCGCAACGGGCACAAGTCGATCACCTCGACCTCGGCGGCGCCGCACCTGAGCCCGGCGAGAAAGAATTTAGAAAGACGCTGCGTGTACCCGTTCTTGCGGGGGTTGCCCATGATCGCCAGGATCTTCACGGTTGCCCCTGCATCATGGCCAGGGTCAGGCTTCCCTTGGCAACGACCTTGCGCTTTGACATGGCTTCGACCTCGTAGGTGTAGAGGGTGCCGAAATTCCGGTCGGCCCGGGCGGTCATCTCCAGGGTTTCGCCGGGATAGGCGGGATTGACAAACTTCATGTTCGACGCGGCCAGGAAGAAGATCTCGGGGGTGTCGCTCACCGCCCCGCCCTTGACCTGCTTGGTAAACCCCCAGAGCAGGCCGCAGGTCTGGGCCAGCCCGTCCAGGACCAGCACCCCGGGCATGATCGCCTTCCCGGGGAAATGCCCGGCGAAGAACGGTTCGTCGGGCCTGATGAACCATTCGGTCACGATCAGCTTGTCCGGCACCAGCTTCGTCACCTTGTCCACGAACAGGAACGGCGGACGGTGCGGCAGGATTTCAAGGATCTCCTCCAGCGTGAAAGCATACG
The DNA here is from genome assembly GCA_963699775.1 of uncultured Candidatus Rokubacteria bacterium. GTDB lineage: Bacteria > JAUVQV01 > JAUVQV01 > JAUVQV01 > DATDCY01 > DATDCY01. The sequence goes on from CAVOVE010000007.1 coordinate 81,549, forward strand.
TTGTCACAGCCTCCCCCTGGGTGACTCCCCTCCGGTTCACGGCTGCACTTCCCACACGGTCCCCTTGTCGAGTTCCCGCAATTGCGCGGCGATCGCCCGTTCCACGCGCTCGACCAGAGCGACCAGTGGCTCTTTCTCCTGCAGCCGCACGGGCTCGAGAAAACGCAGGGTGAAATTGATGGTGCGCGGGGGGAAGATGCTGCGCGGCCGTTTTGCCATGAACGGCAGATCGGACTGGAGCACCACCGGCACGATGGGAACGTCAGCCGACCGGGCCAGCCTGAAGGCGATGTCGCGAAAGGGCAGGAGCCGCCCCGTGACGGAACGCGTCCCCTCGGGAAAGACGATCACGTTCCGTCCGGCGGCCAGCACCCCCTGCGCCCGCTGCACCGCGGTGGAGAGCGAACTGAGCGAGCCTGCTTCCACGCTGATGAAGTCGAGGTGCTTCACAAAGCCGGAGTAGAGGATGTTGCGGCCGTAAGCCGCCTTGATGATCACCGCGGCGTCGGGCACCGCGGACAGCATCAGCGGTCCGTCCATGCGGCTGCGGTGGTTGACCACATAAACCGCGGGCCCAACCGCACGGGCCTGCTCCAGCCCTGAAATCTCCCGTACCCGGTAGACTCCGAGAAACGGCAGGTACTGGCGCGAGAGAAAGAACACGTACCACCGGAAAATGCCGTGGATGAACCGGTGCCGCAGACCGGGGAACGGCGACATCGCGATGTAAACCGGGGTCACGATCACGGCGAATATGACGTGGCCCGAGAAGTAGAACAGGTACCCGATCGCGGCGGCCAAGGGGGTGAGCGTCATGCGCTTCATGATAGCGCAAACGCGTGCGCAGTGGTGAACGGGGAGGAGCAAGCCGCCGGCCGGCCGGTTATGCCAACGCATCCGGCCCGCGGCACGCCGCGCTCGCCGGTCAGGCCATCAGTGCTATGATCGTCAGTCGAATCAGGACACGTTCGGATGGGGAGAAGGCATGAAGGTCTATTTCATCTGGGTCGGATGGGAGAAATTATACAAGCTCAACTACAACATACCGCCGCTGGGTATCCTGCGGGTCGCCGGCGAAACGCCCCCTGCGATTCCCATCTCGTTTACCGACGAAACCGTCTCCCCCATCGATTTTGACTCTGACGCTGATATTGTCGCGCTCTCCTTTCTGACACCGGCTGCCGGTCGGGCCTATGCGATCGCGACGCGTTTCCGGCAACTGGGCAAATACATCGTGTTTGGCGGCACCCACGCCACGATCATGCCGGAGCAATGCGCGGCATATGCGGACACCGTTTTTGTCGGGGAGGCGGAAGGTTTGTGGGCCCGGTTTTTGACTGACTTTTCCGAGGGGGCACCCCGGAAAACCTATCGCCACGAACAGTATCCCCGGCTCGAAAATCTGGCGCCGGTACCCAGACACCTGTTGAAAAAGAACATCTACCCCTATGAAAGCCCGTTTCCCGTGGGCATCGAATCGGTGGAGTTGTCCCGGGGCTGCACCTCGCGCTGCGCCTATTGCACGGTGCCTTTCACGCAGGGTCCGCACTTCCGCAACCGGCCGCTGGCGGAGATCAAGGCGGAGTTCGAATCCACGGCGCATTCCGGCGGCATCATCTTTTTCACGGACAACAACCTGCTTGGCAACAAGGCGTTCACGCGGGTCGCGCTGGAGGCGCTGGTCCCCTTCGAGAAAGACTGGATCGGACTCCTGGCCCCGGAGGAGACCGCATCGGATCCGGAGACGCTCGACCTGATGGTGCGCAGCGGCTTGTGCGGTATCTACGGCACGGTCAAGGCGATCACCGGCCGCGAAACCCGGCAGGAGATGTCGACCCGGCGCGACTCGCTCAAACGCCTCATGGATCTGGGCATCGTCGTGATCGCCACGTTCGCCCTGGGCTGGGACGATCACGACGAATCCGTCTTCGACCGGACGCTGGCCTTCAGCATCCACGCCGGGCTGCAGGTGCCGGAGTTCATCATCAACACACCATTCCCCGGCTCCCGGTTGTACAAAAAATACGCGTCGGAAAACCGGATCCTGACGCAGGACTGGGGTAAATACAACGGCAATTACGCTGTTTTCCAGCCCGCACGGATGACACCGGGTCAACTCGAATCCGGGTATCATCGGTGCTATGACCAGTTTTACCGGGAAGTGGACCGCGACAAGGCGCTCTTCGAGGGATTCCGGGGCCGGGTCATGAAGGCCTACATCCGGGCGGGCAGGAACAACGCCGGCAGAAAATCCGTTCGACGCCCCGGCGGCTGAACACTCCGCCGCCTGCCCTCCCTCGAGCCTGCCGTTCGCGCCGACTTGACACAGAAGAACCGGCAAGGTATTCAGGAGCGCTTTCCCCGCCCCGCGGGACGGGACTGGCGGGGAGGCGTATACTGAAACGTCATGAAAGTAACCTTTGTCTATCCACGTTTCGAGAAGTTCCTCTCCGGCCTCCCGGAGCTGGACTCCGGTCTGGTCGACTACTTCCTCGGGAACTTCACCACGCCGCCCTCCCTGGGGATCCCGATCCTGGCCGCGCTGACCCCGCCCGACATCGAAGTCGAGTTCGTCGACGACAACGGCGGCATGCCGGTGGACTTCGACGCCCCGACCGACCTCGTGGCGATCAACTGCTTCACCCCGCAGGCCACCCGGGCCTTCGAGATCGCCGACGGCTTCCGCGCGCGGGGACGCCAGGTCGTCATGGGCGGCTTCTTCCCGTCGTTCATGGCGCAGGAGTGCCTGAAGCACGCCGATGCGGTCAATATCGGCGAGGGGGAGCCGACCTGGCCGGTCATTCTCGAAGATGCCCGGCGCGGGACGCTCAAGCCCAAATACCACGGCGGCCACAGTCTCGACCTCGCCCGGGTGCCCATCCCCCGCCGGGAGATCTTCTACGGCGTCGAGACCTACGACTGGGACGAGGACCTGGTGCAGGTGACCCGGGGCTGCTCCTACGCCTGCCACATGTGCGCGATTCCGTCCCACATGGGCAACCGGATCCGCTTCCGCCCGATCGAGAAGGTCGTGGAGGAGATCCGGGGCCTCAAGCACGAGAACGTCTACCTGGCGGACGACTCCCTCTTCTTCCCGCAGCGCCGCACGCGCGAGTACGCCGAGGCGCTCTTCAAGGCGCTGGAACCGCTGGGGAAAAAATACTTCGTCTCCTCGACGATGGCCTTGAATGTCGACCCGGCTTTTCTCGACCTGGCGGTCAAGGCCGGCATGCGGAACTTCTACTGCACGATGAACGTCGACCCGGTGTCGATCAAGGCGCTCCAGGGGGAGGAGCGGGAGCGCCGCGTCCTGATCGACCTGGTCCAGGCGATCGAGGAACGGGGGGCGCGCTTCTTCGCCTCCTGCGCGATCGGTCGCGACTGGGACGGCCCCCGCATCGGCGAGCGCATCCTGGAGCTGTTCGACGCCGCCGCCATCCGCACCGCGGAGTTCTTCCTCTTCACCCCCTACCCCGGGACGCCGCTCTGGGACCGCCTCGAGCGCCAGGGGCGGATCATCGACCGGACCTGGTCGCACTACAACGGCGCCCACGTCGTCACCCGCCCGCTGAACATGACGCCCGAGGCGCTGCGGGAGGAATTCCTCTTCGTCTGGCGGGAGTTCTTCAAGCGCCAGAAAGAGCGCCACGCCACGCACCTCGAGCCCGCCACCTGGAAGGAAGGCCGGCAGGTCGTCGGCAAGCCGCTGCGCCAGCAGGGGGTCGAGAACCAGGCGGTGATCACCGGGATCGGCATCCTGAGCCCGATCGGCAACGACCCGGAGACCGTCACCGAATCTCTGCGGACAGGCCGGCACGGCATCGTGCCGATCACCCGCTTCGACGCCAGTTTCTTCCGCACCAACCTGGTCGGCGAGGTGCCCCTCGATCCGGAACTGGGGCTGGACGACCCCGACCTTGCGGAGTTCGACGACCCGTACCTGCGCTTCGGCGCCGTCGCCGCCCGGCGGGCCCTGCGCGATGCCGGGGTGGAGACCGACCGGCGGGCGCCGCGTTCGGACATCGCCCTGGTGCTCGGCACCTGCAACGGCGGGCTGCGCTCCGGCGAGGCGGAGTACTCCTGGAAACACGGCAAGAGCGACACGGCCTTCGACGAGCGGATGAACCTCCAGGCCCAGTTCTACGGTTTCGGCAAGGCCATGGCCAACGCGCTCGGACTCGGCGGCGAGGCCTGGGTGGTGACCACCGCCTGCTCCTCCACCACGGGCGCGCTCGGTCTCGCGCAGATGCTGATCAATCGCGGCTATTTCTCTACCGTCCTGGTGGGAGGCGCCGACGTCTTGTGCGTGGCCAACATGGCCGGTTTCGACGCCCTCAAGGCCACGTCCACGGGGCGCATGGCCCCCTTCTCCCAGCCCTGCGGGATCAACATCGGCGAGGCGGCCTGCTTCTGGGTGGTGGAGAACATGGAGCAGGCGCTGCTGCGCAAGGCCCGCTGCCTCGGTCGCCTGGCCGGCCACGCCACGACCGCCGACGCGTACCACCCGACCAGCCCCGACCCGCGCGGCGGCGGCGTCTTCCGGACCCTCCGCGATGCGCTTGCCGATTCCGGGTTGCCCATCGAACAGATCGGCTGCATCAACGCCCACGGCAGCGGGACCGAGGCCAACGACCGGGCCGAGTCCAAGGGGATCCTGAAGTTCATCGGCGAGCACCGCGTGCCGGTGGTCTCGACCAAGTCCTTCTTCGGGCACTGCATGGGGGCCACCGGCATCCTCGAGACCACCTGCCAGCTCCTGGCGATGAACGCCGGTTTCATCCCGCCCACGCTCAACTTCACCGAGGCCCGCCCGGGGTGCACCCTGGACTACGTGCCGAACGAGGCGCGCCCGGCGGACTACCCGGCCTTCATCTCGGCGAATTACGCCTTCGGCGGGAACAACGCCGCCGTGGTGGTGACCCGCTGGGATCACCCGACGCCGCCGCGGCCGCGACGGGCCGGCAGGGTGGTGATCACCGGGCTCGGGACGGTCACCGCGGCCGGGCTGGGGACGGCCCGGCTGCTGGAGACACTGCGGGCCGGACGAGCCTGCCTGGCCCCGGTGACCCGGTTCCCCCTCCCGCCACAGTTCCGCTCCCGGCGGGCAGGTCTGGTGGAGCCGTTTCGCGAAGCCGCAGTCGACCGCCGCCTCGATTTCTCCTCGCTCAACGACATCAGCCGCTATGCGGTGTCCGCGGCGAAACTGGCCCTCGACGACGCACGGCTGCGTGTCGGCCAGGCCAATGCCGACCGCATCGGCGTGACGATGGGTGTCTGCAACGGCACCGCCGAGACGGCCCACATGGACAGCGTCTTCGGGAGCGACACGTTCACCGGGCAGGTGAGCTGCTTCTCCAACATCGTCCCGAACTCCACGGCCGGGTGGGTCTCCTCGTCCCTCCAGCTGCGCGGCGTGAATTGCACGTTGGCGGCCGGCCCGCACGCCGGCCTCCAGAGCCTGGCCTACGCCTACGAGGCGCTCGCCGAGGGGCGCGCCCTGGCCGTGGTGGCCGCGGCCTCCGACGAGATCTACCCCCAGACCTACTACAACTACGACACCATGGGCCTGCTCTGCCAGGGGGCGGAAGAGGAGGACTACCGGATCAGGCCGGAGGAGGAGAAGCGCAAGGTCCTGGGGGAGGGCGCCGGGGCGTTGGTCCTGGAAACCGCCCCGGCCGCCCTCGAGCGAGGTGCGCCCATCCTGGCCGAGGTCCTGGGCCAGGGCATGACCATGGACACCGGAGGCTTCCTGGCGCCGAACCTCGACCCGGACGGGCTCTGCCGGGCCATGGAACTGTCCCTGGAGCGCGCCGGCGCAACGCCGGGCGAGGTCGACCTGCTGGTCTGGGCGCCCCAGGGGAACCGCCAGGACATCAAGGTGCTGGAGGCCTGCCGGAGGGTCTTCGGCGAACGGTTCGCCGACCTGCCCCTGGCCGGCTCCACGTTCACCACCGGTTTCATCGAATCGGCCTCGATCCTGGTCAGCCTGGCCGCGACCCTCCAGGCGCTCAGGGAGGGAACGGACCTCTGGCCGCAGAGGACGGGCCTGGCGGACCTGGACGGCCGGACCCTGAACGCCGCCCCCCGGCTGGTCATGGCCGTGGCGAGCAGCGACGTCGGCTACAATTTCTCGGTGGTGCTGCGCAACGGCTGGGTGGAGTAGCGGACAGAATCGAATCAGATCCGTTGATAATCAGAGAGATATCGGTCATAATTCACCGATTGCGGGACAGCAACAGGACGCTTCGCGGATAAGAGCACGAGAGGAAGTATCACGGCGAACATGGCGACAGCGGATTTTCAGGGACTCATCGATCGACGGGCGGGGATCATCGGGACGCTCAAAGAGGAACTCATCAGGCGGTTCAATCTTCCCTACACCCCGGAGGACCTGCACGAGGATGTCTCGCTGCTCGGCTCGGGACTCGGGCTCGACTCCCTGGACGCCCTGGAGATCGTGCTCTGCGTCGAGAGCTGCTTCAAGATCAAGGTTCCCGACAACAGCATGTCGATCCTGCGCTCCATCAACACCCTGGTCGACTTCGTGATCGCCGAGCAGGATGCCCTGGTGGCGCCCCGGTGAGGAAACTGCAGCTCGGCCCCCGCTGGGAGGGAGCCACCACCGCCGAACGGCACGGGGTCGAGGTCGTCACCCGGGTCGCCGATTTCGAGACTGAATATCGTCTGGTGCGCGACTCGGTCGCGCTGACCGACTTCTCCTTCCTGCGGCGCTACCGGTTCCCCACCGACCAGGGGATCGACCTGCTCGACGCGCTGCTGCCCGGCAATGTGGCCAGAATCCGCTACGGGCGCGTCCTGCAGACCTTCATGGCCGACGACGACGGCCGCCTCCTGGCCGACTGCTATGTGGCCAACAACGACGAGGAGCTGGTCCTGTTGTGCGAGGCCGCCGCCCCGGACGACCAGATCGCCCGGATCATCCGGGAGGCCGACAAGGAGGGCATCGGCGAGGACCTGACCGAGAGCCACGTGCTCCTCTCCATCGACGGTTTCAGCGCCTGGGCGGTGGTCCGGGACCTCTTCGGGGCGGACGTGCTGGGCCTCCCCTACCTGTCGGTCGAGCTCTATCCGTTCGCTGAAGAGCAGGTCTACCTCTTCCGGGCCGGCAAGACCTCCGAGTTCGGCTACCTGCTGATGGCTCCGCGGAGTATCGGCGAACGTCTCCTTGAAGCGGTACGCGATGCGGTCGCCCGTCAGGGAGGGGGCGCCTGCGGCGTCGAGGCCCACGACGCCCTGCGCCTCGAGGGGCGGTTCTTCAACATCCACGCCGAGGGCGTCCGCGTGGGCGACCCGCTGGTGTTGGGCCTGCAGTGGATGATCGACATCGAAAAGACCGACTACCGGGGCGCCGCGGCCATCCTGCGGCCAGCGGGCCGCGGGGCTCTCCCGGAAGGTGATCGGCGTCCTCGCCGCCCCCGGCGAGGATCGCCTCAGGGTCGGGGCGCGCCTCTTCCACGGTGCCGACGATGTCGCCGAGGTGGTGGCCGACGCCTGGTCGCCGGGTCTGGGCCGCAGGGTCGCACTCGCCGTCTTCCGCATCGACATGGCGTATGCCGGGCTGGCGTTCTCCCTCGGCTCGCCCCAGGGGCCCGAGGTCCGCACCATCTCGATGCCGCCGATCATGGCCAAGAGTCTCTCCGTCAAGCTGGACGAAATGTAGGGCCGGGCCGGCCATGCCGCCCAAGCCCCGCTCCCCCGCCGATCCGGCAGGCCGGCTGCACACGATCCGGCGCCGACTGCACCTCACTCCCGCCTTCCACCAGGTGGACATGATGGGCGTGGTGCACAACGTGCAGTACTTCTACTGGTTCGAGCAGGGGCGCATGCAGATCATGGAAGAGTTCATGTCCCTGGATGAGGCCATGAAACTCGGTGTGGCGATGCCGGTCGTGGAGAACCAGTGTCTCTACAAGAAACCCGTTCGCTACGGGGTTCCGTTGATCCTGCTCACCGAGCACGTGTGCCCGAGCACCTGGGAGGGGCGGCTGGTCTTTTCCCATTCGCTGGTCCATCGCAAGCTCAAGACGGAGATGGCGTGCGGACGGACGACGGCCACGCTGATCGATGCGGCGACGGGTCGCCTGGTGAAGGAATGGCCGGAAGACCTGTGGCGGCGCTACCTGGCCCTGGCGGACAGGGATCAGTTGGTGAGGAAGTGTCATGAGAAGACAATCGAACTGATACTGTTCATGAGTTCCCAGAAAGACCTGAGCAGGAGCGCTAGCGGATGAAATCAGTCATTGTGACCGGGGGGTCGCGGGGCATCGGCCGCGCCGTGGTGACCCGATTCGCGCAAGACGGGGCGAAGGTCTACTTCACCTACCACCAGCACGAGGAAGCGGCGAACGAGACGGCCGCCGCCTGCGGGGCCGTCGCCCTGCGCTGCCCCCAGTCGGACGCCGAGGCGATCGCCGGGGTCGTGGACCGGGTCGTCGGCGAGACGGGTCGGGTCGATGTCCTGGTCAACAACGCCGGCATCTCCCGCGACCAGTACCTGATGATGATGCCGCCCGAGGACTGGGACCGGGTGATCGACACCAACCTGAACGGGGTCTATCGCTGGTGCAAGTCGGTTTCCCGCCCCATGATGGAGGCGCGCTCCGGCGCGATCGTCACGATCGCCTCGGTCTCGGGTCTGGTGGGTATCGCCGGCCAGACCAACTACGCCGCCACCAAGGGCGCCCTGATCGCCTTCTCGCGCTCGCTGGCGGCCGAGCTGGGGCCCAAGGGGATACGGGTGAACACCGTGGTGCCGGGGTTCATCGAGACCGACATGACCGCCCGGATGCCGCGGCAGATCAAGCAGCAGAACGTCGACCGGATCCTGCTCCACCGCTTCGGCAAGGCCGACGAGGTGGCTGCGGCCGTGACCTTCCTGGCCTCGGAAGACGCCGCCTACATCGTCGGCCAGACCCTGGTGGTCGATGGAGGCCTCTCGGCGACCGTGGCCTTTTCCCGGTGACCGTCGCGGGCCTTCCTCTATCCCGGCCAGGGTTCCCAGGCCGTGGGGATGGCCGCCGACCTGTTCCGCGAGGACGAGCGCTTCCGCGCCCTGATCGCACACGCCGAATCGCTCGTCGGCCGCGATCTGCGCACCCTCTGCCTGCGCGGGCCGGAGACGGCTTCTTGCACGGACCGACCTGCTGCAGCCCCTGCTGGTCGCGGTCTCGCTCGGGTACCACCGCCGGCTGGTCGATCGGGGGATCACGCCCGACGCGGTCGCCGGGCACTCCCTCGGCGAGATCACGGCCCTGGCCGCGGCGGGCGTGGTGACGGACGAGACGGCGGTCACCCTGGCTGCGTGGCGGGGGGAACTGATGTTCGAAGCGTCCGTGGATCTGGACGGCGGCATGCTGGCGGTGGTGACCGACCGGAGGGCGGCCTTCCTGGACTGGTTTGCCGCCGCTGCTCCCCGCGACGTCGTGGTTGCCAACGACAACGCCCCGGGACAGCTGGTCCTCTCGGGCCGTCGTCAGACCCTGAGCGAGTTGGCCGGACGCATCTCGGCGGAGGGCCTCGGCCGGCACCGTCTCCTGGAGGTAACCGGCTCCTGGCACGGTCCCTGGATGGCCCAGGCGCGGGATCACTTCGGCCGTCGCGCCGGGCGGGTCCCCTTCGCTCCCCCTTCGATCCCCATCCTGATGAACGCGACCGGTCGGCCGGCGGCCGATCCGGAAGAGATCAGGAACCGGGTCGTCGAGTCGGTGGCCGCCCCCGTCCGCTGGCGCGAGGTCATGGAGCGACTCCGGGAGCTGGGAGTCCCCGAGGTGTTCGAAGTCGGACCGGGCCGGGTGCTCTGCGGCCTGGCCAGGGAAAACGGCTTCCCCGCGGCGACGAAGATCCTCCCGGTGGGCAGCCTGCGCGGCGTCGAAACCGCGGCGTCGTCAGCCTGACCGGCACGAAACCCGCACTCGATGATCTGCCCGCTCTCGCCCGCCGCAATCCTCGGCTTTGCCGCCTTCCACGTGTACGCGGTGCTCCTGCTCTTCGGAAGCCGACTCGCGCCGCTGCCGCTGCTGGCATTTCTCCTGGCCTGCGCGATCGCGCCGTTCATCCCCGGCCTCGGTTTCTACCTGCCGATCGTCAGCAGGGGGAAGCGGGGCGAACGCGGCGTCGCCCTGACGTTCGACGACGGCCCCGACCCGGGAATCACTCCTCTGCTGCTGGATCTTCTCGACCGGCACGGCGTGTGCGCGACGTTCTTCGTGACGGGGGAGCGGGCCGCCCGTCACCCCGGCATCGTCCGGGAGATCGTCGCGCGCGGCCACTCGATCGGCAACCATTCGTTCAGTCACATGCCGCTGCTGATGCTCAAGGGGATGCGGACGCTCAGGCGCGAGATCAAGGCCGCCCAAACCGTTCTCGGGCGGTTCGGCATCGTCCCGCTGGCATTCAGGCCCCCGGTCGGGATCACCAACCCCCACCTCTGGCGGGTGCTCCTCGAGCAGGGGATGTACTGCGTCAACTTCAGTTGTCGCGCCGCGGACATGGGAAACCTGCGGGTCGCCGGCCTCGCATCGCGGTTGCTGAGAAAGGTTTCCCCGGGCGACATCGTCGCTCTCCACGACGTCGCTCCACCGCGGGCAGGCGCCGAGGTGCTGTTCGGGGAATTGGATCTGCTGATCCGCGGTTTGAAGGAAAAAGGCCTGGAGATCGTGCCGCTGGCCCGTCTGATCGGCAAAGAGATCATGCAACGGGGAGCAACGCCCGGCGGCGTGCGGCCGGCAACCCTTTTTTACGACGCCCTGGCAGCCGACTACGACCACGAGCAGTTCAACTCGGCGGTGGCGCTCTCACGCCGCACCGAATACGCCCTCTTCGAGGCGCAGGTTCCGCTTCTGTTCGCCGGGCAGGAACGGGTGCTCGAGATCGGGGCGGGAACCGGCATTTTCACCCTGGCCATCGCCCGCCATTGCCGGGAGGTGGTCGCCGTCGACATCTCCGGCGGCATGCTGGAGATCCTGAAGCGGAAAGCCCTCAAGGAGCAGGTGGTCAATATCCGGACCCTGGCCGGAAACGCGGAGACCGTGGATCTGGAGGGCCGCTATTCCCTGGCCTGCGCCTTCTCCTCGCTCTATTACCTGGCCGATCTCCCGGCATTTTTCAACCGCCTCGCGCGTCACCTCGAGCCGGGCGGCACCCTCTACTTCATCACCTCTCGCCGTTCCCTGCTGCGCTTCTTCACCCAGGTCGGCAACGCCGCGCGGCAGGGGTTGTGGCTCAAGGCGCACAGCCGCCGGGAAATCGCAGCCATGCTCGCTGCCGCCGGCTTCGAGGAGATCCAGGTCTCCTCCCACCTGCTCAAATCCTGGGTTTCCGGCGGCGTGCTGCTGGAGGTGGTGGCCCGCAGGGGTCGGGTGCAGCCGGCGGAGGAGAGCTGCCTTGAGGACGGATCTCCGGGCGGGTATAATGAAAAAGTCACTCATCCCCGGGAGGTCGGGAAGCATGACCGTGAAAGAGCAGTTGAAGAAAATAATCATCGAGGGGATCAACCTCGAGGAGGTGCGTCCGGAGGACATCGTCGACGACGCCCCCCTGTTCGGTGATGGTCTGAGGCTCGACTCTCTGGATGCCGTCGAACTTGTCGTGCTGATCCAGAAGCATTTCGGCATCGAGATCAAGGACATGGAGGAGGGCCGCGAGGCCTTCCGCTCCATCGACTCGCTCGCGGCTTTCGTGGAAGAGCGCCGCAAGGGATGACCCCCCCCACCCCGGCTGCCATCACGGGGATCGGGTGCATCTGTGCCGCCGGGCGGGATCTGCCCGCCGCGATGGCCTCGATGGCCGCCGGAGGGCGCGCGCCGCTCCCCCCGATCCGCTTCAGCACGACGCACCCCAAGCGCTACCCGGTCTTCGGCGTGCCCGACGACTTCATCCCGCCGGACCTCCTCGCCAGGGAGGATCTGCTGCTCACCACCCGTTTTGCCCTGGCGGCAACCCGACAAGCCCTCGCCGACGCCGGTTGGCGCCCGGGCGCCCTGCAGAAGTTGCGGGTGGGCGTCTGTCTCGGCACCACCGTCGGGAGTGCGCTGAACATCGAGGACTTCTACCGCGAATACCGCGCCGGCGGGAGCCCGGAGCTCGAGACGATCGAGCGCTTCCTGCGCAGCAACCCCGCGGCGGCCGTCTCGCGCGAGCTCCGGCTCGACGGCCCCGTGCAGACCGTGGTCAACGCCTGCTCGTCGGGGACCGACGCCATCGGCATCGCCGCTTCGTGGCTCCGGGCAGGCAGCTGCGACGTGGCGCTCGCCGGCGGCGCGGACGAACTCTGCCGGATCATCTACAACGGCTTCATTTCGCTGATGATCACCGACGATCAGCCCTGCCGACCTTTCGACCGCGAGCGCCGCGGCCTCAATCTCGGCGAGGGGGCCGCCGTGCTGGTGCTCGAACGCCCGTCCGCCGCGGCGGCCCGCGGCGCCCGCACGCGGGCCCGGGTGCTCGGGTACGGTTCCGCCTGCGACGCACACCATCTGACGGCGCCGCACCCGGAAGGCCGGGGATTGCGCAAAGCCTTCGCCGAGGCGCTCGCGACCGCGGGGGTCGCCCCGGGCGAGGTGGCGTTCATCAACGCCCACGGCACCGGCACCCCCGACAACGACCGGGTCGAGGGACGGGTGATTCACGACCTGTTCCCGGACAACACCGTTCGTGTCCACCAAGGGCTACACCGGTCACACGCTCGGCGCCGCCGGGGCGATCGAGGCCGCCTTCACGGTGGCCTGCCTCGAAACCGGGCGCCTGCCGGCCAGCGGCGGCTTCGCGGAGGCCGACCCCGACATTTGCGCGACGCCGGCAGCTGCCGGCGGCGACATTCACGGCAACGTCGCGATATCGGACTCGCTGGCCTTCGGCGGCAACAACGCCGTCCTCGTCATCGGGGGGGCCGACCGGTGAGCGCGCGGATCGCGATTCGGGGCATCGGCGTCGTCGGCGGCTTCGGAACTGGTGTGGAGGCGCTCCGGGACGCCCTCGGCGGCAGCCCGGCCGGTGTCGCGGCAGATCCTGAGTCCGGCGGGGGCGAGCACGGCTGCCGCCGCGCGGACACCGCGGCGCTCGACGGCTTCGTCGACCGCAAGGCGCTGCGCCGGATGGACACCATCTCCCGGCTGGCCATTCTCGGGGCCTGTCTCGCCCTGCGCGACGCCGGGACCGATCGCCCCGACGAGCGCATGGGAGTCGCCCTCTCGACCGGCTACGGCCCGTCGGGCACCACGCTCGCGTTCCTCGACTCGTTCATCGACAGCGGGGATGCCTGCTCTTCCCCCACGCTCTTTTCCTCGTCCGTGCACAATGCCCCGGCTGCCAACCTTTCCACGCTCCTCGGGGTGACCGGGCCGAACCTCTCGGTGAGTCAGTTCGAACTCTCGGCTTCTTCCGCACTGCTCACGGCAATCCTCTGGCTCGAGGAGGGGCGCGTGGATCGCGTGCTCGTCGGCGGCGTCGACGAGTGGGGGGCTGTCCTCGGATACTGCTGGAAGCGCTTTTTCGGCGAGCGCGACGCGACCCCGTGCCTGCCCCTCGACACCCGGCGGCAAACGGCCCGGCCCGGCGAGGGCTGCGCCTTCCTGCTGCTCGAGCGCCCGGCGGCGGGACAACGCTGCGCAGGCGTCATCGAGGCGGTGCACATGGGCCGCACCAGCGCAGCGATCCCGACGATCCCCGCCGACCGACTCCTCGTCCTCGGCGCCGACGGTCACCGCCGGTGCGCCAGTGCCTATGCGCGGCTCGTCCCTCCGGGGAGCGCCGTCACCTCCTTCGGCCATCTCTGGGGCAGTTTTCCGACAGCCACGGCCTTCGACGCCGCGGCGGCAGCCGTGGTGCTGCAATCCGGGCGGACACCCGCGCCGCCACCGGGGACCGGCCACCCGGAGAGCTGGCGCGTTCCGGCCGCCGGCGAACCGCTCCCGGCCGCCGGCATCGGGCTGCTGCGCGTGTCGGGCAGCGGGGAATACGCTCTCACGCTGATGTCGAAGGAATGAAACAAGTCATCGCGGGTGCTGCGCTCATCGCCGCGAGCCTGCTCGCTCCTGGTGCCTCGCGCGCCGCCGCGCCGGAGCCCGCTGCTTCGCACGCAACCGCATACGAGCCGACCCGCGCCGGGCTCGCGGCTTCCTGCGGGATCTCCTACAGCCCCTCCGGCGTGGAGTTCTGCCTGCTGACGGGGATCCTCCTTTTCGATTACGACCGGGTCTGGTGGCACCGGGCGCCAGAATCACTGCGCTTCCGGGTCGAGTACAGCCTCGGGGCGATCGTCGAGCCGGAGACGCGGCTGATGACCTCGGCGAACATGATCGCGCAATTCTACTACCCCGGCACGAGCGCCGGACGCGTGCGGCCGTATCTCGGCGGGGGCATCGGCGTCATCTACACCGACTACAAGGTCGAGGGCCAGGGACTGAAGTTCAATTTCAACCCCCTGATCACCCTCGGGGCGGAGTTCGGCTCCGATCCCGGCGCCCTGTTCCTCGAGGCCCGCCTCAACCACATCTCCAACGCCGGCCTCGACGACGAGAACACGGGCGTCAATTCAGTCCAGATCATGTTCGGCCGCTATTTTTAGCCAGGCGCGCAACGCCCCTCAGCGGCTCTCTGTGCGCAGCGCCTTCCCGACCTCGACTTCCATCTGCTTCGGGACCCTCCCCTGCGCGGCAAGAAGCCGGCTCCAGCCGGACTTCCCGGCCTTGACGTCGGCGTAGACCTCGGCGGCGGGGCGCGACGACCAGCGGCCGATCAGCGCGGCGAGCACCGTCTCCTGCAGCGTCGCCCCGCGGCCGGTCACCTCCTCCAATTCGGCCCACGGGGTGCCGAGACGGCCGGCGAGGGTCTCGGCCGCGGCGAGGCGGGCCAGCGCCGCATCGCCGGCGCCGGCGGCGAGCGCCCCGACAAAACGGGGTCCGAGCGACTCGAGTTGCCCGCCGCGCGATTGGAAGACCTCCCGCCACGAGGCGGCAGCCGCGCGAGCCGTCATCAGGACCCCGGCCGGCTCCCCCTGACGGTGCGCGGCGTACGTCGAAATCCAGAGGTCTTCCCCGGAGGTCCCGGACATCCTGGCTTGGACAATTTCGCGTTTGGGCACCGCATAGGCGGCAGAGAGCAGGCTGTTCGCAGCGGTTGCGAGCAGGTACTCGTCGGATTTGCCGGGATCGGCGGGATCGTACTCGCGGTCGCGGAAACAGTGGCAAGCAGTGCCCGCGGCAAAAGCGACAGCCGGGAAGAGCAGCAGCCAGAAACCGAGGACCGCAGCGAGCCGGGCCAGCACCGCCCCCTGCCCCGCCTCGCCCTCCCGTCGCGGCGTGACGTTCACGTGCCGGCTACTCCGCCGTGTTGCGCAACTCCCGCCGCAGAGGTTTGCCGACGGGGGATCTGGGAATTTCCGCGACGATCAGCACCCGACGCGGGACCTTGTAGTCGGGCAGCCGCGCCCGACAGTGCTCGAGCAGCTGCGCGTCCGTGAGCGACTCCCCGTCGCGCGGAACCACGCGCGCCACGATCGAGCGGCCGCGGGACGGGTCGGGGACACCGACGACGACGGCGTCCGCGACTCCCGGGTGCGCCTTGAGGACCGCCTCGATCTCGCTCGGATAGACATTGAAGCCGCTGGTGATGATCATGTCGTCCCTGCGGTCGACGATGAAGAAGTAGCCATCCGCGTCCATCCGCGCCAGGTCGCCGGTGAACAGCCAACCGTCCCGGAGCTTCGCCGTCGATTCGGTCGCCTCCGGCGTCTGCCAGTAGCCGCCCATGATCTGGGGACCGGAGACCGCGAGTTCGCCGACCTCGCCGGGGTCGAGCGACCGATCGGGATCCTCGAGATCGACGATCCTGGCGTCGGTGCCCGGCAGCGGGATGCCGATGGAACCGGGTGGGCAGGGTTTGGTGAGTGGTGTCATGTGGGTGGTGGAGGCCGCCTCCGAGAGCCCGTAGGCCTCGTGGAGGCGGCGGCCGGTGAGCTGGAAATACCGCTCCTTCACGGTCGGCGGCAGGGGCGCGCCACCGCAGGAGGGCATCTCGATCTCGGCGAGCAGCGCGCGCGTCCCGGGGCTGCCGGCCTCGAGGTGCCTGGTCAGCGCGATCCAGAGACCGGGCACCGCGGGCAGCGACAGCACCGGCCGGTATTTCTCCAGCAACCCGATCAGCGGCACCACGGCGAGCGGGTCGAACCGCGGGACCAGCACCATGCGATAGCCCCGCAGCACCGAGAGTTGGAGGCAGATCGTGAAGCCGAAGACGTGAAAGAACGGCAGCAGGCAGATCACCGCGGCGTTGGCCGGAGCCGTGGGCGGCCGGAAGCCCTCGATCTGGTGCAGATTCGCGACGATGTTGCGGTGCGTGAGCATCACCGCTTTCGGCCGGCCGCTGGTGCCGCTCGTCATCTGGAGCACGGCCAGGTCCCCCGGTTCGGCAACCGCTCTCGGCTCGCAGGCGGGCTGCGAGCGCAGGAGCTGTTCGAGCGGCATGGGCTTTACGGCGAGCGGGGGGAGTTTCTGCTCGACCCCCGACACCGAGTGCAGGATCAGGTGCCGGACACCGGCCGCGGCCAGCGACAGGTGGATGTTCGGCAGGAAGACATCGAGCGTGACGAGCACCCGCGCGCCGGTGGCCTGGAGGATGCCCGCGAATTCCGGCCCCTTGGTCATGACGCCGATGTTGACGATGACCGCGCCGATCTTGTGCACCGCCACGGCGGCCACGGGGTAGACCGGCGAGGTCGGCAGCAGCAGCGCGACGCGGTCGCCCTTTGCCACCCCGAGCGACTTCAGGCCGTGAGCAAAGCGATTGACGCGGTCGTTGAGCTGACGGTACGTCGTGTCCTCGTCGTTGTAGCTCAGCGCCACCCAGTCCGGGTGGCTCGCGACCGTGCCCTTGAAGACCCGGTCGAGCGTCGTTTCCGGGAAAAAGAACGGCTCGGGGACGGGATGATCATACTGGCCGGTCCAGGGTCGGTCCATCGGGCCTCCTTTTCCATCGTTCACCTGCAGATCAGGGTGTCGTAGAGCATACCGTTTCCCAGCCCGTCGTGACCAGCGGGCAGTTGGTCAGGAAGAGCGGCGCTGCCCCGCCTGCCAGACGAACGTCTGGATCTGCGTCTCCCGGCTGGCCCGGTGCGTGCCGTCGCACGGGACCTCCAGGTAGGGCACCCGCATCTGCGCGAGCAGCGGGCCGAGCACGGCCGTCGCGATGGTGCCGGGCATGCAGGTGAACGGATAGACGTTCACGATGCCGTCGCAACCGTGCGCGACGTACTCGAGCGCGCCGCCGATGCTCAGGACCGCCTCCGTGCCGACGTCGAAGGAGAAGTGCCGCTCGTTGTCCAGGCGCCGCTCCACCGTGTGGACGTCGTGATCCGCGGCGATGTCGAGATGCCGCAGCGCCTGTGCGTACACGCCGCGGCGCTTGGCGTTGAGATAGCGGTACTCGATGGCCTGCCCGAGCGACTTGCGCGCCGCGCGCCGGGCTGCGGCGAACCTGCCGGCGCGCAGGTGCCGCCCGGCGCTCTGGCGGTGCTCGCGGATCCGGCAGAAGGTGATGAAACTCACCCACTCGGCGAGCGTGGCGTTGACCACCTCCGCGCCGTGGCGCTCGAGTTCGAGAACCAGATCCTGGTTCGAGAAGGGGTGCGAGCGCAGGTAGATTTCGCCGACGATGCCGATCCGCGGCCGCCGGGGGAGCGCCGGGTCGATCAGCCCGCGCGCCGCCCGTGCCGTGTCCGCCACGACGCCGTGGAAGTCGCGAAAATCCGAGCGCAGGCCGCCCCTCTCGATGAGGCGGACCATCTCCGCGACCGCCGCCGCGTGCAGCGCCTCGACAGTCCCCGTGCGGCTCTCGTACGGGCGGGCGCGCCAGAGGATGCGATCGAGCGCATCGGCGACGAGCATCGTCATGAAGATCATCAGGCGGAACCGCGGCGCAGCCGCCGCCGGGACCAGCCCTTCGGCGGCGTAGGAGTCCGCCGTGGTGATCGAGGCGATCGGCAGCTCGCGAAACTCCTCGAAGCGGTCGAGGACGAGGCGCTGGAATTTGTTGTACATCCCGAAGCGGCAGGGTCCGGTGGCCTCGGGCAGGAAGTACGCGTAGTTCCGGGCGTCGAACGCCGCCCCGAGGCGCACGCGCTCGGCCTGCAGGTGGCGGAGGACGTCGCCGAGGGTGACCTGACAGGGGAAGCACTCCTTGCCCGAGGTCTGCTCGCGACCCAGACCGAGCCCGGTGCCCGTCTCCATGACCAGGGCCGGCACGCCGATGGCCCGGAAAGCGGCGGCAAGAAACTCGGCCCCGGACGGGTGCATCGAGGGGACCAGCAGCGTGCGGCCGGTGAGCGCGACGCTCCCGACCCGGTCGCGCCCCGCGGCGAAGGATCTCACCGGCGTCCCCCGACGGCCACGTCCCTGTCCGCTGCGGCGGCGGCCTCCGCCATCGAGCTGCGCACGACGGTGCGGTAGGCCTCCAGCCGCGTCAGCAGACCGGCGACCGCGCTGTGCTCGTCGAGTTCGAGCATGAGCGTGGGCTTCCCCTCCGTCGCGTGACGGTAGAAGTGTTCGATGAAGGAATCGGCGCCGCAGCCGAAGTTCGTCAGGTGCACGCCGAAGAGATTCGGGGTCCGCGCCACGCGCCGCGCCGCCCGCAGCATCCGCGCCCCGAGCCCCCAGTACATGCCGGGGAAGTCCGTGAGGTCCTCGCCGTCGAGCGAGAGAAAATCCATGCGGCAGCGCGGTCACCCCGAGGGCGGCGAGGTGACGGCCGATCTTGAGGTTGCAGCCGTTCGTCGAAGAGGTTGTACGGCCGCCCGCTCACCAGCCAGACCGGCTCGTCGGCCGGGGTCCGAGCCAGAAGCTCCTCGCCCCGCCGCTCCAGCGAGCGCGTGAAGTCCTCCTGCTTCCCCCAGGCCTCGCGCACGAGCGACGCCATCCGGGACTTCGACGGGCGGCGCGAACGCGGGAGGACGCGCACGCAGGTCGCGCGCGGCCTCGGCGGGCCCCTCGGCGAGAAAGAGCGTCGGGCGCAGGATGCGCGCCTCCGGGATCCCGAGCGCCGCCTTGACCATGAACTGCGCGCCCTCGACGTACGGGCAGAGCAGCCCGCGCTCGCCCTCCGGGGTCGGCAGCGTGATGACGTTCGGGAGGAAGAGGGTCTCGGCGCGCTCGAGCAGCCAGTGCACGTGCCCGTGAAAGACCTTGACCGGGAAACAGGTCTCGGCGCTCATCGCGGCGATGCCCGCGCGGGAGATCCGCTCGTCCGTCGGCGGCGAGAACACGCACGCGCCAGCCGAGGCCGGCGAGCAGGTGCGCCCAGAAGACGCCCCAGCCGAGGCCGTGGAGCGCCAGCGGGACGCCGATCGTGCCGGCGGGGACCCGCGCGGGAGCCGGCGCGCGCGGGTCGGCGATCTCCGCCCGCCCCTCCAGGGCCTCGACGAAGCGTTTCGCCCGCTCGGCAAAAAGATCCGGGCGCCGCGCCACGCCGCGACGAGCGACCTCGTAGCGCCCGCACTCCCCGCCCCAGACGCTCGAGCGCCCGCCGAAGTCGTAGACCCGCAGCTTGCACTCGTTGCGACACGCCGTGTCGGCGCGACAGACCCGCTCGGTGAACGAGGTCGCGGCGGCACCGAGTGCGTCGAGACTGCGCTCCGCCGGCGCAATCTCGCCGCGCGCGGCGGCGTCACGGGCGGCGAGCGCGGCGCCGAAGGCCCCCATCACCTCGCGGTGCGGCGGCACGGCGACGGGACGCCCGAGCACCTGCTCGAAAGCGGCGACCACCGCCCGGTTCAGCGACGGGCCGCCGAGGAACATCACGCGCCGGCCGATGGCGCGCCGCCCGACCACGCGATTGAGGTAGTTGCGCACGACGGCGTACGCCAGGCCGGCGATCAGATCGTCGCGGGGCGCCCCGCGCTGCAGGGCGCTCACGAGGTCGGACTCCATGAAGACCGTGCAGCGCTCGGCGAGTTGCACCGGCGCGGTCGAGGCGAGCGCCACCGCCTCGAATTCGCCGACGATGTCCACGCCGAGCTTGGCCGCCAGCTCGTGCAGGAAGCTCCCGGTCCCGGCGGCGCAGACCTTGTTCATGTCGAAGTCGACGGCGTGCCGCTCCTCGAGACGGATGTACTTCGCGTCCTGCCCGCCGATCTCGAAGATCGTGTCCACCGCCGGGTCGGCCGCGATCGCGCCGCGGGCGTGCGCCGTGATCTCGTCGATGACCAGGTCCGCGGCGAGGAAGTCGCCGACCACCTGCCGCCCGGAGCCCGTGGTGGCCAGACCCAGCAGCCGCACCCCGCCGCCGAGGTCGGCGCAGAGCCCCGCCACCAGGTCGCGGGCCACCTCGATCGGCCGGCCGCGCGTCGGGACGTAGCGCTTGGCGAGCATCCGGCCCTGGGCGTCGATCAGGGCGAACTTCGTCGTCGTCGAGCCGATGTCGATGCCGAGCCAGACCCCGGCGGCGAGCGCGGCCGCAGCGGCGGCGGGCAACGTGCCGTCAGTCGCCTCCGGCTGCGACGGCCCGACCCTGAGCGGGAGTGGTGCGCGGCACCGATTCGCTGCCGTGATCCCGCCCGCTCCCGAGCACGGGAGATCTCGAGCGCTGCCGTACGTCCCGCCCGCTGCGAAGCGAGCGCTGCGCCGACGGCCCCGAGCGAGGTGTGGTGCGGCGGAACCGTGAGATCGGGGTACCGCCGCCGGAACGCCCGCACCTGCAGCGGGTTGGCTGCCACGCCGCCGATGAAGAGCACCGGCGTCTCGAGCCGCCGGGTACCGACGATGGTGCTCAGGAAGTTCGCCGCGTTCCCCTCGTGCAGACCGGCGATGATGTTCGCGAGCGGCTCGCCCTTGTTCTGCAGGTGGATCATGTCCGACTTCGTGAAGACCGTGCAGCGGCAGGCCACGGGCGCCGGCGTCTCGCTCGAGAGCCCCTCGCGGACGAACGCCGCGAGCAGCGCCTCGAGTTGGCCCTGGTCGGCCTGCACGGACGATGGTGCGAATACGGATGCAAGCCGTTCGGCCTGCTGGTCGATGAAGGAACCGGTCCCGGAGGCGCACGGCCCGTTCATGGCGAAATGCTCCAGGCGCCAGCGCTCCCCCTCCCAGGCCAGCGCAAAGAGCGCCGCGTCCTGCCCGCCGATCGCGAAAATGGTCCGCACCCCGGGAGCCACGTGCACCGCGCCGAGGATCTGGGCGACCGTCTCGGGCTCCCACGGGACGCCGAGCCGGGCCGCGAGCGCCTGCCCGTTGGAGCCGGTGAACGTTGTCGAAGCGATCGCCGCCGGGTCGAAATGCCCGAGCACCGCCTCGAGCGCGGCGCGAGCTGCGGCGTCGGGGCGGCCGAAATGCCGCCGATACGGCTCTTCGTGCACGATCCGGCCGGCGGCGTCGAGCACGACGCAGTTGACGCTCACCGAGCCGGCGTCGAGGCCGACGGCGAAAGGGGCCAGCCGGTTCATCGTCTGGGGAACCATTATCGTAGTGTACATCGTTCGGGTACAATGCCGACCATGCGGCACTTGAACAAGATGAGGCAGGGTCGGGGTTCCCGATGAACGAGGGGCTGTCGTTTGGCGCCGCGTTCCTCGGCGGCATCGTGTCGTTTTTCAGCCCGTGCGTGCTGCCGCTGATGCCCGGCTACCTCGGCTATCTCTCCGGGCTTTCCTTCGAAGAACTCGAGACGCTCCCCCCCCGCGCCTACCTGCCGAAGACCATGCGACACGCCGCGGTGTTCTGTGTCGGCTTCACGATCGTCTTCACCGCCCTCGGCCTGAGCGCCACGACACTCGGCCACTTCCTCGCCGGCCACGCCCTGCTGCTGCGCCGGGTCGCCGGGGTGTTGATCTTCCTGTTCGGGATGCAGGTCGCCGGACTGCTTCAGTTCGCGTGGCTCTACCGCGAGCGCCGCTTCGAAGTCCGCCACCGCGAGCCGGGTAACGCTGCGCAGCCTGCTGCTCGGGATGGCCTTCGCGTTCGGCTGGACCCCCTGCGTCGGCCCCGTCCTCTTCGCGGTGCTGGCCCAGGCCGCGACCGCCGGCAGCGTCGCCGGCGGCGGGCTGCTGCTGATCTCCTACTCGCTCGGCCTGGCCATTCCGTTCCTGATCTTCGGTGCGGCGGCCTCGTACTCGCTGCGCCTCGCCAACCGCAGCGGGCGCTGGCTGCGTCCCGTGCAGATCGCCGCGGGAGTCGTCATGATGGCGATGGGCGTGCTGCTCGTCACCGGCGCCTTTGAGCGGCTCAACAACCTGATCTCCGGCCTCTTCGGCTGACCGAGCGCCGGAAAGGGCCCATCTGCGGCGTTGGGCTTCGCCCTTCGTCGCTGCGGCGTACTGCTCGTACGCCTCACTCCTCAGGACTTGCCCGCCTTGCATCTTGACCCTTTCCGGCGCTCGGTGTCCCGCCGACGAAAGGCCTGCCGTCAATGAATTGTGGTATCTTTATGTTTCTTCTCTTCCCCTGTCCGTGCGGCGGGCGGGGAGTGACCAACAAAGGAAAGCGGGGAACACCCCCGGAAATTGAGGGAGGAATTCTGACATGGACATGGATGACCTGATCGCGGAGGGGCAGCGGCTCTTCTCCCAGACCAAGTTCGATGAGGCGGCGGCCGTTTTCACCAAGGCGCTCGAAATGGACCCCGACGATGTCGGGCTGCTCGTCACTCGCGGCGCCACGCTGATCACGCTCGGCCAGTACGCGGAGGCCTTCGCGGACTTCGACCGGGCGGTCCAGCTCAAACCGGACAGCGCCCGCCTCTACTTCCGCCGCGGGATGGGGCGCATGGCCCAGATGGACTTCGAAGCGGCGATCGTCGACTTTTCCCGGGCCATCGACCTGGATCATTCGTACGCGGTGGCTTTCTACTGCCGCGGCATGGCCTACGATTCCCTCGGGAAGGCAACAGGAGTCCGAGGACGACCTGCGACGCGCCTGGGTGCTGGGCAGCGCCACCCTCCAGGGCGAACTGGACAAATACGGCATCATCCGCACCGACATGGACAAAGAGCGCCCGCCGGGATGATTGCGGAGGGTCTGACAGGATTTCAGCCTCTCTGATGGAGCACCGGCTTGACTTTCTGGTCATCGGCAGCGGCGTCGCCGGGCTCTCCTTCGCTCTCAAGGCGGCGGCGCACGGCACCGTCGCGATCGTTTCCAAGCGCGAGGCGCACGCCTCGAACACCTGGTACGCCCAGGGCGGCATCGCCTCGGTCTGGAGCGCCCAGGACCGCTTCGATCTGCACGTCGACGACACCCTGACCGCCGGCGACGGTCTCTGCCACCGCGACGTGGTGGAACTGGTCGTGCGCGGCGGCCCGGACCGCATCCGCGAGTTGATCGACCTGGGGTGCGACTTCTCCCGTGACGCCGAGCCCGGGGCCGGGTACGACCTCGGCATGGAGGGCGGCCACTCGCGGCGGCGGATCCTGCACGCCAAGGACTCGACGGGCCGGGAGATCGAGGAGAGCCTCGTCGAGCGCTGCCGGGCGCACCCCCGGATCAGCATCTTCGAGCACCACATCGCGATCGACCTGATCCTCGAGTCCCGCCTCGGCGGGGCGATCCGCGACGGGCACGACCGGGTCTGGGGGGCCTACGTTCTGGACAGCCGCGGCGGCGAGGTTCACACCTTCCTCGCCCCGGCGACCCTGCTCGCCACCGGCGGCGCCGGGAAGGTCTACCTCTACACCAGCAACCCCGACGTCGCCACGGGCGACGGCGTGGCGATGGCCTTTCGCGCCGGCGCGGCGGTCGCGGGGATGGAGTTCTTCCAGTTCCACCCGACCTGCCTCTACCACCCGGCGGCCAAGAGCTTCCTCATCAGCGAGGCGGTCCGCGGCGAGGGCGGCATTCTCACCACCCTCGCCGGGGAGCCCTTCATGGCGAAGTACGACCAGCGCAGGGACCTCGCCCCGCGGGACATCGTCGCGCGCGCCATCGACCACGAGATGAAGACCAGCGGCGCGGAGCACGTGCTGCTCGACATCACCCACCGCCCCGCCGAGTTTCTCCGCGAGCGCTTCCCGACCATCCACGCGCGCTGCCTGGAGTTCGGCATCGACATCACCCGCCAGCCGATCCCGGTGGTCCCGGCCGCCCACTACCTGTGCGGCGGCGTCGTGACCTCGCCCGACGGGCGCACCACGCTGGACGGACTCTACTGCGCCGGCGAGACCGCCTTCACCGGCCTGCACGGGGCGAACCGGCTGGCGAGCAACTCGCTGCTCGAGGCGGTGGTCTTCGCGCACCGGGCGTTCGAGGCCGCGATCAAGGACGGCGGCGGGCCCCTCCCGACGGTCGCCGCCTGGAACCCCGGCAGTGCCGCGGCGAGCACCGAGGAGGTCGTCGTGAGCCAGAACTGGGACGAACTGCGGCGGGCGATGTGGAACTACGTCGGCATCGTGCGCTCGGACAAGCGTCTGGCCCGCGCGCGATCGCGGGTGAAGCTGCTCAAGGACGAAGTCGAGGAGTACTATCGCGGCGTGTTCGTCACCAACGACCTGATCGAGCTGCGCAACATCACCACGGTCGCGGAACTGATCATCGAGTGCGCGTCGCGCCGCGCAGAGAGCCGCGGCCTGCATTTCACCACGGACCACCCCGCCCGCAACGACGCGCGCTGGCGCTGCGACATCGTGCTGCGCAAGGCCCCGGACGGCATTTCGGCAACGCTGGACAGGAAGCCCTTTTCCGCTGCCAGCTAATCGGCGGCGGGGAACTCGACGATAAACGCGCTGCCGCCGCCCGGATTCCCCTCGACCCAGACCCGGCCGCCGTGCAGCTCGACGACCCGCCGGACAATGGCGAGCCCCAGCCCGACCCCGGTAATCGGGCCCTTCTCCATGCTCTGCGAAACGCTGGAAGATGCGCTCCCGGTCCTTCTCCGGAACGCCGGGGCCGCGGTCCCGGACCTCGAGGCGCACGCGCGGACCGTCGATGACCGAGACCGCGATCCCGGAGTCCGGCGGACCGAATTTTATCGCGTTCGCGAGCAACTGCCAGACGACCTCCCTGACCAGGGGACTCGCCGAGATCACCGCGCCCCCGGCGAGCGTCGCGCCGATCTGTCTGACCCTTCTCCTCGCCAAGCGGCGCGAGGCTCTTCACGACCTCTTCGACGAGCCGACCCAGGTCGATGTTCTCGCCGGTGAACGCGACGAGATCCTGAACCTTCATGTAGGTGCGGGCATCGGCGAGTATGCCCCGCGCCTTCGCCAGGGAGCCGCGCATCCCCTCGTAGAAGGGGCGCTTGTCATCGGGGACGCCCCCGTCCATGACCAGCCGCAGATAGTTCTCGGCGATCCAGACGGGATTCATCAGATCGTGGCTGAGAATGTCGCCGAACAACTGCAGAAAGCGGTTCGCTTCCTCGAGGCGCGCGACGTGCTCCCGCAGATTGCGCTCGGTATCGTCCCGGGACGCGACATGATCCAGACGGATGCTCTTCTTCAGAATCCACGTCGCTGCTCCCCGAACGAGTTGAACGATTGACGAAAGGATTCTAGCACAACCAGGTCCGGCGTCACCCCGACAACAGCCGCCGCGACGGCGACGGTTGACAGCGCGCCGGCGCGGCCGGACAATATCGCGCATGGTGACCAACGCAGCGGCGTCCGCCGGCGCTTCGCTCCCGAACAAGGGAATCCCCGCGCAGGACCGGCTCATCGTCGCCCTCGACGTCCCCGACCACGAACAGGCCCGCCGTTTCGTCGAGCAACTGGGCGACAGCGTCACCTTCTACAAGGTCGGCCTCGAACTGTTCATGGCCGGCAACTACTGGGAACTCGTGGCCTGGCTCACCGGGCAGGGCAAGAAGGTTTTTGCCGACCTGAAGTTCTTCGACGTTCCCGAGACGGTCCGCTCCGCGGTGCGCCGCCTGCACGGTCGCGGGGTGAGTTTCACGACCGTCCACGGCAACGACGCGATCATGCGCGCGGCGGTCGAGGCCCGGGGCGAGGTGCAGATCCTCGCGGTCACGGTCCTGACCAGCCTCGACCAGGGCGATCTTGCCGACCTCGGCTTCTCCTGCAATGTCGCCGATCTCGTGCTCTCACGCGCGCGGCGGGCCCTGGAAATCGGCTGCGACGGGGTCGTCTCCTCCGGCCTCGAGGCCCCGCGACTGCGCGAGCATCTCGGCGACAGATTCCTGGTGATCACCCCCGGGATCCGCCCGGTCCTCAACAAACCGGCCGACGACCAGAAGCGGACGGTCGACATCGAGGAGGCCTTCCGCGGCGGCGCGGACTACATCGTCGTCGGCCGCCCGATCCGCACCGCGCCGGACCCCCGCGCCGCCGCCGCGGCGATCCAGGGACGCATTGCCGCACTCTTCCCCGCCTGAGACCAACGGGGTGGAGGGGTGGCGCGCAGGGACGGTCTGCAGCGTCGGGACCCCGCAGCCCGAGCGGGCAAGGGCTTCCAACGGAGGGAGACCATGGCCAAAACCGTGACGAAGAGCAACCCCGTGCCCGCACCGCGCCTGACCTTTCTCGGCGCCGCGCAGAACGTCACCGGCTCGCGCTACCTGCTCGAAGCCGGGGGGAGCCGCATCCTCGTCGACTGCGGCCTCTACCAGGAGCGGGACCTGCTGGCGCGCAACTGGGACCCCTTCCCCGTCCCGCCTTCGTCCATCGACACGGTGCTGCTCACGCACGCCCACGTCGATCACTGCGGCTACCTGCCGCGACTCGTCCACGACGGCTTCCACGGCCGCATCGTCTCGACAGCGGTCACCGCCGAGATCGCGGCGATCATCCTCACGGATTCGGCGAAAATCCAGGTCGAGGATGCCGGCTACAAGAAGAAGCGCCACGCGCGGGAGAAGCGCACCGGGCCGCACCCGGAAGTGCCGCTCTACACGCTGGACGATGTGGCGACGACCCTGCCGCTGTTCGAACCCGTCGCTTACGGCACGCCGGTCCCGATCGGCGACGGCATCACCGCCGAATTTCGCGACGCCGGGCACATTCTCGGGTCCTCCTCCGTCCTGGTCGCCATCGGCACGGGCGCCGCGCGGCGCACCGTGCTCTTCTCGGGGGACGTCGGCCGCTGGGACAAGCCCCTGCTCAACGACCCGGTTGCAGCGACCGGGGCCGACTGGATCGTCGTCGAATCGACCTACGGCGACCGGCTGCACGAGCAGACGGGACAGATCGAGGAGCACCTCGCCGCGGTCATCACGGAGACGCGCCGGCGCGGCGGGAACCTCATCGTGCCGAGCTTCGCGCTCGAACGGACGCAGGAGGTGCTCTGGTACCTCAACGAGCTGATCGGGAAAAAGCGCATCCCGCACCTGCTGGTCTTCGTCGACAGCCCGATGGCGGTGCGCGTGACCGACGTCTTCGAGAAGCACCCGGAGATCCTCGACGAGCAGATGCGCGCGCTGATGGCGAATCACACGTCCCCGTTTCGCTTCTCGGGGCTCAAGCTGGTCCGCACCGTGCAGCAGTCCAAGGCGATCAACCTGATCTCCGGCACGGTGATGATCATCGCCGGAGCCGGGATGTGCAACGGCGGCCGCGTCAAGCATCACCTCGAGACCAACATCTCGCGGCCCGAGAGCACCGTGATGTTCGTCGGCTACCAGGCCGTCGGGACGCTCGGGCGGCAGATCCTCGACGGGCGGCCCGAGGTCCGGCTCTTCGGGAAGATGCTGCCGGTCCGGGCCAAGATCGAGAGCATCCCCGGCTTTTCGGCGCACGCCGACCGTGACGAACTGACGCGCTGGCTCTCCGGGATGCAGCAGCCGCCGCGCCGGGTCTTCGTGACCCACGGGGAACCGGAGGCGTCGGCCGCTTTCGCGAAGCACATCGGCGAGCACTTCGGCTGGCAGGCCACCGTGCCCTCGTACCAGCAGACGGTGCTGCTCGAGGATTAGAACCGCTCCACAAGCCTCTGCGCGATCAGCGGCGCGTTGCCGCCGGCGCGGTTGTTGACGATGACCGTGACGTGTCGCTCCTGCTCGATCGCCCGGTGCATGATCGCCGCGGCCTCGTCGAGCATCCGTTCGGAGAGCAGTCCCGGCACCAGGCGGTCGAAAGGCCAGGCTTTCGCATACGAGTCCTCGTAGCGCATCCCGTGCGGCGTCAGCAGGCGGATCAGCACCTCGCCCCCCTCGTTGAAGAACCGCTCCCCCGCCCGGGCGAACTGCTCGGCGAGCGACGGCAGCCACGTCCAGTGCGAGAGCGCCTGTCCGACCCCCAGCCGCGCCAGCACGTCGAACACCGGCGGCGCCAGGTAGGCCGCCGTCCGCAACTCCAGGTGGTAGCGCCGGTCGGAGGGGATGCCTCGGAAGAAGCGCTCGAGATCCGCCGCCTCGTCCGCCACGGGGTCGCGCTCGGCGGCGCGCCGGTACTCCTGCTCGAAGAGAATCCCGGCGAGGTGCTCGTGGAGCAGCTTGACGGCCGGCGCGTAGAAACGGCGCGTGAACAGATCGGCGTCGAGGTAGTCGGGGTTGGCGACGAAGCCCCCCTGCCGGTGCAGGCGCGGCGCGACAACCGCCTGCGGCGCCTTGAGGATGACGCGATCGCCCTTTTTCAGGTGATCGGCGTACGTCCGCAGCAGGTGGAACGTCTCCGTCGGGTGCAGGTGCTCGTCCAGCAGGGGCCGGTAGAACGTGGCGTCGAGTTCCAGAGCGCCGAAGTGCTCAAAGTATTCCTCGACGCTCCCGACCGGGAGCACCTCCTCGACGAAGGGGTGCCCGCCGACTTCATGGGTCCGCCGCGCGATGTGCCCCGCGTAACGGCCGCGCGTGTAGATCTGGCCGACCCAGCCCGCGTAGCGATCGGTTGCGGTACCGATGGCGACCCGCGGGTGCAGCTCGCGGAACAGGAAACTCATGCCGCCGACCGGTGCGGGCGAGCAGCTGCCGCGCCGAGCAAGGATGTTACCCGCCGAGACTCGCCAGCTTTTCGTGGATGAAAACGACGTGCCGGCGCTCCTCGGCGATCACCTTCTCGATCAGCGACTTGGCCTCCGGCCACGGGGCGCTGGCCAGCAGTTCGTGGTAGAAGAGGATGGTGTCCTTTTCCAGGCGCAGCGCAAAACGCAGGATGTCGGTCACGCCGTGCAGCCCGGCAATCGCCGTCTCCGCCGAACCCTTCGTCGGAAAGACCGTGGAGTCGACGGCGGCCCGGAAGTAGGAAGAGACCTCCGCGTCGAGCAGCCAGAGTTCGGCGTCCGGACCGCCCTCGAGGGCGGCGAGATCGCTGTAGAGACGCCTGAAAGCCTCGATGTGCTGATGCTCCTTGTCCCGGAGGAAAGCGAAGAGCTTCTTCATCTCCGGTTCCCCGGTCTTCTGCTCGGCGAGGGCGTAGAACCGGATGCCCTCCTCCTCCATCAGGAGGGCCACCTCGACCGCCTCCAGGATGCTGAAATTTTTCATTCCCATCGTCGCGCCCCTCCCATACGCCCCCACCAATCACCTCAACGAGCATTTTAACAGGTTGTCGAAAAACTTCCCCCACCTCCCGCCGGGCTGCGCTA
This sequence comes from uncultured Candidatus Rokubacteria bacterium, assembly GCA_963699775.1. GTDB lineage: Bacteria > JAUVQV01 > JAUVQV01 > JAUVQV01 > DATDCY01 > DATDCY01. The sequence continues at coordinate 111,017 of CAVOVE010000007.1, forward strand.
TGCTGGCGCAACCACACCCAGGGAGACGCGCATGACAGAGCATCTGATCGCCCGCACCCCTTCCGCCTACGGCTATCCGCTCCTGATCAAGCAGTTGTTCGAAGCGCCGCTGGTCGATAATCCTGCCCAGGAGATCGTCTACGGGGGGGCGCTGCTGCTCAGGGTCAAGGCCGTCGAGGCGATCGACAAGACGAGCGTCGGCAAGACCAACAAGGTCGCCCTGCGCCAAAAGCATCGGTAGAGGGAGGGAAACGACATGAAGTGCTCGAACTGCCGCCACTACCAGAAGCGCAGCGACTACCAGGACCGGGGGTGGTGCCGCCGCTACCCGCCGACGCCGGTCGCCAAGAAGTTCGGCGAATTCGCGCTGGTCGGGGAGAAAGCGCGGTGCGGGGAGTTTCAGCCGGCAAGCGAGGCGGAGGCCCGCCCGAAGGACTGACGGGGCTGTTCTGGTTCAGCCGCGCGCCGGCGCAAACCACCGCCCCTTGAACCAGAAGGCGACGTTGACCAGGCCGATCATCACCGGCACCTCGACGAGCGGCCCGATGACGGCGGCGAAGGCGGCCCCGGAGTTGATGCCGAAGACCGCGACCGCCACGGCGATCGCCAGCTCGAAGTTGTTGCTCGCCGCGGTGAAGGCCAGCGTCGTGGTCTTGCCGTAGTCCGCGCCGATCTTCCGGCCCATCCAGAAGGAGACCAGGAACATCACCACGAAGTAGACCAGCAGCGGGATGGCGATGCGCACCACGTCCAGCGGGATCGAGACGATGAGATCGCCCTTGAGGCTGAACATGACCACGATGGTGAACAGCAGGGCGATCAGCGTGAGCGGGCTGATCCGGGGCACGACCACGGACTGGTAGCGGTCGCGGCCCAGGAGGCGCACCCCCACGAAGCGGGTCAGCGCCCCGGCGATGAAGGGGATGCCGAGATAGATGAAGACGCTCTCTGGCGATCTGGCCGATCGTGATGTCGACCACCGTGGCCTGCAGCCCGAACAACGGCGGCAGCACCGTGATGAAGAACCAGGCGAACACGCTGTAGAACAGCACCTGGAAGATGCTGTTGAAGGCGACCAGCCCGGCGGCGTACTCGCTGTCGCCTTTCGCCAGCTCGTTCCAGACGATGACCATCGCGATGCAGCGCGCCAGGCCGATCATGATCAGCCCCGCCATGTACTCCGGGTAGCCGTGCAGGAAGACCACGGCGAGGACGAACATCAGCACCGGGCCGATGACCCAGTTCTGCACCAGCGAGAGCGCGAGGATCTTCTTGTTGCGGAAGACGTCCCCCAGCTCCTCGTACTTCACCTTGGCGAACGGGGGATACATCATCAGGATCAGGCCGATCGCGATGGGGATGTTGGTCGTCCCGACGGTGAAGAGGTTGACGAATTCCTTCGTGCCGGGGATCAGCCAGCCGGCGCAGATCCCGACCGCCATGGCGACGAAGATCCAGAGCGTCAGGTAGCGGTCGAGGAACGAGAGATTCTTCGAGACGTGGGCGGTCATGAGGCGCCCCCTCAGCGTGCCGTGTACAGGAAGTAGAGCCCGCCGGCGAGCACGAGCACGCCACAGACGCGCCGGCCGATCAGCATCGCCCGGGAGTCCTCGCTCCACTGCAGGTACTCCTGCACGCGCCGGACCGAAGTTCCGGCCGCGGTGATCACCGTGCAGTGCCCGAGCCCGAAGGCCGTGAAGAGCGCCGCGGCGAAGAGCGGCGCGGTCGCCCCCGCCTTGAAGGCCACGGCGAGCACCGGCGCCATGTAGGCGAAGGTACAGGGGCCGAGGGCGACGCCGTAGACGAACCCGATGACCAGCGCGGCGAGATAGCCGCGCCGCGCCGTCGGTAGCCCGGCAGGGCCGCCCGTCGGCAGCGGGATGACGTCGAGCAGGTGCAGCCCCATCACGAAGAAGACCGCCGCCACCAGGTAGTTGACCCAGCCGCCCACGTTGCCGAGCATCCGCCCGAGCGCCGCCGTGATCGCGCCGATCAGGGCGATCGAGGCCAGGACCCCGAGGGAGAACAGGAGCGCGGTGCGAAAGGCGCGCGCCGACCGTCATCCCCTTCTGCTCGCTCATGAAACCGACGATCAGCGGGATGCTCGCGAGGTGGCAGGGGGAGAAGATCACGCTGAGGATCCCCCAGGCAAAGGCGGCGCCGAGCGCGATGGCCGGCGCGCCTTCGACGGCGTGGCTGAGCGAGGCGAAAAGGGCTTGCACTTCGGCTTTCTGCTAGAGCCGCACGCCCAGCTCGCGGAACTTCGCGAGGATGTCGTCGTGAGAAAAATAGCCGGTGTGGCGGAAGATCTCCTTCCCCGCCGTGTCGTAGAGGATCTGCGTCGGGATGAGGGCGATCTTGTAGCGGTCGCCGGCTTCCGGCTGCTCGAAGACATCGACGAAATCGACCTGGAGCTTTGCGCCCTGGCTGGCGCGAAGCGCCTCGAGGACCTTGGCCATCTCGATACAGGACATGCAGCGGGAGGAACCGATCTCGAGCAGGCGGGGCGTCGCGGCCGCGGCGACCGCTTCGGGGCAGCAGCGCAGCAGCTTCGCGGCGGGTCCGCGCACTGCGCCGCGGCGCCGGTGCGGGCGCCGGCGTTGCCGCGCTGGGGCCGCCGGCGCGGAGCTGCGGGCGGCCGGGTGCAGCACATACTCGGCCCGCTTGCCGCCCCGGAGGGCGAACGTGGCCGCCACCGCCAGAGCGAGCACTACGACGATTGCGATCTTCACGCCGTTTTTCATCGCGCTGTCCGTTCGCCTACTTCCCGAGCCAGACCTTGATCTCGTCGGCCTTCGGAACGCGCCCGGCGACCTTGAGCACGCCGTCCACGGCGACACCGGGCGTGCTGATGATCCCCATCTTCATCATCGCCTGCAGGTCGCTGACCTTCTCGACCACCGCGTCGGACCCGCTCTCGGCGACCACCTTCTTCACCAGGGCCTCCGCCTCGTGGCACTTCTTGCACCCCGGACCGTACACCGTGATCTTCATCGCTCTTCCCCTTCGCTCGTTGTCGGCTGACTTCCCCGGAAGCCGACCTCCGCTGTTTCATCATCTCTCGGGAGAGGGTGAACCCCTCCCCGACGCCAAGATTCTACGCCTGGAACACGAGCTTGAGTCGCCGGAAGAGTTCGTCGCGCGTCGCCCGGAAGGCGTTCAGCCGCGTCTCGTCGTCCCCCGACGCCTTCGCCGGGTCCGGCAGCCCCCAGTGCAGCCGCACGGCATTGCCGAGAAAGACCGGACAGACCTCCTCGGCGCACAGGGTGACGACGGCGTCCACCGCTGCGGCGTCGATCTCTTCGATCGCTTTCGAGCGGTGCCCCGCGATGTCGATCCCGATCTCCTTGCAGGACCTGGATCGCCTGCGGCCGCACGAAGGCCGGGGACGACCCGGCCGACGAGACCGTCACGCCCGGCGGCGCCAGGAAGCGCGCAACCCCCTCGGCGAGCTGGCTGCGCGCCGAGTTCTGCACGCAGAGGAAGAGAATGTGCCGCGGCCGCAGCGCTCGCAGGATCGCCGCCTCGAGCATCCAGGCCGGCGGGACCCCGCCGGTCTCGTAGGCGCGTCAGGAGACGCCCGCCGCGTGAGCCTCCCGACCCTCGATGTCCCGCCCGTTTACGAGGACGGTCGGCGAACCGGGGAAACCTCGCTCCCGCGCCTGCTCCTCGGTCAGGCGGACATCCCGCACCTCGGTTCCCGGGACGAAGGCGCGGACGACCTCGCCGGCGATCCGCAGCGTCTCCGCCACGCTCGGACACCCGGGAAGCGAGAGCACCTCGACGGTCAGCGGTGCGGTCTTCACGAAGTCGCCCCCACGCTTGAGAACGACTCGCAGACAGGCGTCCGGCCCCACGTCCTTCCTCGCCTCGGTCAGCCGCGCGCGGTCGCTGGCACGATGACCGGGTCGCGGTCCAGCCACGACGACAAGCTCCCGCAGGATGCCCGCCGCGTAGGGGTCGTCGCTCTCCCGGTCGAGGGAGTAGTGTACCCACTTCTTCTCCTTGCGGTCGTTGACGAGCCCGGCCGACTTGAGCAGGAAGAGGTGCTTCGAGACCGTCGAGGGGCTCAGGGCGAGCACGGCGATGATCTGGCAGACGCAGAGCTCGCCGCCCTCGAGCATCTTGAGGATGCGGACCCGCGTCGGGTCGGCCACGGCTTTCATCACCGCTTCGTATCGTCGCAGGCTCACCATCTCTCCTTCATGTTGACAATTGGCGAATCGAAGTTAGCATAGTCGCCATCAAACAGAAAAGCAACGGCGATTTCATGCGGGAGACCGGTATGTCAGTGGCGGAAAAGAAAGCATCCGTGGTCGTTGCAGGCGTGGTTGCACTCGTCGCCTGGTGGCTCGCCTACCGCAGCCTGCTCCCTCTGGCGAAGTGGCTGACGTACCAGCTCTTCGGGCTATCCGAGGGGACGCACCTCGCCTCCGCCGTCGAGTTCTTCCTCTACGACACGCCGAAGGTGCTGCTGCTGCTGACGCTCGTCGTCTTCGCGGTCGGCGTCGTGCGCTCCTACTTCACCGCGGAGCGGGCGCGCCGCATGCTCGCCGGCAAGCGCGAGGCGGCCGGCAACGTCCTGGCGGCCCTGCTCGGCATCGTGACGCCCTTCTGCTCCTGCTCCGCCGTGCCGCTGTTCATCGGCTTCGTCACCGCCGGCGTGCCGCTCGGCGTGACGTTCTCCTTCCTGATCTCCGCGCCGATGGTCAACGAGATCGCGCTCGTGCTGCTCTTCGGCCTCTTCGGCTGGAAGATCGCGGCGCTCTACCTCGGCACCGGGCTGGCGATCGCGATGGTCGCCGGGTGGACGATCGGCAGGATCAGGCATGGAGCGCTACGTCGAGCCGTGGGTCTACGAGGCGATCGGCGCCGCGGGCCAGAGCGGGCTCGACGAGCGGCTCGCGTTCGCGGAGCGCATCCGGCACGGGCTGGACGCGGTGCGCGACATCGTGGGCAAGGTCTGGATCTACGTCGCGATCGGCATCGCCGTCGGCGCGGGCATCCACGGCTACGTCCCGGAGAATTTCATGGCCTCGTTCATGGGCACGGGGCCTGGTGGTCGGTGCCGCTCTCGGTGCTGATCGGCATCCCGATGTACACCAACGCCGCCGGGATCATCCCGATCGTCGAGGCGCTGCTCGGCAAGGGGGCGGCGCTCGGCACCGTGCTCGCCTTCATGATGTCGGTGATCGCCCTCTCGCTGCCGGAGATGATCATCCTGCGCAAGGTGCTGCGGCCGCAGTTGATCGCGACCTTCGCCGGCGTCGTGGGCGTCGGGATCATGATCGTCGGGTATCTCTTCAACGCGGTGATGTGAGGCGAGCGCGGGCCGGGGATCTGCCGGCTCTAGCGCGCCCGGAAAATCGCACGCACCCGGTCCAGCAGCCGGCAGAGACGCAAAGCCCGTGTGTTCAGCAGCTCCTGATTCGTCCTTTCCACCACCGCGAGGGCAGTGCGAGTGGCGGCCAGCTCGCGTTCCAGACCCCGATCCGCAACGGCCACGGCCACGGGCAAGGTGAAATAATTCTCGAGCGAGGGCCGCGGCTGAATCTGGTCCCAGTGGATCAGGCCGCGCATGATCTTGTCCCATGCCATCACCGTGGCCAGGGCCAGAGACAGATCGCCGTCCAGATCCGGCTGGTGACGGTGGGCGAAGGCGGTATAGGCGGCTGTGACATACTCGTCCATGTCGAAGGCCGCGGGGTCGTACCTGTCCAGCAACGCGTAGCGCAACTGCCGCTCGATGAAGGCCCGCAGATCCGGGTAGTTGTCGTGGTGGATGTGCAGACAGTCCGGGGGCTCGAGTTCCCGCAGGCGCTGATCGCCGGTCACAACGCTCGGGCGCTGGTGGGTCGAGTCAGACCAGAGCACGCAGCCGCGCCGGAAGAGGCGGACCTGGTGGTCAGGATACCAGCCCGAACCGCGCATCACCTGTCCTCCGATCCGGTTGAAGCGCGGGATGGCATAGGCGTCGATCGCCCCGCCCGCCTGTTCGATCAGTTTTCCCACCAGGTCGGGTGCGTCGTCGGCCAGGTATTCGTCGGCGTCCAGCACCAGGGTCCAGGCGGTCGCAACCTCACCCAGATACCGGTTGCGGACAGCATCCACCCGTGGGTGCGCCCCGGCGGCGACAACCCGCGCCCCGAAGGCCCGCGCCACAGCAACCGTGTCGTCGGTGCTCTCCATGTCGATCACGACGGTTTCCGCGGCCCAACGGACCGTGGGCAGAAGCTTCGCCAGGCCGGAGGCCGCGTTGCGGGCGTGGGTAATCACGGCGAGGTCGGGGCGGCTATCCGTCGACTGCATACCGCCCCTTCCAGCGCTGCATGAACAGGGCGCGCGATGGCACGTCCAATGCCTCGCGCCCCGGGGTCATCGACTCGAAATGCAGCGACTCGGTGTCCTGCCGGCAGCGGATCTCCCAGCCCGCCTGTCCCGCGCGCAGGCACAGATCGATATCCTCGAGTCCGAAGGGGTACTCCTCGTCGAACCCGCCCAACCGCTCAAAAACAGCGCGGCGGATCAGCAAGCAGGCGCCGGTGACGGCCTGGAAGTCCTCCCGGGTGCGCGGTACCCGGGCGGACGGTCTCTGGCGGTCCAGGTGATACGGGCCTGTCGCGTCAGGCCCGAACACCACCCCGGCATGCTGGATGGTACGGTCGGGAAGGATCAAGCGGCTTCCGCAGATGGCGAGTCGCGAGTGCTCCGTGAACGCGCTGAGCATCGAGCGCACGGCGCCGCGGTCGAGAAGCACATCGTTGTTGATGAACAGCAGGAATTCCGCCGCGGCGGTCCGCGCGCCGTAGTTGCACGCGGCGGCAAAGCCGCGGTGCTGATCGAAGCGGCAGAGACGGTAGGCGGGCGTGCCCGCCATGGCGTCCGGGCTGGGCCAACGGGAGGCGTTGTCGATCACCGTTATGTTCGGCACCTCGATTCCGGCGTGGGCGCACGCCTCCGAGAGGTGCTGCAGGCAGACCCGGAGCAGCCCGTCGAGGTCGCGCGTGAGCAGGATGGCGGTCAGGGTCGGCTTCATTGGCGCAGGAATGCCAGCCCGCTGTCGAGGCAGCGGGCAACCGTCGAGCGCTGGCGGCAAGGGCGGTACGCCGACGCGGTGGCCAGCGCGTGATCGCGCAGGCGGGCGCGGTCGGCACGAGCCCCGGGTGCGGCAAGGGCGGCAAGGGTGTCGGGCAAATCCGGCGGGTCTGCCACGCGGCAATTTACGCCGTCGTGCAGATAGGCCCCGCCTCCCACTGTCGGAACACTCACCACCACGCAGCCTGCGGACATGGCCTCCAGGGCCGGCAGCCCGAACCAGGCGCTCACGGCTGTCGCGAGAAAAAACTCGCACGTGAGCAGGAGATCAGCAGTTTGGCTCTCTGAGGCCCCCGCGATTGGAACGAAGCGGAGCCCGGGGTTGCCGGCTCGACACGACTCGGCGAGGTCCGCGTCGCGGCGCGGCATGAAAGCCACGGTCCCCGGTATTTTTGGCCTGCCGCGATACCGAAAGGCGTCCGCTACGCTGATTCCCACTTCAACGCTGGCGCGGCCCGCCCGCTCGCGCACATGCGCCGCGGCTTGTGGCCAGCAGGTCAGCAGCGTGACCCGCGAATCGGCGATCACCGCGTCGCTCAGCGGACCCGCGGTCTGACAATGGAAAACCAGGCGGCCGGGGAGAGCGGACAGCCGCGGGTGATCGTGGGGCAGTGAGAACAGCAGTGCCTCAGCGCCGGTCAGCCGGGGGAGCGCGGCCGCCTCGGAGAGCGTGGGCGCGGAGGTCTTGAACCAGTCCGGGGCACGCCCGTCGGGGGTCACGACGACGCACCGGGCCTCCAAGCCGTTGAGCAGATCGGCGAACTGATAGCCGACCTTGACGTCGCCGGAGACACCGGTGCCGGGAAGGAAATAGTAGTTCACGGCCAGACAAGCCCCTGCGCCGCCCAGCCGGCGAGCCCCCCGTAGTGCCGCCGCGCAAATTGGACGCGAGCAGCGTTCAACAGCCGCTGGCGCTGGCCGTGAGCCACGGTCGCCCCTTGCATGCCACCATGGGCGACGCTGGTTGAAAGGGCGACGACTTCGCCCCCGCGCCGGGACAGCTGCCAGCCGAACTCCACGTCCTCCATGTAGAGAAAGTAACGCTCGTCGAAACCACCAACGGCCTTGAATAGCGGCGCCGGGACGAACAGACACGTACCGAGCGGCCAGTGCCAGCCGGTGTCGTGGTGGGCGGCATGGGCGCGCAGGCGGCGGTACAACGCGGGAAAACGCCGGTTGTTCTCCATCAGGTCGGCCAGCACCTTGCGCCAGGTGTAGCCGGGCTGGCGGCCGGGCACCACCGTGCCGTCCTGGTCGAAGTCCGGCACGGCACAGGCTTGCGGCCGGTGCGCGAGCGCAGTGCGAGCCGCGTCCAGGGTCTCTGAAGTGAGCAGGCAATCCGGGTTGAGAAAGCAGAGCAGCGGCCGGCCGGCGGCGCGTGCCCCCAGGTTTGCGGCGGCAGCGAAGCCACTGTTGGTCTTGCTGGCCAGCACGCGCACGTCGCGGGCGGCCGCGAGCTCACGGGAGCCGTCGGTCGAGGCATTGTCCACCACGAGAACGGCGAGTCCAGGCAATTCGGCCAGGCGGTCGAGACAGGGCCCCAGCACGCCGGCCGACTGGTGGGTCACGACGACGACGGTCGTGTCCATCGGTTCAGCAGGCGAGGCCAGGGCCGGCGCTCCAGGAACCGCCCCGGCGCGGAGTTTTTTCGTGACGCGCCATGACCCGCACCATACAATATTTCCCCGAACTCGAGAAGGGAAGCTGCGCGCACCCCGACGGACATTGACTTCGATACCCGGCTGGACGAATATTCTACCGCCGCAAGGTGCAGGGTGACAGCGGAGGGCTTACAGCCGTGTCGTTGGTTTTGGGACGGAGGAGGAAAGCGCTCTGTCCCGCCCGAAACCCGCCCGCTCCGGCCGGGCTCTGACCCATGATCCCCGGGATCGCAGAGCTGGCCGGCGCGACGGGGCGCTGGCAGCGGGATGGAGCGGGGACGTTTTATTACGTTCTGCCTGGAATCGGCATCTACGGCGGGGTCAAGAAGGGGTTCCACTGCGCCGATTTGTTGACGGACAGCGGCTATCCCTGCACGGTCGCCACGCCTGACGGCTCTCGCTCGACATGGTTCCCCAACCACAGTGCGGTCACGACCCGCGAGCACCTGGCGCGCGTCTGCCGGCGCGAGGACACGGTGCTCTTCTCCTGCCCGGCCGACGCCCCGTTCGTTGACACGCTCCCGGCGCGGCGCAAAATCCTGCACATGCAGGGCGCGAACACGGCAGGCGACCGCCATATGATCGACCCGGCGCGCGGCTACGAGTGCATCTCCCACGGCCTGCACATGACTTACCAACTCCAGCAGCAGGGCCGGGTGGCTCCCTACGTGGCCATGGGCGTCCCCGAGGTTTTCCGCTGGCGCGACCAGATCAAGAAACCGGGGAGCATCGCGGTCATGCCGCGCAAGGGCGAAGCGGTCTTCCAGGCCGTGCGCGAGGCCCTGCCCGGAGCGGAGTTCGTTCCGATCGACGGCCTGTCTGAGCAGGAGGCGGCTTGCCTGCTCAAAGGCGCGGACCTGTTCCTCGCCATTTCCGCCAACGAGGCGCTGGGACTGCCGCCGCTGGAGGCGATGTGCGCCGGCTGCTGCGTCGTCGGTTTCCCCGGGGACGGCGGCTTCGAGTTCATGCGGCACGGGGAGACCGCGCACGTGGTGCCCAACGGCAACGTGCCGGCGCTGATCGAAGCCGTGCGGCGCGCACTCGCTGACCCGGCCTATCGCGACGCGCTGCGACTGCGGGGGCGGGAGGCCTCCGGCTACTACACCATGGAGCGAGAGCGGGCCTACCTGCTGCGCGCGCTGGGACTGAACACGGCCGGTGCTCCGTGAGCGTGAAACGCCGCTTTGGCTCCTTCTTCCGGCGTCAGCGCAAACGCCTGTGGCTGGACATCGGCGACCCCGGAGTGTTTCTCCGGCCGGCAGGTCCGCTGGAACGGTACCAGGACTTCGGGCTCGGACTGCTCCGGACAGTGATGGACCGTGCGGGCTTGCGCACGGATATCGCGTCAACGCGTTGCGTGGCCCGGGTCCAGGACCTCGGCAGAGGCCTTCGGGGCTACGACGCTGCTCGTCATGAACGTGCGGAACGTCGGTCGTTCCCGATGGCGCGCGAGGCCGCGGAACTCTTCAAGGTCCTCAACCCGCGCGGCCGCGTGGTCGCCGGCGGTGTGCACGCCTCCGTGGCGCCCGCGGAGATGGCGGCGTCGGAGGCTTTTGATCACATCTGCACGCGGCGCCGGGCGAGGGAACATCATCGTGCCGCTGGCCACCGACCCCGAGGCGTTTCCGCGCCTTGTTCCGGCACGGGCGCGCGTTCGATGGACGAGTGGCCCGACGATCGACCGGGAACTGTGGCCGAATCCCCGCCTGCCGGATTTCCCCTGGCCGCTGGAGCCCTCCTGCGGGTGGGGGCCGCCGCCCGTGGCCACGGTGCTCACGAGCCGCTCGTGTCCCTGGCAGTGCGCGTTCTGCAACGAGTCGGCCTACGTGGCCCCGAACATGCAGCGGCGCAGCCCCGCGGCCGTCATCGAGGAATTGAACGAACTCGACCGCCGGTACGGCCCGCTCGGCGTCCGTGGTGATCCACGATTCGATGTTCTTCCAGCACCCCGGGTGGCTGCGGGAGTGGCTGGACCTCTACCCGCGCCGCGCGCGCCGCCGTTGGCCATACTGGGCGGCGGCCCGCGCCGACACCGTTCGCCGCTGGCCCGACCTGTTCGAGGCCCTGGTGCGCGAAACCAACTGGCGGACCATCTCCATCGGGTTCGAGTCCGGCAGCGACCGGGTCCTGCAGATCCTGAACAAGGAGTGCACGGTCGAGGACAACCGCTTCACGATCGACCTCGTCAACCGCATCGGCGACGATCTGGTGCGGCAGGGCCTGGAGCCGCCGCGCTTCTGGGCCAACGTCATGCTCGGCATCCCCGGCGAGAGCCACGAGGACGCACTGGACACGATGCGGATGCTGCGCCGCATGCGCCACAGCCACCTGACGCCCTCGTTCTATGCGCCCTATCCCGGCTCGGCGCTCGGCTACCAGATCACGGCCGAAGGCGCGAGCCTGCTCAGGCCCGGGAGTTACCACCGCTCCCCAAACGCCGAAAAAGTCCGGGGCATCGACTACGGTTTTTACCGCGACCTGCTGGCCGGCGGCCTCGAGGAGGAAGTGGCGCGCGCGCCATGGCCACGCCCCGGCGGCACGCCCGGGCCGCCGGGGCCCCACCACTTTTTTCTGTTTGAACTCTCGGATGGGCGGCGCACCCTGGCCCATGGGGTCAGTCCGGAGCACGCGCTCGAGGTCCTGCACTGGCGGCGCGGCGGTACGGACGGCGGCCGGATTCTCAAGGACCGCTGGCAGCGGATCCGGCAGCGGGAGATCCCGTCCTGCGCCCCGCACCTGGGTTAGCAGACTGTTGCACAGCACCTCCTGCCGCCGGCTGATGGAGAAAGTCCGGTGAGCGTGTGCGTCTGCGTGCTGGTCCACGGCGCACCGGCATATTTCGAGACCGGGCGCGAAACCTGCCTCTCCGTGCTCAAGCACTCGGTTTTCGACGTATTCGCGGCCCACGGCGAAGGCGACTGCCGCGCGTTTCCGCAGACGTCGCGCCTGCACCTGCACCCGCTGGCGGCCCCGCTGCCCTCCGCGCACAGGGCGCACCGATTCCTGCGCAAGTTTTCGGCTCTGCAGGCCTGTTTGGCAGCCGGCCGGCACGACTGGATCGTGTCTCTCGACGCCGACACCGTTCTGGTCCGAAGCCTGGATGAAGCCCGGCTGCGGCACGCGCTTGGGACCCGGACGATGGGGATGGTCGAGCAGACCACCGTAACCGGTTCCGCGATGAACCGCGGCGATTTCTTCGAGCACTACCGGCGGCACTCGCTCGCCTTGCTGGATCCGTCCCGTGAGCCCCCGGCTCCGGGGGCCTTCCGCTACTTCAACAGCGGCGTCGTCGTCGCGGCGCGGGCCGAGTGGGAGCGGCTCCTGCCCTGGGCTCTCGACACGATCCGGTGCACAGCTGGCGAGCACCAGGTGGGGGAGCACATGATCGCGGACCAGGACTACTTCCAGTACTGGGCGAACTCCCTGCACCCCGGCCGGTGCGCCGAACTGCCCTGGATGTGGAATCACTGCGAATTCTGGGATAGCGGTTTCCCGCGTCTCGGCGCGCAGATCGCGCACTTCAGCAACTTCTGCCAGGGACCCGCGGCGGGGACGGTGGCGCGGATGCGTGCGCTGTACAGCTCGCCCCGACAACTTCTGCATGCCGCAGCCGGGCGCTGGCGAGACCGGTTCGAGCGACGGCCCCGCTCCTAGCCGTACTACGCCGGAATGATCACGAGCGCCGTAGTGCGCGACTGCCTGGAGAAACAGCGGCCGCAGTTGGTTGCGACCTTCGCCGGCGTCGTGGGCGTCGTGGCGTCGAGATCATGATCGTCGGGTATCTCTTCAACGCGGTGACGTGAAAACCGGCCTGAGGACGGATCTGTCATTCTTGGCTGGAGACAGCTATTCTTTTGCAGCCTCATGACGAACCAGGGATCTTCAACCCACTGTCCGCTCTGCGCCAACGGCGCAACCGTGCCGTTTCACCGCGACCGGAAGCGCGACTATTTCCGCTGCCCGCAGTGCGACCTCGTGTTTGTGCCGCCGGATTTTCATCTCGCGCCCGAAGAGGTCAAGGCGCGCTACGATTGTCATCGACAGCGTCTGTCCGACCCCGGCTACCGCGCCTTTTTGAACCGGCTTTTCCGGCCGCTTGCAAAGAAGCTGCCGCCCGACGCGTGCGGGCTGGATTTCGGTTGCGGGCGGACGCCGACGCTCTCGGTGCTGTTTGAAGAGGCCGGCTATGCCTGTGCCGATTACGACCTGCACTACGCCGACGACCCCGCCGTCCTGGAAAAGAACTATGACTTTCTGACGTGCTCGGAAACGATGGAGCACTTCACCCGTCCGCGCGAAGAGTTCGAGCGTTTTCTGCGGTTGGTGAAACCCGGCGGCTGGATCGGCATCATGACCCAGCTGCGCGACGGGGCGCCGCCGTTTGAAAAGTGGTTTTATAAAGACGATGCGACTCACATCTGCTTTTTCTCCCGGAAGACTTTTCAGACACTGGCAACCTGTGCCGCCGCCGGGGGCAAAGACTTCGGATTGCGCGTGGAATTTCACCCGGACGGCGTCGTGCTTTTCCGGCGCCTCAAGCCAGCAGGTCGATCCCGGTGCGCTTGAGGATGTTCAGCCCCCCCTCCATCGCGAAGGCGTGCGGGAAGCCGTTCGCGGTGAGCAGCACCTGGCTCTCGAAGGAGCGGATCCCCGAGTCGCAGATCGTCACGATCGTGCGTTCGCGCGGCAGCTCGTCGAGGCGGCCCGAGAGCTTTTCGTAGGGGATGTTCACCCAGCGGCCCGGGTAGCGCGCCAGATACGGCGCGGCGGCCTTCGGGGCGTTCGTGTCGAGGAAGATCGTGTCGCCCTGCGGGTCCCGCAGGGCTTCGAGCGCCTCGCCGACGGTCATGCGCCGGTAGAGCCCGTCGAGAAGGTTGCCCGCCGTGTTGCCGAGCGCGTTGAGCGTGTCCATCGCCGAGGCGAACGGCGGCGAGTAGGCCAGCTCGAGCTGGCCGATGTCCTCGACCGTCGGCCGGTGGCGCAGCAGCGCGGCGACGGCGTCGATGCGGGCCAGCAGCGCGTCGTTCGCCGGTCCCGCCCCCTGGAAGCCGAGGACGCGCCGGGTGGCGCGGTCGACGATCGCCTGCAGCACGAGGATGGCCTTGTCGGGCATGAAGTGCGCCCGGTCGTAGCCGACGACGAGAACGCGCTCGGCGTCGATCCCGGCGGCGAGAGCCTGCTCCTGCGTCGGCCCGGCGGAGGCGAGCGCGGTGTCGAAGATTTTCACGATGAAGCTGCCGACGACCCCGTCGAAGCGCGCCGGCCGCCCGGCGATGTGGTCGGCGATCACGCGCCCCTGCCGGTTCGCGAGCGAGCCGAGCGGGGTGTAGGCGGGCAACCCGGTGACCAGGGAGCGGGTCTCGATGCAGTCCCCGCCGGCGTAGATCTGCGGGTCGGAGGTCTGCAGGTGCTCGTTCACCGCGATCCCGCCCAGCGGACCGACGGCGAGCCCGGCCGCGCGGGCGAGCGCGGCGTTCGGACGCACGCCGGTGGCGATCACGACCAGCTCGGCCGGGAGCGTGCGCCGGTCGGTGACGACGCGCCGCACCTTCCCGCCCTCGCCCTCCAGCCGCAGCAGCGACTCGCCGGTGTGGATCGCGACCCCCTTGCCGCGCAGCGTGGCCTCGGCGATGCCCGCGATGTTCGCGTCGAAGAGCTGCGGCAGCAGGTGGCCGAGCCGTTCGACGACGGCGGTCTTCAGGTTCCAGACGTCGGCGAGCGCCTCGGTCACCTCGAGGCCGATCGCCCCGCCGCCGACGACCACCGCGTGCTTCAGATCCTCGGTGATCAGCGCCCGCTTGAGATCGAGGGCGTTCTGGAGGTTGTGCACGAAAAAGACGTTCCCGAGGTCGCGCCCCGGCACGGGCGGCACGGCGCTCACGCTCCCGGTCGCGAGCACGAGCCGGTCGTACGGCAACTCGCTGCGGGCGCCGCTGTCGAGATCCTCGACCGCCACCACGCGCCGCTCGCGGTCGATCGCGACGGCCCGCGTGCGCGGCAGCACGGTCACGCCCTTGGCCTCGCGGAAGAAGCGCACGTCGCGCACCGCGTGGAAGCTCGTGGACATCAGCTGCGTCTCGTCGGGGACCTCGTCGGCGAGATAGTACGGGAATCCCGCACCCGCCGTAGGAGATGAAGCGGTCCTGATCGACGACCGTGATCACGGCGTCGGGGAGCAGCCGGCGCAGGCGGCAGGCGACCTTCGGCCCGAGCGCGACGGCCCCGATGATGACGACGCGCATGGCGGGATCAGCCCCCGGCGCGCGCCGAGCGCACGTTCACTGCGGTTTTCAGTGCGGTTCCCATCTCCGGAAATACTACGCAACTTGGTGCGGCCGCGCAACGCTGTCGCCGGCCGACGCGGGCCGGCGACCTACCCGGTCGTGATGCGGACGTCGCGACAGGACGTCTCGAGCGCGGCGCGCAGCGCCTCGAAGTCCCCTTCCTTCGTGGTGCGGACCACCAGCCGGCGGTACCCCTTCGCCACCCCCTCGTAGGAACTGAGGATGCCCTGCAGATGAAAACCGCTGCTGCGCACGAGGTCGGTGACCTCGCGGATCGTGCCGGGCCGGTCTTCGACCGTGAGGCTGATGCGGTGTGCCGCCGTGGCGCACGCCGCTGATGTCGACGAGCGCGCGGAAGATGTCCCGGTCGGAGATGATGCCGACGAGCGCGCCGCCCTCGAGCACCGGCAGGCAGCCGATGTTGTTGTCCAGCATCAGCAGCGCCGCCGCCTCGACCGGCGTGTCCGGGGTGGTGGTCGTGAGCTTCCGGCCCATCGCCTCCTTCACCGTCGCCTTCGCGAGCAGGTAGTTGATCTCGAAGACGTCGAGCGAGGTCGCCTTCGACGGGGTGTAGGCATTGATGTCCCGGTCCGAGATCACGCCGGTCACCGCCCCGTCGCGCACGACCGGCAGGTGCTTGACCCCGCGCTCCTTCATCAGGTGCATCGCGCGCGCGACGCTGTCGTCCGGCCCGACGGTGAACACCTGTCTTCGTCATCCAGTCTGCCACGAACATGACGCTCCTCCTACAGCCCCAGGTAGGCGGCTTTGACGTGTGGGTCGTTCAGCAGGTCCTTGCCCGTCGCCCTGCATCTGGACCTTGCCGGTCTCGAGCACGTAGGCGCGGTCGGCGATGGCGAGGGTCTGGCGCACGTTCTGCTCGACGATCAGCACCGTGGTCCCCTCGTCGCGGATCCGGCGCACGACGTTGAAGATCTCCTGCACCAGGATCGGCGCCAGGCCGAGCGACGGCTCGTCGAACATCATCAGCACCGGCAGGCTCATCAGCCCGCGGCCGATCGCGACCATCTGCTGCTCGCCCCCGGAGAGGGTCCCGGCGAGCTGGCGGCGCCGCTCGCTGAGCCGCGGGAAGATCGTGAAGACCTGCTCCTTGGTCTGCGCGCGCTTTTTCCGGGCCTCGCCGCGCAGGGCGCCCATGTCGAGGTTCTCCTCGACGGTCATCTCGACGAAGAGCCGCCGCGCCTCGGGCACGTGCACGAGCCCGGTCTCGACCAGGCGGTACGGCTCGACCGCGGTCAGCGGCGCGCCCTGGTAGAGCGATCTCGCCGCGCCGCGGCCGCAGGATGCCGGAGACCGTCTTGAGGGTCGTGGACTTGCCGGCCCCGTTGGCGCCGATCAGCGCGACGACCTCCCCCTTGCCCACGGAGAACGAGAGGTCCCAGAGGACCTGGACGTCGCCGTAGAAGACGTCGATGCCGCGCACGTCCAGCAGCGGCGCGCTCATTCGTCCTCCTCCCCGAGATAGGCCTTGATGACCTCGGGGTTGTGGGCGATCTGCTCCGGGGTCCCCTCCGCGAGCTTCTGGCCGTAGGTGAGCACGACGATGCGGTCGGAGAGCGACATGATCACCTTCATGTGGTGCTCGATGATCATGATCGTGATCCCGCGCTCCTTGATCCCGCGGATGATCCCGATCGACTCGTCGAGTTCGTGCGGGTTCAGGCCCGCGCAGGCCTCGTCGAGCAGCAGCAGTTCGGGATCGGTCGCGAGGGCGCGGGCGATCTCGAGGCGCTTGCGCTTGCCGAGCGGCAGGCTCTTGGAAATCACCGCCCGGTCCTCCCAGAGGTTGGTGAACTTCAGGATCTCCTCGGCCTTCGCGACCGCCTCGGCCTTGGTCTTCGTGCGCAGGAACGCCGAGGCGACGACGTTGTCGAGCGTGCTCATGCGCTGCAGCGGCTTGACGACCTGGAACGTGCGCGCCAGGCCGCGCTTGCAGATCTGGTGCGGCTTGAGGCCCGAAATCCGCTCCCCCTTGAAGAGGACCTCGCCCTTCGAGGGGGCGTAGAAGCCGTTGACGACGTTGAACATCGTCGTCTTGCCCGCGCCGTTCGGCCCGATCAGGCCGAGCACCTCGCCCTTGGCGATCTCGAAGCTGACGTCGCGTCAGCGCGGCGAGACCGCCGAAGAACCGCGAGACCCCCCGCACCTCGAGCAGCGCGCTCACGACGGCCTCCCGAGGCCGCAGCAGCCGGCGCAGCTTCGCGGCGTCGCCGACGACCCCGTTGGGCAGGAAGATGATCACGACGATCAGCAGGACGCCGAACACGGTGTGGTGCGCCGCGCCGATCTGCGGGATCGTGCGGATCAGCTCGGCGAGCAGGATCATGATCACGGCGCCGACGATCGGCCCCCAGCGCGTGGCCACGCCGCCGACCATGACGACCATGATCGCCACGATCGAGATGTCGTGCAGCGCGAAGACGACCTTCGGGTCGATGTAGCCCATGTAGTTCGTGTAGAAGGCCCCGGCGAAGCCGGCGAGCACGGCGCTGAGCACGAGCGCGATCGTCTTGTAGAGCGTCGTGTCGATGCCGAGGCTCTCGGCGGCGTCCTGGTCCTCGCGGATCGCGACGAAGTAGTAGCCGAGCCGGGAGGCCACGACGCGCTCGACGAACCAGAAGGTCCCGGCCGCGAGCGCGAGGATGATGTAGTAGTACCAGGTCTTCTCGACCCAGGTGCGCTCGCGGATCATGATGCCCAGGTCGCCCCCCGTGAAGCCGACCAGGTTCTCGGCGACGACCCGCAGGATCACCCCGACGGCGATCGTCGCGAGCGCGAAGAACGGCCCGCGCAGGCGCAGGCAGATGAACCCGATGACGAGGCCGGCGACGGCCAGCGACCGGGACCGTCGCGACCATCCCCCACCAGGCCGAAACCCCGAGCTTCGCGTAGAGCAGCCCCGCGGTGTAGGCCCCGATCCCGAAGAACGCCGCGTGGCCGAAGGAGACCTGCCCGCAGTAGCCGGAGAGCAGGTTCCACGACATGCCGATCACGGACCACATCACGACGAGGATCAGGTTGTGCAGCCAGTAGTTGGCGTTCACCCCGGGCACGAGCGAGATCGCCGGCACCGCCGCCAGCAGCGCGAGGACGACGCGGGAAGCGGCTCTTCATTTCCCGAGCTTCTTTCGCCGCAGCAGCGAGGCGACGCCGCCCGGGATGAAGATCAGCACCGCGACGAAGATCACGAACCGCCCGACCGGCGCCCAGCCCATGCCGACGTAGGTCGCGGTCAGGGACTCGAAGACGCCGAGGATCAGCCCGCCGAGGATCGCGCCGACCGTCGAGCCGAGGCCGCCGAGGATCGTGATCACGAACGCGGTCAGCGTGAACTGGCCGCCGACGTCCGGGTAGAGATAGTAGATCGGCAGGAACAGGCAGCCGGCGGCGCCGACGAGGGCCGACCCGAGCCCGAAGGTGACGACCCGCATCCGCTCGACGTTCACGCCCATCAGCAGCGCGGCGTCCTTGTCCTGGGCCGTGGCGCGGATCGACTTGCCGGTGTCGGTGCGCGCGAGGAAGAACCAGAGCGCGGTGGTGATCAGCACCGCGAACAGGAAGGAGACCGTCCACGGGCAGGGAGAGCGAGAGCTCGATCGGCGCGGCGCGCCAGTAGTCGGAGAGATACCAGGCCTTCGTCGCGTAGTCCACGGGCGTCGTGCGGTAGTCGGACTTGAAGATGATCGTCGCGAGGTTGGCGAGCACCATGCCGATCCCGACGGTGAGGATGACCTGGTTCTCGGGCAGGATCGCGTCGACCTTCAGCACCGGGTTGATCAGGTACTTCTGCAGCGCCATCCCGAGGACGAAGAGCAGCGGGGCGGCGACGAGGATCGAGAGGTAGGGGTCGATGTGGAACGCCGCGAACAGGACGTAGGCCACGTACATCCCGACCATCATCAGCTCGCCGTGGGCGAGGTTGATGATCTTCATGACGCCCATGATGATCGTCATGCCGAGCCCGATCAGGGCGTAGAGCCCGCCGAGCAGCAGACCCGAGATCAGGGTCTGCAGCAGGACTTCGACCTTCGCCGCCGTCATCGTCTCATCCCCAGGGTGGCCTCATGAATATCCCGCCTTCCCTCTTATGTCAAGATTCGGGCGCAGGGGAGGGGTTAACCCCCTCCCGAACGGCCCCGATCCGGCGGGAAGAAATCCCGCCCCTACCTGCGTTCTCTCCAGGCGGGCACCGGGAAGATGTAGGGCTTGCTCGCCAGCGCCTTCGGCCAGATCGTCTCGAACTCCCCGCCCTGGACCTGGATCGCGAGGGTCTCGACGAAGTTCTGGCTCTGGTAGCCGTCCTTGTCCTCGAACTTCACCGGGCCGAAGGCCGTCTCGAGGTTCACGGCCTCGAAGCCGTCGCGGATCCCGTCGGCCTTCGAGTCCTTGGCGCGCTCATCGCGTCCTTGACGACAAAGAGCGCCGAGTAGGCCGAGGCGCCGTGGTAGGAGGGGTAGTCCTCGTACTTGGCCTTGTACTTCTCGGCGAACTCCTGCGCCCCCTTGTACTTGAGCTGCGGGGTCCAGAGCGTCGCGCTGACCACGTACTCGGCCGCGTCCTTGGCGTTGTCGATGAACTCCGGGATCGCGAACCCGGCGGCGCCGCCGGCGAAGAGCTTCGCGTCGAGGCGCAGCTCCTTGATCTGCTTCATCAGCAAGGATGCGTCCATGACGTAGGAGACCATGTAGACGACGTCCGGCGAGAGCGACTTGACCTTGGAGAGGATCGGCTTGAAGTCCGGGGCCCCGGCCTCGTACTTCTCCTTGAGGACGACCTGGATGCCGTTCTTCTTCGCGTCGTTCTCCATCGCGTCGGCGCCGGAGGTGCCGAAGGCCGTGCTCTCGTAGAGGATGGCCATGGTCTTCGGCTTGGCGACCTCGGCGAGGAAGCCGACGAGGGCGTCGGCGTAGTGCGCGTTCACCGGGTTCTGGCGGAAGACGTACTGGTAGTTCTGCTGCGTGATCGCATCGTCGGCGCTCGCGACGACCAGGTACGGGGTCTTGCGCTCTTCGGCGACCGCGGCGACGGCCTTGGCGCAGGCCGAGGTGTACTCGCCGACGATCACCGGCTGGCCGGCCTCGATGAGCTTCTCGACGATCGAGCGGGCGATCTCCGGCTTGCCGGTGGAGTCCTCGAAGCCGAGCACCAGCGTCGCGCCCTTGATCCCGCCCGCGGCGTTGATCTCCTCGGCGGCCATCTCGTAGGATTTCTTCATGATCTCGCCGAACTTCGCCTGCTTGCCGGTGAGCGGCAGCGGGATCACGAGCTTGAACTCCGCGGCTGCGGCGAGCAGCGGCGCAACGCACATAAACGCGAACAGGGCCAGAACGACAACGACGGAACGCTTCATGCCGGTCTCCTTTCACCATGGGCCAGTGTCTTGACGAACTCGCGGTTCAGTTTGGCGATAAAGCGCGCCTTGATCCCCTTCGGACAGGCCGCCTCGCACTCGTAGTGGTTGCTGCAGTGCCCGAAACCCTGACGGAGCATCTCCTCGGTCATCGCGCAGACGCGGCGCGAGGCCTCGACGCGCCCCTGCGGCAGCGCCGCCAGGTGGGCGATCTTGCCGGCGGCGACGAGCATCGCCGCGCCGTTCGGACAGGCCGCGACGCAGGCGCCGCAGCCGATGCACTCGGCGGCGTCCATCGCCTCCTCGGCATCGGCGCGCGGGATGAGCACGGCGTTCGCGTCCGGGACGCCGCCGGTGTGCACCGAGACGTAGCCGCCGGCCCGGACCAGCGCGTCGAGGGCCGAGCGATCGACGACCAGGTCGCGGATCACCGGGAACGCCCGCGCCCGGAAGGGCTCGATGTAGATCGTGTCGCCCTCCTTGAAATTGCGCATGTGCAGCTGGCAGATCGTCGTGCGCGGGCGCGGGCCGTGCGGCTGCCCGTTGATCACCTGCGAGCAGGCGCCGCAGATCCCTTCGCGGCAGTCGTGGTCGAAGGCGACGGGCTCTTCGCCGCGGAGCACGAGTTCGTCGTTGAGCACGTCGAGCATCTCGAGGAACGACATCTCGGGGGAAACCCCGGGGACCTCGTAGCGCACGAGCCGCCCGGCCGCGGCCGGACCGTTCTGCCGCCAGATGAACAGGGTCAGTTTCATTTGTAGTTCCTCACGGCGAGCGGGATCGCCTCGAAGGTCAGCGGTTCGATGTGCAGCTGCGGCTCCTGCTCCTCCCCGCGGTACTCCCAGGCCGCGACGTGGCAGAAGCGCTCGTCGTCGCGCTTCGCCTCGCCGTCCGGCAGCTGGTGCTCGGTGCGGAAGTGGCCGCCGCAGGACTCGTCGCGATAGAGCGCGTCGCGCGCCATGACCTCGGCGAATTCGAGGAAGTCCGCCACGCGCCCGGCCCGCTCCAGCTCGCGGTTGAGCGTCGCGCCGCTGCCGACGACCCGCACGTCCTCCCAGAACTCGGCTCGCAGCGCCGGAATCCGCTCCAGCGCCTCGCGGCAGCTCCGGCGCTGCGCGCCATGCCGACGTTCTCCCACATGATCTTCCCGAGCGCGCGGTGGAAGTCGGTGATCGTGCGCCGCCCGTTGATGCCGAGCAGCCGTTTCGTCGCCGCCTCGACCTCGACGCGCGAAGCGGCGAACGCCGGGTGGTCGGCCGGGACCGCGCCGGGCTTCGTCCGCGCAAGGTGGTGCCCGATCGTGTACGGGATCACGAAGTAGCCGTCGGCGAGACCCTGCATCAGGGCGCTGGCGCCGAGCCGGTTTGCGCCGTGGTCGGAGAAGTTGGCCTCGCCGAGCACGAAGAGCCCGGGGATCGTGCTCTCGAGGTGGTAGTCGACCCAGAGCCCGCCCATCGTGTAGTGCGGCGCCGGGTAGATGCGCATCGGCACCGCGTAGGCGTCCTCGCCGGTGATGCACTCGTACATCTCGAAGAGGTTGCCGTAGCGCCCCCGGATCGTCGCGGCGCCGAGCCGCCCGATCGCGTCGGCGAAGTCGAGGTAGACGCCGCGGCCGCCGGGGCCGACGCCGCGCCCCTCGTCGCAGACCTCCTTGGCCGCGCGCGAGGAGATGTCGCGCGGGGCGAGGTTGCCGTAGCTCGGGTACTTGCGCTCGAGCAGGTAGTCGCGGTCCGCCTCCGGGATCGCCCCCGGCGCGCGGGTGTCGCCGGCGCGCTTCGGGCACCCAGACCCGCCCGTCGTTGCGCAGCGACTCGGACATCAGCGTCAGCTTGGACTGGTGCTCGCCGGTGGCCGGGATGCACGTCGGGTGGATCTGCGTGTAGCAGGGGTTGGCGAAGTGCGCGCCGCGCTTGCAGGCCCGCCACGCGGCGGTGACGTTGCAGCCCTGCGCGTTCGTCGAGAGGAAGAAGACGTTCGCGTAGCCGCCGGTCGCAAGACAGACGGCGTCGGCGGCGTGCGACTCGATCTTCCCGGAGACCAGGTCGCGCACGGTGATGCCGCGGGCCGCGCCGTCGACGACGACCAGGTCGAGCATCTCGGTGCGCGGGTGCAGCCGCACGGTGCCGGCGCCGACCTGGCGCATCATGGCCTGATAGGCGCCGAGCAGCAGCTGCTGGCCGGTCTGGCCGCGGGCGTAGAAGGTGCGCGAGACCAGCGCGCCGCCGAAGGAGCGGTTGTCGAGGTAGCCCGGCGTAGTCGCGGGCGAACGGCACCCCCTGGGCGACGGCCTGGTCGATGATCCCGTTGCTGACCTGCGCCAGGCGGTAGACGTTCGCCTCGCGGGAGCGGAAGTCCCCGCCCTTGACGGTGTCGCGGAAGAGCCGCAGCACGCTGTCGCCGTCGTTCGGGTAGTTCTTGGCGGCGTTGATCCCGCCCTGGGCGGCGATGCTGTGGGCGCGGCGCGGGGAGTCCTGGAAGCAGAACGCCTCGACCTGGTAGCCCAGTTCCCCGAGGCTGGCGGCGGCCGAGGCCCCCGCGAGCCCGGTGCCGACGACGATCACGCGGTACTTGCGCTTGTTCGCCGGGCTCACGAGCCGCAGCTCCTCGCGGCGGCGGTCCCACTGCCGCTCGATCGGGCCGGAGGGTGCCTTGCCGTCGAGGGTCATCAGGTCGCTCTCCGGCTACCGCACCGGCCGGCGAGGATGCCGGCCGGGAGGCGATGAAGGCCGCGGCGAAGAGCCAGGGCACCACGGCGCCGCCTCGATGCACGCACAACACCGCAGCGCGGCCCGGTGCTCCAGATTTCCCGGCGGCCCATTTCTAGTGCACCAGTCCTGCGAGAACGCCGGCCGGGATGGCGATGAACGCCGCGGCGACGAGGAGCGCCAGCGCTGTCCCCGCCCGCTCGAACCAGGGGAAGGAGCGTGGCCCGTTGAGCCCGAAGGTCTGCACCGAGCTGGCGATCCCGTGAAAGAGGTGCAGGCCGAGGGCGATCATCCCGACCCCGTAGACCGCGGTGGTCACGACGTCGCGAAAGCCGGCGACGAGCATCCCGTGCACGTCGGGGCGCCCCAGCGCATCCGCATGGGTCGCGGCGGCGGCCTCGGGGTGCAGCACCTGCACCGTGAGGTGGAGCAGGTGGTAGACCAGAAAACCGGCGATCGCGAGGCCGGTCCAGATCATCGTGCGCGAGGCGATCGTCGCGTTGCGGTACGCGGTGACCGCATAACCGCCCCCGCCGGCGGCCCGGTTTTCGAGCGTCAGCGTGACACCGTGCCAGATGTGCAGCGAAAGCAGGGCGAGCAGCCCGAGACGGAAGACCCAGACCAGCGGCGGCAACGCGTGCAGATGTGCGGCGTACGAGTTGAGCGCTCCGACCCAGAGGGTGGCGTTGCCGGCGGCGTGACCGAGGAGAAACAGGAGCAGGAACTGCCCCGTGAATGCCATCGCGAGCTTCCTGCCAACCGACGTCTTCAGCACGCTCATGACAAGGGCAACAATGGCCCGCCGGGGCAATGCCTGTCAAGCGGAATTAGCACCACAGCGCAGCTTCGCGCAGGAAGCTCCACGCAACCCTTTTTTTCTTTCGGAAAAGAAATCAGGGGTGGGAGTGAGGCAGGGGGAAAGCCTTGCCGGACAGAGCGCGCGCGAAGGGCTCGCCGGAGTGTTATGCTTGACAACATGGCTGATCGCGAGTTCTGGGAACACCGCTATTCCGAGCCGGCGTACGCCTACGGCACCGAGCCGAACGGTTTCCTCGTCGAGGTCGCCGACCGCATGCCGCCCGGCCCCGTTCTCTGCCTCGCCGAAGGGGAGGGACGAAATGCCGTCTGGCTCGCCGGACGCGGGCACGCGGTGACCGCGGTCGATGCCTCGGCGGCCGGCCTCGCCAAAGCCGAGGCCCTGGCGAGCGCACGCGCGGTGCACATCGAAACGGTTGCCGCCGATCTGGCCTCCTTCACCATCGCGCCCGGGGCCTGGTCGGGCATCGTGGCGATCTTCGCCCACCTGCCGCCGCCGCTGCGCCGCGCGGTCCACCGTGCCGTCGCGCGGGGATTGTCGCCCGGCGGCGTCTTCGTCCTCGAGGCTTTCACGCCGCGCCAGCTCGCGTTCGGCACCGGCGGCCCGCAGAAGCCGGAGCTGCTCTACACCCTCGATCTGCTGCGGGAAGACCTGGCCGGCCTGGACCTCGAGATCGGCCGCGAGGTGGAGCGCGATGTCGTGGAAGGTCGCTACCACACCGGGCGAGCCGCGGTGGTCCAGGTGCTTGCCCGTCTCGCGCCGGACAACGCGGGCCGGAACTCTCGACGACACCGAGGCTTAACGCTCGAGGTCCGGGGCGGGGACCTCGCCCCCGCCGAGATAGCTGTCCCAGATCACGGTCAGCACTAACGAAGAAACCGAAGAACGCGCTTCTGTCCGTGTTGGTCGGGACGGTGTAGATCGGGCGCAGTTCGTACTCGAGCCAGTCGCGCCAGATGCGGCCGCGAAAACGCAGCTGGCCGTAGACGATCGTGTCGTCCGCGATCGTCTCCGGGTCGTCCTTTTTGGCCGTGTTGTACTCCAGCCACAGCTCGAAGGAGAGGCCGCTGTTCTCGAAAATCGTCCCCCGCAGGATCAGACCGTGGGCGATCGCCGCCCCGGGATCTTCGAAGGAATACTCGACACGGTTGCGCAGCCGCAGGAACAGCCGGGAGCGGAACTTGCGGTCCACGTCGAAGTCGGTCAGGGTGCTCCAGGAGTTGTCGCTTTCCCAGATGACCTGCTGTTGGAAATAATAACGCATCGTGTCACCCTGCCACTCGAAGCGCAGGAAGGGGTAGAGGGCGAAAAACGCCTCGGAACTCCGGAAGAGTCTCAGCTTGAGACCGGTCTCCAGGTTTTCCCCGTAGCGGCGGATCACTCCCGCGGCGAGCGAGTAAATCTTCTCGGATTCCGAGAAGTCCGGATTCGAGACGGCGCCGAGTTCGTTCACGTCCCCGCCGATTTCGACGAAACCGTTGAACCACCGTTTCATCGCCGGCAACGGCACGCGCAGGCCGAGCCTCACCCTGGTGTCGGTGCTGTCGCCGTCGTCGTTGAAGGTCGTCTCCAGGCCGGCCCGGACCTCGATCTTGCGATCCCGGTCCTCCAGGTACCGTTCTCCGAAGACCCGGTCGACCTTTTCGAAGAGCGTGCCGATAAAGCGCTCCTGCTCCTGGTGAGCCTCGTCGATCTTCGCGACGTTTTCCTCGCCAATCGCCTCATCGATCGTGTCGCCGATCGTGTCGCCGATCTTCACGGCGATCGCCTCGTCGATCTTCTCGCCGACTGTCTTGGCGGCCGGGCGCTCATCGGGGGCGGCCGGCTCGGGCGCGGCGGCGGCGAGGAGATTCCCCCCGCTGCCGAGGCACAGGGCGAGAAGCCCGGCCACTGCGCGGGAGAGCACTCTTGCCGTCGTCATGACCGGGAGTGTACTACCGCAGCCCCGCGAGAAACGGCCCGACGGCCTCCGGGCCGTGCTCCTCGACGATCCGGATCGTCTCCGAGCCGATGACCGCGATGTCGGCCTTGCCCAGCAGATGGTCCACGTCCTCGCGGCCGCGGATGCCGAAGCCCACCGCCAGCGGCAGGTCGGTGGCCGCCCGGCAGCGGGCGAGGTAGGCGTCGAATTCCGGACCGAACGACGTCGCCGCCCCGGTCACGCCGCGGCGGGCGACGCAGTAGATGAAGCCGTCCGCGAACCCCTCCAGCTCGTGCATGCGCTCGCTGGTGCTGGTCGGCGCGAAGATCTGGATCGGGTCGATCCCGACGCGGCGAACCGCCCGGAAGAAGTCCGCGCCCTCCTCGATCGGCAGGTCGGGAACGATCAGGCCGCGGACGCGGGCGCGGCGGGCGCGATCGAGGAACACACCTTCGCCGAGACGGAAGACGATGTTGTAGTAGGTCATCAGCAGAAAGATCACTTTCGGGTGCGAACCCGCCATCTCGGCGGCGAAGGCCAGGCACTCCTCCACGGTGGTGCCCCGGGCGATCGATTCCTGGCAGGCCCGCGCGATCACCGGCCCGTCGGCCACCGGCTCCGAGAAGGGGATCTGCAGCTCGATCAGCTCGACCCCGGCCGCCGCCATCTGCCTGACCACCTGCCGGTTCACCGCGAACGACGGATAGCCGAGCACCAGGTGGGTCATCAGCAGGATGTCCTGCTTCTCGAGCGCCCGGTGGATGTCATTCTGCAGCATAGGACTCTCCCTTTTCACGGATGAAACGTTTCCACGACGGGTCCCCGAAGGCGTGGGCGATGGTGAAGATGTCCTTGTCGCCGCGGCCCGACATGTTGATGACGACGGCCTGGTCCTTCGCGAGGCTCCCCGCCTCCTTGAAGGCCTGCACAAAGGCGTGCGCCGACTCGAGCGCCGGGATGATCCCCTCCCGCTTCATCGTCAGATCCAGCGCCGCCAGCACCTCGTCGTCGGTCGCCGCCTCCATGCGCACCCGGCCGCGCCCGGCCAGGTCCGCGATCAGCGGCGAAACCCCGACGTAGTCGAGACCGGCCGCCACCGAGTGCGTGTCGCGCATCTGGCCGTCGGCGTTCTGCAGGAACATCGTCTTGTAGCCCTGGGCGACCCCGGGGGAGCCGTCGTCGCCGGCCAGGCGCGCGGCGTGCATCCCGGTGTCGAGACCCTTGCCGCCGGCCTCGACGCCGACGAGCTCGACCTGCGCGTCGTCGAGGAACCCCTGGAAGATCCCCATGGCGTTGGAGCCGCCGCCGACGCAGGCGTAGACCCGCGCCGGGAGCCGGCCGGCCTGCTCGAGCACCTGGCGGCGCGCCTCGCTGCCGATGATCGACTGGAACCAGGCGACCATGCGCCGGGAAGGGGTGCGGCCCGCAGACCGTGCCCATGACGTAGTGCGTGTCGTCCATGCGCCCGACCCAGTCGCGGAAGGCCTCGTTGATCGCGTCCTTGAGCGTGCGCGACCCGGCGGTCACCGGCACCACCTCGGCGCCGAGCTTCTCCATCCAGAAGACGTTCGGGCGCTGGCGCTCGACGTCCTCGGCGCCCATGTAGATCGTGCAGGCGAGGCCGAACTTCGCCGCCATCGTCGCCGTCGCCACGCCGTGCTGGCCGGCCCCGGTCTCGGCGATGACGCGCGTCTTGCCCATGCGCCGCACGAGCAGCCCCTGGCCCATGACGTTGTTCGCCTTGTGGGCGCCGGTGTGGTTGAGGTCCTCGCGCTTGATGTAGATCCTCGCCCCGCCGAAGTGCCGCGTCAGGTTCTCCGCGAAGGTCAGCGGCGTCGGGCGGCAGGAGTAGGTCGCCATGAGCCGCACGTACTCCTCCCAGAACCCGGGATCGGCCTGGGCGCGCGCGAACGCCGCGGTGAGTTCGCGGAAGGTCTCGTGGAGCACCTCGGGGATGAAGGCCCCGCCCCACGGGCCGTAGTAGCCTGGTTTCATGATCGAGCCTCCCCTCGTTTCGTCAACGGAACAGCTGGTTTTCGCGTTGTCGATGAACGCGCGCACCAGCGCGTGATCCTTCACCCCCGGCGCGGACTCCACGCCGCTCGCCACGTCCACCCCGTAGGGCCGGAACCGCTCCACGATCGCGCGGACATTCGCCGGGCTCAGACCGCCGGCGAGCAGCACCGGCTTCGGCAGGTCGACCGCCGCTTGTGCGACGTCCGCCGCAAGGGTGCCGCCGTCCCCCTTGGGCACGTCGACGAGGAAGACCTCCGCGATGTCGACATACGCCGCGGCCAGCTCCAGATCGGCGGGCACCCGCGCCGGCAGCGCCCGGATCACCGGCATCTCGAAGACACGACAGAACGCGGGGCGCTCGCTGCCGTGGAATTGCAGAAAATCCGGCCGCACGAGCCGGAGCACCCGCTCGACCTGCTCGAGCGTCTGGTCGCGGAAGACGGCGACCGTCGGCACGCCGCGCGGCAGATCCGGCCAGAAACCGCGGGCGACCTGCGGGTCGACGCTGACGCGGACTGGGCGCGAAAACGAACCCCAGGAAGTCGGCGCCGGCAGCCGCCGCGGCACGGGCGTCGGCGAGGTTGGTGAGACCGCAGATCTTGACCTTGACCGTGTTCATGCTCGAGTCTCGAATCCCCCTGGGATTATCGCCGCTCCATGCCGCCTTCGCTCAGCCGCTTGTGCATCTCCGCCTCGAGATAGGGGTTCACCGTCGTCCCGAGCAGTTCGCGCACTTTCCCCTCGACGTCCTCGGCGCGCATGATCGCCTCGCCGATCAGGACGGCGTCGACGCCGGCGGCGGCGAGCCGGTCGAGGTCGGCGCGCGTGCGCTGACCGCTCTCGCTGACGACGAGCGTTCCGGCCGGCACCAGCGCGCGCAGGGCGTAGGTGGTCTCCGTGTCGACCTTGAGCGTCTGCAGGTTGCGGTTGTTGATGCCGACGATCCCGGCACCCGCCGCCAGCGCCCGCTCCAGTTCGGGCCGGTCGTGCACCTCGACGAGCGCCGCCAGACCGAGCGCCGCCGCCTCGCGGAGCAGCGTTCGCCAGTTCCGCGTCGGAGAGCATGGCCACGATCAGCAGCGCCGCCGAAGCCCCGGCCGCCCGGGCTTCGAGCAGCTGATACGGGTCGACCAGAAAGTCCTTGCGCATCACGGGGACCGGGACGCCGGCGGCGATGCGCGCGAGTTCGGTGAGCGATCCCTTGAAATAGCGCTCTTCGGTGAGTACGGAGATCGCCGCAGCACCCCCGCCCGCCATCGCCCGCGCGAAAAAGAGCGAGTCCCCGTCGCGGATCGACCCGGCGGAAGGCGAGGCCTTTTTCACCTCGGCGATCAGGCGGACCGGACCGCCAGCCGACCGCCGCAGGGCGCCGGCGAAGTCCTTCGGCGCGGGACGCTTGCCGACCATGGCCTCGAGCGCCGCGTTCGATCGCCGCGCCCGGGCCTCGCGGACGCGTTCCTCCTGGAGGGGGCGCATCCGCGCGAGGAAATCAAGTGCCTCGGTCATACGTTTCCTTTCCAATACCGGGAGGGCCTAGCCCTGCCCCTTTGCTTTCCTTGTCTTTGCTTTGGTCTTTGCCTTTGCTTTTCCCGTCGTCAGCTTCACAAGCCCGTCCAACTTTTTCAGTGCGGCCTTCGAATCCACGCTCCTGGCCGCCTTCGCGAGCCCCTCCTTGAGATCCTTCGCCACACCGGCCACCACGAGCACCGCCGCGGCGTTGAGGAGCACCACGTCGCGGATCGGCCCCTTGGCGCCGCCGAGCACCGCGCGCAGCGTCGCGGCGTTCTCCGCCGCGGTGCCGCCGAGCAGGTCCTTCGGCTCGCACGGAACCAGGCCGAGAGCCACCGGATCGATGTAGAAGGTCTCGACCTTCCCGTCCTTGAGCGCCGAGACCTTCGTCTTGGCGGTGAGCGTGATCTCGTCCAGGCCGTCGAGACCGTGGACCACCCAGGCCGCCTTCGAACCGAGCTCGCCGAGCACCCTGGCCATCGTCTCGGTCAGGTCGGCGTCGTAGACCCCGATCACCTGCGCCTGCGCCCCCGCCGGGTTGGAGAGCGGCCCGAGGATGTTGAAGACGGTGCGGATGCCGATCTCGCGGCGCGGCCCGAGGGCGTGCTTCATCGCGGGGTGAAAGAGCGGCGCGAAGAGAAAGGCGATGCCGTTGTCCGCCAGCGCCTTCTCGACGACCGGCACCGCCGCCATGATGTTCACCCCGGCGGCGGCGAGCACGTCGGCGCTGCCGCACTGCGAGGAGACCGAGCGGTTGCCGTGCTTCGCGACCCGCACGCCGGCGCCGGCGGCGACGAAGGCCGCGGCCGTCGAAACGTTGAAGGAGCGCGACTTGTCCCCGCCCGTGCCGCAGGTGTCGACGAGCATCCCCTTCGGCGCCGCGATCTTCGTGACCTTGCGGCGCATCGCCCGCGCGAAGCCGGTGATCTCGTCCACCGTCTCGCCCTTCAGGCGCAGCCCGGTCAGGAAGGCCGAGATCTGCGCCGGCGTCGCCTCGCCGTCCATGATCAGGCGCATCATCTCCTCGGCCTCCTTCTGCGAGAGGCTCTTGCCGGAGATCACCTGGTCGATCCCCTCCTTGACCCGCATCCCGGACTCCTCGCCGGTGATGAAGTTGTAGAGGATCCGCCTTCCCGCCGGCGTGAGCACCGACTCGGGGTGGAACTGCACGCCCTCGACCCGCAGGGTCTTGTGGCGCACCGCCATGAT
This sequence comes from uncultured Candidatus Rokubacteria bacterium, assembly GCA_963699775.1. Classification (GTDB taxonomy): domain Bacteria; phylum JAUVQV01; class JAUVQV01; order JAUVQV01; family DATDCY01; genus DATDCY01. The sequence goes on from CAVOVE010000007.1 coordinate 141,605, forward strand.
CTCCCCTTCTTCGCTCGTGGCGCTGACTTCGAGGCAGTCGGGGACCGATCCCGGGTCGATGACCAGCGAGTGGTAGCGCCCGACCTCGAGCGGCGACTCGAGACCGGAGAAGACCGTTCGCCCGTCGTGGCGCACCATCGAAGTCTTGCCGTGCATCAGCCTTTTGGCGCGCACGATCTTCCCGCCGAAGGCCTGCCCGATGCACTGCAGGCCGAGGCAGACGCCGAAGATCGGGATCTTCCCGGCCAGCTCGCGGATCACCTCGAGCGAGATCCCGGCCTGGTCGGGGTCGCCGGGGCCGGGGGAGATGATGATCGCCTCCGGTTTGAGCGCGCGGATCGCGTCCAGCCCGAGCGCGTCGTTGCGGTAGACGGTGACCTCGCGCCCGAGCTCCTGGAGGTACTGGGCGAGGTTGTAGGTGAACGAATCGTAGTTGTCGATCAGCAGTATCATCGCCGTATCCCCCTCACCCGCCCTGCGCCATCTCGACGGCGCGCACGAGCGCCCGCGCCTTGTGCTTGCACTCCTGGTACTCGCGCTCGGCCACCGAGTCCGCGACGATGCCGGCGCCGGTCTGGATGTACGCCCGGCCCTCCTTCGCCAGCACGGTGCGGATGGTGATCGCCGAGTCGAAGTTGCCCGAGTAGTCGAAGTACCCGACCATCCCGGCGTACGGCCCGCGCCGGTGCGGCTCGAGCTTCTCGATGATCTCCATGGCGCGGATCTTCGGCGCGCCGCTGACCGTGCCCGCCGGGAACGTGGCGCGCACGAGGTCGAACGCGGTGGTCCCGGGCTTGAGCTGCCCGGTGACCGTCGAGACCAGGTGCATCACGTGCGAGTAGCGGTCGACGTTCATGTAGTCGGCGACCTTCACGGTCCCCGGGAGGCAGACGCGGCCCAGGTCGTTGCGGCCCAGATCGACGAGCATCACGTGCTCGGCGCGCTCCTTGTCGTCGGCGCGCAGCTCGCGCTCGAGGTGGCGGTCCTCCTCGGGGGTCGCGCCGCGCGGGCGCGTGCCGGCGATCGGCCGGACCGTGGCCTCGGCGCCGACCTTCTTGACCATCAGCTCGGGGGAGGCGCCGACGAGGGCGAACTCGCCGAAGTTGAGGTAGAACATGTAGGGCGACGGGTTGAGCACGCGCAGGCTGCGGTAGACCGCGAAGGAGTCGGCGTACAAGCGGCGCCTCGAAGCGCAGCGAGAGCACCGTCTGCAGGATGTCGCCGGCGCGGATGTGCTCCTTGGCCGTCTCGACCATCTTCTGGAAGCGCGGCTGCGAGACCTTGCTCTTGAAACCGCGCGACTCGCCCCCGCCGAGGTAGGCCACGGCGTCCTGCGGCAGCGGCCGCTTGAGCGCTTCGATCACCGACTGGATCGCCAGCACCGCCTTGGTGTAGGCCGCGTCCGGCTTGCCGTCGACGTGCGCGAGCGCCATGACCGTGATCTTGTTCGTGTAGCGGTCGAACGCGAGCATCGTGTCGGTGAGCATGAAGCAGGCGTCCGGCAGGTCGAGATCGTCCTTGAGCTTCGCCGGCAGGCGCTCGAACCACCGCACCGCGTCGTAGGCGAGGTAGCCGACCGCGCCGCCCGCGAACGGCGGCAGACGCTCGTCGGGGACCACCGTGTAGCGCGCCAGCTCGTCCTGCAGCAGCGCGAGGGGGTCGCCGGTGTCGTGGCCGTCCCACTCGCCGCCCCGGAGAAACTCCGCGCGGCGGCCCTTGGCGCGAAAGACCGTCCGCGGCCCGGTGCCGAGGAACGAGTAGCGGCCGGAGCCGCCGCCGCCCTCGACGCTCTCGAGCAGGAAGCTGTACGGCCCCCCGCCGAGCTTGAGAAACGCCGAGACCGGCGTCTCGAGGTCGGCCATGATCTCGGCCGAGACCGGGATCAGGTTCCCCTCCTTGCACTTCTTCTTGAACTCTTCCTTCGTCGGGTTGAACATCGCTCCTCGCTTTCTCCGGCGCCTTGCTTGCCCTTCCCCCTCGGACGATCCCCCTTTGGCAAGGGGGGTAGGGGGATTGTCATCCCCGATCCCGGGACGCGTCAGGCGCTGGAAACAAAACAGCCACGGGATCGGCCATGCCCCCGGCCTTCCCGCGGCTGCTGACGTTGCTCTGAGTTCTCGTGCTCTCGGTGACGGTCAGTCCGCGGGCAGGACGGGGCAGCGCCAGCGCCACCAGAACATTTCGACTGCCGCCTGCGGACGGTTCATGCGGGTCTTTGTACGCCAGATCCCCGGCCGCTGTCAACCGGAACATCGCGGCCCTGCCGAGCGGCGGCACGGAGCACGACGATTCTCCACGGCGGGAGCTTTTTCAGCGGACTGCCGGCGAAAGCTGCGCGATCGGGCCGTGCGAACGGCACGGAACAAAGGATTCGCCTCGGAGGGACTTTTCAGCGGACTGCCCAGCCATCGTTGTCATATACTGGCGCATGAAACGAAGCCACATCGCTCTGGCGACGCTCCTCCTCGTCTTCTGGACGGCTGTTCCTCGGCTACATGTATCCGGCGGGAGACGGCCCTCGAGGAGAATCGGCTCCAGGACATCGCCCTGAGCCAGGCCCGGGCGCTCTTCAACCAGGTGGTCGACGTGCGCGACTGGAACGCCCGTGCACGGGGGCGTCTACGTCCCGATCACCGAGAAGACCCCGCCGAACCCCTGGCTCGAGGTGTCCGAACCGCGACGAGACCACCCTCTCGGGCCGGCACCTCACGCTGTTGAATCCCGCGTACATGACGCGCCAGATCGCGGAGATGACCCGGGAGCGCCGGGGCATCCAGCTGCACCTGACCAGCCGCGGCCCCTGCGGCCGGAGAACAAGCCGGCCCCCTGGGAGGCGAAGGCGCTCGAGGCCTTCGAGCGCGGCGAGGTCGAACAGGTGGAGTTCGCCCTCGACGCCGGCGGGCACGAGATCTTCCGCTACATGGCGCCGCTGCCGGTCGAGGAATCCTGCCTCCGCTGCCACGCCAGACAGGGGTACCTTCTCGGACAGGTGCGCGGCGGCATCTCCGTCACCTATCCCGTCCGAGCTGCTCACCTCCTCCCGGCAGGCGTTCCGGCGCAAAGTCCTGCTGGCGAGCATCGTCCTCTGGCTGCTCGGGCGCCGGGCTCATCGCAGCCGTGACCGTCGCCTATCACCAGAAGAACCTCATGGTCGCGCGCCTGCGCGAACTCGCCCTCGTGGACGAGCTGACCGGGCTGCACAACCGCCGCGGCTTCCAGATGCTCGCGGAACAACAGCTCCAGATCGCCCAGCGCACCGGCCGCCCGGACCTGCTCCTGTTCATCGACCTCGACGGCATGAAGCGCATCAATGACGAGATGGGACACCTGGCCGGCGATGCCGCGCTGCGGCGGACCGCCGCGACGCTCCTCGCCGCCTTCCGCACTTCGGATATCATCGCCCGGCTCGGGGGAGACGAGTTCATCGTCCTGTGCCCGAACACCGGGCCGGAGATGGCGACCCGACTCGTCGAGGAGCTCGAGCGGCACGTCGAAGACGCCAACAGCGGCGGCGCGGTGCCCTGGCGACTCGCCCTGAGCGTGGGCTGCGCGGTATTCGACCCGCACCACCCCGCCACGCTCGACGAACTCCTCCGCGAGGCGGACGCGGCGATGTATGCGGCCAAGCAGGGAAAGCAGCCGGTTTGACGACGCGCGGACCGCGCCGGTGAGAGCTCGCACGCCAGGGCGTTGGCTGCGGGGTGCCGCTACGCTTCTTCCGGGAGCGGGCGAGGCTGCCTGCTGCGGATCCTCATGTTGAGCAGTTCGACCCCGAGCGAAAAAGCCATCGCGAAGTAGATGTAGCCCTTCTCGATGTGCTTCCCGGAGCCCTCGGCCAGCAGCATCACGCCGATGAGCATCAGGAACGAGAGCGCGAGCATCTTCAGGGTCGGGTGCCGCTCGATGAGGCCGCAGACCGCGTCGGCGAAGATCAGCATCACCCCGACCGCGGCGACGACCGCGGCCACCATCACGGCGATGTGACGGGCCATCCCCACCGCCGCGAGCACCGAGTCGAGCGAAAAGATGATGTCGAGCGCCACGATCTGCGCGATCGCCGCGCCGAAGGAGGCGGGCGCGGGGCCGGTCGGGCCGTGCGGCGCGGGAACCTCGAGGTTTTCGTGGATCTCCCAGGTGGCCTTGAAGATCAGGAACACGCCGCCGACCAGCAGGATCAGGTCGCGCCCCGAGACCGCGATGACCGAACACGGCAAAGAGCGGCTGCGTCAGGCGCATGATCCAGCTCAGCGCCAGCAGGAGCCCGATGCGCATGAACATCGCGAGGAACAACCCGATCCGCCGCGCTTTTGCCTGCTGTGCCGCCGGGAGCTTGCCGGTGAGGATCGCGAGAAAGACGATGTTGTCGATCCCGAGGACGATCTCCATCGCCGTCAGGGTCAGCAGGGCGGCGAGGTTCTCGAGCGACAGCAGTTGCTCCACCATCATCCTCGAGTGCACCCCCCTGCTTCCCCCTTCGGTAAAGGGGGACCAAGGGGGTTTGCCGCAGCATGGCCATCTCAGCGCGCGGGAGCCGCAGCAGCACCGAACAGCGCGAGCTTGTTCGCGACGTTGTCCGCGATCCAGTGGGCGTCGAGCCACTCCGCCGGGTTGACGAACGTGCCGCTCACGAGGACGCGAGAAGTGCAGGTGGTCGCCGCCGGCCATCCCGGTCTGGCCGCTCGCGCCGACCGCCGCGCCGCGCGCCACCTGCTCGCCCTGCTTGACGTCGAGGCGGCTCAGGTGGCCGTACAGCGAGAAGAGCCCCTGGCCGTGGTCGAGGATCACCGCCTGGCCGTAGATGCCGAGATCGCCGGAGAACGCCACCGTCCCGGCGTTGGCCGCCGGCACCGGGGCCCCGGCGGTGGAGGCGAGGTCGAGGCCGAGGTGCGTCTGGCGGTCGATGACCTGCCCGTTGTGCTTGTAGGTGCGGGCCTGCGCCCAGCCCGCCATGTTCTTCGTGTTCGGCATCTGCAGGAAGGCGCCGCTCCAGAGGCGGCTCGGCGAACTGGCGGCGCACGCCTCGAGGATGCGCTGGTGGTCGCGGGCGCGCCAGTCGCGGTTCACGACGAGGAAAGCCGCCACCGGGTCGGCCGGCAGCGAGGGGTCGGCGGCGCGGAACTCCGGGAGCTTCGCGGCGAGGAACCCGTCGGAGACATTGATGACGTCCGAGGGGAAGACCTTCTCGAGCAGCCGCACGGCGAAGGCGCGGCGCACCTCGTTGCCGGCCGCGTCGCGGGCGCTCAGGCTGAAGGCCGGCGCCGCCGGCGCGTCGTGCGGGATCGCGAAGTAGGCCACATAGGCGCCCGCCCCGCCCGCCGCCTCGGGGTAGCCGGGGAAGAAACGATCGCCGACCGTCGACGCCGCTGAGCGCCGCCGGCTCGCTCAGGCGGTAGGCGACGACGCCGACGCCGCCGCGGTTGACGTTGTACTGCGTGCTGAGAACGTCCAGCCGCGGCGGCTCGGTGTCGATCGTGATCGGGATCTCGCGAAAGACGCTGTTGCCCTTGAAATTCTTCAGCGAGTGATCCTGCGCGGCCACGATCAGCGTCGCCGCCCCGTCCGCGAGCCCGAGCGCCCGCGGTTCGAGCGTCAGGCTCACCTCGCGCCTCTTCGTCCCGCGGCCGGGGTAGTCCTCGGAGAACAGCGTCGTCGACTTCTCGCCCTGCCGCACCCAGGCGCGCACCTGGCGCAGGCCGCTCTTCTCGTCCTCCGCGACGAACCCCCAGGCGGTGGTTTTACCGAGGGCGCGCACCTCCTTCGGGAACGTGATCGCGGGCGGCTCGCCCTCCATGCGCAGCACGAGCCACGCGCCGGCTCCGAGGATGACGACAGCCGCAGTACCTGCCAGAACGGTCTTCAAGGATATTTTCATGATCCTCCGGTTCCGTGATGTTGTCGGTGAAAACGAGCGGATTGTAGGACTCCGGCGTCACGCCTGTCAATGACCACCTGAAGACTGGAGCCGGTGGCTGGCTTTGGGCACTGGAACAACCGTGCCGGACCGAAAGCACGCGAGCGGTTCGCTGCGGTGATAGGTGAGGGGGAGAGGCTCCTGCTACAATCGCACCATCGTGGCGCGGATCCTCTACCTCATCACCTCGAGCGGCGTCGGCGGCGCGGAACTCGCGCTCTGGCAACTGCTGCGGCGGCTCGACCGCTCGCGCTGGGAGCCGACCGTGGTCTCGCTCAAGCCGCCGGGCGAGATCGCGACGCGCATCCGTGCGCTCGGGATCGAGGTCCTCTCGCCCGGGATCGGCGACGAGACCGGGGCCTTCGCGGCGCTCGAGTTGTTTCTCGAGGCCCGGCGGCTGCCGCGGCTGCTGGGCGGGCGAAGCTTCGACATCGTCCACTCCCTGCTCTTTCGGGCGAACCTCCTCGCGCGGCTGGCGGCGCCGCGGCTCGGGCGACCGGCACTCATCAACGCGGTCCGCGTCACCCCCGAGGAGGAAGGACCGTGGATGCGGCGCGCGGATCGGAGAAGCAGCCGCCGTGTCACCTGTTTTCTCGCGCTCTCCACCGCGCTCGCCAGGGAGCTCGAGGGGCGGCTCGCCCTCCCGGCGGGGCGCGTTCGGGCGATCGCCAACGGCGTCGATCTCGCCGAGGCCGATCGCGCTTTGGCTGCGGCACGGCCGACGGCACGGCGGCAGTTCGGAATTTTCCCCCCGGACATCGCCGTCGCCTGCGTCGGTCGCCTGCACCCCCAGAAAGGGCTCGCGCACCTTCTCGGCGCCTTCCACGCCCTGCTGCAAACTGCACCCGACCTCGCGACTGCTGCTCGCCGGCGACGGACCGGACCGGCCGGCACTCGAAGAAACGGTCCGAGATCGCTGCGCCTCGGTCCGTTCGTGCGCTTTCTCGGAACCCTCGCCGACCCCTGGCCCCTGTTCGCGGCGGCCGACATCTTCGCGCTCCCCTCGCTCTGGGAGGGGATGCCCAACGCGCTGCTCGAAGCGATGGCCGCCGGCCTGCCCGCCGTGGCGACCGCCGTCGGCGCCGTGCCCGAGATGGTTGTCGACGGCCGCGAGGCGCTGGTGGTTCCGCCCGGCGACGCCGGGGCGCTCGCCCGCGCCCTCGCGGAACTCGCCGCCCGGCCGGCGCGGCGGCGCGAGATGGGGGCGCTCGCCCGGCAGCGCGTCGAGACCGCCTACCGGATCGAAGCGACCGTGGCGCAGACGGAGCGGCTCTACGATGAGCTGCTCGCGTCGCCGGGTCGTGCCGGGTGAGCCCGCCGCTTGCTTTTCCCGCGCGCGGTCGTTATTTTCCCTGCGGACATCACCAGAGGATGCACTGATGGCGGTACGGAAGATTCACACGTGGCCCGACGACGTGCTGCGCCGCAAGGCCGCGCCCGTCGAGGAGTTCGGCGACGAGTTGCAGCGCCTCGTCGACGACATGCTCGAGACGATGTACGCCGCGCCGGGGATCGGCCTGGCGGCCCCCCAGGTCGGCGTCTCCCGGCGCCTGCTCGTGATCGACACCTCCTCGGACACGGAGCCCGGCGAAGTCATCGTCCTGGCCAATCCGGAGCTGTTCGAGGCCGAGGAGATCATCGAGGCCGAGGAGGGGTGCCTGAGCGTCCCGGACTACTCCGCGAAGGTGAAGCGGGCGCGCCGGGTCGCCGTCCGCGGCCACAACCGGCACGGGCACCCGGTCGAGGTGCGGGGCGAGGACCTGCTCGCCCGCGCCCTCCAGCACGAGATCGACCACCTCGAGGGCACGCTCTTCATCGACCGGCTCAGCCCCTTTCGCCGCGAAGTCGCCAAGAAAAAGCTGAAAAAAGCCCTCGCCGAGCGCGAAGAAGACTAGCCCGGTGCGCGTCGTCTTTCTCGGGACACCGGAGTTCGCCGTCCCCTCGCTCGCCGCACTCGCGCGCCGCTTCGAGGTCGCCCTCGTCCTGACCCAGCCCGACCGCCCCAAGGGCCGCGGGCGCCACCTCGCCGAGCCGCCGGTGAAGACGCTGGCCGGCTGCTCTCGACCTGCCCGTGCTGCAGCCGGCGACGCTCGACGAGGCGCAGATGCGCCCGCACTTCGAGCGGGCGGGCGCCGAAGCGCTGGTCGTCGTCGCCTACGGCCTGAAGATCCCCGACTGGCTCCTCGCGCTGCACCCGCGCGGCGCGGTCAACGTCCACGGCTCGCTGCTGCCCGCCTACCGCGGCGCGGCGCCGGTGAACCGGGCGATCATCAACGGGGACGCCGAGACCGGGGTCACGACGATGCTGCTGGCCTCGCGCATGGACGCCGGGCCGCTGCTGATGCAGCGGCGCACCCCGATCGGGCCGGAGGAGACGGCGGGGGAGGTCACCGCGCGCCTCGCGGAGCTGGGAGCGGGGCTGCTCGTCGTGACGCTCGACGGCCTGGCCTCGGGGATCGTGCAGCCGCGCGATCAGGACGAGGCGCTCGCGACATTCGCACCGAAGCTGCAGAAGGAGGACGGCCTGATCGACTGGACTCGCGGCGCGCGGGAGATCGTGAACCTCGTGCGCGGCGTGAATCCCTGGCCGGGTGCGTACACGCACCTCGACGGAAAGCCGTTGAAGATCTGGAAGGCGGCGGTCGCGCGCCCGTCGCGGCCGCCCCGGCCGTGCCGCGATCCGCCCGGAACGGTCATCGCCGCCTCGCTCCACGAAGGCCTGCTCGTCGCCTGCGGCGACGGAGAGGCGGTTGCGCTGCTCAACATCCAGACCGAGGGGAAGAAACCGCTGACGGCGCCGGAGTTCCTGCGCGGGCGGGCGCTGCCGCGCGGGGGCGGTCCTGTCGTAGCGCCCCACCCTCGCTTTTTCCGCACCCCGTGACGTCGGTCACATTCATTGCCTCGCGGACGTTTTATCCTCGCGGCTCGAAATAGTATCCTGCCAGACTACCAATTGAAGGAGGGGCAGCGTCATGTATCGATCGTTCAAGATCCTGTTCCTGCCGTCGCTGCTCACGTTCGCGATCGTGGCTGTCGGCGCTCATGGGCCTCATGAGCTACCTCTCGCAGAGCAGCCTGGAGACCACCTACCTCGTCAAGAGCCTGCAGCAGGACCGGCCCTGCTTGCTTCTGCCACGACGGTTCGTTCGCCCGCTCCGCGCTCCGGGTCGCCAACGCTCCCCTGCGCGGCACGCCCCGCGGCGAACTAGCGGGCGGGCCCGGCGGCGTCTTTCAGCCGCCGCCCGTGCCTGAGCAGCGCCGCCGCCTCCTTCGCGTGGTAGGTCAGGATCATGTCGGCGCCGGCGCGCTTGATCGACGTCAGGATCTCCAGCATCACCCGGTCGCCGTCGATCCAGCCCTTCGCGCGCCGCGGCCTTGACCATCGCGTACTCGCCGCTGACGTTGTAGGCGGCGACCGGCAGGTCGAACTCGGTGTGGACCGCCGCGATGATGTCCAGGTAGGCGAGCGCGGGCTTGACCATGACGATGTCGGCGCCCTCCTCGACGTCGAGGCGCGTCTCGCGCAGCGCCTCGACGCCGTTGCCCGGGTCCATCTGGTAGGAGCGCCGGTCGCCGAACTGCGGCGTGGACTCCGCGGCCTCGCGGAACGGCCCGTAGAAGCCCGAGGCGTACTTGGCCGCGTAGGCCATGATCGGGACGTTGGTGAAGCCGTGGTCGTCCAGCGCGTGGCGGATCGCCCCGACGCGGCCGTCCATCATGTCCGAGGGCGCGACCATGTCGGCGCCGGCGCGGGCGTGGCGAGAGCGCCTCCTGCGCGAGGAGCTTCAGCGTCGGGTCGTTGGCGACGTCCCCGTTCTCGATGACCCCGCAGTGGCCGTGGTCGGTGTACTCGCAGAGGCAGACGTCGGTGATCACGACGAGCGAGGGCAGGTCGCGCTTGAGCGCCTCGATCGCGCGCTGCACGACGCCGTCGGCGCGGCAGGCGTGCGAGCCGACCGCGTCCTTCTCCTCGGGGATCCCGAAGAGGATCACCGCCGGGACGCCGAGCGCGTGGGCCGCGGCGGCCTCCTTGCACGAGCTGCTCCTGCGAGAGCTGGAAGACCCCCGGCATCGAGGAGATCTCCTTTCTCACGCCGGTGCCGGGCACGACGAAGAGCGGGTAGATGAAGTCCCGGGCGTTGAGCTCGGTCTCGCGGATCATCCCGCGCAGGGCTTCGGTGCGGCGCAGCCGCCGCGGGCGGTAGACGGGAAAGTACATGGTCGTTCTCCTCTAGCGGTGTCGCCGAAAAATGCCCGTCGTGCTGACCAGTGGCCGATCGTGAGCACATCATAAGGAATTACGCGTCGCGGTCAAACCCGGTTTGCCGCGAAATACTCGTCCAGCGCGTCCGCGAGCCCCGGCATCGTCGCCTCCTTTGCCAGCGCGTCCACCGGCAGGCCCGCCTCCCGCGCTGCAGCCGCGGTCACCGGACCGATGCAGGCCACGGCGACCCGCCCGGCGATGCGCTCGACCTGCGCGGAATCGAGAAGCGACGACGAAGCTCTTGACCGTCGAGCCGCTCGTGAAGGTCAGCGCGTCGAGCGTCCCGGCGGCGAGCAGCGCATGGAGCTGTTCGCGCCCCGCCGGCGAGGGCACGGTGCGGTAGACCGTCACCAGGTCCAGCTCGGCGCCCACGCGCCGCATCTCGTCGGGTATCACGTCGCGCCCCTCGGCCGCACGGGGAAAAAGCACCCGCTTGCCCTGCCAGGCGCCTGCGCCCGCCTCGTTGATCAGCCCCTCGGCGCGGTAGACCGAGGGCTGGAACGCGACGTCGAGACCCGCGCGCTCGATTGTCGTCGCGGGTCTTCGGGCCGACGGCGCAGACGCGCACGCCGTCGAGGCAGGCGAGATCGCCGCGGCGCTCGCGCACGCCGCCGGAAAAACCAGTCGACGGCGTTCGTGCTCGTCAGGATCAGCCAGTCGTAGCCGGGGAGCCGGTCGATGGCGCGGTCGGCTTCCGCCCACGACAGCGGCGGGACGATCTCGATGGTCGGCACTTCGACGACCGCGGCGCCGCGCTCGCGCAGCAACCGCGGAGAACTCGCCCGCCTGCCCGGGCGCGCGGGTGACGAGGACCGTCCTGCCGGTCAGGCTACCCACGGACCATCCAGTGCACATCGTCGGAGTCCTGTCGCTGCGGACCTCCGCGGCTCCCGCTCGCGCGAGCCTCCCTCGCGCTCGGGCGTCGCCACCGCGGGGACGGGACGGGGACGGTCGGTCGCATGGCGAAGCGCGAGGGAACCGGAGCGCCGCACCGGAGCGTCCCCGCAGGGGCGAAACGCACTGTTTGAGCCCGCAGGGCGAGTTGTGCGTTTCGAGCGCAGGGCGGACAGGCTCCGGTCGAGCGCGCAGCTGGCGACCGCACGGCACCGCCCGTCCCCGCGCGTTCACGTCAGTGCGGTCCGGCGTTCTTGTAGACCTCGGCGAGGATCGCGCGGCCGCCGCGGTCGAGAATCTTCTCGGCCAGTTCGCGGCCGACGCGCGCCGCCTCGGCGACGGGACCCTCGCCGCGGTCGCGGATCAGCGTCCTGCCGTCGATGCTGCCGACGAGGCCCTCCATCGCCACGCGATCGCCCTCGACCAGCGCCAGACCCGCGATCGGCACCTGGCAGCCGCCCTCGAGACGCGCGAGGAACGCCCGCTCGGCCGTGACCGCGATCTCGGTCGGCTCGTGGCGAAAGATGGCGATGCGCTCGAGGGTCAGCGCGTCGTCGGCGCGGATCTCGAGGGCCGAGCGCACCCTGCGCGATCGCCGGCAGGCTGACGCTCGGCGGGATGTACTGGGTGATCCGGTCGGCGAACCCGAGGCGGCGCAGCCCGGCGGCGGCGAGGATGACCCCTTCGAGGTTCAGCTCCTTGATCTTGTTCATCCGGGTCTGGACGTTGCCGCGGATCGAGACGATCTGCAGATCGGGCCGCAGGCTCAGCAGCTGGGCCTGGCGGCGCAGGCTGCTCGTGCCGACGCGCGCGCCCTTCGGGAGCTTGTCGATGCTCTTGACCCGCGGGGAGACCAGCGCGTCCCGCACGTCCTCGCGCTCGCCCGTCCCGGCGAGCATCAGCCCCGGAGCCCGCTGCGTCGGCACGTCCTTCATGCTGTGCACGGCCAGGTCGGCGCGGTTGTCGATCAGCGCCTGCTCGATCTCCTTGGTGAAGAGCCCCTTGCCGCCGACCTTGGCGAGCGGCACGTCGAGGATCTTGTCGCCCGTGGTCATCAGGGGCACCAGTTCGACGGTGAGCCCCGGGTGCGCCGCCTCGAGGCCGGCCTTGATGAAGTTCGCCTGCCAGAGCGCGAGCGCGCTCTTGCGCGTGGCGATCCGCAGCGGGCGGTCAGTCCGCGCCTTTGTCATCGTTTCCTCCCTGCCCCGCCGGGGGGTCCGCAAGATTGAAGAGCCTTCTCGTGACCTCCAGGTAGACCCCGGCCTCCGGCGTCCGGGAGCTCTCCTTGAGCACCGTCAACGGGCTGTGCAGGATCTTGTTCACGATCGACTGCGTGAGCTGCGCCACCTGCTCGCGGTCCTTCTCCCCCAGATGCGGGAGCCGGCCGAGACTCTTCTCCAGTTCGACCGCGCGCATCAGCTCGACGCTCTGGCGCAGCTGCACGATCGTCGGCACCACCTGGAGCGAGGCGATCCACTTCTCGAAGGTGCCGACCTCCTCCTCGACGATCTTCTCGGCCTTGTCGGCCTCCTTGCGCCGCTCCTTGATGTTCCCGTCGACCACCGACTGCAGGTCGTCGACGTTGTAGAGGTAGGCGTTGTCGATGTCGTTGACCGACGGCTCGATGTCGCGCGGCACGGCGATGTCGATGAAGAACATCGGCCGGTGCCTGCGGCGCACCATGACCTTCTTGATGTCCTCGCCCTTGATGATGAAGTGCGGCGCGCCGGTGGAGGAGATGACGATGTCGCTGAGCACCAGCTGGTCGAAGAGATCCTCGTACTTCACCGCCGAGCCGCCGAACTCCTGCGCCAGGGCGACCGCCTTCTCGAAGGTGCGGTTGACGACGAACACCTCGCGCACCCCGCTCGAGATCAGGTGCTTGACCGCGAGCTCGGCCATCTCGCCGGCGCCGATGATCATCGCCGAGCGCCCCTCGATGTCGCCGAAGATCTTCTTCGCCAGCTCGACGGCCGCGAAGCTCACCGACACGGCGCTGCGGGCGATCTCGGTCTCGGTGCGCACGAGCTTGGCCACCGAGAGCGCCTTCTTCAGCAGCCGGTCGAGCACCATGCCGACGGACCCGGCCTCGCGCGCGAACTGGTAGGCGTCCTTGACCTGCCCGAGGATCTGCGGCTCGCCGACGACCAGCGAGTCGAGGCTCGAGGCCACGCGGAAGAGGTGGCGCACCGCGTCGGCCCCGGCGTGCAGGTACAGGTGCGGCGCCAGCTCGTCCTCGGGCACCGCGTGGTGCCGGGCGACGTAGGCGCGCACCGCGGCCGCCCCCTGCTCGCGGCTCTCGACGACCGCCGCAATCTCGACGCGGTTGCAGGTCGAGAGGATCATCGTCTCGCGCACGCCGGCGGCGCCGTGCAGCGCACGCAGCGGCTCGTGGATCGTCTGCTCCGGGAACGCCACCCGCTCGCGGATGTGCACCGGGGCGGTCTTGTGGTTCAGGCCGAGCACAATGATGTCCATCGCCGGATGCCTACTTGGTCGCGTAGGAGTGCAGGCCGCCGAGAAGCATGTTCACCCCGAGGAAGGTGAAGAGCACCGCGAGGAACCCGACGATCGAGAGCCAGGCCGCCTTGCGCCCCCGCCAGCCGACCGTGAGGCGGGCGTGCACGAGGGCCGCGTAGATGAACCAGGTGATGAGCGACCAGGTCTCCTTCGGGTCCCACTGCCAGTACGATCCCCAGGCCATCTCGGCCCAGATCGCACCGGTGATGATCCCGAGGGTCAGCAGCGGAAAGCCGTAGGTCAGGCTGCGGTAATTGATCCGATCGAGCAGGTCGAGCGACGGGAGCCGGTGGAAGAAAGCCCCCGTGTGCCGGCTCTTGAGCTGGCGCTCCTGGATCAGGTACAGCACCCCGCCGGCGAAGGCGATGACGAAGAACGCATCGCCGACGAAGGCCAGCGTCGTGTGCACGTAGAGCCAGCGGCTCTGCAGCGCCGGCGCGAGCGGGGCGACGGCGGCGTCGAGGCTCAGCGAGAACGCCGCCAGCAAAAACGCGATCGGCATCACGATCGCGCCGATCACCGCCGCGGGAAAGCGGATCTGCAAGACGATGAAGGCGACGACGATCGCCCAGGAGAAAAAAGTCAGGGACTCGAAAAGGTTGGTGATCGGGAAATACCCCGTGGCCGCCCAGCGCGTCAGGAAAAACCCGGTGTGCACCAGAACGCCGAGGCCGGTCGCGAGGCGCGCCAGCCGGGCCACCCCCGCGCGCTGCGTCGCGAGAAAGACCAGGTAGGCGAGAGTCCCCAGCCCGTAGAGCGTCAGGGCGGCATGGAAGAGGCCGATGTTCACCACAATCTTGGAAGTATGGGAAATACCTTGGTAAAAGTCAACGGGCTCACCCCTTGCCGGTCCATGGGGAGTGCGGTAGGATGCCCCCAGACTTCCCGCGGGGGCGAGACGATATCGTGCTGAGTCGCAAATACAAGAGCGCCTTCGGCGAGTACATCCGGCCGGTCAATCTCGTCCTGCACCGCCTGCGGGTGAGCCCCGATCACCTCACCTTCGCCGGCATCGTCTTCGGGGGACTCGCCGGCCTGGCTTTTGCCCACGGTCGTCTCCTGCTCGCCGGCATCTTCCTGATCCTCGCCGGGGTCAGCGACATGCTCGACGGGTCGCTCGCCCGGGCCAACGGCGAGGCCTCGGCGTTCGGATCCTACATCGACTCGGTCGCCGACCGCTTCACCGAAGCCCTGATCTTCACCGGCATCGCCTGGCACGTGCGCGGGAAGCCGGAACTCCTGGTGGTGCTCGCCGCCCTGGCCGGTTCGTTTCTCGTGAGCTACACGAAGGCCCGCGCCGAAGCGCTGGGCGTGAACTGCGAGGTCGGCCTCATGGAGCGCCCCGAGCGGATCATCGTGCTGGTGGCCGGCGCCCTCCTCGACCAGCTGATGCCGGCCCTCTGGGTGCTGGCCGTCCTCACGATGTTCACGGCCGGGCAGCGCGTGCTGCACGTCCGCGGGGCCATGCGCGGTTGCGCAGGAACGGGGCCGGCCGGGAACTCCCCTTGAGCACACGCTGGGCGTGAGCGCCGGAGGTCTTCGCCGGCGGACCGCAGGATCACGGTGGAGGTCCGCAGCGACAGGACCCGCGCCCGAACGGGGCGACATGGCCGGGCTTCAGGAATGGGCCTGTGACCCGGGCCGACAATTCTTACTTCTCTTCGAACTCGGCGTCGACGACGTCGGCGTCCTTCGGCTTCGCACCGGGTGCCGGGCCGCCGCTCGGGGCCGCCCGCCGCGCCGCCCTGGGCGGCCTTGGCCGACTGGTACATGATCTCGGCGAGGTGGTGCGTCTCCTTCTGCAGCGTCTCCACCGCGCCCTTCATCCGGGCGACGTCGCCGCTTTCGAGCTCCTCCTTCGCGTGCTTGATCGCCTCTTCGACCTTCGCCGCATCCTCGGCGCCGATCTTCTCGCGGTTCTCCTTGAGGGTCTTCTCGGTGGAGTAGATCAGCGTGTCGAGCTGGTTGCGCGCCTCGATCTCCTCCTTCTTCTTCCGGTCCTCCTCGGCGTGCGCCGCGGCCTGCGCGACCATCTTCTCGACCTCGTCCTTCGAGAGACCCGAGGACGAGGTGATCGTGATCTTCTGCTCCTTGCCGGTGGCCAGGTCCTTGGCGGTGACGTTGACGATGCCGTTGGCGTCGATGTCGAAGGCGACCTCGACCTGCGGCACGCCGCGCGGCGCCGGCGGGATCCCGATCAGGTGGAACTTGCCGAGGGTGCGGTTGTCGCCGCGCCATCTCGCGCTCGCCCTGCAGGACGTGGATCTCGACGCTCGTCTGGTTGTCGGCCGCGGTCGAGAAGATCTCGCTCTTGCGCGTCGGGATCGTCGTGTTGCGCTCGATCAGCTTGGTCATCACGCCGCCGAGGGTCTCGATGCCGAGCGACAGCGGCGTCACGTCGAGCAGGAGCACGTCCTTGACGTCGCCGGTGAGCACGCCGCCCTGGATCGCGGCGCCGATCGCGACGACCTCGTCGGGGTTGACGCCGCGGTGCGGCTCCTTCTCGAAGAGCTCCTTGACGAGCTGCTGGATCCGCGGCATGCGGGTCTGGCCGCCGACCAGGACGACCTCGTCGATCTGCTCCGCGGTGAGCTTGGCGTCCTTCAGCGCCTGCTGGCAGGGCGCGACCGAGCGCTGGATGATCGGCTCGACCATCTGCTCGAGCTTCGCGCGGGTGAGCTTGAGGTTCAGGTGCTTCGGGCCCGAGGCGTCGGCGGTGATGAACGGCAGGTTGATCTCGGTCTCCATCGTCGAGGAGAGCTCGATCTTGGCCTTCTCGCCGGCCTCCTTGAGCCGCTGCATCACCATCTGGTCGCGCGAGAGGTCGATCCCCTGGTCCTTCTTGAACTCGTCGACGAGCCAGTCGATGATCCGCTGGTCGAGGTTGTCGCCGCCGAGGTGCGTGTCGCCGTTGGTCGACTTGACCTCGACGACGTTGTCGCCGACCTCGAGGATCGAGATGTCGAACGTGCCGCCGCCGAAGTCGTAGACCGCGATCGTCTCGTCCTTCTTCTTGTCCAGGCCGTAGGCCAGCGCGGCCGCCGTCGGCTCGTTGACGATGCGCTCGACCTCGAGACCGGCGATCTTGCCGGCCTCCTTGGTGGCCTGGCGCTGGGCGTCGTTGAAGTAGGCCGGCACGGTGATGACCGCCCGGTCACCTTCTCGCCGAGGTAGTCCTCCGCGGCCTGCTTGAGCTTCATCAGGATCTGCGCGGAGATCTCGGGCGGCGAATACTGCTTGCCCTTGATGTCGACGCGGGCGTCGCCGTTGTCGGCCTTGACGACCTTGTAGGGGACCATCTTCATCTCTTCGTTGACCTCGTCGTAGCGCCGGCCCATGAAGCGCTTGATCGAGTAGACGGTGTTCTCCGGGTTCGTCACCGACTGGCGCTTGGCCACCTGCCCGACGAGACGCTCGCCGTCCTTGGTGAAGGCGACGACCGACGGCGTGGTCCGGTTGCCCTCCTGATTGATGATGACGGTCGCCTCCCCGCCTTCCATGACCGCAACGACGGAGTTGGTCGTCCCCAGGTCGATGCCGATGATCTTGCTCATCTCAATTCCCTCCTGAAAGGTTTGGTTCATTGCTTGCGCTCGTAATATAATAGTTGAGTCTCACATTGTCAATGTTTTGAGCCAATGAAGAAGAATATATATAACATACTGTTATTGTTATTCTATTACACAAATTCTGATTATTCTGGTGCTTCCGTACTTCTCCCATCGTAGGAGAAGCGGGGTATTCCATCCAACCGGTTTGCCGTAACGTCTTTTCAACTCAGGCGGGGATCAACCCCGGCCCTGTGGGGCGGGACCGGTCAATAGCGGCTTTCTTCGATCGCAGCCAGCACCGCCCGTACCACTTCCTCGTGCGTGAGACCGTCGACCGCCACGACCGCGTCGGCGCACCGCTCGTAGAGCGGCGTTCGCTCTCGGTAGATCTGCTCGAAAGGCTGCCCCCCGGGGTTGGCGATCCCCCGCCGCTCGTAGTCGACGATGCGGGCAGCGAGCAGATCGCAGCTCGCCCTGAGGTAGACGATCCGGCCGAGCTCGCCGAGGTGACGCATGGCCCGCTCGCTGTAGACCGCACTCCCGCCGGTCGCGATCACCGCGCCCACGGCGTCGAGCGCCAGGATCGCCTCCTCTTCGAGACGGCGCAACTCCCGATAGCCGGCTTCGTCGAGGATCTGCTGCAATCGCCGCCCCGCGCGCTCCTGAATGAGGAGGTCGGTATCGACAAACCCCAGGGCGAGGTGCTTCGCCAGCAGGACGCCGACGGTGCTCTTGCCGGCTCCCGGCATGCCGATCAGAACGACGGCGCCACCCCGACCAGCCCCCCGCGGCCAGGCAACGGACGGGCCCTCCTCAGCAGCCGTCATATTGTCGTACCCCGGAGCGGGAGGGTGATGAAGTACCCGCGGCGACCGCGCTGGACGAGCATCGGAAAGGCGCCGCGCTGGATGGCGAGCATGACGCCGTGGGCAAACTCGTCGTTTGTCGAAATCTCCTCGCCGCCGACTTGCAGGATGAGATCGCCGGGTTCGAGGCCGATCTGCGCCGCCGCCCCGCCTCGTCGCACCCGGGAGACCGCCATCCCCGCCCGGGACGACTTCACCGAGAGCCCGAGCCACTCCCAGGCGATCGCCCCGGCGACCTTGACGGAAAACTGCTCGGCGCGGACCGGGAGATCGAGTTCGGTCTTCCCCCGGCGCACGGTGACGGTGACGGTCTCGCCGACACCGTGGCGGCCGACGCGGTGGTGGAACTCCCCGGCGGAGCGCACCGCGGCGCCCCCGACCGCAAGGATCAAGTCCCCCTCGACCAGACCCGCCCGGATTGCGGGTCCCCCCGCGGCGACCCGCAGCACGGGCAGACCTTCCCGGGGTCGCTCGGCCGGCCCCGGGTTCCTGATCGGCTCGCGCGTCCCCGACCGCGAGACCGACCCAGACCGCCTGCACCTGGCCGTAGCGCACCAGGTCCTCGACAACCCGGCGCGCAACCGCCGCCGGAATGGCAAAGCCGATCCCCATCCCCTCGCTGTAGACCGCGGTGTTCACGCCGATCATCCGCCCGGTGATGTCCAGCAGCGGGCCGCCGCTGTTGCCGGGGTTGATCGCGGCGTCGGTCTGGACGAAGTCGTAGTAGACGCGCCCTGCCCCGTGCGGATCGAGCGCCGGGTGGCGCTCACCACCCCCGTGGTGACGGTGTGGGAGAGGCCGAAGGGGTTGCCGATCGCGATAACCTTTTCGCCGATCAGCAGACGGTCGGAGTCGCCGGTCTCGACCGCCGGAAACGGCTCCTTCGCGTCGATCTTGATCACCGCCAGGTCGTGGTCGGGATCGGTGCCGACCAGCTTCGCCGGGTACGTGCGCTCGTCGGCGAGCGTCACGCTGATGCGCGAGGCGCGGGCGACGACGTGCTCGTTGGTGAGGATGTAGCCCCGCGGGTCGACGATCACCCCGGAGCCGAGACTGCGCGCGGCAACCCGCCGGCGCGGCGCCGCCTCGAAGAAATCCCGGAAGAACCGCTCGAAGAGCGGGTCGCCGCCGCCGCCGAACGGCGAAACGGCGACCTCCTCCTCGGTGTTGACGTTGACGACCGTCGGCCGGGCCTTCTCGACGGCGCGCACGACCGCGTCGCGGCGCAGCTCGTCGTCGGTGAGCGCGCAGCCGGGCCGGCGACGAGCCGGCGCCGACGCCAGCAGCGACGCCAGCGCGCCACGGCGAAAAGGGCGGACCGTCCCCTCCGGCGCACTGCGGCTGGCGCCTCGAACCGGACCTACTTCCGCCTCGGCCTTGACCGCGACGTACCGCGTGCCGCGGCGCGCTGCGCACGAGCAGCAGCACGCTCCGGCCCGGCTCCGCCGCGCGCACGGCCCGGACGAACGCCGCAGCGTTCTCCACCGGCTGGCGGTTGGCCTCGAGGACGACGTCGCCGCGCACGATCCCGGCGCGCTCCGCCGGGCTGCCCTCGAGCACCTCGGTCACCAGGGCGCCCTCGGTGTCGTCGAGCCCGAGTTGCTCCGCGAGGTCCCTCGTCACGTCCTGGACCTGCACGCCGATGCGCGCCTTGCCGCTCTCCTGCACTGCCGGTCCGTCGTCGTCCCTCCGCGGCGGCCTCGTCCTTGTCGTCCGAGCGCTTGGCGATCTTGACCTCGAGCGCGAGCTTTTTCCCGTCGCGCACGACCTTGAGCGCGACGCTTCCTGCCGACCGCGGTGTTGCCGACGATCGCGACCAGGTCGCGGTCCGAACGCACGGCGCTGCCCGTCGAACTCGACGACGACGTCGCCCGCCTTGAGCCCCGCCTTTTCCGCCGGGTCGCCCTTGACGACCCCGGCGACGAGCGCCCCGCCCTCGTCGGCGAGGCCGAGCGACTCGCGCAACTCCGGCGTCAGCGCCTGGATCTGCACGCCGAGCCAGCCGCGGGTGACCGACCCCTTGTCGCGCAGCTGCTCCATGATGTTCTTGGCCATGTTGATCGGGATCGCAAAGCCGATCCCCTGCCCCGAGGAGATGATGGCGGAGTTGATCCCGACGACCTCGCCGCGCGCGTTGAACAGCGGCCCGCCGCTGTTGCCGGGGTTGATCGAGGCGTCGGTCTGGATGAAGGCGTCGTAGGGGCCGGCGCCGATCGTGCGGTCCTTGGCGCTGACCACCCCGGCGGTCACGGTGTGCCCGAAGCCGAACGGGTTGCCGATCGCGATCACCCACTCGCCCACCAGCAGCGCGTCGCTGTCGCCGAGGGTCGCCACCGGCAGGCCGTTCTCCGGCTTGATCTTGATCAGCGCGATGTCGGTCTTCGGGTCGCGGCCCTTGACCTCGGCGTCGTAGCTGCGCCCGTCCAGCAGCGTGACGCGAATGTCGTCCGCCCCGTCCACGACGTGATTGTTCGTGAGGATGAAGCCCTCCTGGTCGACGATGAAACCCGAACCGAGGCTCTGCTGCTTGAGGTCGCGATCCGGCAGCTGCCCGAAGAAGTGGTTGAAGAAATCCTCCTCCCCGCCGAAGGGCATCTGACCGCGCGGGCCCCGGGGCAGCTGCTGCAACCGCCGCTTGAACGTCTTGGTGGTGTTGATGTTCACGACGAACTTCTTCTCCTCCTCGGCGATCTTCGCGAAGTTGAAGCCGGGCGGCTGCGCCGCGGCCGGAACCGCACCGGCCGGCGCCGGCGCCGGGCCTTCCCGATCGGCCGCGGCGCGGGTGGGCGCGGTCAGGTTGAGCCGCGAAGCCAGCACCATGCCGGCGGCCAGCGATGCGACCGCCACGGCGCCGAGCGTCAGCCGGCGCCGGAAGGATGTGGTCATTTCCATGGCAGCATCATCTCCTTTGGTTTGCCGTCAAACGTCATCAGGGAAAGGAGCTACACTCAACCGGCTCGATCAAAGCCCCTCTCCCCGGTCGGCCCCCAACGTCATTGACGCGCGGCGGGAGCGGAAAGTTCCTGCTGCGTGCTGACCGACCCGGCGACCTTGTGCATCTCGGATCGCGAGAGCTCGCCGAGCAGCGCCAGGTGACGCCCACGGCGCGCGCCAGGAGATGCCGGTCACGAGCCCGAGATCGTGCCAGCGCCCCGTGGCGTGGCCGACGGCGACCGCCGCCGACCAGCACCTTGTCCCCGGCGGGCTCGCGGAAGCTGGTGCTCTCGAACAGGGACAGCAGGCTCAAGCCGTCGCCGAAGACCACCTGGATCTCACCGTAGTCGCGCTGGCGCCGGGCCCGGATGCACTGGCGCGCGAACCCCTCCGGGAGGTACGCCGGCAGAGCCAGCGGGAGGCCGGCGAGACGCTCGGCCTCGGCGGGCTCGAGGCACGGCTCGGCGCCGGCCTCGACGACCGTGACGTCCGGCGGACCGGGCCGCGAGAAGGCCGCGGCGTCGAACTACCGGCCGGTACTCCAACTCCTCGAAGACCGAGAGCCACGCCAGGCGGTTGTCGATGCCGTAGACCTCGGTTCTGAGGATGAGCGCCGTCGCGGCGTCCACCCAGACCACGCGCCGCGGCCGGCTGCCGGCGCTGACGCGGGGCGAACTCGAGCGCGCGGCTGCGCCGCCCCGCGATCGGCCCGGAAGGCACGACCTGGATCGCGTAGCTCGCGAGCGCGCGCCGCAGCTGTTCCGGGCCGCAGGATCTCTCCACCCTCGGCGCGGGCCGGTCGCTTGTAGCACGACGTCCCGCTCGGGGAAGTATTGCCAGGAGTACTCGCCGTCGACGACCTGGACGCCGCGGGTCGCGTGCAACTCGCGGCGCTCGCGACCGCCGGGCTGGCAGAGAACGCTCAGGCTGGTCACCCGCGGCCCGCGGCTGCGTGAAGTCGATCACGACCTTGCGGCCGCGGTAGTCGGGCGGGCGCGGGGGTCGGCAGGAGCGCCTCCCCGGCCTGGGCCGCCGCAGGCGCCGCCGGCAGCGCGACGAGCGCAATCAGCAGCAGGCCGGCACGGAAGCGTCGGGAGGCAGGCACGAGAACCCCTAGCGCCCCGCGTCGGCGCCGGAGTGGATTCTGGCGAACTCGATCTCCTCGGCGGAGCCGAGCAGGGTGCCGTCGCGGGCGAGCATGGCGTGCTCGCGCATCCAGACGTCCATGCTCCCGCCGTCCGCCGCCGCCACGTCCACCACCGGGGCGGCGACCGGGGCATGACGATCTTCTGCTCCGGCGAGTCGACGGGCAGCAGCCGCTGCCAGGACCAGGCGAAAAAAGAGCGCAGCGGCCGCCGCCGCGGCAACCATGCCGATCCAGGGGCCGCGGGAGCAGACGGCGCCCGGGGCCAGGCGCCGGAAAGGGGACGACCCGGGCGCCGGCTGCCCGGTCGATCCGGGCGATGACCATGGCGGCAAACCCCGGGGGCGGCCGGCGCAGGGGACGAAAGGTCTCGGCCGCCTGCAGCAGCCCCCGGAAACGCCGCAACTCGCCTTCGAAGGCCCGGCACCCGGCGCAGGCCTGAACATGCTCCTCGAGACGCAACAGCTCGCCGCCGTCGAGACGCTCGTCGACAAACGCCGACACCAATTCGCGAAACTCCTCGCACCGCGCGTCGCTCACGTCGACCTCCCCCGCGTGCCGGCACTCGCGGCGTGGAACGGCGCAAGCCGCTCCTGAAGCGCGCGGCGCCCCCGGAAGATCCGCGAGCGCACCGTCCCGATCGGCACTCCAATCACGTCGGCCATCTCCTCGTAGCTCATCCCTTCCAGATCACAGAAAACGACCGCCTCCCGCTGCTCGGCCGGCAACTCGTCGAGCCCCGACCGCACCTGATCCCAGAACTCTCTCCGGAAGACCTCGTCCTCCGGTGTCCCCCCCGCGGCCTCGAGCCCGGTTGCGCCGTCGGCCTCGTCGAGCTCCTCGTGCGGCGGCCTCCTCCCCCGCGTCCGGTAGTGGTTGCGGCAGAGGTTGAGCGCAATCTTGTAGAGCCAGGTGTACAGGGACGACTCGCCCTTGAAGTCGCCGAGGGACCGGTAGGCCCTGATGAACACCTCCTGCGCCAGGTCGTCAACCACGTCCGAGCCGCTGACCAGCCGCTGGATGAGCCGATAAATCCGGTCCTGGTACTTGAGCACCAGCGCCTCGAAGGCCCGGTGGTCGCCGCCGCGGGCGGCATCCACCAGTTGACGCTCCTCGTCACCGGCTCCCATCCCCTGCACGCCGTTCGTCACTGACATTAGACCGGGCGCCCCATGAAAAGTTCCACCAGGCCGTTATGACGACGCCCTGCCCTGCAAGCCGGGTGCCGCTCAAAATGGCCCGGGTGCAAGACGCGCGAATCCTGACGCGAAAGTGAGCGGCACTCGCGTGCGCCGCACGTGACAAAGGGCGAAGCGCACCGCCGCAGAGAGGTCATTTTCAGCGGCCTGCCTAGAGGCCGAGGATTTCGCGGACAACCTTGAGAAGATTGTTGGTCTGGATCGGCTTGGGGATGTAGGCCCGCGCCCCGAGGGCGAGGCCCTTTTCCCGGTCCTCGGCGGCGCCCTCGGTCGTGATGATCACCACCGGGATCTCCCGGTACAGCGGGTTGCTCTTCAGGAGGCTCACCAGCTTGAGCCCGTCCATGATCGGCATGTTGATGTCGGTCAGCACGAGGTCGATCTTCTGCCCCGGCAGCTTCTTGAGCGCATCGACGCCGTCGGAAGCCTCGACGATCTCCAGCTCGGGAACCCGCTTGAGCGCAAAGACGACCAACTGACGCATCGTCGGCGAGTCTTCAACGACCAGGCAGCGGAATTTCGCCATCGCCCCCCGCCGCTAGCTGCTTGAGCAGTTCCAGGAAGCCCTGGATCGTTCCCAGCTTGCGCTCGGACTCCGAGTAGAGCTTCGAGGCGAAGAGGGCCGTGGCGGCGTGGCCCGCGAGGAGGTTGAAGAGCTCGTGGTCCAGCGACGAGAAGCTCGGCTTCTGTTCCAGCAGGGCGTAGATCACGATCGCCCCGATGAACTGGTCCTTGATGCGCATCGGGATCACCACCTGGGGCTCGGTCATCGTGACCTGGTCGGGCGTGCGCCCCTCGGCGACCCAGGGTTGCCCAGCCTGCGCCACCTGCCCGATCGTCCCCTCCCCGAGCTTGACGTGCGGAATCTGCTCGCGCTCGACCCCCTCGCTGGAGACCGCGTAGAGATCCCCCTTGCGCTCGTCGAGGAGCATCAGCCCGAACTTCTCGGCGCCGATCAGGTTGATGACGATCTCCATCACGATCTGCACGACCTCCTTGAAGTCCAGGGTGGAGTGCAGCTGGAAGCTCGCGACGTAGAGGTTGGCGAGGTTGTTGTTCTCCTCCTCGATCTCCAGATAGCGATTGGCAAAATCGAGGTTCTCCTGCTCGACCTGCTTGTAGCGCTGGACGAGCGCCTCGCGCTCGGCCTCGAGTTGCTCGACGCGGCCCTTGAGGTTCTGCACCTCCTCGACGGGGACTCTCGGGCGCAACGGTCTGCTCCTGCTCGAGCGCCGCCACCCGGAAGCGCAGCCGCTCGTTCTCCTTCATCAACTCCTGGGTGAAACCCTCGACCTTGCGGTAGAGCTGGAGAAACTCCTGGCCGCGCATGAGGAGATTCTTCTTGTCGTCGTGAGTCGTCATTGTCTCATCATCCCTTGCCGTCCACTCTACACCGGTTCCGTCCCGCAGGCAACTTCCCGCCGCCGCCGGCCGGCGCTCAGGCGCCGACTTCGCGGGCGATGAACGCCCCGATCTCGGGCAGCGGCAACACCCGCTGCACCGCCCCCGTCCGGATCGCCTCCCGAGGCATCCCGAAGACCACGCAGGACTCCTCGGCCTCGGCGATGGTCAGCCCCCCCGCGGCCCGGGCGGCCCGGGTGCCGAGCGCGCCGTCGTCGCCCATCCCGGTGAGAACCACGGAGACCAGCTGGCTGCCGTAGGCCGCCGCGGCCGAGGTCAGGAGCCTGTCCGCCGACGGGACATAGCGGTCGGCCGGCGCCGGCGCATCGAGCCGGGCGAAGACCCGGCCGCCCATCCCCGGGTGCACCGTCAGGTTCTTGCCCCCCGGGCGCCAGCAGAACCAGGCCGGGAACCAGTTCCTCGTCGCCCTCGGCCTCCTTGACGCGCAGCGCGACGATGCGATCGAGGCGCTCGGCGAACATCCTGCGTGAAGCCCTCCGGCATGTGCTGGGCGATGACCACTGCCGCCGGCAGATCCGCGGCGAGCGCGGCGAGCACCTGCTGCAGCGCCGGCGGGCCGCCGGTGGAGGCCCCGATCGCCACGCAGCGGTAGCGGCCCGCCACGGCCGGCACGACGGTCCTCTTGGGCGCGCGAGGTCCCGCCGGCTCCGGCGCCGCGCGACTGTCGGGCGCGCAGGGCGAGCTTGTCGGGGCGGGCGGCGGCGATCGCGCGCAGCTTCGCGACGAGCTCTCCCTCGATCTGGCCGAGTCGCTCCGAGGCGTAGCTCACCGGCTTGAGAACGAAGTCCGCGGCGCCCAGCTCGAGAGCCCGGAAGACGCTCTTGTTGCTCTCCCGCGAGGAAACGACCAGCGTCGGGCGCGGAAAGGTCCTCATCAGCCAGCGCAGGAACGTGAAGCCGTCCATGCGCGGCATCTCCAGGTCCAGCGTCAGCAGGTCGGGTTGCAGCGTGACGACCTTCTTGATCGCCTCCTCGCCGTCGGCGGCGGTGCCGACCACCTCGAACTCGGGCGCGGCGGCGATGATGCGCGTCAGCGTGCGCCGGTGGTACGCCGAGTCGTCGATGACGAGCACTTTCAGCGTCATGCTCGCGCCCCCGCGCCCGGCGGACGCAGTGCGGCCGGCTCGGGTTTCTGGTAGACCATGTCGTGCCGGAAGTGGCGCAGGGTGAACGCGGTGGAGATGTTCATCAGGCTCTCCGAGTGCCCGAGCAGCAGGAACCCGCCGGCGTCGAGTTTGCGGTGGAAGTGCTCGACCATCTTCTTCTTGCCCTCGCCGTTGAAGTAGATCATGACGTTGCGGCAGAGGATGACGTCGAACTGCCCGAGGATGCGTCCACTGTTCCGGCGCGAGCAGGTTGAGCTGCCCGAAAGAGACGAGACGACGCACCCGCTCGGCGACGCGGCTGGACGTCGCGTCGACCGGTTCGAAGTAGCGCTCCTTGTAGGCCGGCTCCGTGCTGCGGAACGAGGAGGCCGCGTAGATCCCCCGGCGGGCGGCCTGCAGGACGCGCTGGCTGATGTCGCTGGCGAAGATCTCCACGTCCCAGCCGCGGAGCTCCGGGAGTTCGAGCAGCAGGATCGCCAGGGTGTAGGGTTCCTCCCCCGTGGAACAGCCGGCGCTCCAGATCCGCAACCGCCGGTGCGGCCCGTGCCGCTGAACGATCTCGGGGACGATCTCCTCGGTGAGCGTGCGCAGCTGGTTCATCTCGCGGAAGAAGTAGGTCTCGTTGGTGGTCAGGACGTCGACGACCTTCGTCAGCTCCTCCTCGCGCTCGGGGCCGTAGAGGAGCAGGTAATAGTAGTCGAGAAACGAGCCGAGCTGCCGCTCGCGCAGGCGGTGCTGCAGGCGCCGCTCGAGAAAATACGCCGAGTCGTCGTCGAACCAGAGGCCGCAGAACCCGTTGACGAAGTCCCGCAGGAGCCGGAACTCCTCGGGCCCGAGCGCCACCGTCTGCTCGCTGGAGTTAAACACGGCGCCCGCGCCCCGCCTCAGTCCCGGCCCGGCGCCCGGCCCGGCAACCGCGCCGCCGGGCGATGATCCGCCCGGCGAGAGAACGCACGAGCGGGTCGGCGTCCGACGCGGCGGCGCGCGCGAGAGCCGCGCTCACCCGCGGGTCCGCGGCGAGCGGGCCGAGCGCCCGAACCACGACGGCGCGCAACCCCCAGGCGGGATCGGCGAGGCGCGCGAGAAGCACCTCGAGGGCCGCGGGATCGCCGAGCGCGCCGAGCGCCTCGATGGCCGCCATGCCCGTCTCGCGATCGGGGGAGCCCGCCAGGTCGGTGAGGACCGCGAGGCTGCCGGGAACCTTCCCGACGCCAAGCGCGCGGACGGCGGCGAGGCGGCACGGTCCGGGGGGATCGCCGACCGCCGCCGCGAGGAGAACGCGCCGGGCCTCCGGGTGGGCGATGCCCCCGAGGGCCTGGATGGTGCGCACCCGCACCCACAGGTCTTCGTCCCCGAGCAGCGGCAGCAGCAGCGGCAGCGCGGAGATCTCCCGGGTCGCACCGATCCGCTGCACCGCTTCGCGGCGCACCGCGACGTCCTCGTCGGTGAGCGCGACCCGCAGCGCGTCTACCGCCGCCGCGCCGCCGACGGCGCCGATCGCCTCCACGGCGGCGCGCCGGATCTCGCCCCGGGCGTCCCGCAGGGCCGGTGCGAGGCGCGTGAGGAGCCCCGGACCGCCGAGGCGGCCGGTGATGCGGACCGCCGCGACCGCGAATCCCTCGTCGGCATCCGTGAGATGCGGCTCGAGGAGCGTGAGCGCGAGATCCGAAGGCGACTGGCCGGTGCGACCGATCGCCACGATGGCCTCCAGGCCGGCCTCCCGCACGTCGGGGTAGGGGTCGCGCAGGAGTCCCACGAGCGGAGCAACGGCCGCGGGGTCGCCGATCCTGCCGAGCGCCGTCGCGGCGGCGGATCGCACGTGGCCGATGCCGTCCGCGAGCAGGGCCTGCAGCAGCGGCACCGCCTCGCGGCTTCCCCGGCGTCCGAGGACCCCGGCCAGGCGCAGTCGCACGACGGGCGAAGGGTCGAGCAGGCGGGCGATCAGCAGCGAAAGATCGTCATCCGGGAGCCCGTCGAGCACCCCCCCGAGCAGCTCCTGGTCCTGTTCCGCGGCCTGGGGCAGGACATCGAGAAGCAGCGACACCATCCGGGCTCCCGGCGCGAATCCGAGCAGCGTCGCGGCGGCGGCCCGCGCCTGCGGATCTTCCTGACCGAGCAGATCCGCGCAGAAATTCGAAAAAATCCGGGTCGGACTGCGCGCGCACACCCGCGGCGAGGTCCGCCGCGGCGGCGCCCGGCCCGAGACGCGGCAGGATGCGGTGCACGGCCAGCGCCGCCACGCGCCGCAGCCCGCGGTCGCGCGAGAAAAGCGCCTCGAGCAGGTGCGGCACCGCCCGGTCGTCCCCGACGCTGCCGAGCGCCTCCAATGCGGCCTTGCGCAGTCCCGGCTCGCACAGCAGCGCCGAGACGGCGGGAGCCGCCGCCGCATCGCCGATTTCGCCGAGAGCCCGCAGGCACGCGAACGTCAACCAGACGCCGCCTTCACCCAGGCGACGCAGCAGCGCCGGGACCGCGGCCGGGTCGCGCCGGCGCCCGAGGTACTCGGCGGCGGCGGCTGAGACATTCTCCTCGCGGTCCTCGAGCGCCGCGCGCAGCAGGGCCGGCACCGCCGGGGACTCGATGTTGCCGAGGGCGTC
The DNA here is from genome assembly GCA_963699775.1 of uncultured Candidatus Rokubacteria bacterium. GTDB lineage: Bacteria > JAUVQV01 > JAUVQV01 > JAUVQV01 > DATDCY01 > DATDCY01. Next base: position 170,012 of record CAVOVE010000007.1, read on the forward strand.
GACGACGAATTTGCGCAGATCGCGATCCGGGTCCGCGACCAGGGGCGCGAGCGCCGGCACCGCGGCCGGGCCCAGACGCACGAGGGCCTCCATCGAACTGTTGCGCCGGCCGGCATTGTCCTCGTCCCGCAGCCCGGCAATCAGCAGCGGCAGGCTGTCGGCCGCGGGCGCGAGCAGCACGAGCTCGAGGGCGGCCTTGCGCACCCGCCAACTGGCGTCGCCGAGGGCCCCGATCAAGCTCGGGAGCCCCTCCGGCCCGCTGTCGCGCAAACCCTGGACCGCCGCGTGGCGGACCTCTTCGTCCGGGGAGGCGAGCTGCTCGCGCAGCGGCTCCGGGAATCGTCACGCACGCCCCCCGTGGCCGGGGATTCCCGTCGCGCTGACGCGCCCGTGCGCTTGGCGATGAAGTCCCGCACCGCCTCGTGGTAATACTCTTCCCCCCGCTCGACGGCGGCACGCGGACCAGGTAGAGCCGGTAGCCCTCCTCGATCTCCTTCTTCAACAGCTCGGAGAAGGTGCCCTCGCGAATCCCCTGCTCCACGAGTTCCTGGTTGTACAGGGCGATGTCGGAGATGATGATGCGGGCGTAGCGGCGCAGGCACTCCTGCAGGCGCTCCAGCCCTTTGCGCTCGCGGCCCCGGGACCCGTAGAGTTCCTCGCGGATCAGGGTCTCCTGTTCGCGCTCGTCGATGCTGCCGTGCAGCTTTCCTGCGGCGGACGGCGGCGCCGGAGCCGCAGCCGCGGCGCCGCGGCGCCGGGGTCGGCAACCGGGGCGCGCGGACACCGCGCCGGCGGGGAGCAGCCGCGCCACCTTGTCCGGGAGCCGGTCGCGGATGTGGTGCTTCTCGATGTAATCGTCGGCGCCGTAGAGGCTGGTCGGGGCGCGCTTGTAGCGGGTCTGCTGGAAGACCGAAGCGATGAGGATCAGCCCGGTGCCGCGCAGGTTGTCGTCCGCGCGCACGCGATCGCACAATTCGAAGGCCGGAACGCCGGGCAGGGCGACATCGAGGAGCACGACGTGGGGGCGCCAGGACCCGATCGCGGCCCACGCCTCCTCCCCGGAGCGGGCCTGCCGGAGCGAGAACCCCGCGGCGGCGAGCACCTCGCCGATCAGCGACTGGAACTCCGCCCCGTCGGTCGAAACCAGGACGCGGCCCCGGCCGGACCCGGACGGGACCGGCGTGCGGCCGCAGCCGGGCGCAGGGGAGGGGTTCACCCCTGCCCGCGTCGGCGCGGAGGCCGGCGCGCGGCGCGGCCTCGGCAGCGGCAGTCGCGGCCACCGGCGAGAAGACCTCGCCGCACTTGCTGCAGCGCAGACGCGTCGCCCGGCGCCGGGGGCCCGGCGGCAATGCGGTAGTAGCGCTGGCAGGCCGGACAGCGGATGATCCGCGTCTCGCGCTTCTCCGCGCCGCTCACGGCGCGGCCTCGACAACCCGGGGCAGGTTGAGCAGGATCACCAGGTGCTCGCGAAAGCGCGCCACGCCGCGCAGGTACTCCGCCTCCACCAGGCCGATCGTCTGCGGCGGCGGCTCGATGGTCTCGACCGGCAGGCGCATGACCTGCGTGATGCGGTCGACGATCAGGCCGGCGAGCTCCTCGCCGCGGTAGACGACGACGATCCGCGTTTCCGGACCGTACTCGATCTGCGCCAGGCCGAGCCTGCTGCGCAGATCGAAGATCGGCACGATGACCCCGCGCAAGGTCACGATCCCCTTGAGCCAGTCCGGCGAGCGCGGCACCGGGGTGATCGCGTGCAGGCGCACGATTTCCTTGATCTCGAGGATGTCCAGGGCGTACTGCTCGTCCGCGAGCATGAAACCGAGCAGCTCGATCTGGGCGTGTTCCAGGCCGGATCACGCGCCGGTCCCGCCGCTCACGCGTTCAGCCATCCGCCTCCCCCGCTCGTGCGTCGCCTCGTCGATCAGGGCGCCGACGTCAAGAACGAGGACCGCCCGCTTGTCGCCCAGCTCGGTCGCGCCGGCGATGCCCGGCGTGTTCCGGAAGACCGAGCCGACGGACTTGATGACCACCTCCTGCTGGCCGCGCAGGCTGTCGACGACGAGGCCGAGCCGCTTCTCCGCGAGGCCGACGACCACCACGAACATCTTCTGGTCCGCGCCGGCGCGCGGGAGGCCGAAGATGTCGGCCAGCCTCAACAGCGGCAGCGTGCTCTCGCGCAGCCGGACGACCTCGCGCTTCTCGACCGTGCGGATCTGGCTGCTCTGGAGCCGGTTGCTCTCGAGGATGGCGTTGAGCGGAATCGCGTAGATCTCCTCGCCGACGCCGACGAGCAGCGCCTGGATGATGGCCAGCGTGATCGGCAGGGTGATCGTGAAGCGCGTGCCGACCCCGAGCTCGGTCTCGATGTCGATCATGCCGCCGAGCCTGGCGACGTTCGTCTTGACCACGTCCAGCCCGACGCCGCGGCCCGAGACCTGGCTGGCGGACTCCTTCGTCGAGAAGCTCGGGAGAAAGAGCAGGTCGAGCAGCTGGCGCTCGTCCGTCGCCGCCGCCGCGTCGATCAGGCCCTTGCGCACCGCGGTGGCGCGCACCCGCTCCAGGTCGATGCCGGCCCCGTCGTCCTCGATCTCGATGACGATGTGGTTGCCGCGCTGCTCGGCGCGCAGCTCGATCACCCCCTGGGCGGGCTTGCCGGCGCGCTCGCGCACCTCGGGCAGCTCGATGCCGTGGTCGAGGGAGTTGCGCACCAGGTGCAGCAGCGGGTCGGCGAGGTCCTCGACCATGAGCTTGTCCAGTTCGGTCTCCTCGCCGTGCATCCGCAGGTCGATTTTCTTGCCGAACTCCTGCGAGAGCTTGCGCACGACCCGGTTGAGCCGGGAGAAGACCTGCCCGATCGGCACCATCCGCGAGTTGATGACCCCCTGCTGCAGCTGGCGCAGGTTGCGCTCGAGGTTGCGCGCCGCCTTCTGGAGGTCCCCGCCGGTGCCGGCGGATCCGGTCTGGGCGATCAGCTCGCGGCTGATCTGGATGATCGTGGTCTTGTTGATGACCAGCTCGCCGACGATGTTCATCAGGCTGTCGAGCTTGCGGATGTCCACGCGCACCGTGTCGGAGAGCGAGCGCAGGGTGAGAGCGCCCTCGGGGGATGTTTCCGCGGCGGCGGCGATCGGGGGCTGCGTCCCGGCGCGGCGGGTCGACCGCGCGCCGGCGGGATCGCCGGGGCTCGCGGGCGCCGGCGCGACGGCGGCGCGACGGCCGACCGCGTGCACCGTGGCCGGATAGCCGGCGACGGCGGCCTCCACCGCGTCGCGTCCCGAGGTGCTGCCGAAGACCAGGTCGAAGTTGATCGTGTCCGGAGAGGACTCGTCCGAGCTCGGCAGCGTCGAGATGACCTCCCCGATCGCCTTGAGCCGCTCGGAGACCGCCCCCAGGTCCTTGTCGAACGTTTCGAAGCGAGAAGCGGGCCTCCACGCGAAAGAGCGCGCGCCCGGCGCGGACGTTCTCGAGCAGCCGGTGCTCCTCGTACTCGGTGAGCGTGCCGAGGATGCGGCGGTCCAGCTCGACGCCCTCGAGGGTGACCTCCTGGCGGCCGCCGGGCTTTTCCTCGAGCAGCTGCTGGATGCGCCGCGCGACGGGACGGATGTCGGCGCCCTCCTCGGTGCCGGTGCGGCCGACCGCCCCGACGATCTTCGCCGAGCAGCTCCACGCCGGCGTAGAGCACGTCCAGCGTCCCCTGGTGGAGCTTGGTCTTGCCGAGGCGCACCTTGTCCAGCAGGTTCTCGAGGCTGTGCGAAAGCTCGGAGATCCCCTTGAGGCCGAGCATCCCGGAGAGCCCCTTGAGGGTGTGCATCGAGCGGAAGACGTCGTTGATCGTGTCGGGCGAGACCGTGTCCTCCTCGGTCGCCCGCTCGAGCTGCACCAGCCGGTCGCCGAGGGCCTCGAGCAGTTCCTCGGCCTCGATGACGAACTCGCCGAACGACGCCTGATCGCGGCCTTCGCTGCTCACGCGCCCGCCCTTCCCGGCTCCCGGCCGAGCGCCGCCTCGACGGCCCGGCGCAGGTCGGCGGCGGCGAAGGGCTTGACGAGGTAGTCGCTCGCCCCCAGCTCGAGGCCCCGCTTGCGGTCCTCGGCGCTGTTCTCCGTGGTGATGATGATCACGGGAATCCGCCGGTAGTTCGGGTTGGCGCGCACGAAGGAGATCAGTTCCAGCCCGTTGATGTCGGGCATGTTGATGTCGGTCACGATCAGGTCGACGCCGCGGGCCGGCAGCACCCGCAGCGCCTCGAAGCCGCTGGCGGCCTCCACGACCTCGACCCCCTCCCAATCGGTCAGGTAGGAGGCGACGAGCGAGCGCGTGGTCGCCGAATCGTCCACCACCAGGATCGTCGCGATCACCGGATCGCTCCTCCCGCGTGCTGCTCGCGGCGCTCGGCCGAGCGGCGCTGCCGCGGCGGCGTCGGCCTCCTGGATCTTCTTCTCCAGGAGCACCTTCTCGAGCGTGAGCCCGGCCTGCGCGAGAAAGAGCTCGAGGGCCCGGGTGCCGGCGGCGGGCCGCGCTTCGGGGAGGTTGTCCCCGTAGAGGATGACGCGCACTCTGCCGCCGGAGATCAGCGGCAAGCGCCACGGCGTCCACGGGTGTCTTGCCGCCCGAGCTGGTCCAGGAGCGCCCGGTTCCAGGCGCCGGGTGCGAGCGGCCCCTGCACCGACGCGCGCCGGCGCACGACCGACTCGAGCACCGAGGGCTCGTCGAGGGGAATGGCGAAGCCGCGGATGCCCCGGCGGTCGGGTCCCCCGGCGACCTCGACGCCGAAACCGCCGAGCCCGACGGCCTTGCCGCCCTTGACGACGAAGAGCACGGCCCGGTTGAGGAGTTCGGCGGCAAAGCGCAGGATCAGCAGGCCGATCTCGCTCGTGGCCCGGGGGTTCTGCAGTTCCTCGAGCATCTCGCGCAACAGCGCCGATCTCCGCGGGGGCGAGCGCCGGCGGCGGCCACGGCGCTCTCCTGCCGGGCGAGAGCGGCGCGGGTGGCCGCGAGCGCCGCGACCGCCCGCTCGCGGTCGCTGCGCGGGCGGCGGCGGCCTTCGCGGGCTCGCGGCGCCGGGGGCGGCGGGGCAGCCGGCTCCGGCGTGCCGGCGCCGGGGCGCGGGCGGTCGGCGCCGCGGGCTGCGGATGCCGTGGCGTCGCGGCGCGGCAGCCGGCGGCGGATTCCCCGCCGGCGCTCCCTTCCCGGAGGAGCGCCGCGAGGTTCGCAAAGAAGGCCGTCGCCGCCTCGCCCGCGCCGGGCTTGAGCAGGAACTGCCCGCCCATTTCGAGCACCTGGGCCTTGACGTTCTCGTCCGGGTAGGCGGTGACGGCCACCACCGGGACCTCCGGGTGCGCCCGGCGCAGCTTCTCCAGCAGTTCGAGGCCGCCGAGGAAGCCCTGGTTGTCCAGGGTCGGCATGACGACGTCGGCCACGACCGCGGGCGGCGCGCCGCTGCCGGCCTCCCGGTCGACCGCGGCGAGGCAGGCCGCGCCGGTCTCGCAGGCGACGACGCGGAAGCCCCGCCGTCCCAGGGCGTCGCGGGCCATCTCGCGGAAGAGCGGGTCGTCGTCGACGAGGATCAGCGACCCGGCCGCCGGCGGCCGCCTCGTCCTCGATCCCCGCGAAGGAGGTCTCGGCGCCCGACTCGGCCGGCGCCTCGCCGGGCGCGGGGGCGGCCCCGCGCTCCCGGGAGCGCTCGTCGATCATCCGCGTGCCCTCGAGCACCAGCCACTGGGTGTCGATGCCGCGCTCGAGGATGAACGCCTGGGGGTCGACGCTGAACTCGCCGCGCCCCTTGATGTCGGCCAGCTCGAAGCTGAACGTCCCCTCGCGCCAGGAGAGGAAGAAGACGATGGCGTCCTCGATCTGCTCCGTGACCACCTTCTCGAGCGTGGCCTCGTCGATCAGCTTCAGCTGCACGAGGATGCCGCCGAGCAGCTCGTGGCCCTCGCCGGCGCGCTGGATCTCGAGGGCCTTCTTGAGGTCGTCGGGGCGCAGCAGCCCGCGGGCGGTGAGCAGCTCGCCGAGGGTCTTGCCCTGGCGCGGGGAGATCGGTCTGGATGACCTTGCCCTGGCGGATGATGATCTTGCCCTGCTGCCCCTCGCGCTCGAGCATCAGGATGCCGGACTTGCGGCTCAACGAGACGATCTGCAGGATGTCGGGGAGCGACAGGTCCTCCAGGTTGCCGACCAGGCTCATGAACAATCAACCCCCAAGCAAGCGCATTTCAGCCACCACGCGGTCCGGGCCGCATCGTGTTGTTATAGCACTTCCGCTGCGGGGTTGTAAACGACGGACGGCAGCAACAAAAAAGCCCCGGGAGGGCGAACCCTCCCGGGGCGGTGCTGCCGCGGCGTGAAACTAGAACTTCACCGTGAAGGCGCTGATCGCGCCCCAGCGGGTCGTCGACGTCGCCGTAGAAGTCGCCGGCGATCAGGTAGCCGCCGCCGACCGTCCAGGCTGACGTTCGGGGTGATCGCGTAGTTGGCGACGAGGTCGATCTCGGTGCCGAGCGCCCCGTCCTTCATATTACCTTCCGGGTTCTTCTGGAGCTCGTTGCGCGAGGCGTAGACGAGCGCGCCGTAGAGCGTGAGCCCTGGCAGCG
>CAVOVE010000008.1:0-13727 GCA_963699775.1 uncultured Candidatus Rokubacteria bacterium
CTCCACCGCTTCATCGGCGAACGCATCGGTGAGGTATTCGAACTCCTCGGCGACCTCGACGCCGCTGCGGTAGAGCGGGTTGACCGGCGGTTGTTCCGGGAAAAACGACCGCGCACCCGAATGGAACACGAAGGTGTGGTCGAACCCTCTTTCGTGCGGTCGCAGACCCTCTTTGAAACCGATGTGCCATTTGCCCACCATGCACGTCGCGTAGCCCGCGCCCTTGAGCTTCTCCGCCAGCGAGGGAATCTCCCGGGGCATACCGAACTCCGGCGAGGCGTAGCGCTCGGGCCCGGAGTTGTGCTCAAAGCCGAAGCGATGCTGATACATCCCGCTCATCAGCCCGGCGCGTGAAGGCGAGCACACGGGATGCGTGGCGTAGCCGTCGGTGAAGCGCACGCCGTTGTTCGCGATGCTGTCGATGTTCGGTGTGGGGATGTCTCCCGCGCCTGCGGGACCGTTCACGCCGATGTCGGCGTAACCGAGGTCGTCGGCGAGGAAGATGACGATGTTGGGTCTGCCTTCACCTGTCTTTGCTTCGCTTCGGCTGTCGGCGGCGGCGGAGTTTGAACCACAGAGGGCACTGATTGCGAGGAATGAGCAAAGTAGCTTTCGCGACTGCGAAAGCCTTGCACAGAGGAAGGTGAGGATGGGTTTCATGAGAAATGGAGTTCTGGAGTGATGGTGCTTCGTCAGTTCGGCGTCGCCTCGCCATGCGGGTAGCGGTAGTCGGCCTTCGGGTCGGTGGAAACTTGCTTCGTGGTGGCGTCGGCGAGGGTGAAGAGGTAGAGCTTGCCGCCCGCGTGATAGACGATGGCGCTGCCGTCCCTGGTCCAGCGCGGGTAGTCGAACCAGACCCTCTTGCGCTCGGCATTGGCGAAGGGTTTGGCGTTGGTGATGGTGCGGGCCTTCACGTCGAAGTCGGCGACGTAGAGGGTGCGACCGGGCATGGGGTTTTCCTTGCCGGGATGGTAGTCGAAGCAGATTTTCGTCTCGTCGGGCGAGATGCTGAGGCGGTCGAGGCTGCCGGTTTTAGCGAGTTCGCAGGTGACGCGCTCGAAGGCGGGCTCGCCACCAGGGTTCGGGGTCATGAGGTAGTAGCCGCGCCCCAACTCGGGCGGTGAGCCGGCGACGAACAAGCGGCCATCCTTAACGGCCGAGTGGACCCACGAACTGTAATCCCTGCCGGTGAGCGCGATTTCCTCGCCGGGTTTGCCGCCGATCCTGCCCGCCATGATCTGGTAACCGCCTTTCTCGCGGTTCTTGCGGTTCCAGACGGGCGTGTTCCTGCCGTCGCGGGTCCAGGTGGGATTGAAGTCGGTGAAGGTGCCGTCGGAGAGCGGGTGAAAGCCGGTGCCGTCGGCGTTGATGATGCAGAGCTGGGTGATCCAGTTGCTCACCACCGGATCGTTCTTGAGTCGGCGGAAGAAGACAAGGTGATCGCCGGTGATCGACCACGAAGGCTTGAAATCCCAATGCCCGGTGGTGATGGCCTCGCCCTCCGGCTGGCCGAGGACGGTGACGTGGATTTCGCCGTCCTTGTAGTAGGAGGCGCGGTGGGGCTCGGCGGCGTTCAGGATTGAGCCGCAGAGGACAGCGAGAGCACAGAGGAGGAGCAGAGTGATGGAGTGGTGGAGTTTTGGTGTCATGGATTGGTGAGGTCGATTTGGTGGGATTGGGAGGCGTTGAGCGAGGGAAAGGTCTTGGTGGTTCCGTTGAGCAGCTTCACCTTCACTTCGGCTCTGGTGGCTTCTCCGAGACCGAAATGCGCGTCCAGCCCACCGCCGCTTTTGTAGCTATGGTTCGAGTGAATCCAGCGGTGCTGCTTCTTGCCGTCGGCGGTGAGTTCGACTCGTGCACCGATGAGTTCGGCGTGTTTGAGGCCGGTGAAGGTGAGGTGGAGCCAGTGGTTTTCTTTTCCGCCGTGCTCGCCGGTGTTGAGGTAGATTTTGCTCTCGAACAGGGCCTCGGGCGGCTTCGAGCCGGCGCTGTCCGCGCCCCAGGAGTTGCCGGGGTCGGCGGGGAAGACGAGGTCGAGCAGGCCGTCGTCGTTGAGGTCGGCGGGCTCGCCGCAGATGCTCACGGTGTTGATTCCTGAGAAGTCCATCTTCGTCGGTCGGAAAGTGCCGTCGCCGTTGTTCATGAACAGCATGTTGGCCGCCAGGCCCCCGATGCCGTGGCGCTCGCTGCGGTTGCAGATGACGAGGTCTTCCCAGCCGTCATTGTCGAAATCCGCGAAGATGGCGTCGGCCAGATAAAAGCCGAGTTCGGAGCCGGGTCGCAGCTTCATTCCGGTCACTGGTGACACCGCTCCCCGACGGTCGAGCTTCATCCGGGCGGGCGTGGTCATTCCCCAGAACGTGTGCCATTGGCCGATGGTCCAGCCCACGGCATCGAGTCCGCCCGGCTGGGTGCGATCCTCGAAGCGGAAGTCGCCGAGGTTCTTCCAGAACCGGCTGCCGATGGGATCGGATTCGGCGTGCCAGCCCGGGGAACTGGGGCCGACGGCGAGCCCATCGAGCAGCCCGTCGCGGTCCACGTCGGCGAAGGACAGATACGGCAGGCTGATGGAATGGGCGACGACTTCGACCTGCGTTTTGTCCGGCGTGAGGCGGAGCTGGCCCTCGGTGGCGAGACCGTTGCCGGTGATTTTTTCAAAGCGCAACGCGCCGGACTCGCGCAGGAGGTTCCTCCAGCACCAGACGCCGAACTTCTGCTCGTGAACGCCTTCCGGGTCGCCGGGGTGCGAACTGGTGGCGTCGAGATGATAACTTTGCACGAGGTCGAGGTCGCCGTCGTTGTCGAGGTCGCGCAGCGTGATGCCGGGGCCGGAGCGGCGCTTGTTCGGATCGGGGTTGTAGGGGCCGCCAAAGTCGGGAACCAAATCGGTCCCGCCGATGTCTTCGAACTTGCCGTCCTCGAACCGGGGACCCTTCGGCTTGAAGACGAAGAGCTTTTGCAGCGGGTAGCCGAGCGAGGCGGGCGAGCCGATCGTGTCGCAGCCGACCGCGATGTCGAGCCAGCCATCGCCGTTCACGTCGCCGATGGATGACTGCCGGTTGTAACCGGTTTCATTGCGCACGCCCATGGCCCCGGAGACATCCTTGAACCGGTCCCACGCGCCGTCCGCGAGCAAGAGCGTGTTGCCCGGCGAGGGATTGCTCACCCTGCCGCGATGGCGGGTAAGGAAGATGTCGAGCAGGCCGTCGCCGTTGAAGTCCACCAGGTTCGGCACCTCGGGCTTCATCCCCATGTTTTCCGCGCGCACACTGGAGCCGGTAATCGTGACGACATGTTCAGTGAACTTCATGCCGCCGTCGTTGAGGAACACGCGCAGCCGGTTGCCCGTGCGGCCCGTGGTGGTGGCCACGATGTCATTGCGCCCGTCGGCGTTCAGGTCGGCCACCGCCACGCCATTAATGCCATCGCGCATCTCCGAGAAACCCGGCACGAGGGTCCGCTCGAACAGCCCGCCTTTGAGCACGGGAAGATTGACTGCGGGTGCGGCTGAAGGAGCCGGCGTTTTCTTGGCCGCTGCGGCGCGGCTGGCGAGATAGGCCTGCAACTCCTCGCGTGTCACACTGCCGTCGGCGTCCTTGTCGGCGGCTTTGAACGCGGCGGAATCGGTGGCCTCATCGGCGGTGAGCGTGCCGTCGCTGTTCTTGTCGAGCCGCTGGAAGAGAGGCGGCGCGGCGGTCTGCGCCTGCACTGGAACCGCGGAGGCACAGAAGAGGCAAAGGAGCAGGATGGAGTGGTGGAGTTTTGCAGTCATGGTCATTTTGCGCTCTGGGTACCCTTGTAGATCCACGCGGTGCCGAGGGAGCCTTTGAAATAGGAGCCGTTGTAGCCGCAGGCGTAGAGGGTGTGCGGCTCGTCGGCGAAGGGGCTGGGCTCGAAGTCGCGGGCGAGGAAAAGGCGGTGGTCGCTTTCGATGCGGTGGAGGGTGTAGTTCGCGGTTACGTTGCGCAGGAGGAACCAGGCGTCCTCTTTAAGACGGAAAGAGTCTGGATCACTGTTGGAAAGGTTCTTGCCGGGGACCGGGTAGACGACCTGAAAGCCGATGGGCCAGACGGGTGCGGCACCTGGCGAAGGGGTGAAACGGCAGGGGGGATTGAAGGCGGATTCGGCAAAGATGACGGGATCGGAAAGGCGTTCGCCGAGCCAGGGGATCAGGGCGAGCTCGGCGCGGATGTCGTGCCTGGTTTCGGGATCGGCAGGGATGCGCAGGCTCCAGAGTTTCATCTGGGTGGCACAGAGAAGCATGTCCGGTTCGGTCCAGCCCGTGATGGTCTGCGGATTGCGCGCGGAGGTAAGTCCGCGCACGGCGGCTCCGCCTTCATCGCCGACGCCGCGGGGGAACTGGTGAACCTTGATCCAGCGCGGCTGCGGCCCGTCGAGGCGACGGTAGACGCTGTCCACATCCGACGCAAGGAGCACGCCATTGACGACGGCCATGCCAAACCATTTGCTCGTGCCGCGACGTCCTTGCGCCTCGATTTCCGGCTCGCTTCCCCAACGAATGCGCGCCGGCGCGCCGGCGTCGTAAGTGCCGGCGAAGATGCCCTGCGGCGCGGGATTGGCCCCGACGAACAGCAGGTCGGCGCCGGTGACGCGATCGCGGTGGGCGCAGAGGGTGCGGACATTGGCGTCGGCGACTTTGGCGGCGGGGAGGTCGTGGGTGTGCCACTTGCCGGTGGCATCGTCTCGCACACGGACCTGCAGCGGCGCGGGGTCGACACCGCGCCGCGTGAGGCTCATGGTGAAGGCCACGAGCACGTCCTGCGGGCCGCCGGGAATCGGTTTGCCCGCGGCGTCGTGCTCGAAGCGGACGGACAGCATGTCGCCGATGCGCGAGGTGCCGGGGCCGAAGTCGGCTTCAAGTTTCCAAGGCTCCCGGGAGCTGGACTTGGAATAGATATAGGAGCTGCTGCGCGAGTGGCGGTCGCGCTCGAAGGAGGTGGCCATCCCGCAGAAAAGCGTCCCTCGATGCGTGACGAGCTGCATGGCGTTTACCGGCAGCGGGCCTTCTTTCATCGTCTCCGCGTCGAAGGTGAGCGAGGGCTCCCAGGTGAAAGGGTCATCCGTTTCGGTCGCGGCGGCGGATTTCTTCGGCGTGGCGATGGAGTCGTGGAATTTCTCCATCGCCTGGGTGACCTTGTCGGTCGTGTCGCCGATGGCTCGGTTGAGCGAGCCGTGGTCGTGTTGGGGAGCTTCGACGAACTCGCAGCGCACGCCGGCGGCCTGAAGGGCTTTCTGGAACGCCGTGGCCTGATCGAGCTTTTGCTGCCGGTTGTCGGCCACGACGAGGAAGAACGGCGGGATGCCCTTGCCTTCCGCCACGTTGTCGCCCGGGGAAACCTGCTTCCACACCGTCGAGTCCTTGCCGAAGGCCTGGGAGTAAAGGTCGTTGTCGCTGCCGCGCATCAACTCGGGCACATCGAGCGCCTGCGTGTCGAGTTCCACCACGCTCTTCAGGTCTGACAGCGCGACACCGGCGTTCTGGAGAAAGCGTTCGTTGGTGGCGAGAATGGCGACGTGATGGGCTCCGGCGGAGTGACCGATGAGATGCAGCCGCGTGGGATCGCCGCCGTGCTTCGCGATGTTCGTTCTCACCCACCCGATCGCGTCCGCGCTGTCCTGGAGCTGGGTGAGAATGTCCACGCCAGGCACAACGCGATAGTTAAGGCTGACAAAGACAAACCCTCGCGCCGTGAAATAATTGGGTTTGTCGCCAACTGCCAGTTTGTCTCCGCGACGCCAGCCGCCGCCGTGAATGTAGATCATGACCGGCAGGTTCGTCGCGTCCTTCGGCGCATACACATCGAGCGAGAGCAGGTTCGCATCCACGCCCGGCGGCATCTCGGCATAGCGGATGTCCATCTGCGTGACGATGGCGGGTGCCGCGTGGTCTGCCGGCGTCGGTGCTGCGGGGCGACGACGCGGGACTTCCTCCGGCGTGAGGAAGCCGTCCTTGTTTTTGTCGAGATCATCGAAACGCGCCTCGGCGGCAGTGCCCTTGGCCTCTTCGCGGGAGACCTTGCCGTCGGCGTTCTTGTCGAAGCGCTGGAAGCGGGCGTCCTGGGCTTGGGCTGTTGAACCGCAGATGACGCAGAGAGCGCAGAGCAGCAGCAGCGGAGTGATGAAGCAGTGGAGTTTTGGAGTCATGTTCATTTCGTGTTCAGCGTTCCTTTGTAAATCCATGCGGCGGCTGGCGGCGTCGCGGTGCTGCCTGGGCGGCAGACTCGCTGGCAATGCTGGCGGGAAAACGCGACGCATCCTCGCCCGCGTGCAGTCGCATGATAAGGGCGGTCATCGATTCGTTGACCATGCCGATGTGCGAGTTGATCTGGCCGTGGTCGAGCGTGATCGTGTCCACTGCCGCCGAGGGCGCACCGGCTTTGGTCAACGCTTCGACGAAGGCCGGGGCAAGCACGTTGAGCTTCATCCGTTCGCCTGCGTAAAAAAGCAGCGTGGGCGGAATGTCTTTTCCCGGCGCGATGTGCTGCTGCGGCGAGGCGTCGACATGGTTGGCGGCCTCTTTCCCGAACGCCAGTTCATACAGCGCGGTCATGGCGCGTCCGTTTTCCAGATCGATGTAGCGCGGGATGTCGATGGCGGCGGGATCGAGCAGGACGTTGCTCTTGAGGATCGAGAGATCCTTGCCGTGCCTATTGAGAAAGCGCTCGTTCGTGCCGAGGATGGCCGCGAGGTGCCCGCCCGCCGAGTGGCCCATGAGGTGCATCCGCTCCGGATCGCCGCCGTAGTCGGCCACATGATCGTGAATCCACGCGACGGCCTTCGCGCAATCCATCGCGTGCGTCGGATGCTGCACGCCGTTCGGCTCCGCCGTCTGCGACGAAAGCCGGTAATTGATGCTGGCATAAACATAACCCTGCCCGACGAAGTGCCGCATCTTCGCGCCGACGATGGGCGGGCTGGCCTTGTCGCCATTCCGCCAGCCGCCGCCGTGGATCATGATCATCACCGGGCTGTTGCCACCGGTCTGCTGATCGTCCGGCACATAGAGATCGAGGCTCAGCAGGTTGGGATCGACACCCGCAATCTCGTCGTAGCGGAGATCGAGGTGCTTCTTGTGCGGCGGCTCCTCCGGCATGACGAGGTCGCCCGTGCCCTCGCTGCGGGGACGATTCGGGGTCGTCGGAGTCGTCGTGCCTCCGACCTCGCTGCGTTCGATGACGCCGTCGCCGTTGCGGTCGAGCCGTTTGAACAACGCGGCCTGCGGCAACTCCTGCGGCGTCACCTTGCCGTCGCGATTGCGATCAATGCGGTCGAAGCGCTCGGCATTCGAAGGCGACTGTGCCAGCGCGGCGCTGGAGATGAGCGCAAGGAGCAGCTGAGGGAGCGATGAATGGAGTCTTGGAGTCATGGGTGGTAGAGATGCGGGTGCCTCGTTCGGTTGCAGGCTATGGCGACTCGCTGACCTCAAGGCGCAGGAAGGCCCTGCCGCCCAAGTATTGATTGTGTGTCTTGCTGCTGCCGATGGCGGTGGCGACTCGATCTGCCGAGGGTGGAGCCAGAAGGATCGGCGCGCCGCTTCCGAGGTCCTGCCACGGGCCGGTGCCGGTCTTGCGCGCGATGGTCGTCCAGCCGGCCAGATCCTCGGTCTCGCGGACCTCGAACACGACGTCTTCCGGCGGCGATTGCGGCATGTCGATCTGCAGCACGAGGCGGTTGCTCAACTGCGGCTCCGGTCGCGCCATGCTCACGCCGGGCTCGGCAGCGATGCCATTCTGGCCTGTGGCGTCGTCGGGCAGGCGGCGGAGGGCGTATTCGACAAGGTTGGCGAGACCGTCCCCATCGTAGTCGGCGCCATTAGCTGCGGGGCCGAGGTTTTCGATCGTTCCGAAGTGGGCAAGGCGCCAGCCGCGCAGGCTCGGGCGGGATTCGTAAGTGATGACAAGTTCCGGTCGGCCGCTCGCCAGTCCTTCGCGGCTGATGAAGTCCTGCGCGTTGGCTGGATTGGAATGCGTGAGGCGGAAGGAATGCGTGCCATCGCCGGTGACCTGCGCGGTGACATCCCATTCGGAATACTGGCCGAGGGACGGGTTGGTGACGCTGCTCAGTAATTCCAGCGCGGGCGACGCGGTGTTCCAGGTCACGGTGGTTTCATCCCAGCCGGTATGCGTGGCAAAAGCGCTCACCGTTCCCGCGCCGACGCTCTGATTGTAGAGCCGCAGCCTGGCCTGCAGCACGGTGCCTTGCACGCCCCCGACATTGAACTTGAGCAGCCCCTGGCTGTCGGTGCCGGCGGTGTTGCCGGCCATCCGGATGATGTTGTTGGTGCCGAAATTCGAATTGGCGGCGCCCTGTCGCACGGTGCTGTCGGCGTGCGGTGAAAAGACCGCGGTGGCTCCGGCACCAGGCGCGCACCCGGCGGCGGCGGGCAGCCCGTAATAGGATGAGAACTTGCGCGAGTTCGCGGTGCCGGGGAAGAAAGCGAGATTGCCGATGTCGCAGACCTTACCGGTCTGGCCCCGGAGATAGACATCGAAAAAGACGCGGGAGTTTTGCGCGAGAAACGCCTGCACTTCTGGAGACCCGGAGCCACCGATGTCGCCGTGATCCTGGCCAGGGAGAACGGAGAGATATTGGTCTCTCACGGTAGAGTAGCGCATGAATGGAAAGAGACGCCAGTCTTCCATCGAGTTTCCTTCTCCGACGCTGCCGTCTTTTTCCACGGCCCCGACAAAGCTGCAGGTGGGGATGGTGATGACGCGCCAGGTGTTGTCCGAGGGGCCATTGTCGTAAGCGCCAAAGCCGCCCGGTCCCTGCGGCGAGAAGGCGCAGATGGCCTTGATGCGCGGGTCGCGCAGATTTCCCTGCGTGAAATTGCCTCCCGCGACCGCGTTGGCCGTGTAGGCGCCCCACGAGTGGCCGGCATGCCCCACCCGGCTGAAGTCCAGCGTGCCGATGAAGGAGGGAGGAAAGGGCACCGCGCCTGCCTGGAGGGCATCGAGGACAAACGACACGTCCGCCGGACGATCCAGCCGATGCTGCGCGTTCGAGGCCGATGGACGGTGGCCCACGTGGACGGCGACGTAGCCATTGGCGGCGTATTCGGGTCCGAGATGAGCGAGCCTGGTGTGACCCACCGTGGAGCCGTCGCCGCCATGCGAGACCATGATGATCGGGCGCGGGCCAGCAACGTCCTGGGGATAGTAAACGCGAATCGTGATGTCGCGGCTGCGGGCCGCATCGGTGAGGGTGACATCAAAGGAACCGGCCGGCGCGGCGGTGGCAATGGAGCCGCGATAGACCCACGCCCGGCCCAGGGCGTCGTCGCCGCTGCGCTGAGACACGGAGACGTTGTAACCGGCGGAGTAGATGGCGTTGGTCTCGTCGGGGAAAGGGGAGGCGGCCCAGCCACGCGGCCAGATCAGTTCCTTGCCAGGCTCCGCCGGATCCACGATCTGCTGGAGCGGGCCGTAGTTGCCGTTGATGTCGCGCTCGTAGTAAAGCCCCTGCGGATGGCCGCAATAGACTCCGGTCATGTCGCCGGGATTGAAGATGTCCCGCGGCAGCACAGCGGTGGCAGCGGGTGGCGGATCGCCAAAGATGGCCTGGAAACCGATGGGAAACGTCGGGCTGGACTCACCCGGCTTGGTCCAGGCCAGCACCGTGTTTGGAATGGCCTCGACGTAGAGCAGGTTCGTCCGGCCGGTATCGGCGGCGACCCGGGACTTGAGATCAACCTCCTCGACCTGCGTCCACGGCGCTGCCGCTCTCATGCGCCAGATTTTGCTGCGCCAACTGAAGATCAGCATCTGCGCCTCCGGCCAGCCGGTGACGGCGGAGGGATTCGGCACGCCGGTCAGCCCGCGAAGCTCGGGATTCTGTGAGTCGCCAGCCCCGGAGGTCGCGTTCACCGCCACTGCGGTCCACATCGAGGGAAAGGCTCCGTCATTCCGCTTGTAAATCTTCCAGCGGTTCGACGCGAAGAGCTGCCCGTTCGCCCGGTCCATGCCGAACCATTTTTCCGAACCGGCGTTGGTCTCCGCGACCTGCTCGGGATCCGCGTGCCAGCGGATGGCACCCGGCACTGAGGCGTCATAGACTCCGGCGTAGATGCCCATCGGCGCGCTGCTGGCGCCAACGAAGATCATGTCGGCGCCGGTGACCGAATCGCGGTGATAGCCGAGGTTGCGCGCCTCGTAGCTGCTGGCGGTCTGATTGCTGATCTGCTGCTCAATCCATGTGCCGGTGGTGTCGTCCCGCACGAAGACGCGCACCGGCAGCACCGGGGAACCGCCCTTGTTCGTGGCGGCCACCAGCTTGGTCACCGGGCCGCCGGGAATGGGGTTCCCGTGCTCGTCGTTCTCGAACGTGATCGAGAGCATGGCATCCACCCGGAAGGTGCCGGAGGGGAACGTGGCATCCAGCACCCAGGGCTGGTTCGCGCTGTCCTTGCGATAGACATAGGATTGCTGGTTGCCATAACCGCCGTCCTGCACCGTGGCGCATCCGGCGAAGAGCTTGCCCTTGTGTGCGATGATATTCTGCGCGTTGACCGGGTTGGGCACACCGCCCTGCGGCCCGGGCGGAAAGGTCAGTGAACGTTCCCACGCAAAGTCCGCCGACCGCGCCTGTGTCGTGCAGAGTAAGGCAATGCCGATGGTTCGTAGAAGTTTGCTCATGCTTTACCTTGGGTTCGATCGCGATGAAGAAACCTGGTGCCCTTTTTGAAGGAATGCGAGAGGGTCGGTTACGAGAGGCTCCGGTTCTTCCAGGGCGGCGAAGAAGAAGATTCCGGCCAGCTGTTTCACGATGGGTCCTTGGGGATTCATGGTTCTTTGTTTGGGTTGCGTTTTCATTCGCGGCTGATCTGCCATTGAAAGAAGTCACGATCGTAGGGAGCGCCGATGATCTCGATTTCCTGGATCGTGCCGTCGCCGGGGAAGGGATCGCCAAGCGGCATGAAATCCTGCAGCGAGGGGTCTTCGAGCAGCTGGTAAAGCCAGCCGTGAACGGTATCGATGGAGAGAACGGGGTTGCCGCCGCTCACGTCGATCCCCGCCCGTTCGTCGGGCAGGACGGCGCGGTGAATCCAGGCGGTGTTGTGGTAGACAGGACCGTATCGGAGGGCGCGGCGTCGAAGCCGCTGAAGTAGAGCACGCGGCCGCCGTCCTCGGGGAAGGGTGAAAGGCGGCGGCGCGGGTGGCGCGGAGGCCGTTTTCGCCGGCGTCGTTGTTTGGCAGCGGCTCGGCGGGGTCGAAGACACGGCCCCACTCGTAGGTCGCGTCGCGGTGGCGGAGAAGGTAGTAGCTGCTGTTGCCTTCTTCCGTGCCGTAGCCGAGCGGGTGCGTGACCGCCACGCCGATGAAGCGCACGGGCTGGCCGGTGCCGGGGTGCGGGATTTCCGGCATGTCGTTGTAGGCGGAGAGCGTGGGGAAGCCGATGGACGCGCCGCCGTTCCACTCGTCGCCGAGGAATGTCTGGATGTTCAGTTCCTCGGTGACGACGTGGCCGTTGCGCGGGTCGCCGCCGATGGGGTCGATGCAAAAGACGGTGCCGAAGCTTTCCAGGGTGACGAGCGCCACGTCGTAGCCGAAGCCCTTCGGATGCGGCACGGCGGTGAAGCCGCGGATGTCGGGGTTCTTGGTGCCGACCACCGACCATTCGTAAACGAAGTGCCACTGCGGGAGTCGGGCCGTCCTCGCGCCAGAAGACGCCGCCGATGCCGTCGCCCTCGACGCCGTTGCCGCCGATGCAGGCGTAGAGGACGCCGTTGCAATCGCCCGCGCTGAGCATGCGCTCGCTGCCGGTGAGTTCGGGCGTGGCGGCTTCCCAATCGATGAGGCCGGTCGTGGCGTTGTAGCCGCCGCGCACGAAACGGTTGTTGGTGCCGCCGTAGCCGCAGAAAACGTGATGGATGCCCGTGACGCTGTCCATGTGCTCGATGAGCGTGCGCGTGGTCTGCGAACCGGTGGACGGCAGGCCCGGATACGTCGGCGTCCACGCACCGCTCGTGTCGTTGCGAATCCAGACCACCGGGCGGCGCAGCGGGCCGACCGTGTTCAGTTCCCCGGTGCCGGCGAGCAGCAGATTCACCGGCGGATCGAGCGGCACGCCGTTCTTGTCCGTGGTGAAGACGTGATCGAGCGGAGATTCTCGATGCGGAGGAAATCCGCGCCCAGCGGCGAGATCCTGTTTCCAGGAGGCGTTCCACGCCTCTTTCACCAGCACCTGGGGGCCCGGATGCGGGTCGGGCGACCCGGCGCCGAAGAAGAGATCGTTCCAGTAGCCGATGCCGGCGTAGAGCCTGCCTTTGTGCGCGACGAGGCGACATGCCCTCGGTGCCGCCGAGGTAGTTGCCGCCCGTGTCGTAGGTGCCGGGGAAATAATCCTGCGCCACCTTCATGCGCGCCCAGGTGGGCGTGGTGGCGGGCGCGCGCGGCACGAGATGCCGGGTGACCGTGCTGAAACGCGTGAGCGAGTTGTTGCTCAGCGCGTAGCCCGCGAAGTCGAGCAGGTCGTCATCGTAGGCGCCGGTGAGGACATGGGAGAGCGTGCTGGTCCCGAAGCGAAACGTCAGCGTCCGCGTGGCGGCGTCGTATTGGAGGCGGAACGCGTTCACCTCTCCGGCGGCAATGGCCGGCCAGGTGGCGGAGCTGGAGGCGCTGTTCTGATTCTCGGTGATGGTCACCGCGCCGGTGCCGAAGACGATGCTGATGCGGATGAAGCGGTTCACCTGGAGACGGTCGCCGAGCACGATGGAGCCGTTGCGCTGGTATCCGGTCTTCGCCACGCTTTCCATCGTCCACTCCAGCTCCCAGTTCTGCGTGAGCAGGAGCGGATCCCGCGTTTCCGCAGCCATGTAGGTGAGGCCGGTGCCGGTGCGCTCCAGCTCGTAGCCCGAGATCGACGGATTGCGGACCATGCTGGCGTTCGAGAAAGTGAAATCGCCGCCGCCCCAGAGCGGCTCGACCGTGCCCGACTCCCACTCCGCGTGCGCGGCCACCAGTTGCGCGACCTTGGCCGGATTCGACGCAGCGAGGTCGTTCGATTCGCCGATATCGGTGGCGAGATTGAAGAGCTCCGTCTCACCGGTGCCGTCGTTGCGCACGAGTTTCCAGTCACCCAGCCGCACCGCGCTCTGCCCGCCCGTCGAGCCGCCGGTGCGCCAGAAATGGCAGCGCTGCAGCGGCGCGGGCGATGCTCCGGTCAGCCGCGGCAAAAGGCTGTGACCATCGGTCGCCTGTCCCGGGAGCAGCGCGCCGTTCGCGGCGGCGACGAAGGTGGGCAGAAGATCGAGCGTCGTGACCGCATCCGGCAGCGTGCCGCCGGTGAGCGCGGGCGCGATGCCCGCCGGCCACTTGATGGCAAAGGGCACGCGGATGCCGCCCTCGTAGAGCCGCGTCTTGCCCTCGCGGAGCGGCCCGTTGTCCGACCAGTTGGGCGCATTGAGACTGAGATTGTCCTCCGGGCCGCCGTTGTCGCTGGTGAAACACGATGAGGGTGTCGTTGCTCATGCCCTCGTCGGCGAGTTCAGCCAGCACCTGCTCCCACCGCGTCATCCAGCGGCGATGGTCATGGCGGCGAGCGTCTTGCGCTCCGGCACGGCGATGTCCTGGATGCGGGGATCGGCCAGCCGGACGGCATCCGCCTCCAGCGGCGTGTGGACACCGTTGAAGGCCAGGTACATGAAAAACGGTTGCCCGGGATAGTTCGTCGCGTGGGAGTCAATGTAAGCCGCCGCCTCGCTGCCA
>CAVOVE010000009.1:0-56139 GCA_963699775.1 uncultured Candidatus Rokubacteria bacterium
ATGCCGTCGAGCACGCCGATGTGGGAATTCGAGAGGTCGTCGACGATGAGGACATCGTAGCCGGCGTTCTGCAACTCGACGACGGTGTGGGAGCCGATGTAGCCGGTGCCGCCTGTTACGAGGATGCGCGTTTTCACGGTAACGAGTTCCTCCGGATTAACTTGGTTGTCGCAAGTATATAGAATTTTTCCCGGCAAATCATGAACAGAATGTGGGGGATCATTTCGGGCGGGAGTTAATCCCGCCCCTACGTTGTTCACGATCCGGCATCAGAGGATTCGGAGCGAGCGAAACTGTCGGAAATATTTACAGTTGTGTGCGGAAAAACCTGATGGCTGAGCAGGAGCAAGAGCATTAAAAAAATATATTTGTAAAAACAAATAGTTATGTGCACGAGCAAACGTCCAGCGGTCTGCGTTGTTAGCACGTATATTGCATATAATACAGTTCGGGATGAAGACTGCATTCGGTAGGGGAAGATAATCATGTCGCCGGCGAGGCGCGGCACAAGCGACAGTCTCTGGTCCGAATTCCAGGACACCTTTTCGGAGTTCGCCGGTCTTTCCATCCAGGCGTTCAGCGAGACGGGGAGTGCCGTTCACCCCTCCCCGAAGCTTCCGTCTTTGTGTGCTTTTTTTCAGCGCTACCCCGAGACGCAGGCAGCCTGTCAAAAAGACTGTTTCAGCAAGGCTGCGGCCTGCCGGGATTCCCGGACGATCCTCTCGGCGCGCTGTTACGCCGGACTGAGCTACCGAGTCGTCCCGATCCGCCGGCGCAACCGGCTGCACTCGGTGATCCTCGTCGGGCGGGTGCTGACCGAGGTTTTCGGCGGCGAACAGTGCCTCGGCTTTATCGAGAGGTACAAGCTCTCCCGCGAGTCCTTTCTGCAGAGCCTGGCCGGCGTGAGATCGCTCGGCAGCCCCGATCTGGACAGGATAGCGGTCTTCGTGCGGCGGCTGGCAACCACGTTCATCGCGGGTGACGCCCGGTTGGCGCATCGCCGTTCCCTGCTCGTTCGCAAGCAGGGCCTGATCGATTTTGCCCGTCACTCGACGGCTTTTCACGACAGAGGCGCGGGTCGGACGCGGGAGATGCTCGAGTTTCTCGGCCGGCTCTTCGCCGCGTCCCGGAGTGGCAATTCTGCTTGCCGGGGAGGATGCGCGCCGGGTCGAAGTGCACTCTTCGATCGGTCTCGGGGAGAACACCTTGCACGTCCTGGCAAGCCAGGACTGGTCGCGCACCTTCGAGCAGCACGGCCAGCGATCACGTCTGGTGCTCGCGGACCGCCAGGAGATGCTCAGGGCCGGCCTCGATTGCGCCGACGTGCCCCTGGTGATCCAGCGCCTTCACCACGGCCCCCACATTGCGGGCTATCTCGTGGTGTCCGGTGCGGCGTTGAGCGTCGGCGATCTGAAGATGCTCGAATCAGCGGCGGCTTTCGTCGCGGCGCGGATGGTGCACCTGGAGTGCCGCGAGCGCGCCGAGCAGAAGGACGAGGAGGCCAGGCTGCTGGGTCAGATGGCCGAGAAGTGCCTCACCGCCCACAGCGTCGAGGAGCTGCTCCCGCTCGCGCTCGAGGCGGCCATGTGCAGCCTGCGCGCCCGGCGGGGGTCGATTCTGCTGGCCGAGGAGCAGGGGCGGATCACCGCGCAGCGCCCTGCGGGGCGACCACGCGCCGATCTCGGGCACGCATCGAGGAGCTGCGCCCCGACTCCATTTCCCACAAGGTCTTTTTCAACCGGCGCTCGATGCTGGTCCAGGACACCGGCCGCGAGCCCGGGCTGAGCGGGGCGCGGCAGTACCCCTATGCCTCGCGGTCCTTCGTGTCGGTGCCGCTGCGGGAGAACGGGCACGCTCTCGGCGTGCTCCACCTCACGGAGCGCGATGGCGAGGAGGTCTTCACCCCCCGCGATCTGTCGCTGCTCGAGCGGCTGGGCCTGCAGGCCTCGGCGGCGATCCGCAAGGCGCGGCTGGAGGAGGAGGTGCAGGTGCTGCGCGTCTCCTCGTCCATCGACCACCTCACGGGCGTCTACAACAGGCGCTACCTCGACGAGCAGCTGGCGATCGAGTTCGAGCGGGCGAAACGGTTCGGACAGCCGCTGGCCGTGGCGATGCTCGACATCGACTGTTTCAAGGACGTGAACGACGCCATGGGCCACGAGTACGGCGACCAGGTCCTGAAGATGATCGCCGGCACCGTCCGGCAGCAGCTGCGGTCGGTCGACATCCTCGCCCGCTACGGGGGGGACGAGTTCGTGCTCGTCCTGCCGGGAACCGATGCCGCCGGCGCGATGAACACCGTCGAAAAGATTCGCCGGGTCATCGAGGCCGCGGAGCTGCCGGGCGACCCGTCGGTCGCCGCCGGGCGGAGGTTCACCGTGAGCGTCGGTCTTTCCGTCTACCCCGAAACGTCGACCACCGCCGAGGAACTGCTCCGGCGGGCGGACCAGTCGCTCCTCAAGGCGAAAACGGCCGGGAGGAACACCTCCCTGCTCTGGGGGACAGACATGATCCTCGACGGCAACGTCCCGGGCTTCTCGTCGGCGGTGAGCACTTAGTTTGCATCTGTAGTCCGCCGTGATTTTTCATTAGTTTTTCCTTGACATGCACCCGAGGTATGCCGATCATAATCGTTGGTTCTACGCATCGATCCAGCTGCGGAAGTATTGATGAGGATTTCCTATGGTATGGATTTGTCGACAATGAGCAGGTGGGTCAGCAGGACCAGGTGCATTGCGGCAGATGGGCTGTTTTCTGCGGCTTGCTAGGGAAGGAGTCTGATGGCATCCGTACTGGTTGTTGACGACGACGAGAGTTTCGCCACCGCGCTCGGCCGGATCATCAAGGAGTTGGGGCACACCTCGACCTGGGCCGTCGACGGCCAGGACGGTTTGATGAAATTCCAGGACGGCGATTACGACCTGGTCATCGCCGACCTGAAGATGCCGCGCATGAGCGGGGTGGAGTTCATCCGCGAGCTCAAGAGGATCAACAAGGACGTGGTCGTCATGGTGATCACCGGGTATTCGGACCTCGCCTCCGCGGTCGAGACGCTGACCCTCGGCGCCTACGACTACATCGAAAAGCCCGTGTCGATCGAAAAATTCGGGGCGGCGCTCGAACGCGGCCTCGAGAAGCGGCAGCTGGTCGCCCAGCTCAATTTTTCCAAGGGGATGATCTGGATGATCGTCATCTCGATCCCCTTGTGGATGATTCTCGGCATCATTCTTTCGTATTTCTGGAAACGATAAAGCCTCCGTCAGTGCATGTTCGAGGCACCGACAGCGGGACGCACCACCCTGATCCACATGGCGCTCGACGCCAACATCCCGGTCATCGTGATCGCCGGGTACGGGTTGGCGCGTCACGGCGACCCGATCGGCCTGCTGCTGACCGCCCCCTGGCTCCTGCTCACCGCACTGGCCTTCCCGGTGATGCTCGCCGTGGCGGAACTCTACAACCCCCGCTGTTCCTGGTGGTCGCCGCTGGTCTCCCTGCGGATCGTTCGTCGCCACCCTGTCCGTGGTGGCGCTCTTCGGCTTCGCCTATTTCATCGTCGTCGACCGCTCGGACGTCTGGGAGCTGTTCTCGATTCTGGCCGTGGCGATGGCGGCCGAGGTCTTCGTGGTGCGTTCGGTGACCGCGCTCAAGGCACGCCGCGCACGCGCCGTGCGCTCCGCCCTGGTGGTCGGCGCCGGCTGGGCGGGCCGCACGGTGATCGACTGCACGCTGCGCGAGCCGCGGCTGCGGATCAGGGTCGCCGGCATCATCGACGACGATCTCTCGAAAAGGAACGTCCAGTACAAGGGTGTCCGGGTCATCGGCACCGGGCAGAAGCTGCCGGAGGCCGTGGCGCAACACGGCGTCGATCTGGTGATCACGGCCATTTCCTACACCCAGAGCGCGGAACTCATCAGCAACCTGCTCCAGCTCAAGATGCGCGGGTTGGAGGTGATCGACATGCCCAACTTCTGCGAGCGCGCGCTGGGCCAGATCCCCATCAAGAACGTCGAGGACTCCTGGTTCCTCTACAGCGGCGGTTTCGAGCTGCTCCACCGGCCGTTTCTCCAGCGGTTCAAACGGGCGTTCGACATCCTCGCGGCGTCGGTGGGTCTGGCACTCTCCCTGCCGCTGCTGGGGATCCTGGCCCTGCTCGTGAAGCTCGATTCGAAGGGGCCGGCCTTCTACCGCCAGGAGCGCACCGGCCAGGACGAGAAGCCCTTTCAGCTGGTCAAGTTCCGGACGATGCGCAACGACGCCGAAGGCGGGACCGGCCCGGTCTGGGCGAGCGTGCGCGACTATCGGGTCACCCGGGTCGGGCGCTGGCTGCGGCTGACGCGCCTCGACGAGATACCGCAGTTCGTCAACGTGCTCAAGGGGGAGATGAGCTTCATCGGCCCGCGTCCCGAGCGGCCGTTTTTCGTGGAGAAGCTCAAGAAGGAGATCCCGTATTACGCGCTGCGTTTTTCGGTGAAGCCCGGGCTCACCGGCTGGGCTCAGGTCCAGTACCGCTACGGCGCCTCCGTCGAGGACGCGATCGAGAAGCTCAAGTTCGACCTCTACTACATTAAAAACATGTCCTGGAAGCTCGATATCTGGATCGCGATCAAGACGCTCAAGGTCGTTTTCTTCGCCCAGGGGACATGAAAAAGATCATCGCCGGTGTCGGCTCGCACTCCGCTGGGAGCCCGTTCGAGCAGGGGCGGGCGGCTGCGAGCGCCGCTCTGGCTCAGGCGGGCGGGTTGCCGCCGGCGCTCGCCCTGGTGGTCGGCCGGGGAAGTCAAGACGCCGGCGAGATCCTGCGCGGCGTGCGCGAAGTCCTCGGCGACTGCCCCCTGGTCGGTGTGGTTTCCTCATCGGCGATTTCCGCGTCACGGATCGCTGCCGCCCGAGGGGGTCCGGGTCTTCCTGATCGCTTCCCCGTACCTGCGGGCGAAGGTCGGCGTCGGCGATGTCGCGGAGGAGGGCCTGGAGCGGGAGGCGCGGGAGGCCTTCCAGGGACTCCTTCATCACCGCCACCGTCCCCGACCTGCCGTTCGACGAGACCGAGAGGAATCTCTACCGCTGGTATCTCTACCGCCGACCCTCCCTCGCGCTCGCGGTGGTGATCTCCCCCCCGGACGAGCGCGCCGCGCACGAGCTGCGGATCGCCTCATTCATCAGACGGCGGCTGCACGAGCGGGTGCCGCTGCTGATGCTCTCGCTGTCGTCCGCCGACGGGGCCGCCGCGGTTCTGGCCGGCGGGCGGGTCGTCACGAGCGGGGTCGTCCTGACCATGATCAAGACCGACCTCAAGTTCTCGCTGGAGCGGTTTCACTCCTTCGAGCCGGTCGGCGTGAAGCTCTTCGTCACCGGCGCCGAGGGGGACCGGGTCCTCGAATGCAACCGGCAGCCGGCGCTCGAGGCCTACTGCGAGTCGCTCGGCCTCGACCCGGGCGGCGGCCGCGGCCGGTCTGGCGTCGTTCTCGCTCTTCCCGCTGGCGCATCCGCGGCCGCGACGGTCGCTTCAACCTGCTGCGGCCCGAGGAGGTCGGGGCCGACGGGAGCCTGCGCTTCCCGGCGGCGGTGGAGCCCGACCGGGTGCTGTACCCGATGAAAGCCGTTCCCTCCTCCGACCTCTGGCGCGCCTCGGCCCGCCACGAGGCCCTGCTCCCTGACCCGCAGCAAGCTGGCCGCGGCGGTCTTCATGCGGGACATCGGCCTGCGCGACCTGCCCGAGGTCCTGCCGGCCACGCACGGGGCGGGGGCGAGCGTTGCAGCCTGTCGAGATCCCGTGCGGCCGCGAGTTCAAAGCGTTCCTCTCGCCGGCCGACGCGGAGGGCGAGGCCGGCCACCTGCTGCTCGCCTTCGAGCGCGAGCTCGATCCCTTCGCGGTGGCGGCCGCCGAGAACGAGCGCCTGCTCCGGGAGGTCGTGCAACTCAAGGACCTGCACCAGAAGATCTTCGACGGCATCGGCTACGGGATCGCCGTCGTCGACGCCTCGCGGAACATCCGCTTCTGCAACAACACCCACCGCATCCTGCTCACGGGCATCCACGGCGGCACTTGAGGGCCGCACCTGCCCCTGGTCGGT
The DNA here is from genome assembly GCA_963699775.1 of uncultured Candidatus Rokubacteria bacterium. Taxonomy (GTDB): domain Bacteria; phylum JAUVQV01; class JAUVQV01; order JAUVQV01; family DATDCY01; genus DATDCY01. Next base: position 6,075 of record CAVOVE010000009.1, read on the forward strand.
CGACGGCACGTCGGTCTGCAGCACCTGCGCCTGCGAGGAGGCGATCGCGCAGGACGCCCCGGTCAACCGGGAGGTCGTCCGGATCGAGGAGGGGAAGACGCACTGGTATCGTCTCGACACCTTCCCGCTGCGGGACGCGGAGGGGAAGGTCACGGCGGCCATCGAGGTCATGCGGGACGTCACGGCGTTCAAGGATCTGCGCTTCTCCCTCGAGAGCGAGCAGCGCAAGATGGAGGCCGTCATCCGGGGCATGGGCGAGACGCTCTACATCGTCGACTCCCGGTACGACCTGCAGTTCTTCCACCGGGGGGCGTTCCCGGCTGGCCCCGGATGCCTCGGGGGACGCGCGCAACGGCACCTGCTACGAGGTGCTCTTCCGGCGGAAACTCCCCTGCCCCTGGTGCTGCATGCACGAGACGATGCATCTCGGGCAGCGTGGAGCGGCGGGTCGCCCACCTCGCGGACGAGACCGGCGAGGATCGCTCCTACCAGATCACCTTCTCGCCCTGGGGCGTGGGGCAGGGCGACCAGGCCGCGGTCGTCTGCCTGCTCGTGGACATCTCGGCCCAGAGGCGCCTCGAGCAGCAGATGGTGCTCTCGGAGAAGCTCAACTCGCTGTCCATTCTCTCGGCGGGCATGGCCCACGAGCTGAACAACCCGCTCGGCGCCATCAACTTCAACCTCGAGATCCTCAAGCGGCGCGAGCGGGACGCGGAGTACCGGGAGGTGCTCGAGAGCATCCGCAAGGACGTGCTCCGGATCAACCGCATCGTCGGGAATCTCCTCTCGTTCTCGCGCAGCGGCGCGGCCTCCTCGGGCTGGATCGCACTGCCCGAGGTGATCGACGTCGCGCTCGAACTCTTCCAGGTCGTGATCGGCCGTCAGCGCATCGACGTGCGCCGCTCCTACGCCGCAGGGCTCCCGCCCGTCTGGGGCAACGCGCAGGATCTCCAGCAGGTCTTCATCAATCTCATCGCGAACGCCGTCGACGCCATGCCGTCCGGCGGCGCGCTGGACATCGCCGTCGAGGCCGACGCGCACGCGTCCGCGGAGACGGAGCCGGCGCGCATCGCGGTCGTGTACGACAATGCCGGCGAACTGGACTGCCTGCGGGCGCTCATGGATGTCCCCGGGTGGGAGGTGCGTTTCTTCCGCGGCGACGGCGAGGCGATCGATTCCTTCCGCCAGAGTCCGGCGACGCCCCCCGAGGTGCTGCTGCTGGATTTCGCGGATACGGACGCGGATCAGGTCGATTTCTTCGTGATGATGGTCAAGGAGTTCGCCCCCGAGGCGCGGGTTCTCGTCGTCGCCGACTCCGCGCAGGGGCGATCAGCGCTGGGCGCGCATCCCGGGGATCGCCGGGGTTCTGCCGCGGCCCCTCGAGACGGCGCGAGTGCTCGAGCAGCTGCGCGCGATCATCGACGGTCTGCGGGCGCAGCGTCAGCGCCGCGCGGAGGTCGTGGTGCGGTTCAGCGACACCGGCGTCGGCATCCCGCCGGAGATTCTCGCGCGCATCTTCGACCCCTTCTTCACGACCAAGGAGGCCAAGGGCACGGGACTCGGGCTCTCCGTGGTGCACAAAATCCTGGAGAACCACGGCGCGTCGGTCCGGGTGAGCAGCAGCCCCGGCAAGGGGACGGGATTCACGCTGACGTTTCCCCAGACGCAGGCCGCCGGGCCGGGAAGCCAGTTCCAGCCGCGACAGGAGAACGGCTACGGGAGGATCATTGCATGAGCAGGGGTGCGAGATGCGTCGGTGCCGGGTTCGTTGCTCTGGCGACGCTGTGCGCCGGGGCGGCCGCGGGGGAGCAGCCCTACCTGATCGGGGGCGGCGACAGCCTCCAGGTGAACGTCTGGAAAAACCCCGAGCTGAGCCAGACGGTGACCGTCCGCCCCGACGGGATGATCACGCTGCCGCTGATCCGGGACGTCCCGGCGAGCGGGAAGACGGCGATGGACCTGGGGAAGATGATCGAGGACAGGTTTTCGGCGCTGGTGAACGCGCCCAACGTCACGGTCACCGTCGTCGCCGCAACCAACTACCGGGTCTACACGAACGGGGCGGTGGCCAACGGCATGTATCTCGCTGACCGCGCCGATCAATGTCCTGCAGCTGCTGGCGCGCGCCGGCGGGCCGACGGCGGATGCCGATCTCGCCGGGGCGTTCATCCTGCGCGGCGGCAAGCGCATCCCGGTCGACCTGCAGCCGCGATCCGGCGCCGGGCCGGCCGCCGAGTCCTACCCGGAACTGGTGCCGGAGGACGTGCTCGTCGTCCCGTTCCGCGACGCCACCCGGCGGGTGCTCGTGGCGGGGGAGGTCCGGACGCCGAGCAGCCTGCCGTTCCAGGACGGGATGACCGTGCTCGACGCGTTCGTCGCGGCGGGCGGCGGCACGGAGTACGCCGATCTCGATTCGGTGCGGGTGATCCGCCCCGGCGCGGATCGGCAGCAGGGGGAGATCGAGGTCGACCTCGCCCGGATGCTCAAGAAGGGCGACCTGGGGAAGAATCTCGCCCTGCTGCCGGGGGACATCGTGGTCGTGCCCCGATGAGCGCACCTGTTCCAGACTCAGGGAGGTGCGTGGATGAAACGCTGGTTTTCGTGGTGTGTGCTGGTCTGTCTCCTGCTCGCCGACGCCCGCGCCGGCTCAGGAGGAATACCTGATCGGCGGCGGCGACACGCTCCAGGTCAACGTCTGGAAAAACACCGAGCTCAGCCAGACCGTCATCGTGCGGCCCGACGGGCAGATCACGCTCCCGCTGATCCGCGACGTGAAGGCCCAGGGGCTCACGGCGATGCAGCTGGGGCAGGTCCTCGCCGAGAAGCTCTCGTCGTTCGTGAACGCGCCGAACGTGACGGTGACGGTCTCCGGCCCCACCAGCTTCCGGGTCTACACCCAGGGCGCGATCGCCAACGGCGTGCACTCCCTCGCGGCGCCGATCACCGCGCGGCAGCTCCTGGCCCGGGCCGGCGGGGCGACCGCCGACGCGGACCTGGCGCGCGCCTACGTCCTGCGGGGGGAGGCGCGCATCCCGGTCGACCTCTCGATCGCGCCGCGCGCAGGCCAGAAGCTCCCGGCGTCAATCCCGCTGCTGGCGCCGGGGGACATCCTGGCGATCCCGGTCCGGGAGGTGACGCTCGGGCGGGTCCTCGTCGTGGGCGAGGTCGCCCAGCCGCACGCGCTGCCCTACGTGGAGGGGATGACGTTGCTCGACGCCTACCTCGGCGCCGGCGGCGGCACGCCCGCGGCCGACCTGAAAAACGCCAGGATCGCCCGCCAGAGGGCGAACGGCGAGACGACCGAGATTCCGGTCGACATCGACGAACTGCTCAAGCGCGGCGCGCTGGAGAAGAACATCGTCATCGCGCCCGGGGACATCGTCATCGTTCCGTTCAGGCAGCCCGAGGAGCGGATCCTGGTCGTCGGCGAGGTCAGGACGCCGACGGACCATCGCCTTCCGGGAGGGGCTGACGCTGCTGGACGCGTTCGTCGAGGCCGGCGGCGGCACGGAGTACGCCGATCTCGACTCCGTCAAGGTCGTGCGGACCGCTGCCGACGGCAAGAAGCAGGAGCTGGGCGTCGATCTCGCGCGGATCCTCAAGAAGGCCGATCTGTCGAAGAACCTCCCGCTCTCCCCCGGCGACATCGTGATGGTGCCGCGGTGATGTCCCGGAGGTCCGGGGCGCGCTCGGGGCGATCGCGGCGGGGATCATCCTGATTGCGGGGCACGCCTCCGAGGGGCGGGCGGCGCTCACGTACGACTTCTCCCTCGGCGCGGGGGCGGTCGTGAACGACAACCTCTACCTCGACCCGGAACGACCGCGAGAATGGCGAGGAAGGCCAGCGCCAACCGGTGAACGAGACGATCTACACCGTCGACCCCGGCGCTCGACACCTGAACTGGGATCGGACGGGCGCGACCGTCTGCGCGCTGCGACTACCGCGGCGAGTACTCGCAATTCACCGGGGGACGAAGAGCTGGATCCGCGCTGGGTGCACGACCTCGCGGCGGACCTGACCTGGCGCCGGTGGACACCCTTCTTCCTCGAGGCGCGGGAGACGCGGTCCGGGTCCCCCGCACCCAGGAGCGGGAGTCGAGGCCGTCGTGGACCATATCGACAGGAACATGCTGTCCGCGCGCACGGGCCTGGTCTCGGAAGTTTGGCACCCGGGACACCGTGGAGCTGGCCTACCGCGGGGAGTTGGAGACCTATCCCGCAGGTCGAGGATGCCGACCGGGTGCAGCGCCAGTATGGGGAGGGGTTGGTCCGCCATCGCTGGACGCCCCTGTGGCGGACGGAGTTGCGCGTGGCGTACGGCCAGGTCGACCGGGAACTGACGGCGGATTACGACGAGCTGAGCGCGTCCGTGGCCGTGGATCAGCGGTGGAGCGAGCGCCTCACGCTGCGGTACAGCCTCGAGTGGCTCCGCGAGGCGTATGACGCGCCGACCGGGCGACGACGACGAGCGCCCGAGCCGCCAGGGCCACGGTGTCGCACCAACCTGCTCTGGGCGGCCGAGGCCAGGGGCGACCTGGCGCGGGGCGGCTCGTGGAACCTGGGCTATCGGGAGGATCTGGACGATCAGCCGGACGGCGACACGCTCAAGACCGGGCGCACCTCGGCGGGCGCTGGCATCTCCGCGCCCGCCTCGGCAGCACGCTCTCGACGTCGGGGGGTGGTACGAGACCCGGGATTACCGCGTCAGCGGCCGTGAGGAACAGGCGTGGGGGCCGACTCTCGGACGTGCGCTGGCTGATCGCGCCGTGGGCCGCCTGCGATCTGAGGGGGAGCTGGACGAGCACGACGCATCCGGGAAGAGGCGGATGGCGGAGATCGAGGACCGGACGACACGGGCAGCGGCCGGAATCCTCGTTCTGCTGTTCGATCGGCTGCAGCTCGAGGCGGGGTACGGCTACCGGAAGAACGACTCCACCGACGCGCTGCGGTCGTACACGCAACAGCTCGGCTGCTATGGCTTGTGTGACGTACCACTTCCGTCCCCTTCGCGCCGGGACAGCTCCCCTCCACGCACGCTTTGGGACCCGCGTGGAGCGACACCCCCGTCCGCGGGTGCAGTGTCACCGAGCGCCGCTGCATCGCGCAGTACGATGAGATTGATGACGGTGCGTCCTTGCGATGCGGAGCGAGCGATCTCTTGAACCGCAATGGTAGAAACTTCGCGCTCGCTGGCAATGACGTGACTGTTGAGTAGTGCGAGACAGAGTGACGGTCGCTGTACTCTTATGGTCGCTAGGGACAGCCCTGGACCTTCCGGACGAAAGGAACCATGGCAAGCGCTGAACTGGAGTTGCTGAAGAAGATCGGGCGGCACGCCTGGAGCAGGGCGTGGTGGCTGGTGGCTATCCAGGTCGTCGCGACGGCGGCGGGGATCGCGGCCCTCAGGGTCATCCCGAAGAAGTACGAGTCGACGACGACGATCCGGATGGAGAAGAGCCAGCTGATCAACCCGCTCACCCGCGGCGCTGGCCGTGAGCTCGGAGATGGACGATCGCCTCCGGGGCATCCGCGAGGAGATCCTGAGCCGGGACTACTTCGACAAGATCATCTCGCGCCTGGCGCTGGAGCCGCCGAACGCCGCGCCGCTGAAGCACGAGGCGCTCGTGCAGCGGATGATGAGACAGACCGAGATCACGACGCAGGCAGCGCGAGGCGGACACCTTCCAGGTCACCTACAGCGGCGGGGACCCGAAGGAGGTCCGGGACGTCACGAACCTGCTGGCCGGGATCTTCATCGAGGACAGCCTCTCGAACAAGGCCGGCGAGGCGGGGTCGGCCGTGGAGTTTCTGCAGGGCCAGCTCGAGGTCTATCGCATGAAGCTCGAGGAGTCCGAGGCCGCGCTGCGGCAGTTCACGGAAAAAAACGTCGACCAGCTCCCATCCAACCGCGCGGCGCAGCTCTCCCGGATCGAGCAGCTGCGGGCGACGCTGATCGAGGTGCAGAACAACCTGCGCCAGGCGAAGATGCAGCGGGACCTGCTCCGCCAGCAGACGCTTCCGGCGAGCAGCCCGCTTCCGGACGGGACGGTGGCGGCCGGCACCCTGATGGTGGCTAACCCGCTGCAGGCGCAGCTCCTGGAGCAAGGAAGCCCAGCTGCGGCGGCTGCTCGTCGATTATTCGGAGACGTACCCCGATGTCGTGGCGTTGAGGGCGGAGATCGCCGGGCTGCGTCGGGAGTTGGAAAAGCACCCCACCGTCCCGGCCGCCCAGGCAGCCTCGTCGCGGCAGCCGTCGGTCCAGGACGCGTTGAGCCTGGGGCAGCTGCAGCAGGCTCGAGTTGCAGGTGGGGGCCCTGGAGGCGCGGGAGCAGCAGTTGGGCCAGGAACTCGCCCGCTACGAGAAAAAGGTCCAGGGCATCCCCGAGGTCGAGCAGGAGCTGACGCGGCTGGAGCGGGATTACGCCGTGAACAACGACATCTACAACAATTTTCTGCGCCGTCTCGAGGAGGCCAAGGTTTCGAAGGAGCTCGAGGCTTCGAAGAAGGGGGAGGTCTTCCGGATCCTGCAGGCGGCGGCGCTGCCGCTCACCCCGTCCCGGCCGAAGCCCCTGCAGACGGTCCTGATGGGGGTTGCGGCCGGGTTGGGTCTGAGCGCGCTTCTCGTGTTTCTGCTCGCGCAGTTCGACACGTCGTTCCAGAGCGTCGATGAGGTGCAGAAGGCCCTCGGGCTCAAGGTGCTCGCCGGCATTTCGCGGCATCGCACCAAAGAGCAGGACTCGCAGCAGGGTTCTCAAGTCCGTCGCCCTCTCGGTCGTGGGCTTGCTCTACACCGGCGGCGTCGCGGCCTTTCTCTTCTGGGACCAGGTGATCACCGTGATCCGGAAAGGGCACTGAACCATGGCCGAGCAAACACCCCCCGCCGTTCCCGTCACGGACTCGCTGTCCGACCCGGTCTCGCCGGTCCCCGCAAGCCGAAAAAGGGCAAGATGCCGGTCGACATCTGGAACAGCCTCGGCGAGGAGTTCCGCAGCCTGCGCACGAGGGTCGCCGCCGCGTTGAACGTGCGCCACAAGATCGTGCTGGTGACGAGCTCTCTGCCGCAGGAGGGGAAGACGACGGTCTCCGCGACCCTGGCGCGCTCGTTCGCGCAGATGGAGTGGCGGACGTTGCTGGTCGATGCGGACCTGCGCAAGCCGACCGTGCACACCCTCTTCGGTATCGACCGGGCGTCGGGCCTGACCGACGTGCTGCAGGGGCGCGTCCCGGAGGACGACGCGATCGCGCTATCGAACAGCCCGTATCTCGACCTGCTCACCGCCGGTTCCCCGACCCAGAGTGCGGCTGAGCTGCTGCAGTCCGCGGCGACGCCGGCCCTGCTTAAGAGCCTGGCGGCGCGCTACGACTACGTGGTCGTGGACTCGCCGCCGCTGACCTCGATCACCGACACGCTGCTGTTGTCGGGGTACGTGGACGGCATCCTGTTCGTCGTCAACGGCCAGGTTTCCCCGCGCGAGTTCGTCAAGTCCGCCCGGGAGCAGCTGCAGGACCGCCCGGTGCTCGGCGTGGTGCTCAACGGCATCAGCACGCCCAAGAAATACGGGTATTATTACTGACCGCCGGTGCACCAACTGTCAGGCTCCCGCCCTTGACCGCCTTCCGTCATGACTATATTATATGGTCAAGTATTGAGACCACATGAAAGCGGTGGGGATGGGAGGGCTCCTGCGGTGAAGACATTGACGGTCAGTATTGCCGAGGGGAAGAAAAGCTTCAGCAGTATCGTCCGCTCAACCGCGGCGACAAAGACGGATGTCGTGGTCACGAACCGGGGGAAACCCGTTGCCGTCATCGTGCCCTTCGAAGGGTATCTGGCTGCACGCCGGCTTGACGGCTACCGCAAGATCCTCGCCGTGCGCGAGGTTTTCGCCGGGACGGGCCTGAAGTCCTCCGAGATACTCGCGTCGTCGCGCAAGGAGCTGGAGAAACGCTCGGGAAGCGGGCGGTTGTCGACGCGAGCGTCGTCTTGAAGTGGTATGTTCCGGACGAGGAACTTGAGGAACAGGCCATGGGCCTGCTCCGGGACAGTCTGGCCGGGCGCACGGAACTGGTGGCGCCGACGCTCCTTGAGTATGAAATCGTCAACAGTCTGGTGATCGCCGGTCGTCGTGGAAGGATTAGCGGGCGCGTGCTCCGGGAATCAGTCGCCGGTTTCGCAGACCTGCAGATCCCGCTCCTGTCGCTTGCCGGTCTGCATGAGCGGGTGGTGGGCTATTGCGAACGATTTTGCTGCACCGCCTACGACGCGAGCTACCTTGCGCTTGCCGCGGCCGAGGGACTCCCCCTGGTGACCGCCGACGACGCATTGGTCAATCAGGTGAAAAAACACCTGCCTTGGGTCAAACGGCTGAGAGATCTCCGATCCGCCTAGCGAGGGGATAATTGTGCTTGGGTGGTCTGTTCACGCCCGTCGCGCAGGTACTTCAGGCTGACCTTCCCCGGCAGCAGGGACTTCAGCAGCGCCGAGAGCGCCTTGAGTCCCGGCAGTTCCTCCCCGTCGACGGAGAGCAGTACATCCCCGGCCCGCAGGCCGGCGGCCTCCGCGGGGAAACTGTCGTCGGCGCCGGGGTGGAGGAGTCCCCGGTTCGCGGGCAGACTGCCCGGATCGCCGTTGCCGAGTAGGATCGCCCGGTGCTCAATGGCATCAGCACGCCAAAAAGTACGACTATTATTACTGAGCCCTTCGCGCCATCCCATCGCGCATAGGTGCAAGACTACTGCGAGGTCTACGGTCTTCGTGGAAACAAGAATCAAGTTATTCATATTGAACATTGTAAATACATATTGACAAATACATAGTATATATTTAAGTTATCAATATGATAGCGCGCTCAGAGGGGAAGAAACTTATAGCTTTAGCAGAAAAATTTCCTGTCGTGTGCGTTACCGGCCCTCGCCAGTCCGGGAAAACAACGCTCGTGAAATCGCTCTTCCCGAACCACGAATATGTGAATCTCGAGAACCCGGAAGAACGGGAGTTTGCGCGAACCGATCCCAAGGGCTTTCTGGCAAGGGTCCGTGGCGCGGTGATCCTCGACGAGGCACAGCGGGTTCCCGATCTTTTCTCGTGGCTCCAGGTCGATGTTGATGCATTGCCCGAGCCGGGACGCTTCATTTTGACGGGATCGCAGCAGTTTCTGATGATGCGCAGCGTCACGCAGTCTCTCGCCGGGAGGGTGGCCGTGCTGTCCCTGTTCCCTTTTACGTTCTCAGAACTGGTGGGGCGTCCGCCCTTTGATCTCACCCACTACGACGAGGTAGACGACAACTCGCTGGTTCCGGGTTCGCGCTACCTCAACGAGGTGCTCTACCAGGGCATGTATCCGCCCATCCACGACCGCGGGATCGACGTTGTGGATTGGATGGCCAACTACCTGCGGACTTATGTTGAACGCGACGTGCGGGAACTGGTCAATATCGGCGACCTGGCGACGTTCGGCCGTTTCGTGCGGCTGTGCGCCGGGCGCAGCGGGCAGCTGCTCGATCTGAGCGGTCTGGGGGCCGAAGCGGGGGTCAGCCACACGACTGCGCGGAGGTGGATCTCGGTTCTGGTGGCGAGCGGTCTGGTCCTGTTGCTGGCTCCGCATCATGCGAATTTCAACAAACGGCTCACGAAGACTCCGAAGCTCTACTTCATCGACACGGGGTTGCTCTGTCATCTGCTGCGAGTGCGGGGTAAAGAACCTCGCCGAGCACCCGTTCCGGGGGGCCGTTTTCGAGACGTTCGTGGTCTCGGAACTCCACAAGACGTTCGCGCATGCGGGCTTGGAGCCACCGCTTTTTTTCTGGCGCGATCTGGGTGGCCACGAGGTGGATATTCTCATCGATCTCGGCAGCAAGATCGTTCCGGTGGAAGTCAAATCCGGCGCGACGCTGGCGTCCGACGCCTTGCGCGGCCTTCACTGGTGGACGAAACTGGCGGGCGAGAGATCGGGACGTGGGGTGCTGGTGTACGGCGGCGAGGAATCTTTCCAGCGTGAGGGTCTGCTCGTGCGGCCGTGGCACCGCTGTTCGTGAATCCGACTGACTCGCCGGCACACCCGGATCCTCAGGAATCTTCCGTCACCGTTTGGGCTGCGGGGTCCTGACGCTGCGGACCATCCATCCAACTCGACCATTCGCACTCACGTCGATTTGTAACGCTTTGCTTTGAGGGCTCACGGTCTCGTTCGGCCCGCGATCGGATCGCGCGCCGGAGAAGCGACGCTGGTACTTCCTTTTCGTGCTCACTTCGTTCCGCCGATGGAGTCCTCCGGTGCCGCGCCACCCCCTCGCCAGGTATGTGCTCGACGAGGGGATCATTGTGCTTGGGCGGTCTGTTCACGCCCGTCGCGCAGGTACGTCAGGCTGACCGTCCCCGGCGTCAGGGACTTGAGCAGCGCCGAGAGCGGTCTTGAGCCCCGCTAGTTCCTTCCCGTCGACAGCGAGCAGGACGTCCCCGGCGCGCAGTCCGGCGGCCTCCGCGGGCGAGCCCGGGACGACGCCCTCGAGCCGGACCCCGGGTCCGGCGAAGGCGAAGTCCGGGACGACGCCGAGGCTCACCTTGCGCTCCCCGGCGCCGCCCCCGGCCGCCGGCGGCGGCGGCCGGCCTCGCAGCCGGCCGCGCTCAGGCGCGCCTCCGGACCCGCGAGGTACCCGACGACCTCGGCGGCGAGCGCCGCGACCTTCTCGAGGCCGGCGGCGTCGATCTTCTCCGGGGTGTCGGTCGGCCGGTGGTAGTCGACGCTCGGGCCGCCGAAGAGCTGCACCGCCGGGACGCCGGCGCGCCGGAAGGTCACGTCGTCGCTCGCGTCGAGGTCCGTCGGCCGCCATCGCCGTCTCCACGCCCGCGAGGTAGCCGGCGCCGCGGAAGATGTGCACCCACTCGGGCGCCGAGCGCGCCGCCGAGCACGAGGACCTTGCGCCCGTCGAGCCGCCCGACGGTGTCGAGGTCGACCATGGCCAGCGTGCGAGCCGGGGCGAAGGCCGCGGCGCGGCGACGAAGTGCGGCGACCCGAGCCGCCCCGCCTCCTCGCCGGCGAAGGCGACGAAGACGACCGTGCGCGCAGGGCGGGCGTCCTTCCAGAGCGTGCGCGCCAGCTCGAGCAGGACGGCGACGCCGCTGGCGTTGTCGTCGGCGCCGGGGTGGACGCGTGCCGCGGTTCGCCGGCAGGCAGCCCGGGTCGCCGTCGCCGAGGTGGTCGTAGTGCGCGCCGATCACGAGCAAGCTCTCGCTCGAGGTCGCCGCGCGCTCCCGGGGATGACCCCGACGACGTTCTTCAGCGACGGCCTCCCGGCGCGGGTCGCCGCCGCGCGCCGCGAACGCCTGGAACCAGCTCCCCGGCGCGTCGCCCGCCGGCTGCAGGCCGGCCTGGGCGAAGGCCGCCGCGATGAGCTCCGCGGCCGCGTCGAGCCCGCGGCGCGCCGAAGCCGCGGCCCGCCGAGCGCGGGGTCGGCGAGCGCGCGCACGTCCGCGAGCATCCGCTCGCGGGAAAAGCGCGGGCGGCAGGGTGGCGAGCGGCCGTGCGCTTCGGGAGTTTCGCCATCGCCGGCGGCGCCGGGGCGGGCGCGCCGTCCGGCTCGACGCAGGCGCGTCAGCGGCGAGCCGGTCACCGGCCAGCGCCCCTTGGCGACGTTGGCCGGTTCGGCGCCCTCGAAGGCGAGGTAGCTGTACTTGTCGTAGTGCGGGAGCTTGCGGCCGAGGCCCTCCGCGGCGGCCGGGTCGGTCGAGCGCGGCCCAGAGAGGGTCAGCTCCGGGTTGCGCCGGATGGCGGGCGGTGAGCACGAAGGCGTGGCCGTCGCGCGGGAGGGTGGCGCCTCTCGAGGCGCACGTCGCTCGTCGCCGAGCCCCGCGTCGTACCCCGCGATCGCGGCGCGGACGGCGGGCAGGAAGCGGTTCTCCCAGCCGAGGAGGAAGACCGCGCGGTCGCGCGGCAACTCGGCGATCTCGCCGATCCTCGCGGGTCTCGACTTCCCCGGGGCCCGGAGCGCTCGAGGGCGTGCGGCGAGGGTGCGATAGGCTGCCGCGAGTGCGGACGGTGCGCCCGACGGGAGCAGGACGAGGGCCCTGCTCGGCGCCGAAGGCCTGGCTCAGGGCCGGCGGGGTCTCGGTGCGGTCGAGGCGGCGGAAGAGGTCGAACTCGGGGTCGACGTCCACGCGCAGCGGGCGGCCGGGGAGCTGGGGGATCGAGACCTCGGCGGAGCGGCCGGTCATCTCGACGACCGCGACAACCGCCTCGGGGCGCGCCCTCGACGGTGACCGCCACCGGCACGCGCAGGCGATAGGGGTCGCCGGCCTGCGTCTGCTCGAGCGTCAGGACGAGGTCGCGCCCGTCCGGGCCGGCGGCCCGCGCCTGCTGCAGGCGGATCTCCGGGGCGCCGGTGCGCGCCGACCCACTGGTCGAAGAACCAGCCGAGGTCCCTCCCCGAGGCCTGCTCGAAGGCGCGACGCACGTCGGCGAAGGAGGCGGTCGCGAAGCGCATCCGGCCCCAGAAGTCCCGCAGCCCCGCGACGAACGTCTCGTCGCCGAGTTCGAGCCGCAGCATGTGAAAGAGCATCAGGCTCTTGCCGTAGCCGACCGCCTCGGTGACCGAGCCGTGGCGCGAGCGAAAGTCGGTCAGCGGCAGGTCGCGGCCGGCGAGCACGTAGTCGGCGTACTTCTGGAGCGTCGTCTGACGGTACTCCGCCGCCTCGCCCCGCTGCTCCTTGACGAGGTGGTCGGCGAGGTACGCGGTCAGGCCCTCGGACCAGTTGCCGCTCGCCGCGTCCGCGAAGACCCCGTTGCCCCACCAGGAGTGCAGGATCTCGTGCGGGTAGGAGCTGTGCAGGATGAAGGGGAAGCGGATGACCTTCGGCCCGAGCAGCGTGAAGGAGGGCATGCCGTACCCGGTCTCCCAGAAGTTCTCGACCGCCGCCCACTTGCCGTACGGGTAGGGTCCGATCAGCGCGGAGTAGAGCGCCAGGTAGCCGGTGGTCGCCTCCAGGTACTGCCGGGCGAGCGCCTCGTCCGGCGCGCGCAGGAAGACCAGCGCCTCGACGCCGCCGGCGCGGGCGCCGTACTCGGTGTAGCGGTCGGCGACGAGATACAGCTCGTCCTGCGGCTCGGGGGCCTCCCAGCGCACGCGGCGGCGGCCGCCGGCGGTCGTCGTGCGCGGCGCGCGTCCCCTGGCTCACGGCGTCCCAGCCCTCGGGGAGGTCGACGGTCAGCGTGAAGGTGAACGTCCCGCCGTCCTCGAACTGCGGGTACCAGGACGCGGCGCCGGAGAGGAAGACGCCGCCGTCCGAGATCGTCCCGCGCGTCTCCTTCTGGCCGCGGGCGTACTCCTCGCCGACCTGCTCGAGCGGGTGGTCGATCGACGCCGCGATAGGCGACGGTGACCTCGTCGACGCCCGGCGCGAGCGTGAGACGGTAGCGCGCGGCAACGTCGTCGCCGTCGCCGCCGTCCAGCGCGGTGAGCGTCGCGGCGGACTCCTCGACGCGCGGCGCCAGCCCGGGGTGCAGCAGCACGACGACCTCCGCGCGGCGACCGCCGCGGGGAACGTGATGCGGTCGCGCACGGCGAGGGTGTGCGCCGCCGGGTCGAGGCGCACCTCGAGGTCGTGGTGGAGGAGCGCCGCCGCCCCCGCGGATCCGATCGCGAGGTCAGGTGGAGCGGGGACGTCGCTTCCACGGATCCGGCATGAGAACCAGGCACAGAGCGAATGCGGAGGCCGTGAGATGCCAACGGGACATGAGCACCTCACGATCCTTTCCGCTTTTCCGGCCGCAATGGCTGCGAACCATGCTCTCAAGGGAATGTGCCGTCAGTTCCAGGCCCGGCAAAACCCCCTGTTTCCCCCTTTGCCAAAGGGGGATCGAGGGGGTTTCCCGTTCGAGATCCTTCACCGCTTTGCGGGTCATCGTCTGGAGCGCAGGGAGACGACGGAGGTCCGCAGCGACAGGACCCCGCAGCGACGAACGGGACGATGTGACCTTGTCACACCGCCTCGCCCGGTCACGGCACCCAGTCGGCGATGAAGATGTTGAACTCGTGCGGCTCCGCGGCGTTGCGCGTCGAGCAGAAGAGCAGTTTCTTGCCGTCACGGCTGAACATCGGGAAACTGTCGAAGCGCGCGCCGAACGTGACCCGCTCCGTGCCGGTGCCGTCCGTGTTGACCACGTACAGCGAGAAGGTGCGCTTCTGCGGGTCGTGCATGTTCGAGGAGTAGATGATCTGACGGTCGTTCGGGTGCATGAAGGGGCTCCAGTTGGCGTCGCCCGTCCGCGTCACCTGGGTCTGACCGCTGCCGTCGGCGTTCATGAAGAAGACCTCGGCCCGCGTCGGCCGCATCAGCCCCTGCGCCAGCAGCGCCCGGTACTCGGCGATCTCCTCCGGCTTCTCCAGGTAGTTGCTGCGGTAGACGATGTGCCGTGCCGTCCCAGGAGTAGAAGGGGCCGCCGTCGAAGCCGACCCGGTTGGTGAGGCGCTTCACGTCGCTGCCGTCCGGCTTCATCGTGTACAGCTCGAGGTCGCCGTCGCGCACCGAGGTGAAGACGATGCGGCTGCCGTCCGGGGAGACCGCGGCCTCGGCGTCGTAGCCGGGAGCGTCGGTGAGGCGCACGGGCGGCCCGCCGTCGACGGAGCCGAGGAAGATGTCGTACTCGGGGTAGAGCGCCCAGACGTAGCCCTGGCTGCGGTCGGGCGGCGGCGGACAGGCGTCCCCGCGCGAGGTGCGTCGAGGCGTAGACGAAGCGCTTGCCGTCGGGGAGGAAGAAGGCGCAGGTGGTGCGGCCCGTGCCGGTGGAGACGAGGCGCACGTCGCTGCCGTCGAGGTTCATCGTGAAGATCTGGTCGCAATCGTACGGGGGCCGGGTCGCCTGGAAGATGATGCGCGTGCCGTCGGCCGAGAAGTAGGCCTCGGCGTTCTGGCCGCCGGAGGTCAGCTGGCGGATGTTGGCCAGGTGCCGCTCCTGCGGGTCGCGCAGCGCGGCGGCGTCGTCCGCGGCGGGCAGCAGCGCAGCGGGGAAGAGCAGGGCTATCCCGGCGGCAAGGCCGGGGATCGCGCGTCGCAGACGAGCGACATCCTCGTCGCCCCGACGTGTCCGGCTCGATACGGTCTTCCGGAATCGTTCGTCGTGTCCTGGAGAAACCCCCTTGATCGCCCTTTGACAAAGGGGGAAGCAGGGGGTTTCGAGCACTCGCGGTCTTCATGAAAGTAGTCATGACATCTGGCGAGACGCTAAGGTTTCACCGGGTGCTGCGCCGGCGTCCGCCCGGGCAACTCCGTCGGGATCGTGAGCAGCGGCGCGAAGAGCATCTCCTCGCCTTCGCGGCGCACCCGCACCTGCACCCACTCCCCCGGCTTCTTGCCGCTGATCACGACAATCACGTCGCCCTGTTCCTTGACGGGGAAGTCGTCGAGGAGACACGAACACGTCGCCGGCCTTGAGCCCGACCTGCTCCGCCGGAGATCCCGCCAGGACCTTGTCGATGAGCACCGAGCCGGCTTCGTCGACCCGCATCATGACACCGAGGCGGACCTTCTTCGTCGCGACGTCCTCGTAGGGGACCAGCCAGGCGAAGTCCCCGGCGATCAGCGGGATCTCCGGGGCGTCGACGTCCATCGTCAGCTCCGCCTTGAGCTCCTCGGGGATCGAGAGCTCCGTCGGCAGCACGATCACGTAGGGCCACGCGGCGCGGCGCAGCGCCTTGCGCGGCACCCCGAGCCCGTGGCGGACGTGGAAGCCCCCCGCGATGACCACCATCTTCTTGCCGGCGCCGGCGGGGCTCTTCAGGTAGTCGACGATCCGTGAGGCCATCGACTCCTCCCAGAGGATCTGGGTGCGGTAGAAACTTTCGAACATCCTGGCTTTCGCGTCGGATTTCGTGGCATGAGCATTCTTCCCGGCGGTGTGACCCTCGAAGATCGCCTCGAGCAGCGCGCGCTGGAAGGGGTCGGTGAAGTCGGTTTCCGGAACCTGGCCGACGAGCTCGGGAGGCAGCGGCCCGGCTCCGGCTTGCGCAAACTGCTTCTGGAGTTCTTTCGACGGGTTGAGCGCGCGGACGTCGATCTTGCGGTCGCGCGCAAAATTCAGGATGCCGCGGTAGAGGCCGAAGTCGGAGCCCCAGTTGTCGTACCACTTCGACTCCTTGAGGAATTCCAGTTCGGCGAGTTCGCCGCGCGTCCAGCGATCGAGCGCCTCCTGCTGCGGCTCGCGGAACATCTCCATGCCGATCGCGACCTGGCCCGGGAAGCGCCGCTCCAGCTCCTCGATGACGCGCCGCTGCGCCTCGTGGGCCTGGAAGTTGGTGTGCATCTCGCCGACGTAGATGACTTTCGCGGCTGCGATCATCTCCATCGCCTGCTCGAAGTTCATCGCGGTGCCGGTCGGCAGGTGGATGATGTCGCCGGGCTGCAGGCTCTTCGTGAGCGGGTAGGGGCTCAGGCCGTTGCCGTCCGCGGGCACCACCCGAGCCGCCGTCGCGCAGCCGCCCAGCAGCGCGGCCCCGAGCGTCAGGGCCGCCAGAGATCGTGACTTCACCTTCATCGTCTGCTCCTCGTCGGTTGCTGTCCTCATAAGTCCCATTTCGTACTACTCCTGTCGTCCCGGGATGACGTAATCCAAGCCGGAATGACGCAGTGTCGTACAACCATGATACGGTTACCATGATACCGTTCATTGGAGGCCGTGGTAGGGGAAAAGTTCCCGGGTCGCCGCGCGGTGGTACCATGGTGGCCGGCCGGGGAGACAACCGGGTGGAGGGGTGGCGCATGCTCAGGCACATTGTGGTCTTCAAATTCAAGGATGGCGTCACCAGGGAGGACCCGCGCGTACCCGAGGTCTACTCCCAGCTGGCGCAGTTGCCCGGCCTGATTCCCGAGGTGCGTGCCTGGGAGCAGGGCTACAACGTCTCGGGGCGCGATATCGCCTACGATCTGGCGCTGTACTCGTCCTTCGAGAGTCAGGAGGCGCTGCAGAGGTACAGCGACCACCCGGCGCACCGCGCGGTGGTCGGGCGTCTGCGCGAGATCTGCACCTGGCACATCGTCGATTACGTGATTTGACGGAAGAGCCTGCCATCCGCAGCGGCATGGACACGCTCCTGGAGGCCCGCGGGCTGACCCGCACCTATCCCGCCGGTGAGCGGCTGCTCACCGTCATCGACGGGGTTTCGCTCGACGTCGGCCGCGGGGAGTTCCTCGTGATCACCGGGCCCTCCGGCAGCGGCAAGACCACGCTGATCACGCTGCTCTCGGGGCTGGACCGGCCGGACGCGGGGACGGTGCGCCTGGAGGGGCGCGAGCTGACGGCGCTGACCGAGGAGCAGCTGGCGCCGCTGCGCAACGTCTCGATCGGCTTCGTCTTTCAGTCGTATCACCTGATCCCCTCGCTCTCGGCGCTCGAGAACGTGATGTTCCCGGCCGAGCTGCGCGGGGACGCCGCGGCGCGCACGAAGGCCGTGGCGCTGCTGGCGAAGGCCGGCGTCGCCGGGCGGGCGGCGAATTTTCCGCACCAGCTCTCCGGCGGCGAGAAGCAGCGTGTCGCGATCTGCCGGGCGCTCGTGAACGAGCCGGCGATCGTCTTCGCCGACGAGCCGACGGGGAATCTCGACACCGCGAGCGGGCGGGCGGTGCTGAACCTGATGCTCGATCTGCAGCGCGAGCGGGGGACGGCCCTGGTCATGGTGACCCACAGCACCGGGATCGCCGAACGCGCCGACCGGGTGATCACCCTGGTCGACGGGCGGATCAGCGCCCCGCCGTGAAGCTGCTGCACCTGGGGTTCATCCGCCGCCAGTTCTCCGGCGCCGGGAGCCAGACCGGCATCTTCCTGCTCTGCGTCGCGCTCTCGATGCTCGCGCTCGTTTCGCTGCGCGGGTTCGGGCGCAGCGTGAACGCGGCGCTGCTGCACGACGCGCGGGGGCTGCACGCCGCCGACGTCATCCTCCACGCGCACCGCGAGTTCTCCCCCGGTCTCAGCGGCGCCGTCGACGCGCTGAAGCGGCGCGGGGAGGTGGCGGCCGCGCGCACCTGGGAGTTCTACTCGATGGTCACCCCCGAGGGGCGCGAGGGTTCTCTGCTGACCAACGTCAAGGCCGTCGAGCCGGGTTATCCCTGGTACGGGGAGGTCGCGCTCGCCTCCGGCCGCCCCTTCGGCGCGGTCCTCCGACCCGGGACGGCGATCGTCGAGGAGACCGTCCTCGGCCGCCTCGGGCTGCGCGTGGGCGAGCGGCTCCTGCTCGGGGGCAAACCGCTTCGGATCGCCGACATCGTGCTGCGCGAATCCGATCGCCCGGTGACGTTCTTCTCGCTCGGGCCGCGGGTCTTCGTGGCGGCGGCCGAACTCGGGCGTCTCGATCTGATCGGGCAGGGCAGCCGCGTCGACCACCGCCTCCTGCTCAAAGTCCGCGACCCCGGGGCGCTCGACCGGGTCGCCGCCGAGCTGTCCGCCGCCGCCGTCCCCGATGCGGAGCGCGTCCGGACCTATCTTACCGCCAGTTCGGGGCCCAAGCGCTTTTTCGACAACTTCCTCTTTTTCCTCTCGCTCATCGGCACGTTCACGCTCCTGCTCTCCGGGATCGGCATCCAGAGCGCGCTCACGGCGTTCCTGCGCGAGAAGCGCGACACGGTGGCGGTGATGAAAGCGCTCGGCGCGCCGGGCCGCTTCGTGGTCGCGCAGTATCTCGCAGTCGTCGCGGTCCTCGGGGCCGCCGGCACGCTCCTCGGGATCGCCGGCAGTTTCCTGCTGCAGGTCTTGCTCTTCCCGCTTTTTGCCGGGCTCGATCCCCGGCGGCGTGCGGCCGGAGATTGCCGCCGCGACGATCCTCGAAGGGGTCGCCCTCGGCGCGATCTCGACCGGGCTGTTTGCCTTTCTGCCGCTCTGGCGTCTGCGCGAGATCTCCCCGGTCGCCATCTTCCGCCGCGACCCCGCGCGGTTGCCGCGGCAGCTGCCCTTCTGGCTCGGGGGAGTCGTCGCGGCGGCGCTCCTCGGCGCCCTCGTCCTCTGGCAGGTGCGGGACGTCAGGCTCGGCCTCTGGCTGCTCGGCGGGCTGGTGGGGCTGATCGCGCTCGCCGCCCTCGGCGCCGAAGGGCTGCTGCGCCTGGCGCGGCAGCTCCCGGTGCGGGCGCTGCCGCTGCGCCAGGCGCTGCGCGGCCTCTTTCGGCCAGGGAACGCCACGCGGCCGGTGATCGTGACGCTCGCGGCAGCCCTCACGGTGATCCTGACCGATCTCTCTGCTGGAGCGGACGCTCAACGCCCAGTTCGTGCAGTCGTACCCCGCCAGTGCGCCCAACCTCTTCTTTCTCGATCTGCAGCCGGCGCAGCTGGCGGAATTCGCGAAGACGCTCGGGGCGCCGGCGGAATTCTTCCCGGTGGTCGTCGCGCAGGTGGCCGCGGTGAACGGCGTCGCGATCGACCGTGAGCAGGAGCACCGGAAGGCCCGCGACAACTTCGGGCGCGATTTCTATCTGACCTATCGCGAGACGCTTCTGGCCGACGAGGAACTCTCGCGCGGTCCCGCGCTGTTCGATCCGGGGATCGCCGGCCCGCAGGTTTCGATCCTCGAGGAGGTGCTCGAGATGGCCGCGCTGAAGATCGGCGACCGCCTCACCTTCCGGGTCCAGGGGGTGCCGCTCGACGCCGTCGTCTCGAGCATCCGGCGTCGCACCGACGCCTCGCCGCGGCCGTTCTTCTACTTCGTCTTCCCGACCGCGGTCCTCGGCGGCGCGCCGCAGACGGTTTTCGCGGCGGCCCGGGTCCCGAAGGGGAGACCATCCCGGCGCAGAACCGGGTGGCGGCGGCTTTCCCGAACGTGAGCGTCGTCGACGTCGGGGCCGCGGCGGCGCAGGCAGCGACGCTGGTCGGCCGGATCTCGAGCATCATCCGCTTGTTCACGCTTCTCGGGATTGTCGCGGGCCTGCTGATCACCGCCAGTTCGGTGCTCGCCACGCGCCGCGCCCGCCTCCTCGAGGCGGTCCATTACCGGATCCTCGGCGCGAGCTCCCGGTTCGTGCTGCAGGTCTTCGCGCTCGAGGGAGCGCTCGTCGGCCTGGCGAGCGGGGTTCTGGCTCTGGCGTTCGCACAGGCGATCACGTGGGGGATCGCGACCTGGCGGCTGAACCTGCGCTGGCACCCCTTCTGGGCTCGAGCGCTTCTGGCGGTTCGCTTGACCTGGCGGCTGACCTGCGCTGGCACCGTCTGGGCCTCGAGCGCGGCGGTTGTGGCGCTGACGACCCTCGTCACCGTCGGGGTCGGGCTGGCGGTATCGCTCCCGGTGCTGCGTCGACGCCCGGCGGACTTTCTCCGGAGTGCGGAAGACGAGTAGCAGCGCGGAGCTGCAATCAGTTCGGCGCGCTGCGACGGGCCGTCGCTCGGTCATCGTTGCGCAATCGTTCCGGGGGCGCGTGCTGGTACCATGCTCCCATGATCACTGCCCTGATCCGCGTTGCGCTCGTTGCAGCCATGATCGTTTCGTTTGCGTCGAGCACCGCCCGGGCGCAGGGGGCGGCAGCCGATGAAGGTCTGATCGTCGCGCTCGGCGACAGCCTCACCGCCGGGAACGGTCTCGACGAGCGCGACGCCTGGCCGGCGCAGCTGGAGCGGCGGCTGCGCGCTGCGGGCTTTCGCTGGAAGGTGATCAACGCCGGGATCAGCGGCGAAACCTCCAGCGGGGCCCGTGCGCGCCTGGCGTGGGTGCTGGGACTCAAGCCCGACATCATGGTGCTGGAGACCGGCGCGAACGACGGCCTGCGCGGCATCCCCCCGCGGGTGCTGCAGGAGAACCTCGACGCGATGCTGGGCACCCTCGGCGAGAACCGCGTGACCGTCGTCCTGGCGGGGATGCAGATGCTGCGCAATCTGGGCCCGTCGTACACCGCCGCGTTTGCCCGGGTCTACCCGGAACTCGCGCAGAAGCACAAGGCGATACTCATCCCGTTTTTCCTCGAGGGGGTGGCGGCGAACCCGGCGCTCAACCAGTCCGACGGCCTCCACCCGACGGCCGAGGGGTACCGGGTTGTCACCGATCTGGTCTACCCGCGCATCCTCGACGCGATCGCCCGCGTCCGGGCAGACCGCTGAAAAAGGCCCATCTGCTGCGTTGCACTCCTCCCGGCTCCCTGCGGCGTACAACTCGTACGCCTCAGTCGCCGGATCGTCGCGCGCCTTGCATCTGGACCTTTTTGAGCGGTCTGCCATTTTCAGTTCGCTGAAAAAGGCCCATCTGCTGGCGTTGCACTCCTCCCGGCTCCCTGCGGCGTACAACTCGTACGCCTCAGTCGCCGGATCGTCGCGCGCCTTGCATCTGCACCTTTTTGAGCGGTCTGCCATTTACCGTTCGCTGAAAAAGGCCAACCTGCTGTTTCTCCTGTTGACAAGTCGGAATTCCCCGATAATTTTAGTGCCGGACGCCTTAAGCCGATTGAAACGTCTGTATATGAATAGTATTCAACTAGTGATTTTGAAAGCATTCAAAAACATCCGCCGTCTGTTCCCGCTAATTACCATGAGTATATCATTTGTTAAACATTGATATTAAATGAATTAAATGTGTTGTCAACATGTTCGTCTCCGTCGATCGTTCCGAAGGACCTTCAGCAGTGGGAAAGCGATGTTATCTACAGGGCTATTCTTTCGCCTGGAGCGATAGTTAGCGATATCCACCGGTCATGACAGATGTGTGTGCATAACCTGGCGGCACTGCAGATTTTCACTGTGGATTAAGACTGTTGATAGAGTCTCTTTTGGCGTGAGCGCATCTGATGCAGGAGTGGTTTATTCATACAGTGGTCGCATGGTGAAGAACCGGGGAGGTCGCATGCAATTGTTGAAGAAACTGTTCGGCATCGGGAAATCGCCCATCGGGGCTGCCGTGCCCGGGCGCAACGAGTCTTGCTGGTGTGGAAGCGGCCTCAAGTACAAGCGTTGTCATATGAGTTCCGATCAGGCCAGGGCGAGAGCGCGAACTCGCACTCCCTGCGCGTCGAAGTGAAGGGGCTAGTCCCCGGAGGCCGTGAGTCTCCGATAATCTCCCGCTCTATGGGCTTGACCGGATTGCTTCGCCCCGGTATGCTTCAAGCAGGGTGCGGTATCGTATTTAATCACGAAACCGGGAGGATGGCATGGCACTGAAGGTGGAGCGGGTCGATACCTGGGCGGCAACCATCAAGGATCAGCCGGGCGGGCTCTCGGCAAAACTCGAGACGCTGGCCGCGGCGAAGGTCAACCTGGAGTTCGTCATCGCGCGGCGCTCGCCCGACAAGCCGGGAACGGGCGTCGTTTTCGTGACGCCTATTTCAGGGGCTGCCGGGCTGGCGGCGGCAAGGAAGGCTGGATTCAAGAAGACCCCGAGCATGCACACGGTGCGGGTTGAAGGACAGGACAAGCCTGGACAGGGCGCAAAGATCGCCGCTGCATTGGCCGAAGCCGGCGTCAACCTCCGCGGTTTTTCCGCGGCGGCGATCGGCAAGAAATTCGTCGCCCACGTGGCCGCCGACACGACTGCGGCCGCTTCCAAGGCGATGAAGATCATTGCCGGACTGTAGGACGATTCATCTCTCATTGGGGGGCGCGGCCGCTACGCCGCGTCCCCTTCTTTTATTTCCGGCGGGGCTCGGGCCCGAGCGTGGTATGATCAGGCAACGAGCCGTCACACGGCGACAGAAAGGATTGGAGCAAGCATGAAATTGTACGTGGGGAACCTTGCCTTCTCGACTTCGGCGGCGGATGTCCGCACCATCTTCGAGCAGGCGGGGGCGGTCGGGAGTTGCGAATTGGTGTCGGACAAGTTCACCGGGCAGTCGCGCGGGTTCGCCTTCGTCGAGATGGAGTCCTCCGCGGAGGGTTCGCAGGCGATCCAGCGTTTCAACGATTTTGAACTCGACGGCCGCAAAATGGTCGTGAACGAGGCCCGGCCTCGCGAGGCGCGCGCCGGCGGGTTTGGCGGCGGCGGTTTCGGGGCGCCCTCAGGCAGCCGCCCCGGTGGTGGCGCAGCTGGTGCCGGCGGCGCCGGGGCGTTCGGCGCGAAGCGAAAATCCGGCAAGGGCAGCCGCCGCAACGCCCGCAGCGCGAAGCGGGATCGCAAGGCCTGCTGGTAAGATCGCGGACGATGATGGCTGCGGCGTTCGCATCGCCGGCAGCCGGAGGAGACGGTGGGATGGGCGACTGCAAGGATGCCGAGCACTGTCGGGAACAGCACCTGTGCAAACTCGTAAAACGCGACGAGCTTCGAACAGGTCAGGAAACTGGTCAAGGACGCCGCTTTTTTCTGCAAGAAGTGCGGTCGCGCAGCCCGCGAGAAGAAAAACCTCTGCAAACCGTCACCGGCTCTAGCCGGCCGGCGAACAAGCCCCGCCGCGACGGAGCGGCGGCGCGCCGCCCTCAGGGGTGGCTGACCGACTCCAGTCCCGGGACGATCCGCAGGTACTCGGCGGGACTGACGCCGGATTTCCAGTGGCCGGTGAATCCCGCCGCCGCGATGATCCCCCAGAAGATCAGCCGCCACGAGCGCGGCGTAGAGCGCCGGCGCGACCGTCCGGCGCCCCGGCAGGGCCGCATCGAGCGCGCCCGCTGACGGGCAGCGGCTGACGCAGGTCAGGCAACCCAGGCACTCGGGCGACCGGACGCGTCCGAGTTTCTCGACCGGCAGCAGCGCCGGACAGTTCTTCGTGCAGCGGTGGCAGTGCGTGCACGCCGCCTCGTTCCGCTGCACCTTCACCGCCGCACCGAAGCTCAGCAGGCCGAGAAGCGCGCCGTAGGGGCAGAGGTAGCGGCACCAGAAATTCCGGGTCGCCAGCGAGAGCACCGCCAGGGTGACGAGCACCCCGGTCGCCAGCGCCGTCGGGTGGCGGAAGAAACCGAGCATCTTCAGGTCGGCGATTTTCCAGTAGTCGGTCTGCAGCCAGGGCCCGATCACCGCGGCCGGCATTTTCACGAGGATGATCCAGAGGAAGAAGCCCAGCAGGGCGTACTTGAGCGAGCGCAACGGCACGTCGAGCCAGCGCGGAATGGTCAGCAGGCGCCCGCCGATCCGCCGGCCCGTCGTCCCGAGCAGTTCCGAGAGCGTCCCGACCGGGCAGATCCAGCCGCAGAAGCTTTTCTTGAGCAGCAGCGAGAGCGCGAGCGCCGCGGTGAACAGCATCAACCCGGCGGGGTGCACGGTGTCGATGAGACCCGTCGTCACCCAGAGCTTGAAGGACATGAACGAACCGATCGGCAGGAAACCTTCCGGCGAGAGCGGCTTGGGGAAGGACGGCACGCGGCCGCCCTCGATCTGGCGCATGAAGCGGTAGAGATCGATGCCCCCCCACACCGTGAGGGCGAAAACGCTCCACTGCACGGCGGCGCGCAACCGCCGCACGAGGGGGCGACTTCGCTCCTGCGCTTTCGCCACGGCTAGAACGGGGGAGCGATCGTGACGATGATCCTCATGTCGGTGATCGCGCGCACGCCGTGCGGCTCGGCGATCTCGGAGATGAGCATGTCGCCCAGCTTCGCCGGGATTGCGGCGTCGCCGGCGGCGAGAAACTCGCCCTCGCCCTCGATGACGAGGATGCTCAGCTGCCCCTCGGTGTCGTGGGAGTGCACCGGGAAGGTGTGGCCGGCGGGGAGGTTGAAGTTGATGATCTTGAACCAGGGGGAATCGTGGAGGAGGAATTTTTTCATGGTCCGCGGGTCGAATTCCCGCGTCTTCGAGAGTTCCAGCTTCTTCATCATCGGCGTGATCTCCTTTCTGCATCGAACGTCATCGCATCCGACCGGGATCCTGCCCCCGGCCACCACACCGGCAATGTATCAGGGTCCGCCGCCGGTGTCCTTGACGCAGGTCAAGTCCCGCGGCCGGCTGACCGGTTTTCCCTGCCGAGTACCATTTCAAGATGTTCTTCGCTATGATCCGTTGGAGTGATACTTTCTTCACGGAAAGACGCGAGGAGGAGCACGTGCGCGCCATCGGGAGTTTTTTCTACACGCTCGCCCTGGCCCTCTGGGTCGGCGGCGGCGCCCTGTACACGTTCGTCCTGACGCCGGCGATCTTCGCCGCCTATCCCCGCGACACCGCCGGGGAGATCGTCGGCACGATGATGCCGCACTATTTCCGCTTCCAACTCGCCGCGGCCGCCGCTCGCCGCGCTCGTCCTGATCGCGCTCTGGCGCGCCTGGCCCGGCCGGCACCGCGCGCTGTGCCTGGTGCTGCTCCTCGGCGCGCTCGCCGTGCAGTCCTTCGTGCAGTGGCGGCTCTATCCGCAGATCCTCGCGGTCAAGTCGCGGGTGGCGAGCTTCGAGTCCGCCCCGGAGGCTCCCGAGCGCAGGCGATTCCGGGCCCTGCACGGGACCAGCATGCTGCTGAACCTCCTGATTCTGGCGGACGGGACGCTCCTGCTCGCGCTGGCGCGTCGCCCGGCAGGCAGTTGAGAGCTCCCGCTCGCCGCGAGAGTGCCGAAAAAAGAATCCTGTTCCCCATTTGGGGATTGACTTGGCAGTGCTGATCCGTTTAAAATCAAGGCGTTAGTTGTTGGCATGGCAATTGCTCTATCAATGCGCGGATGGCGCGGCGGCGAGGATGGGCGCCGCGGGCATCCGCGGGAACAACCATTTTGAAGGAGGAGTACAGAATGAAGGGTCTCATGAAGTATCTCGCCGTTGGTCTTTCGGTTCTGGTCATGGCCGCCCTGCTCGTGGGTTGCGCCAAGCCCCCCACCGCCGAGATGGACGCCGCCAAGGTGGCCCTGGAGGCCGCGGTCGGCGCCGGCGCCGGCACGTACGCGAAGGACGGCCTCAAGAACATCAATGACGCCTGGGCCGCCGCGCAGGACGAAGTCAAGAAGCAGGAAGGCAAGCTCTTCAAGAACTACGACAACGCGAAGGCGATGATCGCCAAGATCACCTCCGACGCCGCCGCCCTCAAGACCGAGACCGAGACGAAGAAGGAGCAGGCCAAGCAGGAGGCCGAGGCCGCCGCGACCGCCGCCGCCGACGCCGTCGCGCAGGCGAGTGCCCTTCTCGCCGAGGCCCCCACGGGCAAGGGCACGAAGGCCGACATCGAGGCCATGAAGGCCGATCTGGCCGGCATCGAGGGTTCCGTTGCCGAGATCGCGACGCTGATCGCGAGCCAGGAGTACTTCGCCGCGACCGACAAGGCGAAGGCCATCTCCGCCAAGGCCGCCGACATCAGCGCGCAGGTCCAGGCCGCGATCGACAAGGCCCCCAAGGGCAGGAAGAAGTAAGTAGCCGGCGATCGGGAAACGACCGGAGCGGGCGGGCATCGAAAACGATGATGATTGATTCGCTCCGGACGGTTCGACGGGGGGCCCTGCGGCGAGCGCCGTGGGGCCTCCTGCTTTTTGCGCTCTCGGGGTGCGCGCGCAGCGAACCCTTCGAGGCGCAGCTGGCCGAACTGCAGGAGCGCAGGCTCTGGCGCGCCGGGATCGAGACGTTCGCCCCCGACGAGTACCGCGACTACCGTTTGCAGCTGCGCCGCGCCAAGGATGCCCTCATCGCCGTCGAGAAGAAATTCGTCTGGTTCCGGGATTACGACTCCCTCGACGCAACAGTTCAAGCAGGTGATCAGCCGCGGCGACGAGATCCAGGCCGCGATCGTCGAGCGCCGCGAGAAGCAGAAGTGCGGGATCGAGGAGCGTCTCGCCGCCCAACGCGACAAAATCGACCGCCTCGACACGCTCACGACCGTGATCAGCGTCGGCAAGTCCGCGCGGGAATTTCTCGCGAAGGCCGAACTGCTCACCGACGAGGCCGAGGCGCTCGCCGGCCGGGAGAATTACCGGGACGCCGAAGAGCGGCTCAAGCGCGCGACCACCTTCATGCAGATCGCCAAAGAGGTGGTCACCCCGGCCCTCAATCGCTTCGTCGACCAGGAGCAGATCTCGTTCTGGCGGCGCAAGGTGGACGAGACGATCCGCGAGTCCAAGGTGCGCAGGGGCTACGCGATCGTGGTCAGCAAGGTCGACCGCCGGCTCTACCTCTACAAGTCCGGCCGGCTGGTGAAGACGTATGAAGTCGGTCTCGGTTCCCGCAGCATCAGCGACAAGCTCTGCGCCGGCGACAAGGCGACGCCGGAGGGCAAGTACCGGGTCACGAAGAAGCTGGCCCAGAGCCGCTACTACAAGGCGTTGCTGATCAATTACCCCAACGACGAGGATTGGCGGCAGTACGAGCAGGCGAAGCGCCGCGGCACCATCTCGCGTCGGGCCGGCATCGGCGGGCTGATCGAGATCCACGGCGGCGGCAAGGACGGGCAGACCTACGGTTGCGTCGCCCTCGACGACCACCACATGGCGGAGCTGTACGCCCTGGCCGACGTGGACACCCCGGTCACCATCGTGGGCGCCCGCGATTACGAGAACAGCGTGACCCAGGCCTTGAAGGGGCTCTAGGGTTCGCGATGGCGGCCGCTTCCGCGCCAGCCCCACCGCTCTCCTCCGGACCGCTTCCCGCTGCGCCGCGCAGCGCCGCGTGGGTCGCGGTTCGCACCGGGTTGATCGTCTTTTTCGTCCTGATCGGTCTGGCCCTGGCCGGATTCGCCGCACTGCTCGGGGCGGGGTACTACATCTCCCGCAGCGGCGCCGGTCCGGCTCCGGCGGACTTCGGGAAACCGCCTGCGTTGCGCGCGGAGAATCTCAAGCTCGAGAAGAAGATCGACAAGCTGCGCCCGAAGGGGAAGTTCCTGGTCGTCGACACCGGCAAGAACCGCCTCACCATGCACGATGACGGTCGCGTGGTACGGGAGGTGGTCGTCTCCTGCGGCAGCGGCGGCGTCCTCGACGACCCCAAGGGCGGGCGCACCTGGGTCTTCGACACCCCGCGCGGCGAGCACCAGATCAGAGCCAAGGTCAAGAACCCGACCTGGATCAAGCCGGACTGGGCGTTCATCGAGGAGGGCGAGGCCATCCCGAAGAAATCCAGCGACCGCGCCGAGGAGGGCGTGATGGGCGACTACGCGCTCGGCATCGGCAACGGCTACTTCCTCCACGGCACGCTCTACACGCGGCTGCTCGGCCGCAACGTCACGCACGGCTGCGTCCGGATCGGCGATGCCGATCTGGAATACCTCTACAAGAACAGTCCCCTCGGCACGAAGGTCTACCTCTTCTAGGGCCGGCTGATGCGACGCGCCGTGCTGCCCGCGCTCCTCGCCGTCCTGCTCATCGCGGCCGCGGCTGCGCCGGCACTGCCGGCCGAGGACGCGCAGTCCCTCTGGCGCGAGAACCGGCGCCTCCAGGCCGAGGCGGTCCTCGCCGCCAGCCCGAAGCCGTATTTCGAACTGGACCTGGAGCGGCGCCGCATCCTTCTGAAAACGCGAGCCATGGTGCTCCTGGATGTCCCCATCCAGGAGCAGGGGATCTGGGGGCGGCGGCTGAGCGTCGGGCCGACGTCCGTGGTGCGGCGCGATGCGCTCGCCCGGCCGGCCGTGCGCACCGGCGATGACAAGACCACGGAGACGCTGGATGAGCAATTGCTCGAACTGGCCGACATGCCGACCAGGTACCGGATGGGGTTGGCCGGGGATGTCGACGTCGAGATCCTCCCGCTGGCCGCGGGCTTCTGGCCGCTCTTGCGCCAGCGGGTCGACGTCATGCGCTGGCGACTCACGCGCCCGCTGGTCACGCTGCGTCAGCGTCGCGAGCGCCACGAGACCGCGTCGGTCTACCTGATCCTGAAGCCCGAGGACGCGCAGCGGCTCTACTGGACGCTTTTCGAGGGCCTCGACGGCATCCTCATCCCGCCAAGATAGCGGCAGTAAAGGTATCTCTAACCCAAGAGAACAGGCTGGGCGGAGGGGGTACGAGTTTCTTTTCCTTGAAGGGTCGCACGCGGTGGGATAGCATGAGCCGCCATGGCCCGCGTTCCCTTCCGCTTCACGCTCAGGTTCAAGCTCGTCGCGATGATGCTCCTGCTCTCGCTCGGGCTGGTCACGACGCTCGTGCTGCTCTATTACCAGTCCGAGAAGC
This sequence comes from uncultured Candidatus Rokubacteria bacterium, assembly GCA_963699775.1. Lineage (GTDB taxonomy): Bacteria > JAUVQV01 > JAUVQV01 > JAUVQV01 > DATDCY01 > DATDCY01. The sequence goes on from CAVOVE010000009.1 coordinate 35,017, forward strand.
TCCTCTACAACGAGTTCGAGCGCCGCACGTCCGAACTCACCCGGGCCATCCAGTTCGGGCTCGAGGAGGTCAGCGGCAGCGGTCCGCCCGACGAGAAGCGCCTCGAGGCCTACCTCAAGCGGCTCAATCCGAAGGGGGTCAGCGAGATCTCGATCATCAGCACGACCGACAAGATCGTCGCCAGCACCGACCCGAAGAATGTCGGCAAGAACATCACGCAGAGGAAGAAGGAACTGATCTTCCAGGCCGAACTCGGACAGCCGATGAAGATCGAGGGGCAGGTCTACAACGTCACGCTCCCGGTGATCTCGGGCGGCAAGCAACTCGGTTACGTGAACCTGCGCATGGGCGCCGAGGACTTCGACCTCTTTCTGCAGACGAGCATGAAGCGCCGGATCGCCGCGGCGCTCGTCGTCTTCGCGCTCGGGACGCTCATCGCGGTCTACCTCGCCGGCCGCTACACCGCCCCCCTCGAGCGGGTGGTGCGCGCCGCCGGCGCCGTCGCCGCCGGCGATCTCTCGGCTGAATTGCCGGTGAACCGGCGCGACGAGATCGGCGCGCTCGCCCAGAGCTTCAACTCCATGGTCGGGCGTCTGCGCGACGAGCGCGACCTGCGCGAGCGGCTGCGCAAGGCGGAGCACCTGGCCGGCATCGGGCAGTTCTCCCAGAGCATCGCGCACGAGATCCGCAACCCGCTGAATTTCATCAGCCTCTCGATCGACCACCTCCGCGAGGCGTACCCGCCGGCCGATCCCGCGGCGGCGGAGCAGTTCGAGGTGCTCTGCGAGAACATGAAGAAGGAAATCCAGCGGGTCAGCCGTTTCGCGCAGAGCTTCCTCGAGTTCGGCCGGCCGCTCGAGCTCAACCGGCGCGCGGTGGCGCTCGCGCCGCTCCTGGAGGGCGTGCTCTCGCTGGTGTCCGCCAAGGCCGAGCACGAAAAGATCGCGATCGTGCGCGAATTCGACACGCTCCCCGAGCTCGAACTCGACCCGGATTTTTTCCGCACCTGCATCTACAACCTCGTCCTCAACGCTTTCCAGGCGATGCCCGGCGGTGGTACGCTCACGCTGCGTGCCCGGGAGCACTCCGGGCAGCTGGCCCTCACGGTGGCCGACACCGGCACCGGAATACCGAAGGAGAGGCTCGCCAAGGTCTTCGATCCTTTTTTCACCACCAAGACCGAGGGGCTCGGCCTCGGCCTGGCGCTGATCAAGCGCGTCATCGAGGAGCACGGCGGACGCGTGAGCATCGCGAGCGAAGAGGGGCAGGGGAGCGCGGTGACGCTCTTCCTGCCGCTGGGAAGGACACAGGGGGTAGCGACATGACGGTCGTGCTCGTGGTCGACGACGAACCCCTGCAGTCGGGGATTCTCAAGACCATCCTCGAAAAGGGCGGCTACGAGACCCACACCGCCTCCTCGGGGAAGGAGGCGCTGGTCCTCGTCGAGCGCCTGCGTCCCGACGTGATCCTGACCGACCTGCGCATGGACGGGATGGACGGCATCGAGCTGATCGCGGCCGTCCCGCGCGAGCCCTTCGAGCCGTCGATGATCATCATGACCGCCCACGGGACGATCGCCTCCGCGGTCGACGCCGTCAGGAAGGGCGCCTTCGACTACCTCGCCAAGCCCCTGGACCGGGACACCCTGCTGCTCACCGTGCGCCGCGCCGCCGAGCGCGCCTCGCTGCTCAAGGAGAACCTGCGCCTGCAGGACCAGCTCTTCGGGCGCGTCCGCATGGAGGGGATCGTCGGGCGCTCCGCCAAGATGGCGCAGGCCGTGGAGGTCCTGCGCAAGATCGCGCCCTCGCCGGCCACGGTGCTCGTGCGCGGCGAGAGCGGCACCGGCAAGGAGCTCGTCGCGCGCGCGATCCACTTCAACAGCCCGCGCCGCAAGAAGCCGTTCACGCCGCTGAACTGCTCGGCGATCCCGGAGCAGCTCTTCGAGAGCGAGCTCTTCGGCCACGAGCGGGGGGCGTTCACCGGCGCCGAGGCGCGCAAGGAAGGACTGTTCGAGCTGACCCAGGGGGGCACGCTCTTTCTCGACGAGATCGGCGACCTGCCGCTGCTGATGCAGGCCAAGCTGCTGCGCGCGCTGCAGGACAAGGAGGTCCGGCGGGTCGGCGGCAAGGAGAGCATCAAGGTCGACGTGCGCGTCGTGGCCGCGACGAACAAGGACCTCGCGAAGGAGATGGCCGAGGGGCGGTTTCGCGAGGACCTCTACTATCGCCTGGCGGTGGTCACCGTCGAGCTGCCGCCGCTGCGCGAGCGCCGGGAGGACCTTGCCGAGCTGATCGACTACTTCGTGCAGAAGTACAACCGCGAGTACGGCAGGCGCGTCAAGGGCGTCTCCCCGGCGGTTCTCGGGGCTTTCACCGAGTACGCCTGGCCGGGAAACATCCGCCAGCTCTCCTCGGTGCTGGAGCGCGCGGTGCTGCTCAACGAGGGCGGGGTCATCGGCGAGGAGGACATCCGCGGCGAGTTGCGACTCGCGCACGGGCAGGCGGCGCCGGCGAGCCTCGAGATCCCCGACGAGGGCCTGGACTTCGAGGCCCTCGAGAAGGAACTGCTGCGCAAGGCGCTGGAGAAGGCCGGCGGCGTCGCGACGAAGGCCGCGAAGCTGCTGGGGATGAGCTACAAGACGTTCCTGTACCGGCTGGAGAAGTTTCATCTGGATTGACGGGCTGCCGCCACGAAGAGCGGCGAAAGGGGAAGGCCATGGTGCGTAGGGTGATGATCGTCGCGATTGTGGTCCTGCCGCTGCTGGCGACCGGGCTCTCCACGGTTCTTGCTGAAGGTCCGATGCCGATCGGGACAGTGGTTGCGGTCACGGGCACGGTACAGGTTGGTCGGGACGGTGTCTGGCAGCCGGCGGTGGTCGGGATGCACCTCTTCGACGGCGAAACGATCCGCACCGCGGCTGCCGCCGGCGCCGACCTTTTCTTCGAAGGGGACGTGCCCGCGACACTCGGCGAAGGGGCCGAGATCGCTGTTGTGGATCTCATGACCAGGGCACGGCTCGAGAAAAACAAGGCGAAAATCGAGCCCCCGGCCGTAAAGTAGCCGAATGATGGTGTCGTCCGTGGGGCTGGTTCGCCGCGTCGCGACCGGCGCCGCGCGGTTCGCCGCCGACACCCGCGATCTGCTCTTTCCGCCGCACTGCCCCGGGTGCGGGGCCGCCCTCGACCCGGATGCGGCTGGGGCGTTGTGCCCGACCTGCCGCCGCGACCTGCCGTCGCCGGGAGCACCGCTCTGTCCCGGGTGCGGGATCGCCGCTGCCGTGAACGTTGCGTCGTTTTGCCCTTCCTGCCGGGACCGGTTCGCCATGGACGCCGTGGTCTTCGCCGCACCGTACGCCGGCACCGCAAAGGAACTGGTGCATCGTTTCAAGTACCGTGCGGATTTCGCCGCCGGACGCGTTCTCGCACATCTGCTCGCGGAGCGTGTCGACGCGGCGTTGGCCGGCGGGGTGGATCTGCTCGTCCCCGTCCCGCTGCACCGCTGGCGTCTCGCCGGCCGTGGTTTCAACCAGGCCGCGCTTCTCGCCCGAGACAGTGCCCGGCAGCTCGGGCTGCCCGTCGCCGTCGCGGCACTCCGCCGCGCAAGCAACACGCGGACGCTGGCCGGGCTCCACCCCGAGGAGCGCTCCCGCGAACTGCGAGGCGCCTTCAGCGTGCGTCGTCCGGAGCAGGTTGCGGGACGAAGGATCCTCCTGGTCGACGACGTCCTGACGACGGGCGTCACGGCCGAGGGCTGCTGCGCCGCGCTCAAGGCCGCGGGCGCGACGTGGGCGGGGGTCGCCGTCGCGGCGAGGGTGCTGCTGCCGCTGCGCCGGGGGCAACGTCCCGTTTGACAGATTCCTGAAAAACCTGCTAAATTCAATCGTTCAGTTCATCTAAAACTCGACGCACGGGAGGGGATACGCACATGGCTATTCGCATCGGTATCAACGGTTTCGGTCGTATCGGCCGGGTGTTCTTCCGCGCGCTCGCCGGCCACCCGGAGTTCGAGGTGGTCGCGATCAACGACCTCACCGACACCGCGACGCTTGCGCACCTGCTCAAGTACGACTCCGTGCACGGCCGCTACCAGGGCACCGTCGAGGCGGGCAAGGACTCGCTGGTCATCGACGGCAGGACGATCAAGGTCCTCGCCTGCCAAGGACCCCGCCGAGCTGCCCTGGAAGGCCCTGGGCGTCGAGTACGCGGTCGAGTCCACCGGCCACTTCACCGACCGCGCCGGCGCCGGCAAGCACCTCGCGGCCGGCGCGAAGAAGGTCGTCATCTCCGCCCCGTCCAAGGACCCGGACATCATGCTCGTCCTGGGCGTCAACGAGGGCACCTACAAGCCGGCCGAGCACCACATCGTCTCCAACGCCTCCTGCACCACCAACTGCCTGGCCCCGGTGGTCAAGGTGCTGCACGACAGCTTCGGCGTGAAGCGCGGCCTGATGACGACGATCCACTCCTACACCAACGACCAGAAGATCCTGGACTTCCCGCACAAGGACCTGCGCCGCGCCCGCGCCGCCGCGCTCTCGATGATCCCGACCTCCACCGGCGCCGCCAAGGCGATCGGCCTCGTGCTGCCGGAGCTCAAGGGCAAGATCGACGGCTTCTCGATGCGCGTGCCGACGCCGAACGTCTCGGTCGTGGACTTCGTCGCCGAGCTGAACACCGCCACCGACGAGAAGGCGATCAACGCCGCGCTCAAGGCCGCCGCCGCGGGGAAGATGAAGGGCATCCTGGACTACACCGAGGAGCCGCTGGTCTCGATCGACTTCAACGGCTCGCCCGCCTCCTCGACCGTCGACGCCGGCTGCACGAAGGTCATCGACGGCACGCTCGCGAAGGTCATCGCCTGGTACGACAACGAGATGGGCTACAGCTGCCGGCTCCGCGACTTGATCAGCTTCATGGTTGCCAAGGGATAGCCGGGCACGATGATGATGTGCGGCGGGAGGGTGTTAAACCCTCCCCTCCAGGCCGGATCGGTACGGGTGTAGGGGCGGGATTTATTCCCGCCCGGAGTGGTTGATCACTATAGTTTGGGCGGGAATGAATCCCGCCCCTGGGAGCTGGAAATAATCGAGGGCGGTACGACAGATGCACAAATTGACGATCGAGGACATCGCGTTCAAGGACAAGACGGTCTTCGTCCGCGTGGACTTCAATGTCCCGCTGGACGATGACGGCACGATCGTCTCGGACACCCGCATCCGCGCCGCGCTGCCGACGATCAACCACCTGATCGACGAGGGGGCGCGGATCATCATCGCCTCCCACGTCGGGCGCCCCAAGGGGGTCGTCAACCACAAGGACAGCCTCAAACCGGTGCACAAGCGCCTCGAGCGTCTGCTCGGCAAGCAGGGCGAGATCGTCTTCGCCCCGGACTGCGTCGGGCCGCAGGTGCGCGAGCTGGCCGAAAAGCTCGGTCCGGGCCAGATCCTGCTGCTGGAGAACCTGCGCTTCCACAAGGCCGAGACCGCCAACGACCCGGCGTTCGCCAAGGCGCTGGTCGAGGGTTGCGACGTCTTCGTCAACGACGCCTTCGGCACGGCCCACCGCGCCCACGCCTCCACCGCCGGCGTCGCGGCGTACGTGCCGGTCTCGGTGGCCGGTTTCTGCATGAAGAAGGAGATCGAGTATTTCGAACGGGTCATGGTGAACCCGACGCGCCCGGTCGCGACGATCATGGGCGGCGCCAAGGTCTCCGACAAGATCGGCGCGATCAACAACCTGCTCGAGCGCATGGACAAGGTGATCATCGGCGGCGGGATGATGTTCACCTTCCTCAAGGCGATGGGCTACGAGATCGGGCGCTCGATCGTCGAAGAGAACATGGTCGAAACGGCGCGCGGGATCATGGAGCACGCCCGGGCTAAGAAGGTGAAGTTCTACCTCCCCGTCGACTGCGTCGTGGCCGACAAGATCGCGCCGGACGCGCAGATCAGGATCCTCCCCGTCCAGGAGATCCCGCCGCTCTGGGCGGGGCTCGACATCGGCCCGGCGACGATGCGTCTGTTCGCCGAGGCCCTGCAGGACACGCGCACCATCCTCTGGAACGGCCCGATGGGGCTCTTCGAGATGGAGCCCTTCTCGCGCGGCACCTTCTCCCTCGCCCACACGCTCGCGGATTCCTACGCGCTGACGATCATCGGCGGCGGCGACACCGACGTCGCCGTGCACCGCGCCGGGGAGGCCTCCAACATGTCCTACACCTCGACCGGCGGCGGTGCCTTCCTCCAGTTGATGGAAGGCATACCGCTCCCCGGCATCGAAGCTCTGACGGAGAAGCCATGAATCAATCGCGGGTCCCGATTCTCGCCGGAAACTGGAAGATGCACCTGACGATCGCCGAGGCGACCGCGCTGGCCCTCGAGCTGCGCGCCGGCTGCGCGGGCCTCGCCGGCCGCGAGGCGATCGTCGCCCCGGTCTTCACCGCGCTGGCCCCGGTGGCGGCCGCCCTCGCGGGCAGCCCGATCCGGGTGGCGGCGCAGGATTCCCACTGGGAGGAGAAGGGGGCGTTCACCGGCGAGGTCTCCGGCAGCCTGCTGAAGGATGCCGGCTGCTCGGCGGTCATCATCGGCCACAGCGAGCGCCGCCAGCTCTTCGGCGAGACGGACGAACAGGTCAACCGCAAGACGCTCGCCGCCTTGCGCAACGGGCTGCTGCCGATCGTCTGCGTCGGCGAGACCCTCGCGGAGCGCGAATCCGGCGAGGTGCAGCAGGTCATCGGCCGCCAGGTGCGCGGCGCGCTCGCGGGCCTCACTCCCGACCAGGTCGCCGCGCTGGCCGTCGCCTACGAGCCGGTCTGGGCCATCGGGACCGGGCGCACGGCCTCCCCGGCGCAGGCGAACGAGGTCCACGGGTTCGTCCGCGGCTTGCTTTCGGAGCTCAACGGCGCTACTGTAGCTGACCGGGTCCGCATCCTCTACGGGGGCAGCGTGAAACCCGACAACGTCGACGAGCTCATGCGCGAGCCCGAGCTCGACGGCGTGCTCGTGGGGGGGGCGGCCCTGCAGGCCGCGTCATTCCTGCGCATCGTGAACTTCCGGGCCTAAGAAACCCGGGGCAGGCAACGGAAAGGGAACGGACGGGACAACCATGTATACCCTGATGATCATCATCCACGTGATCGTGAGCCTGGCGCTCATCCTCATCGTGCTGCTGCAGACCGGCAAGGGCGCGGAGATGGGCGCCGGCTTCGGCGGCGGCTCCAACCAGACGATCTTCGGCAGCCGCGGCGCGGCGACCTTCCTCTCCAAGATCACGACGGGGGCGGCGGTGATGTTCATGCTGACCTCGCTCTCGCTGGCGATCATGACGAAGAATCGCAGCGGCTCGGTCATCCGCGACACGGCGCCTCGGCGCCGCGGCACCCGTCGCGCCGAGCGCGGCTCCGTTGGCGATCCCCGCCACACCGGAAGCCCCGGCAGCGAAGTAGGCCGGCGGTGAGCCGGGTCTCCCGCTTCAGGTGCGCGGCCCCGGCGTTGTTCGTCTGTGCCGGTCTGGCCATATTTTCGACAATCGCGGGGTGCAATCGCGAGGAGCCGGCGCGGCCCGTCGCCTCGTCGTCTCCCGGAGCCGAACCGGGCCCGGAGCGCGGCGACATGCTGGTCGCCGGCAGCATCGGCGACGCCTCGAACCTGCTGCCGGCGCTGGCCTCGGACGCGTCCTCCTTCGACATCATCGGACTCGTCTACAACGGCCTGGTCCGCTACGACAAGGATCTGAAGATCGAGGGCGAGCTGGCCTCAAGCTGGGATATCTCCCCCGACGGCCTGCAGATCGTCTTTCACCTGCGCCCCGGCGTGAAGTGGCACGACGGCGCCGATTTCACGGCCGCCGACGTCGAGTTCACCTGGCGCGTCATGACCGACCCGAAGACGCCGACCGCCTACGGCGAGGACTTCCGCCAGGTCAAGCGCTTCGAGGTTCTCGACCCGCTGACGTTCCGGGTGACCTACGACCAGCCGTTCGCGCCGGCCCTGATCTCCTGGGGGTTCTCGGTGATGCCCAAACACCTGCTCGAGGGCCAGGACATCACCGCCTCGAAGCTCGCCCGGGCCCCCGTCGGCACCGGCCCGTACCGCTTCAAGGAGTGGAAAGCCGGCGAGAAGATCGTCCTCGAGGCCAATGACGGTTACTGGGAGGGACGGCCGAACATCGACCGGTACCTCTATCGGGTCATCCCCGACAGCGCGACGATGTTCCTCGAACTGTCGGCCGGGAATCTCGACGAGATGGGGCTCGATTCGGTGCAGTACACGCGTCAGACGGACACCGATTTCTTCAAGAAAAACTATCGCAAGTACCGCTATCTCGCGGACGCCTACAGCTACCTCGGCTTCAACCAGAAGCTGCCGCTGTTCCAGGACAAGCGGGTGCGCCAGGCGATCTCGCACGCGATCAACAAGCAGGAGATCATCGACATCGTGCTGCTCGGGCTCGGGCAGGAGGCCACCGGGCCCTACAAGCCGGGGACCTGGGCGCACAATGCGAACGTGAAGCGCTACCCCTTCGACCAGGCGCGGGCGCTGGCCCTGCTGGCCGAGGCCGGCTGGAGCACGAAAGGGCCGGACGGCGTCCTCATGAAGGGCGACCAGCGGTTCGCGTTCACGCTGATGACGAACCAGGGGAACAAGACCCGCTCCAAGGCCGCCGAGGTCATCCAGAAGAACCTCAAGGCGGTGGGGATCGACGTGTCGATCCGCATCGTCGAGTGGGCCGCCTTTCTGAAGGAGTTCGTGAACCCGAAGAAATTCGACGCCGTGATCCTCGGCTGGACCATCCCGCGCGACCCGGATTCCTTCGACGTCTGGCACTCCTCCAAGACCGGGCCGGCCGAACTCAACCACGTGTCGTTCAAGAACGCCGAAGTCGACGCGCTCCTCGAGAAGGGGCGGCGGACCTTCGACCAGGAGGAGCGCCGCCCGGCCTACGCACGGTTCCAGGAGATCCTCGCCGAGGAGCAGCCCTACGTCTTTCTCTACGTCCCCGACGCGCTGCCGATCGTCTCGGCCCGCATCCGGGGCATCGTGCCGGCCCCGGCCGGGATATCGTATAATTTCATCAAGTGGTGGGTGCCGAAGGCCGAGCAGAAGTACACCCGGTGACGCCCGCCCCGGCTCGCAGGTAACCGGGCGGAGTTGAGACGGGTAGTAGTGAACGATGGGGAGCTGAGAAACTTGGGCCGGGTCGTTGGCTTTCGGCCTGCACCATTGAACAGGCAACTCACGGTGACAACAGGAGGGCTCAGAGAGATGAAGCAGACAGTCAAGACGCTGGCGGTGGTTCTGGTCGGGGCGGGACTTGTGGCGTTTACGGCGGCTCCGGCGGTGTGCGCGGACGAATTCTGCGCCATGGGCGGCACGCTGATCAAGGCCGAGGTCGTCAAGGAGAAGGCCATCGAGTGGGGCAAGGATCGCCGGAAGGCGACGATCGCGGACGAGGACGGCGACGACCTGGTCGGTGCTCACCCTGGGCAAGAGCGACGACAACATCGCGATTCTCGTCGGGCCGGGCACCGTCTTCTTCGGCGTCGCCGGCAAGGGCGGAAACGAACTGAGCGACCGCGAGATCGAGAAGGCCTTCGGCAAGGATCTGCGCAAGCTCAGCGATGCCGTGAAGAAGGAGATCACCGAGCTCTGGAAGGCCGGCGCGGTGAAGATCCAGGGTGCGGACGTCCAGAAGCTCGTCGATGCGGTCGCGCTCGGCACGCTGGAGAAGGACCGGGACTGGGAGCTCACGACCCAGGACTGCAAGGGGACCGATCTCGACGCGTCTGAATTGTAATAATTCGCGCCCCGTCGGCGCGACGGACCCGGGGAGCCGCTCATGGTGCGGCCCTCCGGGTTTCTTTGTTGTGGAGGGTGAGAACCGCCATCTGCAGCGGGAGGGGGGGTGAACCCCTCCCCGCCACCCGCCGTTTTCCGTGGGGACTGGGGTGAATCCCTCCCCCCGCCCGGCTTGCACGTCGCGGGCTGGCGGCCGGGCGGCTTTTTCACTACAATCGGCGCGCATGGCCGTTTACATCGTTCGCCGGATGCTCCTGATGATCCCGCTGCTGTTCGGGATCACGGTCATCTCGTTCCTCGTCGTGCACCTCGCCCCGGGCGAGCCGACCGACATCGATGACCGATCTCAACCCCAAGGCCTCGCTCGAGGCGAAGGAGCGTCTGCGCGCCCTCTACGGTCTCGACCAGCCGCTGCACGTCCAGTACTGGCGGTGGCTCGGGCGGCTCTCCCGCCTGGATTTCGGCACCTCCTTCACCGCCGACCGGCGGCCGGTGCTCGAGAAGACCCTGGAGCGCATGCCGGTGACCATCGGGCTCAACGTCCTGTCCGAAATCTTCATCTTCTCGATCGCGCTGCCGATCGGCATCCTCGCCGCCGTGCGCCGCGGCTCGCTCTTCGACAAGATCTCGACCGTCGGCGTCTTCTTCTTCTTCTCGGTGCCGACCTTCTGGCTGGCCCTGCTGGGGATGATGCTGTTCGGCGTCAAACTCGGCTGGCTGCCGATCTCCGGGCTGCACTCCATGGACTACGACCAACTCGGCTTCTGGGGCCAGATCGGGGACCTGGCGCGCCACCTCGTGCTGCCGGTCGTCGTCGGCAGCATCGGCGGGCTCGCGGGCATCTCCCGCTTCATGCGCTCCGGGATGCTCGAGGTCATCCGCCAGGACTACGTGCGGACGGCCCGGGCCAAGGGCGTCCCCGAGGGCCAGGTGATCTGGCGCCACGCGCTGCGCAACGCCGTGCTGCCGATCATCACGATCCTCGGCCTCTCGATCCCCGGCCTCATCGCCGGCTCGGTGATCTTCGAGACGATCTTCGCCATCCCGGGGATCGGGCAGCTGATGTGGCAGGCGGTCATGGCGCGCGACTACCCGATGATCCTCGGCAATCTCGTGATCTCCGGCGTGCTGACCCTGATCGGCAATCTGGTCGCGGACGTCGGCTACGTGCTCGCCGACCCGCGGATCTCCTTCGCGGCCAGGGGCTGATGACAGCGGTGACAGAGCCACATCCGGGCGCGGCGCCGCGGCGTTTCGCGCGGCTGTTCGCCGAGCGGCTGCGCGCGAACAAACTGGCGATGGCCGGCCTCGTGCTCGTCGCCGGGCTGGCCGCCGCGGCGATCGCCGCGCCCTGGATCGCGCCGCACGACCCGACGACGATCGACGCGCGCATCATCCTCGCCGGGCCGAGCGCGCAGCACCTGCTCGGGACGGACGACCTCGGCCGCGACGTGCTCTCGCGGATGATCTACGGGGCGCGGATCTCGCTGGCGGTCGGCTTCGTCTCGGTCGGGATCGCGGTGTTCATCGGCACGTCGCTCGGGGCGTGCGCGGGGTTCTTCGGCGGGGTCGTCGATGCGCTGGTGATGCGGTTCGTCGACATCATGCTCTGCTTCCCGAGCACGTTCCTGATCCTCACGGTGATCGCGTTCATCGGGCCGAGCATCTGGAACGTGATGTTCGTGATCGGCGTCACCGGGTGGATGGGCGTCTGCCGGCTGGTGCGCGCCGAATTCCTGAGCCTGCGCGAGCGCGACTTCGTCGTCGCGGCGCGGGCGCTCGGCGCCGGGGACGCGCGGCTGATCTTCCGGCACATCCTGCCGAACGCGATGGCGCCGGTGCTCGTCGCCGCGGTGCTCGGCGTCGCCGGCGCGATCCTCACCGAGAGCGGCCTCTCGTTTCTCGGCCTCGGGGTGCAGCCGCCGACGCCCTCGTGGGGGAACATCCTCACGGCGGGCAAGGACAACATCAGCGTCGCCTGGTGGCTCTCGTTCTTCCCGGGGATCGCGATCACGATGACGATGCTCGGCTACAACATGCTCGGCGAGGGCCTCCGCGACGCCCTCGACCCCCGCCTCTCGGAGTAGGGGAGGGGTTACCCCCTCCCGTCACGGGCGGGCGGGAATGAATCCGTCCCTACGCGGCGGCCTTCAGCTTCAGGAGCGCGGCGGAAACCTCCTCGGTCGTCCGGTAGCGCTTGGTGAGGTTCTTCTCGGTGCAGTGACTCGATCAGCTCGTCGAGCCAGGGCGGCACGTCTGAAAACAACTCGCCGGCCTGCTTCGTGCCGAAGTGTTCGAGCGAGCCGCTGACCAGTTCGTAGAGGATGACCCCCATCGAGTAGATGTCGGCCTGGCGGTCCGGCGGGAGTCCTGCCTGGACCTCCGGAGACAGATACGCGGAGTCGGGGCTCGGTCGGAGCGTCGACCCGGACGTTGTTCTCCATGTCGATGACGATCGAGTCCGGGGTCAGGCAGCCGAGAACCGCGTTGGCGCCGTGGCGCTCGGCGAGGGCGCGCATCACCTGCACCCACAGTCGCATGCTGTACCGCGGCTCCATGCGCCCGGCGTGGATCATGCTGCGCAGCGTGAAGACGCGCTTGAGCGGATCGCCCTGGTCGATGGTGGCATCGATTTCGACTTCGCGAAGAAGATCGTCCAGGGAGGCAGGCGCAGGCGGCTCGGGCTTCCGCCGCTCGGGCTCCGCCACCCGGGGTGCGGCTCGAACCGGCGTTGACGCGGACCCGCGGCGCCGCAGCCGCAGCGGCTGCCCCGTCCCCGGGGTTGCGGGGCAGGAGTTTGTGAAGGCCCGCGATCGACCGCGGGTGCCCGGGCAGAACCTCGAGAACGCGACGGTACGTCAGGACGGCCCGCTCCTTCTCGCCCGCAAGAGCGAGCAGGGCGGCATGGGTGCTGAAGCGGTCCGCGTTGGCGGCGGTTATCGCGTCCCCCTCGAGGAGCGGCGAGTAGGCCTCGGCAGCCTCGGCGTACATTCGTTCCTGTTCGAGCAGGCGCGCGGCGTGCGCGTGATTGCCCGCGGCGGTGTACTCCCGGGCCGCCGCGAGTTTGTTGCCGAACAGTTCCAGCGCCTGGGCGGCGCGCAGGTGATCGCCCTTGTTTCGGAAGATTTTTGCCGCCTCGATGTAGTTCTTCGTCTTCATGTAGATGCCGGCCGCGCGCAGAGCGCTTCCCGAACGCACGTGCAACTCCGCGGCACGATCAAGGTCGCCACCGGCTTCCCAGCACTCGGCGGCGCGCGCGAAGTCCTTGATTTTCTCCCAGCACTCGGCGGCCTTGAGATTCTCGCCGCCGGCTTCGTAGCGACTCGCCGCGGCGCCGAAATTACCGCGTTTCTCCTCCACGGCGGCCTCGGCGAGCGGGTCGGCCGGCGGCCCCGGCATCTCGGCGACCGATGGAGGCAAAAACCTTTCGGTAGACGATGATGGCGATCGCGACCAGGATCAGCACCACCAGCACTCCCGCGACGAGCAGGACGGAGTGCAAGGCGGTATCCACCTGTTTCTGGACGGGCAGCGGCGTGTAGTCGTCGGCGGCGAGCACCGCGCCGCCGAGGCTCAGCAGCAAGCCGGGGAAGAAAGCCGCAGATGCGGGGTGAAACGAATTTGACTCCCACAACCCTGCTCGCGCTCACGGCATCAGTATAGACCTACTCTGGCGAGCGGGACAAGAACGACCACCGCTGTGGCGGGAAGGAGTTCACCTCCACCCGCTAACGCAGGTCGTGTACGGTCATCGTGATCGCGGCCCGGCCGAAACGGTCGTCGGCCCCGGCGGCCACGCGCACGGTGTCAACTGCGGCCAGCAAGCCGAGATCGCGCGCGATGTCCGGCGCCTCCGGCCAGTTCGCCGCAACAAGGCCGGAGAGCGGTGCGCTCCAGCGCTGCAGCAGCGGCAGGGCCTTGCCCATCGAGATCGAGGCGACGGTGCTGACCGACCATGTTCGAGTCGCTCAGGTTGCGGGTGGCGCCGTTGTCCGGGACGGCGACCGCCGCGTCGATGAGTGCGGTGTCCGTCGCGAAGACCAACTGCCGGCCGATCGCGGCGCCCCAGAACTCGAATCCGCCGGCAAGGGGGAACGACTCGCGAGTCGCCAGTGCCCGCGTCCCGCCGCCGGTCCCGGTCCGGGCGCCCGGCGGGAAGAGCCGCGGGAGTGCGTGGGCGGCTTCGGACGCGCTCGACGTGCCGATCACCACGAGACCCCGCGGGACGGGAAAGAAACCGTGTCCAGCGGCGCTGTCCGTGACGACAACCGCATAGCCGCTCCCCAGCCGGATGGCGCTCGCCGGCGCCGAGGGCCCGGGGCTGCGCCGCGCCACGGCCCGCAGGCGGGTCTGCAGCAGATCGGTCAGATCGGTCGGAACCGGCCCGTTGCTCGTCAGCAAGAAGAGGGGATCCTGGCGCAGCAGGGCGATTGCCGGCAAGTGCTCCAAAGGGTTGCCGGCCGCTGGTGTCGCGGTCGTCGGCGAAGATGGTTCCGCCGCAACTTCGATTTCAATCGTCCTCCCGGTACGCAGCCGGGCCCCGACGCTCCCGCGGCCGGTGCGCTCGGCGGACAGAGCGCCCGGGATCGTGCTCAGGTCCCGCGCCCACGCGAACAGTTCGCCGTCGGACGGCAGGGCCCCGCGGATCGCCTGCCAGCCCGGTTCGCGGGTCACGCGGGCGCCGGGATCTCCGGCGGCGCGCGCCGCTTTCACCACCAGAGAGCGATCGGGACCGCCGACGAGGACCCTCCCGGCGAGAAAGACGTGCAGCGACTTCTCGGCCCCGCCGTGAAGGGAATACAGTGCGCGACCGGCCACCTCCTCGCGCGTGACCTGCATCGCGCCCAGACCGAGCCGCCGTCCGATCCTCATCGCGCTCGCCACCACCCAGGCGCGCACGCTCAGGCGCCCCCCCGCGACCCAGGACACCACGCTTGCGTCGCCGGCCGGAACATACCAGCCCACGGCGGCTTCAGTGCCGAGGAGATCGAACGCGCTGCCGCGGCCGGGCGCCACGCCGCTGATGCGCTCGACCTCGGCGAGCATTGAGTCGAAGGCCTTCACCGCAGCGGTGCGCTCGAGTCATTTCCCGGGCGGCACTCGACGCAAAGGCCGCGGCAAACCGGGTCCCCGAGAGTTGGCCGGCCAGCTTTTCGGCGCTGCGAACATCCACGACGCCGACGGCGCCGGCCGGCAGCACATCGACCGGGGAGGGGCTGCCGATCGAGGAGACCCACGCGAAGTAGGCGCCGCCGCTCAGGGCGCCGGCGAGCAGGAGCCGGAAGAGAAAGCGCCCGGGTCGCGCCACGTTCAACTCACCCGCGCGTCCGCGCCGCGCTCTCGATGACCTCGCGCAGCGGGCGACCGGTCTTCTCGGCGATGCGGCGGCAGTCCTCGTACTCCGGGGCGTAGCGGATCTGCTCGCCGCCGAGAGCGGCGGTCTTGACGCGCACGGTCCCGCCCTCGACGCGGACCTCGACCTCTGCGCGCTTGAGGACGACCCGGCCGGTGCGGCGCACGCGATAGCCGAGCGTGCCGGTTTCGCGCATCAGCAGGGCCCCGAGAACGGCCTCGCGCCCCTCGGGGACGATCGCCGTGAGCAGATGGCCGGGCCGGCCCTTTTTCATCAAGACCGGCGTGACGAAGGCCTCGCGCGCACCCTCGGCGCAGGAGCCGCTCGATGGTGTAGCCGATCACCTGGGGCGAGAGGTCGTCCAGGTTGGTCTCGATCTCGAGGACCTGTTCGGTGTGCGTCTCCGCCTCGGCGGCCCCGAGCAGGATCTGCAGGCAGTTGGGTCGACCGGGGAAGTCGCGATCGCCGGCGCCGTAGCCGGTCCGCTCGACGGTGAACGGTGGCGTCACCGCGAGCGCCTCGGTGAGTTCGGTGAGGAGCAGAGCGCCGGTGGGCGTGGTTTTTTCGCCGTCGGCGCCTTCGGAGCAGATCGAGCGGCCCTCGAGCAGCCGGGCGGTCGCCGGCGCCGGGACGGGGAAGAGCCCGTGCTCGGTGTTCACGCGTCCCGCCGCCGACGTTCACCGGCCCGGCGAAGGCCCGGCCGATCCCCAGCGCGCGCCACCCGTAGAGCGTGCCCACGACGTCGACGAGCGTGTCGGCCGAACCGAGTTCGTGGAAGTGCACGGTCCCCGGGGTGCTCCCGTGCACGGCGGCCTCGGCGGCGGCGAGTCGCTCGAAGGCGTGTTCGGCTCCGCGCAGAAGCGCGGGGTCGAGGTTCGATCCGCGCAGCGCCTCCTTGACCTGGCCGAGCGTGCGAAACGACGGCTCCTTGCCCTCGAAGACGGCGGATACCTTGTGCGCGCGCAGCCCCTGTCGGGTCGACTTCGCGCACCTCCAGCCGCAGGCCGGGGAGCGGGAGGCGCTTCAGGGTCTTCTCGAGATCGGCCGGGTCGACCCCCAGATCCACGATCGCCCCGAGGAACATGTCCCCGCTGGCGCCGGAAAACGCGTTGACGAGCGCGATCCGGGTCAGGTCAGCCACGTTTGCGCTCCCCGAGCAGGTTGATGCGGTGCGCCAGAACGGCGGCGCCGAAACCGTTGTCGATATTCACGACGCCGATCCCCGCGGCGCACGAGTTGAGCATGGTCAGCAGCGGGGCGATGCCGCCGGCGCCGGCGCCGTAGCCGATGCTGGTCGGCACCGCGATGAGGGGGCGCTCCACGAGACCGCCGATCACGCTCGCCAGGGCGCCTTCCATCCCGGCGACGACAATGATGACGCGCGCGCTGTCCATCCGGGTGCGATGGCTCAGGACGCGGTGCAGCCCGGCGACCCCCGCGTCGTACGCCGTCGTCGCGCGGCTGCCCAGGGCGCGCAGTGTCTCCACCGCCTCTTCGGCCACCGGGATGTCGGAGGTGCCGGCCGTCATGACCATGACCGAACCGCGCGTGGTCTTCGGCGGGCGGCGGGTCACCGTGATCACGCGGCCGGCCTCGTTGTAGCGCGCCGGGGGGACGGCGGCCCGCACGGCTGCGAAGATCTCGGGTGTCGCCCGGGTCGCCAGGACGTTGGCGCCGGCGTCGAGGAGCCGTTCGACGATCGTCACGACCTGCGCCGGCGTCTTGCCCTGGCAGAAAATGACTTCCGCCTGGCCCTGGCGCAACCCGCGGTGGTGGTCGATCGCGGCAAAGGGGAGGTGCTCCGTCGGCCAGTTTTTGAGACGTTCCAGCGCGCCGGCGACCCCGAGCGAACCCCGGCGCACCTGCTGGAGCATTTTTTTCAAATCGTCGCGTTCCATGGTGGCGGGATTATACCAGAGCGCGGCGTCAAACCCCCTGGTGCACCCTTTGGCAAAGGGGGCCAAGCACCGTTTTGTGGCCGGCTTCAGCCGTGGCGCTGGACAGGATCGCGAGTTCGCACGCGTGTGCTATAGTCCCAGACCGGAAACACACAGACAACGATGCTCAATCGCTGGCACGCTGAAGATCGGGAGGTCATCCTCCATCAGCTCGGAACGGACCCCGTGCGCGGCCTCGCGCCCGCCGAGTCGAGCCGGCGGTTGCGGGAGCACGGGCGCAACGTCATCCGTGTGCCGCGCCCCGTGTCGGCCGGTCCGTTGCTGGTGCACCAGTTCACCGACGCGCTGCTGCTGGCCTTGGTGCTGGCGGCGACGCTCGCGGCGTACCTGACGAATTGGGTGGATTGCCTGGCGCTGGGTTTTCTGGCGCTGCTCAACGGATTCCTCGGCGTCCTCCAGGAATACCGACCCGACCGCGCTCTGTCGGCGCTCTCCCGGCTGGGCGCACCCTCGGCCCGCGTCGTGCGCGGCGGCAAGTCGTTCCTGGTCCCGTCGGGCGAGTTGGTTACGGGAGACCTGGCGGAACTCGCCGCCGGAGACCGGGTCGCGGCCGACATGCGGTTGTTCTCCGCGCAGCGGCTCTTCGCGGACGAGTCGGCGCTCACCGGCGAGTCGCTCCCGGTCGGTAAAGATCCCTCGCTCGTCCTGCCCGAGGGCACCGCGCTCGCCGACCGCGCCAACATGCTCTTCGCGGGCACGGTGATCACCGGGGGCAGCGGGACGGCCATTGTCACCGCGACCGGGATGCGCACCGAGGTCGGCAGGATCGCGCACCTGCTCGCGGAAATCGCCCCCGGACCGACCCCGCTGCGCAAGCGGCTTGCGGAACTCGGCCAGACGCTGGCTCTCGGGGGTCTGGCGGTCTGCGGCGCCGCCATCGCGGCGGGTCGCCTCCGCGAGGTGCCGGTTGCGGCGCTGCTGCACGCGCTCGTCGGCCTGATCGTGGCGATCGTTCCGGTGGGGCTGCCCCTGATTGCCACCGCGGTGCTGGCAATCGGCGTGCGCCGCCTCGGTCGGCGGGGTGTCCTCGTGAGCTCCCTTCCTGCCGCGGAGACGCTGGGAGCGATCACGGTCATCGGGACCGACAAGACCGGGTTGCTGACGCGCAACGAAATGGCGGTGCGCGAACTCCTCCTCGAAGGGGAGACGCTCGAGGTCACCGGCACCGGGTACGCGCCGGAGGGCTCGATCCTGCGCGACGGACAGGCCGCGGACCCCGGGCTCTGGGAGACGCTTGGCCTGGCGCTGCGCATCGGCGTGCTCTGCTCGAGCACCCGTCTGGAGCGCCGCGACGGCGCGGCCTGGCGGATCGTCGGCGATCCGACCGAGGGGGCGCTGCTGACGCTCGCGGCCAAGGGCGGGGTCTGGCGCGACGAACTCGAGGGCGAGCACCGGGTCATCGCCGAATTCCCCTTCACCCCGGAGCGTCGCCGCATGACGGTGGTCGTCTCCGGGCGCGGCGGTCGTCCACTGGCCCTCACCAAGGGCGCCCCGGACATCGTGCTCGCTCACTGTTTGCACCAGCGTACCGCCGCCGGCGTCCGGCCGCTCTCTCCCTCCGACCGGGAGCGCATTCTCCGGCAGAGCGAGGAGATGGCCGGCCGGGCCCTGCGCGTCCTCGGCCTGTCCTATCGCGAGGATGCCCGCGGTGCCGACAGCCGCTCCGTGGAACGGGTGATGGTCTGGGTCGGTCTCGTCGGCATGCTCGACCCGCCGCGTCCCGAGGTCCTGCCCGCCATCGCCGAGTGCCGGGCGGCGGGAATCAGTCCGGTGATCATCACCGGCGACCACAAGCTGACCGCGCTCGCCGTGGCCCGCGAGATCGGCGCGCTGCGCCCCGGCGACGAGGCGATCAGCGGCGAGGAACTCGACCAGATGAGCCCCGAGGCTCTCGGCGCGTGCGTTGAACGGTATCGCGTCTACGCGCGCGTCACCGCCGAGCACCGGCTGCGCATCATTCGGACCTGGAAGCGCCGCGGCCATCTCGTCGCGATGACCGGGGACGGGATCAACGACGCGCCGGCGCTCCGGGAGGCGGACATCGGCATCGCGCTGGGGCACTCCGGGACCGAGGTCACGCGCGAGGCCGCCGCCATCGTGATCGCCGACGACAGTTTTGCCTCGATCGTGGCCGCGGTGGCCGAGGGGCGGGGCATCTACGAAAACATCCGCCGCTTCATCACCTACCTGCTGGCGGGCAACGCGGCGGCGGCGCTGCTCTTGCTCGCCGCCGCGGTCGCCGGGGTGCCGCCGCCGCTGGTGCCGATCCAGTTGCTTTGGATCAACCTCGCGATCGCCGCGCTGCCGGCGCTTGCGCTGGGGCTCGAACCGTACGATCCCGAACTCATGAAGGGGGGGCCGCGCAGTCCGCGCGAGAGGCTTCTTGTCGGCACAACGACTGCGTCACTGGCTCTCGAGGGGGCGGTTCTCGGCGGGGCGGCCTTCGCCGCCTTCCTGATCGCCTGGCGACCCGGAGCAGCAGACCTTTCGCTCGCCCGCACGCACGCTTTCGCCGTGCTTGCGGTGGCCCTGGTGGCGCACGCCTTCGGCCGCCGGCACCCTCTGCGTTCGGTGTTTTCGGTCGGACTGCTCTCCAACCCCTGGCTTCCCGGGGCGGCGGCGCTCTCGGTTCTGCTGCTCGCGGCGACCGTCCAGGTCCCGCTGCTCGGTCAGATCTTTGCGACCGTGCCCCTCGTGAGCGGAGAGTGGCTGCGGGTCGCCGCGCTGGGGCTCCTGCCACTCCCGATCATTGAAGTCTTGAAGGCCTTCCTCCGGCGCCGCGACGAGCGTTAAGAGGGCCCACCTGGATGCGGGAGGGGGTGAACCCCGCCCGGATCAACCTGATGCTATCGGCGCCGGATGCGGCAGCGCTCGGCGATGACGATCGCGCGAAGGTCCTCCACGGCTTTTTCGATCACGTCGTTGACCACCAGGTAATCGTACCGCTTCGCCAGAGCGAGTTCCTCGCGGGCGATCGCGAGCCGCCGCTCCAGGTCGCCCGGGTCCGCGTCGGGTCGCGACCGCGCAGCCGCCGCTCGAGTTCCTCCTCCGAGGGCGGGGCGATGAAGACGAGAACCGCTTCCGGCGCCTGGGAGCGCACCTGGAGCGCCCCCTGGACGTCGATCTTGAGGAGCACGTCGTTGCCGCCGGCGACCTCCGCCTCGACCCACCAGCGCGGAGTGCCGTAGGAGCGGCCGGCGTAGGTGGCGTGCTCGAGGAATAACTCCGCGGCGACGCGTCGCTCGAATTCCTCGCGCGCGAGAAAGAAGTAGTCGACGCCGTCGATCTCCCCGGGGCGCGGGGCGCGCGTGGTCGCCGTGATACAGCGGCGCAGCCGCGGCGGACAAGTCCCCGCGCTGAACAGCGGCGCGAGCACGGCGTCCTTGCCCACGCCGCTCGGGCCGGAGAGCACGATCAGGCTGCCGCGCCCCGGTGCGGGGAATTCAGGCCGTCCGAGTTCGCTCGCAGCAGTCGTCACGGTTGTCACCCGCCGAATTATCGCATACCATGAACGTCATTGAAAAGTACTGGTAGCCCTAGAGTCTTGAAAATACTGCATTTCCCTTGATTCACGAGAGCTTGCGTGCTGTACGGGTCAGCGACTAGAGTGACCGGGAGTGACCCGAAGTGATCAGAAAGCGCCGCCCGTGTGCCACACCTATGGCACAGTGCTGTCACCCCCCGCACCCAGGTGCCATTGGGGGCGTACGGGTCAAACATGGATTGAGCGATCTTGGATTCGACTCGAAATGAAAAGACCCCCGTCCCCTGTCGCGTCATCAACGAGAGAGTGCAGCGGTTGTGCTCGTCGGCTTGATGCCCGCTTTCTAAGCAGCGTGGTCTAAGTCCTCGTGCATGGCGGGTGTCCCGAAGAACCACACAGCCTTGCGAACAACTTTTCAACGAGAGCTGTGGAAATAGCTATCGCTTGCTCACGATAATTCCCGGTGCTACGGTTCTCCGCATTCACCGCACCATATACTCTACGACAAGTTTGCATAAAATATGTTGCATCC
>CAVOVE010000010.1:0-17252 GCA_963699775.1 uncultured Candidatus Rokubacteria bacterium
CAACGCATCGTCGTACACCGGTTCCACCGAGCAACAGGACCGCGGCAAGAAGAGCTGCGTGGAAGCGCCGCCAGGGGATCTCCGAACGCGGTTTCGCCGCGCCCTGGAGCACCGGTTTAGCCGGACCGCCGTCGCTGAAGAACCAGGCCAGCAGAAAGAGTATGCAAAAGCCGACGACCGACACGAACATGCCCTGCAGGATGTGGAACGGCCCATGTAAAACCGCGTCGCCGCCCTGCGCCCAGAGGCCGATGAGTGTGATGCGTATTGGATTGAGCCCGACGCCGATCAGGATGGCGGCGGCGATCAGGGCGGCGCGGCGCCAGGCGGTCCGCTGCGTCAGGAAAGCGAGCGGGATCCCGAGCGCCACGATGGACACCAGGAAACGGATACCGCTGCACGCCTGCGCCACCTCGAGCGTCTTGCTCGACAGTTCGAGGTACTGCGCGGTGTGGTAGACCGGGACGCCGAGGAGTTGGAGCAGGAAGGCCGCGGCCGCCGCTGAATAGAGCTGAAAGGGCCAGTGCAGCGGCGCGATGAACGCGTCGAACAGCGGCGGGATCATGAACACCAGATAGGCGATCGGCAGGGCGAGGGCCACCAGGAAGCGCCATCCGAGAAGAAGCAGAACCACGGCGGGAATAGCGAAGAGGACCGAAACCTGCTGGATTGCCTCGATGCTCGCAGCCGCACCCGCGAGCAGCAAGGCGCTCGAGAGGGCGACCAGGAGCGTACCGGTCAGCAGAGCCGGCCGGACCGCAACGGACCGGAGACCGGCGCGCAATTCCCAGACGAAGTAGAGACAGATGAACGGAACGATGAAACCATGCGAGTAGTCGTTGCGGTTGGTCCACGCGGAGACCAGCGAGCGGAAGACCGAAAAGAACGCGAAGCCAAACACCGGCACCACGAGCGCCGCCTGCGTCCAGAACGCTCGCCGTTCCGGCTGTCCACTGCGGTGCTGTCGCATCACGTGTAGAGAGGGGGCCGCCGCCGTGCCCAAAGTGTCAGATCAGCTCTCTGGGGAGAGCCGCTGCTCCGCGAGCCTCTGCAGCCCCTCGGGCTGCGGTCCGTAGATCTTGTGCACGCCCTCCTCGCGGCCGAGGACACCGTCGCGGACCATGTTGGCGATCTCCCAGACGTAGGGGTGGAACCGGTAGCGCCGCAGGTGGATTTCGTTGGCGTAGGCGTTGAGCAGGCAGTTGGACGAGTTGCTGTCCGTGTCGTCGGGGGGACCCAGCCCGAGCGTCGCGATCTTCTCCAGGATCTCCCCCTCGTCGTAGTGCTCCCACGCCAGCGGGTGGACGTTGGTAGGGGAACGCCTCCGGCGCGCGAAGTGCCGCTCTTCCAGGAAGTAGCCGTTCACCGCGTCCCCGGCGACGCGCCGCAGCGGGACCAGGATGGCCTGCTGGGAAGCCCGGATCAGCGCCGGGTTCGTCCTCATGATCGAGGACTGCACCGGCGCCTGACCCGGCGACCAGCCGAAGCCGATCATCGGGATGCCCTGCTCGATGGCGATCCGCAGGCAGATGGACTTGACGATGCCGATGCAGGAGGTGCAGATGGTGCTCGCGCGCTCCAGCGTCTTGCGCGAGTAGAGTTCCTCGGTGGCGGCCGCGCGAAAGATCGTGCCGCAGCAGTGTCCCACCGCGGTTTGAAGAAGAGGTGGTCGACGCCGAGGGCGTCGGTGACTGCGCGGATGTTCTCGAGAGCCCGCGGCGACACGAAGCCGTTGTCGAAACTCAGCGCCAGAACCCGCAGCCCGTACTTCCGCCTGCAGCAGCATGCAGGGTGTACGTCGAGTCCTTGCCGCCGCTGTACGCCATGAGGACGTCATGGGACCGCCGCCGCGGCCAAAGCCGGCGCTGCAGGGATTTCAGCAGATCGGCGAATTTCTCGGCGTAGCGCTTCTTGTCACTGTCGTGCTTGCTTCTGCTGCCTTCGCTCTGCCGGCAGAAGTTGCAGACACCGGCTTCGTCGAACGTGATTCCGGGGAATGTTTCGGGAAGAATGCAGTTCGTGCAGAGTTTCATGGTGTTGCCCCTCACCCTGCCCTCTCCCCTTGGCGGGGCGAGGGGGATCTTGTCCTGAGTTCCTTCTTGTCGACCTTGCCGGTCGGTGTCTTGGGAAACGCAGCCACGATCTCGATGGTTTTCGGCATCAGCATGTTCTCCAGGTTGGCCGCGCAGTACCGCAGGATCTCCTCGACTGTGAGCGGCGAGCCGTCCTCGAGGGTCACGAAGGCCTTCACCGCCTCGCCGAGGACGGCGTCCGGGACGCCGACGACGGCCACCTCCCTCACCCCGCGCGAGCCCGTGCATCACGTTCTCGATCTCGCGCGGGCTGACCTTCTCGCCCCGGCTCTTGATGATGTCGTCCTTGCGGCCGACGAAGTAGAGATAGCCCTCGTCGTCCGTGCGGAAGAGGTCGCCGGTGTAGAGCACCCGCTCGCCCGGGTAGCGGCCGGGACGCAGACAGGCGCTGGTCTCCTCCGGCATCTCCCAGTAGCCCATCATGACGTTCGAGCCGCGGACCACCAGCTCGCCGACCCGGTGGGGACCGACGCGGTCGCCGTGCTCGTCGACGATGTAGACCTCCTCGTTCGGCATCGCCTTGCCGACGGAGTCCGGTCTCTCGTCGATCAGCTCCGGCGGGAGGTACGAGACGCGCTTGCACTCGGTGAGGCCGTACATCGAGAAGAGCCGCACGTTGGGGAAGAGTTCCCGCAGCCGGCGGATGTGGGGCACGGGAAGGGAGGCGGCGGTGTTGGTGATGTACCGCAGGGAACTGAAGTCGTGCCGGGGGAGGTCCTTCATGCGCAGCAGCATCGCGAAGATGGTCGGCACGCCCGGGAAGCCCGGTCACCTTCTCCGACTCGATCAGGTCGAGAGCCTCGTTGACGTAGACGAACGGCTTCTCGAGCACCACGGTCGCCCCCACCTTGAACGCCATGAGGACCTGGTAGAGACCGTAGTCGAAGGAGATGGGCAGGATGTCGAGGATGACGTCGCTCTCGGCTGTTCCCGAGGTAGGTGGTGATGGAGTCGGCTGCGGAGACCATGTTCAGGTGCGAGAGCATGACTCCCTTGGCGGGACCGGTGGAGCTGGAGGTGTAGATCACGGCTGCGAGATCCAGATCGATGGTGACGGTCTCCGGAGGGACTACGGAGCCTTGATTGACCAGTTCCTCGAATGGGATTACGCCGGGCGTGCCGGGCGGCGGCTCGACCGCAATGACCAGCGGGACCATCCCACGGCAGGCCGGCAGAGCCGTAGATAGCTTGCTGCCGTGCGTCACGAGGGCCGCCGGCCGGCAGCTGCCGATCAGGTACTCGAGCTTGTTCTGCTTCACGGTCGGGTTGATCGGGACAAAGGCCGCCCCGGCCTTCAGGGCCGCGAAGATGGCGATGACCGCCTCGACCGAGTTGTTGAGGAAGATGCCGACGCGGTCGCCGCGGACGACCCCCCGCTCCACGAAGGCCTGCGCCAGGCGATTCGCGCGAGCCTCGACGTCCGCATAGGTGAGGCGGGTCCCGCGGTGCACGAGGCAGACCTTCCCGGGGAGCCTCCGGCTGGACTCCTCGAGGAATTCGTGGACGAGCTTGGCCATGATGTCTCGGTTTCCCCCTCACCTGCCCTCGTCCCGACTTGCGGGGCGAGGGATGTATGAGATGTTAGTCGCCTTGGCGTCCCGTTTTGCGGGATACATACACCGCCAGATTGTTCACCGAGTCGAAGTTCATCGGGATCAACTCCTCGTCCTCGACCGACACCCCGTACTCCTGCTCGAGGTGGGCGACGATCTCGAGGATCCCGGTCGAGTCGATGAGCCCCTGCTCCAGGAAGGAGACGTCGTCCGTCAGGATGGCGGTGTCCAGTCCGAACAGGAAGTTCTCGATGATGTACCGGCGCAGTTCAGTTTTCAGCTGGTTCATAGTGTCGCATTCCCTTCGCAGCGGTGATGTGTTCACGGAGAGTACTGTCGTACGTGTCGATGAAGCGATCGTGCAGGAGCTGCGTCGAGATGACCCCCACGATCGCCATGTTGTCCTTGAAGCCGAGCACGGGGCTGCGCGCGCACTTCGCCGCGAGCATCCCGACGGCCTTCGGGTCGAAATACCCGGTCCGGCTCAACGCGGATTCCGAGAGCAGCTCGTCGACATACGCGTGTCGCTTTCCGCCGAAGAAGCTCTTGGCGTCCGGCGCCCGGTACGGTTGCTTGGTGCGGCGAATCACGGATTTCGGCAGCCGGTCGCCGAGGCACTTCTTCAGCAGATATTTCTCCGTCAGACCCCGCATCCTGAGTGTGGGGGGAAGCCGGAAACAGAACTCCATGACGCGGTGGTCCAGGAAGGGGTAGCGGCCCTCGATGGAGTGCGCCATCGCCACGCGGTCCCCCTGGGAAGAGAGAAGGTAGCCGGACAGGAGGGTCTTGATCTCGAGGTATTGGGCCTGGGAGAGGTGATCGTAGCTGGAAACGTGCCCCGGAACGAGTGCCGCCAGGTCCCGGAGGCTGTCGTGCCCGGCCACCCTCTCGCGCAGGGACGGGGAGAAGAACTGCTTCGCCTTCGTGGTCGTCGACCAGCGGGGGACGTGGGCGTAGCAGTGGGGAGGATAGTCGGCCGAGCCCGGCGGGAAGAACTTCTCGGCGTACCCGGCGGCCTTGATCGGCGACGTTTTCAGGTAGGGGTACAGTCGCTTCAGGAGATGCGGCCGGAATTTCGACCGCGGGTTCTTCTCGATGAAGCGCCGGACCTTGGCCTCCTTGAACAGGTCGTACCCGGCCAGGATTTCGTCCGCCCCTTCGCCGGTGAGCACGACCTTGTAGCCGCTCTTCCGCACCAGTCCCGAGAGCAGGAACAGCGGCGCCGGCGCCGTGCGCAGCACCGGCTTCTCCATGGCCCAGACGACATCCGGGAAAGCGCTGCCGATGTCTTCGTAGGTGCAGCTGATCGAACTGTGATCGGTTCCGAGGTGCTCGACGACCTGTTGCTGGTAGGCCGTCTCGTCGAAGTCCTTGTCGGCGAACGTGACGGAAAAGGTCCGCAGCGGGGTCTCGGTGTAGTGCTTGATGAGCGCGGTGATGGCGGAGGAATCGATGCCGCCGCTGAGATAGGCCCCCACGGGGACGTCCGCGCGGAGCTGGATTCTTGTCGCGTCGACCAGGAGCGCCAGCAGCTCTTCGGCATAGTCTTCGTCGGCACGCCGCGGCAACTCCGGCGTGAAATCAGGGTCCCAATAGCGCTCGATCCGCCTCTGCCCATTCTCGACCACCATGTAGTGCCCGGGTTCGAGCTCGAAAATCCCGCGAAAGGCCGTGCGCGGCGGCACCGTCATCCAGAAGGTGAAGATCTGGTCGAGGGCTTCCGGATCGATCTCCCGCGGAAGCCTGGGGTCCGTGAAGAGCGCCTTGATCTCGGAGGCGAAGAGCAGTTCGTCGCCGACTGTCGCGTAGTAGAGCGGCCGGATGCCGACCCGGTCGCGCGCCAGGAACAGACGGCGATTCTTCGCGTCCCAGATCGCGAACGCGAATTGCCCGTTCAAGTGTCCGAGGCACGCCGTCCCGTACTCCTCGTAGAGGTGGACGATGACCTCGGTGTCGGATTTGGTCGAAAAAACGTGTCCCTGCTTCTCGAGCGCGACGCGCAGCTCCACGTAGTTGAAGATCTCGCCGTTGAAGACGATCCAGACGTTCCGTCCTCGTTGTGGATCGGCTGCCAGCCGCCTTCGAGGTCGATGATGCTCAGCCGCGTGTGGGCGAGACCAACGTGTTCATCGCGGTAGAAGCCGAAGCCGTCCGGGCCTCGGTGACGGAGGACGGCGGCCATCGCCTCGAGGTACGGCTTTGGCACGCTCGCGCCGCGGCTCGGGTGGTGGATGCCGGCGATGCCGCACATGGTCAGCTATCCCTCATACGCCGAGGACCTCGGCCATCGGGGCGAACCGGAGGGATTGCAGCAGGAATCTGATCTTCCCCTCCGTCTTGTCCAGATTGAGGTAGTGGCGGAAGCGCGACTTGAGCGGCGCGGAAACCCGCGGCTGACCGGGATCGATCTCCCACGGGTGGAAATAGAGCACACCGGGCTGGCGGTCCCGGTGGTTGATCCTGGAGAAGGCCCGGCGCACGAGGCCGGCCGGCAACAGGCGCAGATAGCCCCCGCCCGAGACGGGGACCCGGGACGAGGCGCCGAGCAGACGCAGGAGGAGGGTTGTCATCGGGAACTCCCAGAGGGTGCCGGCAGAACGCTCGATCCGGTGGGGAAACGGGTTGATACCCGGCATCCCGTAGACGTCGTGGCGGATCGGGAACATGCTGGAGTCATATACAAATCCTTCTTCCAGCAGGATATCGATCGCCCACATCGACCGATCCGTGATCGAGAAACTGGGAGCCCGGTACCCCTTGATCTTTGTCCCGCCGAGATCCTCGAGCAGCAAGCGGGACCTCCTGAGGTCGGCCTTGAATCTTTCCGGGCCGATGTCGAAGATCAACTCGTGTCCGTACCCGTGGCACGCGACCTCGTGGCCGCGCCGAGCGATCTCCCGCACCAGGTCGGGGTGGCGCTCCGCGACCCACCCCAGCACGAAGAAGGTCGCCCGCGTGGTGTGCTCGTCGAGAAAGTCCAGGATTCTCCGGGTATTGTCCAGAACCCGTTCGGGATAGGAGCCCCACTCTTGCCGACTGACGACGGTCTTGAACGCATTGACGTGGAAGTAGTCTTCGACGTCGATCGACAGGGCGTTGACGATCATGATCCGGCTCGCACCGGCGTCCTTCTTGAGGCTCACCTTGTCGAGTTTGCCGGATGAATTCTTCGGCAGGGATTTCATGACCACCACTTCCCTGGGCACCATGTACGGAGGCATGATCTTGCGGCAGTGTCTCACCACCTCCGACTCACCGATGGTCGCTCCGCGGCGGAGGGAGACGAACGCCTTGACCGCCTCGCCGAAGACATCGTCCGGGATGCCGATCACGGCAGCCTCGACGACGTCCGGGATGGCAACCAGGTAGTCCTCGATCTGCTTGCAGGCGATGCGGTGCCCTGTGGGTTTTATGAAATCCTTGGCTCGGTCCACGACGAAGATGTACCCATCCTCGTCGACCGTGGCGAGATCGCCGGTCCAGAGCGCCCCGTCGCGGAAGCTCTGCCTCGTCGCTTCCTCGTCCTTCCAGTAGCCGAGGGTGATGTTATCGCCGCGCACCACGACCTCGCCGGTTTCCCCCGGTTTCACCGGTGTGCTGTCGGCATTGAGCACCTGGAGGCTGACCCCGGGGATGCCCTTGCCGATCGAACCGAGCTTTGTGTCGAGCAATTGCGGCGGCAGGCAGGAGAGCCGCGCGGTGGCCTCGGTCTGGCCATACATCAGGTAGTACTCGGCATCCGGGTGTGCGGTGCGCAGCTCGGAGATGAAAACGTTGGGGAGTTTGCCACCCGCCTGCTGGATCTTGCGGAGCTTGGGAAAACGCGTTCGTGGAAATGCCGAATTGCGCAGAAGAATCTGATAGGTGCTCGGGACGCCGGCGATTCCGGTGCAGTCGGCCGCCAGCATCTGGTCGAGGACAAGCTGCGGGAAGGTGAAGCGGTTGTTGATCACGACGGTCCCCCCGACGCGCAGGTGCGTGTGCAGCAGCGAGGTCCCAAAACAGTAGTAGAAAGGCAGGACGCACATGATGCGCTCAGACCGGGTCAGGCCGAGGCTCGCGATGATCGATTCGGTGTTGGCGATGATGTTGCGATGAGAGACCATCACCCCCCTCGGCGTCCCCGTCGAACCGGAGGTGAACATCAGCGCCGCGAGATCCTTGCGCTCGTCGACTTCAACCGTCGCCACGGGACCGCAGGAGCGCGGCGAAACCGCTTTGAACCCGGCGGGAACTTTATGAGCCGTCTTCTCGTTCGGCAGAACCACGATGCTCTCTGGAGGCAGAGCGTTGCGATACTTCGCCAGGTATTTCTCCTGGATGCAGAAAACCTTCGTGCCAGTCATTGCAACGAGTGCTTCAAACTGCGTCTGGTCAAGGGTTGGGTAGAAGGGCAGAGCAACGGCGCCCGTTTTGAGAATCCCAAGGTATGAACTCACCCAGAAACCCGAGTTATCTGAAAAAATCCCGACCCTCTCCCCTTTCTTGATGCCGATCTCGAGGAGCGTCGCCGCGACCGCGTCCACCATTTCTCGAAGGGCGCCATAGGTCAACGACCCCTCATCGGCAATGATTGCCTGGTCACTACTCACGCCTGTTTCAAGAATGAAATCTGCGATGTTCACAGGAGGCCTTTTTCTGGAAAATCGGACAGGCTACCGCCCAACACCCCGGCCCGAATGGACCTAGGCGACACTGCGAGACGATCATCAAGCACTTGGAACAAAACTGCAGGGAGAATAGTTTCCAGCAACTGTGTTGTCAAGAGATATCCGTAAAAAAACAAAATGTTGCGTGAATACTTTGTTGTCATAGTAATCATAATCGTACATCAACCCTGCCCAGGAGACGCCAATGCATACTCGCAGTCTCGGGATTAGTCCTGGCGGTTGCCCGTTTCTGCGGCGCCATAAGTGAATCTGGGTGTCCGCCCGGGGCATGTCCTGCAGTGCTCCCGACTATGTTCTTTGACAACGGCCAGCGAGTGAATGCTGGCGACCGGGCGACAAGAGGCGAAAACAGCAACGCCCCGGCAGAACGTGCCGGGGCGGCCGTAGAAATCAGAAAGCTAGTTGCAGGTCTTTGTCCTGCGCAAGATGCCCAAACCGAGCAGACCGGAGCCCAGCAGAAGGAGCGTCCCGGGCTCGGGGACCTGATGATTGCTGGCGGACTCAGCGTCATGGGAGAACGGGGCGAACTGCGTGACATCGAGGTCAGTCGTAGATCTTCTTGCAAGAGCAGTGTTGTAAAGGTCAAAGTGAATTTGATACCCTGCATCCAAGCCGGACGTATCGATCGAAAACGACTTGTAGTACATGCTTCCTGCACTTGAGGCTGGCCCGGCGCCGGCGTCATCCTGCGTATTGTAAGCGACCGTGGTGCTGCTGGAGTTGAACTGGAAAGAATACTCGTAGAAATAAGTCTCATAGATGGAGTGGCTTGCCAGATCCCCGGAGTCCGTCGCAGCGGTAGAACCCAGGTAGGTCTCAATGGGCGGGGTTCCGTACGTCATGTCGCCGGTCACATCTACCACAGTCGTTCCGTTGACAACGAAGGATCCGAGGTCCGACGGAACATCCAATTTTGGTGTCACCGCCATGGAGACGAAGTAGGTGTCGTCGATGGTATTGGTTCTGTTGGCCAAGAGGTAGGCATACAGTACGAATGACGAACCGGAGGAAACAATCGTTTCTGTCGAAGTGTCATAGGTTCCGCCCACAATGTCCAACTGCAGGGTGGGGATTGCTTCCGCTTTGCCAATAAATAACCCGGAGACAAGAACCGCCGCCGCAACCATACTCACAGATCCCCGTTTCCTACTCATGATCCCCTCCCTGAAGTTTCTGTGTAATTTTCGCAAATTGATGTAAGCAAATATCGAGCCAATCTCTCTGCTGCTCGCAGTAATTTTACAACTATATGTTTTTATTAATTATTTTTAATAAACGACCTCGTACCATCTCATTTCAGTTGGCAGAACACCATCAATTATATGAAACCGTAAAAATCCTTGACGTTCTTACCTGACACATGGGCCATGCTTGGAGTCACGTGCTCGATACGAGCGGTCGAAGCATCGCCCATTCGCTTACCAAGAAATCGAAGGACTACCAAACCGGGAGGAACTCGTGCGGAACCGGATGAACAGCTCCCGGTCGACGACGATCCCTCAGACCCCCGGATTGCCAGCCTACTCCCGCGGGATGCCGAGCTTCTCCATCAACTCGTACATCGTCGGGCGGCTGATGTCCAACTCGGCGGCGGCGCGGGTGACGTTGCCGTTGTGGCGCTTCAGGGCGCGCTGGACGAACTCCTTCTCGACCGCCTCGCGGACCTCCTTGAGGGTCGTCCCCTCGTACTTCGCGGGGCCGGAGTCCAGGTCGAGATCGGCGGGGGTGATTTTCGTACCCTCGGCCATGATCACGGCGCGCTTGACGCGGTTCTCCAGCTCGCGGACGTTCCCCGGCCACTGATAGCGCTCCATCGCCCGCAGCGCCTGCGGGGTGAAGGCGGAGATCTTGCGCTTGGCCTCGGCGCCAAAGCTCTGCAGCAGCGTCGTCGCCAGCAGCGGGATGTCCCCCTCGCGTTCGCGCAGCGGCGGCAGCGGGATCACGACGACGCCGAGGCGGTAGTAGAGGTCCTCCCGGAAGCGGCCCTCGCGCATCGCCGTCTTGAGGTCGCGGTTGGTGGCGGCGATCACGCGGACGTCGACGTCGATCTGCTCGCGCCCGCCGATGCGCTCGATCCGGTGCTCCTGCAAAAAGCGCAGCAGCTTGACCTGCAGCGGCCCCGAGAGGTCGCCGATCTCGTCGAGGAAGAGCGTGCCGCCGCGCGCCAGCTCGACGCGCCCCTTGCGCTGGATGTGGGCGCCGGTGAACGCGCCCTTCTCGTGGCCGAAGAGTTCGCTCTCGAGCAGGCTCTCGGGGATCGCGCCGCAGTTGATGGCGACAAACGGCCCGTCGCGGCGGTCGCCGCTGCGGTGGATCGCCAGCGCCGCCAGCTCCTTGCCGGTGCCGTTCTCGCCGGTGATCAGCACCGGGGCGTCCGTGGTGGCGACCTTGCGGATCGCGCCGAAGACCTCCTGGATCTGCGGGCTGGTGCCGATCATCCCCTCGAAGGAGCCGGATGCGACCCGGTGCTGCAGATCGCGGTATTCGCGCTCCAGCCGCGCGATGTGGAAGGCGCGGGAGAGAATCAGCTTGAGTTCGTCGACCTGCACCGGCTTCGGGAGGAAATCGTAGGCGCCGCGGCCGATCGCCTGCAGCGCGTTCTCCTTCTCGCCGCGGCCGGAGCTGACGATGACCTTGACGAGCTCGTCCTCGCGGCGCAGCGCCTCGAGGGCCGCGAAACCCTCGCTGACGTCGTCGGCGTGCGGCGGCAGCCCGAGATCGAGGATCACGACCTCGGGGCGCTCGGCGAGGAAGGTCGCGAGCGCGGCCGGGCGGTCCTCGGCGGTGAGGATCTGGTACTCCTTGGCCAGCGCCCACTTGAGCTGGGTGCGGATGCTCTCCTCGTCGTCGACGATGAGGAGCTTCGGCTTCGAGGGGGCGGTTGCTTGTAGCCGTTTTCATTGTTGTCAGGTCCCTCGAATCGCCCTGCCCCACAATTGTCTGGACGAAGTGACGCGACGGAGGTCTCCAGCGGACGGCCGATGAGGTCCGCAGCGCAACCCCGCAGTCCGCACGCATCTCCCCGATCTCCCAAGTCTTGCGCGCCTCGTCCGCGCCCTCGAAGGTCGAGCTCAGCTCCAGCGCCTTCTTCAGCTCCGCGGCCGCCTCAACCTTCTTCCCGCTCTTGAAGTAGGCCATGCCCAGATGGTAGCGCACGACCGGGTTCTCCCCGAGCTTCTCGCGGGCCTCCTCGAGCGACGTCACCGCGCGCGCGAAAAGGTTCATCTTGTAGAAGATCCACCCCTGCGTGTCGGCGACGCTGGGGTCCAGCGGCATCCGCTCCTCGGCGACCTGCACCAGCTGCACCGCGCGGTCCAGGCTCCCGCCCTGCTCGGCCTCGATCCAGGCCAGGTTGTTCGCCGCGGGGCCGAACCGCGGGTCGATCCTGAGCACCGCCTCGTACTGCTCGCGGGCCTTCGCGTAGTCCTTCTTCGCGTCGTAAAGAACGCCGAGCAGCATCCGCGCCTGCAGCAGGTCCGGCTGCTTCGCGACCGCCGTCTCGTATTCGCGTTGGGCCTGGTCCAGTCTCTTCTGCCGCGCGTAGAAACTGCCGAGCGCGACGTAGAGCCCGTTGTTCGCGGGGTCCAGCTCCATCGCCTTCTTCAGGCTGGCCTCGGCCAGGTCGGGCTTCCCGTCCCGCTCGTAGAGTTGGCCGAGCAGCATCTGGAAGGAGGCGGTGCGCGGCGAGAGCTCGACCTGCTTTTTCACGCGGGCGATGGCCTTTGCGGGGTCCTTCTGCGAGAGCGCGACCAGGACCAGGTCGGTGAGCGCCGGGAGGAAGTCGGGGGCGATCGCGAGCGCCTTCTCGAACTGGGCGGTCGCCTCGGCGGGCTGTTTCTTCGCCAGGGCCAGGCGCCCCATCAAATGGTAACCGTTCGGGATCTTCGGGTCGATGCGCAGCAACTCCTGGAAGTGCCGCTCGGCGGTAACGGCGTCGCGCTTGCGAAACGCCGCGCTGCCGGCGATCAGACGCGCCTGGTAGTCGTCGGGATGCGTCAGGAGGACCTTGCCGGCCTCCTCGAGCGCCGCGTCGAAATTCCCGCTCTTCAGCGAGAGATCGGCGAGCGTCAACCGGGCGTCGCGGTACTCGGGGTCGATCTTGAGCGCCTCGAGCAGCGCCATCTTCCCCTGCTCCCCGTCCTTGTTCGCGAAGTGGGCGAGCGCGAGGTAGAACTGGGCCGGCGCGTAGCGCGGTGCGGCTTTGACGGCGCCCTGGAAGGCCTCGACGGCCTCGTTGTACTTCCGCCTGCCGATGGCGATGCGCCCTTTCAGGACCAGACCCTGCGGATCGCCGGGATGCTGCTTCAGCAGTTCCTCGACACGTGCGGCCGCCTCTTCGGGGTTGCCCGCCGCCAGGGCCTGCTCCGCCAGCAGCCCGAGCGCGCGGGCGTTGCCGGGGTCGAACTCGAGCACCGTGCGCCAGGTCGCCGCCGCCTCGGCGCCCTTGCCCTGCAGCCGGTAGAACTCGGCCAGCGCGAAGTACGGGTTGGGGTTCTTCGGTTCGGCGGCGGTCGCGGCGATCAGCGCCTTCTCCGCGTCGTCCAGCCGCTTCCCGGCCACGTAGAAGCGGGCGAGCAGGATGTGCGACTCCGCTTTCTGCGGCTGCAGCTCCACGACGCGCTTGAACTGCGTCTCGGCCTCGTCGAGCCGGCCGAAGACGCGGCAGAACTCCCCGTAGGCCGCGTGCGCCTCGACCGATCGTGTCGTCCACCGCCAGGGCCTGCTTCAGCGCCTCCTCGGCCTCGACCGTGCGCTTGGCGGCGGCGTAGAGCTCGGCCAGCCGGATGTAGGCGCCGATCCGCTGCGGATCGAGCTCGACGGCCTTGTTGCGCCTCGGCGATCGCCTTGTCGATGTCCTTCTCGGCGACGTGCACCGAACTCATCAGCAGGTGGCCGTCGACGTTGGCCGGCTCCGTCGCCAGCGCGTACTGCACCTTCTCGCGGGCCTTCTCGGTCTCCCGTCCGGCCAGCAGAATCCCCGCGAGCTTGAGCTGCGCGTCGACGTTGTCCTTTTTCAGCTCGACGCTGCGCGAGAGGTCGGCGTAGGCCTCCTTGACCTGCCCCGCCATCAGATAGGCCAGGCCGAGCTTGTAGAAGGCGGCGGCATCCTTGGGGTCGATCTGGAGGATGTTGCGAAACTCGATGATCGCCTCGCGGGGCTTGGACTCCGCCAGGTAGGCCTCGCCCCTTTTCAGATGCTTGGCTTTCTTCTGCTCGGGGCTGCACCCCGGAAAACAGGAAACCGCCACGGCGACGACAAGGCAGAACGAAACTTTGCGCACCAACCTGAGCATGGCGAATTCTCCAAGGGAGTTTGCTGCATGATCACCCAGACGGCCACATATTGTATACAGAAATTTTCCAGGCTTTATCCAGAGCAGCAGGCGGACGAAACAACGTTCGTGGTCGACAGGGTGCCGGTGATCATTGCTCCCAATCAAATTCGATTTTCACCAGACGCGGCAAGTCTTGTGATTGGGCTCACAGACTTGGAGGACGAACGGGCTAGATTGGCGCCGTGTGGAGCGACATAGCCCCGGCGACGGGGACGGCGGTTCGCGATTGGATCAGGCGATGCGGGAGGGAACGGAAATGAGAACAACAGGGATAGTTGATCTGAAGCAGAGGTGCATTTCTCGGTTCACGGGAATTGCCGCATGTGTCAGCGTGGTGTTCGCGCTGGTGCTTGGCGCCGGTATCGGGACAGCCGCGGCGGGGTCGGTCGTGCTGGCCTGGGACGCGAACACGGAACCTGATGTGTCGGGGTACAAGCTCTATTACGGAACAGCCACCGGAACCTATGGCACGCCGACCGACGTCGGCAATGTGCTGACGTACACGGTCTTGAATTTGACGGACGGACAGACCTACTACTTCGCCGTAACCGCATACGACACCTTTGGCAATGAGAGCGGGTATTCCAACGAGGTCGTCTACACCGTACCGGGTGTACCCGAGATCAACCTCGTCGGCAACTCGGTCTCGATCGTCGACGGCGACACCACCCCCTCGACGACGGACTTCACCAACTTCGGCAGCGCCGACGTCACGGCCGGCACCGTGACGCGCACCTTCACGATCCAGAACACGGGGACCGGTGCGCTGACCCTCTCCGGCACGCCGCTGGTCGCGGTCAGCGGCACGAACGCCGCGGACTTCACGGTCACGGTGCAGCCGGCGTCCTCCGGTCGCGGCGGCCGGGAGCACGACCTTCCAGGTCACCTTCGACCCGAGCGCGGCCGGGACGCGCGTCGCCACGCTCATCGATCGCCAACAACGACGCCAACGAAAACCCCTACAACTTCTCCATCCAGGGCACCGGCACCACCGCCCCCGAGATCAACCTGGTCGGCAACGCAGTCTCGATCGTCGACGGCGACACCACGCCCTCGACGGCCGACTTCACCGACTTCGGCGGCGCCGAGACTCGCCGGCGGAATCGTCACGCGCACCTTCACGATCCAGAATACCGGTACGGCGGCCGCCCTCTCCGTCACCACGCCGATCGCTATCAGCGGCGCCAATGCCGCGGACTTCTCGGTCACCGCGCAGCCGGCGGCCTCGGTCGCTGCGGCGGGAAGCACGACGTTCACCGGTCTCTTCGACCCGAGCGCGGCCGGGACACGCGGCGCCACGCTCACCATCACGAACAACGACACCGACGAGAATCCCTACAACTTCTCCATCCAGGGCCGGGGCGTGGCGCCGCCCGCGGCGCCGGGAAACGTCCGCCACACCTCCTGAAATTTCAGCAGGTTTCGATCGCACGGCCTCCCCTCTCGCGGGGGGAGGCCTTTTCGCTTTTCGGGCTCACCGCCGGTCGCGGCCAGCGACTCGACAAACCCTTACGCCTTCGTTATATTGGCGGACATAGACGCTTTGCACAACGACTTCGGGATCTGGGACGACAGGGTCCTCCTCTCGTAGGCGTGGCGCCAGTTTGTACCACGGCGGGCAACCTGGGTTGCACCCTAGGGCAAGACGGAGGGGTGGTGCCATGAACACCAGGCGCAGAAGCGATGACAAGCGCTTGCTCGGCGAAATCCTGCTCGATCAGGGCTTAATCGCGAAAGAGAACCTCGACCAGGTGCTGCGGGTCCAGGCCGGGGGGAAGCGGCGTGTCGGGTATCTGCTCGTCAAGATGAAGTTCATCAGTGACACCCAGCTCCTCGACGCGATCTCGACGCAACTGGGGATTCCAATGGTCCAGGTCGAGAGCGAAATCCGGGCGGAGGCGCACAAGCTCCTGCCCCGGCATCTCTGCCGCAGGTTCACCGTCCTGCCCTTGGCGCTGGAGGAGAACAACGTGGTGCGGCTGGCCATGGTCGACCCCCTCGACGATGTCGCCATCCGGGAGGTCGAGAACTTCACCGGCCTCGTGGTCCGGCCGGTTCTCGCCAACGTTCACGACATCCGCCACGGCATCGAACGGAACGTCCCTTTCTCGAGCCGGGACCTGTTCAACCCGGAGGTCTACAAGCTCGCTGCGAAGATCGGCGCGGCCGCTGCGATGGCGCTTCTTCTCGTGGTGGGCACTCGGACCTACAACAAAGTTCAGCAGTCCGAGACCGGAATAATAAATCGGGGTGTGGACTCCGTGAGCTACCAACACCTTGAACTCACCGTGAATGTGTTCAAGGATGGGTCCATCAGTTTCATCGGTCGCGCCGCCCACGCCGACGGCACCTACGGGGTGCGGTTCGCGGATGCGGAAGGAATGAAGACTTTTATAGATCGCCAGAACACCCTGCTTTCGGAAGCCCAGAAGAAGTGGTTGAACTGGGTCATCGCGGACCTGTCTCATGACGGCTCCGGGGCCTCCCGCAAGCAGCCGGCGCGAGCCGCGGGCGCCCCGGCCGTCAAGAACGACCCAAGCTGAGCCCTCCCGTATCGAAGCAGTTCATCAAACCCGTCCGGCGTCTTGCGGAGCCGGGCGCAGCATCGTACTATCGTGCTGGTCATCTGATAAACGAGGAGGATCGTGCCCATGGATAGAAGCGCAAGTTTCCCCATCGACCGCACCGTCGCGGTACCCGTCGAGTTCGTCCGCAGCGTCTACGCCTGGATGTTCGTCGGGCTCGCGCTCACGAGCGTCGCCGCACTCTACACCGCCGGCAGCCCCGCGCTGCTCAAGGCGATCTTCGGCAACAAGCTGGTGTTCTACGCTCTCATCTTCGGTGAGCTCGGCCTCGTGATCGCGATCAGCGGCGCGATCAACCGCCTCAGCGCCGCCGCTGCGACGGGGCTTTTCCTGCTCTACTCGGCGCTCAACGGCGTGACCTTCGCCTCGATCTTCCTGGTCTACACCGGCGGGTCCATCGCCAGCGACCTTCTTTGTCTCGGCGACGACGTTCGGAGCGATGAGCGTGTACGGCTACGTCACCAAGCGCGACCTGACCGGCTGGGGGAGCTTTCTGTTCATGGGGCTGATCGGGGTGGTGATCGCCGTCGGTGGTGAACATGTTCCTGAACAGCTCCGATGGTCGCGTGGGTAGCGAGCGTGTGCGGCGTGATCGTCTTTGTCGGGCTCACGGCCTACGACACCCAGAAGATCAAGAAGCTCGGCGCGGCCGGCTTCGGCGACGAATCGGCGCGACGCAAGGCGTCGATTCTCGGCGCGCTGACGCTGTACCTGGACTTCATCAACCTCTTCCTGATGCTGCTGAACCTCTTCGGAAGGCGCAGGTAGCAGGCTGTCTCCGGAGGATCGCCCCGGAAACGCCTTCCGAAGATCCTGGGCCTCCCGCGACCGGAGCTAGACCGTGTAGATCGCGGCTCCGACCGTCAGGCCGGATCCGAATGTCAGAAAGAGCACTCGGGTCCCCGCGACCCGGAAACGCCTGGCGTTCAGGTATTGCCAGGCGAGAAAGACCGACGTTGAACCGGTGTCGGGGAGGATCGTGGTAAAATTCGCGACCTTTTCCGCCGGGACGCCG
>CAVOVE010000011.1:0-37343 GCA_963699775.1 uncultured Candidatus Rokubacteria bacterium
AGAATCTCCTTCATGAGATTATTGTATCGGCCTGGAAGGAAAATGGGGGCAGATATAGATTTCCATAAAAAATATATCTGTCCCCGTTTTCATCATGGTCGGAAGGGAGGGATTGACCCCCCCCTTCTGTTTTACCCTCGGGCGGGAATACATCCCGCCCCTACGAGGCGTTGACATTTCCAGGTTCCAACTTCGGGTCAAGTTTCGCCGGAGTGCCGATGCTACCCGTCAGCGCGCAGCTGTCAACAGCTCGAGCACTTTTCGCGCCGCCTCCGGGATGCGGGTCCCGGGTCCGAAGACCGCGCCGACTCCCGCGGCCGCGAGCGCTGTGTGGTCCTGCGGCGGCACGACCCCGCCGACGACCACGAGCATCTTTGCCGCCCCGGCCGCGCGCAGCCCCTCGATGACGGCGGGGACGAGCGTCAGGTGCCCGCCCGCGAGCGTCGAGATGCCGACGGCGTGGACGTCGTTCTCGATCGCCTGGCGCACGACCTCCTCGGGCGTGGCGAAGAGCGGGCCGATGTCGACATCGTAGCCGGCGTCGGCGAAGGCGCTCGCGACGACCTTCGAGCCGCGGTCGTGACCGTCCTGGCCGATCTTGGCGACGAGCAGCCGCGGTCGCCGGCCCTCGGCCCGCGCAAAATCGGCGACCGAGCGGCGCAGGTCCGCGAATTCGCCCTCGTCGCCCCAGCCGGCGCCGTAGATGCCGCCGGAGACGAAGGTGTCGGCGCGGTGGCGGCCGTAGACCGCTTCGAGGGCGTCGGAGATCTCGCCGACGGTGGCGCGCGCCCGCGCCGCGGTGATCGCCAGCGGCAGCAGCGGCTCGTTGCGCTCGGCGGCGGCGGTGATCGCGGCGAGCGCATCGCGGCAGGCGCGCTCGTCGCGCCCGGCGCGCACCGCGGCGAGGCGCGCAACCTGGCTGGCGCGCACGGCGGCGTTGTCGACGGTGAGGACGTCGACGAGCTCTTCGCGCTCGGGGCGGTAGCGGTTGACGCCGACGACGGTCTCCTCGGCGCGGTCGATCCTCGCCTGGCGCCGCGCGGCCGACTCCTCGACCCGCCGCTTGGGCAGGCCGTTCTCGACGGCGCGGGTCATGCCGCCGAGCTCTTCCACCTCGTCGATCAGTTTCGTCGCCTCACGGATCAGCGAATCGGTGAGCGCCTCGACGTAGTAGGAGCCGCCGAGCGGGTCGACCACGCGGGTGACCCCCGTCTCCTCGCGCAGGATCAGCTGGGTGTTGCGGGCGATGCGCGCCGAGGCCTCCGAGGGCAGGGCCAGCGCCTCGTCGAAGGAGTTGGTGTGCAGCGACTGGGTGCCGCCGAGCACCGCCGCCAGCGCCTCGAGCGCCGTGCGCACGACGTTGTTGTACGGGTCCTGCGAGGTCAGGCTGACCCCCGAGGTCTGGCAGTGGGTGCGCAGCAGCAGCGAGCGCTCGTCCTTCGGGTCGAAGTGCCTGCGCATCAACTCGGCCCAGAGGCGGCGCGCGGCGCGCAGCTTGGCGATCTCCATGAAGAAGTTCATGCCGATCCCGAAGAAGAACGAGAGCCGCGGCGCAAACTCGTCGACCGTGAGGCCGGTCTTTTTCGCGGCGCGTACGTATTCGATGCCGTCGGCCAGCGTGTAGGCCAGCTCCTGGACCGCGGTCGCCCCCGCCTCCTGCAGGTGGTAGCCGGAGATCGAGATCGGGTTGAACTTCGGGGCACAGCGGGCGCACCAGGCGATGATGTCGGCCACGACGATCATCGAGGGCACGGGCGGGTAGATGTAGGTGTTGCGGACGAGGAACTCCTTGAGGATGTCGTTCTGGATCGTGCCGGTGAGCTTTGCCGCGGGCACACCCTGCTCCTCGGCGGCGACGACGAACATCGCCATGATCGGCAGCGCCGCGCCGTTCATGGTCATCGAGACGGACATCTTCTCCAGCGGGATGCTGTCGAAGAGGATCTTCATGTCCTCGACCGAGTCGATGGCGACCCCCGCCTTGCCGACGTCGCCGACCACGCGCGGGTGGTCCGAGTCGTAGCCGCGGTGGGTCGGCAGGTCGAAGGCCACCGAGAGGCCGGCCTGCCCGGCTTTGATGTTGCGGCGGTAAAAGGCGTTGGACTCCTCGGCGGTCGAGAAACCGGCGTACTGGCGCAATGTCCAGGGGCGCCCGGTGTACATCGTGGCCTTGACGCCGCGCGTGAACGGAAAGAAGCCGGGAAGCGCGTCGACGTTCTCGATCCCCTCGAGGTCGGCCGCGGTGTAGAGCGGCCCGACCGCGATCCCCTCGGGTGTCCGCCAGCTCAGCCCGGACGGGTCGCCCTTGATCTCCTCGCGCGCGAGCCGCTCCCAGTCGGGTGTCTGCGGCCTCGCGGCGGGACGCTTGTCTCCATCGCCCATGTCGTTGCTCCCATTCGTAGGTTTTGGGTAGTATATAGTCTTGGCGTTCAAGTTTCGAGAGCGGCGGGAACGGGAACTTTTCCCCTTCTGCTATCATCCAAGCCCGGCGTGGTCGACGTGCGCGAAATAAACTGCGGGTACCGTGGGATTGCAGCTGCTTCATTGCGGAGGATGTGATGGATATTCAGGAAATTACGCAGCAGGTCGAAAAGGAGATCGTCGTCATCCGCCGGATCCGGGCGGAGATCGAAAAGGTCGTGGTCGGGCAGCGGGAACTCATCGACCGGATGCTGATCGGGCTGCTCTGCGACGGGCACATCCTCATCGAGGGGTTGCCCGGACTGGCCAAGACCACGGCCGTCAAGACGCTGGCGGCCACCATCCGCACCTCCTTCCAGCGGATCCAGTTCACGCCGGACCTGCTCCCCGCGGACATCCTCGGCACCCAGATCTACCGGCCGGACACCGCCACGTTCGAGATCAAGAAGGGCCCGATTTTCCACAACATCATCCTGGCCGATGAAATCAACCGCGCCCCCGCCAAGGTCCAGAGCGCGCTGCTCGAGGCGATGCAGGAGCACCAGGTGACCATCGGCCAGCAGACGTTCGCGCTCGGCAGGCCGTTTCTCGTCCTGGCCACGCAGAACCCGATCGAGCACGAAGGCACCTACCCCCTCCCCGAAGCGCAGATCGACCGCTTCATGATGAAGATCAAGGTCGGCTATCCCTCCGCGGAGGAGGAGAAAACGATCATGGCGCGGGTCTACGCGGGGGCCGCCGACCAGGTGGCCGGCGTGGTCGAGTACGAGCAGGTCGCGGCGGCGAGCAGGACGATGAGGATGATCCACATGGAAGAGAAGGTCGTGGACTACATCATCCGGCTGAGTTCGGCCACCCGGAACCCGAAGGAGTTCGGCCTCGACATCGGCCCCATGATCAACTTCGGCGCCTCCCCGCGCGCCTCGATCTGGCTCGGTCTCGCCGCCCGGGCCTCCGCCTTCCTGAACGGACGCGGCTACGTGACGCCCCAGGACGTCAAGTCGCTGGCCCCCGATGTCCTGCGCCACCGGATCCTGCTGAGCTACGAGGCGGAAGCCGAGGGCCGGACCACGGACGATTTGATCAAAATCCTGCTGGAGCGGATCGAGGTGCCCTAACGCGGGTGGAGCCCGCGAAAAGCAGTGGAGGCTTGTTCACTCATGACGAAACGTCTTCACCGTGCGCACAAGCACGAGTACCCGTCCCGGCACAGGGGCGCTTTGAAAGGGTCGCGTAGATGATTCCTGAGGATCTCTTCAAAAAGATCCAGGGCTTTCATTTCCGGACGCGGCGCCAGGCGAACGAGTTGTTCGCCGGCGGCTACGAGAGCGCCTTCAAGGGCCGGGGAATGGAGTTCGCCGAGGTGCGCGAGTACCAGGTCGGCGACGACATCCGCGCCATCGACTGGAATGTCTCCGCCCGTTTCGGCCACCCGTACGTGAAAGTCTTTCACGAAGAGCGTGAACTGACCGTGATGCTGCTGCTGGACATCTCCGGTTCGCACGCCTTCGGGACCAGGTCGAAATTCAAGCGGGACCTGCTGGCCGAGGTCGCCGGCATGCTGGCCTTCCTCGCCGTGCGCACCAACGACAAGGTCGGCGCCATTCTCTGCAGCCAGGGCGCCGAAAAGTATATCCCCCCGAAAAAGGGGGCCGCGCACGTCTGGCGCCTCATCAAAGAGGTCTTCACGTACCAGCCGCACAACCCGCGGACCGATCTGGACGCGTCATTTTCCTACTTGAACCGGGTGGTGAAACGGCACGCCATCGTTTTTCTGATTTCCGACTGCCAGGATGTCGGGTTCGAAAGCTCGCTGCGACTGACCGCGAAGAAACACGAACTGTCGGTTATCCGGATCTCCGACCCTGCGGAAGACGAATTGCCGGCCCTCGGACTGGTCACGTTGAGAGACCCGGAGACCGGCGAGGTCGCGCTGGTGAACACCGGGAGCCGGGATCTCAGGGAGCGCTGGCGCCGGCACCGCACAGCCCGGGCTGCGACGCTGGCGGGGGTCCTGAAGAAAGCCGGCGTGGACCTCGTGGACCTTTCGACAAACGGACC
Organism: uncultured Candidatus Rokubacteria bacterium; assembly: GCA_963699775.1. Taxonomy (GTDB): domain Bacteria; phylum JAUVQV01; class JAUVQV01; order JAUVQV01; family DATDCY01; genus DATDCY01. The sequence continues at coordinate 4,483 of CAVOVE010000011.1, forward strand.
CGTGGTCGAGCCGCTGATGAAGCTCTTCGCGGGCCGGAAGCGGCGGATCTCGGCGTGAGCGTGCGGACTCGAATCGCTGTCCTTACCCTGGTTGTCGCGCTCGCCTGCGGGGCAGAGGGCAGGACAGCGGAACCGGCCGGGTCTTTGTCGGCGAGCCTGGACAGGAAATCCGCGCCGGTCGGCGACGTCGCCACCCTCACGCTGAGTTTCCAGTTGCCGGAGGGCGGAACCCTGCCGAGCCAGCCGCCACTGGGCGGACTGGAGGGCCTGACGATCCTCGGGCGCGACGTTGCACCGGACAAGATCACGATCAGGATGCTCGTCGACCAACTGGAAACCCTGAAAACCGGGGCGATTACCCTGGCCTGGCTGGACAAGGATAAAAAACCGCAGAAGCTCTACGCCGATTCGGTGTCGCTCCAGGTCATCTCGGTCCTCGGCGACAAACCGGCCGAAGCCCAGCTGCGGCCGCTGCAGGACATCGTCCCCGTGCGGCCCCCGTGGTTGCGCTTTCTCCCCTGGGCTCTCGGTGTCCTGGGGCTGGTCCTGGCGGCAGCGGGAGTGTACTGGTGGCTCAAGAAGCGGCGCCGGCAGCTCGAGACCGCCAAGGCCAGGGAGGCCCCGCACCTCTGGGCAACGCGGGAGATCGAGCGCCTCGAAGCCCAGAAGGTCTTCGAAAAAGGGAAGGTCAAGGAATTCTATTTCCGCCTCTCGGAAGTCCTGCGGCGCTATCTCGAAGCGATCAGGGGGTTCCCGGCGGCCGAATCCACCGTCGAGGAGATCGCGCGGTTCGTCCAGGAAGAGCAAGACCGGCAGCTGCTGGTCTTGCTCAGGCAGACCGACCTGGTGAAGTTCGCCGACGACGTGCCGACGGCCGCGCGGAAGGATGACGAACTGAAGGCGGCCCTGGCGTACATCCGCGCCACGACCCCCCGACTGGAAACGCAGCCATGATGTTCCGCTTCGCCTATCCGGCGCTTCTCGCGCTGCTCGTCGTTGTGGCCGGCTGGGTCGCCTTCGCCCTGTGGCGCAAACCGCCCAGCCTCGGGCACCCCGGGACTTCGACGTTGATCAGGATGGCCGGCAGCGTCAGCCGGATCCGGGGCCGCATCCCCCTGATCCTGCGCGCGGCCTGCCTCTCGCTCCTGGTCGTGGCGGCCGCCCGCCCGCAGTACTACAACATCTCGCGGGAAACCAAGACTTCAGGCGTCGACATCGTGCTGTGCCTCGACACCTCCGGCACGATGCGCGCCTTGGATTTCAAGATCGACGGCGATGCCGTGGATCGCCTGACGGCGGTGAAAAAGGTCGTCAAGGACTTCATCGTCAAGAGAGAGCGGGACCGGATCGGTCTGGTGATCTTCGGGGACGAGGCGTTCACCCAGTGCCCGCTCACCCTCGACAAGGGGCTGCTGCTCAACCTGGTGGACACGCTGGAAGTCGGCATGGCCGGCGACAGGACAGCCATCGGGGATGCCATCGCCGTGGCCGGCAAGCGGCTGAAGGACATCAAGGCCAAGGCGCGCATCCTCGTCCTCCTCACCGACGGGCGACACAATGCCGGCGACATCACGCCGCTTCAGGCCGCGGCGGCGGTCCGGGCTCTGGGAATAAAAGTCTATGTGATCGGGGTCGGGGGGAAGGGGCCGGCGCCGTTCCGGGTCGACACCATGTTCGGCCCGCGCGTGGCGTACCAGGAGGTCGACCTCGACGAGGAGACCCTGATCAAGGTCGCACAGGAGGGCGGCGGCAAGTACTTCCGGGCCGCGGACAGCAAGCAGCTCTCCGAGATCTACGACATCATCGACCGCGAGGAGAAATCGGAGGTCGACATCAAGGAGTTCTTCCACTTCCGCGAGTTGTACCCGTACTTCCTGATCCCGGCGCTCGCGCTGCTGGGGCTGGAAATCGCGCTTTCTCTCACCATCTTCAGGGTGATCCCATGACCTTCGCGAAAACCTGGATTTTGCACTTTCTCTGGCTGCTCCCCGTGGTCGGCCTGGCGCTGCTGGCGTATCACCGGCAGCGGGGGAAAGCCCTGGCCCGCTTCGCCGAACCGGAACTGCTCGTCCGCCTGACCGGCACGCTCATCCCGGGGCTGCGCGCCGTGCGGGCTGCCCTGATTCTCGCCGCGCTCGGCCTGATGATTTTCGCTCTCGCCGGGCCGCGCTGGGGCAGCCACTACCAGGAGGTCACGCAAAAAGGCGTCGATATCGTCGTGCTCGCGGACGTCTCCCCGAGCATGATGGTCGAAGACGTCAAACCCAATCGGCTGGAGCGGGCCCGCCGGGAAATTCACGATTTCCTCAAGGTTGTCCAGGGCGACCGGGTCGGGCTGGTCGCGTTCTCCGGGGCCGCCTACGTGCAGTGTCCGCTGACGCTCGATTACGCCGCGCTGGACATGTTTCTCCAGGCGCTGAGCCCGGAACTCATCGCCACCGCCGGCACGGATCTCGGGGCGGCCATCGAAACCGGCCTGTCATCCTTTGACCCGAAGACGGAAACGGACAAGGTCATGCTGCTCATCACCGACGGCGAAGACAACGAAGGGCGGGGACTCGAAGCCGCGCGCAAGGCTGCCGAAAAAGGGGTCAAGATCTTCGTGTTCGGGGTCGGCGAAGCGACCGGCGGGCCGGTCCCGGGCGGCGGCCAGAGCGGCTTCAAGAAGGACGGACAGGGGAACATGGTGCTCTCGCGCATGGACGAGGAGAGCCTGCACAAAATAGCCGCCGACACCGGCGGCACGTACGTCCGATCGGTGGCCGGCGATCTGGATCTGGATCTGCTCTATTTCGACGGCATCAGGTCCAGGACAACGGCGCAAACGCTGAAAAGCGGCAAGATCAGGATCGAGGAAGAGCGCTTCTTCTTCTTTCTTTTGCCGGCGCTGTTTTTCCTGTTGATCGAGGGCTTCCTGGCCGAGCGCAAGGCGTTCCGCCCGACGGTCCTGCTGGTGCCGCTGCTGATCGTCGCGAGTTTCGCCTCTGCGGGTCCGGCCCGGGCCGGGGAGGATCCCGACCAGCTCTTCCGGAAGGGCCGCTTCGCCGAGGCCGAAAAGGCGTATGCCGACCTCGACATGGATCACCCGAAGGACGTTCGTTACCGCTACGATCGCGGCTGCGCCGCCTATCAGAAGGGGGACTATCAAGCCGCGGTCGCGGCGTTCTCCAGCGCGAGCATCAGGGCCGAGGACGACGCCATGCGTTTCAAGGCCGCCTACAACCTCGGGAATGCCGTGTTCCAGCAGGGTGATTTTACGGCGGCGGCGGATCTCTACCGCAACGCGCTGCGCTACAACCCGGCAAGCCTGGACGCCCGGCACAATCTTGAACTCTCGCTGCGCAAGCTGGAACAACAGAAGCAGGATCAGGAGAAAAAGGACAAGCAGGATCAGCAGGACAAGAAGGATCAGAAGGGCGAGAAGGGCCAGCAGGATCAGAAAGATGGGCAGAAGGACTCCTCCGGCCGGAAAGACGAGGCTGGCGACAAAGATCAGGGACAGAAGCAGGAACCGGAAAATGCCGGCGCGGAGAAGAAACCGGATCCGTCCGGGGAATTGAAACCGCTCAACGAACTCCCCGAGAGCGCGCAGCAGCAGGACGCGGCGCAACCTCCCGCCTCCTCGGCGGACAGGAAAATGGCGGAGACCTTGCTGAACAATGTCACCGAGGACCGGTCGCACCTGCGCCAACCGGGAGCGGCGAGAAAACGCTCCGTCCGCTCGGGCAAGGACTGGTAGGGTGATTTCAAGAAAACCCGCCCCCGGCCTGCTCGCGGCGCTGGCGGCGCTCCTGATCCTGGTCGTCGCCCGCCCGGCCAGATCCGAGGTGACGGTAAGCCTGAGTCTCGATCGGTCCGAAGCCACCTTGGCCGACAGCATGATGCTCTCCGTCGGCGTTTCGGGCGCCCACGGGGACAATGCCCGTCCCACGATCCCGGGTCTCGAGGATTTCCATCGTCAGACCGGCTGGGACGTCCACCCGGGTGGAAATCGTCAACGGCAAGTACAGTGCCGGGACCGATTTCAGTTTCCTGCTGCAGCCGAAAAAGGCGGGGAGTTTCCGCATCGGGCCGGCCCAGCTCGTGGTCGACGGCACGACGTACCAGAGCAACACGGCAACCGTCACCATCAGCGAGCCGGTCGCCTCCCCCGACGGCGATCGCGGCCCGGTTTTTCTTCTCGCCTCCCTTGCGCCCGCGAAAGTCTACGTGGAGCAGCAGGCGGTGTACACGCTCAAGCTCTACCGATCGGTGAACATCGCCGATGCAGCGGTGAACGTCCCCAATGTGGACGGTATCGCCTTCGCGAAACTCGGCGAGCCGCGCGAGTACCAGGGCGTGCACCAGGGGCGTTCCTATCAGATCATCGAGGTGCGCTACCTTGTCACGCCGCAAAAGGCCGGGAATTACACGCTGGCGCCGACGCGGATGGACCTGACGGTGTTCGTGCCGCAGAACCGGCCCCGGCGGGGGATCTTCGACGACCCCTTTTTCGGTCAGGCGCGTTCCGGACGGCCGATGGCCTTGACCAGCGAGGCGTTGTCGTTCCAGGTGCTGGCGGTGCCCCAGGAGGGGCGGCCGGCGGACTTCAGCGGTCTGGTGGGCAGTTTCACGCTTGAATCGACGATCGAGCCGCAGCAACTGAAGGCGGGCGAGTCCGTGACCCTGACGGCGGTCGTCCGCGGCCGCGGCAACGGCAAACGGATCCCGGAGTTGAAAACACCGCCCCTCGACGGCCTTAAAATCTATGCCGACCAGCCGGTCCTGAAAGACGAAAACGACGGCGCGGGCGTCGTCGTTTCCAAGACCATGAAGTGGGCGCTCGTGCCGGAGAAAGCCGGTCGCTATCGGGTGCCGGCGCTCACGATGAGCTATTTCGACACCGCGACCGGCCGCTATCGGACGCTCAAGACAGCCGAGGCGACCCTGTCCGTCGCGCCGGGCAGCGCCGATCATGCCGCGCCGGCACCGGCCCGTCCGGCGGGGGCCGCCACGCAGGCCCAGCCCAAGCGGGCGGTCGCGGAATTGGGAAACGACATCCTCCCCATCCACACCGCGATTGTCGGGCCGGCGTCCAGGCTCTCGACGCTGCCGGGCGCGACGGTCTTCTGGCTGCTCCTGCTCGCGCCGCCGGCGGCGTTTTTCCTGACGCTCGGCAGCGTGGTCATGCGGCGCAGTTCGGGCAGCCTGTCCGCGGCCTGGAGCGTGAGGAGAGCCTACGCCGGGTTTGCCGGCGCCTGCAAACGCGGCGGGCTGACCGCGGAAGAACTGATGCAGGCCTTGCAGGACTACGTGAGCCAGAGGCTGAGCCTGGCCCGCGGGTCGCTCACCGCCGACGAGGCCGTCGCGCTCCTGCGGTCGAGGAGCGTCGACGCCGAAACCGCCGGCAAGCTGCACGGGCTCTGGCGCGAGCTGGAAGACGCGATCTACACCGGCAAGGGGCGCGAGAAGACCGACGCGGGCGAGAAACTCTCGGGCCTTGTCGCGCGGATCGAGAAGGACTTGCGGTGAAAAAACTGCCCCTGATCCTGGCAATGCTGTTGCTGGCCGCGCCGCTGGCCGCGGTGACGCCCGGGCGCGACAGCGAGTATCAGCAAGCTCATCTTGACTACCGCGAGGCGCGCTACCAGGCGGCCTACGACGGCTACGCCCGACTGCTTGACGCCAATGGCGCCGACGGGCAGCTGCTCTACAACCTCGGCAACGCCGCGTTCCGCCTGAACCAGATCGGCCGGGCGATCCTCTCGTACGAGCGGGCGCAGCTGCTGCTGCCGCGGGATGCGGATCTCAAGTTCAATCTCGGCCACGCCCGCGAGCAGATCCGCGATGCCATCCCCGAAACGGAAAGCTTCGCCGGCACCGCATTCTTCTGGCTCGGCTCCCTGACGCTGGCGGAGTTCTTCTGGTGCTTTGCCGTCGCCAATCTCCTGTTCTGGGTCATCCTGGCGATCAGGATCTACTCGCGGGCCGAGTGGACCTACTCCCTGCTCTTTCTGATGCTGGCCTTCTGGTTGCTGGCCGGGATCTCCTTCGGCGTGAAATGGCAGCAGACGCGCACCGACGACCGCGCGGTCATCCTCCAGACCGAGGTCAGCGTTCTCGCCGGGCCGGACAACCGCGACACGCTGCTTTTCAAGCTGCACGAGGGCACGATCGTCCATCTCGAGCGTACGGAAGATGCCTGGTCCCTGATCCGGTTGTCCGACGGCCGGCGCGGCTGGCTGCGGGGGGAAGGGTTGGAGATGATCCGAGGTCCCCGGGGTCCCGCCTGAGATGCGGGAGGGCCTCCCGGCGAAGAAACGTGCGCACGGCGTGAAAGCCGTCTTCCGCGGATAAGCTCCCGGGCCGACCCCAAAAACGGTCTTGATTCCGCATGATTCTTCTGATAGAAAATCCTGCGGTCGGGTAGAGATTCCCGGGGGTTCATTCGGTAAGAGCCCCGTCCGTGGGGGTGTTTCCGGCAAGGTTCTGTTGGGTACGGTTCGTTCTGGCGGTGTTCTGAACGGAGACGTATGGCGATTCGGACCAGCACAGTTCTCGTCTGCGCGGCTTTTCTCCTCGTATTGGCTGTTTTCCCTGGCGCGGGACGGGCCCAGCAATGCGTCCAGCTCGGATGCGAGGAGATTCGAGCTTCAATAAAAGCGGAAACGCACGTGGTCGGAACCACCGTGTACGGCACGATCACCCACGGCGGCCATTACTGGCTGAACATCTACGACCGGGTAACCCCCGTGTGCGGTATTTATGGCGATTGGGAGTTGGACCCGGTCTACGTCTGGTTCACGAATTACGGGGTCAGCGGAATTCCGAGAAGCTTCTCCGAATGCCGGCCAGTCTGCCAGTCACAATCGGTGATAACGAGCCGGCTTCAGTCAAAATATCAGACCAGGAATGCTGTACGAATTTCAGTGGAAACTGGGCTCCTGCCCTTCGCCCATTCTCTACAGCAAGAGAGTTTTTCTGCCCTCCCAGTCCTGGGACGCGCCGACGTGTTCGACGTGCGTGGGCGAATCTGCAACGGCGTGCGTCCATCCCACGCCGCGCAGCATGGTGATCTCTTCGCGTCCTGACCTGACCCTGCCGTCGCCGCTTGGGGACCGCACGATCGAGCGCACGTATCGCACCGGCCTGGTCGGGGATGCCGCAGCCGGCGACGGCATGTTCGGCAAGGGCTGGCACGCCAATTTCGAGTACCGGATCGGCACCATCGGCGGGGACAGTTCATACGGGGTCATGCTTTTCGACGCCGCCGGCAGAAAGATCTTCTATCAGCGCCGCCCCTATCCCTCGACCCCGGCTGTCTATGACTCCCCCGCCGGGGATGGCGGTTCCATCAGTCAGGCGGCGGACGGATCGTATCTCTGGCAGGACGCTCAAGGCTCGTCCTATCAATTCGATGCGGCCGGCGGTATCTCGTCCATCACGGACGTTCACGGCAACCAGGAGACGTTCGGCTCCTCAGGCGGGCGGATCACTTCGCTCACCGACCGGCACGGCAGAGTGGTCACGTTCGACTATCAGGGGACCAGCCACGTCATGCGTCTGCTGGGTCCGCCGATCGCCGCCAATCCCGCCGGCGTCTACGCCACGTACGCGTACGACGCGACCGGGAACCTCACTGGCGTGACGTACCCTGACGGCAACGCCCTGGTCTACGGATACGAGAATGCCGCCTGGCCCAACCATCTGACGCGGTTTTCGTTCGTCGGGCCGTACGGGCCAACGCTTCAGCAGTTGTTCCAATACGACGCCCAGGGCAGAGTGCTGGCGGTCTCCGAAGGTCCTGAGGGCCGAAGCTATCGGCTTGCCTACGGCTCCGAACTTGTCGATTTCGATCCGGCGCATCCGCAAATGGGACAAATAACCCTCTATCACACGACGGTGACGGAGTGGACGGATGCCAACTGGGATTTTCAGATCAACGACGGCGAAGCCCCGACGGCTCAGCGCACCTACTCCTACGAGAACCACGGCGGGGCCGACGTGGTCACGAAGGTCGAGGACGGCGGATGTTCCTGTGCGGCGGAGAAGCGGTACGACTCGGCATTTCGCGTCGTGCAGAGCAGGGACAACAAGGGCGTGACCTCGCTGATGACGTACAACGACGACGGGAAACTCACCTCGCTGACCGAGGCCGCGGGCACCGCGGATGAGAGGATCGCGGGATACGAATATACGTATCCGGCGACTCCCGTGTTCCCCGGGCAGATCCTCCGGAAGACCACCCGGCTGCAGAGCGTCGCCTCGCCCGACGACGACAAGCTCACGACGGAGATCAACGACCCGGCGACCGGGAAACTGCTGATCCGTCGGGAGCAGGGCTACCGCGGCGACGGCGGCGCCCTGACATCCGAGACGGTCTACAGCTACACCGCCTCCGGCTCGATTCAGACGATCGATGGGCCGCGTCCGGGCGCCCTGGACCAGATCGCGTACGACTATTATCCCGCCGGCGGTCCGGCCGCGGGAATGCTCTGGAAGATCACCGAGCCCAACGGCGCCGTGACGACCTTCCAGCAGTACGACGGGCTGGGCAACGTCCTGCGCAAGACCGACGCCAACAATCGCGACACGACCTATTCCTTCGACAGTCGCGGCTTTCTCCAGACGCAGACCACCGTGGACGGCACGACCCGGTATGAATACGACGCCCAGGGGAACCTCGCCAGAACCGTCTACCCCAGGGGGAACAGCGTTTCCTACAGCCACGGCCAGTCAGGGCTGAGTCGGGTCTCCGCGGCCGCCGGCCGGATCGATTTCGGGTATGCCAACGGAAACAGGACCTCGAAATCGGTGTATGACGCGAGCGCAGTCCTGGAGATGAGCGAGGCCTATGACTACGACGAGAACAACCGGCTCTGGAGGACGCGCCAGGCCAGTGGCGATTTCGACAGAGTTCCTGTACGACGAAAACGGCAACCTGACCTCTACAAGACTCTATGCGGCCGCCGCGCCGACCGTGCCGTTCAAGACGACCGTCCAGGGGTACGACTTCCTGAATCGGCTCACGACGCGTCTCCGTCGCGGGGGATCCCTATCGCGTGAGCTACGGCTACGACGCGCAGGGGAACCTCAGCACGGTGACCGACCCGATCGATCAGGTCACGAGCTACTTTTACGACGATCTCGGCCGCCGGGAACGGGTGGTCTCGCCGGAAACCGGAACCACCGATTTCGCCCACGACGAGGCGGGCAACGTGGCTTTCACGCACGGACAATCTGGGCCGGTTGATCTCGTACGCGTACGACGGCCTCAATCGCCCGACGGACATCACGTATCCGGATGCGACGCCGCCCGTGCACTACCGCTACGACGATTATTCCGCCGGCGACTTCCCGGACGCCGTCGGCCGGCTCACGGAAGTGACCGACGCTTCCGGGTTCCGCCGGTTCTTCTACAGTGCCGCGGGGACGGCTGAGCAAAGTCGTCCACGCCATCGACGGGCGGGAATTCGCCACGGAGTACGGCTACGACAGCAACGGGAATCTCGCCTCCATGACCTACCCCGGCGGCCGGACGATCCGCTACGCGTATGACCCGCTCTCCGATCGCGTGCAGTCGGTGGACTCCTGGAAGAACGGCAAGAGGACCGTGCTGGCCGCAGGCGTCACCCACAAGCCGTTCGGGCCGCTGAGCGGCCTCGACTATGGGAACGGGACGCATCTGGCGAAGGACTACGAGAACCTCATGTACCGGCTCGATTCGCTTGCGGTGACCGGTCCCGCCGGAAGCCCGCTGCCGGCCCGCAGCTACGACTACGACCCGGCGGGGAACATCCACGCGATCACCCGCGACCTGCCGGGCGGGGCCGAGCCGCACATCTTCGAGTACGACCTCATGGATCGACTCTCGAACTGGACAAGCCCCGGACGCTCCCAGGAATTGACCTACGACGCAAACGGGAACCGGCAGAGCCTCATCGACGACGGTCAGGTCACGGACTACACCTACGATCCGATAGCCCGGAACATCCTCGCCGGCAGCGCGGGCGCAGAGAGCCTGGCTTTCGGTTCCGACCTGCTCGGCAACATCACCGGCTGGGGCTCGACGAGCCTGGTGTACGACTCGAACGGCCGGCTCGCCCGGGTGGAGGACGCCGGCGTTCCGCTCGCCGAGTACATCTACAACAGCGACGGCCAGCGCGCCAGGAAAACAGCGGCGGGCCAGGTCACGTATTTCGAGTACGACGCGGGCGGGCGTCTGATCCACGAGTACCGGGCGAGCGATGAAGTCTCGGTGGACTACGTCTATCTCGGGGGCGAGCCGCTCGCGATGCTGGTCTCGGACACCGTCCCGGAGATCTTCACCGTGACGCCGCATGCGGAAGCCCACGGGAGCCTGACGCCGTCGACGGCGCTGACGATCGACGAGGGGCAGACGGTTGCGTTCGCTGTTCTCCCGGACGCCGGCTATCACATCGCCGGCGTCGCCGGCTGCGGCGGCACCCTCGATGGCGGCACGTACCGCACCGGCCCGATTACCGAGGATTGCACGGTCACGGCGAGCTTTGCCGATCGACACCTACCGTCTCACCGCGGCGAAGGCCGGCACCGGCGGCGGTACCGTGACCAGTTCTCCGGCAGGGATCGACGGTGACTCCGGCGGTACGGCGACGTACAACCATGGAACCGTGGTGAGTCTTGCACAGACGCCGGATGCAGGTTCGATATTCAGCGGCTGGGGCGGCGACTGTTCCGGCACCGGGGCGTGCGCGGTCACCATGACCGCCGACCGGACGGTGACAGCGACATTCTCCCAGGGGATTGCGGTGAGTGCCCCCAACGGCGGCGAAGTCCTGGGAAAGGAACAAATGCCTATACAATCCGCTGGTCGTATCTGGGCAATCCGGGCGCCTCGGTGAAAATCGAACTGCTCAAGGGCGGGGCGCTGATCAAGACCATCACGAAGAGTACGCCGCTCGGCAGCGGCGGCAGCGGGTCTTTCAGGTGGAAAGTGCCCAGGAATCTCTCGTTGCGGGATCGGATTACACGATCAGAGTCACCAGTAAACAGTCGGGCAGTTTCACCGACACGAGCGATGCGAACTTCACGATCTACTGAGGCGGAATGGACATGAAATCTGCGACACGGACGCTGCTTGCGGGCCTCTGGGTTGTGCTGTCCGTCACCGCGGTTGAGGCGAGAGAGCGTGTGTACTATTATCACAACGACCACCTGGGAACGCCCCAGGCGTTGAGCAACGCCGCGGGCAGCAAGGTCTGGGAGGCCGAATACGAGCCCTTCGGCAAAGCGACGGTAAACGAGGATCCCGACGGGGATGGAAGATCAGTGACCAACAACCTGCGCTTTCCCGGCCAGTACTACGACGCCGAGACCGGCCTGCACTACAACTACTACCGAGACTACCAGCCGGAGACCGGCCGGTACCTCCAACCGGATCCGATCGGGCTGATCGGTGGGTTGAATCCGTATCGGTATGCCCTCAATAATCCGATTAATTTCGTTGATCCGTTTAGGGTTGTATGATCGCGTAGTCCATTATGCTTTGACCCTGCAATTGGCGCTAAAAGCAGGATTCTCCGTCGATGTGGCCAATAGAATTGCAGCGGCAGATCAAGGGATAGATGATAATTCTGACACCGGGCCCTTCGATAAAGATGGTGGACCCGAATACCATTTCAGTTCGCATACTATGGCTCTTTCAAAACTCAACGGTGTCTGCAGTCCAGAGGATCTTGGAAAAGCTCTGCATAGACTGCAGGATTCATACTCCCACGCAGGTTATAGCTGGGAAACCGGGGGACATATTCGGGATGGAGTGAGGCCCGACCAGTATGATCCTGCTTCTGAGAGAGATAGAGCGATGCGAAATGAGACGCTAAGAAAGCTTATAACCATCAAGAAGCTGCAAGGTAGTATGTGGTGAAACCGCATGGGCGTGTTGATGACGAAGGATCAGGATCAAAGAGCATGATGCGGAGATATGGACCCTTTAATCCTTTACCCGAAATCGTGTTCTTTCTTGTGTTTGTCCTAGCAAATGTATTGATCGGGCGGAAGGAGCTATTGAATGAGACCGCTCGTCGCTATGTGTGGGATGTAGGGCTTGTTCTCATGTTTTTGTTGTTAGTAACCATCTTGTGCATACGAGCAATAAAGCGTCGCGCCATGCTACAGGCTTTCTCCACGGCAGGCCTTTTTGGATTTTCGGTTGGCTCTATTTTCTGGTGCCTCTATGTATTGACCGAACACGTAAGTGAGGGCCTTTCTCTGACCTACCAGATGATTGTTTCGGTGCTCGCGTATGGCTTGGCATGCAGCGCTGCCGCTTTAGTACTGTCGGCACTCGAGGTCGGCGTTTATGGGTCATCAAGGGTAAAGCAGTCCCATAGCCTCTGCACGGGAGGGGAGGCCCCTGGGGGGCGGACGGGTCGTGCGTAGGGCCGCCGGAGGTGGCGCAGGGGCGGAGGGAGCGCAGGCCCGGGGGAAGTTTACATAACGCCGGGGCGTTATGTAAAAGTGGAGCGAGGGGAGGCCTGAGGGCGCGACCCTTGCGGAACGAGCCTGTTTTTTCCTTAGCCGCTGCCTTGGCTGCAAGGGGCGTGACCGAAGGGCCACGGCCGATAATGCCGGCATTATCGGCCGTGCCGAGTGGAGCGGCTTCACCCGAGCCGGAGCGACCGGAGTCCCGGAGCCGGCGGAGGCAGCCCGGAGCACGGGGCGGGCGGGGGGCCTTGGAATTGGTGCGGCAAACGGGGAGATGCAATGCGATTTGTGAATAAGTTTTGCTCGGCAGGTCTATCGTCACTGGGGGCTGCTGTTTTTTCTCCAGATGGTGGCGCCGGGGAGTTCAAATGCGCAGACTCTTGCCTGGCTGTGGGATGACGACAAAACTAAGCACGGGAAGAAAGTCGCGGGAGAGTGGCAGCAAGGGACACGTGAATTCAACTTTCAGAGCGGCGCCAGTTCTCTTCGTACGGGCGCCGTCTTTGCCTCATACGAACCGTTGGACGGCGAAACCATACGTCTCCGACGCGATGTTCCGGATTCCAACTGGGATTGGATCGTGAAGGTCAAATTCCCGGCATCCAACAAAATGGTTTGGTACAGAGTCCAATCTGGCAATCTCAAAGAGTGGTGGTCTTTCGAGCGAATTGGCCAGTTAATGTTGACGAGAAATATGTCGTCGATGGTGTGTCGGACTTTGCAACGGCGCTAAACAAAGATCTGCCGCAGACCTTGAACGAGCTGACCAGATGGGATTCAGCGACAGCGCGAGGAACCGTTCTGATGTTTCGTTATACGCTAACCACCACGCGCCGTAGTGAGGTCAACCCTCCCTCACAATTCGAGAAATCTAGAGATTCTCTCTTTCAAAACACTATCAACAAGATCTGCAGAGGTGATGGTCTCAACGCGCTTCTCAAGGTGAATGCGACGATCAAGTACGACTACTACGACATGACGGGTGCTTACATTCCCGAGATGTCGTTTGTTGTCACCAAGAAAGATTGTCCTGGCTTACGGTAGTCGGTCGGCAAGTTTCACTTCTTTTTAACTTGCCGATAACGTACGAAACTATCGAGAAGACGAAAACAAGAATCATGCTCGCAATGACTTTGCCGATCACCGCTCCACTATGATCCGCTATCTCTCACTCGCTTTCCTTCTCCACCTGGCTGAAACGGCATGCTACAACGTGGGGTGCGCCGGTGTCGGTCACTCGCGGTCCTTCAGGCGTGTTCGATCAATCGGGCGCCGTGGCAGATGGCGACGATTTCGACGGCGTTCGGGGTGAGACGGTAGACGATCCGATATCCCTGGTGGATCTTTTCCCGGAGGTTTTGGTCGCCGTATTCAGGGACGACGCGGCCGGCCACGGGGTAGGTCGGGATTGATCTGACGATCTGCAGAAGCTTGCGGGCGAAGATGGCGGCGTAGCGCTCGGAGTCCTGGGCGATGTATTCGACGATGGCTTCCAGTTGGTGGGCGGCCTTGGGAGACCACCTTATCGGGAGAGCCATCGCGACATCCGCTTTTCGACGTCCTCGTGGGGGATCCCCTCTCCGCGGTCGAGCTGGGCGAGCCCCTCGTCGACTTGGGACTTGAAGTACAGCTCCCCCATGATGTCGTCGACGGTGATGTCGTCCGGCAGCGACTTGATCAGCTCGATGACTTTTTCCTTGGTCAGCGACATTTTCAGTTCCTTTCCTTCAGGCCTTCGTTCCAGCGCCGTAAGAGGCAGTCCTCACCGCGCGCCGGCCAGCAGCCGGCTGAGGACCTGGGTGGCCAGTTCTTGCTCAGACTTCGGCAGTCGCTGCAATTCCTCGAACTGCTTTTCGAGACGCGACTTCGGCCCGCGCTTGCTGCCCTTCGGCGCAGGCAGGCCGATGATCTCCTCGATTGAGACGCCGAGAGCATCGGCGAGAGACGGCAGGACGGAGGAGGGGATGTAGTTCGCGATCGTCTCGTAGTTGGCGATCGTGCGCTGCGGCAATCCGACCGCTTGCGCAAGCTGTATCTGACTCAACCCGGCCTTGGTGCGTAACTCGACCACGCGTCGGCCGAGCTCGGTGCGTTTGTGCTCTTCGATCCGTTTTGCCATGTCGGCACTATTAGCGACGTTTTCCACGGCCCGGCCTTTCTTTGAATTTATGGCTTGCAGTATAAGCCAATAATGGCTAATGCGCATCCATGTTATTCGACCCCCCGGAAAGTCAGACTTTGGGCTTGACAGGTTTTCCAAGGATCCGCCGGAGAGGAGGAGCCATGCCCCGAATCCCTGATGAGGAGATCGCGCGGATCAAGCGGGAGACGGACCTGGCGGCGCTGGTGCGCTCGCGCGGCGTCGAGCTGGGCAAGCACGGCACGAAGGACTGGGCCGGCCGGTGCCCGTTCCACACGGAAGACACAGCCTCGTTCATCGTCAGCCCGGACAAGGGCCTGTTCCACTGCATGGGCTGCGGCGCCGCCGGCAACGCGATCCAGTTCGTGGAGAAGTTCGACGGCGTGAGCTTTCGCCACGCCTTCGAGCTGCTGAGCGAAGGCCGCCCGGCGTTCTCGGCGCCGGCGACCGAGCCCTTGAAGCAGGCCACCGTGCCCCGCCTCGAGAACCCGTTCGAGGACGCGGCCGAGGACGCGGCCCTCCTGGCGCGCGTCGTGGAGTACTACCACGAGCGGCTGCTCAAGACGCCCGCCGCCCTCGACTACCTCAGAGGGCGCGGCCTCTACCACGAGGAGGCCATCGAGCGGTTCCGGCTCGGCTTCGCGGACCGGACGCTCGGCCTGCGGCTGCCGGCAGAGCAACCGCCAGGCCGGCGCGGCGATCCGGACCCGGCTCCAGGCGCTGGGCCTGATCCGCGAGAGCGGCCACGAGCATTTCAGCGGCTCGGTGGTGCTGCCGATCTACACGGCCGACGGCGACGTCGGCGAGATGTACGGCCGCAAGATCACGCCGAACCTGCGCAAGGGGACGCCGCTGCACCTGTACCTGCCGGGGCCGCACGAGGGGATCTGGAACGCCGAGGCGCTGGAGGAGCCGGAGGTGATCCTGTGCGAGGCGCCGTTCGACGCGCTGACGTTCTGGGTGAACGGCTTCAAGAACGTGACGTTCATCTACGGGACCGAGGGGTTCACCGACGAGCTGTTCGAGGCGCTGCTGGCCCGCAAGGTGCGGCGGGTCCGCATCGCCTACGACGCCGACGAGGCGGGCAACCGGGCGGCGAACCGGGACGCCGAGCGGCTGACGGCGCACGGCATCGAGGTCTACCGGGTCAAGTTCCCCTGGGGCATGGACGCCAACGAGTACGCCCGCAAGGTCACCCCAGCGCCGAAGTCCTTGCAGCTGGTCCTCAAGGCCGCGGAGTGGGTCGGCGGCGACGACGAGGCCGCAAGGCCAGCGCCGCCGCCGGACCCGGAGCCGCCGGCGGCGGCGCCGTCGCCGGTGCCGGAGGCCGCCCGCCGTCCCCGATCCCACACACACGACTCGCGCCCGCGCCTCTTTCTTTAGCTGCTTTGTTAGCTGCTGAAGGAAGTAAGCTGCTCGGTCCCGAGGAGCCCCGCCTGGAGCGCGTCGGGCGAGTACCACCTCCTGCGGCTCGGGCAGCGGGAGTACCGCGTCGGCGGGCTGGACAAGAACAACTCCCTCGAGGTCCTGAAGATCGCCCTCCGCCTGCGGCACGGCGAGGACTTCCACCTGGACTCGTTCGACATGGCGCGGGACGGGGAGCGGCGCCGGTTCATCGAGCGGGCGGCCGAGGAAACGCGGCTGGAGAAGGATCTGATCAAGCGCGATCTCGGCCGCCTGCTCCTGCTGCTGGAGCAGGCGCAGACCGAGCGGATCCGCGCGGCGCTGGAGCCGGCCGACGGGCCACGAGCGACGGAGATGAGCGCCGAGGAGCGGCAGGAAGCCCTGGCGTTCCTCAAGTCGCCGAACCTGGTGGAGCGGATCGCGCGAGGCGTTTACGGTCTGCGGCCTGGTCGGCGAGGAGACCAACCGCTTAGCCGCCTATCTGGCCTGCACGTCGCGCAAGCTCGAAAAGCCGCTCGCCGTGATCATCCAGAGCACGAGCGCGGCGGGCAAGAGCACGCTCATGGAGGCGGTGCTCGCGATGTTCCCGGAGGAGGAGCGCGTCAAGTACAGCGCCATGACCGGCCAGAGCCTCTACTACCTGGGCGAGACGAACCTCAAGCACAAGATCCTCGCGATCGTCGAGGAGGAGGGCGCCGAGAAGGCCAGCTACGCCTTGAAGCTGCTGCAGTCCGAGGGGGAGCTGACCATCGCCAGCACCGGCAAGGACCCGCAGACCGGCCGCATGGAGACCCAGGAGTACCACGTCGAGGGGCCGGTGATGATCTTTTTGACGACGACGGCGATCGACATCGACGAGGAGCTGCAGAACCGGTGCCTGACCCTGACGGTGGACGAGAGCCGGGAGCAGACCGAGCGGATCCACACGCTGCAGCGCAAGGCGCGGACGCTCGAAGGCCTGCGCGCTGAAGAAGGAACGCCGGCGGCTGCTGACGCTGCTGCGCAACGCCCAGCGGCTGCTTGCAGCCGGTGGACGTCGTGAACCCCTGGGCCGACGAGCTGACGTTCACCGGCGGAGCGCACCCGCACCCGGCGCGACCACGAGAAGTACCTGACGCTGATCGACGCCATCGCGCTCCTGCACCAGTACCAGCGGCCGCGCGAGGTGGACCAGGAGGGCGGAGCGCTCGGAGTTCATCCGCGTGACGCTCGAGGACATCGCGCTGGCCAACCGCCTCGCGCCGGAGCTGCTGGGCCGCTCGCTCGACGAGCTGCCGCCGCAGACCCGGCGGCGTGCTACGAGGCGATCAAGCAGATCGTGCGGGAGCGGTGCAAGGAGCAGCGCGGTCGAGCAGCGCCACGCCCTTTTTAGCCGCCGCGATGTTGCGGCGCGCGGCTCGGCTGGAGCGTGACGCAGGTCCGGATCCACCTGGACCGGCTGCGGGAGCTGGAGTACATCGCCGCCCGGTTCGGCAGGCCGGGCAGCGCGTTCCAGTACGAGCTGCTGACCGACTGCCGACGAACCGCGACGACGTCGGCCATATCGGCCTGCTGGACGTCGAGAAGCTCGTCCGACGGCTACGACAACAACCTGACGGGAAAAAGGAGCACCTGACGGGGGGGTGGCGGACCCCACCCCGTCAGGTGCAAAGCGTTCAAGAACCGCGCACTTGCGGCTCAACCTGACGGCCTGACGCGAAACGCACATCTGGACCGGTCCCGGGAAGGACAGTCATAGCGATGGGCAAAGACGGATACTCACGCGGTGCGCTGGCTGCGCGAGCGCGCTCAGGCGCAGCGCGGCGGCAACGCCAAGACCGACGACGGATTCACCCGCCAGGGCCCGACGCTCGCCGCGCTCGCGGACGAGCACCTGGATCACCTGCGCATCCGTAACCGCACGCCGGCGGCGGTCCTCGGTCGATCCAAGGAGCTCAAGCCGTTCCTGTGCTGGGCCGAGGAGCGCGACCTCCTCCATGCCGAGCAGATCACCCGCTCGATCCTCGAGAGCTACCAGCGCGCGGCTGTGGGCCTACCGCAAGAAGAACGGCAAGCCGCTCGGGATCTCGACGCAGCGCGGGCGCCTCGGAGCCGTGATGCAGTTCTTTGCCTGGTTGTGCAAGCAACACGTGCTGGAGGCCAACCCCGCGAGCGAGATCGAGCTGCCGCGGCCCGAGAAGCGTCTCACCATCGAGGCCCTGTCGATCCGCGGAGGTCGAGACGGTGCTCTCACAGCCGAACATCGGCGATCCGCTCGGCATCCGGGACCGCGCCATCCTGGAGCTGTTCTACTCGACCGGGATCCGCCGGAGCGAGCTGGTGCGGCTGGATCTCGGGGACCTCAACCGCGACAAGCGCCTGCTGCGCGTCCGCCAGGGCAAGGGCCGCAAGGACCGCGTCGTTCCCGTCGGCGCGCGATCCTTGGGCTGGGTCGAGAAGTACCTCGACGACGTGCGGCCGCTGCTGATGGTCAAGGCCGGAGCAGCAGGCGCTATTCCTTAGCGGCTACGGCGAGCCGTTCAGCCCCGACGTCCTCGGCCGCAAGGTCGTCGAGTACATCGCCAAGGCCGAGATCGGTCGCCGTGGCGGCGCCGCACCTGCTGCGCCACACCTGCGCGACGCACCTGCTCGAAGGCGGCGCCGACATCCGGTACATCCAGCAGCTGCTCGGTCACGAGAAGCTGGAGACGACGGCGATCTACACCGAGGTCAGCATCGTCCAGCTGCAGGCGGTGCACGCCCGCTGCCATCCCGCGGAGCGCCGTGATCCTCATCCGCGGGAGAACCGTGCCGCAGAGCCGAATCTCGCCCTCGACGTTGCCCCAGGATCGACGATCTCCCCGTGACGAAGCCACAGCCCTTGCCGTGACAAGGCGCTCCGTCACGGCCCTCGCACGCGGCGGCGAGGCCCGCGCCGTCGCTCTCGTGCCCGTGCAGAGGTAGAGCCGTTCCGGTGCTGGTCGCCAATTCCCCCCGCCCGCCCGTGCTCCGGGTCGCCTCCGCCGGCTCCGGGACTCCGGTCACTGCGGCGCGGGTAAAGCCGCTCCCGTTCGGCACGGCCGATAAGAGCGCTCTTATCGGCCGTGGCCCTTCGGTCACGCCCCTTGCAGCCAAGGCAGCGGCTAAAGAGAAATCCCCGTTCCGCAAGGGTCGCGCCCGAAGGGCTCCCCTCGCTCCCGCTTTTACATAACGCGAGCGTTATGCAAACTTTCCCCGCGCCTCCGTTCCCTCCACCCCTGCGCCAGCTCCGGCAACCCTCCGCACGCCCGTCCGCCCCCCGAGCGGGGGGCTCCCTACCCGTGCAGAAGCGTCGCTCCGTCACGGTTCTCGCATGCGGCCGCGAGAACCGCGCCCTCGCTCCCGTGCCTGAAAAACAGCGGCTAAAGACCTTTCCATTAGCCGCCTGCTCTGCTACCGTCGTCGTCATGCACACCGTCACCGACGCGGCCGATTTCCGTGCCGACGTGACAGACCTCCCCCCGAAAAAACGCGTCTGGGGTTTTCGAGCACCTGCACGGCATCGCATCAGGAAATCCGCCTCGCAAGTCGCTGAATCGCGTCGGGAAAATGCGGCTACCCCTACGACGAACGCGTTGGGTCGCTGGTTTTACCTCCAACCAGATCCGATTGGGCTGACGGGTGGGTTGAATCCGTATCGGTATGCCGCAAATGACCCGGTGAATCTTACAGATCCGGAGGGTTTATATCTTTCTCCATGGCATGGGTTCCTCTCGTACTATTCGACCGTTTTCGCAACGGGGAATCCGTTCGCCGCAATGAAAGCTGCATTTCAGAGCGCGTTGTACGATTTCATGGGGACGCAGGGAACGGAAGCCTGGGCGGCCAATTTTCATAGTATGGGCGGAGTTAATCCGGTGACTGGTCGTCAAAGTACAGAGGAAGCTAAGAAGGGGTTCTGCGATTCCCTGGCGAACGCTCCTGAAACTGGCTTCGGGACGCATGCTATAGAGGATAGTTTTCCGCACGCCTTCGCGTCGTGGGGTGGTGGGTTTCCTGATGCAATGCATATTTTGCGGGACACAGTTCCTCAAGGGTGGGATCTTGCAGGAGCCTTCCTGATGGATTTCGCCTACGTTCGCCGCAGGAACCGCAAATGAACGAAGCTCGAGCAAGATGGGCAGCACAGCTTTCTCGTTGCCCGGGAGACACACGGAAATATGAATCCGACTTTTCGTGAGATATTGCGGCTGCTCAGGATCCCAGCCTATGTCATTCTTGGAATCGTCTTCATCGCTTTCATACCCATGCTCTTTGTCTGCATGCTTGGTTGGAAGCTCACGGAGAAGATTCGGAATAGGCCCAGTAGAGTTGCGTTACGCTCCTTGCTCGCCACTGTCACAATGGCTCCGACATGGTTCGGGCATGCTGGCCCCGTGCCGGCGATCTTTTTCTATCTGCTCCTTGGGGATTCTCCGGAAGAGAAACGAGCCTACGGTCTAGTTCCGCTACGAGTCTTCCTGCCAGTTTCGGTGATCGCCACCTTCCTAGTTGAACGATACAGTGCGAGGCGCGGCGAGAAGAAGGAAGAAGGGGGACAGGCGCAGGGAGCCGGGTCCCTCACGGGTCGTTCTGGATGATCCGCACGCTTCGAATATACCGGCCCGCGTTGAGGAAACGCATGTACACAGTAGCGATGGCGCCCGTCCAGCCGCCGCGTGCAGGGCGAGTGCCGGAGCGCCTCTGCACGGGTAGGGAGCCCCCTGGGGGGCGGACGGGTCGTGCGTAGGGCCGCCGGAGATGGCGCAGGGGCGGAGGGAGCGCAGGCCCGGGGGAAGGTTACATAACGCCGGGGCACTATGTAAAAAGCAGAGCGAGGGGCCATTCCCACGACTTTCCGATTGCATAATATTTCTCAGGACATATATTGGGTGCATATCAGGGTACAGGAGGACGTTGCGGTGTCCTGCCGTCCGTTCTGACTGTATTTCCTGCACCATATGAGTTATCTTTTCGGGTGCGTCTAGGAAAAAGGGCAGAGGTTCCTATGGTGCGATGGTGCCGATTTCTTCCGAGAGCCCCTCCGGGATATTGTGCGTCTCGGGGGGCTCTGTTCGTCAACTGCAGGTCGAACGGGTAAAAGGGGGGGGAAGGTCATGAAGAACTCGATTCTCCGGATGTCGCTCCTGATTACGGTCGTGGCGTTGTCGGTTGTGGTGTTCAGCGCCCCCGCTTCCGCGCAGTTCTATCTGGGGGTCAAGGGGACCGCCTTTCTGCCGAACAACAGCGAGGACGGGTTGAAGGACTTCGATACCGGATACGGCGGGGAGACCTTCCTTGGCTATCGGTTCATCCCGTACTTCGGACTCGAGGGCGGTGCGGGGTACCTCCAAACGAAACTGACCGAAAACAATATCGAAGGGCCCGGGATAGACGGGAAAGTCACGGTCTCCGCGATTCCGGTCACGCTCACGGCGAAAGGCTTTCTGCCTCTTGGTGAGAAGGCCCGTTTATATGCCGGAGCGGGTGTCGGCATGTACTTCGCAAAGGCGAAAGTGGAAATCACGGGGGAGGTTGAGGGTGTAACGCTCACTGCATCCCAAGAAGGGGATGATTCTGTTTTCGGATATCACGCGGTGCTCGGCGGGGAGTTCATGTTTTCAGAGCTCGTCGGCCTTCAGGTCGAGGGCAAGTGGTTCAAGGTGGAACCGGAGTTCTCAAACGAGGTTTCCGACGGCAAGGTCGACATCGGCGGAATCATGGTCAGCCTCGGAGTTCTCTTCCAGTTCTAGTGGCCGGTTCCCCGTGGGCTGGCGCCGCGCCTGTCTGAGGTGCGGCGCCAGATGCCGGCGAAAGAAGGAGGTGTTATAACCTTCAGGAGCATATAATCTACCCCCGATGCGCATTTGTGTGGATGTCCAATCGGCGGTCACGCAACGATCCGGGGTCGGGCGTTACACCCGTGAATTAGTAGAGCATCTCGGCCCCTTGGCCGGTGAGCACCAGTTACGGCTTTTCTATTTCGACTTCAAGCGCCACGGCGAGCAGTGGCAGGTGCCCAACGCGCGGATGCGGCCCGTGCGCTGGCTGCCCGGGCGGGTGGTGCAAAAAGCCTGGCAGTATGCGCATTTCCCGCCATTCGACTGGCTGGCCGGCAAAGCTGATCTCTACCATTTCCCCAATTTCGTTTGTCCGCCGCTTGGTCGCGGCAAATCCGTGGTGACGATCCACGATGTCAGTTTCCTGCGCTATCCCGATTTCACCGAGGAGAAGAACCGCCTCTATCTGAAGGCGCAGATTGCCCGGACTGTGGCGCGGGCCGACCGGATCATCACGGATTCGCGCTTCAGCGGGCAGGAGATCGCCGAACTGCTGCAGGTGCCGACGGAGCGCATTTCGCCGATTCACCTCGGCATTTCGCCGGACTTCCGGCCGGCCGGTGTCGCGGCGGTTGAAACGATGCGTAAAAAGCACGGCCTGGACCGACCCTATCTGCTGACGCTGAGCACGATCGAGCCGCGCAAGAATCTGCCGTTTCTCGTGGATCTCTTCGAGCAATTGACGGATTTCGACGGCGACCTGGTTATCTGCGGACATCCGGGGTGGAAGTATGAACCGGTTCTCGAGCGAATCCGCACCTCGAAGCGGGCGGCGTCCATCAAGCTGCTGGGTCACATGGGCGATGACGATCTGCCGCCACTCTACAGCGGGGCGAGTCTGTTCCTGTGCTCCTCTTTTTACGAGGGGTTCGGCTTCCCGCCGCTGGAGGCCATGGCCTGCGGCACGCCCGTGCTCTCCTCGGCCGGCGGTTCGCTGGCCGAGGTGCTGGGCGAGGCGGCCGTGGTGCGGCGCGATTTCGAGCTGGATGGCTGGCTGACGGATCTGCGACGCCTGTTGTCCGACGAGACCCTGCGCGCGGAGTGCCGACGGCGGGGCCTGGTGCAGGCCGCGCAGTACCGCTGGGAGAAGACCGCGCAGCAGACCTGGGCGGTGTATCGCGATGTGGTGGCGGGCCGGGTCTGACGTTTCGTGGAGTCATGGCTGCTCCTCGGCTGAAGGATTTCGCGCTGCTGCGGCAATTCCTTGACAAGCCCGGACCCCATCGGGAGAATCACCGCCATCATGGGCAATAATTTCCCTGCGCCAGCGGAGGTCTCGGTCGACGCCGTGATGGCGGACGTGCAGGACCGCGTCCGCGAGCGGCTGCGCGACCAGATCCTGCGGCACGGCGCTTCCCAGGCCTTCGAGGATCCGCAACTTTTCGCCGAAGTCGAGAGCGTCCTTTTCAACGCCAGCGGCGTCAGCGACCCGGGCGCGCTGATCCTGCCGACGTTCCTCGGCGACCCGGAGACCTGGCGCCTCGAGACCGCGATCCGGTACAAGTCGCATCGCGGCGGCGCCGCCGGGAGCGCCCTGCTGTTCGTGAAGCGGCGGCTGCTGATGCCGGTGATGCGCTTCCTGTTCGAGTACAGCCGCGACAACTTCGAGCGCCAGCGGCGGGTCAATCACGTGCTCATCGCCTGCGTTCAGGAACTGGCCCTCGAGACAGCAAGGTTGAAAAACGACGTCCGCCGCCTCTCGAATCCCACCGCTCCCCCCGCCGCCTCGACCAGCACCGAGACTCCAGGCGGGCGGTGAAGCTCGCGTTCGTCGTCCAGAGATACGGCGCCGACATCGCCGGCGGCTCGGAGGCGCACTGCCGCGAACTGGCGCAGCGGCTCTCCTCCCGGCACGAGATCACCGTCCTGACCACCTGCGCGCGGGATTACGTCAGCTGGGAGAACGCGCTGCCGGCCGGCGAATCGGCGCAGGGCGGCGTGCGCGTCGTGCGGTTCCCGGTCAGCCGCCGCAGACGCCTCAAGAGGTTCGCCGACCTGAGCGACCAGGTGTTCGGCGGTCCGTCGCCGCGCGAACTGCAGGAAGAGTGGTTTCGCGAGAACGGTCCCGAGGTGCCGGCGCTGCTCGAGCACCTGCGCGCGCATGGCGCGTCGTACGACGCGGTCCTCTTCTGGACGTTTCGCTACGCACCGTCGTATTTCGGCCTCCCGCTCGTCGCCGACCGGGCGATCCTGCTGCCCACCGCCGAGGAGGACGACGCGATCGGCCTGGAGGTCCTCGAGGAGTACTTTCAGAAGCCGGCCGGCTACCTGTTTCTCACCCCCGAAGAGGAAACGCTCGTCGCCACCCGTGCGGGAGGGCTTTCGCAACCCTCGGCCACGATCGGCATGGGCGTGGATCCGGCCGGGGCGGCTGCACGTCGCGCGGTCCTCGACGAGTTCGCGATTCCCGAGAAGTACGTCCTGTATCTCGGCCGGGTCGACCGGAACAAGGGCTGCACCACGCTGCTCACGTATTTTCAGGAATACGCGGCCGGGGCCCCATCCGCGACGCTCGTGCTGGCGGGCCCGGCGAACATACCCATTCCGGAGCACCCGCGGATCAGGGCGCTCGGCTACGTCTCGGACGAGGTGCGCACGGCGCTGCTCGCGCACGCGCGGGCGATCGTCATCCCGTCGCCCTACGAGAGCCTGAGCATCGTGCTGCTCGAGGCGTGGAACCACGCGGTGCCGGCGCTGGTCAACGGCCGGTGCAAGGTACTGGCCGGCCAGGTCCGTCGCGCCGACGGCGGGCTCTACTATCGATCGGAGTTCGAGTTCCAGGAGGCGCTGAGCTGCCTGCTGACACAGGATGCCCGGCGCGACGCGCTGGGCCGGCAGGGGCTGGCGTACGTCGAGCGCGAGTACCGCTGGCCGACGGTTCTCGCCCGCGTGGAGGGGGTGCTCGCGCAGGTCACTGCCCGCACAGCGCGTCCGGAGCGCTGAGCGACCCGTCCAAATTCCGTCATTTTCGCGAACGATGTGCTGAGCGACGACAAAGGCTACGGGAAACAGATCGAGAGCAAAATCCGCGACCAACCAGAAATGGAGTCCCGTTACGGCCTCAGCCGGCCCAGCCCGCTCGCCGCATCAGGTCGCGGAGAGGCTTTTCGAGACGGCCGGCCAGCACCGCGTAGCCGGCGCCGTTCGGGTGGATCGAATCGCTCTTGAGGTCCGGCTTTCCGGAGATGCCCGCGAGCAGGTCCGGCACGAGCAGACAGCCTTCGCGCTCCGCGACACGGGCGTACATCCCCGCCCAGTCCCCGGCGAGACTGGGGAAGGAGAAGCCGCCGAGCACGACCATCGCCCCGGACTGGTGGATCGCCCGGACGATGGCGCCGAGGTTCTCGCCCGCGGTCTCGACCGGGACGCCGCGGAGAAAGTCGTTGCCGCCGAGGCAGACCACCACGATCCCCGGCCGGTGAACGAGCACGTCGGCTGCAACGCGCGCCAGCGCGGACGCCGTCGTGTCGCCGCTGATGCCGGCGTTCACCACGGCACGACCCAAGGCGGCCCCGAGGCGCGAGGCGATGTCTTCGCCGGGCTTGGCGCCGACGCCGGCGGTGAGCGAGTCGCCGAAGCACACCACGGACCTGCCCGGCGTGTCGATGTTGCGAATCTCCCGCTCCCGGGGGGAGAGCAGGGTCCAGACCGCAACGACCAGGAAGACGGCGATCAGGGCGTCGCGCAGCCGGAACCCCCGGATTCGCGCAAAGCTGCCCGCTCGCGCGGACGGAGTCGTGCGTGAAGCCATGTCGGTATTTTATCCCAGACGGATGTCTCGGGGCGCGTCGGGCGATCGCGCCGGGTGCGCTGGTGACGTCATAAAGGTCCCGGCGTCCCGGCTCAAACCATGTTGCCGACAACAGCTTGGACAGCCGCCAGCCTTGACTCCCGCCGGGGAAAGCATGAAAATCCGCGCACTTGTTGACAGGGATGGAATTGTCGTCGCCGTGGCGAACGGATTCAATGACGAGAGCGGGGAGTGACTGAACGAAATGAGCGAACGGCTACTCCAGATGCCATTGGGGACGCTGAGGCGATGATTCATGCTCTCAGAGCACGCACCGCTGGATGAAGTTATTCGGGCAGATCAGGGTCAGGGTAACGTTCTTTGTCGTTGCGCTGCTTCTCGCGACGACACTGGCGTTCTATGTCATTACCGCCAGGATCGTGGAGGAACGCCTTCTGGACGAGATCGTCACCAGGTCCGAGTCCTTCTCCGAAAGCCTCGCCGCAGTCGCGGGCAACAGCCTCCTGTGGCGAGCGCCGATTCAGTCCCCGAGGCAGATGTTCAGGCGGCGCAGCGTCTGGATCCAGGGGTGGTCGGGAGGGACGTTCCGTCGTTTTCCCGCCACTTCGGCGAGCGCCACCGGAACGGGGGTCTGGCCCCGCATCCCCACCATGACCCCCGAGACCCCCTTGGCGAGGAGCCGGGCGGCCTCGGAACCGAGAACGGTGGCCAGGGTCCGGTCCGCGGCGGTCGGCGTCCCCCCGCGCATGATGTGTCCGAGCGCGGTCAGGCGCGTCTCGAGTCCGCTGCCCTCCTCGATCTGGCGGGTCAGGCGCAGGCTCAGGGACATTTCCGGGTGCGGCGCCGGGAGCGGCGGCTTCTTCGCGGCTTTCCCGCGCTTTGCCCCCCTTCTTTTCGGCCGCCTTCGCCTGCCGGGCGGCCTCCTGCGCCGAAAGCGCCCCTTCGGCGAACGCGACGATCGAGAAGCGTTTCCCGCTGCGCTTGCGCTCGACGACGGCGTCGATCACCGCGTCGACGGAGTAGGGCAGCTCCGGGAGCAGCACCACGTCCGCCCCCCCGGCGAGCCCGGACGCCGCGGCGATCCACCCGGTGTTGTGCCCCATGACCTCGACGAGCATCACGCGCTGGTGGCTCGAGGCGGTGGAGTGGATCCGGTCGATCGCGTCGGTGGCGATCTGGACGGCCGTGTCGAAACCGAAGCAGACGTCCGTCCCCCAGACGTCGTTGTCGATGGTCTTCGGCAGGGTCACGATGTTCATGTCGGAGTTCTGCATCAGGTGCAGGGCGTTCTTCTGGGTCCCGCCGCCGCCGATGCAGACCAGGGCGTCGAGGTGCAGCTTGTGGTAGTTCTCGACCGCCTGCTCCGTCATGTCGACGGTGCGGCCGCCGAGCGGCATCTTGTTCGGCTTGTCGCGGCTCGTCCCGAGGATGGTCCCCCCGAGCGTCAGGATGTCGGAGAGGTCGGCGTCGGAGAGCCGCTGGGAGCGGTTCTCGACCAGGCCGCGGAAACCGTCGAGGATCCCCACGACGTCCATCCCGTAGGACTTCATCGCCGTCTTGGCCACGGCGCGGATCGCCGCGTTCAGCCCCTGGCAGTCGCCGCCGGAGGTGAGGATCCCGATCGATCTGATTTTTTTCCTGGCCATCGTCTTCCTCCCGTGGAAACCGGCGTGCGCTCCCGCCTCGAGTCCCGCGCGGATCGTTGCGGCATCGTCTCACAAATGTCCTCGTCGCCGCCAGTGCCTGAATCATCCGTGGCGCAACTGGAGGGGTGGTGCGAAGCGGGGTTCCCCGGCGGCGCACCGCGTACCGCGGGCAACGAGCGGAGTCCGCAGGAGGGACCCGGAATGCGAGCACGGACTCTGATTGAGCCCGCCGAATCAATCCCCCCCGATTGACACTGCCAGCCGCCCTGCCCACAATGCAGCCTCGTGCATGCAGAGAAAGAGGCACTCCTGTGACCAGCACAGCCGCCTCCCCGTCTTCGGCGGACGGTTTTCCGCGGGTCCAGGCGGTTGTTCTCGTCGTCTTTTTTTCAGCCCTGTTCTGCATGCTGACCTTGCCGGTGACCGGCCCGGATTTCTGGTGGCATCTCGCCTCCGGCCGCTGGCTCTGGGAGCATCGCGTTTTTCCGCAGGCGGACCCGTTCGATTTCACCTCGGCGCTCTTCAGCTCGTCATCGCAGGCCGGCTACCTGCTGACCCTGACCTGGCTGGCCCAGTTGCTCTTATATGCCGTGTTCCGGCTTGCCGGCCTGACAGGCGCCGTCCTGCTGCAGGCCGCGGTCTCCACCGCGCTGTTCGTCCTCCTGCTCCGGCTGCTGCGCCGCACAGGCGCGGGGATGCTGTCGGCCACGCTGCTGCTGGCACTCGCCGTCCAGGCGGTCGTCCGCGAGCTCGTCTACATCGAGATCCGGCCGCAGATGTGGTCCAGCCTCTTCTTCGTCGTCCTGCTCCTGCTTCTCGAAAACATCAGGGATGGGAAGCGGTGGGCCCGGTTCGCCCTCCCGGCGCTGATGCTGCTCTGGGCGAATCTCCACGGCGGCTACATCCTCGGGGTGATCGTGATCGTCATCGCGGCGGCCGCAGCGCACCTCTCGCGCCACGGCGAGCGCCGGCGGATTCTGCTGGTCGCGATCGCGGCGATTGCACTGACCGGATGCAATCCTGCCGGGTACGAGACGCTGCTTGCCTATCCCAGGCTGCGTCTCTCGGATTCCGGGGCGTTCCTGACGGGCGTCTTCGAGGAGTCGCCGCTGTTCAATTACCTGAAGATCACGGCGTTGCCGGGGACGATGCCCGCGCTGGCAGCGTTGCTTCTCCTGCCGCCGCTCACCCTGCTGCCGCGGCTGCGTTCCCTGCGCGGGGAGCGGTGGGACCTGTTCCTGATCTACCTGCTGGTTCTCGGCATGGGAATCAAGGCGCAGCGCTACCTGGTGTTCATGGTCCCCGCCGCCTGCCTGGTCACCGTGCTCAATCTCACGGCGATCCGCGAGCGCCTTGTCCGGACGCGCTGCGGGCCGTTCCTTCTGCGGGCGCCGCCGCGGGCTCTCGCTGTAGTGACGGCGCTGGCGCTTCTCGCGCTGGCAGTGGCGTACGGCCGCGTGGCGGCGCGCTCTTCCCTGTTGAGGCCGGCGGCGGCCTTCCACCACAACACGGAGGCCGCCGCGGACTATCTGGCCGGCAGCGGCGTCACGGGAAACGTCTTCAACGAATACGCCGCGGGCGGCTATCTGGCGTGGCGGCTCGCCCCCGCGATGAAGATTTTCATTTACGGCAGGCTGGTGTCCCCGGAACTCCTCACGCTCTACAACGAGATGATCTACCAGCCATCGAAGTCGGCGTCGCTTGTCAGCTCGGGGGGTGTGTATTTGTTCTACCAGAAGGTCCTCGACCAGTACGGCATCGACACCGTGGTCATCCCGGCGGGGGACAGCCGGAGCGGCGACATCATTCCCCTGGCCGTGAGACTCGCCCAGGACGACGCCTGGGCACTGACGGTCGCCCAGCCGCAGGTCACTGGTCTTCCTGCGAAAGACCGCGGCCCCCGCGGCCCTTGTCGGGAAAGCGTTGCCGAAAAGCGCTGTCTACGACGCCATGATCAACGTCGCCACCGGCGCTTCCCGCTCGAGCCACGGTCGGTCCGTCCCGGTCTGGCGGCGCACGATCGCCTACGCCACCTACCTGAAAGGGCGGAAGTCGGAGGCTCTCCGACTCTTCGACGACTATCTGCTTCTGGCGCCGGAGGACACGCAGGCCGGCCGGTTGCGCAACCGCATCGCGAACGAAATCGGGGGAGTGGCGCCCGGCGGCGAAAGCGGGACGCCAGCCCCCCTCTCGTCGGTTGAGCTACTCGGTCTTCTTCGCGTAGCCGATGTGCTTGAGCGCTTCCTCCATTTCGCCGAGGATCGCCGGGTCGTCGATCGTCGCCGGCATGTTGTAGGGCTCGCGAGTCGGCGATGCGGCGCATGATGCCGCGCAGGATCTTGCCCGAGCGGGTCTTGGGCAGCCGCTTGATGACGGTCGCGGTCTTGAACGCCGCAACCGGGCCGATCTTCTGGCGCACCATCGTGACGACCTCCTTGACGATGTCGGCGTCCGGACGCGCCACCCCGGCCTTGAGCACGAGGAAGCCGAGCGGCACCTGCCCCTTGAGCTGGTCGTGCACGCCGATGACCGCGCACTCCGCGACGTCCTGGTGCGAGGAGAGGACCTCCTCCATCGCGCCGGTGGAGAGACGGTGGCCGGCGACGTTGATGATGTCGTCGGTGCGGCTCATCACGTGGACGTAGCCGTCGTCGTCGACCACGCCGGCGTCGTAGGTCTGGTAGTACCCGGGGAAGGTGTCGAGGTAGGTCTTCTTGAAACGCTCCTCGGCCTGCCAGAGCGTCGCGAAATACCCCGGCGGCAGCGGCAGCTTGATGACCAGCGCGCCGAGGGTGTTGCGCTCGACCTCCTGGCCCTCGATGTCCAGCACGCGCACGTCCACGCCGGGGACGGCCCGCGTCGGCGAGCCGGCCTTGACCGGCAGGTGCTCGATCCCCATGCAGTTGGCGCAGATCGCCCAGCCGGTCTCGGTCTGCCACCAGTGGTCGATCACCGGAATTTTCAGCAGCCGCTCGGCCCAGTGCAGGGTGTCCGGGTCGCAGCGCTCGCCGGCCAGGAAGAGCGTCTTGAGGCAGGAGATGTCGTACTTCTTCAGGTATTCGCCGTTCGAGTCGTCGCGCTTGATCGCCCGGAACGCCGTCGGCGCGGTGAAGAGCGCGCGCACCTTGTGCTGCGAGATCACGCGCCAGAAGGCGCCGGGGTCCGGGGTGCCGACCGGCTTGCCTTCGTAGAGGACGGTCGTGTTCCCGTTGAAGAGCGGGCCGTAGACGATGTAGGAGTGCCCGACGACCCAGCCGATGTCGGAGGCCGCCCAGTAGACCGTTCCCGGCGGGCAGTCGTAGATGTTGTTCATCGTCCACTGCAGCGAGACGATGTGGCCGCCGGTGTCGCGCACGACGCCCTTGGGCTGGCCCGTGGTCCCCGAGGTGTAGAGGATGTAGAGCGGGTCGGTGGCCGAGACCGGCACGCACTCGTGCGGTTTGGCCGCGGCCAGCGCCTCGGTCCAGTCGACGTCGACGTGGGGGTTCATCGCGGCCTTCGCCATCGGCCGCTGGAAGATCAGGCAGCGCTCGGGTTTGTGCCGCGCCAGCCGGATCGCCTCGTCGAGCAGCGGCTTGTACTCGATGACTTTCTTGACCTCGATGCCGCAGGAGGCCGAGACGACGACCTTCGGCTCGGCGTCGTTGATGCGCACCGCCAGTTCGTTGGCGGCGAAGCCGCCGAAGACGACCGAGTGCACCGCGCCGAGACGGGCGCAGGCCAGCATCGCGACGACGGCCTCCGGGACCATCGGCATGTAGATGATGACGCGGTCGCCCTTGCCGACGCCCAGGTCGGCGAGCGCGCCGGCGCACAGCGCGGTCAGGTCGCGCAGCTCGCGGTAGGTGTAGCTCTTCACGGTGTCGGTGACCGGGCTGTCGTAGATCAGCGCGGCCTGATCGGCGCGGCCGCCCTCGACGTGGCGGTCCAGCGCGTTGTAGCAGGTGTTCGTCAGCCCGCCGGTGAACCAGTGGTAGAGGGGGGCGCTGCGGGAGTCCAGCACCATGTCCCAGGTGCGGTACCAGTGGACCTTGCCGGCGGCCTCACCCCAGAAACCCTCGGGATCCTTCATTGAACGCGCGTGAACTTCATCGAAGCGACCCATCTGACCAGCCTCCCCCCGCGTGACGATGTCCGATGCCGCCTCGGGACCGACCGTCCCGGCGGCATTTGCTAGTTGCCGGTATATATTGTCGGCCGCTCAGCGGTGTGTCAAGGCGTTCTCGACAGCCGTGAACCCGACAGGTGCGAACCCGGCGCCGCTTCCAGTCGCCGGCTCAGATCTCCCAGGGATACATGAAGAAGATGGTCGGCACGAAACCCTCGTCGCCGAAGCCGAGGTCGACCCGGTAGACGATCCCGGAGGCGGTGACCATGCGAAAGCCGACCCCGTAGGAGGAGCGCGTCTCCGACCAGAGGTCGCCCTCCCGGTCGGCGACGGTCCCGATCTCGTAGAAGAAGGCGAGCTGGAACGCGGTGCGGATGTCCTTCACGATCACGATGTTGAACGGGGTCTTCTCGTCCGTGAGGTTCCAGCGCAGCTCGGTGCCGACGAGCCGGGAGTGGGCTCCGGGGAACCTGCCCCTCCGCGTAGGAGCGCAGCCGGCTCGACCCGCCGAGGGCGGTTGCCGATCCGTAGCGGTTTTCGGCCGCGACGGTGTCCACGTACTGCCGGCACCGGTCGCGCTCGACGGGGTCGTCGATCGAGCCGCAGTCGAGTCCCAGATCGTCGGCGACGGCCGCGGGGTCGGTCTCGCCCTGGTCCAGCACGTGGGCGTCGGAGTGGAAGTAGGTGAAGGCCCAGGTGCTGCGCTTCCCGAGCGGCAGGTAGCCGGTGACGCTGAAGTCCGTCAGGTACGAAGTCCGGACCCCCGTCGGACGGCGGCGAGCGCCAGACGCTCGCCTCGGCCCGCAGGCCGCGCCGCGGGTCCATCGCGTCGTCGGTGAAGTCGAGGCGGGCCCCGGCGATCCAGGTCGAGACGGTCTCCGTCGGGGCGTCCTGCGCCTCGACGATCACGTCGCCGTCGCGGTCGCGGATCGACGCGAGCTGGCCACTCCCCCCGTACACCCCGACGAAGCCCTCGAACCGCCGGTCGAGGAACGTCGCGGTCAGCCGGAGGCCGCCCTGGAGCATGTCCCCGAACTCGACGATCGAGTAGTCGTCCCGGTCGGAGTCCATCCCCCGCTGGTTGTAGGTCACGACGCTCGCCTGGCTCATGTAGCCCAGACCGACGTCGAGGACCAGGCGCCGGGGGACCAGATGGAGTTGGTCGACCGCCAGGTAGCCGCCGGTGATGTCGCCCGTGAACGCGGCCCCCGAGATGTCCGTGGTGGTGCCCGCGACGTTCGTCAGGGCGCCGAGGACCCCGACTCCCCAGCCGATGCCCTCGAGATTGAACGGGAGGGGAATGGCGACGTGACCCGGGTCGGTCGGGAACTGGTCTCTGCGCCGCTCCGGGTACCAGTCGTCGCCGGCGGTCGCCGTGACGGGCAGGAAGAAGAGCAGCAGGAGCGCCGCGATTGCAATCAGCGCGCCCAGGGCCGGATCGCGCCGCGAGCAGGTGTTCATCATGCGCCCTCCCCTTGTCGTGTCACGTGTTTCGACGGGATGATTCTCTTGTCGAGTCAGGCCAAAG
>CAVOVE010000012.1:0-10925 GCA_963699775.1 uncultured Candidatus Rokubacteria bacterium
GACGACGCCACAAGAGCGGCGGCGGCCCCGGGGGAGCGTCGAATCCCGGTCAGGCCACGCGAGGTACGTGAGGTGAGCGTCGACGTCCACGGCCCCGCCCCTGCCGAGCAGTCCTGGATCGACGCCGCGGCAGATGCCGCAAAGGCGAACGCTCTGCGTGCCGCTCGCGGCGGCCTTCAATCGCCTGGATATCGGCATTCTCGAGCCGCACCTGGCACCAGAGAGCAGCTACGAATCGCAGTCGGTGATCGAGAGCTTGCGCGGCAAGACGGACGTGCTGAGGTATCTTGGCGAAAAGTTCGCAGCCTTGCGCGCGGCCGGCGCCGGTCACCTCGCAAGCGCGGAGCTGGCCGCCGATCCTGGCGGCAAGCCCTGCGTCCTGCTGCGCCAGCGCGCAAGCGCGTACGGACGCCCCGGCCTCGGCGCCATCGCCGGCTTCTTCCGGGTCTACCTGGCCGCTGACAACCGACATCTCGGGCGCCTGATCCTGGCGACCTCGGTGCCGCCCCCGGAACTGTGCCGGGGCGCAGGAGTCTTCCCGGGACTCTCCGCGGACGAGGTGCGCCAGGCGCGCGAGTTCGAAGGCGAGCGCATCCCCCTGAGCGAGGAGGTCGTCTTCACGCTCTTTGCCATGCAGCGGGTGCTCGCCTGCGACGAGATGGTGCGCGACCTGCGGGATCTGGTGGCCGGGTACGCCCCGGCGAAGTTGCGGCTGGTCACGCCGAAAAACAGGGAGACCTGCATCCGGCACGGCGTGACGGGGTTCCCGACGCTGTTGATCTCCTGGCGCGGCACGACCGTGCGCACGCTGGACGGCTACCACTCGAACGCGCAGGTCCGCGAGGTCCTCGCGGATTTATTTCAGCCCTAGAGAGCCGGGTTCGAAGTGCGCCTTGGAGCGGGGCCGTTTCGAGCAGCCTGCCCGTTCCAGATCTTTCATGAATTGCATGTGCTATTGCACCCCGGCCGCGACGATGCGCGAAGGGATCAAATCGGCATTTGACAGCAGAAAACATTCCTAGTAGATCTATATCAGATGAAATTTCGTTGAACGCGATCTCGCTCGATGCAGCATTGTCACTCGTTTCCGGCTGCGAAAGACAGGCAATGGCGTCGATCAGGGTCCGCGCTTTCTCCGTGGTCGGGTGAGCGCTGGTCGGATCTCGTGACATCGGAGGGGCCATGGAAGACCGGAACAAGAAGATGATGCTCGGCGAGGTGCTCGTCCGCGAGGGCCTCGTGACGGAGAAGCAGCTCCAGCGGGCCCTCACGGAGCAGTCGCGGCGGGAATCCTATCTGCCGCTCGGGGAGATGTGCGTCCACCTCAAGCTCGTGTGCAAGGCCGACCTCCAGAAGACCCTGCGCAAGCACCGCGGCCACATCTTCATGGGAGACCTGCTCGTGAATCTCGGCCTGCTGAGCCAGGAGGACCTGCTGCAGATCCTGGAGTTCCAGCAGATCGAAAGCAAGCCCCTCGGCCGGCTGCTCATCGAGCACGGGATGATCACCGAGGCGAACCTGCTGAACGCGCTGAGCATGCAGCTCGGGATCCCGCGGCTGCTCCCCTCCCCGGGGATCGTGCAGCCGAGCGTGCTCAAGGGCGTGAGCAAGGCCTTCCTGCTCAAGCACGACTGCCTGCCGGTCTCCCGGGACGGCGATGTGGTCACGGTCATCATGAGCGACCCGCTCTCCCAGGAGACGCTGCAGAGCCTGGAGAAGATCTTCCGCTGCCGGATCGAGCCGGCGGTCGCCTCGTCGGAGGAGATCCAGAAGGGGATCAAGATGATCTTCGACGACCTCAAGCTGGCCGATCGCCCGGCGGAGGCCCGGGTGGTCAAGCAGGAGCAGCGGCGGATGGTCATCGACGACGCGTCGACCCTGGCCCGCTCGGACGACAACACGGTCGAGGTGGCCAACTACCTGATCACGGAGGCGATCAACGAGAACGCGACGGACATCCACATCGAGCCGACGGAGAACTGCCTCCACGTGCGTTTTCGCATCGACGGCATCCTGCACCACAAGACCGACCTGCCGGTGTCGGTCGCGATCCCCCTCACCAGCCGCTTCAAGGCCCTCTCCGGCCTGGACATCTCCGATACCCGGCGGCACCAGGACGGCCGTCTCGGCGCCCGGGTCGGCAACAAGACCTTCGACTTCCGGATTTCCACGTATCCGGCGATCTTCGGCGAGAGCATGGTCATCCGGATCCTGCGCAACCAGAGCTCGATCATGGAGCTGGAGATGCTGGGCTTCTCGCCGACGCAGCTCGAGCTCTTCAAGACGCTGCTGGCCGTCCCGACGGGCGTCACCCTCGTGACGGGGCCCACGGGCAACGGGAAGACGACCACGCTCTACGCCTCGCTGCTGCACCTGAAAAACCAGAACAAGAAGATCCTGACCGTGGAGGATCCCGTCGAGTACACGATGGACGGCGTCATCCAGGGGCAGGTGAACGAGAAGACCGGCCTGACCTACGACACCTTCGTCAAATCGATGCTCCGGCAGGACCCCGACGTGATCATGGTCGGCGAGATGCGCGACAACGCCTCGGCGCGGGCGGTCGTGGAGAGCTGCGTCGTCCGGCCACAAGGTGCTGACCTCCTGCCACACCGAGGAAGCGTCTGGCGCCTTGCTGCAGGATGTACAGCGCCGGCATCGAGACCTTCATGATCTCCTCGACCGTCATGGCCGTCTTCTCGCAGCGGCTCGTGCGGACGCTCTGCCCGCACTGCAAAACCGCCTACACCCCGGGCCAGGACATTCTCTCCGCCTTCAGGAGCATCTCGCCGCTCAACGCCGACGGCTACTCCTTCTTCGCCCCGCAGGGCTGCCTGGAGTGCGACAACACCGGCTACAGCGGCCGCACCGCGCTCACCGAGATGCTGATGGTGAACAACGAGATCCGGGACGGGATCATGAACCGCGTCCCGACCGCGCAGATCCGCGCGATCGCCCGGAGGAGCTCCGGCCTGCTCTCGCTGCAGGAGGACGGCTTCTACAAGGCGACCCGCGGCGTCACCTCGCTCGAGGAGGTGCTGCGGATCCTCGCCTGCAACGACGGAGATGCGAGCCTGCCGTTCAGCTCGGAACAGGTCGTGTCGCTCAGCGAGGCCGGCAGCCGGGCCTACCTCGCCTCGTCGCACTCCAGCAGCGCCTCGCGTTCAACCCGCTCCGGACACGGCAGCCGCGGCGGCGCGGCGGACGCCGACAGCGCCAGCGGTTCGATCTACACGACACAGGGGCCCTCGCGGTGAGATCCCGCCGCGCCGGCTGCAGCGGGACATGGACAGCGGACACGCGCAGGAGCTGATCCGCCAGGTCCTGCCCGCCTACGAGGTCAAGGAACTGCTCGGCGTAGGCTCCTTCGGCTCGGTCTTCCGCATCAAGGACGCGCTCAAGGAGCGGGCGGTCAAGATCGTGCTGCTCAGCGCCGCGCCGAGCCTGCGCGAGGGGCGCCTGGAGCCGGCGAGCACCAGGATCGAGCGCGACTTCCAGCACATCGTCGACAACTACGACAAGATCGCCTGCGAGGAGATCGTCACGGTCTACGACTTCTACAAGGTCACCTGCGAGCGCCGCGCCAACCAGGAGACCGCCTACGCGATCATCCTGATGGAGCTCTACCCGGCCAACCTGCTCGAATACCTGATGGACTACTTCCGCAAGTTCCAGCGGGCCGTGGACATCGAGACGGCGACGATCCTGCTCGAGAAAATGGCCCTGCTGATCGGCAACCTCTACGAGAAGCGCGGCTTCCTCTTCGAGGACATCAAGCCGGAGAACATCCTCGTCAAGCAGAAGGACCGCGAGTTCAAACTGGTGGTCGGCGACATCGGCGGCCTCAAGAACCTCGGTTCCGTGACCATCGCCGGCTCGCAGGTGACCCCGGCCTACTGCGCCGCCGAAGTCCTGCGCAAGGGGCAGAAACCCAACCTGCGGTCGCTGATTTTCTCGTACGGCATGCTCTCCTACTTCGTCCTGGAAGGGCACCTGCCCTACGACCGCAGCCCCGTCATGGAGCGGCTGGACCTGATCCGTGAGCGGGGCCTGCCCTTCGAGCGGCGGGACATCGCCCCGCGGGTCGCGGCGGTGCTCAAGCGTTGCCTGGCCACGGAGCCCGCCGAACGGTTTCGCGATTTCACCGAGGTCGCAGAGGCGCTCACCGGCCGGCCGGCGGCGCGCACGGCTGACGTGTTCGCCGACCGCACGATCGAGATCGGCGGGGGCGGGGGCGCCGCGGGCGGCGACACGATCACCCTGGGCGAACCGGCGCGCGGCTTCGAGGGCTTCCGCCCGCTCGAGCACCCCCCCCACGGACCGGCCGACGGCTCGGAACTCTCGATGGTCCTCGGCAACCGCGGCGGACACGAGCGCAAGCGCGCCGAAAGCCTGCGGGTCATCTCGGAGAAGGAGGAGATCAGCGCCATCAAGCACGAGATCCGGGACCTGGTCGTCAGGCGCGGCGACGTCCAGAAACTGCACGACGAGAGCTACCGGGTCTGCACCGACATCCTGGTCGAGCCGGAGGGTTTGCTGAGCATCGAGAACGCGAAACTCTATTTCGAGGAGCACGCCGGCATCGTGGTCCTGGGCTCGTTCAGGGCAACCAATGCCACCTTCGGCGCAGCCGAGATCGCCAAGCGCTGGCGGAACATCGCGCTCTGCGGCAGCGACAGCCGGATGAGCTACGTGAAGCAGTGCCAGTTCCGGCTGGCCAGGGGCCGGTTGTGGGAGACCCTCAAAGGACCGCTCGCCGTCCGGCCGTCGGGGATGGAGGAGCGGCTTTCCTACGGGGGCGGCCTGCTCGTGTTCGGGAGCGCGGCAACCCGGCTGAGCGTCACCGACTGCACCTTCTACCACTGCCAGGCGAGCATGGGCGGGGGGATGTACGGGTCGAGAATCGACGGCCTGATCGAGAACTGTCACTTCAACTCCTGCACGGCGCTGATCGGCGGCGGCGGGCTCGCGCTCGCGGGGGCGTCGCCGAGCATCAGGCGCTGCGCGTTCAGCACCTGCTCGGCCGGCCGGGAAGGCGGCGGGCTGCACCTGGCGTCCGCGAACCCGACCGTCGAGGACTGCACGTTCAAGGGCTGCGCCTCCAAGTCGCTCTACGGCGGCGGGGCCTACCTCGCCGGTTCCGCCCCGCTGCTGCGCGGCTGCAAGTTCAACGCCTGCACGGCAAGCCGGGACGGGGGCGGTGTATACTGCGACCCGAGGAGCAAGCCGAAGGTGCTGTTCCCGGTGTTCTCCGGGTGCACGCCCACAAATTCGAATTGCGGTTGAAACGCCGCGACGCGAGGAGGTGACGGCAGTTGGGAGAGCCGGACGGGCACCAGCCGGGACACCAGGCCAGCTTCAACCTCGATCAGCTGCTCGAGCAGCGCGAGCGCATCGAGGCGATGATCAAGAACAAGTACACCAGGGTCATCACCGTCATGTTCACCGACCTGAAGGGCTCGACCAGGCTCGCGGAGTCCCAGGGCGACGTCGCGACCCGCCTGCTGATCAAGCGGCACAACGACATCGTGTTCCCGTCGATCGCCGCGCAGCGGGGCATCCTCGTCAAGACGATGGGCGACGGCACGCTCTCCTACTTCACGGAGGCGGCCGACGCCGTGAGAGCCGCCGTGCAGGCCCAGCGCGGCCTGCTGGAGTACAACCGCGGGCGTCCCGACGGCGTCCCTCTTCTGATGCGCGTCGGCATCAACACCGGCCTCGGCATCGTCGAGAAGAACGATCTGTTCGGCGACGTGGTGAACGTCGCCTCCCGCTTTGAAACCCTGGCCGAGCCGGGAGAAATCCTGATCTCGGAGAGCACCTGCGAGGCCCTGGGAGCGCGCCGCGACGAGTTCTCCGTGCGCCTCAAGATGACCACCAGCCTCAAGGAGAAGAGCGGCCTGTTCAAGGCCTTCAAGGTCTGCCTGTCCCCGGAGGAGTTCGCCGAAACGCCGGCGCGCGGCGACGTTCTCGACCCGGAGGAACGCGCGGTCCTGGAACGGGCGAAAGCGTTCGAGCAGGCCAGCGAGTACCTGCAACTGTATCTGCTCTGCGGCGAGACGCCGGGACCCGGCCCGCTGGCGGAGATCGGCCGCGCGCTGCGGGCAAGACTCGCCCAGCAGCAGCCGCTGGAGACGAACTTCTCCGGCAAGAGCGCTCTCTGGTTTCACAAGACCTCGATCATCCTGGGGCGGACGCCCGATGCCGACTTCCCGCTGAGCAATAAGGCCATCTCCCGCGTACCGCTGAAGTTCGGCCTCGCGGTGGCGGGCGGCGTGTTCAGCGTTCCCTCGCGCGGGGCCGCGTTCAAGCCGGTGGAGATCGAGCACAACGGCGAGCGAACGCAGGTCCTCCCCGACATCGAGTTCCCGCTCGGGCAGCAGGGGCGGGTCATCCTCTCCGGCTGCTTTCCCCTCGAGTACCACATCCACGAGGGTCGCTTCCTGATTTTGCAGTTGCTCGACCCGGCCCAGGATTTGCGGCGCGTGTATGCCGGCCCGCTGCGCGACATCTGGCGCGGTTTCGACCAGGAGAGCGGCCACCTCATCATCCTCGGGCGCTGAAAGATGATGAGCGTGATCAGGGTTTCCGCCTGGATGGTCACGGTCGCCGTCGCCCTGGTGTGTGGCTTTCCGACCACGGCAACGGCGACGCCCGAGTTTTCCTCCCGGACGGAGCAGGGGTGCCTCACCTGCCACCGCGACGAGGAAGGCGGCGGGGCCCTGACGACGACCGGCCTGCGTTTTGCCGCCGCCGGCTATCGCTGGCCGCCGACGGGAGGCTACCGCGTTCTCGGGACACTGCGCCGCTCGGTCCGGTTGCTCGTCGGCCTGCTCCACGTCATCGCCGCGTTTCTCTGGTTCGGCGCGATCCTCTACGTGCACCTGATGCTGCGGCCAGCCTACGCCTCCAAGGGTCTTCCCCGCGGCGAGGTGATCCTGGGCCTAGCCTCGATGTTCGTCGTCGGGACCACGGGAGTTCTCCTGACCGCTTCCCGGATCGCGGGGCTCGAGGTACTCGTCGACAGCCCCTGGGGCCGCGTGCTTTCCGCCAAGATCGCCGTTTATCTCGTCATGCTCGCGTCGGCCGCGGCAGCCGTCTTCTTCGTGGGACCCCGCCTGAAACGTCAGCGCGCGGAAGCCGTAGCGCCACCGGACGGCATCTACGATCCGGCGACGCTCGCCGCCTTCGACGGGCGCGAGGGCCGACCCGCCCGCGTGGCGGTGCAGGATACGGTCTACGACGTTTCCGCATTGCCCCGCTGGCGCACCGGCACCCACATCAAGCATGCCGCCGGCAACGACCTGACCGGCGACCTGCCGCGCGCACCGCATGACGCGACGCTTCTCGAGCGGGCGGAGCGGGTCGGCACATTCGATCCGACGCGGCGCCCGCGCAAGACGGCGGTTCAGAAGGCTTTCTATGTCGTGGCCTACCTGAACCTGACGCTGGTGTTCGTGGTCCTCTTCCTCATCGCCTACTGGCGCTGGGGCCTCTGACGCGC
Source organism: uncultured Candidatus Rokubacteria bacterium (assembly GCA_963699775.1). Lineage (GTDB taxonomy): Bacteria > JAUVQV01 > JAUVQV01 > JAUVQV01 > DATDCY01 > DATDCY01. Next base: position 7,505 of record CAVOVE010000012.1, read on the forward strand.
CGGCGCGAGAACGGCTTTGAGCCAAGCCAAGATTCGGCGGGGCGGCCGTTCCCGGGCCGCCCCGCCTTGAAGATGGTCAGACCGCCGCCTGCGCCTTCTCCGGCTCAGGCTTCAAGGTGAAGAGGTGCCACACCGTCATCAGCACCCCGGCGAGGAACCAGACGCCGAGGGCGATCTTGAACCAGAACATCATCACGCTGTGAGCGGTCATAACGTGTTTGAGGACACCCCGTCTCCGTGAACGGGTCAGGGGTTTGAACCCCAACGGATAGAGGATACCTTTCCCGAACTCCAAAATGAGACTTCCCCCAGGGCCGGACCGGCCTCACCGCAGGAGGCGGCGAGGCGACGACGCGCCCTCGACGCCTTTGTTGATCACCAAGCGCTCGCCGGCTCGCACGCCGTCGCGGTGCACGCCCGGATCGACACTGCCGCCGCCGCGGCGGATCATGGTCCGCCGCGGGTAGCGGGCGGCGAGATAGCGGGCAAACAGCGGATCCTGTCCGGTGCGCACGACCGCGCCGCCCGCCCCCGGACTTTTCCCGCCGGATTCGAGGGTGCCGCGGAAGCCCTCGATCACCCCGCAGCCGAAGTCGGTGCGCCGCCGGGCGCCGAGCCGCCGGCCGCGGTTGTACCGCTCCCACTCGGTCGCGATGTGGCGCCGCACGAACTCGTGCACGTACCCGGCGAGCCTGACCTGCGCCGGGGTGCCGCTCAACTCGAGCACCGTCCCCATGCGCTCGCGCTTCACGACCCAGGCCGGGACCCAGATGCCGTAGGCTTCCCACGTCCGGGTCACGAGCGCGGCCAGCAGATACTCCTCGCGCGTGTGTCGCAAACCCGGAGCCCCGGCAAAGGCGCTGAGGAATCCTGCGCCCCCCTGCTGCTCGTCGATGCGGTGGCGCCGCGCATATTCCCGGGCGCGCAACAGGGCCAACTCCGCCTCGTGGTGGTTTCCGCTGGCAGCCAGCGCGAGGAGTTTGTGCACCCGCGCGAGGACCCGGGCCCGCCCCGGGTCGCTGTCGCCGTCGAGCCGGGCGCTCAGCGGGACGAATTCCCCCGCAGCCCCGGGGTGCGCCCCGAGCAGGCGACAGGCTTCGCGAAATGCGGGTCCGTGGGCTGTCTCGGCGCCGCCATCGAGGGCCTGGTCGGCAAGTTGGTGGGCCATCTCGTGGCGCAACAGCTCGCGCACCTCGTCCCAACCGCGCTCGAGAGCGAAGCGGCGACTGACGCGAATCTCCTCTCGCGCCGAGTCCCAGACCCCGAGCCGCCGCTCCGCGTCGCTCAATGAAAATTGCGGACGCCGCAACCGGTCGCGCAGTCTCCCGGGGAGAATCGCCAACGTCTCGCGCCACTCGGCGGCGAGGCCGAGGAGGACACGCCGCTCGAGGTCGATTTCACCGCGGCCATTCATGCGCGGGAGGATGGCGAGGGTCGGGTACGGTGTCAAGTTCTCGAACACGAAAGGAAGTTCTCCAGCGGCGGAGCGGAGCGAGGCCGCTGGAGGTCCGCAGCGGCAGGACCCGGCGGCCTGCACGGAAACAACGGGTTTTCGGTATACTGTCAATTCGACAACGGAAAGGATCCGCGAGAGACCATGGGCATCGTTACCCTGCTCGACTACGGCGCCGGCAACGTGCGCAGCGTGCGCAACGCGATCCGCGCGCTCGGTTTCGAGGTCCGGGACGTCGCTTCGCCGGCGGATATCCTCAGCGCCGAGAAGCTCGTCTTCCCCGGGGTCGGCGCCTTCGGCAGCGCGATCGGGCGGCTGCAGGCCGACCGCTACTTCGAACCGCTGCGGCAACGCCTGCTCGAGGGCCGGTTCTTCTTCGGGATCTGTATCGGTTTGCAGGTGCTCTTCGAGGGGAGCGAAGAGTCGCTCGGGGGCGCCGGCCTCGGCATCATCCGCGGCCAGGTGCGCCGCTTCCCCGCCGGAGCGCTTGCGGTACCGCACATGGGGTGGAACGGCGTCACCATCCGACAGCGCTCGGCGCTCTTCGACGGCTACGGCGGCGAAAAACTGTACTTCGTGCACTCGTATCGCGGGGTTCCCGACGAGCGGGACCGCGACTGGGTGCTCGCGACGACCGACTACGGGAGCGAGTTCGTGAGCGCCGTCCAGAAGGGGAACGTCGCCGCCGTCCAGTTTCACCCCGAGAAGAGCGGTGCGGCCGGGCTGGAAATCCTCCGGCGAGTTCTCACCGCCGGCGATCTCGGCAGCGGTCCCGAACCACCGGGCGTCCGGGGCGAGACGCATCTGGCGAAACGGATCATCGCCTGCCTCGACGTGCGCACGAACGACGCCGGCGACCTGGTCGTGACCAAGGGGGACCAGTACGACGTGCGCCACGAGGGGGAGGTGCGCAATCTCGGCAAGCCGGTCGACCTCGCGCGCCGCTACTACGAGGAGGGGGCCGACGAGATCACCTTCCTGAACATCACCAGTTTCCGGGAGGAGCCCCTGGCCGACCAGCCAATGCTCGAGGTGCTGCGCCGCACCTCCGAGAACGTCTTCGTGCCGCTGACGATCGGCGGCGGCATCCGCGGCTACACCGACCCCGCCGGACGGCGCTGGACGGCGCTGGAGGTCGCCAGCGAGTACTTCCGCTCCGGCGCCGACAAGATCTCGATCGGCTCGGACGCGGTGCACACCGTCGAGGAGTACCTGCGGACCGGGAAGGCCACGGGCGAGTCCGCCATCGAGCAGATCGCCCGCGTCTACGGCAACCAGGCGGTCGTGATCTCGGTGGACCCGCGGCGCGTCTGGGTGCCCGCCCCCGACGCGGTGCCGCAGCGGGTCTTCCCGACCGACAGCCCCGGGCCGAACGGCGAACGCTTCTGCTGGTTCCAGTGCACCGTCAAGGGCGGCCGCGAGGGACGCCCGGTCGACGCGGTGACCCTCGCCGCGGTCTGCGAGAAACTCGGCGCCGGCGAGATCCTCCTCAACTCAATCGACCGCGACGGCACGAAGTCCGGCTTCGATCTCGAGTTGATCCGCGCCGTCAAGGCCGCGGTGTCGATCCCGGTCATCGCCTCCAGCGGCGCCGGGACGCCGGAGCACTTCGCGGAGGTCTTCGAGAAAACCAACGTCGAGGCGGCCCTGGCCGCCGGCATCTTCCACCGGCGCGAGGTCCCGATCGCCGCGGTCAAGGAACACCTTCGCGCGCGGGGGATCGAGACCCGCTGAAACTCAGACGGGCCGGTGACGGCTCAGAAGGAAAGCCCTGCGGTAAACTCGGGAGGGACAGGCACCGGGGAGAGGGGGACACCGTCGAGCACCCGCTGGGCGAAGGGGTGGCGCGGTGGGGAGGTCTCCACCGGCGGAACGTAGCGAGCACGGTGGAGGTCCGCAGCGACAGGACCCCGCAGCCCGCACGGGAACGAAACGGGCTCCCGCTCATCAAGAACCGGGTGGGCTGTT
>CAVOVE010000013.1:0-410312 GCA_963699775.1 uncultured Candidatus Rokubacteria bacterium
CATCGAGATCGCCTCCTACGAATGTGACGACGAGCACATCATCGTCTGCGGGGAGTTGCGCGACCGCCGACTGGTTCAAACCTATACCCTGGAGGGAACGCCACGGGAACCGGCCGCCGTGCACCACATGCGCATCTGCATCAAGGTGGCCGTCCGCACTCTCGCCATCGAGGAGATCGAGGCCGAACTGCCCCGGGTTCCCCATGAAGAGTGTGCTGAAATGCACCGGACTCTGGAGGAGATCAAGGGCTTTACCCTTTCGCGCGGGTTTTCCTCCCGGGTCCGCAAGAAAATAGGCGGCCGCAGCGGTTGCATCCACCTGACGACCCTGCTGTTGGCCATGGCGCCGGCCGCCCTGCAGGGGTACTGGGTGCACAACGACCGCAAACCGGAACGCCGCAAAATCTCGGGCGAGCACCTGGAACATTACCTGGTCGACACCTGCCGGGCCTGGCGCCGGGAGGGGCCGCTGGTCGAAAAGATCGCCGCGGCCGCCGGCATCCGCATGGAGGATAAAAAGGGGGAATCGTGAGGAAGCAATAGATTATCGAGCGGGACCTGAAGGACGCAGTTGATCTTTTATCCGCTTTTTACAACATACCACCGGCAACAAACCACAAACGCTGCGAAGCGACCAACCGCCTCTTCGGCGCAGGCGCCCCCCCTTGCGCATTCGCCTTCAGCCTTTCCCTCTTTACAACGGCCAACAGCGCAGCCGTAACCTCACGTCTTTTGCTGGGGAAGGGCTGCAATCCACTGCCATGCCGGTGCAACGAGCACCCGCTGGTCATCATTGGAAATCAACCGAAAACCACCTTGCCGGTTTGTCAGCTGGACAGCCGGGATTTGGAGCGCCGACTGAAATTTCAACAGGGCTGCCGAGGGCTGAGTCTCTGAGAGCTTGACCTCGATTAGAATCAACGGGCGATTGTCTTCGGCAATCAGAAAATCGACTTCCTGCTGATCTTTGTTTTTGATGAAATGCAACCGAAAGCTGCCCCGTCCCAAGTCGTTCCATAGGGTTACGGTGCGGTAGAGCTCGAGCGCAACCATGTTTTCAAGTCGGGCTGACGGGTCCCGGACTCGCGGGCTGTCCCAAAGGTAGATCTTGCGCTCCTTCTGGATTGCCCGCGCAATGTTGCGGGTCCAGGGGGTCAGGCTGAAGACGAGAAAAAAGCGTTCGAAGGTCTCCAGCCAATCAGCGATGGTGTTGTATGCGGTTTTGAGATCGCTCGAGAGCGACGGTATGGACAGCGGACTGCCGACTTTGGAGGGCAGCATGTAGTATAGCGTCTCGAGGTCCCCCAAGGATTTGATGCCGGTCAGATCGCGGATGTCCTCCTTGATAAGCTGCTGCGAGAAAGTAGTGGACCAGCGCAGGTAGGAGGCCGCTTGCGCAGTCATGTAAGGTTCCGGGAAACCGCTGAATTTTTCCAGACGATTCCAAATCTCCTGGTGTTCGCCCTTCGATTGGTTTAACAAATCGAGAGGTTCGTTTCGAAAATCGGAGAGGCTCCTTCTGGTTCCGGCCAACTCGGCCAACGTGAACGGCCAAAGGTGAAACAAGTAGTAGCGACCAGCCAGCGAATCGCCCCCTTTTTGATAGATGTCCAGGCGGCCGCTGCCGCTGACTATAAACGAGAACTCCTCGTGAAACCGGTCGTAAACCCCCTTGAGATAGTTTTTCCAGTCCCTGTACTTGTGGATTTCGTCAAAGACGACGATGGGCTTTGAGCGGTCGCGCCGCTCAAGCGTCTCGAAAAAGAACGGCTGTTCGATCAGGCGGATGCGGTCCGTTGGGATGTCCCAGTTGAAATACAACCGATTGGCGTGCTCATCGGCGATCATCTGCGCCAACGTGGTCTTGCCGCTCTGACGCGGACCGGCCATAAAAACCATCGCCTTTTCAGCGCTCAGCTCCTGCCAAGTGTTTCTATAGGAAAGGCGGTCAATCATAACCGACAATTTTTCACCGAATTGAAAAATTGTCAAGACTATTTTTCAGTCACATGAAATTTGGACATAGCTGCTCGCAACAGAAAATGCACAATTAACCCTGGGACGCTACAAAGCATCAAAACGAAAAACTGACCACAAACGCCCGCGAAGCAGGCTATCGTACCACCAACCACCTCTACTGGCTTGCTGCCCCCCCCCTTTATGCTTTGCCTGCTCGTCCTGCCTTTCCTTTCAGCTTTTAGCTCATTTCCCGCAACCCATTGCCCGTAACTCGTAACCCGAATCCTCGTATCCCGTAACACTATCTTTTTTTCCCTTTTGCCTTCAGCCTTTAACCGCTCTCTTATCTCCTTTCGCCGTCAGCCCTTAGCCTTTCGCCATTCTCTTATCGCCTTCAGCCTTTAGCCGATGGCCGTCAGCCGTTTTCTTATCTCCTTTATTTTTTCGACCTCCGCATATTGATTTCATTGACAATTTGGCCGGGCAACGATAGTTTGATTTTGTCGAAGGGAACTCGATTGGGGAAACAACATCATGAAAATACAAGTACCTGAAAAAAAATAGAAGAATTCTGCAAGCGCAATCATATCGTTAGATTTTCGCTTTTTGGTTCCGCCCTGCGAGAGGATTATCGGCCGGATAGTGATATTGATGTGCTCGTCGTTTTCGAAAAGAACCATGTGCCGGGATTCATCGGACTTTCTCGGATGGAAAGAGAGTTGTCCTCGATTTTGGGGGGGAAAACTGCGACTTGCGAACGCCTGAGGATGTGTGCAGATTTTTCCGAGATCGTGTCTAAATGAGTCCAGGGTCTTCTATGAAGCAGCCTGACGTCATACGCATTTCTGAGTCTGATTCTGAATAATTCTGACTCAATTTGCGCTAAATCCGTACAACAGACAACGGTCAATGGGCACCCCACACCTCCTCCCGTGGCAGACTGATGGCATAGCGGAGGCTGAAGTTATCCTGCTGCCAACCGGGGATGTAGCGGTTGAAGAGGTCCCGGAACGGCTCCGACACCCAGGTCGCCGCATGGACGCCGTTGGTGATCGCCTCGATGGAGTAGCCGGCAAACATCAGCCGCGAGACCTCGCCGTGCTTCTTGGCGACGCCGTTGACGTAGCGGCTCAGATTCAGGGCCAGAAAGGTCATGTTCAGAACGCCTTTCTCATCGAGAATCCCGTCCAGGGCAAAGAAATCCTCCCGGTTGCCGATAATCCTTCTGGCCAGGTCGGCGGGGAACTTGTCGTGCCCGGCGGGGACCGGCGTATGGGTGGTGAAGACGCACTTCTCCCTGACCGCCTCCCGGTCCTCCGCAAGCAACGGCGCTTCTGCCGGCTCTCCCGGCCTCCTCGTCGAGAAGCTCCAGTGTCAGAAGGGCGGCGTGTCCCTCGTTCAAATGAAAGCGCCGGATGCGCTGATGTCCGAGGGCGCGAAGCATCCGCACGCCGCCGACGCCGAGGATCACCTCCTGGCAGAGGCGGTAATGCTCGTCCCCGCCATACAGGGAATGGGTCAACGTCCGGTCCCATTCCGTGTTCTCCGGAAGATCGGCATCGAGAAAATAGACCGGCACGGAGAAGCCCCTGACTCCGGCAGCCTCGTATTTCCAGCAGGACAGATGAACGGTTCGGCCCTCAATGATCACCGCAGCCCGCTCTGGCAGCTCTTCCAGAAACTCCTCGACCACCCAGTCGGCGGGCTCCTCCCGCTGCCAGCCGTCCGCTTCGAGCCGTTGGCGGAAATACCCCTTCCGGTAGAGGAGAGAGACCGCGACCATCGGAACTCTCAGGTCGGCGGCGGAGCGAATCGTGTCGCCGGCAAGGACGCCGAGACCGCCGCTGTAGGTTCGGATTCCCGCTTCCAGCCCGATCTCCATGGAGAAATAGGCGACGCTGCGCTCGTTGTTCATCGGTTCCCTCCTCAGCTCAGGATTTTTCCCGGCCCGGCTCTAGCAGCGCTGTTCTCCCAGGGACCTCTTTCTGCAAAGCGACAAATTCATCCGCGGCTTTCTTGGCACCGTCGGTGAACGGTGACAGAATTACGTCCGCCGCCTGCACGAATCAGAACTTCTGAATCTTCCTGGCGGTTTACGCGCACCGCCGTCCTCCCCCCGAACGTCTGATGACGCAAAGACGCAAGCAACGACAGGTTCACGGAGAGATCGTTCGCTGTGCTGATCACCCAACCCGAATCCTGCAGGGGAAGCGTAGCGAGGAATTCGGGATCTTCCGCGTCGCCGTACCGGACGGCGACCACTCCCGCACGCCAGGATCTGATCACTTCGGGATCAAAATCTATCCCGAGAACGCTCCAGCCTTGCTCTTTCAAACCCTTGATTAATTCGCCGCCATATCGCCCCATCCCGAACACGACGGCTTCAGGGGAGGGCAAGCAGAGCCCGCAGTCCCCGGCTTGCTCCCGATGGGGAAGACTCCGTTCGAAGATCCGCAGGTGGCGCGCGAGGCGATCATACAGTGAATGAGAGTGGAGAATCAGGTACGTTGACAGGCCGATGGTCACCAGGCCGACCAGGGTAATTAACCCCATGGTTTCCGCGCCGATATGACCGAGGCTGACACCCAGTGCGGCCAGAATCAATGAAAACTCGCTGATCTGGGCCACCGTGAGGCCGGTCAGGAAACCCGTCTGTTTGCGATACCCCATGACTCCCATAATGACTATGACGATGAGGGGATTGCCGACCAATACGAACAACGAGAACACGAGGGCCGGACCGACATGCGCCCCCAAGAGGCCAGGGTCCAATTGTGCGCCCAGATCTATAAAGAAAAAGAGCAATAAAAAATCACGCAGGCTGACCAGACGTGAGGCGATGGCTCCGATAAGAAGTCGACGCCAGGGATACCCCGGCCAGAAAGGCGCCCACCTCTTTACTGAAGCCCAGGTGATCCCCGAGCGCTGCGAGCGGATCGCCCAGGAAATTGCGAATAAAACCAGCACTCGTGGGATTGCGCCAGTTTGTGGAGCAAATCGGGCAATACATAGCGCATCATCAGGCCTACCAGGACCAGGAAAGAGACGCCTTTCAGTAAAACTGTCACCAGTTGATCAGTCAGGCCGGCGTTGACGGCCTGGCTGGCACCGAAAGCCGACAGACCGATCATTGCAGCTACCACCACGAGGTCCTGGACGATCAGAAGACCAACGGCAATGCGCCCGTGCAAAGCATCAATCTCGCGTTTATCCGACAACAGCTTCACAATAATGATCGTGCTGGAGAAGGTCAGTGCAACCGCCACATACAGCGCCACAACCGGCGCAAACCCCAGGGCAAGGGCGATTCCGTAGCCGATCAAGGAGGTAAAAGTCACCTGTCCCAGGCCCGCGGCCAGCGCCACCGGACCAGTGGAGCGAATGAGGTGAATGTCCAGTTTGAGGCCCACCACGAACAGGAGGAGGGTAATGCCGATTTTCGCCAACAGATCAACCTGGTCCGTGCTGGAAACCCAGCTGAATCCCGCCGGACCCACCAGGATACCCGTGGCGATAAAGGAAACGATCAACGGCTGGCGCAGCTTTACTGCCACGGCGCCAACAAGCGCCGCCGTCAACAGCACCGCGGCGATCTCGGAGAAGACATTATCGAACATCGGCGGTGTTACGCTCCCGGCTTAATCGGGCGACCCTCCTTCAGCGTTACGCCCCATGCGCTACGCCCTGGGCGCTGGACTCCCGCACGACCAAAACGTCACACGTCACTGTGGCGAGGACATCCCTGGCCACACTGCCCAGGAGCAGACTCGAGATGGCACTGCGCCCCCGCGTGCCGATCACGACGAGGTCAACATCCCGGTCGACGACATACTCTGCGAGCAGATGCTGGGGCGCCCCGTACTCCAGCACTGTGCTCATGCGCGAGCGGATGTCGGTGGGGATCTGCGCGGATTTGAGAAACGCCGCGCTCTCGCCGACCACCACATCGCGGTACTCGTCGCGATACCGGCGTGTGTCGGACACATGTGCCAGCAGGGGCGCCAGATAGGCGTTGAAGAGGGTCAGGGGCTGTTGGCCGAACCACCTGACGGCCACATCGAGGGCATGGCGAGAAGAATCCGAGAAGTCGCTCGCGACCACAACATTGCGGTACATACCGTGAGCGCGCGTCTTGACGGTCAGGACCGGGACTTTCGACCGCGGAACGAGCTTCTCGACCGTGGCGCCGACGAACAGCCGTCCAAGGATCTCGTCGCGAGCCGTCCCCGTGACGATCAGCCCGCACTGCCGGGAATCTGCGACCTGAGCAATGACACTGGCGGGTTCGCCTTCCTCAACCAGGGTTGTAATCCGCTCCGGCAGCTCGAGCAGCGAAGCCTTCAGCTGGCGCTCCGCGATCTTCAGCGGCGACGAGGGGCGCCGCCACGAGGACAGGTTCCGCTCCTCGTTAAATGATCTCAAGTGGGCCTCTGACTCCAGGACGTGGAGCGCGATAAGTTGCGATCCCCAACGGCGCGAGAGGAGTGCCGCCCGATCGAGCGCGCGGTCGCAGCGAGCGCTGAGATCCGTGGCAAGGAGAATGCTTTCCGGGTTGCCCTGGGATGGATGCGGCATTGCGTCGCTCCTTTCGCTTTCATGACGAACAGGCGGAAAGGTTTTCATCACCGTAACATCAGGGCGCAGACGAACAGGATACGGGTCCGTTGACCTAGGGCACCTCCAGGAAACTCTCCTTGGTTAACTCCAGCATGTCCGAACATAGAGTCCCGGCCACGCACCCGTCAAGATGCCGGCCGGGCGGATTATTTCTTGAATACGCTACCCGGAATACTCTACGACCAGACCGTCCGCTTCCAGACAAGGATCGCGTCGTTTATTGCTTGTGGCAATTTCCAGTACTTGCCGATACCGGGCCAAGTCCAGACCATTCTTCTCTGCTGTAGACCTGAGCCACTCTTCTTCAGACGGATGAATTTCATTGTCGGAAGACGCGAGCACAAACCCGTCCTTGACAAACTTTTCCGTGAGTATTTTTGTTGAGAATTCAGGAGGTGCATCCACGATGTGCTTGTTCTCCAAGATCTCGTTAATTGCGTTATCACAAAACGCACGTTCGAAACCCAGGGTTTTGCCGATGCGTCTCGTCAGATGTATCTCCGAATCAGTAATCTTGCGGTCTTTCCTGATAAGCAAGAGCAGTCCCTTGAGATAGTTAACGCCGTCTAATACCGTGATTTTCACAATGCTCCTTACCAATGCCCTGCCGTCGCCAGAAACAGATCCCCGGTGGCGCAGACTATCCTCGCTTCCAACTTAGATCATCGCACCCGAAAATAGTTCCCAACGAGGTCGCCGCATCTTCCCGATGATCTGTCTGAGCATCTCGATCTCCTTGCCGCCGAGCACACGAAATCTATTCTCCCACGACCTCCCGTCGCAGCGCGTCCTTACCTTCATTTTTCACCTCGTACATCAGGCGGTCGGCTCGGCCGACCACTTCGTCGGTGGTGGCCGGTGATTTTAGATAGGTCACCATCCCCATGCTGAAGCTCACCGGCCAGCGGCTCTCAACGACGCTTTTCAACTGCTTCTGCACCTTCACTGCCACCGCCAGGGCAGACTCCCCGTCGGTTTCGGGAAGCAGGAGTGCGAATTCGTCCCCCCCGAGACGGGCAACCGTGTCGGTTTCACGAATAGCAGCTGAAATGATAGTGCCCACCGACCGCAGGAGTTTATCCCCCTCCACATGCCCCATGGTGTCGTTGACGGTCTTGAAGTTGTCGATGTCGAGGTAGGCGACGGTGAATGGCGTATCGTAGCGATGGTTGCGCCTTATCTCACTGGTGACAAGCTCATAAAAGTGCCGTCGGTTGGGCAGGCCGGACAACGGATCGGTGAGAGAAATCTCATGTTCCCGTTCAAGGGCCCCTTTGAGGGCCGAGACAATCAAAGCCGTCACGAGAAAGAGCAGGAGTTCCATGAAGTCATTCCAGTACATGGCGAAGTCCAACTGGTAGTAACGCCCGCCGGCTCTCTCAGCCACGAGCCACACCACGGCACATGTAAATGAGAGGAATATGCCGGTTCCCATCCCCACGAACCAGGCCACCAGCACAACGGGAACAAGATAGAAGGGTACAAGCGAGTAGTCGGGGCCGGTCAATCCATCGAATACTCCCACCACGACGCAGAGCACCACTGCCAACGCGGTGACAACCAGCCGGGGCAGTCTTGCGAGGAGGTTGACCAGCATCACGCAGAAACCTCCATGCGTGGAACGTCAGCCCCCGAACTATATCGCAGGGGAGATAAGGCAGGTTGAAATCGCCTTCCGGGACTCATTCCCCGGGGGATTTCCTCGGCAGGCTGATGGCACCCCAGGCAGCTCTCGTTCCGCCATCCCTGGTGGTCAACAGGGGCCGGCATGATCCCATTCTCCGCCCCATGGCACGCGCGGCAATCCGCTCGGCCCTTGACCGGATGGGAGAGAGGAGATGCCGTCTTGGTCGACGGCTCGGCCAGAGTAGGGGCCGGGGGCTGGTGGCATTTGGTGCAACTCCTGGTGCTCCACCCGAGATGCCGGATCGGAGAGGGTTTGACTCCTACGGAATCCGTGACAGCTATCGCACTGCTGATGCGCCGCGATCGGGTGCGGAATAGCGTCGCCGGCCTTCGAGGGGACCGACAGAATTTCTGGTGACTGGAGCAGCGCAAAGAGAACCGTGACCGCAACGACAAGGCAACCGGTCACTATAGCCAGCTGGATGGAATAGGTCTCTCGCATGACTCCACCTCTAAACGAAGTTAAAGCTTTCCGACTGGATCTGTTCGAGTGGCAGTCCCAGCTTGTCCAAGGCTTCCCCTACCGCCTCTTGCATCGGGATCGGACCACACACGAAGTACTCATACGCCATCCGCTGCCCCGGAAGGTGACGGGCCAGCAGCTCGGCACTGATACGGCCGCTCTCTCCGTCCCAGTGTTCCGGGGGGACTGCTGGAACATGGATGATGCGGAGATTCAACGTCAAACTCAGCTCTGCGAGTTCCTCGCGAAATGTTGCCCCTTCCCAGTCCCTGCTGCCATAGAACAGCAGAAGGGGCCGCGCGTCATATCTGTCCGCAAGGGTGCGTAGGATGCTCATAACCGGTGTGATGCCGACACCGCCCGCGATGAAAACATATCCGGGTGCTGCGTGCCGGTCCGTGGTGAATGTTCCGTAGGGGCCATCGAGATAGACACGCGTACCAGGAGGGATATGCCCTGCCGTTGCGGTGAAGTCCCCCAGTTCCTTGATGGTGAAGGCCAACCGCTCCGGGTGCATTGCGCTTGACGAGAAAGAGAACGGATGCTCCCTGATCGAAAAGGGAGACTTCCCGATGGTGAGCCAGGCGAACTGGCCGGGCTTGAACTCCATACCCCTGTGCCCATCCGGACGCAACGTCAGGGTCCAGGAATCGCCACGCTCCTTGTCGACCCGATCGACGATGTACGGATTCCGGCGCATCATGAGCGGCTTGATGAGCCGAATGTATGCCAGCGCCAGCATCCAGGCGGTTGCCATGGCAATCCAGAGCCCGCGCTTCACCAATCCCTGAAGATAATAGTCGGCGCCGATGATGTGCACCATGGAGAGCATGACCGCGGCAACCGACACGTAACCGTGGATGAGGCGCCACCGTTCGTACCTGATCCCCAGTTCCAGCCGATAGAGCGAGGTGATGACCACCACGGCAAAAGCCAGCAGAGCGACTGTGCCGCCGGTTATCCAACCCGGAGCCGACAGGGGATTCAAAAGGGCAAGTGTCGCCGGGCTCGAAAGGAAAAGAGCCGCTGGATGCAAGATGATGAAGAAAAAGGCGATCAGCGAGATTGCCCGATGAAAGTGATAGACCACATCGATACCGTAGGGTGATGTCACCGCTCGAAAACGGCCGGTCAAGAAGAACTGCAGTCCCATCATCGACAGTCCGGCGAAGCCGAAGCCGACCGACAACTCCCTCCAGAACCCGCGCCCGGGAGAGGACGGCCCGACCAGCAGGACGAAAATGGGCGACATTGTCAGGACAAGATAGACCCCGATCCAAAAGACACCATAGAGCGCATGCCGCATTGTTTTCTCCCGGTGCCAATTCTCGTGAGACACCTGGTGCCGGCGGTCAGAAGTAGCTGAATGGGACGTGCTCCTGCACCATCCGGTGACTATCGAATCGTAGCATGGTTCGTGCAGTGCCTGGTGGTCAGTTGCGTAGCACCGCAAGCAGGATGAACAATACCATAGCAGGAACAAGCAACAGGATTCCAGGGTAATGAGCTGTCGCAAGCTTGTTCTCAAGGCGCACCAGGCGGTCGGCGCACATCGAGAACGTTGCCGCCGACGGCAACTTCGCGACGGCCGCCGCTGTCCAGCCGGCGATGGCGCCTGCGACACGAGCCGCTGCGGCCTGTATCGGGTCCCCAAGAAGTGAAACCGGTGCCAGGATATCGCCCGCGGGTATTTTCAGCGCAAGAACACGGCCGCGTCCTGTACTCAATCGCCAGAGAAGGCCGGTGATACCGGCGCCGGCCACAACCGGCCAGAGCGAGGCCTTGATAGTGTACGCGGAGAGAGCGGCCCCTCCCGCCTCGTGAAACAACTCCAAAGGAATCAGCCAGACCGCACCGGATGAAACCACTACCGCCGTCAGCCAGGAAACCCGGAGGCTGCTTGCACGGTGTGCCGCCTCCGTCTTGCCGCGCGTCCACATCAGGAAGAGGAAACGTCCCATCAGGAGAGCGGTGCCCAGCGCCGCGACGGCAAGGAGTCGCTCCATTGCACGCCGACCAGCCGACGGCCGAGTCCGCAATGCGCACTTTTCAGAGCCACCTTTGCCACCGCACCGCTGGTGAAGGGCGCGCCGGCCAGGGCAATTGCGGGCACGACGAGACCGCCGGCATGTATCCATCTTTGTACGGTACTGTCTCCGGGAGACACGCCGACACCCAGGAACAGCGCTCCTTTGGCCAGGCCGTGATGGAGCGCGTACAGCAGAACGGCCGAGAGCGCCGCGGGCCAGGCTTCCGGCGCCGACAGACCGATGCCGATCCCCGTCAGCATCAAGCCCATCTGGCTGACGCTCGAATACGCGAGAACGGTCTTGGGCTCGTCCTGCGTCAATCCGACGACCACGCCGTACGCGGCCGCAGCCAGTCCCGCGGCCGACGCAGAGCGCGCCCCATTCCGGCAGCGAGACTTCGCCCAGGGGCAGGAACCTGAGCCAGCCGAGCAGGCCCGCCTTGATGATGGTGCCGCTCAGGACCGCACTGGCCGGGGTGGGCGCTACGGGATGGGCCAGGGGGAGCCACAGGTGAAGCGGCACGACGCCCGCCTTGACGCCGAATCCCGTCAGCACGAGCGCAATGATCAGATTGCGCAGCGGCGACGCCGCAACCGCGGCGGGAATCTGCCCGAGATCCGTGCCACCCGCCGCCGCAGTCGCCAGCAGCAGGGCACAGATCAACAGCGCCTCGCCGAGGAGCGCCATGATGATGTAGACCTTGCCGGCGCGCAGTGCCGGCGCGCTCCCCACATGGACGATGACGCCGTAGGCGGCAAAGGTCATCAGGGCGAAGAAGAGATAAAAACTCACCGCGTCCCGCGCCAGGATGAGGCCGATGTTGCCGCTCAGGGAGGTCAGGAAGAAGAAGAAGAATCGGTGACGGTCCGGATCGCCGGCCAGGTACGCGCGGGCGTAGACAACGGCGAGCGCCCACAGCGCGGCAGTGAACAGCAGGAAGATCCGGGAAACCTCGTCCAGACCGAGCCGGATGCCGGTGAGCAGAAGGGGCAATGCCGCCTCGGCACTCATGAAACCGGCGTCCGCAATCGCCAGGAGCGACACGAGCAGGGCGGGCACTGCCGCGAGCGGCGCGAGCACGGAGAGGGAAAGCCGCCGCAGCCGCGGCACGAGCGCTCCGGCCGCCGCGACGAGCGGCAGCACGACGGCAAGGAGGAGTCCGGTCTGGAGCACGTCCGCGGTCGTCCCGACAAAGATCACGGCCGGTACTCCCGTTCCGCGATGAGTTTCGCCCAACCCAGGGGGCTGAAGTCGGCGCCCGCCAAAAGTCCCGCGGCGAGGGTCAACAGCGCGGTCACGACGGGCGGCGCGAGCAGCATCAGGGAGGTCTCGAAGCGGCCCTGTTCGCGACTCGTCGGCCAGGGCCCGGAAGGATTCTTGAACCAGGCCGCGTGCAGGATGGGCAGGAAGTAGGCGGCATTCAGCAGACCGCTCACGGCAAGCACGCCGATCACCCAGGGCTGCCGGTCGGCGAGGGCCCCCAGGCCCAGGTACCACTTGCTGATGAATCCGGCCAGCGGCGGAATGCCGATCATCCCGAATGCCGCCACGCTGAAAGCGCCCATCGTCCAGGGCATCCGACGGCCCACGCCGTCCATCTCGTGAACCTGGTGAATGCCGAGCGTCTCGGCGAGGTTGCCGGCGCACATGAACAGGGTGATCTTCATGATGCCCTGATGGATGATGTGAACCAGGGCGCCGATGGTGGAAATGGGTCCGAGGATGGCCACACCCAGCACGATGTACGAGATCTGGCTCACCGTGGAGTAGGCCAGCCGCTTCTTGAGATCGTCCTGGGCCAGCGCCCGGAGCGATCCGTAGATGATGGTGAAGGCGGCAATCGCCGCCAGCGGGGCCAGAACCCCGAGGTCCGAGGCGAGTTGAACGCCGTACACGTCATACACGACGCGCACGACCCCGAAAGCTCCGGCTTTCACCACGGCCACGGCGTGCAGCAGGGCACTCACCGGCGCGGGCGCGACCATTGCCGCAGGCAGCCAGCCGTGGAGCGGAAAGATCGCGCATTTGACCCCCAGGCCGCCGATGAGCAGCGCAAAGATGGCAATCAGCGACCCGCGGTGTGCCGCGGCCAGGTGCTGCAGCGGTCCCTGCTGGGAAAATTCCAGCGGCCCGCCCAGCACCTGGAGCCACACGATGCCGATCAGAAGCGCCGCCCCGCCGGCCAGGGTGTATTTCAGGTAGGTCGCCCCCGCGTGCAGCGCTTTTTCCGTGCCGCGGTGCACGATGAGCGGATAGGTGGTTATGGTCAGCATCTCGTAGAACACGAAGAAGGTCAGCAGGTTCCCGGCCAGGGAGATGCCCATGGTGCTCGTCACGCAGAGGCTGAAAAATCCGAAAAAGCGACTGCGGTTGGGCGATCCTTCCAGATAGCCCACGGCATACACCGTCGTCACCAGCCACAGGACCGCGGAAAGTGTCGCAAACAGCACGGCCAGCGCATCGGCGCGCAGCACGAGATCCGCGCCCGGCAGCAGCGGGAGCCGCGTTTCATAGCGGTGCTCGTGAAACACGCCCCAGACCATGACGCCGACGAGAACCAGTTTCACCAGGGCGCCGGTAATGTTCAGCGTCGTTCTCAGGGCGGAGCGCCCCTCTCCCAGGAGGAAGATGATCGCCCCCGTGAGAAAGGAACTCAGCAGCACGAACAGCGGCAACCAGACATCGATCGTCATGTACCGTCTCCGTGTACTCTTTCAGGCACGCATCCCGGCAGCCACACAAAGGTCCTGATCACGGACCAGGGCCGGATGCTACATGCCGCTCCTGAGCAGCGCCAGGGGATAGGGGGCCAGACAAACCCAGCAGCACCGAGGTCGCCGCCAACAGCAGCGTCACCAGCTCCATGCTGAACGGCACGGTGCGATGCGCACTCTCCGGCAGCTTCCCGACATAGGCGTAGCGCCATGCACGAAACAGGTACGCGGCGGCCAGGAGGCTTCCCGACACGATGACCGCCGCCCACCACCACTGTCCGCTGTGCAGCGCCGCGTTCAGCAGCAGCCACTTTGCGGCAAAGCCGCCGCTGGGCGGCAAGCCCATCAGGCTGACCCCCGCGAGACCGACGGCAAACGCGGTCAGAGGCACGCGCTGGCCGACCCCCGCCAACTCCTGTGATCCGATCATGCCCGAGGACCTGGATCACGATCCCCGCGGCCATGAACATCGCGGCCTTGGCCGCGGCGTGGGACAGCGCATGATAGATGCCGCCGCTCAGGGCTGGAGCAGCCCAATCCACGGCCCCGCCGGCCGCGCTCGACCGAGAGGTCATTGCCATCGCGAACGGCAGAAACAGATACCCGAGCTGGGCCACCGTGGAATAGGCCACGAGCATCTTGAGCCTGGTCTGGCACAACGCCAGGACCGAGCCCCAGAGAATCGCGGCGGCGCCGAGGAGCCCCAGCAGCAGCCCGGCCCCGGGTGTGAGCGCGGCGCCGAAGGCCTGGAACCACAGGCGCAGGACCAGAGAGAACGCCGCCGTGACCACGAGCGCGGAGAGCGCGGCGCTCACCGGCGCCGGGGCGTTGGCATGCGCCGGCGGGAGCCAGAAATGCAGGGGAAACAGGGCGCCCTTGGCGAGCAGCCCCGTCGTCATCAGGGCGATTGCGGCCCAGGAGGCGGGCCCGGGGGCCATCAGCTTTCCGAGGGTGGCGATATCAAGGACGCCGCAGGAAGCGTACACCAGGGCTACGCCCAGCAGATAGCAGAGTGAGCCCATCATGGCCACGAAGAAGTACCGCGTTGCGGCGCGCACCGCCGCCGCCGTGCCGGAGTATGCGACGAGAGCCACGGCCGCGAGCCCGACCAGTTCGAGCGTGACGTAGATGTTGAAGATGTCCGCGGAGAGGAACAGGGCGTTGAGCGCCGCCCAGAGAAAGAACCAGAGCGGCCAGAACAACGCGTCACTGCGGCCGTTTCCGCCGGTTTGCTTCCGGGGAAAGTACCCCAGTGCGTACACGCTGACGCCCGAGCCCACGACTGCGGTCATCAGGAGCATCAGCACCGACAACCCGTCAACGTGCCAGTCGATCCCGATCGGGGCGCCCCACCCGCCCACGGCATACCGCAGGGGCCCGCTCTCCCCGACCTGTCGGCACAGCCCGCCCGCGCAGAGGAGAATGCCGGATGCGGTGGGCAGGGCGAGTGTCCGCGCCGCGCGCCGCCCGAGGAGGAACGAGAGCGCCGCTCCCGCCAGCGGCAGCAGGACAATCCAGGCCACCCACGGCGTCGAGACCGTTAAGGCAGAGCCGTCAGTCATCTCCGCCATCGTCCGGCAACTGCGGTTTCCCCGTTTCCTCGAATACGCGGCGGGCGAGCATCAGCGCGAAAGCCGTTGCGCTCACGGCCACAACGAGCCCCGTCAGCACCATGGCGTGCGGCACCGGGTCGGGCGGCGAGCCCGGAGTGCGACGCGCGAGAGCCACCAGGATCAGGAAGATGCCGCTTCCCGTGATGTTCAGGCTGATAATCTTGCGCACCAGATGAGCCTGGGCGATCAGCCCGTACAGGCCGATGACGAACAGAAAAGCCCCGGCCATGGCATAAAGGGCGGACTGGCTCATGACATCTCCCCTCGCCCGGGGAGAGGGAAATGGTCCCGCGGCCGCGGCGGAGAACTGATGATGATCAGTCCCGCCAGCATGAACCCGACTGAAACCATGAGAGCGCTCTCGATCAGCACGATCAGTTCACGCGCCAGGCCGGGGGGATATTCCAGGAGTCGGTTCCCGGCGATCACAACTCCGCCGGCCACGGCGAGGAAGACGCAGAATCCGAACAGCGAACAGCGCGCGGAGCAGCCGGCCCCGCAGCCGCGAGAACGCCGTGAATCCGGCCAGATGCAGCAGCACGCCCCCCGACCCCAGCACCGCTCCGGCCTGAAAGGCGCCTCCCGGCGCATGGGTTCCCGACCAGAGAAGATACCCCGCCACCAGGACCGCCACCGGAAAAAGCCTGCGGGCCAGCGCGGACAGGACGGGATCGTCCACCGGTTCGGCCGGCAAAGGTTTGAGATCCCCTGCAAGCAACGATGCGAGTCCGATCACGGCGAGCGCCAGCACGCCGATCTCGAGGAGGGTGTCGTACCCGCGGAAATTCAAGAGGACTGCCGTCACCGGAGAGCTGACGCCGCTCGCCGCCATACGCGCCTGCACCTGCCCGGCAAGTCCTCCCTCCTGCCCGGCCAGATCGGCAACGATCAGTGCAATGGCGCACCCACCGGCACCGCAAAGAGAACCGGGCAAGAACCTGGCAAAGGTGCTCAGTTGCGTTTCCGGGACTGTTTCGCGTCTCCGCAGACAGGCTGTTGTGTTCAGCAGCAGAACGCCGGTCAGGCCGGCGCCGATGGCGGCCTCGGCAAGTGCGATGTCGGCGGCCCCGAGACGCACCCAGGCCAGAGACAGAAGCAGGCCGAAACCGATGAACAGGACCACGGCGCGGAAGAGGTCCCGCGAGGCCATTACCAGCCAGGCCAGGCCGAGCAGGCCGGCCACCAGAAGAACGTCGAAAACCGACAGCAGGTGCGTCACGGCCTCCTCCAGGGGCGCTGGCCCGCCGTGCGCGCCGACCCGGCGATCAGATAAGAGGCCGCGGCGCTGGTCACGATCACCAACACCCAGATCAACACCAGTTTCAACGCCGCGGGCAGGGTTTCCGCCTGCAGGATGAGCCCGGCCGTCGTCAGGCCCAGGCCGAGGTTGTCGGCCTTGGTCAGGGCGTGCAAACGGGTATAGACGTCGGGAAAGCGCAGCAGGCCGACGGTCCCGGCAACAAAGAAGAACGCCCCCGACAGCAGCAGCAGGGTTGAGATCCATTCACTCCAGCTCACCGCTCCCGTCTCCGCTCCAGCGCCCCGCCAGCCGCCGGCGCGCCTGACAAAGGCCACCGCCGCCACGCCGGAGAGCAGTGCCAGCACCAGGGCCACGTCGCGAAGCGCCGGCTCCCCAAGGCCCTGCGCGAGCAGCAGCAGGATCGCCACGCCCTTGGTCCCGAAGAGCTGGGCGGCCATCATGCGATCGGCGGAGGTCGGTCCGCGCAGAACGCGCACCATGCCGGCGGACAGGAGCAGGAGCAGAAACAGCGCCAGGCCTATCGGGAGTTCACGCACGGTTCGCCTCCAGGGAAACTCCCGGACGCCAGATCAAGACCGAACATCTCGGCCACCCGCCCCTCCAGAATTCGCAGGGTGTGGGCGATTGGCAGCCGTTCGTCGAGAACATGGATCAGCGCCGACGTGTCCTGCAGTTCGACGCTCAGCGTGCCCGGGAGAAGGCTGATCGTGTTCACAAGAAAAACCCGCGCGGGACCAGGGGGCAGGCGAAACTCGAACCGGACAAAGTTCGGGTCAATGGGCAGTCGCGGATGCAGCGCCCGCCGCGCCACGTCGATGCCGCTCCGCACCGATTGGAGCAGAAAGAACCCCACGAATGCCAAAAACCCCTTGAGGCGCCACCGCACTCTTTGCGACGGCGCCAGAGCCGTACTCGCGAAAGCGGCGCTGATGAGGCACGGGAATGCCGAACCACCATGAGGAAGCATCGCCCCCGGTGAGCACCCACCACGCCGGCGCCAGCAACAGGGCGCGAAACATGGTTCTCGTGAACGGCCGCGACCGTTGGCCGAGAAGGTCCGCGGCAGGAAACCGAGAGGAACTCCATTTGAACTCACGGGAGCTGCGATTCACGCGAGTGCCCTCCGGGGAGATTACTCTGGCCGCAGTCGCACTGATTCTCCGGGCGGGCAGAGGTTCTGTCAAGCGGAGGAACAGCGCACAGACGATCCTTGACTTTGATCCCAGGCACCGCGAAAATCTTCCTGTCGAACAGCTCAGCACGAAAACTGGAGGGTCCGCGGCCGGTTCGCTCGTCTCGAGGTGGGGCAGAGTATTCCAATGGCAGTTCGTCCGCGATGAAAGCAGCGGCAAAGGAGACTGCGGCGATGGCGATTCCTGGTTCTTCCCGATGGGTGAAGCGGCCGTGGCGGGAGGCGGCTTTTGTGGCGGCGCTTTGCATGTGCCTCCTGCCGGCGGCCGTTCCCGCGCGTGCGGCGGCGGACGAGGTGACGCGCTACTCGCAAATCTACGTCATGGATCCCAGCCAGATCAAGATCGGCTCTCGTGTCCCGGCTTTCAGGGCCAGGGGGATCAACGGGAGCGAAGTCGATTTCGAGGCGCTGGTGCAGAGCGGGCGGATCGTGATTCTGACCTTCTGGTCCATTTACTGCAAGGCGTGCGTCGAAAAATTCAGCGCCCTGGTCGCGCTGCAGTCAAGGTACGAACCACAGGGTCTCCAGGTGATCGCGGTGAACACCGACGGCGAGTACCGGGAAGGCGAGGAGAAGATCCGGGAATTCCTGGGCAAGCTCGAGGCTCAGCTGAAGATAACGATCAATTTCCCCGTGATTTACGATGACCGCAACTGGATCCCCCACGCGTTGGGCATCAACTTCCTCCCGACCATCATCGCCGTCGATGCGCAGGGACGCGTTCTGGATGTCTACCAAAAATTCGACGAGGCCGGAGAGGCCGAGATCCACGCCGGCATCGAGGCCATCGTTCAAAAAGCCATGGCGACCGCCCCGCGAAGCACTCCCGCCGACCCCGAGCCAACAAAGCCCTAGCGCAGCGAGGAGGATCGCGCACGGCAGTGCCTTGGCCGACATTGCGCAAAGCCTCACTCGCCACGACGGCGGTCGTCGCCGCGGAGAGGGTGTTGAAGGCCCGCAGTGGCGCCGGCGTCGCCAGAAACGCGGCCAGACCCGGGGAGGGGACGCGCGTCCCCTCCCCGGGCCGGAGTTGGCGGTTAGCGGTCCAGGCTCACCGCGCGGGTGACCTTGTGGATCGTGATCTTGTTTTCGGGTACGTTGATCTCGTAGTTGAGCTCGACGGTGACGTCGACGGCGCGCACGGTCGGCGCCCCCTTGTCGTCGACCGGCAGGTCGAACTCGAACGTCTCGCTGCGGTACTGGAACGGCTGCAGCGTCGTGTCGCGGACGTACGAGGCCTTGGTCTGGGCCCCGTAGGCCATGTTCGAGTCGCGGCAACTCGTGGCCTGCGTGTGGTAGTGGCGCTCCTGCTTCTGCTCGAACTTCCCGTCGGCGGACTTTGCGGTCACTTCCATGACCACTCTGTTGTGGCTGGGTCAGCCGTCGGGGATGCGGTGGCCGGCCTCGTGCGAGAGCTTCGTGTTGACCACCACCTTCGGGCGCAGGTCCTTTGACTTGCGCAACCAGGAGTAGGCGAGGGTGTCGACGTCGAGGTCGATCGTGGCCGCGAGGATCTTCTGCGTGGCCTCCTTGTCGTCGAAGTTCGGCGCGATGAGGTGGTCCGCCACCCCGTCGACCTTCTGCATGTGGCACTCCTGGCAGGACTTGAGGCCGCCGTTCGCGAGGTAGTTGTGCTGGTAGCTGCCGTAGAGGGTCGCGCACTGGACGGGGTTCTCGAACTCGAAGTTCGGGCCGGTGCCGTGGCACTGACCGCAGAAGATCGCCTGCTTCATGATGACGCTCTTCTCGAGCTTCGGGTAGTCCTTCGCGTCGTGCGCCCCGGCGGTGCTCCCGTAGATCACGCCCTCCTTCGGCTGGCCGTCCTGGAGGTGGTGAATAATGGCCTGCTCCCAGTGGCAGACCTTGCAGGTGATCTGCAGCTTTGCGACCTGCGCCTTGTCCTGGGGGTTGGCCATGAGGGCCGCGGCCAGTTCCTGCGCCACCGAGTCCTCGGCCCAGCGCAGCGCCTGCGGCAGGTGGCACTTGAAGCAGGGGAAGGTCTTGAGCGTCGCCTGCTTCGGGTCGGCGACCTTGAAGGCGCTCGAGAGGACGACGGGGGTCATCATGAGGCCGCCGGCAACGCCCATGAGCGGGCGGGCGTGGTGCGACTTCTCCCACTGCGCGTAGATCTTTTCGTGGCACTCCTTGCAGGAGTTCGAATCGAACATCTTGGCGAGCTCGTCGATCGTCTTCGCCTTCTGCGCCGCCGCGAGCGGCGAAGCGAGCGCGAAGAGAACGACAAGCGCCCAGGAGATGAACCGCATGGATTGCCTCCTTCCCGGCCGGCGCGGCCGCGCCGGCACACTGTTATCAGCCACCCGGACGACCCTTCCGCCTGCCGCGCACCCCCCCTCCGGGTCCCCGGTCGAGACCGATCCCGCAGACACCCGTCCCCGGGATCGTGTCGGTCGATGTTGCCAATCTGGTCCCCCGGGGCGGGAATGTCAAGAGCCGTGCCCCGGAGCTTGCTTCGCCGCCGCCGCGCGGTCAAAGCCTCTCCAGCCC
This sequence comes from uncultured Candidatus Rokubacteria bacterium, assembly GCA_963699775.1. Lineage (GTDB taxonomy): Bacteria > JAUVQV01 > JAUVQV01 > JAUVQV01 > DATDCY01 > DATDCY01. The sequence goes on from CAVOVE010000013.1 coordinate 20,041, forward strand.
AGGAACCTACGATTTCGCTGCAGGGCCTTTCGCCCCGCGCCGGCGCTTGACGAGCTTTTCGATTTCGACGGCGACGAAGACGACCGAGGACATCGCGAGCGTGAAGCCCAGCTCGCCGAGGGTCAGCGGCTCGGTCTTGAAGATCGGGTTCAGCAGCGGCACGTAGATCGTCGCCAGCTGCAGCCCGAACGTCAGCAGAAACGCCCCGACGAGCGGCCTGTTCGAGAGCAGCCCTTGGGAAAAGAGCGACTCGCTCTCCGAGCGGATGGCGAGGACATGTCCCATCTGGCTGAGGCAGAGCACGGTGAAGACCATCGTCTGCCAGTGCGCGGTGCCGGTCGAGATCGACCAGGCCTGGGTGACGAGCGATGGCCGCCCCCATCAGCAGCCCGACCCAGACGATGTGGATGCCCAGGCCGTGCGCGAAGATGCTCTCCTTCGGGTGGCGCGGCGGCCGCTCCATGATCCCCTTCTCGCCGGGCTCGGCGGCCAGCGCCAGCCCGGGGAGCCCGTCGGTCACGAGGTTGATCCAGAGGATGTGGATCGGCAGCAGCGGGATCGGCAGCCCGAAGAACGGCGCGAGGAAGATCGTCCAGATCTCGCCGGAGTTGCTGGTCATCGTGTACTTGATGAACTTGCGGATGTTGTCGAAGATCCGCCGCCCCTCCCTGACCGCCTTGACGATGGTCGCGAAGTTGTCGTCGAGCAGGATCATGTGGGACGCCTCCTTCGAGACGTCGGTGCCGGTGATGCCCATCGCGACGCCGATGTCCGCGCGCTTGAGCGCCGGCGCGTCGTTGACGCCGTCCCCGGTCATCGCGACGAACTGGCCGCGGTCCTGCAGCGCCCGGACGATCTTGAGCTTCTGCTCCGGCGCGACCCGCGCGTAGACCCGGATCTGCTCGACCCGCTGCTCGAACTGTTCGAGGGAGAGCTGCTCGAGCTCACGCCCGGTGATGATCTTGTCGTCCGCGTGGTCGTCGTCGAGGATGCCGATGCGCCGGGCGATCGCCCGCGCCGTCAGCGGGTGGTCGCCGGTGATCATCACCGGAACGATCCCGGCTTTGCGGCAGAGCGCCACCGCGTCCTTCGCCTCCTGCCGCGGCGGGTCCATCAGGCCGACGAGCCCGAGGAGCGTCAGGTCCGTCTCGGCCCCGGCCGCGGCCGGGTCGTCGGGCAGCCGGTCCCAGACCCGCATCCCGAACCCGAGGGCGCGCAGGCCGTCGGCGGCGATCCGGTCGGCGACGCCGAGCATCTCCGCGGGCGCCAGATCGACCTCTCCCGCCGCCGCGAGCACGCGGGTCGCACGCTCGAGCACCACCTCGACGGCGCCCTTCGTGAAGGAGACGACCTTCCCGCCCTCCCAGGCGTGAAACGTCGTCATCAGCTTGCGTTCTGAATCGAAGGGCAGCTCCGCCAGCCGCGGGTAGCGTTTCTCCATCTCGGTCTTCGCGAAGCCGCCCTCCGCGGCCAGCGTGAAGAGCGCCGCCTCGGTCGGGTCGCCGATGACCGCGCCGGCGGCATCCTGTTTCGCGTCGTTGGAGAGGGCGACCGCGGCGATCAGCGTCGGGATCGGCGAGCTGACTGCCGCGCCCGCCGACGCCGTCGCCAGGGCGGCCCGCAGCTCCGCCTTGGGGATCAGCCGCCCGTCGGCGTAGACCTCCTCGGCGGTCATCCGGTTCAGCGTCAGCGTGCCGGTCTTGTCGGAGCAGATGTAGGTCACGGACCCGAGGGTCTCGACCGCGGGCAGCTTGCGCACCAGGGCGTTCTGCCGGACCATCTTCTTCGCGCCGAGGGCCAGCGAGATCGTGATCACCGCCGGCAGCGCCTCCGGGATCGCGGCGACGGCCAGCGAGATCGCCGTGAGCAGCATCAGCAGCGGCGACTCGCCGCGCAGGACGCCGAAGACGAAGACGACGGCGCAGATCGCCAGGATCGCGAACGCGAGCCTCTTGCCGAAGGCGACGAGTCGCTTCTGCAGCGGGGTCTTGCCCTCCTCCTCGCCCTGGAGCATCGTTGCGATCCTGCCGAGCTCGGTCTGCATCCCCGTGGCGATCACGACACCCGTCCCGCGGCCGTAGGTCACGACCGTCCCCTTGTAGGCCAGGTTCCTCCGGTCGCCGACCGACAGACCCTGGTCGGGGAGAGCCGCGGTCTGCTTCTCCGCGGGCACGGACTCGCCGGTCAGCGCGGCCTCCTCGATCCTGAGCGTTGCGGTCTCGGCCAGCCTCAGATCGGCGGGCACGACATTCCCCGCTTCGAGGTGCACGACATCGCCCGGGACGAGTTCGGCGGCGGGCACCGACGCGGGCACGCCGCCGCGGATGACCGTCGCCAGGGCGGCGGCCATCTTCTTGAGCGCCGCCATCGCCTTTTCGGCGCGGTACTCCTGGGTGAACCCCAGCGCCGCGTTGAGCACCACGATCACGACGATGGCGACGGTGTCCGCGACCTCGCCGAGAAAGCCGGCGAGCACGGCGGCGGCGATCAGCACGACGATCATGAAATCCTTGAACTGGTCGAGAAACATCGCGAGCAGCGTGCGCTTGCTCTTCTCGACCAGCTCGTTCGGGCCGTGCGTCGCAAGACGCTCCGCGGCCTCGTCGCCGCTCAAACCTTCAAGTCGAGTGCCGAGCGCTGCGAGCGTCTCGGCGACGCTCAGGCTGTGCCAGGGCGCACGAGCCGGGTCAGCCGTTGTTTTTTTCACCGCACCTCACGGACAAACGTGTTCACCATTTCGGGCGGGGTACATCCCGCCCCTACGTCAACATTATTCTCTCCGTAGGGGAGGTTTCACACCCTCCCGCTGCTGGTGCAGAGCACGTTCATCCCCTCCGCGCCTTGCCGCTTCTCGATCATACGCCAAACACCGTCAGGGGCCACCGGTTCCCCCGGCGACCGCGCGGCCCGATCCCCACCGCGCCACGGCCCAGATCGCGGCCGCGAGGGCTGCGGTGCCGGCAGCGACCACCGGCGCGCTCCAGAACTCGCGCGGCAGGTTCTCCCAGAGCCCGTAGACACCGAAGGCGATGAAGATCAGCGCCGCGGCCCACTTGATCGCCCGCTCGGGGAGCCGCTTGCCCATCAGGTTGCCGAAGACGATGCCGATGCCGTTGGAGATCATCATCCCGAGCGTCGTGCCCATCCAGACCGTCCAGATCGCGCGGTACTCGACCGCGAGCGAGATCGTCGCCAGCTGCGTCTTGTCCCCCATCTCGGCGATGAAGAAAGCCACCGTGACCGTCCAGAACGGGCTGAAGTGGTAGCGCTCGTCCTCGCCCTCGAGCCGGTCGCCGCGGATCGTCCAGAGGCCGAAGACGATGAACGAGGCCGCCGCCGCGATCTTGATCGTCCCCAGCGGCACGACCGTGGTCAGCCAGCTCCCGGCCGCCGCGGCGCCGAGGTGGTTGGCCGCGGTCGCGACGAAGACCGCCCACATCACCGTCTGCCAGCGGAACTTCGCGGCGAAGGCCATCGCGAGCAACTGGGTCTTGTCGCCCATCTCCGCGAGGACGACGAAAGCCAGGGAGGCGAGAAAGGCGGTCATGCGAACCTGCCCGCCCGGTTGACGCCTGCCTGTCCGATCCGGCTCATCGTCTCCCCCCTGCCGAAAAAAAAGACCTTTGCCGCAGCACACGCACGCCGCGACAAAGGTCTCGCCTGTTCAGTTTCCCGAATCCGGCGCCACCGGGCCCTCGCGGACCGTGTTGACGATGGAGGCCGGTTCAGCTACTCCCCCTTGCGGCACCAAGGTACCAAGGATGCGCGCACGGCGTCAAGTTGCGCCACCTTTTGTGATTCACAATAGGAGCGTGGCGTGTGATTCTTAATGACATGAGCGGACGGATATCCGTGGTTCAACGTACTCTCCTCGCACTGCTCACAGGTCGACGCTGCCACCTGCATCGCCTGCTTCTGCTGCCAGGAGATGTGCCCGGAGAAAGCCATCGCGCTGACCTAGGCGCTCCTCGCCGCTGATCGCGACTTCGCGGCGGATGACGGGGCGCACCCAGTGGGATTCACAAACGGCGCGGAGCGTGCGATGCTTTTCGCCATGAGGGGCGGGTTATGCACGGTTCGGTGTACGATCCTCGTGTTGTTCATCGGTTTGAGCCGTGATTTCTCCGCTCACGCCGCCGCCCCGCCCGCACCCGTTTCGCAAACCGGGCAGACCTCGTGTTACGGGACGACGGGCGGCAGCGATTGCGGCAGGACCGGGCAGGATGGGGAGACCCGGACCGGTGTCGCCTGGCCCGAGCCGCGCTTCACGGAGAACAGCGACCAGACGATCGGCGACAAGCTGACCGGGCTGGCCTGGACCAGGGATGCCAATCCGGCCGAGCGGGCCAAAGACCTGGCAGGCGGCGCTCGATTACGTCAAGACCCTCAACAACGAGAGGCACCTGGGCCGGAGCGACTGGCGCCTGCCGAACGTCAATGAGCTCGAGAGCCTCGTGAACAAGCAGGCCAATCTGGCCGAGTGGCTGCAGGCCCAGGGATTTCGCAATCTCCAGGTCGACTACTACTGGAGCTTCCACCACGTACGCCAGCTACGCCGCCTGCGCCTGGAGCGTCGGCCTCTACGGCGGCATCGTGGCCGGTCACGACAAGGCGGAGAGCTTCTTCGTCTGGCCCGTCCGTCGGGAAGGGCCGGGAGCCATTTCCCTGCCGCAGACCGGTCAGATCCACTTGCACTGATCGAACCGGCACGACAGTCGCCTGCTGCCGGAACCGGCCAGGACGGCGAATCGCAGGCCGGCGTTGCCTGGCCGAACCCGCGCTTTATCGAGAACACCGACGGGAGCATGTCCGACAATCTGACAGGTCTGGTGTGGAGCAAGGACGCCATGGCTCCTGGCCCTGCTGTCTGCTTGCCGGGGGCACGCAAGATCCATCGGGATGCGCTACACTTTGTCGCATGTCTCAACGACAACAGCTACCTGGGCAAGCAGGACTGGCGCTTGCCGAACCGAAACGAACTCGCCACGCTGGTGAATCTCGGCGCAGGCCGACAGCGCGGGGTGGTTGAACACCCAGGGCTTTTCCCGCGTCCAGTCCGGCAGTTACTGGTCGTCCAGCCACGTTCGTCTACGCCCCGCGGAACGGATGGAGCGTCAATCTGCACGACGGTGCGGTGACGACCTGCGCCAAGAAGAACGAGATCGACGTCTGGCCCGTGCGCGGCGGAGAGCGGTGAGCGGTCCGCGGGTGCGGCCGCAAAAACTCGTTACCGGGTTGAGGCCCTGATCCATGGTGATCTCCGCCGGCATACTCGTGGTGCTGCTGCTGTCGCCCCCGCTTACCGGCGCCGCGACGATCCAGCTTCCCGCACCGGGCAGAACAGCTGCTACGACACGACCGGCGTCATCATCGACTGCGCCGGGACCGGGCAGGACGGGGAGAGGAAGGCCGGAGTGCCCTGGCCTGTCCCCCGCTTCACGGACAACGGGGACGGAACCGTCACCGACAATCTGACGGGCTTGATCTGGCTCAAGGACGCCAACTGCTCCGAAACGGTCGGCGGGATCCCCCGCGACGGCGGCCTGATGGACTGGCCCGCGGCCCTCGCCTGGTGCAACAGTCTGGGGCGCGGCAGCTGCGGCCTGAGCGACAACTCCGCGGCCGGCGACTGGCGCCTCCCCAACATCAACGAGCTCAAAAGCCTGGTCGACCACTCCCGGCACGACCCGGACCTGCCCGCCGGGCACCCGTTCTCCAACGTTCAATCCGTGTGGTACTGGTCTTCCACGTCGAACCCGGTCTACACCGCCGCCGCCTTCACCGTGGGGATCAGCCGCGGCAGCGTCTATCTCGCCGGCAAGCGGCCCGACATTTTCGGCGTCCAGCAAAGTCACCGAAAAGGACGACAGCACCCTCGGGGTCTGGCCGGTTCGCGGCGGGGAACCAGCCCGCGAGCGCCCGAGGCCCGCCCCTCCGGCGCCGTGAGGGGATGCTTCAGGAGTTTTTCAACTCCAGAAAAGGGGATGAGCATGCCTGGTCGTGGCGCGGCCGCACTCGGCGCGGTGTTCGCTCTGTTGGCGGTCTGCCGCCCTGTTTTCGCCGGCGAGGCGCCCTCCGCACAGGAGCGGTGGGACGCAAGGTACGAGGGAAACGATTATCTGTACGGGAAGGAGCCGGCGGATTTCCTGAGGGAAAACCTGGCACGCCTGCCAAAAGGCCGGGCGTTGGATATCGCGGCGGGCGAGGGCAGGAACGCCGTGTTCCTCGCCAGGAGCGGCTTTGATGTCGATGCCGTCGACATTTCCCCCGTCGGCCTGGAAAAAGCCCGGAAATTGGCGGAGGAGTACGGTGTCTCCATCAACACCATCGTCGCGGACTTGAAATCATACGACCTCGGACGGGAAAAATACGCCGTCGTGATGAACTTCCTCTATCTCCAAAGAGACATGATCCCGAAGATCAAGAAAGCTCTTGTGCCGGGGGGAATCGTCGTGTTCGAAACCTACACCGTGGATCACAGGAGAAAGGGTCACCCGGACCAGAAGATCGATCGCCAGTGGCGCCTCGAACACGGGGAACTGCAGCAGATGTTCCAGGACTTCAAAATCATCGTCTACGAGGAAGTCCCCAACGGGGACGTCGGGGAGCGCGCAACCGCCAGACTTCTTGCGCAAAAGCCCGGCCGCGAGCAGCCCGGCTCTACGGCGCCTTCGGCGCCATGATCACGGCGTCGTAGTACGCAGAGAGGCTCAGCTCCTCGACGAATTGATATCCGGCGGCATCGAGCTCCTTGAGCATCACGTACTTGCTCGTGTGGCGGTTGGCGTCGCCGACCGGGAAATAGGCGCCCATACCGTCCTTCGCGAGGAACTCGCCGAATCGCTTGATGAAGAAGAGGCGGTTCAACTTGATCACCGTGCGCATCTTCCTCGCGTCCCCGCGGTCGAAGGTCTCGTCGAGCACCCCGTCCTCGGTCATGGCCATGAGCAGCCAGTTGGCGAGATCGCGTTCCGGCGGGGTGAACATACCCTTGGTAAAGTACGAATCACGATAGAAGTTCTGATAAAAGCGCGGCTCCCGGAGCAGCCGATTGAAGTCTTCGGCCAGGGCGCTCTTGAGCGCCGCGGCGTCCCCCCGGTCGCGGAGCAGTCTCCTGGTGGCCTCCGAGAGGTTGATGACGAAGGGGCTGTCGGGCGCATCCTGGGCCAGACTGTTCACCAGTTCGTCGTAGCGCGCGAAGTCGTCCTCGGAGAAAAGCGGCGTCTGGTTGTAGAGCACGAGAACCAGACGGGCGCCGGGTTTCAGGTAGTCGCGCAACCTGGCGAAATAGTCCACGCGCGCGTCGAGACAATGATAGACGTTCGAGAGAAAGACCAGGTCATACCGCTGCCCGGCGTAGAATTCGTCCAGGCCCTTCTCGGAGACCACGGCCGCAGAGAGATTGTCCAGGCCGCGCTTCTTCGCCTCTTGCCCGATGTGTTCGACAAAGTCCGAACGGATGTCGGTGGCATAGACCGCGCCGCTTCCCTGGAGCTTCTCGGCGAACAGGAAGGATGCGTACCCGGGGCCGGCGCCGACATCGAGGATGGTCATGCCCTTCGCGATGCCCAACGTGTCGAGGAATCCGTTCCAGGTTGATGGCGCGCTCCTGACGGAAGCTGCTGTCGTCTGAATCGCCAGTTGGAGAGAAGGATGCCCAGGAGGGGGGTCCGCCTGACGGTGCGGCCGCGCCTGAGCGGGAGGCGCCGGCGTCTCCTGGGCGGGCGCCGGACGGGCGAGCGCCGTTCCGATCACCGCGAGGTAGAGGAAGACCAGTCTGATGTTCTTCATGCCGGTCAGGCCCGGTAGGGGCTCAGTTCCCCAGCGGTGTATGCCGATTCCGGAAAAGGAATGTAGTCCGGATGGTAGAACTGGATGACCATTTCATCCGCAAAGAACCGTCCCCTTTCCGTAAGCGTCACGATCTCATCCTTCTCCTCCAGCAGGCCATGGCGTTTCAATCTCTCGATCTTGCGCCCGAAATCCTCGTCCAGCGACGTGCCGGTCGCCGCTTCGTAGCGCCGGCGGACGACGCCGTGATGCTTCAGCGAGAGGCAGATCGCCCAGCGGCGCACGTCATCCTCCGACTTGATCTTGCCGCACGTGATCGGCAGGGCGCCCCGGTCGATGAAGGAGTAGTAGTCTTCCAGACTCTTCCCTGAATTGATGAAGAACCGGTCCTGGAGGTTGTTCCACGAGGAGATGCCGAACCCGAGGACGTTCGAGAGCCGGTCGCTGTGATCCTGCAGGTACTCCGAGTTGTGTTGCGGGCCGCGGCAGAAGACCCTTCTCGATGTTTCCTGATAGCCGTTCTGGGAAGAGACCAGCAACCCCAGTTCCTTCATGAGATAGATCTCCTCCAGCGAGGGGAAGATGCCGGGAGAGGTGTCGTGAATCTTCTGTATCGACCCCGGTTTCGCCCCGTGCGGCACGATTCTCAGACGATACAACTGATAGGCGTCGACCCCGAGGGCGGCGGCGGTCACCAAGGTCTCCTCCCACTTCCCCAAGGTCGACCCCGGATACCCGTAGATCAGGTCGATGCTGACACTTTCGAACCCGGCCGCGCGGATCGCCCGGATGGCATCCCGGGCGTCTTGAGCACTGTGCAATCTTCCCGTGCTCCTCAAGATACCATCGTCGAACGACTGGACGCCGAGGCTGATCCGGTTCACGCCGCCCTTCTTCATCGCCAGCAGTTTGGCCATTCCTTCGCTGCCCAGGATGGTCGTCGGCTCCGTCTCGCAGGTGATTTGCCGACATTTCCCGAGGTCGAATTCCTCCGCTACGGAACGGAGAAACCGCTCCGTCTGAGCCGGGGAGAGCATCGAAGGCGTGCCGCCGCCGATGAGGATTGATGTCGGGGAAATGGTTCGCGCCCCGAGGTTCTCCTTGTAGATCCTGACCTCTTTGATCATGGCGTCCAGATAGCGATCCCTCTCTTCCGGCGGATTGCCGACGCTGACCACCCAGTGGCAGTAGGCGCACCTGCGCGGGCAGAACGGAATGTGGAAGTACAGGGAATTGCGATTGTTCTCGTCATAGGTGAACTTGCGGAAGAGGTCGTCCTGTCCCGCTTCCGGGTACATGGTGATGGGCGGATAGTAGATGGCCGGGAAATAGCTGCCGTCCCGCGGCAGAAAACCCGCGTGCAGCAACTCCTCCACAGCGAAGGATCGGATCTTTTCACTCGCGAGAGCCACCAACTCCTCGTGCTGCATTGCCTCTCCCCCGGCCTACTTGCCTGGCGTGTAGACGACGATATCCTCAAAAGGATTGACGTCGCCGCTCTGCATTGTCAAGGTGTATCCCGCGCGTGTAAAGGCGTCCTTGAACGCCGGCGTCAATCCTGACGTATACAACCTCGCGCTCTTCAGGTGACCCCGGTACTTTTGAATGATCAGGAGCTTGTTGATCATCCGGGCTTTCTTCGCGGACACCCAGATCGCCCGAGACACGCCCCGCTGGACGCTCCGCGCATTGTTCGGGATCGTGAGCCAATCGGCATAATCCCTTTCCTCCGGGGTCAGAGCCAGTTCCTTGCCGAAGGCCGAACCCGAGAAGAAGTCCATGCCGAAGTTGGCATCCGCCAGAATGGCATTGAAATCCTCGACGACTGCCCGCGCGCGGGCCGCGGCTGATTCCGTTCCTGGGGACGCCTTCAGCAAAGCCCGGGTGGATTCTCTCAGGCCGCGACGGAAGGGGCTGTCGACCGGTTCCTGCAGGATCTCCTCGAACAACCCCTCAAGGTCCTCCGTGAAATCCTGCGGGGAAAAATCCGGGAACTCTTTGGCGAGGATGAGCACGAGTCGTCCGCCGTCCGCAACCTGCCCCTTGAGGGACTTCAGGTAGTCGACTTCCTTTTCATAGTCGATGCGAACGTGGATAATTGCTATCAGATCATACTTCCGGGAACGGTAGAATTCGTCCAGTCCTTCCTTTTTCACCAGGACCGGGACAATGCTCGTCAGCCGCCGCCTGACCGCCTGTTCTTTCACGTAGTCAACGCAACCGCCGTTGACGTCCGTGGCGTACACAGTCCCCTGCCCCTGCAGTCTCTCTGCAAAGGCGTACGCGAACTGACCGGTGCCGGTGCCGATGTCGAGGATGGTCATACCCGGTCGCACCGCCAGCACCGCCCACAGTCTGTCCGTGTTCAGCATTTCGAAGCGCCTGCTGTCCCTCTCGATCCTCCAGGGCGCCAGCGGGCGGTCCCTGATGTCGGCGCTCTCCGCCTGTCCCGTGCCCAGCCCAAGGGCCAGGAGGACCGACAGGAGGCACAGGCTCTCTCCCAGCCTTCGGGCTATCGCCGCCACCTAGCGCTCCTCAGCCCGCTGGTCCGGCCTGAAGACCCCGACGTCCATGAAAGCCCGGAGGGCCTGCTCCTCTCTCTCCAATCGGAAGCCGGCCCTCCTGAATGAGTCCTTGGTCGCCGAATCCAGCACGGGGACGAACAGCCTTTCTGCATCAAGGTATTTCCGGAATCTCTGGAGAAAGAACAGCATGTTGAGGCGCGTGAGATAGCGGATCTTGCCGGGCTTCAGCTCTTTCGGATTCTCGTCGAACAACCCAGACTCTCTCAGAATATCGAGCTGGAACTCAGCAAAATACTTCTCCTCCGGTGTGAAAACCACGTCTTTCCCCATGGCCGTCCCGTTGAGGAATTCACGGGTGAAACGTGCGTCGGACAGCATTCGATTGAAATCCTCGAGGATGGCTTGCCGCACCATGTCGTCAGGCTGGTGTGCGTTGCGCCTTCGGATTAATTGACGTGTCGTGTCCCGCAGACCCTTGGAGAACGGGCTCTGCTCGGGCTCCCGGGCCAATTCCCCGATCAGTTCGGGGAACTGGCCGCCAAAGTCCTCGGGTGAAAACGGTGCTGGCACTCTGGAGCGCACGACGATCAGACGTCCGTCTTCCGCAATGTAGTTCCGCATCCCGGAGAGGAAGGCAGTTATATTGGGAATCGGCACGTTAAAGAAGGTGATCAAGTCGTACCTGTGCCGGCTGTAGAACTCGTCGACTCCCTCGGGCTCGACCAGCACGGGATAAATGTTGTTAAAACCCCTCCGCTTGGCTTCCCCCTGCACATAGCTAATGCAACTCTCGTTGACGTCGGTTGCAAAAACCTTGCCCGTTCCTGCCAGGCGTTCGGCAAAGAGATAGGCAAACTGGCCGGTTCCCGTCCCGATATCGAGGATGGTCATTCCCGGGCTGATTGCCATCAATTCCATGAACTTCTCCGTAGCCAGGACACGCAGGCGATCGGTCTCGCGGGAAATCCGATCCTCCTTGAGCTCCGCCGCGACCGATTGTCGCCCGGGGCAGAATAGCGAAGCGACCGCGAAAGAGAGAAGCGCCACGAGAAGATATCCCCGGCCGCTCGCAAATTTCGTGGTCATTGCTTACGGGCCAGGCAAGGGCCGTCCCAGGGCATCGAAGATCTTTCCCCCCGGACGAAGCGGCGGCAACGGACCTGGCTGCATCCTCTGCGGGGTACAGGGCGGCGCGGTCTCATCGACCGGCGGCCTGGGAAAACGCTCGCGGAGGACACGCTCGAGTTCCGCCGCCACGTCCTGACGCTGGGGGTAAAGATCGTGATCCTCTCCAGGGTCGTCGCGCAGGTTGATGAGTTGGTAGCGTACTTCCTGACGGCTGCCGGAGGCGCCATCGTAGATGGCCTCGCGGAAAAGTTTCCACTCCCGGCTGCGCACAACCTCGACCAGGGAGGTGCCCGGGTAATAGACGCTGTTGCAGCCCACATAGTACGAGGCGGCAAAGACGTATCTGCTGCCTTCGCCGGGCCTGTCCGGAGAGACGATGAGCGGCACCATGCTCTTGCCCTGCCGTTCGAGATGCTTCGGATCGCTGATCCGGAGCATCTCGGTCAGGGTGGGCAGGAGGTCGATGCTTTCCGTGAAGGCGTTCACCCGGACCGGTCCCTTGACCTCCGGGTGTTTGATCAGGAGCGGAAAATTGAGGACCGGATCGTAGAAGGTGCCGGTCAGCGGCCCACCGCGCATGAAGCGCCCATGCTCGCCGAAGAGGTCGCCGTGCTCGGACAGGAAGATGACGACCGTTCTGGCGGCAAGGGCCGGATCGTCCAGGGCCTTGAGCAGGGGCGCGAGAGAGCTGTCGGCCTGGGCGATCTCGCCGTCGTACAGGGCCAGCATCTGCTCGACGTCCCGATCGGTCATGAGCTCTTCCTGTGAACTCCCCGAGGTCCTCACCGGCCAGCGGCGCCGACCATCGATGAACACCGGTTCGGTACGGTCAAAGGTCCAGACACAGGAGCTGAAATCGATCTTCCCTTCATAACTCGGGGCAAACATCGTGTCAAAAGGCGGCCGCGGCGTGAAGGGGCAGTGGGTGTCGTACCCCTGGACAAGAAGAAACATCTTCTCCTCCCGGTGCCGGGCGATCCAGTCCACGGCCAGCGGGACGAGCCGCTCGATGCCCAGATAGCGGGGGAGATTGCCGGCCCTGGCAGCTTCGAGAAGGGGGCCAGGGACGTGCTCGGCGAGGTTGGCGTCATCGACGTAGGTCTCAAAGCCCTGGGCGATATTGAACCTGCGATTGTAGTCGCCGCCGCCGGTGAAGCCGGCGGTTCGATAGCCCTGGGCCTTGAAAAGTTCGGCCAAGGTCAGGTAGTCGTCGCCGAGCCGGTTGTTCTCGTAGCGGTCCATCACCCCGTGGGAATAGGGATAGACCGAGGTGAAGAGCGACGCCGAGACCGGCAGGGTCCAGGATGCGGGGGCAAAGGCATCGGTAAAAAGAATGGCGTCGCCGAAGAAGCGGTCGATGTTCGGAGTGGTGGGCCGCTTGCCGCCATAGAGGCCGATGTGATCCTTGCGCGTGTTGGTCAGGGAAACGATGATCACATTGCACCCGGGGCAGTCGAGAGCTGTGGCGGGATCGGCCCGTGCCTCGCCGATCCAGGGCGCAGCGGGCGCCGTGGCCGCGGCGAGGCAGGCGCACAGGGCGGGGACGAGAACGTGGTGTTGGAATCTCGGCATGGCGCTCATCCCTACTCGAGAATCCTGTCGATGGGACGGCCCTGCACATAAGCGGGAATAGGCACGTTCAGGAGCTTGAGCAAGGTGGGCATCTGGTCGACGTGGGAGATCGGCTCTTCGAGGCGCACGCCCTTCCTGACCCCGGGCCCCATGATGACGAAGGGTGTCCACATGCCCTTGGTCGTCCGTGCGTCAACGGCCTGCTTGTAACCAGATGCCAGGGAACGGGCAAAGATGCTCTTCCCGCGGTTGAGCTCCTCCCACCATTGGTAGCCGGGGGTGACCTCGAGGACGATGTCGCCGGAGCGGTCGACAGGCAGGCCGAAGACCTCGGTGACCTCCTCCCACGTGACGGCGCGGACCAGCGGCCTGGTGCCGTCCTCGTCCACAAGCCCGGCGATGGCGGCGACGACCTCATCGCGAAGCTTTTCGTATTCCGGTCCCGAGGCGCGGCTCCAGTTCCCGGCCAGCCCCGCCGGATCGACATAGACGTGAGCCATCTTCAAGTAGACGACCCTGGTCCTGGCCCAGTCGATGGCCGGCTCCCCGGTGGCCTCGTCGATGGTGAAATTGAGCCAGCCCTTGCGGGCGAAGAGGTTGTTGAGGCAGACCTGTTTGCGCAACGGGATGACGCCGTGATCCGAGGAAAGGACCACGAGGGTGTTTTTGTCCGCCGCGGCCATCGCCTCGCCCAGGATCGCGTCGATACCCTGGTACATCTCGAGGATGTCGGCCCAGGCTGAGGCCTCTTTGCCGGAATCGTAGTCCGGGTGTTCCCGGTCAATGTAACGGTGCCACCACCGTGCCTCGAGCATCTGGTTGGGGGTGTAGGTGTCCTGGATGAGGACGTCGGGCTTGAGATCGCGCAGCACGAATCCGGCGGCCCGCTTGTGCCAGGCGAGACTGTCCCGGGCCTCTTCGAGGAAGGTGGCCTTGTCCTCGTCTTCGTACACGAGTTGGGCCGGCCAGTTGTCGACGAAGTCCACCATCGGTCCGACGCCGGCGGTGAGCTGCTCGGCGACCTCGGCGGGCTGGGAGTTGAGACGGTTGGCGTTGTTGAAGAAGAGCCGGATCCGGAACGAGCCGTCCTCCGGCCAAAGCCTGATGACCTTGACCCGTACCTGGGAGGGGAACGGGAGATCCTTCCAGGTCAGAGTCGCCTGCCGCCAGTCGCTCCAGGCGCCCTGCTTCAGGGTCCAGAGGGCGTTCTTCTTGTTGAGTGAGAAGCGGATCGTGTCGTAATTGACCTTGCCGTCGTCGGTGGTGTCGCTGATGTGCGCATGAAGAGACAGTCCGTAAGCGGCGAGCGTTGTCTCCCGGGCCGGCGAGAATCCCGCCGGCACGCCCTCCCAGCCGTTGGCCGTGCCGGTTTCGACGAATTCGGTCAGTTTCTGGCCGAGAAAGAAGAGCTTGAAGGCTTTGCCCGCCTCTTTCCGTTCTGCGAGTTTTTCCATTGGTTCATAATTGACGGCCGGGGTATCGGCGCCCCAGCCGCCCCAGCGGCCGCGGACGGTAATGCCGTGGTCGAGTTCAGGGGGCGTCGAGCCGGGGATGGCAAGCAAGGCGACCTTCTTGCCCGCCTGTTCGAGGACCTTCCAGATCGGGGCGACCTTCTTCGCGTTCGAGGCAAAGCCGGCGACCGAGGGCCTGGCCAGAGGGGCTCCCTCGATGTGCATGGGACCGTCGGCAATGCCGTGGACGCTTGGATGGGCGCCGGTCACAAGCGACGCGAAATTGGTTGGTGTGTGGGAGGGAAAATCCGGGATCGAATAGCCGAAGGCGCCTTCATCCATCATCCGCTTGATGTTGGGGAGCTTTCCTTCCCGGGCCCAGCGAAAGACGGTGAAGAGATCCGGGTCGGCCCGCAGGCCGTCGGGGATGAACCAGTAGAGTTTCGTCGCTTTGCCGGCCACCTCAGGAACCGGGGCTGGCGTGGCCGGGCTCGTCCCCGGCGCAAGAAGAAGCCCTGCCGCAGCCAGCGCGCCCAGGACCTTGGCCGCAAGGTTTCGCGGATGCGTCATGGTGTCGCTTTTTCTTGGAGCGTGCTCATCGTCGGGATTGCCTCCCGCCATTGTCAACCGTCCCTTCCCGGCAGCGGGCAGATGCAAAGATGTCGACGAGGGTGGATATCTCGGCATCCCGGGGGATGAAGTACTCGAGTGAAAATAGCCGCTGCGAGTCAGGGCAGTAGAAATAACCGATTGCGGCGCGGCGGAGAGCGAGATCCTCGGTGCAGACGCCGTACCCGAAACGCTCCCCGGCATAGAGCAGATGATAAGGGCCAAGATGGCTCGCCCGTTCAATCGGCTTGAACTCCTCGGGGCAGCCACTTTCACGGGTGAGGAACTCGGGGTACGGGGGGAGCCTGGACTCGAACATCGAGAGCAGCAGCGCCGTCTGCTCGGCGATGTACCGCGAGGCCTCACCAGGAGGGACGCACCCCTGTACCCGCAGCCGCGCCCTGATCGCGCCACCATCTCCCGCCGTGATGGTGATCACTCCGGCGCCGTCGGCGTCATGCTCCTGAGCGATGGGGAGATGGAAGGGGTCGCGGAGCGAAAGCCCGAGATCCAGCGACCGCCCGGCAAGACCTCCCGGTCCCGCGCAGCCGGCGAAGGGGAGGAGCAGGCCGAGCAGCGCGACCGTGGGGCGCAGTCCCGCTTGCTTCACTTCTCTCCCGGCCTCTCGCCGGTCAGGCGGCTCATGACGCGGTAGGCGCACACATCGCCGCAGACGCTGCATTCGGCGCCTTTCTCGGCGGCATCGCGGAGCCTGGCTTTCACCTTCTCGTCCCGGGCGAACGGCAGCTGGCCCTTCCATGATCCGGCCTCGCGCGCCACGGAGAGGGCCTGATCCAGTTCCCGGTCCTTCCCCCGCGCCAGATCGGCGCTGTGGCAGGCCAGGGCCGCGACGATGCACCCCTGCCTGGTCTGTTCCTCGTCCGGCATGCCCAGGTGCTCCGCGGGCGTCACGGCGAATATTTCGTCGGCGCCCGCGAGCAGGGCGATGATCTGTCCCATGGCGGCGCTGACGTGATCGTAGCCCAGCGAGATGTCGGTGACCTGGGGGCCGAAGCAGGTGATGGGGACCTGGAGCAGCTCCTTTTGATAGCGCATGAACGGGCCGATTGCGTCGGCGGGCAGGTGCCCGCCGGAACCGGCCATGATCTGCACGCCGGCTTCTCTCGCGCGGCCGACATATTCCCGAATCGTCTTCAGCTCGGCATATTGCACGGCGTCGAGCGCGTCGTGAATGCACCCCGAGCGGAAGGAGCCGACGACGGACAACGTCGTGCCGTGCTCCTTCGCCAGCGCAAGGATGTCGTCGAAATGGCGGCAATACGGGTTCTCCTGGCCGGTGTGCGCGATCCAGGCGCTCATGATCGAGCCCGACTTGCTGCAGCAGGGCATGACGCGGCCGCTGTTCTTCAATCCCGCCACGATCGTCCTGGAGACGCCCAGCGGCAGCAGCAGCACCTCGATCCCCTGCTCGATGTCCCTCCTGGCCGCTTCGATGAAATCCCCGTCCTCGAGGTCCACGAACTGCTGCTGGCGGTAGCAGGCCTCGGCCATGACGCCGATGGGGTGGCACACCGCGAGGGGGGCGGCCACCGTGTCCAGGAGTTGTCTTTGCATTTCCTGCACGTCGCCGCCGGCGCTGCCGTTGTGGACCACCGCCGCCCCCTGGTCGACGGCGATCTTCGCCTTCCTGAGGACCGTCGCCATCTCCGGCTCCGCCGAGGAGGTGCCGACGATGCAGGCGAATTTGGCCCTGAGATCCTTCCCGATGCCGACCGGACGCACGCCGCGTTTCGACGTGATGATCACCGCCTCGCCGGCGGCGTGGGCTGCGGCGAGGGCTGCGACGGGCACCTGCTCCCGGCAGGCCACGTCTTCGAGGTCGCTCTGGGAAGCCCTCATATCCTGGATGGCGTCAGGCCGGGGCCTGACGCTGGAGCTTCTTCCAATACCCTTCGACCGCGACCGTCAGGTCGTCCTCTTGCTTGATCAGACACTCCGGAACTCCCTCGCGTCCCGAGAAATCCCCCGCGCCGCCGGTGAAAAACGACAATACCGTTTCACCCTTCCGAATCGTGCCCTCGTCGATTGCCGCGAGGGTTCCGGCGAGCGCCATGATCCCCGCTTTCTCCATGATCTCCTCCCGGCCGTCCATCTGACGGGTCTTCAGGCGGATGCCGCTGTTCGCGAGTTCCCGCCGCACAAGGGGGAGGTGTCTTTCATACCCCTCCCGGCTCAGGGGACGCAATTCGCCGCCGTACTCCAGCAGGTGCCGCTGGAGCAGCGGATAGCTGCCCGCGGGATTGGTGTTGTAGAGGGCCGGATCCAACAGTTCGCCGGAGGCGCCGACGATGTCTTCGGCCTCGAGCTGTCGATGCCCCTTGCGCCAGGCCCGCGCCATCGGCGAGCACGATTCCTGCTGGATCCCGAGGAACTTCGGCACCAGCTCCCTGCCGATCGCGCCTTCGCTCAGCAACCGCCCGACCCTGTCGTAGAACCCGATCGGACCGTAGCCGGCGCAAATCGACTGACTGATCCAGTCGAAGCGCAGCCGCCTCTCCCGGATGGACTCGAAAACGAAAAGCGCCCGCAAGCCCGTGGCGACGAAGCGCCACTCCATCGCGGGAATGTGCGGCACACCGCTCATTTCCGCAAACAGCAGGGCGGCCTTCTTGACTTCCTTTTCCGGCTTGTCGACCGAGATCAGATGCGCGCGGGAGCTCTCGAAGAGAGCGTCGTCGAGCTTCCAGGAGGTGGTGTCCGGGTGAAAGAAGAAGGTCTCGACACCCGCGGCGCGGCCATACAGCGACAGGGCCGCGCCGAGATTGGCCCCCGAGGAGAAGACCACGGCCCGGTAGCCTCTCTTGCGGCAGAGGGCCATCGCAAAACAGGCTTCCAGCGACTTGAAGGTGCCCGACGCCATCAGGGTCGATTCGTCGTCGAGAAAGATCCGGACGCCCTGGTATTCGAGGAACTCCAGGATCCGGGCCCCTTCCCCGAGACTGGCCCGCCGATAGTCGTCGCCGCTCAATTCGTCGCAACCGATGCCCCGGTGGTAGCGAAGAATCAAGCTCTCTCCCGGGGCGAACGCCGGGTCGACATACCTATCCACGGCTCGGGCTGAGCGGCTTGCGCCGCACGGTGGTGCGGATGAGCGCCAGGATCTCCTTCTCGGACAAGCCGCGATCGCGGCTCGCTTCGCGCAGCGCGGCGAGGATCGCGGCGACCTCGTTCTTCTTCGGGACGAGCCCCAGCTTCCCGCAGAACGGCTCGAGCGCGTCGGTGTAATCCACCGGGAGCGTGAAGGCGAACTTCCTGACCGCGCCGATCGCCTCCGGTTCGAAGGGCTCGAACCCGCGGCGATTCCCGGACGCCGCATTGCGGATGTGCATGACCGGCGAGTGGAGAAACGTGAATTCGCCGACCACGGCCTTCACCCGGCATTTCCTGATACCCGAGAGGCTCTCGACGAGCTGCGACAACGCGGTCACGTATTCCAGCCGGACCCCGGTCCGCACGCCGTGGAGTATCTCCAGGGCGAGCACCACTTCCTCCAGGGCGGCGTTGCCTCCCCGGTCCCCGAGGCCGTTCGTCACGACATCCGCCCCCGCGGCGCCGGCGGCGAGGCCGGCGAGGGTGTTCGCCGTCGCGAGGCCGAAATCGTTGTGGCAGTGCACGATGATCGGCAGCGGGCATTTGCTTTTCGCGCCCGAGACCATTGCCGTCATCAGCTCCGGCGTGGCGACGCCGGTCGTGTCGTAGAGGATGACCCGGTCCGCTCCGGCCCTCCGGCCCACCCGCATCAGCCGGACGAGAACTTCGAGGTCCGTCCTGGTCGCGTCGACAAACCCCAACCCCACCTTGACCCGGCGCTTTTTCGCGTACGCCAAGGCGTCCCGGAGCAATCCGGGCAAGCCGGCCCTGGTGATGTTGTAGTAGTTCTTGAGGTTCAACAGAATGTCGGAGGTGGGAATCAGCAGCTCGATCCGATCGAGGCTGGACGCCGCCGCCATGTCGATATCTTCCTTGCAGCTCGCCCGGTAGGCGAGGACGAGGGCCGATGTCCGGATCCGCAGCCCGCGGGCCTTGATCGACGCCGCCAGGGGCAGGCAACTTTTCATGCCGTAGGGCATGCCGATTTCGATTTCGGGGACGCGCATCTTCTCGAGCAGCAGGGCGACCTTCAGCTTCTGCGCCAGGGACAACTCCACGCCGGGCAGCTCCAGCCCCTCCCGCAAGGTGGAGTCTCTGATCAGCAGGGATTTCATCGGAACGCGGCCTCCTCTTTCATGAGACGCGGACGAGCATGAGGGCGACGCCGCCGACCGCCAGGGCCGTCGCCAGGCCGGCCTTCATGGTGATTCTTTCCCCGAGCATGATAGCGGCGATGGGAAGTATGAACAAGGGCGCCGTGGAACCGAGCGCGCCGGCCACTGAGGCGTCGAGGTGTTTCAGCGACAGGAGCGAGAGCCAGAAGCCGCCGAAAACCACGACGAATACGATGAGCGAGATTTTCCGCAGCAGGCGCAGATCCCCCAGGGGAGCCACCCAGACCCGCAACTGGCGATTCAGGCAGCCCCAGAGGAGCAAACCGGCGACACCCCAGACCATGCGGACAAGGGTGGCCTGCACCGTGGGGACGGAGCGGACGCCGACCTTGGCGCAGATAATCCCCCCGGTCATGAAGAGCACGGAGAGGAGCCGGAGCACGACCCCCGAAGACGTGCTCTTCACCATCCCCCGGCTTGAGCGGCGCTCTCTGACGACCCAGGCGACGCCGCCGACGGTGAGGAAGATGCCGGCCCACGCGGCGGGGGAGGGACGCTCACCCAGGAAAACGACTGCGGCAAACGCCACGGAGACCGGGAGCAGGGTGCCCATCAGCGAGGAGAGACTCGGCCCCAGGTGCATCAGGGAGAGAAAGAAGAAGGTGTCCCCGAGCGTGATCCCGAGCAGGCCGCTGATCCCGAGGTAGAAAAAGTCGTGCATGCTCATCGGCTCCACACGGATCACCAGGAAGGTGGCGGCGAGGAAGAGACTGCCGATGATGCCCTTGCTCAGGTTCATGCTGAACGGGGAGATCTCCTCCCCGATCTTGCGCCAGAGCACGGTACCGAGCGCCCAGGAGGCGGCGGATGCCAACGCTACCAGGCCGAAGGTGAAATCGCGGTCCAAATCAGAAGAACCGCGAGTCCGGGACGGCCAGCGCCAGGCTCCGGGCCTTGGTCATCTCCTCGACCGTCGGTACCGTCGAGCGGACCGTGATCTCGATCGAGACCTTCCCCGGGCTGCGCCCGGCGACGTAGTCCGTGGAGCTCTCGCCCCGGCGGTCGGTCAGCCCCTTGTCGTCCCTGAGCCGCCCGCCGCCCGCGGTGATCCGGTACTCGACCTCGGTGTTGTCGTTCGGGTTGTCGTTGATGTCCGTGACCGTCACCTGGAGGGTCGCGGTGCTGCGCCCGTCCGCGGGAATCTGCTGCGGGTCAAGTTCGATGGCGATCTTGGCCGGCGCGTCGCTGCGCAGCTCGATCTGCACCGAGCCGCTCAGCCCGACGGTCGTGTCCGTCGCGGTGATCAGCACCAGGCCGATCTTCCGGCCGGCGGTGTAGACCGCACGCGCTTCGCCGTCCCGGCCGGTGGTGCCCTTGACCACGCGGATCGACCCGGCTCCGGGGGTGGCGCTGAAGCTCACGTCGTGACCCTCGACCGGCTTGCCGGCGAGGGTCACCTTCGCGGTGATGCGGGCCTGGCTCCTGCCGTCCGCGGTCAGCCAGTCGTCGCTCGAGGTCACCGTGATCTCGTACCCCGCGTCCGCGGCGGCCGACGGCTCGACCGGCAGCAGCTCCAGCTCCGCGGTGGACTGGATGTAGGTCTTGACATAACCGGCGCCGGTGCTGTCGGACGCCATGTCGCGCGCGACGATGACGGCGGTCTTGGCCGCGAAACCGGCGACGTAGGTCGCGGTGAGCCTGCCGAAGAGGTCGGTCTCGCCGAAGGTGCTCTCCTTGAGACTCCCGCCGACCTGCTCGGCGAAGGCGCCGCCGCCGACCACGCCGGTGTACTGCGAGGTGGTCGCGAGCAGGAACTTGATCTCGTGTCCGGACACGGCGTTCCCGTTGGCGTCGGTCACCGTCACGGTCACGGTCGCAACCGATTTCTCGTCGGCCTTCAGCTCCTGCGGCTCGGTCGCGACCGCGATCGTCAGCGTCGGATCCACGACGAAGGCGCTCCGCTCGTCGGCGGCGAGGGTCGCCACCGCGGACGCCCGCGTCAGATGACCGACGACGATCGCGCGCGCAGAGCGGTCCCGGTACGTGACCTGCCAGGTGCCGGTGTAGATCCCCGGCTCGGCTTCCGTCAGCGGCAGGCCCGTCGGCGAGGCCAGCACCTTCTTCAGGGTTCCGTCGCGCATCTCGGCCAGCACCACGACGTAGTACGGCGTGCCGGTCTCGAGCGACTCGAGCGTGTATTCCTGCACCTGGACGTCGAGCCGCTCGACCGGCTCGATCGCCGGGGCGACCGGGTCGATCGGGCTGGTATCGACATAGACGCGATAGCCTTCCACGTCCCGGAGGTTCACCTCGCCGGGCTCGTAGAAGACCTTCTCCTCGAGGTAGACCCCCCAGCCGCGCCAGTCGAGTTCGATGGTGCGGTCGAGGTCGGGGTAGTACGCGACGTCGAAGCTCCCGGCTGCTCCCGGGGTCCCTGCCACGTCCACCTGGAGCGTGTTTCCCGCCACCAGGCTGCCCGAGAAACCCGAGGCCCGGGCAGCATCGTGTTCCACGGAGGCGATGGCCGGCGGCCGCTCCGGCCGCCCGAGCGGCGGGATCTCGTCCACGAAGACGGCGAAGTTGTCGAGGAGGGCGTGCCGAAGAAGCAACGGCGGTCTTGCCGCAGGTCCTTCAGCGATTCTCCTCGCTGAGCGTCCGGGAGGGTCGGAGGAGCCGAGTTGGACGGCTGCCACGCGCCGAAGAAAGTAGCCGAGCGGTTGCGAATCGAAAAGTCTCTCCTTGTCCATCCTGGCCATCTGGGCGTTGATCAGTGACCGCTGGTCGGGTCTCCAGCGTTTCTGAATGGGGTCGACCTCCCCGTACTGCGCGTTCTGTACCCTGCCGTCGACATACACCGAGTAGGTCCGGGAAGCATCGTCCCAGGTCAGGTCCAGGTGGATCGTCTCCCCGACAGCCACGGGACGGTCCAGTACGATGAAGGGTCCCCAGAGGCCCATCCCGTGACTGCGGTATTCCCCGCCGCCGCCCGACCCCTGGACCATGAGCACGGGGAGGCCGGATTCCACATCCGAGGTCCAGCACACGAGCAGCCGCAGCAGTGCGCCGCCGCTCCCGTCCACCAGTTTGAAGAGGGTCTCCGGGCGTGAAAAGGGGATGTCGCCCGTGCGCTGGAGGTCGAAGGAAAATGCCCCCCGGGCCACCCCCGCAAAGGAAACGGGCAGCGCGGGAGCGTCGGCGACTTCAGACTGGTTCCAGCCCGTCCCTCCGAAGGACCTCTCCGTGAGCTCGCGGCCGTGGACCACGTTCGCGCCCTGCAGCAGCAGGGTGCCGAGAATCCCGAGGCAGAACCATTTCTTCCTCATGGGCGACGCTCCTCTCACTCCCCGGGGGCCAGGATGTGCCAGCCGTCGCCCGTCGAGGTCTTGCGGTGACAGTTGTTGGCGATGAGGTTGACCCCGCTCCTGCCGTTGATCGTGTAGTCCCCTTGGGCCGGGTCGATACAGCTGTGGATGAGCAGCGCCGGCAGCCCGGTGGCGTGGGGGCTGTGGCACTTGGAGCAGGTGAAGTTGTGCGCCTTCGTGCCCGTCCCGCTCGCACCGCCGATGCCAGTGGGGCTGTACCAGTTGACGTAGTCCCCGCCCCCCTGGGTGGAGGATCCTGCCACTCCCCCGAACCACCCGCTGTTGGCGATGACCGGCACGTCTCGACCTGCCATCAAGTTCGACAGCGGATAGGTGAGGTCGCACGCATCACCAATAGCGCCGCAGACGTACCCAGGGCCGGGCACACTGGCCTGCATGGCCATCCCGTAGCCGTAGCGAGTGCCGGTGAAGAGGTTCACCTTCCCCGCACCACTCCCCCCCTGCGTGGAGTTTGCGTGACCGTTGCTCATCCCGGGGAGCCAGAGCTTCGAGCCGTAGTAGTTCATCGTGTCCACATTCGAGCCGTGGCAAAGGGTGCAGAGCCCCGCCGTCTCAGCCAGGGTGTCCATCGAGGCGTTGCTGGTCGGCGAGTTGCTGTTCTGGTCGATGAAGTACCCGCCCTTTTCCCGCGCCGTGCTCCTGCCTCGGGGTGTCGGGTAGAGGGTGTTCGCTCCGTTCGTGTATGAGCCAGCGTACGCGCTGCGGGGCGGCAACTCGGGGGGATAGGGATTGCTCACCCAGGTGCCCCGGAGGAACGGCTTCCCGCTGGGGCCGATCGTGTCGTGGACGTCGTGGCAGTACGAACAGCGGATGCGCCCCTTGTACTCCAGCGTCGGGGTGCTGCGCTCGACCCTCCCGTCCCCACGGACGTTGGCGGCGACGCTCGAGGACTGCCCGGCGGGATCGAAACTCGCCGTGTGAACCGAGGCGATGCGTCTTTTCAGGAGCGGGTCGTACGGGGACATCCAGAAGCCCTGCGTCCAGTCGGAGGTCCTGGTGGCGTAGGAGGTGGAGGTGTAGATCCAGCCGCGGTTCTCCGATTCCTCGTTGCCGTCCGCGGTCGCAAAGGTCGCGACGGGGTAGCCGGCGGGGGTCGTCTTCGTGTTGTAGCCCCACTCGCTCTGCCCGCCCACGTCGTGACACCCCCAGCAGATATCGGCCTCGGTGGTCTTCGAGCTGATGGAGGCCACCGTGCCCGGGCCGCCGAGGTCGATCCCCCCGGTGGTGGTGTAGGCGATGCCGAGCTGGGTCCGCATGTTCGTCGCGGACATGTTTGGGTTGCTCCAGCTCTCCGGCGGCAGGGGGATCCGCACCCCCTTGAAGTGACCGGCGTGGCAGTCCGCGCAGGTGTTCGCGCCGGCGGGCGCCGTGGTGTGGCTGCTGGTCATCGTCACCGTCGGCGCAGCCGACGCCTGCTTGCCGGTGCTGTCGTGGCAGGCCCCGCACCCGCCGGCGAGCGTGCCGCCCCAGACCGGATCGACGGTGCCGCTGCCGTGGCACTGGGTGGCCGAGGTCCGGGCCCTCGCGCAGGTCCCGTCGTCGGTCCCGTCGCCGGCGCTCCCGGTGAGGATGCCGTAGCCGTCGGGGTCGTTGTAGATCACCTGCGCGTTGTCGGTATAGGAGAGTTGGCTGCCGTTGTACGCGGCCGTGGCGGCCGTGCCGTCGAAGGCCAGTTGCCCGCTGCCGTCCTGATGGCCGTTCGTGTACGAGGTCGTCCCAGGATGGCAGTTTTCGCAATCGTCGTAGTCCGAATCGCCGTTTGCGTGCGCGATGTGGCTCCCCGCGTTGTTCCCCGCGATCGGCGGCGTGCCGTGGCAGCCGGTGCAGCCGAAGACACCTCCCGGCGACGGGATGCCCGTGGCAGTGTCGGTGTTACCCGTGACGTTGGGCGGGACCCAGCTGTCCTTGGCGCGCACGCCGTAGCAGTAGGTGGCGCCGTTGGTGAGCCCGGTGTCCTGGAATGAGGGCGAGACCAAGCCGGCCTGATGCCGGTTGCTCCAGAGACCGGTACAGGAGGCGCTTTGAACGCGATAGAGGTCGTACAGAACCGGATTGGCGGGTGCCCCGGCCGGGAGGTCCGTGGCGTTGTTCCAGAAGACGTCGAGCGCGCCGCCCGTGCCGGCATCCTGCACCACGATCCCGGAGACCCCTCCGGACCAGGCCGGCGGCGACACGTCCTGGAGCGTCTCGTTCACCGTGATCCGGTTCGTGATCGTGGCGCTGTAGTTGTCGTAGGCTATCCGGTGGGTGGCGGCGCCGGAACTGGGGTGATCGTAGAAGTAGAAGAGGACGGCCAGCCGTCCGCCCACCGGCACCGTCACCGAGAGCGTGCTGAGGTTGAGCGCGTAGGCGGCCATCGTGTTCGACAGGGCGGGTGTCAGGACAGAGTTGGCGCTCGAGGCCACCGTGTTTCCGCTGCTGTCCACCGCCGCGAATACAACCAGTGCTCTCTCCTCATAGAGGATGGGGTTGTAAGGATCGGTGCCGTCGAAAAAGTAATAGCCCTGGAAGCCGAAGGTGTTGGTGGCCGTGCCCTGGACGAGGGTCTGGCCCGGATACGGTGCGGAGTAGAACCCGGCGAAGTTGCGATATTGACCCGACCAAGGACTCGCGTTGGATTCCATGTAGTTATTGGTGCTTGCCGTGCCGCAGGCCCTCGCCGTGGTCAGGAGGCCCCGGCCCGCCGGCGGAGTGGCGGGACCCGGCATCGTCGGCCAGAGGGCCGCGCTCGCAACCGCCAGCCCGGTTGTGGGCGTCCCGCAAACGCTCAGGTTCGTTGTGGTCGCGGCCCAGAGGTTGGCGCCGCTGGACCTGGTGAGAAAATAAGTTTTATTCCCAGGCGCCCAGGGGTTCGCCCCCGGTGCCACGCCGGCGGAGATGTCGGTGTTGGCGGTCGCGTTCCTGGTGACCCAGTTGTCCTTGGCGCGCACGCCGAAGTAGTAGGTCGTGCCGACGGCGAGGCCCGCCACCTGAGCGCTCGTGTTCGCCAGGTTGGTGGCAATGGGCGGCCCGGCGAAGACCGCGGCCGCGGAGTTCGTCGTGGACCTGTAGAGATCGTAGGTCACCGGGTTGGAGGGGTAAGCGTCGGTGGCCGCGTTCCAGGTCACGTTCAGGACCCCGCCAAGCCCCGGATTGCTGGCGGCGATGCCGGAATTCGGCGTCCAGACCGGGGCTGCCGTGTCCGCTGCGAAGTACCAGCCCGGCGTCGTCGCGCCGGCGTGGCAATCGACGTTGATGCAGGTGCTCGTGGCCGCTACGAAGGCGCCGTCGGCGTCGGTGGCGCCGCTGATCGTCTTGAACTGGCTGGCGACGCCGTCCATGACGTCGGCCGGGGGGGCGACGTAGTCGCCCGAGTGCGCGCCGCCGGGGTGGCACCAGGAGCAGGTGCTGGCGTCCGCGGCGGAGGTGCCGCCGTTGCTGGCCACGATCGCCGCGACGTGCTTCTGGTGGGCGCCGGCGCGGTTCTCGTACACCGGACCGTTCTGCGCGCCCCCGTCGGGCCAGTAGTTGCTCCCGGTGGTGCCGTGGCAGATCGTGCAGGCGCCGGGGCCGATCTCGAGCAGTTCGACGGCGTTGCCGCGCACGAGCCGGTGGCCGGCATCGTTGGGGTGGCAGGCGGCCGAGTCGCACCCACCGTCCGCGGCGTTGTAGCCGGCGTCGGTGGCGTGGGCGTTGCCCAGGCGGTCGCCGTTCATCGTCACCGAGCCGTTGGCGTGGCTGCCCGGCACGCCGATGTCGTAGGTCTCGACCCCGTCGATCGACGCGGGATCCTGGGCCGTGAAGCCGTCCATCGTCCCGTTGTCGAGCACGCCGTGGCAGTAGCCGCACTCGTTGTGCCTGCCCATCAGGAAGGCGCCGCCGTCGCCGCGTGCCAGGTCGTGGTCGACGCTCGCCGTACCCCGGTGGCTCGTGGCCTCGGTCGGCGGGTAGCCGTGACAGGAGGTGCAGGAAGGGGCCGGCCCGGCGAGCCCTTCGTGGTTGAAGGCCAGCGAGGCGCCCATCGTGTGGGCCAGGTCGTTCGTGTGGCAGATGCTGGCGCACCTGCCGTTCACGGCGTCGTAGTTCTGCAACGGATTCGTGTTGACCTCGATGCGGTGCTCCGCCGGCGTGCCCGTGAGCGCATCGTGGTCCGTTCCCCAGGCGTAGGGGCTGCTCGGCTGCACGTGGCACTGTTCGCAGTTCGTGTGCGCACCGTTGTTGAGGCTCGGCTTGTCGTGGTCCACGGTGAGGCCGGCCCGCCAGTTGTCGAGGGTCCCGTGACAGACGCCGCAGACCGCGGCCGTCACCGCCGTGGCCGTGCGGTGGTCGGCGTCGGCATCGGTCGACCACTGGCGCCACCAGCGGTTGTTGTCTGTGTGGCAGCTCGCGGTGCAGGTGTCGTCAGAGTTGTCGGCGGGTGCGCCGAGATTCGGCGCCCAAAGATAGGTCGCCGTGTCCCAGGAGAAAATCGCTGTCGCCGGCGTGTTCAGGGTGCCGTTGACGTGAGCGTCCGTCGGCGTGTCCGCGTGGCAGTCGCGGCACCCGTACGGGACGCCGCCGAAGCTGCCGTCGTGGGCCGTGGTGTTCGCGGCCGCCAGGCCGTGCAGGCCGCTCTGCGGTCCCTGTGCGCCACCGCCGAGGAAGGTCCCGGCGTGGCAGTCCGTGCAGTCGAGGACGCTCGCGTCGGCCCAGTTCTTTCCCGCGACATCGGCCAGGTGGCAGAGGTTCGTGCAGGTGTGCGTCGCTGGGGAGTAGTCGTTGAGCGGGTTTGGTGGAGGAGCCGCGGCGATCGTAACCAAGCCGTCCTTGTGGGCCGCCTGATTTCCGGCGGTGGCGTTTGCGCCATGGCAGTCGTCGCAGTCGCCGGGGACGTAGGCGTCGTTGTTGATGTGCTTGGTGTGCTTGTCGACGCTGGACACGCCGGGCGCCGGATAGCCGCCTTGGTCGAGAAGCTTGCCGGCGGCGGCGTGGCACTGCGCACAGGCGTTGTTCCCGACCGCGTCGAGGCTGTTCGCGGACCATTCGCCAGGGTCGGCGTTGTGGCACCCGTTGGCAGCCGTGCCGCAGCCCGTGTCGTCGAAGGCCGCACCCCTGACGTAGTCGAAGGCTGCGCTCATTCGCGCGCCGCCGAAGTTCACCGTCCCGTTGTTGTGGGCCGGGCTCCCCGGCCCGTTGCCTCCGTGACAGTCGCCGCACATCCCGATGTACGCTCCGGCGCCGTGCCGGGTGTTGTGCGTTGTCGCGTTCTTGCCCTGCGCCGCCGCATGATCCGCCCCGTTGTCGGTGTGACAGTCGTTGCAGATCGTGGTTGCCCGCCAGCCGCCGCCGACATCGCCGCTGTGCCGGTGGCAGCTCGCGCAATCCGAGCCCGGATCCTGCTGACCACCGAGATGCGCGCCGCCCGCCCCCATGATTCCCGCGAGGCCGGCCGGCCCCGGCCACCAGGGGGCACTCCCGTGGCATTCTGCGTTGTCGCAGACGCCGTTCACGTTGCCGCGGAAGAAATCCTCATTCGGAACATCGGGGGCGTAGGGGACGACCGCGGTGTTCATCCGCGTCGAGTCGTACGTCACCAACTCCGTGCCGGCCTTGCTCCGCTGGTGGGTCCCGCTCCCCGACGGCAGGAAGAAGCCGTCGTCCTTCGATTGCTCCGGGATCATGAAGACGTTCGACGTGCTGCCCGAGCCCTCGGCGTGCTCGTCGTGGCAGTCCTGACAGCCGATTGCGACCCCGCCGCCCTGGTGCTCGGCATAGCCGGAGTGACACTGCAGGCAGACACCCCAGACCGGGTTGCCGTAGACCGACCCGGCGTCGGTGGCCTGCAGGTTGATGTTCAGATTGAAGCGGTTCTTGTACCTCTCCCGGTCGTTCGCGCCGCTCGGCGTCGGCTCGACGTGCGGCTTGGTCCCGATGTCGAGCGAGACGTGGCAGCCGGTGCACGCGAGGCCCATGGTCCGCGTCGTGCCGGTCCAGTCGGGACGGCCGTTCCTGTACCGGTAGGTGCTCTCGGCCTTCCCGTGGCCGTAGGTGCCGTAGTTTCCGGCCGGGAGGTTGTTGTAGTCCCCGGGGTAGTGGCAGACCTCGGTGCAGTTGGCGCTGGTGATCGCGACGTCCGGGACCTCCCCCGCCCCGACCTTGTGCATCTCCTTGCCGTCGTTGAAGAGCTTGTACTTCGAGGAGTAGTGCGAGTCGTGGCAGACCCGACACTGGTCGACGATGCCAGCGGCATCCGCGACGCCGTCCTCGTCCAGGTCGTTCGTGCGCAGCACCGTCCCGTCGTTCTCGACGAGCGGGCGGCCCACGGCGCCGTCGGCGTGCTTGGTCAGCTGCATCGACACGGTCTTGACCGTCACGGGCGCGTCGCTGCGGTGGCAGGTGCGGCAGAGCCCGTCGTACTCCCCGATGACGGTGACGTTCCGGAGCATGTACGGGTTGTTGGCTGGCCGGGTGTCGTGCTGCGGATACCCGCCGCCGAGATCGATGTCGTGACAGTCGACGCAGTCCAGCTCGTTGGGCTTGTTCGAGCCGTAGGAACTGACGTAGATCTGGTTGGTCGTCGTGTGAAGGGGGGTGGTGAAATCCACACCGACCGGGTGAGAGGAGAGCCGCCCCTGGAAGTGGTTGAGTGCGGGCCTCATCGTGGTGTTGTCGTTCTGAAAATGGCAGAAAGTGCAGCCGAGGTACGCGGGAGCCTGGTTAGAGGGCAACCCGTCGTAGGCCTTGATCTGGGGAAAGGTGCGCGCCGCGCTGCTGATGTAACTGGTGTTCGCGTCGCCTTCGTTGACGTCCAGCGTGTGGCAGGACGAACAGTTGGAGTCATCCCCGGACGCCGGATAGTGCGCACCCAAGGCGCAGGGCGCTTTCATGACGACTAACAAAACGAATGCCGCCGCGAACGAGATGCCCCGGCGCAGATGCAGCTTCACCCGGTCACCCATGACGCCACTCCTTTGCTTGTGCCGCCGGCACTCAACGTACCCGCTGGAGTCGATTGAGATTTATGTCCAGCCGCCCATCCGAACGGTTCACGAGATTTGGTCGCGAGGGCTGGGCTGCTGTGGCAAGCGAGGCAGCCGAACTCGTCGGAGATGTTGTTGCCAGCAACCGCCCGCGCCGACTTGATCGAGGATATGCTCCGCCTGGCGGTGCCGAGAAAGGAAGTGTCGGACTCGCCATAGCCGACCTTCAGTTCATGGCAGTCGCAGCAGGCATTGCCCTCGCTTATCGCGTGACCGGCGAGGGCGATTCCGGGACAGAGCAGCGAGAGCGTGAGCCCGGCGGGCACCAGGGCTCTCAGCAATAATCGTAAAGACCCTGCAGAGCCGACCCAGGTCGCATCCATTGGCCTTGTCTCCGATCCCGGTTACCGAATAGTCAGAGATATGCCTATGAGTCAAAACGATTCCACAACCGTTACTAGAGTAGGCTACTGGCAACCTTCCAGAATGGTTACATTGACCGTTCGGGCAGCTGGAGATCACGATCGTGGAGCTCTTCTTTCAGGAGGCACACACCAGCGGACTACTCGCCGATGATTTTGACCAGCGCCCGCTTCTTCCTGCGGCCGTCGAACTCCCCGTAGAAGATCTGCTCCCACGGGCCGAAGTCGAGCTTGCCGTCGGTGACGGCGACCACGACCTCGCGGCCCATGATCGAACGCTTGAGGTGCGCGTCGGCGTTCTCCTCGCCGCTGTTGTGCCGGTACTGCGCGACCGGCTCGTGCGGCGCCAGCTTCTCGAGCCAGACCTCGAAATCGCCGAGCAGCCCGCGCTCGTCGTCGTTGACGAAGACCGAGGCGGTGATGTGCATCGCGTTGACGAGGACCAGGCCCTCGCGGATGCCGCTCGCGCGCAGGCACTCCTCGACCTGGGACGTGATGTTGACGAACCCGACCCGCGCGGGGATGGTGAACCAGAGTTCCTTGCGATACGTCTTCACGATCTGCCCTCCTTTGCCGTGGGCCCTCCGCGGGACACCGTCGAAGAGGGCGTCGTCAGTGTAGTCGAATTGCCCGCAGGCGAGCGTCCGCCAGCCGTCGCGGGGCGAACGCGCCCGAGCAGGAACCATTTCGGGACTCGCGCGTCCAACGGAACAAGGGATGGGGTTCGCCGCTGGGGCGGCGACGACGCATTCCGCAACCAGGTTGGAGGTGTGAAATGTCTTACCGGCACAAGGCGGCAGCTATCGCCGCAACGGTAGTCGTGGGCGCTCTCGGGTTCGGGTGCGCACCGGCGCTGCAGAACTACGAAAAGGTTTCGCTCGGCATGACCCCGGAGCAGGTTCGGACGGTCGCCGGCAAACCGCACAGGAAGTTCCGTATGGAGTCGACCGGCCAGGGGACCATTCTGCCGACGCCCGCGGGGACGAGCGAAACCTGGTTCTATGATACGGGGCTCATCCAGTTCCACGACGGCAAGGTGGTGGCGAAGGGCGAGAAGACCGAGTAGCCGGGCCGGTTCAAACCGATAAAGCGGGTGCAGGGACGGGAAAGACGCTTCCGGTCTTTCCCGTCCGGCCAAAAACGCTCCGATTTAGAAATTGATGCCGAGCTTGGCGAGCAGCGCCCAGTTTGCGAACTCAACCTCGTCGCTCTCGGTGGTGGCCAGGTAACGAAGGTCAACCCCGGAATAGAACATGCCCCGGCGGTACTCGAGGCCGCCGACCAGCCCGTAGCCGAAGAGATTCTTGTCCGCAGCGCCGTTGTCGGCCATGACCAGCGCGACAACGGGCCCGACGCCGATCGCGAAACCGCCCCCGATGGCCGGGGTGTACCGCGGGGAGAGTTCGAAGGAGGTGGACGTCAGGCCGGAGTCGTCGGTGTGGTTGACCTGAAGGTGCGTGCGCATGCGGTTCTCGGGGGTCTGCATCAGCAGACAGTTGAAGTTGAAGTCGAGACCGTACGCGAAGTCGGCGTCATGGTCATCGACGTCGGTGACATTCACCACGCCGGCTGAAACGGCCAGGGTAGGCCCGAATGTGTAGCCGGATTGGAAGCCCGGGAAAAATCGCAGTCCTTCGGCGTGGCTGGCGGTGGCTGTCAGGGACAGCGCGGCGGCGAGCAGGACGGGCACAAGACGACTGAATTTCACGGGCCGACTCTCCTTCGTTATGGGGTTGATACAATTCCAGACTTTGTTTCTGTGATGACGGTGCCGCCCGTTCGATTCAACGGCACGGAGCATCCCGGCGCAATCGCAAGCCTGGAGGCGGGTTGCCGGTTTCAGGAACAGATAGGCCCTCCATCCCCACTCGCCGCCTGAGGAAAGCGGCGGGGCGTCCGGCGGCCTGATAGAATCCTGCCATGAGTGATCCGGATTCGCAGGGTTCCGCGCGCAAGCCGCGCCGCGGGTGCGTGTCGCGGACGGTCGGCTGGGCGTTGCTCGCCGCGGTCACGGCCGGCGCGCTCGTCGGCGGCGTCTGGATCGCCTCCCACGCCCTGGCCATCCGGCGCCTCTCGACCGGCGCGAGCGGGACCCTGTTCCTCGACGAAACGGGAAAGGACTGGTTTCCCCTCGACGGCCGGCGCGTCGACGTCCCGATCGCGCAGATCGCCCCCGCGTTGCGCCAGGCGGTCGTGGCCGCCGAAGACCGGCGCTTCTGGAGCCACTGGGGGATCGACCCTCTCGCGGTGGGCCGCGCCGTCCTGCACAACCTGCGCCGCGGCGCACCCGTCGAGGGCGCGAGCACGATCACCCAGCAACTGGCGCGCACGCTCTTTCTCTCGCGCGAGCGCACCGTGAGCCGCAAGCTGCGCGAAGCCGTCCTCGCGCTGCTCCTCGAGGTTCAACTGCCGAAGGAGCGCCTCCTCGAACTCTACCTGAACCGGGTACCCCTCGGGGCGGTCCACGGCGTGGAGGCGTTCGCGCGGGAGACCTTCGGCAAGCGCGCCGCCGACCTGACCCTCGCCGAGGCCGCGATGGTCGCCGGGGTCATCCGGGCGCCGTCGGCCCTCGGGCCGCGCGCGCACTATGACCGCGCGCTCGCGGTGGCGCGGCGCGTGCTCGGCCGGATGCGCGCCGAGGGGATGATCAGCGCGGCGGCCGAACGGGCCGCGCTCGCCGCCCGACCCCGCCTCGCCGACGGCCCCCCGAGCGGCGGAGAGCGCTCCGGCTGGGCCCAGGACTACCTGCGGCGCGCATTTCGCGACCGGGTCGGCGAGGAGGACCCGCCGGGGTGGCGCGTCCGCCCGACGCTCTCCCGGGAGCTGCAGCTCGCCGCCGAGACCGCCGTGTCCGAAGCCATCGCCCGCCTCCGCCGGCCGGGGCTCCAGGCCGCCCTCGTCGCGCTGGATCCCCAGACCGGGGATCTGCTCGCGATCGTCGGCGGGGCGGATTACGGCACGTCCACGTACAACCGCGCCGTGCTCGCGAGCCGGCAGCCGGGTTCGGCCTTCAAACCGTTCGTCTACGCGGCGGCCCTCGAACGGGGAGACTCCCCGGCGACGCGCGTGCCGGGAGTCAGGTCCCGGTCGTTCGAGGAAGAGCGCGAGCGGGTCTCGGCGCGGGTCGGCCAGGACGACCCCGCCGCGTTCGTGACCTACCGCGAGGCGCTCGCGCGCTCGGACAACGACGCCGCGCTCGCCGTGCAGCGCAAAGTCGGGACTGCCGCCGTGGCCGACCTCGCGCGCCGCGCCGGACTCCCCGAGCAGCCGCAGGTCCCCTCGCTGGCGCTCGGGACGGGGTCGGCCACGCCGCTCGAACTGACCGTCGCGTTCGCCCCTTTCGCAAACGCGGGGTACGCAGTCCGTCCGCGCGCGCTCGCGGCAGTCATCGACCAGCGCGGACGGACCGTGTTTCAGGACCAGGTCCGGCGCGTCCCGGTGCTCTCCGCCGCCGCGGCGTGGCAGGCGCTCGCAATGCTCCGCGAAGTCGTCGACTCCGGCACCGGGACCGGGGCGCGCGCGGCCGGGGTCCCCGCCGGCGGCAAAACAGGCACGACCGACGACTATCACGACGCCTGGTTCGTCGGGTTCGTGCCGGGACTGGCAGCCGGCGTCTGGGTCGGGTTCGACCGCCCGGCGACGATCGGCGAGGAGGCCTACGCCTCCCGGATCGCCGTCCCGATCTGGGCGGAGTTCATGCGCCGCGCCGCGAAACTGCGCCCCCCGGGGACCTTCACCCCACCCCGGAACGTCGACGCCGTTGAACTTTGCAGCATCTCGCACGCCCTCCCGACGGACCGCTGCCCGACCTACGCGGAGTACTTCAAGGAAGGCGACCTCGTCCCGGAGGCGCGCTGCCCGCTGCACTCCGGCTCGTTGCGCGAGCGGCTCGGACGGGCGTTCGGCGGGCTCCTGGACCGCGTCCGCCGAATATTCCGCTAGCCGCGACCGCGGCGCGCGCTTCGGCGGGGGGCCGGGGATGTCCCGCGACACCCCCGGCCCCGATCAGCGGTTTATTTCTCGGCGATCTCGTAGACGCCGCCCGAGCCGATGACGACGACGGCGTCGAGCCAGCGCACCTTGTCATAGCCCTTCGCCTTGAGCAGGTCGTACGCCTGTTTGGCGAGGAGCCCGGTGTTGCAGTGGATGACGGTCTCTTTTTCCTTCGGCACTTCGGCGAAGCGCGCTGCCAGTTCGCCGTAGGGAATGGCGAGCGCGCCGAGGAGCATGCTGTCCACAGGCTTTTCGCGCACGTCCAGGATCAGCGCGTTCGCAGGCCTGGTGTCGGCGATCCTGTGGATGACGATCTCCTTGTCCTTCGGGACCTCGGCGACGCGCCGCGAGCTCGCTCTGAGGGATCGCGAGCGCGCCGAGGAGCCGCTGTCCACGGGCTTCTCGCGCACGTCGAGGATCAGCGCGTCCGCAGGTCGGGTGTCGGCGACCTTCCTGAACTCATCGATCGTGAGTTCGCCCGGTTTATAGGTCTTGACGAAGGCGATCTTCGTCGGCGAAGGCAGTTCGCCGACTTTCAACTCGCCCTTCCAGGAGCTCAAGCCCCCTTTGAGCACCGAAGCGTTGACGTAGCCCCAGCCGCGAACCGTCGAGAACGCCTCGGCGCTCGCCTGCGCCGGCGTCGACCAGGACGATCGGCGCCTTCTTGTTCTCCGGGAAGCGGTCCTTCCAGGCGGCGAGCTCCTGCGCCGGGACACCGATCGAGTCGGGAATCGCGCCCTTTGCGGCCTCCGCAGGGTCGCGCAGGTCGACCAGCACGAAGGAACTGCCGGCCTTCAGCCAGTTCTCGAGAGCCACCGGTCCGGTGAGCACGAGACCGCCGGATTTCTTCCAGGCGGGCAGGCCGGCGTGGAAGACCTTCACGTTCGTGAAACCCATTGCTTCCGCCTCACGGGCGGACATCGGGCTCATCACTCAGGTGTCGCCCCCGCAGTAGAAGATCACGAGCGCCCCTTTGTCGGCGGGCAACTTCGCGGCGGCCTGCTCCTTGAACGCGGCATAGGGGAGAGACTGCGCGTACGGAATGTGTCCCTCCGGGAAGAGCGGCGCGGGCCGGGAGTCGTAGAGAAAGAACTTGCCCTGCTCAGGCCCGAGCGCAATCAACTCCTTGAGTTTTTCCAGCGGGAGCAGCTGCGCCTCGGGGACCTTGTACGGCTGTTTCACGGCGATGCTCGCGGCGAACGGATTGCTCTCCTCGCCGGAATAGGCGACGAGAACCTCCTTGTCCCGCGAGACCCCCTTGAGCGCTTCCGGGCCGCTCAGCTTTTCCCCCTCCTTGACCTTCAGGTCGTCGCCGTACTTGACGATCCAGACCAGCGGGCCGACGGAGACGCTGATGCTCTTGAACTGCTCCGACACCGAGACCAGCTTGCCGCGGATGCTGCCGTCGGCCCCCGTGTGGCAGGACGTGCAGGCTTGCATGATGTTCGGCCGTTTGCCGGCCGCGGCGTTGCCCGGCACACCTGCAAGTGCCACAACCCCGACGACCACGACAATTGCAGCCTTTGATGCTTTCGACCTCATTGCTTCCTCCCTTTTGTTGGTTTCTCAGCGGAGATATGTGCAATTTGTGTGCTCAGGCGCAACAAAGAGGCGATTTTGCGCATCATGCTGATCTATAAGGAATTTTTCTACTCTCGCACGATCGAACAGGTTGACCGCGAGCGTAAACCATGCTAATGATTTACGAAATTTACGTTAAAGGTATACATGAAACTGAACGATCTCAAGAAAACTCCGGAGTTTTTGGAGAACGTCCTCGAGACCATGAGCGACGGCCTGATGCTCGTCGACCGCGAAGGCACCATTCTCTCCTTCAATCTCGCCGCCGAGCGGATCACGGGGTACCGGCGCGAGGAGGTGATCGGCAGAGCCGTGCGCCATCCTCGACACCGACACCTGCGTCTACCGCGAGGGGAACCGGACGACGATCCGCTGTTCACTCTTCGAAGACGGCCGGGCCGTGCGCAAGAATTGCCGGATCCGCGCCAAGGACGGCCGGGAGATCCACCTGCTGAAGAACGCCATCGTCCTGCGCGACGAGCAGGGCGCGATGATCGGCGGCATCGAAACCATGACCGACGTGACCTCGCTGGTCGTCAAGGATCGGCAGCTGCAGGAGTTGGGCGAAGCGGTCAGGCTGCAGCAGCAATTCAACGGAATCGTCGGCCGCAGCCCGGTCATGCTCCGGGTCTTCGAGCAGATCAGGAACGCCGCCGGCAGCGAGGCCCCGGTGATCGTCTTCGGCGAGAGCGGCACGGGAAAAGAACTGGCGGCCGCGGCCGTCCACGCCTTGAGCCGGCGCAAGGACGGCCCATTCGTCAAGGTCAACTGCGCGGCACTCAACGAAGGCCTGCTCGAAAGCGAGCTGTTCGGACACCGCAAGGGCTCGTTCACCGGCGCCGTGCGCGACCGGGAGGGGCGTTTCGAGGCCGCAAGCGGCGGGACGATCTTCCTCGACGAGATCGGCGACACCACGCCCGCCCTGCAGGCCAAGCTGCTGCGGGTCCTCGAGGAGAAAGTGATCGAGCGCGTCGGGGACAATGCCGCCGTGCCCGTCGATATCCGCCTCGTCTCGGCAACCAACCGCAACCTCGAAACGCTCGTCGAAGCCGGCCGCTTCCGGGATGATCTGCTCTACCGCGTCAACGCCATCCCGATCACCATGCCGCCGCTGCGGGAGCGTGCCGACGACATCCCGTCCCTGATCTCGCACTTCCTCGCCCGGATCGGCGCGGTGAGCGGCCGCGCACACGGTGAGGGTCACCGCTGCCGCCCTCGAGTCGCTGCAGACCTTCCGGTGGCCGGGGAATGTCCGCCAGCTCATCAACGCCCTGGAATACGCCGTCATCACCTGCCGCGGCGGGGAAATCGACGTGGCGGACCTGCCGGCGTACCTCTCGGCCGTCCGCGGCTCCCCGGCACCGCGCTCCAGAAAGACGATCACGAGAGAGATGGTCCGGGAATCGCTGGAACGCGAGCGGCGGGACACCGCGCGAATGCCGCTCGCGCCCTCGGTGTGAGCCGGATGACCCTCTGGAAAAAAATGAAAAAATGGGGGCTCGATGAAATTCCGCCGCCAACGGGCAGATCCCACTCGGCGTAACCCACTCTCTTCTTCCATCCGCAACTCAGGAGCGAGGCGAACGGAGTCAATGGACACGTTGATGGAATTTCAGCTGCAGGGGCATGCGTTCGTCGAGCTTGACGACCTGCTGAAGCTCACCGGCTTGTGCGGCACCGGCGGCATGGCCAAGACCGCGATCGCGGACGGCCGCGTCAAGATCGACGGCACGGTGGAATTGCGGCGGCGGTGCAAGATCCGCACGGGGCAGACCGTGGAGTTCGGAGGCCATACGATCGCCGTCAGGTGACAAACCTGACCAGAACGCCGCTCGCGGCTCGTGCGGGGGCGCCGGACGGCGGAGCAGCGGCAAGAAACGGTCGGGGCCAGCCGTCCCCTGCATCAGCGGGCGAAGCCCGATTCTCCCCTCCGATCCGGGACACCACCGACCGGCCAATACCATCAAGAAAAAGCCCTCCCCCGGCTGATTGCCGGAGGAGGGCTTGGCGATTCCAGCTCCACCACCGCCCTGCACTCCCCCCTCGCAGGGGGAGGTTGGTCAGAGGATCATTTCGCCGCCGGGGCCGGGGCTGGTGCCGGCTCGGGCTTCGGCGCGTTCGGGTCCCACCACTCGCCGTCCTTGAGGTACTTGTCGATCGCCATGCCGGCGGCGCGGCCCGCGCCCGCCGCGAGGATGACGGTCGCCGCGCCGGTCACGATGTCGCCGCCCGCGAAGACGCCCTTCTTGGTCGTGCGGCCGGTCGCCTCGGACTCGACGGCGATGTAGCCGCGCTTGGTGAACTGCATGTCCGGGGTCGTCTGCGCCAGCAGCGGGTTGGCGCCCGTGCCGATCGACGGGATCACCGCGTCGACCTTGAGCACGAAGTTCGAGCCCTCCTTCGCGATCGGGCGGCGGCGCCCCGAGGCGTCCGGCTCGCCCAGCTCCATCTCCAGGCACTCCAGCCCCTCGACCCAGCCTTCCTTGTTGCCGATCACGCGCACCGGCGCGGTCAGGATCTTGAACTGCACGCCCTCGTGCTGCGCGTGCTCGACCTCCTCCCCGCGCGCCGGCAGCTCTTCCATGCCGCGGCGGTAGACGATGTACGCGTTGTCCGCGCCGAGCCGCAGCGCCGTGCGCACCGAGTCCATCGCCACGTTGCCGCCGCCGACCACCGCGACGTTCTTGTGCCGCTTGATCGGCGTGTCGGAGTTCGGGAACTCGAAGGCCTTCATCAGGTTGTTGCGCGTCAGGTACTCGTTCGCGCTGTAGACGCCGTTGAGGTTCTCCCCCGGGACGTCCATGAACCAGGGCAGCCCGGCGCCGACGCCGATGTAGACCGCGTCGAAGCCGTCCTGCTCCATCAGCTCGCCGATCGTGCGCGTCTTGCCGACCACGAAGTCGCACTTGAGCTCGACGCCGAGCTTCTGCAGGTACTCGACCTCGCGCTGCACGATCGCCTTGGGCAGCCGGAACTCCGGGATGCCGTAGACCAGCACGCCGCCGGCCTTGTGCAGCGCCTCGAAGATCGTCACGTCGTGGCCGGCCTGGATCAGGTAGCCGGCGCAGATCAGCCCGCCGGGGCCCGAGCCGCAGACCGCGACCTTCTTGCCGGTCTTCTTCGGCTTCGGCGGCACCGGGGACTCGCCCTGGCTCGCCTCCCAGTCGGCGACGAAGCGCTCGAGGCGCCCGATCGCGACCGACTCCTGCTTCTTGGCGATCACGCACTTGCTCTCGCACTGGATCTCCTGCGGGCAGACGCGGCCGCAGACGGCGGGGAGCAGGTTCGTCGACTTGATCGCCGCGACCGCCTTGGCGTAGTCCTTCTCCTTGATCGCGGAGATGAAGACGTTGATCGGCACGCTCACCGGGCAACCGGCGACGCAGCTGGGTTTCTTGCACGAGAGGCAGCGCGAGGCCTCGAGCTGCGCCTGCTCCTCGGTGTAGCCGGTGGTCACCTGCTCGAAGTTCTTCGCGCGCACTTTCGCGTTCTGCTCGGGCATCGCCTGGCGCGGGATCTTCGGCTTCGGAGCCTTCGGGGCGGGGGCCTGGTCCTTCTTCTCTTCAGTCATCGTCTCGTCGTCCTCGTCGCTCTTCGGGTTCCGCGCTCAGACCGTCTGGCAGGTGCCGTGGCCGCTCTGGCAACGGTCCTTCGCCAGCTTCTCCTCGGGGAGGTACTGCCGCTGGCGCGCCATCATCTCGTCGAAGTCCACCTGGTGCCCGTCGAACTCCGGGCCGTCCACGCAGACGAACTTGGTCTTGCCGCCGACCGTCACGCGGCAGGCGCCGCACATCCCGGTGCCGTCGACCATGATCGTGTTCAGGCTGGCGAAGGTCGGGATCTTGTAGGGCTCGGTGACCTTGCAGGTGAACTTCATCATGATCGGCGGGCCGATCACGACGGCGCAGCCGATCTTGGTGCCGCCCTCGATGATCCCCTTGAGCTCGTCGGTGACGAAGCCCTTCCGGCCGTAGGAACCGTCGTCGGTGGTAATCCGCACGTCGTTGCTCGCGGCCTTCATCCGCTCCTCGTAGATCATCAGGTTCTTCGAGCGCGCCCCGAGGATCGAGATCACGTGGTTGCCGGCGGCCTTCATCGCCTTGGCGATCGGGTGGATCGGCGCGACGCCGATCCCGCCGCCGACGCAGACCACCGCGCCCTCGAACTTCTCGATGTGCGTCGGCTTGCCGAGCGGGCCGGCGACGTGCGGGATCGGCTGCCCCTGCTCGAGGCGGCCGAGCAGCATCGTCGAGGCGCCGACCTCCTGGAAGACCAGGCTGATCGTGCCGGCCTTGGCGTCGCTGTCGGCGATCGTCAGCGGGATGCGCTCGCCGCCCTCGACCGGGATCACGATCACGAACTGCCCGGCGTGGTGCGCGCGGGCGATCTCGGGGGCCTTGACGAGGAACTCGACGATCCGCGGCTCCTCGGCCAGCCAGACTTTCTTCTCCAGAATCTCAAACATGGCTCTCTCGTCCCCCTACCAGTTCTGATTCGTCAGGTCGTCGTACTCGGTCTCGAAGCGCTTGAGGTGCTTCTTCTCCTCCTCGAGCAGCAGCTTGAAGACCTGCTTGGCGTCCGGGTCGTCGACGTAGATCGCGAGCTTTTCGTACATCGCGACCGCCTCGCGCTCCTTGACCATCGCGGCCTCGAGCGCCTCCTTGTAGGAGACGTCGGCGTCGAGGGCGACCGGCTTGATGTAGCTCCGCGTAGCCGAGGGTCTGGACCTCCTTGTGCGAGCTTCGGGATGCGCTTGCTCTGCTCGAACTTCTTGATCAGCTCCTCGAGGTGGCGCTTGTGGCCGAGTTCCATCGCCGCCAGCTCCTCGAGGTACTTCTTCACGCTCGCCTGCGAGGCCTTCGCCGCGGCGCCCTTGTAGAAGGCGATGGCGTTGTCCTCGGCGATCGTGGCGTAGCTCATGATCTCCGCGAAACTCAACTCTTGCATGTGCGCTCCTTTGCCCGGGGTCTCACCTACCACTGTTCGTGCGAGACGGACGAACCGGGCGGAAACACGACCCTCTCCCGGGTCGGCGCCCGTTCCCCATCGCGGCGAGTGATTTACCTACCAGTTCCATCAATTTCTGTCAAGAAAATCAAGGAGGTTGCGACGTGCTATAGTCGATGCCAAGGGGTCAGGAACAACGGCTACGGGGCAGAAGGACGGTCATGGGCATGCAACGCGTCACCACCGGGCTCGAGGCTTTTCTCGCCGGGCCGCCGCGCTCGCTCGCGAAGGCGCGGC
Organism: uncultured Candidatus Rokubacteria bacterium; assembly: GCA_963699775.1. Lineage (GTDB taxonomy): Bacteria > JAUVQV01 > JAUVQV01 > JAUVQV01 > DATDCY01 > DATDCY01. The sequence continues at coordinate 60,904 of CAVOVE010000013.1, forward strand.
TCGGCCTGCTCTGCAATCAGGCCTCCGTCGACGCGCGCCTCCGGCACGCCCGCGACCTCGTCGCGAAGAAGGTCGGCCGCCGGCTCACGGCGCTCTTCTCCCCGCAGCACGGCATCTTCGGCGAGAAGCAGGACAACATGATCGAGTCGGCGCACGGGCGCGACCCGGCGCTCGGCGTTCCCGTGTACTCGCTCTACGCCGACGTGCGCCGGCCGACCGCGGCGATGTTCGCCGGCATCGACGCGCTCCTCGTCGATCTCCAGGACGTCGGCTGCCGCGTCTACACGTTCATCACGACGCTGCGCTACTGCCTCGAGGAGGCGGCCCGCCTCGGGAAGAAGATCGTGGTCCTCGATCGGCCGAACCCGATCGGCGGCGCGGCGGAGGGGAACCTGCTCGACCCCTCGCTGCTCTCTTTCGTCGGCGCCCACGAACTGCCGATGCGCCACGGTCTCACGATGGGCGAACTGGCGCGGCTCTTCGTCGCGGAGGGCGGAATCGACGCCGACCTCGAGGTGGTCCGGCTGCGCGGCTGGCGGCGGCGGATGCTCTTCGCCGACACCGGCCTGCCCTGGGTGCCGCCGAGCCCGAACATGCCGACGCCCGACACGGCGCTCGTCTACCCCGGACAGGTGCTCCTCGAAGGGACGCTGCTCTCTGAAGGCAGGGGCACCACGCGGCCCTTCGAGATCTGCGGTGCGCCCTGGGTCGACCCCGCGCCGCTCTGCGCCGCGCTGCGCCGCCGGCGCCTCCCCGGGGCGATCTTCCGCGAGGCCTGGTTCCAGCCGACCTTCCAGAAGTGGGCCGGGCAGGTCTGCGGCGGCCTGCAGATCCACGTCACCGACCCGCGCGCGTACCGACCCTACCGGACGACGCTTGCGATCCTCGCGGCGATCCGCCGGCTCTGGCCCGACGCCGATCTCTGGCGCCCGCCCCCCTACGAGTACGAGACGGTGCGCCTGCCGATCGACCTGCTGACCGGGGACACCCGCATCCGCGAAGGGCTGGACGCCGGGCGACCGGTCAATGAGCTTGAGCGCTCATGGTCCAGGGAGTTGAAAGCCTTCGAGGACCGGTCAGCCTTGTATCACTTGTACCGCTAGCGTTGGCACAAACACGGCTGCCTCGCTTGTCACAGTCCCGACTGTAACGGAGAGGCTGATCAAAAGGGCCCAGGTGCAAGGCGGGCGACAGGCAGATGCCGAGGCGGGCTCGTGCCCGTCGAGGCAGGTGCGCGAAGCCCAACGCCGCAGATGGGCCGTTTTCAGCGGCCGTTATTTACCCAGCATCCCCTTCTTGAGGCCGCCGTCCGCCGGTTTCTCCCCGAGCCAGACCGACCAGAGCGCCCGCATGAAGTCGGCACCCTCGATCACCCCGCGAACCTTGCCCTGCACCTCGACCTCGGTCCCCTGCCCCGGCAGGTAGGTCAGCACGACCTGCTCGCCCTTGAGCAGATCCGCGTCGAACCAGCCGCTGAAGCGCTCGAGCCGCTCGTTCAACTGGGGCAGCGTCGCCGCCGAGTTGGCGCCGAAGCCATCCCGCCAGGCCTTGCGCATGTCTTCCGCCCCGACCTTGGAATAGACAAAGTGCATCACGATCCGTTTTGGCTCATCGGCCGCAATCGCCGCCGCCGCGTCCCCGGTCGGCGTCCCCAGATAGAGCGCACCGAGGTAGACGCTGATCACGACCTTCTTGCGCACCCCGACCCCGTTGAGCCGGCACTCCCGCCCGCCGATGGTGACGGAGTCGGGAAACGTCACCCCCTTGACCGTGGCTGCGTCGACCAGGGTTCCCGGCAACAACATCGCCGCCAGCAAGGACCAGCATCATGGTTTTTCGCATCGCCTCGACTCCTCTTTCCGGCCGCAGGCCGACTGTCTTTTCTTATGCTACCATACCCGGGTTTGCCCGATGGTCCTCGTTGCTCCTCATGCCATCAGGGCCACGGCGTGATGCCAAGTGTGGATTTCTCCACGAAGAGCGCGGGGGAGCGCCATGACACGCGACGAGCACGTCGGTCGGGAGTTGGAACGCCTGTTCCGCGAGTGGTCCGTGCGGGTGACGCCGTTTGGCGCCCTGATCTTCCTGCTGATCTCCCCCCTGGATTTCATCAGCGTCCCGGAGCTCGCCGTTCGCTTTCTCGGGTACCGCGTCGCGGCCGCCTTCGGGCTGCTTCTCGTCTGGCGAATGGCGCTCCGGGTTCGATCCCCGCTGGCCCTGCGCGCCTTGGTTCTGACAGGTGTCGTGATCGGTGCCGTCGCGATCGAGGTCATGATCCTTGGTTCCGGCGGGTTCTCGACGGCCTACGGGGACGGCATGATCCTGCTCGCGGTGACCGTCCTCGGATTCATCCCCGCCAGCGCGGCCTTCCACCTGCTGATCTCCGGCATCATCTATCTCGTTTTCCTCGTGCCGCAGCTGCTCTGGGGAACAGTCGACGCCCCCCGGATCTTCTTCACCCAGAACTACCTCTTCCTCGCCATCCTCGCGGTGACCATTTTCGTGCGCCACCTGCAGCGGGTCTCGCTGAAGCGGGAAATCGGCCTCGCCTTCGATCTCGCCGCCAAGGAGCGACAACTCGAAGAACAGGTCGAGGAGCGCACCGCGGCGCTCGTCAACGCCTCGAATGAGTGGCGGGCCGCGTTCGACTCGACGGACGACCTGATGCTGATGATCGACAGCGAGGGACGCGTCGTGAAGACCAACCTCGCAACGGCGCTGTTTTCGCGCAGGGACCCGCGCAACCTCGTGGGCACACCGGCTGCGGATCTGCTGCTCCAGTGCCGGCCTGGACGACGGGCTGGGACCGTTGGAGACCGTGCAGCGCACCGGCTCGCGTGCCGCGGCCGAGGTCCGTCACAACGCCTCGGGACGCTGGTTTCTCGCGACCGCCGACCCGATCCCACAGGGGCGGGCGCAGGCGGGAGGTGCCGTCCTCACCCTGCGCGACATCACCGACATGAAAGCCATGGAGCACGCCGTGGCGGAGGCACGCGACGACTGGGAGGAGACTTTCGACAGTATCCAGGAGGGGATCACCATCCACGACGCGGACTTGCGGGTGCTGCGCGCGAACGCGGCGGCGCGGCGGCTGCTCGGCTGCGACGACGTCGCCGTCGACGGGAGCAAGTGCTCACGAGCTCTTCCACGGCCTGGAGGCCCCGATCGGCGGCTGCCCCGGCTGCGCCACGCTCCGCACCGGGGGGCCGACCACCGTCAACCTCTACGAACCGCTCCTCGACCGCTATCTCGAGATCACGGCCCTGCCACGCGCCGGCGGCGGCATCATCCACGTCGTGCAGGACATCTCGGAGCGCAAGCAGGCGATGGACGAGCTCAGCCACGCCGCCGAGCGCCTCCAGAGGATCCTCGGCCACGCTCCGTTCGGCGTCTTCATCGTGAACGAACAGTTCCGCGTCGAGTTCGCCAACCCGGCGATGATCGCCATCTCGGGCTACCCGCTCGAGCAGTTCGTGGGCGCCGATCTCGGCGGCTTCCCCGGCTGCGTCGAACTCGGCATGACCCCCCGCGTCCACGGGGCGCTCGAGGGGGTGCCCTTCCGGCTCGGCCCGTCCGAATACCACTGCCGGGCCGGCCGGCGCGTGATCGGGCAGTTCACCGGCATCCCCATCGAGGAGGGCGGGCGGCGCAAGGCCGTCGTGTTCGCCGAGGACCTGACCTCCCTCGCCGGCGCCGAGGAGGAGCGCCATCGCCTCAACTCGCTGCTGCTGCAGGCGCAGAAGATGGAGGCCATCGGCACGCTCGCGTCGGGGATCGCCCACGACTTCAACAACATCCTGCTCGCGGTGATCGGCCTCACCGACGCGGCTGCCGAGCGGCTCCCCGCGGACCACATGGCGCGCCCCGAACTCGAGGCGGTCATCGGCGCAGCCGAGCGCGGCTCCGAGCTGGTGCGGCAGCTTCTGGCCTTCAGCCGCAAGCAGGAGCTGCGGATGCGCCCCGTCGATCTGCGGCTGCTCGTCACGGAGACGCGGGCGATGCTCGTCCACGTGTTCCCGAAGAAGATCGCCATCGAGATCCGCGGCGGGGGCGACCCGTGCCCGGTGCTCGCCGACGCGGTGCAGATCGGCCAGGTGCTCATGAACCTCGCGGTCAACGCCCGCGACGCGATGCCCGGCGGGGGCACCCTCTCGATCGAAACCGGGAACGTCGACGGTGGTCGACAACGACCGCGCGCACCCGGGAGTCACCCCGGGCGGCTACGTGCTGCTCATAGTCCGCGACACGGGCACCGGCATGAGCCCGGAGGTGCAGCGCGAAGATCTTCGACCCCTTCTTCACGACGAAGGAGCCCGGGCTCGGCACCGGGCTCGGGCTCGCAACGGTCTACGGAATCGTTTCGCAGCACGGCGGCGCCGTGCGGGTGAAGTCCGAACCTGGCGCGGGCTCCGACGTTCTTCATCTACCTCCCCGCGGCCGCGGGCGACGTGGCCGAGGACGCGCCGGAGCCTCCGGGAGGCACGGAAACGATCCTTCTTGTCGAGGACGACGCCCTGGTGCGGCATGCCATGGGACGGAGGCTCAGCGGCCTCGGGTACCGGGTGCTCGAGGCCGCCGGCGGAGAAGCGGCCCTGCGCCTGCTCGAGGCGGAGGGCGCCCGGCCGGATCTCCTGCTGTGCGACATCGCGCTCACGGGAGTCGGCGCCCGCCAGGTCGCGGCTGTCGCGCGCGCGCGGGTCGCCAAGGTGCGGGTCGTCTATCTATCCGACCACCCGGAGTCGCAACTCGCGCAGAGCGGGTTGCTCGAGACCGGGGACCGGCTGCTGGCCAGAAGCCTCGGTCCCGAGGAGATCGCCCGGCACCTGCGCGACGTGTTCGACGGCACGGCGCCGACGGGACGATGAAAAAGGCCCTTGGACCTGCGTTGGCAGCCTGCACGTTCAACGAATGTTTCAGCACGTGCTAGAATGAAATCACTGGGAGGGGCTATGACCAAGAAGATCCTGATCGTCGACGACGAGGAGACCAGCCGGCGCATTCTCGCGATCGCCCTCGAGGGTCGGGGGAACCAGTTGCTGTATGCCAAGGACGGGCAGGAGGCCGTCGATCTCGCCGTTCGCGAGCAGCCCGACCTGATCGTGATGGACATCGACCTGCCGAAGATGAACGGCTACGAGGCGGCCCGGCTCATCAAGGCCACGCCGGGGTTGCGGTTCACGAAGATCGCGGCGGTCACGGCGCGCACCGTTCAGTACTCGGAGGAGATGGCGCGGCAGGCCGGCTGCGACGACTTCATCACGAAGCCCTACCGCCTCGCCGCCATCCGCGAACGCCTGAACCGACTACTCGGCGGCTGAAAAGGACCCCTCCCGGGCCGTCACAGAAAGTAGCGGGCGACGTCGATGCCGTGGCGGCGGGCGTCGAGCGTCCGCACGATGCTCAGCCCGAGACCAGGCGCGGACAGGTCGATCTCGGCACCGTCCACCGCAGCGCCGTCGGGGGTGGCGATGACCTTGACCTGGGGGAACTCCCACTGCTCCGGGTCCGGATTGCTGCGCATGACCACCCCGAGTTCCCCGCTCGAGAGCTGGCAGAGCGTCCCCACCGGGTAGACCCCGAGGGCATTCACGAAGAGCTTGGCGAGGATCGGGTCGTAGACCGTCCCGCTCATCTCGAGGATGTAGCGCAGCGTGGCGTCCGGCGTCTCCGCGACGCGGTGATAGACCCGCGCCGAAGTCAGCGCGTCATAGCAGTCGGCGATCGCGACGATCCGGCCGCTGAGGCTCACCCCCCGGGGGTACTCCACGCGCGGGTACCCCGACCCGTCAAGATTGAGATGGTGCTCGAACGACCCCTGCATGATCCTGGCCGTGAGCGCGTCCACCCCCTTGAGCTTGAGCAGTTCCTTGACGCCGAGGACCGGGTGGCGGCGCACCACGGTCCACTCCTGCTCGTCGAACGACCCGGGCTTGTTCAGAATGGAAAGCGGGATGCAGGACTTGCCGATGTCGTGGAACACCGCCGCCATGCCCAGGTCGACCAGACGATTCTTGCCGATGCCGACGCGCTGGCCGATGGCGATCGAAAGGATGCCGACGTTGACCGAGTGGTTGTACGTGTACTCGTCGTAACAGCGCAGGTTGGTGAGCCCGAGCAGATTGGTCTCCGCGGCGAGGAGCTGGTCGATCATCGACTGCACGACCCGCTTGGCGCGCTTGAGCCGCAGCGCCTTGCCCAGCTTCACGTGGTCCATGACATCGGAGATGACTCCCATGGTCTGCGCGTAGATTCCCTTGGCGCGCTCTTTTGCGTCCTCGTTCACCCCCGCCGCGGGTTCGGCGGCGTTCTCCCGGAGACGTTCGACCTCGATTCCGTCAAGACCCGCCGCCGCCATCCGGGAGAGCAGCGCGCCGCAGGGGTCCGGCAGCGCCGAGGCGTCGATCTCGCGCAGCATCACGAACCAGGCCTCGAGAGCCGGGGCGCTCGCCAGTCCGGTGAAGGTCACGCTGCCGATCCGGCAGTGCTTGAACGCGCGCAGCAGCGTGAAAAAGGCGTCGAATCCGGAAGCGTCCGGCTTGAGCCGGTGCTCGCCGACATACAGATTCCCTTCGTGAAACGCCAGAAGCGCCTCTTCGCGGCGGTGCTCGAATTCCCGGACCACCGCGGCCAGTTCCGCCAGCGGCTGCGCGAGCGCGGGGTGCCCGGTGGCGTAGTTGCCCGAGGTCTTGTAGAGCACGAAGAACGCGCGCAAAAAGCGCTTGCCGAGGGCGATCAGCCGCTCGTCGATGCGCTCACCCACGGTCGATCTCCCCACCGGCGTCACTCCCGCCCCCGCACGGGCGAGCGCAGCGCCTTCTCGACGAGCTCCCGCGGCGCGCCCCGTTTCCTGGCCGCGGCCTTCTGGAGAACCGCGATCGCCTCGGGGGTGCCGATGCGCTTGAGACCGGCGCACGCGCAGGCGGTGTCGTCGAGTTCCTGCGCCGCCCCGAACCAGCGCCGTTTGAGCAGCATCTCGCTGAGCGTCGGGAACACCCGATCCGGGGCGAGTGCGCCGAGGGCCTCCCAGACCGCTTCGCGCTCGAGCCGTTCGAGGCCGGCGAACCCCGGGGTGGCCGTGAGCGCCAGCAATCGCTCGGCAGCCGCCTCTGACCCGCGCCGCGCCAGGCTGCGGACTGCCGCCACGCGCAGCGACTGCACCTCGTCGTTCAGGAACCCGAACATCACCGACTCGCCCGCGGGGTCGCCGGTCTCGTCGAAAAAGAGGGCCACCTCCTTGCGCACGCGCGGGTCCTTGTGCCCCGCGCAGCGCAGGGCCGCTCGCGCGGACTCGGGGCCGGCGATCCGGCGCAGGATGTACAGGGTGTTGCGAACCAGGTACCAGCGGGAATCGAGGAGAAAGGGCAGGAAGAGCTCGGGAGATCCCCGCCCCGCGTCCACCAGGGCCTCGATGAGCACTTTGCGGGTTTCCTTCCCGGACACATCCCCGAGCATGTGACAGAACGGCTCGATCGCCGAGTTGCCGAGCCCGGCCACCAGCGCCCGCAGCAGTTCGCGCTCGATGCCGTCGCCCGTGGCCAGCTGCTTCGAGAGTCCGGCGAGCACGTCGGCCGTGACCACCCGCGTGCGGGCGTCACCGATCATTGCCGCGTGACCCGCCGGCAATCCGGAACGCGCCGCGGTGCGCGAGAGCATGGAGAGCAGTTCGACGGCCTGGCCGATGCGGCCGATGACCAGCAGGTCGCCGCAGAGACGCGCGACGATCTCGAGGAATTCCGCCAGGACCGCGACCTCCTGCTCGGCGGCGATCACGGCCTCGAGAATGCTGATCATGTCCTCCAGGGGCGTCCGCTGCTCGTCGTCGGCGAGAAGTACCTGAAGGGCGGCGACCTCCTCTTCGGAGAGGCTGAAGACCTGGTGCGGCGGCGAGCGGCAGGAGCGGTGCCGGCGGTGCGGCGGCGAGTTCGGCGGCGTAACGACGCAATGCCCCTTCCTGGACTGCCCGCGAACCGGCCGGTTCCGCTCCGAGCGGGGCCGCGCCGCTCTCCGGCGGAGCCTCGGCGAGAACGTACGTCAGGTGCGGCAGATCCGAGGACCAGAGACGGGTCACGATGTCGTCCTCGTCGTCCTCCGCTGCGGGCCGCCCGAGGATCTCGGTCAGGGTGCGCAGTTCGGCCGGCTCGATGCCGCTCTCGAGCCTCAGGGCGCGGATGTCGTCGGCGTACATGCGGAAAGCGAGGTTGTCGCGCAGTTCGACGTTCGTGTAAATCGTCTCCCCGCCGCAGAGTATGGTGTCATGCGTGAGTTCCAGGTTCAGGGCGCCGAATTCCGCGAGGTGCTCCTCGGTGCGCCTGCAGAATTCCTCGAAGAATTTTTCGTGCTGCGGGTTGTTCGGCAGATACATCGCGAACCCGCGGATCGCCTTGGCGAGAGCCTGGATGACCAGACCGGCGGAAGCGGCCGCCGCCTTCTCCGCTGCGCTCGGAACAAGGATCTCGTTCATCTGCTCAACCCCCACGGCTGCCTCGCTGCCTGATCATACTCCATGTAGGCCCGGTTTCTGATTGTTCGACAACCTGATACTGTTCCGCCAATGGCATGGGGAGGGACCGTCATGGACGTGGCCGTCAGGACATCCGAGCGTTGTCAGTTCGTGGACGTGACCGCCGAGGTGGCGCGGGCGGTCCGGGCCTCCGGGGTCAGGGACGGCCTGTGCCTCGTCTGGTGCCCGCACACCACCGCCGGGATCACCGTGAATGAAAACTCCGACCCGGACGTCCCGGCCGATCTGCTGATGGGGCTCGGCCGCGTGGTCGACGCGCGCTGGCCGTTCCGCCACGGCGAGGGCAACAGCGACGCGCACCTGAAGTCGACGCTCGTCGGTTGCGGGACAGACGATCGCCGTGCGCAACGGCGACCTGCGCCTCGGCACCTGGCAGGCGATCTGGTTCTGCGAGTTCGACGGCCCGCGCACCCGCCGGGTGGAAGTGTCCGTCGTCCCGCGGGCCCGCGCGTAGGGGCGGGGTTCACCCCCCGCCAGCGATTGCGCGGGACACGGCGCCCGCGGGAGGGGATCAACCCCTCCCCTACCGGGTCAGCTTCCTGTACTTGATCCGGTGCGGGGTCTCGGCGGCCGCGCCGAGCCGGCGCTTCTTGTCCGCCTCGTACTCCGAGTAGTTGCCGTCGAAGAAGACCACCTGGCTGTCGCCCTCGAAGGCCAGCATGTGCGTGGCGATGCGGTCGAGGAACCAGCGGTCGTGGCTGATGACCACGGCGCAGCCGGCGAAGTTCTCGAGCGCCTCCTCGAGCGCGCGCAGCGTGTTCACGTCCAGGTCGTTCGTCGGCTCGTCGAGCAGCAGGACGTTCGCCTCCTCCTTGAGGATCCGCGCCAGGTGCACGCGGTTGCGCTCGCCGCCGGAGAGTTCGTTGACCCGCTTCTGCTGGTCGCCCCCCGAGAAGTTGAAGCGCGCGACGTAGGCGCGGGCGTTGACGCTGCGCTTGCCGAGCTGGATCGTGTCGAGCCCGTCGGAGATGACCTCCCAGAGCACCTTGGTCGGGTCGAGGACGTCGCGCGACTGGTCGACGTAGGCGAGCTTCACCGTCTCGCCGAGGCGGAACGTCCCGGCGTCCGGCTTCTCCTGGCCGGTGATCATGCGAAAGAGCGTCGTCTTGCCCGCGCCGTTGGGGCCGATCACGCCGACGATCCCGCCGGGCGGCAGGCTGAAGGTCAGGTTGTCCATCAGCAGCGTGTCGCCGAAGGCCTTGCGCACCCCGTCGGCCTCGATCACCACGTCGCCGAGGCGCGGGCCGGGCGGGATGTAGATCTCCAGCTCGTCGATGCGCTTCTCGGCGTCCTGCCCGAGCAGCTGCTCGTAGGCGGTGATGCGCGCCTTGCCCTTGGCGTGGCGCCCCTTCGGGCTCATCCGGATCCACTCCAGCTCGTGCTGCAGGGTCTTCGCGCGCGCGTCCTGGGCCTTCTGCTCCTTCTCGAGGCGCTTCTGCTTCTGCTCGAGCCAGGAGGAGTAGTTGCCCTTCCAGGGAATCCCCTCGCCGCGGTCGAGCTCGAGGATCCAGCCGGCGACGTTGTCGAGGAAGTAGCGGTCGTGCGTCACCGCGATGACCGTGCCCTCGTAGGCCTGCAGGTGGTGCTCGAGCCAGGCCACCGTCTCGGCGTCGAGGTGGTTGGTCGGCTCGTCGAGCAGCAGGATGTCCGGCTTCTGCAGCAGCAGCCGGCAGAGGGCGACGCGGCGGCGCTCGCCGCCGGAGAGGTTCGCGACCGGCGTGTCGCCCACGGGGCAGCGGAGGGCGTCCATCGCCATCTCGAGGCGCGCGTCCAGGTCCCAGGCGCCGAGGTCGTCGAGCTTCTCCTGCACCTCGCCCTGGCGCTCGATCAGCGCGTTCATCTCGTCGTCCGACATCGGCTCGGCGAACTTCGCGTTGATCTCCTCGTACTCCTTGACGAGCGCGACGGTCTTCGGCGACCCCCTCCTCGACGCACTGGCGCACGGTCTTGGCCGGCGTCGAGCTGCGGCTCCTGCTCGAGGAACCCGAAGCTGATCCCGGAGCTCGAGACGATCTCGCCGTTGAACTCCTTGTCCACGCCGGCGATGATCCGCAGCAGCGAGCTCTTGCCCGAGCCGTTCAGGCCGAGCACGCCGATCTTGGCCCCGTAGAAGAAGCCGAGCGAGATGTCCTTGAGGACCGGGCGCTTGTCGTAGAACTTGCTGACCCGGACCATCGAGAAGATGATTTTGTTCGGTTCGACGCTCATGTCCTCACCTTCGGTACGGGTTCAGTGCTCGTTTTCAAGGAAAGTCAGTGTGCCCGTATCACGGCGGAAGTTCAAGTTTTCGTGCGCCTGTCACTGGTTTTCGCCTCCCGAAGGGGCAGACCCTGATGCAGACGCCGCAGATCGGCACACCGACGTCCGGGAGCTTCGCGTTCTCCTGCGTCAGCCGGTCGCGGCAGCGCTCGAAGACGAGCGCCTCCTCGCGGCTCGCGTAGCGGTCCTTCGTGCCGACGCCGCGGATCGCCCCCGACGGGCAGGCGTCGCGGCAGGCCGTGCAGCCTCCGCAGCGGTTTTTCACCGGGCCGTCGATCGCGAGCGGGGCGTCGGTGAGCACCGTGACGAGGCGCACGCGCGAGCCGTACTTCTGCGTGATCAGCAGCAGGTTCTTCCCCTGCCAGCCGATCCCGGCCATCCGGGCGACCGCCTTGTGCGTGATCGCGCCCCGCCAGAGTTCCCGGTCCAGCACCTGCGAGGCGGGAACCGGCAGGCTCCGGAAGCCCTCGTCCTGGAGGAAACCCGCCGCCCGGAACGCGATATCGTCGAGGAGCCGATTCGCCGTCTGGTAGACCGCGGCGTAGAGCGGCGTCGGCCGGTCGGTGACCGTCTCGAAGACGCCGGCCGGGACGCGCAGCGCGATCGAGACGGCGCGCGTGAACGGGTCGAGCAGGCCGGCGGGAATCGTTTCGATACTCCCGAAACGGCCCGAGATCCGCGACGCCGCAGAGATCCGCGCCCCAGCGGGCAACCCGCCGCTTGAGCCGTGCCGTCAGCGCCGCGGACAGCCCCGTCGCTCTTTCGTGCCATCGTCGTCACCCTCCCAGGTAGGCGGCGCGAACCGCCGGATCCCCGAGCAATTCCCGCCCCGTGCCGCTGCGGACGATCGCGCCGGTCTCCAGGACGTGCGCGCGGTGGGCGATGTGCAGGGCCATGTTGGCGTTCTGCTCCACGAGCAGGATCGTCGTGCCGGCCGCGTTGATCTCGCGGAGCACCCGGAAGATTTCGCGCACCAGCAGCGGCGCGAGACCCATCGAGGGCTCGTCGAGCAGCAGCAGGCGCGGCCGGCACATCAGCGCCCGTCCGACCGCGAGCATCTGCTGCTCGCCGCCGGAGAGGGTGCCGCCCGGCTGGCGCAGACGCTCCTTGAGCCGCGGGAAGATCGCGAACACGCGCTCGAGGTCCGCGGCGATTTCCGCCCGCGCCTTGCCCGGTTTTCGCCCGACCGCCGAAGCGCCGCTGCCAGGTGGCGAGGCGCAGGTTCTCCTCGACGCTGAGGTTGCCGAAGATCCCGCGCCCCTCCGGAACGTGCGCGATCCCGAGCCCGACGATGCGGTGCGCCGGGACGCGGGCCAGGTCCCGGCCATCGTACAGACACCGTCCCCTCGCGCGGCACGAGACCGGAGATCGCGCGCAGGATCGAGCTCTTGCCCGCCCCGTTGCCGCCGATCAGCGTCACGATCTCGCCGCGGCGCACCTCGAAGGAGACATCGTGCACGGCACGGATCCCGCCGTAGGCGACGCCGAGGCCGCGCACCGCAAGGAGCGTTTCCCCGGCGCTCACGACTCGCCGCCCTCCGTCTCCCCGGCGGGGTCCTCGACGCCCAGGTAGGCCTCGAGCACCTTCGGGTCGGCGCGAACCTCGGCGGGGGTGCCCGCGGCGATCGTCGCGCCGAAGTCCAGCACCGCGAGGCGCTCGCAGATCCCCATCACCAGGCGCATCTGGTGCTCGATCAGCAGGATCGTCAGATCGAAGCGCGTGCGCACCCAGGCGATGAACTCCATGAGCCGGCCGATCTCGTTCGGGTTCATCCCCGCCGCGGGCTCGTCGAGCAGGAGCAGGCGCGGGCGCAGCGCGAGGGCGCGGGCGATCTCGAGGCGCCGCTGCAGACCGTACGGCAGGTTGCAGGCGGCCTCCCCGGCGAGGTGATCGAGCTTGAGCAGGGCGAGCAGCTCCTGCGCCTCGGCGATGGCCCGACGCTCCTCGCCGCCGAACCGCCCGAATCTGCCGAGCGCCTCGAAGGCGCCGTAGCGCGCGTGGCCGTCGAGGGCCGTGCGCACGTTGTCGAGCACCGAGAGATCGCGGAAGAGCCGGATGTTCTGGAAGGTGCGCGCCACGCCGTGGCGGGCGATCGCGTGCGGGGCCTGGCCGACGAGCTCCTCCCCGGCAAACCGGATGCTGCCCGCCGACGCGCGGTAGACGCCGGTGATCAGATTGAAGACCGTCGTCTTGCCGGCGCCGTTCGGGCCGATGAGGCCCACCAGCTCCCCCGGCGCGATCGCGAGGGAGAAGTTCGCTGACGGCGCAGAGGCCGCCGAACCAGTGGGAGAGGCTCGCGGATCTCGAGGAGGGGCGCGGTCACGGCCACTCGTCCTCCCGCGCCCCCGCGGGGCGGCGGCGGGGGCGGGGGCGTCGCCCAGCGCCTCCCGGTCCCGGCGCGGCACGAGCCAGCGCAGTTCCCGCAGCCCCATGATCCCCCGCGGCCGGTAGATCATGACGAGCACCAGCAGCAGCGGCATCATCACCATCCGCCAGACGTTGAGGTGCGCGATGACGTGCGTCTTCAGCGGCTCGAGGAGCGCCGGCGGCAGCCAGCCGAACGCCCAGACCGACGGCCGAGGGGCGCAGGACCTCGAGGAGCACGGTGTAGAGCGTCGCGCCGATCACCGAGCCGGCGATCGAGGCGATGCCGCCGAGGTAGACCATGATCAGGACGTCGGTGGACTTGATGATGTCGAAGACCCGCGGGGAGATGAACTGCAGCAGGTGCGCGAAGAGCCCCCCCGCCACCCCGGAGAAGAACGCCGAAAGCGTGAAGGCCAGGAACTTCGCGCGCCGCGTGTCGACGCCGGTGAGCTCAGCGGCGATCTCGTCCTCGCGCACCGCGAGCACCCCGCGCCCGAAGCGCGAGTAGACGAAGTTGCGGATCATCGAGAAGCGTGAGCACCGTCCAGGCGTAGACCCAGGGGAGCGTCGTGAGGCGCTTCATGCCGAGGAACCCGCGGGGGCCGCCGATCACGTCGAGGTTCTCGATCCCCGACTTCACGATCATTAAAAAGGCGAGCGTGACGATGGCCAGGTAGTCGCCGCGGGTCTTGAACGAGGGGAACGCCACCATGAGGCCGAAAAGCGCCGCCATGAGCCCGCCGGCGAGGACGGCGAGGGGGAACCCCCAGGAGAAGAGCGCGTCGGGAGCCAGCCCGAGGCGGGCGAACGCCCCGGGCAGGAGCCGCACCGTGGCGTAGGAGGCCGTGTAGGCCCCGACCGCCATGAACCCGGCGCTGCCGAGCGAGAACTCGCCCATGTAGCCGTTCACCAGGTTCAGGCTCACCGCGAGGATGATGTTGATCCCGACGTACATCAGGATCATCTGCTGGTACTTGTTGACCAGGCCGTAGGCGGGGATCGCGAAGGAGAGCGCGAGGCCGGCGAGCAGGAGGATCGGGAAAACCCAGGCAGTTCCCGGCCCGCCCCCGGCCTGCCGTCCCCCATGGGGAGGGATTGAAACGCGATCCCCCGCCCGCGAGGGGAGAGGGTTGGGGGCGGGTGGACATCGGCATCACACCTTTTGGATCCGGGGTTTGCCGAGGATGCCGTAGGGCCGCACGACCAGCAGCACGAGCAGGAAGGTGAAGGCCACGAAGTCGCGGTAGGTCGAGGGGAGGAAGGCGGCGACCATGATCTCGGTGGTGCCGAGGATGAACGCCCCGATCATGGCGCCGCGGATGTTGCCGATGCCGCCGATGACCGCCGAGATGAAGGCCTTCCAGCCGACCATGATCCCCATGTACGGGTCGATCACCGGGTAGGCCATGGCGTAGAGGGTGCCGGCGGCGCCCGCGAGGCCGGCGCCGATCGCGAAGGTCGCTGAGATCACGAGATCCACCGGCACGCCCATCAGCGGCACGAAGGCGCGGTCGAAGGAGACGGCGCGCATCGCCGTGCCGAGCATGGTGTGGTGCACGAGGCGGTCGAGCAGGAGCATCAGGGCGAGCGAGACGAGCACGATCAGGATCTGGAGCGACGAGAACGAGAGGCCGCCGGCGCTCCAGATCCCCTCGCCGAAGAGCTTCGGGATGCTGCGCGGGTAGGGGTTGAGCGCGAGCAGGAAGTTCTCGAGGAAGATGCCGACCCCGAGCGCGGTGATGATCGCCGAGACGCGCGGGGCGTTGCGCAGCGGGCGGTAGGCGAGCCGCTCGATGGCGACACCGAGCACCGCGGCGCCGAGCATGGCGGCCACGAGCGTCGGCACGAAGGGCAGGCCGGCGAGCGACGCGGCCGCGAAACAGAGGAAGGCCCCGACCATGAAGACGTCGCCGTGGGCGAAGTTGATCATGGTCAGCACGCCGTAGACCATGGTGTAGCCCAGGGCGATCAGCGCGTAGATGCTCCCGAGCTGCAGGGCGTTGAGGCCCTGCTGGAGCACGTAGACGAGGCTGGGTTCCATCACCGCTCCCGGGCGATCAGGCCGCGTCCACTCAGCTCAGGAACTTTTCGTACAGCTGCCAGCCAACCCAGACACCCGCCAGGCTGGCCACGGCGCTGAGGGCGAAGGCGGTACCCACCCCGGCACGGCTCCCGAGCCACCAGCCGACTGCCCCGAGGATGTTCACCGCCAAGAAAATGCAAAATGTCCGCATTCCCAGCCCGGTTCCCGCCCCTACGGCAGCGCGTTCGTCACGTAGACGAACTTGCCGCCCTTGACCTGCAGGATCACGGCGCTCTTGATCGGGTCGCCGGAGCCGTCCTGGAACTTCATGTCGCCGGTGACCCCCGCGTAGGACGGGCAGCTTCGCCAGCGCGTCGCGCACCGCCTCGCGGTCGGTCTTTCCGGCGTTGCGGATCGCCGTGAAGAGCAGGCCGAAGGCGTCCCAGGTCAGCGCCGCGACGTCGTCGGGGGCGGTGCCGTAGGCCTTGGTGTAGCCGGCGATGAACTGCACCGCGGCCGGCGCGGCGTTGTCGGCGGCGTAGTGCGTCGAGAAGTAGTAGCCTTCGAGGTCGGCGCCGCCGAGCTTCAGCAGATCCGCGCTGCCCCAGGCGTCCGCGCCGAGGAAGGGCGCCGTGATCCCGAGCCGCTTGGCCTGCTGCACCTGGAGCGGCACCTCGCTGTAGTAGTTCGGCAGGAAGACGACGTCCGGCGCCGTGGTCTTGATCTTCGTGAACTGCGCGGAGAAGTCCTTGTCGTTGGTCGTGTAGGTCTCGAACGCGACGATCTTGCCGCCGAGCTTCTCGTAGTCCGCCTTGAAGACCTCGGCGATCCCCTTGTTGTAGTCCGAGGCCACGTCGTAGAGCACCGCGGCCCTCGTAGCCTTCATCGTCTCGAACGCGAAGCGCGCCAGGACCTTGCCCTGGAACGGGTCGATGAAGCAGGAGCGGAAGGCGTACCTTTTCGGTTTGCCGGTCACGGCGTCGAGGGTGGTCTTGGGGTTCGTCGACCACGGGGTGATGAAGATCGTCTGGTTGCCCTCGGCGATCTCGGAGGCCGGGATCGCGTAGCGGCTGGCGTTCGGGCCGATGATCGCGACGACCTCCTCCTGGGTGATCAGCTTCTGCGCCGCCGCGGCCGACTGGTCGGCCTTGCCGCCGTTGTCCTCGACGAACAGCTCGACCTTGAGCTTCTTCCCGCCGACGTCGAGCCCGCCCGCGGCGTTGACCTCCTTCACCGCCATCTCGGCGGCGTTGCGGCAGGAGGCGCCGACGGCGGGCATGTCGCCGGTGATCTCGGCGATGACGCCGATGCGCACGCTCTCGGCGCGGGCGGCGGCGGATCCGAGCAGGACTGCGGCGGCGAGAAACACGGCGGTCTTTTTCATGGCCACTCCCCCTAGGTTGATCGCTCCTGACCCTGGTGCACCGTTGCAGCGCATTCTACCCGAACAGCGGCCGGTTGAAAGGGAAAGCGGCCGGATGTCATCGGCCCCCCGACAACTCCCGACACGACGGTTGACAGAAGCGAGGGTCAGGGCGACAATCCGCGTATGGCATACCCCAGACTCCCCCCCCCGGGACAGAGGCATACTCGCCGTCGAGGACGAGCCGGACCACCTCATGGCGGTCGAGATGCTCTTTCGCTGGGAGCCGGGGTTTGCGTTCTTCGGCGCCGGGACAACCGCGGAGGCGGAGAAGATTCTCGACACGTGAACAGATCGACCTGGTCCTGCTCGATCTGGCGCTGCCGGGCGAGGACGGTCTGACCTTCTGCCGGCGCATCAAGGCCCAGGAGCGCTACCGGGCGCTGCCGATCGTCGCCTTTTCGGCCTTCCCGCGCCAGATCTACGAGGAGAAGGCCCTCGAGGCCGGGTGCGTCGCGTATCTCGACAAGCCCTTTCAGCCGCGCTCGCTCGTGGAAACCGTCCGCCGCCACCTCGCCTTCTAGCGGGCCGCTAGAGTTCGACGATCCGGGCCTCGCGGGTCTCCGTTTCCAGAACCGCCACCGTCGCACGCCCCTTGTTGAGGAGCGCCGCCTTGCCGGGATTGACCACGAGCGACGTCCCCTCCCGATGCACGTCCGGCACGTGGGTGTGACCGTAGACCACCAGGTCGAAGTCGCCGCTGCGCGCCAGGGATTTCACCAGGGGCGGCTCGTGGACGATCACGCCGCGCATGCCGTCGAGCGTCACGAAGTGCGGCTGCGGGTGCAGCGCCCCGGCCGAGCGCTCGCGCAGGAGCAGCCGGTCGCCGTCGTTGTTGCCGAAGACCCCGCCGAGCGGCGCCTGCAGGTCGCGGAAGAGCTCGAAGGTGAAGGGTGAAACGATGTCGCCGGCGTGCAGCACCTGCACCACGCCCTCGGCGTTGAACAGCGCCACCGCCTTCGCGATGGCGGCCATGTCGTCGTGCGAGTCCGACAGGATCCCGATTTTCACGGCTCAGCCGATGGAGGCCAGTTTGATTTCGAAGGTCAGGTTGCGTCCCGCCAGCGGGTGGTTGCCGTCAACCGTCACCTGGTCGCCGTCGATCTTTGCGATCCGGCCCTCGACCCGCGACCCGTCGGCGCGCGCGAAGCTGACCTCGGTCCCGACGGCGGCGACGGTTCCCGCAGGCAGTTCCGCGGCCGGCACCGTCCAGACAAACGCCGGGTCCTTCGCCCCGTATCCGTCCGCCGGCTTGACGACCACCGTCTTGGTCTGGCCCGGGCTCATGCCGATGAGTGCGTTCTCCAGCCCCTTGATCGCCTTGCCCTTGCCGACGGTGATCTCGAGCGGCGCCTGTCCCATGTTCGACTCGTACGACTTTTCCGTCCTTGAGGGTGAGCGAGTAGTTGAATCTTGACCCGGTCGCCCTTTTTCACCTGTGCCATGAGCATCCCTCCCTGGAGTTTATCGTGCCGTATTCAGTAGTGAGCCGGGAGAGCCGCGCGGCTGCCCCGGCCCAGTTCACCCGGCAGTTCGCACCCTGACCAGCGCTTCGTCCAGCAGTTCCGCGACGCGGGCGGCGTCGCCCTGGCGCAGGCACTCGGCCGCGGTTTCGGCGGCGACCGCCGAGGAGATTCCCGCGAGCAGCTGTTTCATCCGCGGGATGAAGGGGGCCGGGAGCGAGAACTCGCGGTAGCCGAGCCCGAAGAGCAGCAGGAACGCCCGCGGATCCGCGGCCATTTCGCCGCAGATCGACAAGCCGCATTCTTCGCGGCGCGCCGCCTCGGCCACGTGGCGCAGCGCGGCGAGCACCGCCGGGTGCAGGTGGTCGTAGTAGCGGCTGCACGAGCGGGTTCGTGCGGTCGGCGGCCAGCAGATACTGCACGAGGTCGTTCGTCCCCACCGAGAAGAAATCCACCTCGACGGCGAACGCCGGCGCCTGCCAGACCGCCGCCGGCACCTCGATCATGATACCCAGCGGAACGTCCTGCCCGAACGCCACCCCCTCGCGCGTCAGGCTCTCGCGCGCCTGCTCCACCATCGCCTTGCAGCGGCGCACCTCGTCGAGGCTGGTGATCAGCGGGAAGAGGATCCGCACCGGCCCGTGCGCGCCGGCCATCAGGATCGCCTCGATCTGCGTGCGGAAGATCTCGGGGTTCTCGAGCGTGAAGCGCACCGAGCGCAAGCCCCATGAACGGGTTCTCCTCGTGCGCCTGAACCGCGTACGGCAGGTGCTTGTCGCCGCCGACGTCGAGGGTGCGGATGGTGATCGGCGCGCCGCCGAAGCGCTCGACGACGTGGCGGTAGAGCCGGTACTGGTCCTCGCGGTCGGGGAAGTCCTCGCGCACCATGTAGGGAAACTCGCTGCGATAGAGGCCGACCCCGTCGGCGCCGTTGCGCAGCGCGACGTCCACGTCGCTGATCAGCCCGATGTTCGCGCGCAGCGTCACCCGCACGCCGTCCAGGCTGAGCGCCGGGCGATCGCGCAGCCCCTCGAGGAGGTCGCCCTCGCGGCGCCGCTCGACCTCGAGGCGGCGGTACTCGGCGGCGACGAGCTCGCCGGGGTTGATGTAGACAACCCCGGAATTGGCGTCCAGGATGAGCCGGTCCCCCGGCGAGATGGCGCGCAGCGCGCCCTTGACCCCCATCAACGCCGGAATGCCCAGCGAGCGGGCCATGATCGCGGCATGCGAGGTGGCCTCGCCGCGCTCGGTGACGATGCCGCGCACGCGCGCCGGGTCGAGGGCCGCCATGTCCGACGGGAGCAGTTCGGCGGCGACGAGGATGCCCTCGGCGGCAAGCGCCGGGTCCGGGGTGCCGCGGCCGGCCAGGTGCGCGAGGATGCGCCGGCCGATGTCGCGGATGTCGGCGGCGCGCTCGCGCAGGTAGGGGTCCTCCATCCGCCCGAAGGCTTCGAGGTACTCGGCGACCGCCATCTTGACCGCGGTTGCCGATCCGTGGCCGCGCGCCACCTCCCGGTGCAGCTTGTCGAGGAAGCCGCGGTCCTCGAGCACCATCAGGTGCGTGTGGAAGATGCCGGCCTCGGCCTCGGCGAGACGGCCGGCGACCTGCTTTTCCAGCAGGATGGTCTGGACGCGCGTCTCCTCCAGCGCCTTCTCCAGCCGCGCCGATTCGCCCGTGGGGTCGGCCGGCGCCGCGACGGCCATTTCGATCGGGTGCTGCTGCTCGTCCATCAGGTTCGCTCGCCCGACGGCAAAGCCGGGGCTCGTGCCGCTGCCGCGCAGCAGTTGCTCGATTCCCTCTCCCCGACCCTCCTCCCCGGCGGGACCACCGCCGCGGCGCAGCCGCTCGAGTTCCCCGGCGTAGCGGCGGGAGGCGTCCTCGGTGCGCCTCACCGTGTCCAGCAGGCGGGCGTTCACCACGATGGCGGCCACCTGGTAGGCGATCGAGGAGAGCGCGCTGGTCTCTTCGACGGTGAAGTCGCGCGGCTCGCGGGTCTGCAGCACCAGGACGCCGACCGGCTCGCTGCGGTCGAGCAGCGGCACGCCGAAGAAACTGTGAAAGCGCTCCTCGCCCGTCTCCTTGAAATGACGATACAGCGGGTGCTCCTGCGGCTCGCGCACCGCGACGATGCGCTTCTCGCGCGCGACGAGCCCGGTGAGCCCCTCGTCGAGCGTCATCTGCACCTTGCCGACAGCCTTCTTCGCGAGGCCGTGGCTGGCGCGCAGCACGAGCGTCCGGCCGTCTTCGGCAAGCAGGTAGATCGAACAGACGTCGGTACCGGCGCGCCGGGCGACCAGGTCCGCAACGTTGCGCAGCGTCTCGTCGAGATCGTGCGAGTGCAGGATCAGGCGGCCGATGTCCTCGAGGGTCGCGACGCCGAGCGGCTCTCTCTTCCTTGGGGGCATTGCTGCATTATAGCAGGTTGCCGGAAAAGCCCGCCTGCATCCGGCAGCGGTGTGCCGTATACTCGGCGGCATGACGATCCGCATCAACCGCCGCGAATTCAAGGAACTGGTCCGCGAGGCGCTCTCCGACCTGCCCGACGAATTCGCCGACGCCATGGAAAACGTCGCCGTCGTCGTCGAGGAGGAGCCGACCGAGGAGGAACTCGAGTCGCTCGGGCTCGACCCGGAGCAGGACGATCTCTTCGGCCTCTATCAGGGAGTGCCGCTGCCCGAGCGCGGCCCCGACGCCCCCGTGCTCCCCGACCGCATCTCGATCTACCGCCTGCCGATCCTCTGGGCCTGCGAGACGCGCGCCGAGGCCGTCGCGGAGGTGCGCACGACGGTCATCCACGAACTCGGGCACTACTTCGGCCTGGATGAGGAGGAGTTGCCCCAGTAACCCGATTTTCCCGAGTTCCAGAGACCTTTGCTCTGTGGACAGACGTCGGGGCGGGTGCTACCTTCCAACGGTACTCATGGCAACGCGACCGTTCATCCTCGTGAGTGACGAACGCACCCTCGAGCACCCGACCTGGGGCGGGCACCCCGAGACGCGCGAACGCGTCATCGCGGTGCGCGAGCGGCTACGCACCGGGCCTTTGGCGCCGTCGCTGATCGAGGAGCACCCGCTCGCCATCGACCGGGAGGTCATCCTCGCCGCCCACGACGAGGAGTACCTGCTGCGGTTCGAGGATGCGGCGCTCTCGGGCCGCGAGTGGTTCGATCACCGCGACAACCAGATCGGCGAGGACTCCTACCAGGCGGCCCTGCTCGCCGCCGGCGCCGGCCCGACCGCGATCGACCTGATCGAGGCGGGCCGCGCACCGCTCGCCTTCTGCGCGGTGCGCCCCCCCGGACACCACGCCGAGCGCTCGCGCGCTCTCGGCTTCTGCTTTCTCAACAACGTCGTCATCGCGGCGCGCCACTGGCAACAGGCGCACGGGCGCCGCCGGGTGCTCGTCTTCGACTTCGACGCGCACCACGGCAACGGCATCCAGCAGGCGTTCGAGTCCGACCCGGACGTCCTCTACGTGAGCCTGCACGAACACCCGAGCTTCAGCTTCCCCGGAACCGGCTACGCCGAGGAGACCGGTACCGGGTCAGGAGAAAGCGCGACGCTCAACATTCCGCTCCTGCCGGGAGCGCGGGACACCGCCGCGCTCGAGGCGCTCGAGGCGCGAGTCGACCCCGCCGTGCGCGCCTTTCGTCCCGAGGCGATCATCGTCGCCGCCGGTTTCGACGGCCACCTCCTCGACGACATGTCCGGGCTCGGCTTCTCCACGGATCTCTTCCGGCAGTTCGGGCGGGCCATCTCCGTCTGGGCGGCCGACCTGGCCGACGGGCGGGCCCTGACGCTCCTCGAGGGGGGCTACCACCTCGGCGCTCTGTGCGACGGGGTAGAGCAGTACCTGCTCGGCCTCACCGGCGCCACGGGAGACACCCCCCCATGACGCTCGATGCGCTGCTGACACCCGGATCCATCGCCGTCATCGGCGCCTCGCGCACCCCGGGAAAAGTCGGGCACGACATCCTCGCCAACCTGATCGCGGGCGGGTTCGCCGGCCGCATCGTGCCGGTGAACCCGTCCGCGGCGGCGCTCCTCGATCTGCCCTGCTTCCCCTCGCTCGAGGCGGCGGGAGGAGCGGTCGACCTCGGTGTCATCGCGGTCCCCGCCGCCGCGGTGCTCCAGACGGTTCAGGACTGCCTCCGCGCCGGAACCAAAGCGATTGCCATCGTCACCGCGGGCTTTCGCGAAACCGGCCGCGCAGGCGCGGAGCTCGAGACGCAGATCGCCCGGCTCTGCGCCGCCCAGCGCGTGCGGCTGCTCGGCCCCAACTGCCTCGGGCTGATCAACACCGGCCACCAGATGAACGCCTCGTTCGCCGGGAGCATGCCCCGTCCGGGGAGCATCTCGATCTTCTCGCAATCGGGCGCGCTGTGCACCGCGATCCTCGACCACGCCGCCGGCCGCGGCTTCGGCCTCGCCAAACTGGTGAGCATCGGCAACAAAGCCGACATCTCCGAGGTCGACCTGCTGACGGCTCTTGGCGACGACCCGCAGACGAAGGTCATCGTCGGCTACCTCGAGAGCATCGCCACCGGGGACGCCTTCATGGAGGCCGCCGAGGAGGCCGCTGCGAAAAAACCGGTGGTCCTGATGAAGTCCGGCACGACGCAGGCCGGCCAGCGCGCCGCCTCCTCGCACACCGGCGTGCTCGCGGGCACCGAGATCGCCTTCGGCGCCGCCTTTCACCGCTCGGGAATTATCCGCGCCGACGTCTTCGAGCAGATTCTGGACTATGCCACCGCCCTGTCGCTGCAGCCGCTGCCGCGCGGCGACCGGCTGCTGATCATCACCAACGCCGGCGGGCCCGGCACCATGGCCGCCGACGCGGCGGAGAAAGCGGGTCTGCAGGTGGCCACGCTCGGCCGCAACACCGCGGCCGCGCTGCGCTCGCACCTGCCGCAGGCCGCGAGCACCGGCAACCCGGTGGACGTGCTCGGCGACGCGGACCCCGAGCGCTACGTGGCCGCGCTCGAGGCGGCCCAGGACGACCCCGGGGTCGACGCGATCCTCGTGCTGCTGACCCCGCAGGCGATGACCCGGCCCGCCGAGACCGCGCGCGCCATCGCCGGCTGCCTGCGCCACGACAAGCCGGTGCTGGCGGCCTTCATGGGCGGGCGCGACGTGCTGCCCGCGCGCGAGGAACTCGTCGCGGCCGGGTTGCCCGAGTACCCCTCGCCCGAGCGCGCCGTCGCGGCGCTGCGCGCCATGTACGAGTACGCCATGTGGCGGCGCCGGCCGCCGCGCGTCGTGACGCGCTTTCGCGTCAACCGCCGGCGCGTCGAGCGCATCATCTCGCGCCGGATCAGGACCGGCCCGCTGCAATTCGGCGAGGTCAAGGCGAAGAGCATCCTGGCCGCCTACGGCTTTCGCATCCCCGGGGGGGTGCTCGCGACATCGAGCGGCGAGGCCGTGGAGGCCGCCGAGCATCTCGGCTACCCGATTGTCATGAAGGTCGTCTCCCCGGACATCGTGCACAAGTCGGACATCGGCGGCGTGCACGTCGGCATCACCACCCGCCGCGAGGTCAAGGACGCCTTCGACCTGATGAGCCTGCGCATCCGCGAGCACGCGCCCGAGGCGCACGTCGAGGGCTTCTACGTCGAGCGCATGGTGCCGCGCGGGCTCGAGGTGATCCTCGGGATGACCCGCGACCCGCAGTTCGGGCCGATGCTGATGTTCGGACTCGGGGGGATCTTCGTCGAGGTCATGAAGGACGTGGCGTTCCACCTCGCGCCGATCACCGCGGAGGATGCGCTGCAGATGCTCACGGCGACCCGGTCCTACGCGCTGCTGCACGGGCGCGCGCGGACAACGCGGCGTGGATATCGCCGCCATCACGACGGGCCTGCAGCGCATCAGCCAGCTCGCGACCGATTTTCCCGAGATCGTGGAACTCGACATCAACCCGCTCATGGTCGGCGAGGCGGGTACCGAGCCGATCGCCGCCGACGCGCGCATCATGCTGCGCGCGCCCGCACCGGGCGGAACCATGATGCGTCGTTTCGGTGGAGGAGAGCGGGCTTACCCCCTCCCGTCCGGTCCCGCAAATACGTCATCAACTCGGGCGGGGATCAACCCCGCCCCTACGAAAATCACCTCAGGTTCTTCTCCAAGGTTCCCTGGTGTACCAGGGGCCATTTCTCCGCACATCCTGTCAGGGCGGAGGGGATAGCCATGCAGCACCCCTCTCCGTATGACCCGGCGTGGCAGGAAAAATACCGCGACCTGATCGCCACGCCCGCCGAGGCGGTCGGACCGGCTTCGCGCCGGCAACCGCGTCTTCGTCGGCACCGGCTGCGGCACGCCCGACGGTGCTCGTCGAGGCGCTCGTCAAGCGCAGCCACGAACTGGCGGACGTCGAGATCATCCACCTGCTGACCATGGGGGACGCGCCCTACGCCGACCGCAAGCTCACCGAGTGCTTTCTCGTCAACAGCTTCTTCATCGGCGCGAACATCCGCAGCCACATCCAGGAGGGGCTCGGGGACTACACGCCGATCATGCTCATCGACATCCCGCACCTGTTCGACTCCGGGCAGATCCCGCTCGACGCGGCGCTGATCCAGGTGACCCCGCCGGACATCCACGGCAAGGTCAGCCTCGGCGTCTCGGTCGACATCGTCAAGAGCGCCGCCGCAAACGGTTCACTGATCATCGCCCAGGTCAACCCGCTCATGCCGCGCACGATGGGCGACTCCTTCCTCGACGTCGCGGATCTCGACGTGCTCGTCCCGGCGGAGCGCGCGTTGATCGAGATCCCGCCGCCGGCGCTCACCGAGGCCACGCGCCGGATCGGCGAGTACATCGCGGGCCTCGTCGAGGACGGTTCGACCATCGAGTTCGGCATCGGGCGCATCCCGCATGCGGTCGTGGAATTCCTCAGGAACAAGAAGGACCTGGGCATCCACACCGAAATGCTCACCGACAGCATCATCGACCTGATCGAGTCGGGCGCGGTGACCGGGGCGCGCAAAAGGCTCGATCGCGGCCTGATCGTGGCCAGCTTCTGCATGGGCTCGAAGCGCCTCTACGATTACGTGAACGACAACCCGCTCTTCTCCTTCCGGCCGACCGAGTACGTCAACGACCCCGGGGTGATCGCCAAGCAGCACAAGATGGTCGCGATCAACACCGCGCTCGAGATCGACCTGACCGGCCAGGTCTGCGCCGACTCGCTCGGGGGGCGCTTCTACTCCGGCATCGGCGGACAGGTCGACTTCAACCGCGGCGCGGCGCGCTCGCCCGGCGGCAAGCCGATCATCGCGCTGCCGTCGACGGCGCACGACGGCGAAATCTCGCGCATCGTGACCCGCCTCTCCCCCGGGGCCGGCGTCGTCACGACGCGCGGCGCGGTGCACTACATCGTCACCGAGTACGGCGTCGCCTACCTGCACGGCAAGAGCATCCAGGAGCGGGCGCTCGCGCTGATCTCGATCGCGCACCCGAAATTCCGCGCCCAGCTCTTCCACGAGGCCATCGCGGCGCGCTACCTGCGCCAGGAGCTGGCCCAGGTCGAGGACAAGTTCGTGATCGCCGCGCCGGAGATGCGCACCTCCTTCGTGCTCGAGGACGGCACCCAGGTCACCTTCCGCCCGGTGCACCCGACGGACGAGGCGAACATGCGCGAGCTGCACTACGCGCTCTCGCAGGACACGATCTACTACCGCTTCATGACGCGGATCCAGCGCTTCACCCACAAGGAGATCCTGAACTACGTCTACATCGACCACCGCAGGGACGTGGCGATCGTCGGCACCGTCCCCGAGGCGCACGGCGAGGAGATGATCGCGGTCGGACGCTACTACCTCGACGAGAAGACCAACCGCGCCGAGGTCGCCTTCACCGTCCGCGACGAGTGGCAGGGCCGCGGCATCGGCCACGCGCTGTTCGACCACCTGGTGACGCTCGCCAGGCGCGCCGGGATCGCCGGCTTCACCGCGGAGGTGCTGCGCGAGAACCGCCGGATGCAGGCCGTCTTCAACCACAGCGGCCTCAAGGTCAGCAGCCGGCTCGAGGAGGACGTCATCAGCTTCACGATGGAGTTTGATTAGCCCGGGTCGGCGGGAGGCCCGGCGCCCGGATCAGCTCTCGCTCGGCAATGGACCTCGGCGGGCGCATCCATGGGAGTTCCGCCCCCCTCTGTCGCGGCAAAGCGAGTCGCATTTCTCAGTAATGCTTCATATATCAATGCCTTAAAAGAGTCACGTTCGTCGCCAACAATTCATGAAAAATTATCAAGCACACGAGCAATACATATTGACAAGAACGGACTCACGACACAGATTTCAAGCATCAACAACCAAAACCCCCAAGGAGGGCAAGGCGATGGCAATTGTCAGATGGACTCCTTTCCGCGAGCTCTCGACCATGCAGGAGCGGATGAACAAACTCTTCGAGGATGTGATGCGCTCGCCCAATCGCTCCGACGAGGGGTTCGCCGTTGCGGCCTGGGCGCCGGCGGTGGACATCTACGAAACCGACAAAGAGATCGTCATGAAAGCCGAGTTGCCCGAGATGCAGGAGAAGGACATCGAGATCAAGGTCGAGGACAACATCCTGATCGTCGCCGGCGAGCGCAAGATGGAAAAGGAGGTCAAGGAGGAGAACTACCACCGCATCGAGCGCTCGTACGGGAGCTTCCACCGCAGCTTCACCCTGCCGCACACGGTGGACCGGGAGAATATCAAGGCCTCGCTACAAGGACGGCGTGCTCAAGGTGGTCCTCCCGAAAAAGGAGGAGGTCAAGCCCAAGCAGATCAAGATCGACGTCGGGCAGGCGTGATCGCGCAGGGAACCGGACCGGCGGGAGTCCTGATCCGTGCCTCGGGATGCGCGCCTTCATCGCCATCGAGATTCCTCCGGCGATCAAGGAGGGGATGACGGGTGTCGTGGACCGTCTCAAAGGCGGCGGTGTCGATGCGAGGTGGACCCGGCCTGAGGGCATCCATCTGACGCTGAAGTTCCTCGGCGAGGTCGGTGAGGAGCGGGTGCCCGCGATCATGCGGGCGCTGGCCGTGGCGTTGATCGGCACGGAGCGGTTCCGGCTTGGCATCGAAGGGGTCGGGACCTTCCCGAATCCGGCGTCCGCCCGGGTGGTCTGGGTGGGCATCACCGGCGATATCGAAAAGCTCGTTTCTCTTCAGGCGGCCGTCGAGCGAGCCCTGGTCGGGTTGGGCCTGGAGCCCGACAGCCGCCCGTACACCCCGCACCTGACGCTCGGCAGGATCAGGAACATCCACAACCGCGATGTCTGGCTGAAGCGGCTGGAAGCGGTCGGGGATTTCAGGCTCCCCGGGTTCGACGTCGCCTCGATCAGCCTGATCAGGAGCGAGCTTAAGCCGGCAGGCGCGGTGCACCGCGAACTCGGCAGAGTAGCATTGAAATGAGGATCACGGCCCGCTTCATCACCGAGTTTTTGCAGAGAACGCCGCTTGACACGAGGAGCGCCAACCATCAAAGTTGGCGCACTTATGGAGGAGTCTCGACGCCACCCCGATTCGCCGGCAGCGCCGGGGCCGCGCCGGGCCGCGAAGTCGGTCGGACTGGTCGGCTGCGGGAACTGGGGCTCAAAGATTTTGCGCGACCTGCTCCGGCTGGGCTGCCGGGTCGCGGTGGCTGACATCGCGGCCGCTGCGAGATCCCGCGCTCTCGAGGCTGGGGCGGAGCAGGTCCTCCCCAGCCTCGAAGAACTCCCCCCGTGCGACGGGTACGTGGTGGCGGTTCCGATCACCGGCCTCGCCGGTGCGTGTGCCCGACTCCTCGAGCGCGACGGCCCCGTCTTCTCCGAGAAGACGCTCTGTCTCTCGATGGCGGATTGCGACCGGCTCGAGGCGCTGGGCGGAGCCGGGCGCCTTTTCGTGATGCACAAATGGCACTACCACCCGGGCGTCGAGGCGCTCCGGGAGGTCGCTGCCGCGGGGAGGATCGGCGAACTCCTGGAGGTTCAGACCACGCGGCACGCCTGGGTGCCCGACTTTCATGGCGGGGACGTCTTCTGGACGCAGGCCGTCCACGACCTGACCATCATCAGGCACATCATCGGCCACCTTCCCGGGGAGATCCGGGCCGTCAACGTTGTCCGCGACGAGTACGGCTTGCAGGTCGGCTGCACCGCGATGCTCGGACGCAGGCCCGCGGCGCTGCTCTCGGTGAGCGGCCGGCACTGCGGCAGGGTGAGCGGGGTCAGCGTCCACGGCTCCCGGGGCGCGGCCGAGCTCCGCGACGCCTACGACGACCACGTCACGGTGCGGGACGGCGACGGCGCGCAACGGCTCCCCATCGACATCACCTTTCCGCTCTACCTCGAGCTCAAGGAGTTCGTGGAGCACCTGCACGGCGGCCCGCGGCCGCGCTGCGGCCTCAACGACGCCAGAGACGTGACCCGGACCATTCTGAACCTCAAGAGCAGCGCCGGCGAGTCGGGCCCCGCACCCCCCAGGGAAAGGACTGCACCGTGACCGGATCCCGGCCGAAAATCTTCGCACCCTCCAAGGTGGCCGCCGACCAGGAGAAGATCGAAGCCTACTTCAGGGGCGAGCGGATCTATCCCACCACCATCGAGCTGGATCTGACCCAGCTCTGCAGCCGCTCCTGCCCGGGGTGCCCCTACTCGGTGGCACGGCGGCCGGGGCGCACGCTGCAGCTGCCGTTCCTCGACCGGCTCTTCGCCGTGCTCGGGCCGCACACCCCGGGCCTCGTGCTCTCGGGTGGGGAATCCACGATCGTTCCGCACTTCCCCGAAACGACCGCGCTGGCGCGAAAGCGGGGCTTCCGGCAGATCGCCGTCATCTCGAACGGCGCGAACATTCACCAGCCCCGCGTCCAGGACGCGCTCCTCGAGAACGTGACGTCGGTTCGCGTCTCGATGTACGACTGGCAGGAAGGCGAGTCCGAGCATTTCCTGAACACGCTTCGCAAGATCGAGGGGCTCCGCAACCGCATCGAGCGGGAAGGGAGCCGGCTGGAGATCGGGGCCTCGATCCTCACCCGTACCGACCTCAACCACCGCTACGAGGCCGTCGGACTGCGGGCCCTTGCCGCTGGAATCGACTGGCTCTATTTCCACCCCTACTGCGTCGATTGGGAGGAACGGCTCCCGAAGCAGGCCGACCAGAGGGGAGTGCTCAGGGCGATCGATCGCCTGCGGGGCGCCGCGCCGCCGGGCGCCGACATCCAGGTGCCCTTCGAGCGCTACTCCCTCGAGCCGCTCGTCTTCGAGAAGCTCCACGGCTCCCATTTCCTCATTCAGGTGGGCGCCGACGGCATCAACTACGCCGGGCCGGAGTGCAAGTACGAGGCGGAGGCCGCCCTCCTCGACCTCAACGAGTACCTTGAGGACGACTTCCTCTGGCACCCGCTGCGGCTGGAACGCCTCGACGCGATAACCAGCGACAACTACCGCTTCATCGGCACGAAGCACCGGCCGGTGGTCTTCAGCGACCACATCGAGAAACTCAAGCGGCAACGCGCCGGGCACCCGGGCGGCGCGGACCCGGTGGCGCCGGCCGAGATCTTCTCCTACCCCAGCATCATCTGAAGCACGGGCTCGCATGGCTGCCCGGGCGACCGTCATCATCCCGACGTTCGGCGGCGCGAGCTTCGCGCGCTGGGCGATCGCGAGCGTCCAACAGCAGACCGTGCGGGACCTCGAGATCTGCGTCGTCTGCGACGGCTCGCCCGACGAAACGGTCGCGCTCTTCGAGGAAATGAGGGAGGAGGACGCCCGAATCAGGGTCATGCGTTTCCCGAAATCTCCGAGGACCGGCGAGCCGCACCGCGACGCGGTCATCCGGCAGACCACGGGCCGGGTTGTCTGCTACTGCAGCCACGACGACCTCTGGTTCCCGCACCACGTCGAGACCATCGAGAGATCCCTCGCAACCGCCGCGCTCACCCACACAATCCACACCATCGTGAACACGCCGGAGCAAGCCCGGGACGCCGGCGACCTTGTCGGCGGCGTGTTCTGGGTCGACCTGGGGGACGAGATGATCGTCCGGAGCATGCTCGGTGGCGTGAACTCATTCGGCCTGACCTTCGGGGCTCACACGCGGGAGGCCTACTTCGCCCTGGAGGAAGGCTGGGTGACGACGCCGCGCGCGGACTGCCCCACCGACCTGTACATGTGGGGCAAGTTCCTCGCCGCTCATCGGGACCGCTGCATGACCGCCCCGGAGATCACGGCCCTCAACTTCAAAAAGCCCGACCGGCTCGCGTGGACGGAGCAGGAACGCGACCGGGAGCTGGAGGAGTTCTTCCATCGGCTGCGGGACCCGGCCTTCCTCCGGCGCGTCGAGCGCTCCGCGCGCGCGCTGCGCCCGCGGGCATATCCGTACCGGCATCTGATGCGCCGCCTCCGCCGCTGGCTCACCGGGCCTTGACAAGCCTCGCCCCTGCTCGTGGAGACCCACTCCTCGTGGGACAGTGACGCGCCGAAAGATATTCTACCGCGACGAGAAGCGGTCGATCGTGA
The DNA here is from genome assembly GCA_963699775.1 of uncultured Candidatus Rokubacteria bacterium. Taxonomy (GTDB): domain Bacteria; phylum JAUVQV01; class JAUVQV01; order JAUVQV01; family DATDCY01; genus DATDCY01. Next base: position 91,446 of record CAVOVE010000013.1, read on the forward strand.
GTCTGGCCAGCATGCTCAATCACGAAACGCTCAAGCCTTCGCAGGAAGGAGCTCCGCCGCCGCTTCCGGCTCCTCGCCCGCGAGCAGCGCGAGAAACGGCGCGCCGTAGCGTTCCCGCTTGTGCTCGCCGACGCCCTTCACCAGCAGCAACTGGCCGGCATCGCGGGGACGCACCAGAACCATGTCGCGGAGGGTCGCATCGGAGAAGACCACGTAGGGCGGGACGTGCAGCCGCTCGGCGAGCAGCCGGCGCAGCGCGCGCAGCCGCTCGAAAAGCGCCGCGCCCTCGGCGCCGAGCGTCTCCTCGTGCGCGGCGCGCGCCGCCTTGCCGGAGGTCTTCGCCTTGCCCGCCCGCGGCCGCTCCTCGAAACGCCCGAGGCGCACCGGACCCTCCTCCTGACAGAGCGTTCGCCCGGCCTCCGTCATCGCGAGCAGCGGGAACCCTTCCTTGTCCCGGATCTCCAGATACCCCTGGACGACCAGCTGGTCGATCCAGGAGCGCACCGCGCCCTCGGGGACGCCGGTCAACAGGCCGAAGACCGAGAGCCTCTCGTGGCCGAAGCGGCGCACTTTCTCGGAGTCGCCGCCGCGCAGCACCTCGGCCACGTGCGCCGCGCCGAACGAGTTGCCGCAGCGCCAGGCCGCGCTGATGATCTTGCGGGCGACAACCAGCGCTTCGTCCGCCGGCAGTTCCGACGTCTCGCCGAGGCAGACATCGCAGGCCCCGCAACCGGCGGGTCCGTGTTCCAGGTCAAAGCCGAAATGCTCGACGAGGATGCGGTGCCGGCAGACCGGCGCCACCGCGAAACGGCCGATGTCCGCGAGCTGGCGGTCGAGGGCGACGCGGCGCGCCGGCGACAGCGGGCCGTCCAGCTGCGCCATCCGCCTGTGGCGAAAGAGATCGCCGGCGCTCGCCAGCAGCACGCACTCGGCCGGCAGTCCGTCGCGCCCGGCGCGCCCCGATTCCTGCTGGTAGTGCTCGAGCGAGCGCGGCAGGTGCGCGTGGACCACGAAGCGCACGTTCGAGCGGTCGATCCCCATGCCGAAGGCGATCGTCGCCGCCACCACCTGCAGCCGCTCGTTGACGAAGTCGTCCTGGACTTTGGCGCGGTCGGCCGCGTCCATCCCGGCGTGATACGGGCGGACATCGACGCCGGCCTTGCGCAGCGCCTCGGCGATGCGCTCGGTGTCTTTGCGCGTGAGCGCGTAGACGATGCCGCCCTGCCCGGGGTAGCGGCGCACGACGTCGAGGATCTGGCGCGCCCCCTCCGCGCGCGGGTGTGCGCGGTACACCAGGTTCGGCCGGTCCGGGTGGCCGACCAGCCGCAGCGGCGAACGCAGACCGAGCTGCGCGCAGATATCCTCCTGGACCTGCGGGGTGGCGGTGGCGGTGAGCGCCATGCGCGCCGCCGCGGGCACGCGGTCGAAGAGCGGGGCGAGCTGACGGTACTCGGGCCGGAAGTCGTGGCCCCAGTGCGAAACGCAGTGCGCCTCGTCGACGGCGACCAGGCCGAGGCGCGGGCCGAGCACGTCGATCAGGTCGCCGACGGCGAGCCGCTCGGGCGAAACATAGAGGATCTCCAGATCGCCGCGCACCGCGGCCCCGAAGGCGTGACGACGGCGCTCCTCGCTCGAGGTTCGAGTGCAGGGCGGCGGCGCGCAGCCCGGCCTCCTGCGCACCGGCCACCTGGTCGTCCATGAGGGCGATCAGCGGCGAGACGACGAGCACGAGCGCCCGGCCGCACACCGCCGGCAACTGGTAGCACAGGCTCTTGCCGCCGCCGGTCGGCAGCACCAGCAGCACGTCGCGCCCGGCGATCGCCGCCTCGACCGCCTCGCGCTGAAGCGGCCGGAATGCCGCGAATCCCCAGTGCTTCCCGAGGGTCTCGAGCAGGGCGCCGGATGGGTTGCGGGTCGTCAGCGGTGCCTGCCCCTCACCTGGCTCCATCCGCACCAACCCCCTCGTTCCTTGTTCATCGGCCCGGCCGCAGCGTGGCGCGCGAGATCGCGGCGCCGGTGTGCGGCTGTATCCAGTCGCCGGCGGACTCGGAAAACGGCAGCAGCGCCAGACGCGCCTCGACGAGGGTCGCCTCGAGCCCCGGAATCATCGGGAAGACCTCCTTGCGCGGCTGACCGATCTGCGCGAGCAAGACCTTGACCGCCCCGAAGGCATGTGCGGCTTCAATCGTCGCGGACAACACCGGTTCCCAATCGGCGCCCGCGGGGATCTCGTCGTCGAGCGCAAGCTGGGCGATCGTGAGCTGTCGGGCCACGCGCAGGAACGGCCCCGGCGCAATCGGGAACGCCGGCACCCAGAACCAGAGAGGAGCGTCGCCGGGACCCTTGCGCACGCCGGCGGAAATGTTCGCAAAGCGGATCAGGTCGTCGCCGGTGTGCAACGAGAATTCGCCGAGGGCGGCGCGCAGCCTCCAGAACGGCAGCAGCACGGAGCCCGGCGGGCCGGAAAGCGCATCGCACGGCACGCGCTGCAATCCGCCGCCTGAACCCTGCCAGCCGGCCCGGCAGCTGCGGCAGAAGAGCAGGACGCTGCGGGGCCCTCCGTCCAGATCGTGACCGCACTCGGGACAGAGGGCCGCAAAGAATTTCAACCCCCAGCGCTTTTTTCGCTCCACCCGCTCCAGGAGCGCGTCGGACCGGCCGGCGCACCCGGCGATCTCCCGCATCAGCAAGGCGTCGATGATGCGCTCGCCGCGCACGACGAGCGGCGCGTAGACAAGGCTCGCCCGCTCGACGATGAATTCGCGATGCAGCGGCGGCGCCCCCTCGATCGCCTCGTCGGCGAGACGCGAAAGCACTGCGGTCCCCGAAAGCGCCTCGCCGAACGCGCGGTCCGGCGCGAGGAAGAAGGCCGGGGTCTTCGCGGTGGCGAACCGCAGTTTCATCGCCTGCGGACGCAGGCCGAGGGTCCGCGGCAGGCAGCGCTCCGAGATCGCCGGGAAGGTGGCGTCCAGCACGCGCTCGCGCACCGCGTAGGATCGCAACGCGCAGTCCAGGCCGCGGATGCGCCAGTACGGTGCGAGAAGGACTTCGTCGCCGGCCGCGGCCGCCGGCGGAATCCAGTAGCGGAAAAACTCCCCCGGCCAGAGGGCCAGCCGCGCCCGGCAGAACGGGCAGGCCAGCAGGCGGTCGGCCTCGCCGAGGAGCACGCCGCCCCCGCACTGCGGGCACTCGTGCTCGACGGACAGGGCGCCGCGGTCAAGCACAGATTTCACAACGCCACCTCCGGCTTCACGGTACCACAGCAGCTGCGCCGCTCGGAGCATCCGGCGCTCCCTGCGTCCCGGTGCTGAAGGACCTGTCGAACGGCAGGCCGCATGCAACGTCCGGGTGCGAGACGCAGACGGACCATGTCCGGCGGCCCGCTACGGGTACAGGTAGAGGTCGGGCCAGGAGTCGTTGCCGGTGTGGTGCGTCAGCCGGAGCGCCAGCCCGGCCGGGTCGCCGATGCGCCAGAGGAACAGCTCGTAGTCCCCCGCGTCGTGCTCATGCTCCCGACCGCCGGCGCTGGCGGCGAAGACGAGGAACCGGCCGTCGGCGGACTGCCGGGGAAAGTACTCGTGACTGAGATCGCCGGGCAGATCGAGCCAGAGCTCGGACCGGCCGCCCGGAACCAGCGTGTAGAGGGCAAGCTGCTGCCGGCCGCCGCGACCGACGAAGAAGACGCTGCGGCGATCCCGCGACCAGGCCACCTGGCAGTCGCCCGCGCCGCCGAGTTGCCGCATCGGACCGCCGACGGTGAACAGCGCGGTGATCCGCGGGCCCCCCGGCCCGCGCAGGGTCGCGACCAGCCGCCCCGACGCTTCATCGTAGTCCGGGGACTGGAGCTGAACGCCGGCGGGAACCGCCGCGACACCGGCGCGGAAGAGCACGCGCTCGACCCCGTCGGCCAGCCGGTGCTCGACGAACTCCCCGCCGTTGCGCTGGAAGAAAACGGTCCCGCCGTCGTGCGGACCAGAACGGCCCGGTTGCGCTCCGTGCGATGCGCCGTTCGTCGCCGCCGGCCGCATCGATCGACCAGGCATCCCACGGCACCGGGTCGCGTTGGGAGACCCAGGGGATCTGGGAGCGCGAGAAGGCCACCGTTCGGCCATCGGGGGAGATCCTCGGATACGTCTCGGCGTGAGGGTTCGTCGTGAGCCGCGTGATCGCACCGCCGGGCAACTCCATGCGCAGGATGTCGTGCGTGCCGTGACGGTTGGAGCTCCAGACGATGAACCCCCGACGTCCGCCGAGCAACGCTTCGAGCCGCCCGGACAGGCCGGGATCCGGCGCCGCGGCGGCACCGGGCGCCGGCGGCGCCGGCAGACCCTGCCGCGCGAGATCGCGCTGGCGCCAGGCGCGCACGCCGAGCGAGACTGCCGCCAGCGCGACGAGCAGAGCGAGCAGGCCGAGCCAGCCGCCGGAGCCGGCCCGGCCCCGCGACCGGCTCGCCGGCGAATGAGCGCGATGCCGATCAGGGCCAGGGCGCCGAGGGAGTAATCGATCGCCTGCGAAACCAGATGCAGGGCGAGCAGCACCAGCACCGCCTGCGCGGCGGGGAACCCGAACGCAACAAACGTCGCCAGCCCTCCGGTCTCGTAGGTGCCGAAACTCATGAAACTCGGGACGGGCAGGCTTGCGGTCCCCTCGCCGGCAATCAGCGCGGCGACCACCTCCCGGATGGGGGCGCGGGCGAACTGCCCGAAGTTCGACCGGGTCACGGCGAGGTACAGCGCGTACAGCCCCGCGTACTTGGCAGAGACGCAGGCCAAGGGAAAGCATGATCGACGGCAGCAGCACCCCCGACCCGCGAATGGCTGCGATCTGCTCCGCGATGCCCTCGAGAAACGTGCAGGCCCGGCGCACCGGGCGCCTTTCGCGCAGCGACTGCGGCAGCCGATTGCCCAGGCGGGCGACCAGTCGCACGCCCGTGAAGAGCGCCCAGGCGAAAAGGACGACGACGGCCGACAGCAGCGCGGCCGTTCCCGGCAGCCCCCCCAAAGCGCCCGCGCCGGCCAGCGGCGCTGCAACGAGCAGGGCCAGGACCGCCAAGAGCGCGAGGAAATCGAGGAACACCGCGACGCCGAGCGAGGAGACCCCGGAGAGCACCCGAACGTTGTACCGCCGGTTGAGCAGGGCCACGTAGCTGAGTTCGCCGATCCGCGCCGGCAGCAGGTCCACGAACATGTTGCGGGCAACGGTCACGAGGGCGAGGGGGAGCAGGCCGGGCACCCGCGGCTCGCCGCAGCCGCGCAGCAGGAGGCGATAGCGCTCGGCGCGAAAGTAGACCATCGCGACGTGGGCAACAAGATACGCGCCCACCAACGGCGGCTCGATCCCGCGGAGCGTCTCGACGAGACCGGCGCTGCCCGGGGCTGCGCCGGCGTGCACCGCGAAGCGATAGAGCAGGGCCACCAGCGCGGCGGAAATCGCCAGCGACACCGCAACCTGCCGGAGGATCGGGCGGTCGTCCCCGGACACCGCGCCCCGCCTAGGCCATCCTCTCGCCGCACTGGTTGCAGAAGACGGAACTGGGCAGGTTCTCCAGCCCGCACTTTGCGCATTTCTTCTCCTGGGGCCTCGCACCCGACGGCGTGCCGCAGCGGGCGCAATAGCGCGCCCCCGGGGCGATGTCTTCGGAGCAACGGGCGCATTTCTGGAAGACCACGAGTTGCCCGCCGCAGCTGGGGCAGAAACGCGCATCCGCCGCAGCCGGGTGGCCGCACGACGGACAGGGCGTTGTCGGGGCGCTCGCGCCGGCGGCGCCGACGCCGGCGAAAGCGCTCGCGAACATCGCCGGCATCATCAGCCCGAGTCCCATCCCGGCGCCGGCACCCGCCGCGCCCTGCTGCTCGGCGACCTTCTCGACCGCCATCGCCGCTTTCAGCTGCAGCAGCTTGTTCAGATCGTCGAAAACCCCGAGCCGGCTCTTGTCGTCGATCGCCTTCTGGACATCCGCGGGCGGGGTCACCGAGACAATGACCAGCTGCGTGAGCGCCAGCCCGTAGCGAGCGAAGTCCTCGGCCAGTCGTTTCGAAAGCCCCGCCGAGAGTTCCTCGTAGCTGCCGGGCAGATCGATCACCGAGTCCAGGTGCTCCCCAAGGTGGTCGTTGAAGCGCGAAACGATGACGCGGGCCAGGTACTCCTCGATCTGCTCGGTCGTGAAGACGCCCTGCGTGCCGACCAGGCTGTTGATCAGCAGCACCGGCTGCACCACCTTGACGTTGAACACGCCGTGCGCCCGCAACCGGATCAGCCCGAGCTTCGAGTCCTTGAACGCCACCGGGTCGCGCGTTCCCCAGGTGAGGTTGGCGAAGTCCTTGAGGTTGACGAAGTAGACCTCGGCGCGCAGCGGACTCTTCATGCCCCAGGGGGCGGAGAGCAGCTTGGTGAGGATGGGCAGGTTGCCGGTGACCAGCGTGTGCCGCCCCGGGCCGAACGCATCGAAGGCCTTGCCCTGGTAAAACATCACGCCCGCCTGGCTCTCGCGCACCGTCAGCTGCGCGCCGAGCTTGATCTCCCCCGAACCGCCCTCCGGGATGCGGTGCACCAGTTCGCGGCCGGTCTGGTCGAACCACTCGATGACTTCCAGGAATATCAGGTTGTCCGTTCCCATCGTCTCAGGACCTCCTCGCCCGTTGCAATTCCCACAGCTTGGCGTATTTCAGGAACACATAATAACTCCCCAGCACGGCAACGATGAACCCGGGCAGGCCATCGAGAAACCCCGTCTTGAGCAGATACATCTTCACGAACTTCGCCGGGGTGTTGAGCAGCATGCCGGCGAGGGCCCCGCCCCGCCCGCGCGCGTGCAGTTCGCCGGCGGCCACGCTCGTGAAGCGATCGATCGTGCGCAGATGATCCCTGATGTCGCGGTACGTGCGGTGCTCGAGGTCACCGGCGAGCGTGCCGACCTGGCCCTCCGGCTCGAGCCGGTCGTGAGGGTCGATTCCGCCCCAGCGCGCGCGCCCACGACGCACCAGGCGCACTTTCCAGTCCGGGTACCAGCCCCCGTGCAGGATCCAGCGGCCGAGGTAGAAGGTCTTGCGCGCCATGCGGTACCCGGCGATCGCACCAGGGGCCGCGGCGACCGCGCCCCGGATCTGCTCCGCGAGCCGCGGCGAGACGCGCTCGTCGGCGTCGAGACACAGCACCCAGTCGGTCGTGGCCTGCTCGAGGGCGAAGTTCTTCTGCGCGACGTACCCCGGCCAGTCGCGCACGATGACCCGGGCGCCGCGCTCGCGGGCGATCGCGACGGTGCGGTCGGTGCTCCCCGAGTCGACGACCAGGATCTCGTCGGCGAAGGCGACCGAGGCCAGGCAGTCGCCGATGCGGTCCTCCTCGTTGAGGGTGATGACGCAGACAGAGAGGGTGGCCATGGTTTTCAGTGTACGGCGGGGCTTCCCGGTTGACAACAGCGCCCGGGCAGCGACAGTTAGGGGGAGACGCCTCGGGAGACAGGCATGGCCTTCGAGCCGGCGTCGAGGAGCGCGAGTGCCGCCTCCAGCACCGCATCTGCGGAAACCCGCTTCAGGCAGTCGTAGTGCCCGTGGCGGCACGTGCGCTCGAAGCAGGGCGCGCACGGCAGGCTGCACCCGACCACCGCGGCTTTCCCGTTGACCGGACCGGTCCACGCCGGCGAGGTCGAGCCGAAGATCGCCACCTGCGGCCGGCGCAGCGCGGCCATGACGTGCATCGCACCCGAGTCGTTGCTCACCAGCAGCGCCGCGCGGGAGAGAACCGCGGCGAGACCCGGCAGATCGGTTGTGCCGCACCAGTTGAGGATGCCTTCCTCCCCGTTGCGGACCTGCTCGGCAAGCGCGTGCTCCGCACCGGTGCCGAGCAGGACCACGGGCACCCCGATCCGGTCGCGCAGGCCGCGCGCCAGCTCCCGGTAGCGCTCGGCCGGCCAGGCCTTGGCCGGACCGTACACCGCGCCGGGGGCGATCGCCACGAACCGCTCCGGCAGCTCGCGGCGGATCCGCGCCAGCTGCTCCGCAACCCAGGCTCCGGGGAGGTCGAGCCGGGGCGGATAGCAGTCGAGTTCGAGCGCCGGATCGATCAGGTCGAGGTACTCGCGCACGAGATGGACGCTCCGCGCGGGCGCCCGGTGAGCAAGCGCCGGACGCAGGAGCGGGGCCCGGAAGTGCCCGCGGTAGCCGATACGCTCGGGAACCCCGCTGCGCCAGGCCATCCACGCCGACGAGAAGCTGGGCGGCAGGACATAGAATCGGTCATACCCCGTCGTGCGCAGGGATGCTGCCGAAGGCCCCGGCGGAAATCGCACGGTGATCGAACGGGATGACCCGCCCGCGCCTCGGCAGCGGGAGCGCCTCGTGGCCGGCGCGCACGACGAGATCGACCGACGCCGCCGGCCAGCGCTCGAGGATCGCGCGCACAACCCCCGTCGCCATCATCAGATCACCCAGCCAGTTGGGGACCCGAACGACGATCCTGCCGGGGTTGCCGACCGGCGCGTTCCTCACGGCGGAATCAGACGTCGACTACCGAGTCTTCGCCGCCGTAGGGATTGGGCTCGTAGCGGTCCGCAAACCAGTCGTTCTCGAACTTCCAGCCGTCGATCACGTACCGGAAGCGGTACGCGCGGCCGGCCGCGAGTTCAAGGGTGATCACGAAATCCCCGTCCTCGCGCTTCAGGAGCGGATGCTCTTCCGCGGACCAGTTGTTGAACTCGCCGAGGATGAAGACCGACCCGGCATCGGAGGCCGCGGCCTTCGGCAGCACAAACGTCACATTGCAGACGGAACCCTCCCTGAGGTACTTCTTCTCGAGTCCGCCGGGCTTCAACGCCTTGACCTCGGGAGCCTTCTTGAGCAGTGCGGCGGCCGTGGCCTTGGTGGCTGCCGCCGACTTGGCGACGGGTGCCGCGGCCTCTGACGGCGGGTGCCTTCTTCCTGGCCGAGACCTTCTTGGCCCCGGGAGCCGTCTTGGGAGTCGCTGTCGTCTTCTTTGCCTTCGCCATAACGCAACCTCCTTCTGTGAAAGGCCCGACGCGCCGGATAGCAATGAATCCCGTCGCGAGGGCCATACTTCCTGATTGTGACGCAAAAGCCTTGTGGATATCCTGCAAAATAGCACAAAAGCGTAAAAAAACAACCACCTGCGAATTCAGCCGTCCGGCATGGCACCGGAAAGAAGCGCTATTTGCCAGGCCGCCCGCTGCCGGCGCGCCTCGTAGAGGAGCACGCCGGCCGCCATCGCCACGTTGAGCGACTCGACCCGCCCGGTCGGAATGCGCAAGCCCTCGAAACGATCGAGCAGGCCCTGCGCGAGCCCCCCGCCCTCCTGGCCGAGGAGCAGGCCGACACGCCCGGAAAGCTCCGCCGCCGTGTACACGACGCCGCCGTGGGGCGATGTTGCGAAGAGACGACCACCGGCAGCCGCCAGGGCCGCGCCAGCCGTCTCGATCTCGGCGTGCGCGACCGGCAGCCGGAAGATGCTCCCCGCGCTGGCCCGGACGCACTTCGGATTGAGCGGGTCAACCGTCCCGGGACCGACAACCACCCCGTCGCAGCCGGCGGCCTCGGCGGTCCTCAGGATCAGCCCGAGATTGCCGGGGTCGGAGATCCGGTCGAGCAGCAGAACCGGGCCACCGTCCCCGAGAGCCTCCGCGAGGCTGAACACGCGCGGCCGGAAGATCGCGAGCACCCCCTGAGGGCTCTCGGTGTGCGCGGTGCGCTCGAGCACTTCGCCAGGGACGGCGAAGCACTCCCAGTGCCCCGCAGCCTCGCCGGCCTCGAGACGCGGCGCGATGTCCTCGAAGTCTGCCCGGCCCCGGGCGCGCTCGCTCAAAAAGACCTGGACAAGATCGGTTTCGGAGAGCAGCGCCTCGCGCAGCAGGTTGAAGCCCTCGGCGGCGGCGAGGCCGGTCTCGCGCCGCGACCCGGAATCGCGCAGGTCGCGATAGCGCCGCAGGGCCGGGTTGCGCAGGCTGGTGATCTCTTTCAATCGCGGCTCGGCTTCATCCTCGGGCTTTGCGGTAGTACTCGCCGAGACCGCCGCGGCTGTGCTCGTCGTCGTGGCAATAGACGCAGAGATTCTCCCAGTTCGAGCCGTTGGGCGGGTTGTTGGCGTGGTTGCCGTCCTTGTGGTGCACGGTGAGCAGATGCCGGTCCTTGGCCTCGAATTCGCGCGCGCACTTGGCGCAGATGAGCCCGTGAATCCTCAGGCTCTGTTCGCGATAATCCGAGGTCGGCAGGTTTTTCCGCAGTTCCCCGACGATCTCGGAGACCGACCGGCTGTCGGGGGCCTTCGCCTTCATGTCGCGGAGTCGTTGACGCGCTGCCATGAGGAGCACTTTACCTGCTGGCGCGCCGGTCGCAACCCTCGCGAGCGATCCGAACGACTTGGCGGCCGGCGATTTCACCGCTATAGTTCGCGGATGGGCCCAAGCCTGCCGCCTGGTCCACCATGGCCATCGTAACCGTCTCGCGGCTCGAGGCCTGCCGCGGCGAAGAAGTCGCCGCAGAGGCCGCTCGCCGTCTGGGCTTCCGCCTGCTCGATCGGACTCTCATGCGCGAGTTGCTCTACAGTTACGATCTGCTGGCAACAATCGGCCGTCTTGCCAGGCCCCGGACCGGCCGGAGCACCGGAGCAACCGGACGAGGAGGAGCACGCCATCCGCGCCGCCTCCGAAGGAATCATCTGGCACCTTGCCTTTCGCGAGAACATCGTCCTCCTCGGTTTCGGCGGCCAGTTCCTCTTCAGGCGGCTGCCCAGGCACCCTCCACGTTCGTCTGACCGCCGCGCTCGAGTTCCGCCTCGCGACCGCCGCGGCGCAGGGGACACGGCACAGCATCGCGGCCCTCCAGCGCCGGGAGCAGGAGCGGCGGCGGCTGGTGCGACGCCACTTCGGCGAGGATCTGTCCCGCGGCGAGCACTACGATCTCGCCCTGCGCGTCGACACCCTCGGCGTCGAGGCGGCGGCGGCGCTCATCGAACAGGCTGCAGGGGCCATCGGTCTCACGAAAGCCGGGCGCTTCGAGGAGATTCGGGCCTGCGCCACGCGCCCGTGGGGCGCGGGAAATCCCCCTCGACCCACTGCCGACGCCGCCGGCACAGACGCGCTTCGCCAACGAGAGCGAGGCCGAATTCGCTCAGGTGCTCGATTTCTACCGCATCCCCTGGAAGTACGAGCCGGAGACCTTCCCCATCGAGTGGTGGCCCGACGGTCGGGTCAAGTCGAGCTTCTCCCCGGATTTCTATCTCACCGAGTTGGACACGTTCCTCGAGTTGACCACGATGAAGCAATCGCTCGTCACAAAGAAAAACCGCAAGGTCCGACTTTTCAGGGAACTGTACCCCGACAGGAAACTGCTCATTTTCTACGGTCGGGACTTCAAGAAGCTGGCGCAGAAGTTCGGCTTGGAATAGGCCGGGCAAAAATTACGGCCCCGAGTGATCGGACTTTGCACTTTGCGCTCCAGAGGGAATCTCCTAACGGTCGTTTGGTTTCTGGCGCAGGCTCTGTTTCGAGCTCTGGAGCCAGCCTTCTTCCCGTTCCCTCTCAGGCGCCTCCGTTCCAACCTCTCGGGGCCTGATTCCAATATAATACCTTTCGTGGAAATTGCACCACCCCGGAGACGCCATGGATAAAAATATTTCAGTGGTGATCAGCGAGGTCGATCTTCAACGACGGGTGCGCGAACTTGGCGCCGAGATCTCGCGCGACTACGCCGGACGCACCCCCATCCTCGTCTCGGTGCTCAAAGGCTCCTTTATCTTTCTCGCCGACCTGGCGCGCGCCATCACCGTCCCGGTCAACCTCGACTTCATGGCGATCACGCGCTACGGCGCCGGCAAGCGCGGCGGGGTGGTGCGAATCGAGAAAGACCTGGACCTGGCGATCACCGGCCGCGAGGTCCTGTTCGTCGAGGACATCGTCGACACCGGACTGACCCTCGGCTATCTCGTGCGCAATCTCCAGGCGCGCGAACCGGCCGGCCTCGCCGTCTGCACCCTGCTCGACCGGCGCGTGCGGCGGCTCGCGAATCTGCCGATCCGCTACACCGGCTTCGAAGTCCCGGACCGCTTCCTCGTCGGCTACGGCCTCGACCACCGCGAGAGTTACCGCAATCTCCCCTACCTCGGCGCGCTCCCCGAGGAGGGACAGCGGCCCGGGGCAGCGATGATCGTCTCTCCGGGACCTTCTCGTTTCGTGGTAATCTCGCCCGGAGGAGCAAGGAGGGGCCTTTCATGATCGATTTTCCCGCTGATATCCGCGACGCCATTGTCCCCACCTACCGGGGCGAGGTGGTCTACGAATGCGTCTCGTGCGACGCGCGCCACCCGATCGAGCGCTTCGCCTACACCTGCCCGGCCTGCGGCGGCCTGCTCTCGCTGCGCGATCTCGCCTTCGACACGCTCAAGGGCAAGAGCGGCGACTTCTGGCAGCGGCTCTTTGCCTATCGGGCTCTGGCAGCCTCGCCCGCGTCTTTGAAAGGGATCTTCCGGTTCCACGAATTGATCCTCCCCTGCGTGCCGCCCGAGGACGTCATCTGGCTCGGCGAGGGGCACACGCCGGTGATCCCGGCCAACGCGGACCTTGCGACGGCGGTCGGCGCGCCCTTCTTCATCAAGTACGACGGGCTCAACCCCTCGGCCTCCTTCAAAGACCGCGGCATGGCCTCGGCAATCTCGTACCTCAACCACGCCATCAAACACTGGGGCGCGAGCAATGTTCTCGGCATCTGCGCCTCCACCGGCGACACGTCGGCCGCCGCCGCGCTGTATCTCGCCTACCTTCCCAAGGGGACGGTCAAATCCGTCGTGCTGCTCCCGGCCGGCAAGGTGACGCCCCAGCAGCTCTCGCAGCCGCTCGGCAGCGGGGCCACCGTGATCCAGGTCCCGGGCGTCTTCGACGACTGCATGCGCATCGTCGAGGAGCTCTCGCGCGACTACCAGGTCTTCCTGCTCAACTCCAAGAACCCGGTCCGTATCAACGGGCAGAAATCCTACGCCTACGAGGTGGCGATGGACGCCGGGTGGCGCACCGAGGACCTCGCGCTGCTCGTGCCGATCGGCAACGCGGGCAACGTCACCGCCGTCATGGAAGGGTTCCTCGATCTGCTGCGCCTCGGGATGATCAAGCAGTTGCCGCTGCTCGTCGGGGTGCAGAGCCGCCACGCGAACCCCGTCTACCTCTGGAGGCAGCGCGGCTCCTACGCGCCGGTGAGCGTGACCTCGAGCGTCGCCCAGGCGGCGATGATCGGCAATCCGGTCTCCTTCCCGAAGGTGCGGCGCCTCGTCGAGGAGCACTTCCGGGAGCGCTTTGCCGTGGTCGAGGTCACCGAGCAGGAAATCATGGACGCGATGCTCACCGCCAACCGCCACGGCCACGTGATCTGCACGCAGGGCGGCGAGGGGGTCGCCGGGCTGAGCGCGGCGCTGCGGGCGAAGGTGATCGAGCCGGGGATGCGGGTCGTCGTCGACTCCACCGCGCACCAGCTCAAGTTCGCGGACTTCCAGCAGAAATACTTCGAAGGGAGCCTGCCCGCCGAGTACGAGATCGAGCCGAAAAGGGAGCTGCAGAACCGGCCGGTTGACCTGCCGGCGTCGGCAACGGCCATCGCGGAATTTTTGAACCTGGACCGGAAGAAATAACACTCACCGCAGGGGAGAGCACACCATCATGTCCAAGACACCCGAGAAGTTCGACGGCGTCTCCGTCGTCACCAAGGCCAATGTCTATTTCGACGGGAAGGTCGTCAGCCACACGGTGTTCTTCGCTGACGGCTCGAAGAAGACCATCGGCCTGATCTACCCCGGCTCGTTCAACTTCACCACCAACGCCGCCGAGGTGATGGCGATCGTCGCCGGCGCCTGCCGCGTGCGTCTCAAGGGCGAAAACTCGTGGAAACCGTACGTCGCGGGCACCTCGTTCCCGGTCGCGGCCAACTCCGCCTTCGACATCGAGGTCGAAAGCGGCATCGCCGAGTACGTCTGTTCGTTCGGGTAGCAGGCCGCCGAAAAGGCCCGTCCGGTGAGAGTACCGTGGCGCACGGAGCCCTTGACTCGCCCGGGCTTGCGCCTTAGATTTGCCACGTCAGGTCGGCTTGGCCCGACAAATCATCGAAACCCGTCAGGGAGGGAGCATCATGAAGAAACTCGCAGCAGCACTCGTTCTCGTCGCCGCCGCGTTCGTCCTCGGTGCCTGCGCCAGCACGGGCGGCGTGCAGGAGGGTGCGAAGCAAGGACCCGGATCCATGGAGGGTACGTCCCAGGGTTCCTCCGTCATCTATTGGTGCGACTGCGGCCCGGAGTGCAAATGCAACAGCGTGTCCACGAAACCGGGCAAGTGCTCCTGCGGCAAGGAGATGGCCGGCGGCCACGTGGTCTTCACCGAGGGCAACACCGCGCTGGCCTGCACCTGCGGCCCGACCTGCACCTGCAAGATCGACCCGAAGGACCACACCAAGTGCGGTTGCGGCAAGCCGATCAAGAGGATCAACCTCGAGGGCACCGGTCTTTACTTCTGCAACTGCGGCGGTTCCTGCGGCTGCAACACGCTCTCCGACAAACCCGGCCCCTGCAAGTGCGGGATGCAGCTGCACCAGGCGAAGTAAACGACTCGCAACGGATTGAACGGTTGGCGGAAAGGCCCCGTCCCCACGGGGCCGGACTTTTTCGGGCCTACGGGACGGCAGCGCTGATGGAGCCGATCCCGCTGATGGCACAGTCCCCCCTGTGCGGGACGTCCGTCGGCAAAGAACCCTGCTGAGGACCGAAGACCCCCGCGGTCAGCGGGGGCATCGACGAGAAGGTCGCAGGGTTCCAGCGCTGGCTGGAGACGCCCGCGGGCAGGGTGCCGGTGATCTCCCCGGCACTCGGACCAGCCGATCGATTCGGGGCCTGGAAAGCGCGGTGGGGAATCGGCCGCATGTCCTACCTGGTCCCCCCGGGGCTCTATGCGGTCGGCTCGTCCGACCCCCGTCGACCCGGTTCTGGTCACCGCGAACTACAAGATGAGCTACGATCTCGTGCGCCGCGCGCTGGCCGGGCGCAACCCCTGGCTGCTCGTGCTGGAGACCTACGGCATCAACGTCTGGTGCGCGGCCGGCAAGGGCTCGTTCGGGAGCGAGGAACTCGTCGCCAGGATCGAGGCTTCCCGACTGGCGCAGGTGGTGGAACACCGGGTGCTGATCCTGCCGTTGCTCGGGGCCCCGGGGGTTTCGGCCTTTGAAGTCCGCGCACGCACCGGGTTTTCGGTGAACTTTGCCGCGGTCAGCGCTGCGGACATCACCCGCTATCTCGACGGCGGCATGAGGCAACGCCGAAGATGCGCGAGTTGACCTTCACCTTGCGCGAACGCCTGGTGCTGATTCCGGTCGAACTGGTGATCGCCCTGAAGGGCTCGGTCTGGATCGTTCCCCTGCTGGCGTTCGCCGCGGGTTGGCGGGACGGACACGTTGCTCCCGCCGCCGCGATCCCGGCGGTTCTGGCCTACTTCGGGGCCGTGGCGGCGGGTACGATCGTCACCCCGCTGGCGCTCCCCTGGCTGCCGACACGCAGTTTTGCCGTGAAGGGCGCGGTTGTCGGGGTGCTGTGTTCCCTGCTCTTCCTGGCCGTGACCGGGTGGCGGGGTTGGGCGGCCGCGCAGCCGTGCTGCTCATGACCGCGCTCAGCTCCTTCCTCGCCCTGAACTTCACGGGCAGCACGCCCTACACCTCGCGCTCCGGGGTGAAGCGGGAGATGCGCCTTTCGATGCCGGTGATGGCCTGCGGCTTGATTGCCGGCATCGGCTGCTGGGTCGTCGCGGCCCTGCGCTGAGCGGGAAGAGCCGATGAAAGGTTTTTCGTACCTGCCGGATGTCGCGACGCTCGAGCTGGACCGGGAGGCCTGCATCGGGTGCGGCATGTGCGAGGAAGTCTGCCCGCACCAGGTGTTTGCGCTGCGCGGCGACAAGGCGGAAGTCGTGGACCTTGACCGCTGCATGGAGTGCGGCGCCTGCAGGACGAACTGCCCGGCCGGGGCGATCCGCGTCGATGCCGGCGTCGGCTGCGCGGCCGGGATGATCGTCGAGTGGCTCAGCGAGATCCTCCCGGGGCGACGCGGGGCGGAGGGTGTTGCTGAGCTCCAGCCAGCGACCCGCGAGAGAATCAGGAATCGCGGTCGAGTTTCGAAGTGCGCGTCGGCGACTCGCACGAAATCGCGGCGGCGGTGGCGGCGCACGAACTGCTGCTCGGCGTCGTCGGCTCGAAAATCGGCCTCGGGCACCTGCAGTACCGCCCGCTGATGGAGGACGACCTGATCGTCATCGACCGACCGGGCGCGGGGGAGCGACCGATAACCCTGAAGCAATTGATCGAGTGCCCCGTGGTCGTGCGGGAGGAGGGCTCGGGGACGCGTCGGGAGGCGGAGCGCATTCTTCAGACGGCGGGACTCGATCTTGAAAAACTCCGGGTAGCGGCGATTCTCGGCACGACGGAGGCCGTAAAACACGGTGTCCAGGCGGGTCTCGGGTGGTCGGTGGTCTCGCGCCGCGCCGTCGAGACCGAGCTGGCCGGCGGCCTGCTGAGGGAGGTGCCGCTCAAGGGTGTGCGCATGCGCCGCTCCTTCCACCTGATCACGCACGGGCGGCGCACGCTCCCGGCACCGTACCGCGCGTTCGTCGAGCATATGTTCTCCGGTTCTCGCGACTCCGTCCCCGTTCAATAGTACTGCACTCATCGGCGCGGAAGTTGTCGCTTATCAGAACGGGCACACAGCCGGGGAACAATGCCGGTCACCTTTCACCGGCAGTGGTACTGAAAGCACCCCTCAGACGTCATTGCGTCCGCAGCGAAGCGATCTGTTACGCTCAAACAGCTTGTTTGTATCAGATTGCTTCGCCGCGGGGCTCCTCGCATTAACTCCCCTCAGGGTTTTTCAGTAACCGGTCAGAACGCCCACCCCAACGACGCGAGGACGCGCCAGTCCATCACCTGCTGGATGCCGTTGACCTTCTGGTAGATCGGCTGCTGGTAGGCGAGCGAGAAGCTGCCGCCGGTGCCGGGAATGGCGAACTGGACTTCCGGCGTCAGGTAAAAGGCGGTGAGCCCGGTGTTGTCGGTGTTGTCGACCATCGACGTCGGGCTCGAGTAATTGCCGTCGTGGTCGGTGTCCTTGCCGGTGTTCAGGAAGTTCAGGCCGAGCCCGATGCGCAGGGGCGCTCGCGACGTGGTAGCGCGCAACGGCATCGGCGCTGATCATGTCGCCGTATTCGTACCCCTCGTCGCCGGTGGTCGCCAGGTGGTAGATGCCGTTGAGGCGCAGCGAGAACTTCCCCGCGTCGCGGCCGCCCTGGATCATGAAGATCGGGTCCCAGGAGCCGGAACCGGGCTGCATCATGGCGTGGACCATTTTTTCGGTGCCGGCGTGTGTTCACGTCGTTTTTCCCCGTCGGCAGTTTCAACCCGAGCCCCAAAGCCATGTCCCAGCCCGCGGCGCCCTTTGCGGGAGCGACGAGCGTGTAGAGCGCCCCGAGAGTCGCGTCGCCGAGTCCCTGGACGGTATCCATGGTCGTGTTGGACTTCATGGGCATCCCAGCGCCGCTCTGCATCGCCATCCGCATGTCCATGTCGTTCACCAGATAGGGCAGCGTCGCCGTGACCCGCCAGGAATCGGCCGGTTTGTACTGCGCGGCCAGGACGTACTTCTGCATGACCATCTTCGTGGGGACCGAGTACTTCATCGCGCCGTGCATCAGCTTGTCGTCGAGCACCTCGTCCGGAGTGACCTCCGTCGTGCCGTCGAGAATGGTCTTCATCGAACTGTAGTCGTACAAGAGGTCCAGGCTCCACGTGCTCTCGGGCATCCCGGCGACGGCCAGGCTGCCCCTCGTGCAGCACTCCCCGGCGGCGAGGGCCGACGGGACGGCGAGGGCAAGGATTCCGACGACGATCAGCGGCAAAGTCTTGATCAAGCGCAAGGTCATCTCCTCATCAATAGGGTTTGGCAGCAAGGTCACCGGGCGCGGCACAACTGCTGAACCCGCTGACTGACGCCGCCGAATAAGGGGCGGGAAGCGTCAACTCCCCGCCCCTGTGCGAACATTCAGCCTACTTGGCTGCAGCGGCCACCGGCGGCGTCGGGACGTTCTTGCCGTGGCAGTCGGTGCAGTTGGGCTGGGCCGGGATCGCGTACTTTTTCGCCGGGATCGCCCCCGTCGTCACGTACGTGCCGTCCTTCCAGGCGTTGAGCAGCTCGACGGTGCGGTAGGCGACGCTGGCCGCGACGCGGGCGCAGCGGTCCTTGCGCTCGGCGCTGCCCAACGGCTTGTCGGCCTCGGCCATCCAGCGGCCGACGGAGATGTGGCAGAGCGGCGAACCGGCGACGGTCTTGGGGATCAGTTCGTCCTTGATCTTCGGCTCCTTCGGCAGGAAGACCGGCATCTTCGCGTCGGAGTACCACTGCATGATCTCGCTGCCCATCAGCATCCCCGTCTCGCTGCCCGCGATCCGCGGACCGAGGATGGCGTTCGTCACGACGTTCGCGCCGGCGTTCGAGCCGCAGATCGTTCCCCAGCCCGAGATCCCGCCCTCGAGGAAGAGGAACGCGTCGACCGGGAAGGACGTGTAGGGTTCGCCGACCTTCTCGCGCAGCTGGCTGAAGATGCTGTTGATGACCGCTACGCCGCAGTACGCGCGGTACCACTCGGTGTACGCGATCTCGGCGGTCACGGTCGGGTCGAGCTTCTCGTACGGCCACGGCCACTTCTCGGTCGGGCCGTCCTTGGCCGCGGCCGGTGTCGCGAACTTCGGCAGCCCCGAGGCGGCCAGCGTGATGCCGGCCGTGGCGGCGACGATGCCGCTGCTGCGCAGGAAAGACCGGCGGGTGCACGTCTCATCGCATTTCATGTCACTGCTCCTCCATTGGTTGGTTGCTGTCACTTCGCCTCGTGCATGCTGCATCAGTCAGAGTCGCGGGTTGGCTCTCGCCCCCTTTCCTGATTCGCGTTTGTTGTCAGACGGTCGCTTCGGCAGGCGCCTGAAGAGACCAACTTGGTGCGCCGACCCGGTCCTGAACGTTCATGAACGCCCGGCGCACCTGCTTGTGCGATTCGAAGCCCCACCGCCGCAGGTGGCTGTCCACCTGCCAGGCGTTGAAGGCCACACCGAAACTCAGCTCGACATACTCGGCGATCGCTTTTTTCGTCCAGCGGGTGTAGCGCGGGTTCACCGTCCAGGGGGGCAGCATCCTGATGGCGCCGGCGATCTGCGCCTCCTGCCATGGTTCCAGCACCTGGCGGCGCGATCTGCCCCGCGGCCTTGCGGCGAGCGCCGCCGTTCCACCGCTGCGGTGCCTGGCCACCCAGTTGTGCAGCGTCTGCCGCGTGATACCGAAGCGCTGCGCCACATGACGCTTCTTTTCGCCCCGGCTCACCGCCTGGACAGCACTCGCGCGCAGTGCTACCCGTTCGCGCGGACCCATTGTCTGATCCCAATACTCCATAGCCATTCCTCCGCTTGGAAAGCCCCTTTGGTTGTCGGGGAGAGAATCCCCGGGCCTGCTCCGCGGACTTCTGGAGAGGAAATACCGGACGGCATGCACTGCGGCCGTGCCGGAAACCGGCCGTAGATCGAAATCTCGGGCCGGATGTGGCACCCCGGGCCGTCAGGCCTGGGGTGCCGCGCTCCCCAATCGCGGGGCGATCGGAGCTACGCGGAGAGTTGCGGCGGGTGGTCTATGGACGGGCGGAAGCCGTCGAGCGCGAAGGATGCGCCGTCAGGGACCAGATAGCTGATCTCCGGGGAGGGGTGGAGGACGGGAGCCCCGGGGACGAGAACAGGAATGTTCGCCAGGGAGCCAAGCAAAGGGTCGCCGCGGTCGCATACCTGCAGCGGTTCAATGCTACAGGAGAAACTCCCCTGCACGCCGGTGGCCAGCGGCGGAGCGTCCAGGCACACGCCGGGCAGGATTTCCAGCGCTATGAACACCAAGAGAACGATCGCAACCGCTTTCCGACAATCCATATGTTCTTACTAGTAATGTAGCCAAGCGCATTTGTCAAGAAATGCCCCGCATGTCACGAGCCGTGCGGGATCTACGGCGAGTTGTTGCGATATCGCGATGAATATTCGGGAGATCGGCGCCGAAGCGTGGTAATAGCCGATATCACCCCTTCGAAGTTCTCCCCGGTTCGTCGAGAATCGACAGTCGGATACCTCCGTTCGCCGCGGTGTCTTCAGCGGCCCCGCCCGCGCCAGCTCAGCGGCTGCTCGAGGTTGCAGCGCTCGAGCAGCGGCAGATCGCTGAAGACCTCGCTGGTCGGGCCGTCGGCGGCGACTTTCCCCTGAAGGACGATGATCGTACGCGGACAGAGGTCGAGCACGAGGTCCAGGTCGTGCGTCGCGATGATCTTGGTGTGCTGGAAGGACCTCAGCTGATTGATCAGCATGCGCCGGGCGCGCGGATCCAGGTTGGAGCTCGGCTCGTCCATGACGAGGATCGAGGGGTGCATCGCCAGGACCGTGGCGATGGCCACCGCGCGTTTCTCGCCTCCGGAGAGCCGGTAGGGGGGGCGCTCGCGCAGGTGCAAGGCGCCCACCTGCGCGAGCGCCGCGTCGACCCGGACGTCGACCTCTTCCGGCGGCAGCCCCAGGTTGAGCGGCCCGAAAGCCACATCGTCCCCGGCGGTCGGCATGAAGAGCTGGTCGTCCGGGTTCTGGAAGATCATCCCCACGGTGCGCCGCACCTCGTTGAGCGTGGCCTTGGTGATCGGGAAATCGCCGACCCGGACCGTCCCCGCGGTCGGCTGGATCGTTCCGTTCAGGTGCAGCAGCAGCGTGGACTTGCCCGCGCCGTTCGCCCCGACGATCGCGACCGATTCGCCGTGCACGATGCGGAAGGTGACGCCCTGCAGCGCAGCGGTCCCGTCGGGATAGTCGTAGCGCAGGTCCGCCACCTCGACGATGTGGTGGCTCATCGGGCGGCTCCGGCGACAATCTCCCCGAGCAGACGCGGCAGGTTCCAGATCCGGGCGACGACGAAGAAAGCGCTCCACCCGGCGGTGAAAGCCAGGTCCGTCGTCGTGAAGCGCAGCGACCGGCGCAGCCGCACTTCTCCGTTGAAGCCCCGGGACTTCATCGCGGTGTAGATCCGCTCCGCCCGGTCCAGGGTCCGCACCATCAGGTTCCCCAGCAGCGAGGCGGTCGCCTTCCAGCCCATCCCCCGCCCGTCGAACGAGCGCTGGGCGCGGGCCCGGCTCATCCGCAGGGCCTCTTCGCCAAGCACGAAGAGATAGCGGTACAGAAAGAGCAACTGGACCACGAAGACCCGCGGGGCGCCGAGACGCTCCAGCCCGGCGCCGATGGCCGGGATGCCGGTGACGGCAAGGAGCACGAGGGCCGTCCCCAGGGTCAGCGCGGAACGCAGCATGATCGAGAGAAAAGACAGCCAGCCGCCGCTGATACCGATGCCGCCGAGTCGCAGCGCCGTTTCCCGGTCGAGCAGGGGGTTGAAGATCCCCACGAAGAGAACGAAGGGAAGTGCCAACATCAGCTTGCGGAGGATGGCGCCCGCGGGGATGTGGCCGAGGGCGCCGAGGGCGACCGGAAAGAAGAGCAGGGGCAGCAGGGCCGATATCTGGTGCCGCTCGAAGGAGACGGCCGCGACGATCAAGGCCAGGGCCGTGACGATCTTGGCTCGCGGGTCGAGACGGTGGGCCGGGCTGTCGATCCGCGCCAGCTGGTCCAACGCCCCCAGATCGAGCAGCGAGTTTTGAACGTTCGACATGAGCACTCCTCCCCGGGGCAGCGTAGCACAGCTCCCCCCGCCCGGGTTTGGACCTAGACCCCTGCGCCGCGCGGCGTTGCGCGCTTCTTGAGAAGCAAGCCGATCGTCACCGCGACCAGGAGCGTCAGGATTCCGCCGACGATCCCGGCGACAGACGTGCCTGCGTCCGGCGTGGGCCACGCCGGCGCCACCGCCTCGGCGGCGGCCTTGTGTGCCGGTTTCTTGAAGCCGTAATCCGGGAGGAAGGCCGTCTTCTCCCGCAGGGCGCCCAGCGTGTGGTGGACGCCGGTGCTGCCCTCCAGCTCCTCCTTGCCGCTGACCTTGAACATCGACCACTCGAGCCCGTCGGGCTTGGTGGAGGCGACCCAGGAGAGGAGACCGCCGGTGATCACGGCCGCGATCCCCAACCCGGCGAGAACCTTCCGCATCGGGATCTGCCCGATCGGCTGGCTGGAGAGCCGCCATCTCCAGCACTTCGGGCCGTGCTTTCCAGACGAAGGAGAGGACGGCGGCGGTCACGAGCCCCTCAACGACGCCGATCGCCAGGTGGATCGGCTGCATCATCAGGACGAACGTGGCGAAGGGAAGCTCGGAGATGCCTGAGAAGACTGTTTCCATCACGACGCCGAAGGCGCCGAGCTGCAAGCCGACGATCGCCGCGACGATCGATGCCAGCGTGAGGCGCCCGGCGGTCGGCTGATCGCCGAGCAGCGGCTTGAACATGAACGGGTAGGCAATGAACGCCGGGAAGAACCCGAGGTTGAAGATGTTACACCCGAGCGCGAGCAGCCCCCCGTCGGCGAAGAACAACGCCTGGACGGTGAGGACCGACGCAGTCACGAGGAATGCCGCGTAGGGACCCAGCAGGACGGTGAGAATCATTCCTCCGCCGAGATGGCCGGAGGAACCGGTCCCCGGGATGGTGAAGTTGATCATCTGCGCCGCGAAGATGAAGGCGCCGAGCACGCCCATGAGGGGGACCTTCCGGTCGTCCGACTCCCGGGTCACCTTCCTGGCGCAATAGGCCAGGGTCGCGCCCGTGGCGGCCCACATGCCACCGCCGACCGCGGGGGAGAGTAACGCGTCCGCCATGTGCATTGTGGTCCCTCCCGCATTATCGTGTTATGGAATTATACGACAATACAGAATTAGTGTTACATAATTCTATTATCGTAGCATACTGCAGCTCGTCTTCTGGGGCAACTATCGCGGCGGAGCCGCAAGGGCACCGTCACGGGTCGAGCCGGTAGCCGACCTGGCGCACCGTCTTGATGTGGCGGGGCCGCGCCGGGTCGGCCTCGAGCTTCTGGCGCAGCGCGAGGATGTAGTTGTCGACGGTGCGGGTGGTGCCGTCGAAGCCCCAGCCCCAGACGCGATCGAGGATGGTCTCGCGGCTGAAGGGGTGCCCCGGGTTGCTGGCCAGCAGGAAGAGCAGGTCGTACTCCTTGGCGAGGAGCGTCACCTCCCGGCCGGCCCGCTGCACCGTCCGGCCCGCGGGGTCGACGAGCGATCTCCCCGAAGGCGATCGTACCCTGCGTTGCCAGACGACGGCTCCTGCGGCGCAACATCCGTTCGACCCGGGCGACCAGCTCCGGGAGCTGGAACGGTTTCGTGACGTAGTCGTCCGCGCCGAGCCGGAAGCCGTTCACCTTGTCCGACACCTGCCCCCGGGCCGAAAGGATCAGGACCGGGACATCGATCTCCTTCTCGCGCAGCTGTTCCAGGATCTCGAAGCCGTCGAGCCCGGGGAGCATCAGGTCCAGCACGATCAGGTCCGGACGCTCGTCGAATGCGAGTCGCACCCCGGCCTCTCCGTCCGCGGCGGCCAGCACCCGGTACCCGCGCAGCTCGAAGTTCATCGCGAGCGCTTCGCGCAGCGACCGGTCGTCCTCGACGACGAGGACGGTCTCCCTTGGAACTGCAGGAGCGGTCGGGGACCCGGGCTTCGCGTGCCTCACCCTCCCCCCTCCCCCGCCGCGCACACCGGCAGGAAAATCGAAAACCGGCTGCCCACACCCTCCTTCGTGTCGACCGTGATGTGCCCGCCGTGAGCCTTGACCGCGTGGTGCACGATCGCCAGGCCCAGTCCTGCGCCGGAGGTCCCGGCGGCCGCACTTTTCACGCGGTAGAACGGCTCGAAGATCCGACGGACTTCGGCGGCGGGAATGCCGATCCCGGAGTCCTCGACGCTGACGACCACCCACGGCCCCTCGTCCCTGACCTGAAGGCCGATCCGCTTCGGCGCCGCCGAGTACTTGGCTGCGTTGACCAGCAGGTTGAGGAGCGCCTGCTCGAGCGACCCCGGGATCGTGGCGGACCGCGCTCGTGCTCTCAAACGAGCAGCTCATCTGCACCTCGTCCGGCGGGACCATCCGCAGGAAACGCGCCACCGCCTCCTCCACCACTGAGCGGATCGAGCCGCACCGCAGATCGACGAGCCCCCGGTCCTTCGACGCCGCCCGCCAGCTGATTACCCGGTCGATCATGGCGTCCAGCCACTCGGTCTCCCGGACGATGATCCCCAGGCAGTCCGCGGCGCGCACCGGGTCGGATTGCAGCAGACCGGTCTGCAGCGTCTGCGCGTAGACCCGGATCGCGGCCAGCGGCGTGCGCAGGTCGTGGGTGACGTTGGCCAGCAGGTCGGACTGCAGCCGCGCGAGGCGGGCGCGCCGCCCCAGGAGCACGTAGAGGATCACGGCCCCCCCGATGGCCGCCGCGGTGAAGGAGACCACCAGGATCCCGAGGATCAGCGTCAGCGAGCTCTCCCCGGCGACGATCGCGACGATGCCGACCGCCGTGGAGAGCAGCACCGGCAGCACCACGCCGACCGAAAGCGTGACGATCGGCTTGACGAGGCTCAGGCTCTGGCGGATGCGCTCGATCTTGTGCGACTGCCCGCGCTGCATACCGCGCCTCAGAAGTCCGTCGTCATGGAACTCGCACGCGCTCCCCCCTCTGTCCTTGTGACAAAGGGGGAAGAGGGGGGGCGGACGGGTAGGGGCCAGGAGACAGGATTGCAGGAGGAGCCGAGGATCGCCAGCCGGTAATGCGGTTCCATCTGGCAAGCAATTCTCCCGGCGGGGTTGAGAATTGTCAATGGCGCGCACTCGCACCTGTTCCACGCTTGACGGGACACGGCGGCACGACTATATTCGCAGTAACATCAGCCGGTCGTTTCTGTCCCTCGCGCAATGGAGGTGACGATGAAACACGTACTGCTTTCCGCTCTTGCTGTACTCTGCCTCTTCGCATTGAGTTGTTCGACGAGCCCGTTCAAGTCAACGAGTTGCTGCGAGGAAGCCTGCAGAATCTGGGAACAGTGCGGGTGGTCGTACGAGGTCTGCACCAGCGAGTGCCGGGATGAAGGCGACTGGTGCGGCAGCTACATCGACTGCATCCGGGGAAAGAGTTGCCGCGACCTGAATCTGTGCGAATAGCATGGCCGTAACGGGCGGCACCGCGGGCTACCTGACTCCCACCGCCGCCGCCTGGGGCAGTTGCTGCGCCTCGTGCGCTTGCACCCGCGGGCACTCGGCGATCCGCGCAAGAGCTCGCCGCCGCCCTCCCCGCCGGGTACCGGGTCATGATCGTCGCCGGCTGGATGGCGTCCCCGAACCATCCAGATCCGCCAGCGCCACCGCGCCGCGAGCGCCCGGATCGCCAGTTGGACGGCCCGTGCGCGCAGCCCGGGCCTGCCGATCGTCTCGACCAGGCGCCGGGTGAGGTCGGCGACGCGCTCGCGCTCCAGGCCGTTGACCGCGTTCCGCCCGATCGCCGGCAGGATCAGCGCGTACTCCTCGACCCTCTCGCGGGCCTGGGTCAGCCGCGCCTCGAGGCATGCGTCCCGCTTCTCGAGACCCGCGAGGTACCGGTAGCCGCGGCAGGCCGTGTCCGTGACCCGGTAGATCGAGCTGGAGTTCTCCTCGTACTCCTGCCGGAAGGCCTGCCTGATCCAGCGCTCGGCCGCGTCGCCGGGGAAGTGCGGGTGGCGGTAGTTGAGCATCTTCTGGCCGTGCCACTCCTCGTACGGCAGGTCCTCGCGCAGCGCGCCGCTCGCCTTCTTCTCCTGGTAGAGCGCGGTCGTCGGCAGCGGGGTCAGCAGCATGAACTGCGTGAAGTCCGCCTCCAGGTCGACCAGGTGGTCGATGTCCTCCTGGATGTTCTCCTGGGTGTGGTGCTCCATGCACAGGATCCCCGAGGCCAGCACGTTGATCCCGCGGTCGCGCAGTTCGCGCACGAGCCACTTCGGGTCGACCCCCGCGTTCTTGGTGAAGTTCGCCTCCCGGTTCTTGGTCTCGACCCCCATCCAGACGAAGTTCACGCCGAGGCGCACCAGGTCGTCGAGGCCGAAGGCCATGGATCGCCTCGGCCGAGGAGAAGATCTGGAAGCGGAAGAAGCGCTGCTCGCGCTCCATCTCGGCGAGCAGTTCGCGGGCGCGGCGGGTGTCCTTGAGGAAGTTCTCGTCCATCACGAAGAAGGAGTCGGTTCCGCGCTCGTCGGCGATGCGCACCGCATTCTCGAAGATCGCGCGCCCTGTCGCCAGGTACGACGTGTAGGTCTTGCCGAAAAAGTGGGTGGTGCTGCAGAAGCGGCAGCCGTTGACGCACCCGAGGCCGGGCACGAGCAGGCTCGAGCAGACGCCGGGCAGCGGCACGCCCATGATGCTCTGGCGCTCCGTGCTCGGCAGCACCGGGTGAACGATCGGCGCGTCGGGGTCCTGTCCGAGAAACCGCCGCAGCCAGGCGACGCCCTCGCCCTGGATGACGTGGTCGCAGTCGATGAGCCGCTCCACCCCCTCGATCGCCGCGCCGTGGCCGCCGAGCACCACGACGGCCCCCGGCGCGTGCAGCCGCACCAGGCGCGCCATCTCGCGGGCCTTGACGAAATTCGGGGCGATGAACGAGATCCCCACGATGTCGTACCCGTTGCGCAGCTCGCGCTCGAAGCGCTCCCGCGTCGGGAAATCCAGAACGGTCACGTCGGCGTCCACGTTTTCGGCCAGGAAATAGAGCCCGAACGAGCGGTGATGGAAGCGGAACGAGGCCGCCCCCTGCTCGCGGGTGACCTGGTTGTGGAACAGTTCCATGATGTTCTCGCGCCGCCCGAAGTCGTCGTCGACGCCGAAGGGGCCGAAGACCCCGCTCAACAGGATTTTTTTGCGCTGCCCGGCTGACGTTTCCTGGACCATCGTTTCCCCCGCTTCCAGAGCTTCATCCACGCGGTGTCCCGCAGCCGACTGCCGGTGGAACGCCGTACCGGGGGGAAATATGAAGCGTCCATGTCATGCTTTTGTCATGCGACGGAGGCTGCAGGCGAGGATCCCTACTCCCCGCCGGGGAAACGTCTCTTCATGTTTTGCACCCCTGCTCCTCCGCGGTCCGTTTGCTGTCCATCGCCTCATACCCGCGATCACGCTCTCTGGCGTTGGTCTTCGTCCGCCCCCGCGGCCGAGCGGCGAGCGCTTCCATGCCGCCCGTCCGGTGCCTGGTCACCCAGGCGTCCAGGGTCTGTCGGGTGATGCCGAGGCGCTGCGCCACAGCACTCTTCCTCTCGCCTCCGGCAACAGACCGCACCGCGATCACCCGCAGCGCAATTCGTTCGCATGATCCCTTTGCCGAATCCCAGTAATACATCGCCGTTCCTCCGTACGAGAAGCCCATGGCAGGCAGGTCATTCCTCGATATTTCGCAAACCGTGGCGGCGGACCTTTTCAGGCAATCTGCCCGTTCCGAGAAATTCATCACGCTGCCGGTTGTCCGATCATCTGGCGAGAGAACCGGGACCGGCCCTCGTGTATCAGGGACAGGCAGTACCGCACTCCCCAGTTGCGAGGCGACTGGAGTCAGGAGCCTGGTTGAGGGGGGTGGTCTATGGTTCCGCGGAATCCATCAGGCGCAAAGGCAGCGGCATACTGAAGGTAGCGCCGCGGTGCGACCGACGCCAGGAGGCAGGGTGCCCCCGGGAGATTGACGGGTACATCGAACAGGACGCCGATCGTGTCGTGGTCATCGCAGACCTGGAGAGATTCAAGGGAGAAGGCGCCACCGCATTGCTCTGTCGGCGCGACCGTAACGCACTCCACAAACGTGCACGAGAGGACTTCGATGCCGAGCGACAGAATAAGGACAACCATGGCCAAAACGCGGAAAGCGGGGCCGTTCTGAAGACAGGAAACCGCGCGCTTGTTCGCAGGATTCGCCATACCGTGGGCATTACATTGGCAGGCAAGCTGTTTGTCAAGAATTTTTGTCGGGTATTGATCCGTTTTTCGCCAGGGGCCGCCGGCCTGAATGCAGCGCGGTCCCCTTCGTAATTTCTTGTCGCAGGGGAAAAGGTCAGCCCGCGGTTCTCGTCAGCGCACTCCAAGACACTCCGCGACCGCGGCACCGAGTGAACGCATCAGCGTGAAATAGGCCTCCGGGCCGGCGGGCAACCCGGCGCCGAGCGAATCGAGCGCGCCGGTTTTGGCGTTCGTCCCCTCGAGGAGCGTGCCGAGAATCGCCGACGAGAACTGAGGCTCGCTGAAAACGCAGCGCGCCCCGAGAGTCCTGATCGTATCCCGAATCTCTTGCACCCGCCTCGCCCCCGGCTTGCGCTCCGCGCTCACCGTGACCGAACCGACTGCGCGCAATCCGTAGCTCTTCTCGAAGTACTGATAGGCATCGTGAAAGACGACGAAGGGAATCTCCCGCACGGGGGCGAGAGCAGCTTTCAGCCCGGCATCGAGCGCGTCGATGCGGGAGACGAGCGCAGCGGCATTGGCCGTGTAGCGGCCGCGGTTTTCCGGGTCCACCTGGCCCAGAACGCGCGCCGCGTTCCGTGCGATGATCCGCGCGTTGGCCGGGTCGAGCCACAGGTGGCCGTCGTTCGTCTCGTCTTCATGTTCCCCGGCGTACCCAGGTGTCTCCCGGGCGTCGAGACCGGGGACCGCATCTTCATGACCGGCAGGGCTTTCCCAGGTACCGCCCGCTCTCCCGGCCAGGAGCGTGATCCCCGGCACCTTCATCACCTCCACGACATGCGCTCTCGACCCCAGCACCGCCAGGGGCTTTTCCATGAACGTCTCCAGCGACTCGCCGACCCAGAAGATGACCTGCGCACGCTCCAGAAGCCGCGCCTCCGAAGGCCTGAGACTGTACGTGTGCGGAGACCCGGCACCGCGGATGATCAGATCGGGATCGCCGACCCCTGCCATCACGCCGGCGACCAGCGAATGCAGAGGTTTCACGGTCACCACCACCCGAGGCCCGGCGTGTGCGGTACCGAGAGCCGCAACAAGGAGCGCGACCGCCAGGGCAGCCGCCGGACCGGGCCGCTGCAGGGCGGTGCGTGCTGCTTCGGGTGCCGTGCGCATCCGCTGAATGATACACTGCGGCATGCCCCAGACGAAGGAATCCTGCCGCCCGTTGCTCCTTCTGCGCGGGGTGACGGTCGACCTCGGGGCAACGCGAGTCCTCGACTGCGTGGATCTTGCCGTCGCCGCCGGGGAAATCGTGACCCTGATCGGGCCCAACGGGGCCGGCAAGACGACCCTGCTGCGGGTTGCGTTGGGACTCCTCCAGCCTGAAAACGGCGAGATCCAGCTGGAGCCTGGGCTGCGAATCGGCTACATGCCCCAGCGCCTCGCGGTTGACCCGGCGCTCCCGCTCACCGTACGCCGATTTCTCTCGATGGCGGCTCCGGACGCGGGGGGGCGCGTCGAAACGGCCCTCTCGCGGGTCGGCGCCCCCCGGACGTTGAACACCCCGATCCAGGCGATCTCCGGCGGAGAGATGCAGCGCGTGCTCCTGGCCCGCGCACTGCTGCGGGATCCCGAACTGCTCGTTCTGGACGAGCCGAGCCAGGGAGTCGACCTCGCGGGACAGGAGGAACTCTTTTCGCTCATTACGGGTATCCGCGACGAATGCGGCTGCGGCGTGCTGATGGTCTCGCACGACCTGCATCTCGTGATGAGTTCCACGGATCGCGTCGTCTGCCTCAATCGCACGGTCTGCTGCACCGGGGCCCCGCTGGCCGTTTCCAGCGACCCGGCGTACCTGCGCCTCTTCCCGACGAGCCTCCCGGGTTTCGCCGTCTATGCCCACCGCCACGACAGCGGCGAGGCCTGCAGCACCGGAGAGCGGCACGGTGGATGATTTCCTCTGGAGAGCGCTGGCTGCCGGCGTCGGGGCGGCCCTCGTGGCCGGTCCCTTCGGCTCGTTCGTCATCTGGCGGCGGATGGCGTACTTCGGCGACACGCTGGCCCACGCCTCCCTGTTGGGCGTGGCTCTGGGGTTCGCGCTGCACGTCAATCCCGCCGTCGGGGTGCTCGCCGTCTGCGCGGGGGTCGCCCTGCTGCTGCTCGCCCTGCAGCGGCGCAGGCGGCTCCCCGGGGATGCGATCCTCGGCATCCTCTCCCACGGCGCGCTCTCGCTGGGCCTCGTGACCGTGGCCTTTCTCGAAACGCTGCGCCTGGACCTCCTGTCGTACCTCTTCGGCGACGTCCTCGCCGTCACGCGCGGCGACCTGTTCTGGATCTACGGCGGCGGCGGTGCGGCGCTCGCCGCCCTGTTCGTCCTCTGGAAGCCGCTGCTCGCCATGACCGTCCACGAGGATCTCGCCCGCGTCGAGGGCGTGCGCGTCGATGTGATCCAGTCGGCCTTTGTCCTGCTGCTCGCCGTGGTCGTGGCGCTGCTGATGAAGGTCGTCGGCATGCTGCTGATCACCGCACTGCTGATCATCCCCGCCGCCGCCGCGCGGCGGTTCGCCCGCTCGCCGGAGGCGATGGCCGTCGCGGCCGCGCTGCTGGGCTGCGCGGCCGTCGGCGATCGGGCTCTGGGGCTCGCTGCGCTGGGACACTCCGGCGGGGCCGTCGGTCGTCGTGGCCGCGACGGCGACTGTTCGCGCTGAGCGAGGCCATTCCGCAGCGGCGGCGCGGCTAGGGTGCTGGCGAGAGCCGCGTCGCTCCGAACAGGGGGCGCCTGGTACGAGGACACACTGTCGCGGGGCAACGGCGCAGAGCCTGCTGCTCGCGGCGACAGCGCTCGGACTTGGGGCAGTCTGGCTCGGGATCCTCTCCCTGGTGAACTACGAGGGGCTTGCGCCGCCCGGCTAATTCATGGCCGTGATCCCGGCCGGGCACGGGTTCTTGCCGGCGAGGAGATCATCCGCTCAACGCCGCAACGAAGCAGCCGGCCATCACAAAATGCCACGCTCTTCGATCCCGCTGATGATGCCGAGATAGCGGCGCGCCACCGAGTCGAGCGAGAACTCGTCCACCGCCCTGCGGCGCGCCGCGGCGCCAAAGCGCGCGGCAAGATCCTCGTCCTCGAGCACCCGACCGACGGCGTTCGCGAGCGCGCCGGGATCGCCCACGGGCACGAGGAGCCCCTCCTCGCCGTCACGGATCAACTCACGGTTCGCGGGGAGGTCCGACGCGACGATCGGGCACCCCGTGGCCATCGCTTCGAGCAGCGAGCAGCTCAACCCCTCGCCGCGGCTGGGGTGCAGGACCACCGCCGCCCCGGCCAACGCCGCGCGGACGGCCTCCCGCGGGACGGCTCCGGCAAAGCTGACCCGGTCGACGAGACCCGCGGCCGCGGCCCGCTCCCGCAACCACGCTTCGAGCGGACCGACGCCCAGAAGCCGCAGCCGCGCGCCGTCGTGTGACCGCCCGAGCAGCTCGAATCCCTCGAGCAGCTCGACGACGCCCTTCTGATCCGTGAGCCGCCCGACGAAGACCAGATCCCCACCGCGCCGCGCGCCGGCCGCGGGGGGCGAAAAGGCGTCCAGGTCGACCCCGTTCGGGACGACGACGACGCAGCCGGCGGGAATCCCGGCCGCCGCGAGCTCGGCGCTCATCCCGGGTGTTAGCGCGATCACCGCCGACGCCCGGCCGACTGCCGCACGCACCCACCCGCCGGCGCGCATGGCGGCGAGCACCGTCAGGTCGCCGAACTCGCCGCTGCACTCACAGCGCAGCAGCACCGGGCGGCGGTGCCGGACGCCCCAGCTGACGGCGGCCGGGTTGTGGAAGGCCTGGAGACTGAAGCCCACGAGCGCACGGTAACGCCGCCCGTGCGCGGCGAGGAACGCCGCGGCACCCAGCGCGTGGCTTGCGCCCCAGAGGTAGCGCCGGTGCACGATATGCAGTGCCCGGTGCACGACCACCCCGTCGGACTCCTCGCGCCGCGGCGCACCCGGGAAGGCGGCCGTCAGGATCTCCACCGGCTGACCGGCGGCGGCTAGCGCGCGGGCGAGCCCCTCGGCCTGAGTCTCCGCCCCCCCGATCACCGGGCGGAAGTTCGCCATCAAAAAGAGCAGCGGCCCGGGGCGGCGCCCGCTTGGCCTCACGCGGCTCCGGTGGGCGGGTGCGGATTCCCTGCAGGGTCGAACGAGCCCGCGGCCCGCCGGTCGTGCGCCACGGCGCGACGGAAGTGCGCGGGGTCGCCGGACCACGCCGGACACCCCGGACAGATCTCCCCCGGCGCGCTGCGCAACAGCCGACGCAGTCGACGATAGCCGGGCGAGTGCCAGATCGCCAGCGAGTCCGTCGCCGTGACGTTGCCCAGCACGTGGCGCTCCGCGGCGCAGGAGAGCACATCGCCGTTGAAAGCCACGAACGTGCTTCCGCCGGGGGCGGCGCAGCGCGCGGGGCGCGGCGGCCAGTCCCAGACCTGCAGCTCGACGCCGGCAGCACGGGCGTACTCCCGGCCCCGGTCGAGCAGTTCGCCGGCCTGCGGGTTCACAAACAAACTCTCGGCCTCCAGCCCGGGGCTCGGCACGAGCAGCTGCGGCATCGTGATGCGTCGCACGCCGCGCGCGCAAGCCAGGTCCACCAGGGCCGGCAGCTCCGGCAGCACGCTGTTGAGCGCAACAGTGGTGAACTCGAGCTCGGGAAGCGCGCCGCCGGTCGCCGCGCGCGCCCGGAGAAGCCGATCGATTCCTGCGAGTGCCGGCGCCATCGGAATCCCGCGGATCCTCTCGAACGTCGCCGGGGTTGCCCCACCGAGTGAGACCGAGACCAGGTCGACCCGGGCCGCGACGAGCCCCGCGGCCAGCGCGTCGTCGATCAGCGTGCCGTTGGTGTACAGGTAGACATAAGGGACCCTAGCCTTCACCCACCGGACCAGCTCGAGATAGCGCGGGTGCAACAGGGGCTCCCCGTTGCCGGTGAGCAGCACCCGGCGGGCACGGCGCAGCAGGGGCGCGAGCCGCTCGAGCGTCTCCCGCGACATGTTGCCCAAAGGGGGCGCGGGAGACAACGGGTCGCGCCGGTAGGGGAGGCAAATCGCGCACTTGCTGTTACAGCGATTTGTTGGCTCGATCGTGACCTCGTCCGGGAGGGAGAACCGGTCGTCGCGCCCGAGCGCCGCCTCAACCCTGCCGAGCAGCTCGTTGGCACGGCGCAGCCGCCGGTTGATCTGCCCCCCCGTGACCAGTCCCATTCCGGCGTATACTTGCGTCCGACGGACTCGCTGTCAAGTCGTGCTGCGT
Source organism: uncultured Candidatus Rokubacteria bacterium (assembly GCA_963699775.1). Taxonomy (GTDB): domain Bacteria; phylum JAUVQV01; class JAUVQV01; order JAUVQV01; family DATDCY01; genus DATDCY01. The sequence continues at coordinate 124,657 of CAVOVE010000013.1, forward strand.
GACCGGCGGTTGACGGGCCGTCCACGCGCTGAGAGCATGGGCTGCCGCACATGCGGGCGACGACGGGAGGGGAGGAGCCGGGATGAACGACTGTGTGCTGATCAATCCGCGCTCGATCACCTTCACCAAGGCGCAGGCTGAGGCACCGTACCTCTACGCGGGGCTGCTCTCGATCGGGAGCCTGCTGCGCGCCCGCGGGTGGGGCGCGACGATCCTCGACATGGTCGTCGAGGAAAACCCGCTCGAGGCGCTGACGCTGGCCGCCTCTGGCGCGCGCGGCCCCCTGCTCTTCGGGCTCTCGGTCATGACCACCCAGGTGCCGCACGCGATCGAGCTCTCCCGCGCGATCCGCGAGCGCTGCCCCCACAGCACGATCGTCTGGGGCGGGATCCACCCGTCCCTCTTCCCCGAAGAGGTGCTGCGCGAGGGCGTCGCCGACTGCGTCTGCACCGGCGAGGGGGAGCTCACGACGCTCGGCCTGCTCGAGGCGCTGCGCGACGGCACCGATTGGGGCACGGTCAGCGGGCTGTGCTTCCTCGACGCGGGCACGCTCGTGCGAACCGGGCCGCGGCCGCCGCCCCCCCTCGACGACTTCCCGCACCTCGACTATGGCCTCGTGCGCTACCCCCGCTACCGCGACCGCATCGTCTCGCGCGGCGAGGAGACCCTCGCGGTGCGCTTCGGCATCGTCGTCACCGGCTTCGGCTGCCCCTATCGCTGCGCGTTCTGCATCAACTCGAACCGCAGGCTCTTCTTCGGCGCGTACCGGCGCAAGTCCCCCCGGCGGATCGTCGACGAGATCGAGCGCCTGATGCGGGAGCACAGCGTAGACTACTTCGACTTCATCGACGAGAACTTCTTCGTCAGCCGCGCGCACGTCGAGGCCTTCGCCGACGAGGTCGAGCGCCGCGGCCTGGCGTTCCGCTGGTTCACGAACATCCGCGCCGACGCGATCGCCCGCGGGACCGCCGACGCCGTGCTGTTCGCGCGTCTGGCGCGGATCGGCCTCTACCGCCTGGCGATCGGCGCGGAATCCGGCGCGCAGGTCGTGCTCGACAAGCTCAAGAAGGACATCCGGGTCGAGCAGATCCCGCAGTCGGTGGAGCAGATCACGCAGGCCGGGATCGGCGTGACCTGCTCGTTCATGATGGGGACCCCGGGAGAGCGGCGCGAGGACCTGATGGCGACGCTCGCGCTGATCGAGCGCCTGCGCTCGCTCAGCTCCACGGTCTCGATCATCGGGCCGCAGATCTTCCGGCCCTACCCCGGGGGCGAGCTCTACGAGGAGTGCATCGAGAAGTACGGGTACCGCCCGCCGCAGACCCTCGCCGAGTGGGGCGCCGCCGTCGACCAGCTCTCGGGGTTCGAAAGCGTCGACAAGCTCCCGTGGATCGAGGACCGCGCCCTGCTCGAGCGCATCTCGTTCTCGCTCGAGTTTGTCAACCTCAGCGTCGCGTCGCTCAAGGTCGGCGCCGCCCGACGCGCCGCGCTACGACTGATGCAGCTGATCTCACGGCTGCGGCTGCGGTTTGGGTTCTGGTCGCTCCCCGTCGAAATGGCCGCCGTCCTCTTCGTCAAGAGGCTGCGCGGTCGCGGCGACCGGTCCGGTGGCTGACCGCGCGGCCCCTGCGCCGGGAGACGGTCGCGCGGTCGCGGTTCTGCTTTTCAAGGACAACGCGGACAGCTGTCCCGACGTGCTCAACACCGTGCGCTGCTGGGCCACCCACGGGCGATGCGTCGACCTGCTCGTCTTCGACACCGGGCTCCACCTTCCCCCGTCGTTTCCGGACGCGCGAGCGCGGCTCGTGGCGGTGCGCACGATGTACGGGCGCCTGCTCCCACTCGTGCGCCGGCTGCGCGGGGCGGACAGCGCCGACGGAACGGCGGCGGCGGGCACGGCCCCGGGCGTGCGGCGACCGGTGCCGCTGCGCCGGCTCTTCGCGCTCGGTGTCCGGGCGATGCGCGGGCTTCAGGCGTTGGAGTTCTTCGTCGCCCACACGCTGCGACTGCTGCGCGGCGGCTACGCGCTCGCGATCGCCTGCGACCTGCCGAGCCTGCTGGCCGCACGAACGGTCCGCGCGCTGCGCGGCACGCCGTTCGCCTACCACTCCCGCGAGCTGGCGCTCTCGTGGGACCAGCGGTCGCCCGGTGCGCGGATCGCCAAGCGCGCCGAGCGCTTCTGCCACCGTGCGGCCCGGCTGACGATCGTCCAGGACGCGCGTCGTGCCGAGCTGCTGGCGCGCGACAACCGCGTCCCGCGGCAATCCTTCATGCTTGTGCCGAACTCCCCGATCGGCAGCGCGGCGGTGGGGACGTCGGATTTCCTCGCCTCCCGACTCGGCCTGCCGGCCGCCACGCCGATCGTCCTCCACGCCGGCTCCGTCCTGCCCGAGACGATGGTCCTCGAGATCATTGAGTCGATCGCCGGGTGGCCAGCCGAGACGGCACTCGTCGTGCACGGCGTGGCCGAGACCAGCTACCGCCCGGCCCTCGACGCCGCAGCAGCCCGGCACCCGGGGCGCGTCCACTTCTCCTCCGAGCTCGTCGCCGCTGCGGACGTCGACCGCCTTTTCGCGAGCGCCGCCGTGGGCCTGGCGCTGTATCGCCCCATCGACGACAACTTCCGCTACGTGGGCAGCGCCGCCGGCAAGATCTTCAACCTGATGAAGGTCGGTGTCCCCATCGTGACCAACGACCTGCCGGGTATGCGCGAACTGGTCGAAGAGAGCGGCTGCGGCCGGGTCGTCGGAGACCCGGCCGAGATCGGCGAGGCAGTCGCCGACCTGCTGGCGCGGCGCTCATCGTGCCGCGCGCGCTGTGCAGAGACTTTCCCGAAATACGAATTTTCGCGGAACTACCGCGCGGTGATCGACCGCGCCGAGACCGCGATCCTGCGCTGATGGAAAAGGCCCCACAGTCCTACTGGAACGCGCTCTGGGAGGGCGGCACACTGCCCGCGCCGATCGACCCGGGCAACCGCTCGCTCGGGAACCACGTCAACCGCCGCTTTGACGAACTTTTCACCGAGTTGCTCGCCCCGCAGCGGGCGGCCGGGGCGCGCCTGCTCGAGATCGGCTGCGCGAACTCGTCGTGGCTCCCCGCCTTCGCCCGCCACCACGGATTCGCCGTGACCGGAATCGACTTCTCTCCTCCCGGATGCGACGCGGCACGGCGCATCCTCGCACGCGACGGGGTCCCCGGCGAGGTGGTGTGTGCGGACTTCCGCGATCCGCCCGCGCGGCTGCAGGGAGCGTTCGCCGCCGCAGTGTCTTTCGGTGTGCTCGAACATTTCACCAATTCCGAGGAGGTCGTGCGGAGCTTCTCCCGCTTTCTCGCTCCCGGCGGCCTGCTCGTGACCATCGTCCCGAACCTGGCCGGCGCCATCGGGCAGCTGATGAGGCTGCTCGACCCCGTGGACTTCTCCCGGCACATCGTGCTGACGCGCGAGCGCCTCGCCACTTGCCACCGCGGGGCCGGACTGCAGAGTGTTGCGTGCCGCCCGTTTCTGTCGGCGAATTTCGGCATCGTCCGGACAGGCCATCTGCGTCCGCGCCCGCTCGCGACCGCGATCCGCTACCTGCTCTGGTGGGCGAGCAAGGCGGCCTGGGCGCTCGAACGCCGGCGCCCCGTGGCCACGCCCCGCGAGTCGCTCGCCTCCTACCTCGTCTGCGTCGGGCGGCGGCCCCGCGACGCGACGTAGGGCCGGGTCGCAACCACCGTCACATTCCAGGTGTCGGCGCCGGGAGTCCCCGCATCGTCCAGGAAGGGGACGATCGCCGTCGGCTCGAGCCCGGCGGCGCGCACCAGCAGCCCCAACTCGCGGGGGAAGAAAAACCGCATCGGGTGCGTCTCCTCGCCGCGCGAGATCGTACGCCGGCCCTCGCGGACGGTCGTGCCGAAGCGCACCTGCACCACCTGCGCGAGGGCGTCCACTTCGCAGTCAGTCCGGCGGCGCACCAGCCGCGCCCCGTCCCGCACCGTCTTCTCCCGGGCGCCCGGGGGGCTGGCAAGGACCGCCGGGCCGTACCAGACGTCGAAGGCGAAGAGCCCGCCGGGCACCAGGTGGACTGCTGCGGTGCGGACCGACGCGACGAAGTCCGCGTCTGCGATCTGGTAGCCCATGACGGCGAAGAGCGCGACCACCGCGTCAAAGCGGCGACCGAGTCGCACCGCCCGCACATCGCCGGGGAAGAACTTGACGCGCCCGGGGCCGGGGCCGGCGCGCGCCTTGGCGCGGGCGATCCGCAGCATCGTCGGCGAGCGGTCCACCCCCGCGACGCGCAGGCCGCGCCCGGCGAACAGGAGTGCGTGGCCGCCGGTACCGCACCCGAGATCCAGGAGACTGCGAACCTGCCGCCGCGCGTGCCGGACGAAGAGCCGCTCGAGAAAGTCGCACTCCGCGGGGTAGTCCTTCTCGCGGTAGAGCAGGTCGTAGAGCGCCGCGTACGGCTTGCGAAAGACGCTCACGCCCGCCTCCCCAGCCGCTCGAGCGCAGCACAGACGCGGTCCGTCTCGTCCGGCCGCAAGCCCGGACCCGAGGGGAGGTAGAGCCCCTCGCGCGCCAACCGTTCCGTCACCGGGAATGCGCCGTGCGGCGCAATCCCGAGGCGCGCGAGCACCCCTTGGCTGTGCAGCGGCCGGAAGAACGGCCGTGTTTCGACGCCCGCCGCGGCGAGCGCCCGCGCCAGCGAGGCGCGGCTCATCCCGTAGACCGCCTCGTCGACGAGGAGCCCGAACATCCAGTAGACGTTGCGCACCCCGGGGCGCTCGACTGGCAGCTGCAGGCCGGGAACGCCCCGCAAACGTTCCTGGTAACGGCGGGCATTGGCGCGGCGGCGCTCGACCAGCTCGTCGGCGCGTTCGAGCTGCGCGACGCCGAGGGCCGCCTGGAGGCTCGGCATCCGGTAGTTGTAGCCGAGGTCGTCGTGGACGAAATCCCGCGGCCCCGCGAGCGGAAAGCAGAGGTTGCGCAGCGAGCGGCAGCGGTCCGCCAGCGCCGCGTCCGAGGTCGAGCACCATGCCGCCCTCGCCGGTGGCGAGGATCTTGTTCGCGAAGAAACTGAAGGCTGAGACGTCGCCGAAGCTCCCGCAGCGACGACCGTGGAACTCGGCGCCGTGCGCCTCCGCGGCGTCCTCGACGACCCGCAGATCGTGACGACCGGCGAACGCGAGGACGGCGTCCATGTCGCAGGGGTGGCCGTAGAGATGCACCGCCATCACGGCGCGCGTGCGCGGCGTCAGCGCCGCCTCGAGCAGCGCGGGATCGAGGTTCCAGGTGTCGGGCTCGGCATCGACGAAAACCGGCGTGGCGCCGACATAGAGCACCGCAAACAAGCAGGCCGCCATCGTGAAGTCGGGCAGGATCACCTCGTCGCCCGGCCCGACGCCGAGCGCGCGCAGCGCCAGGTGCAGGGCCGTCGTGCCGCTCGTGGTCGCGATGCCGTGCGGGCGGCCGCACCAGCTGGCGAAGCCCTCCTCGAACCGGGGTACCCAGGGGCCGGCGGAGGAGATCCAGCCGGCGCGCAGGGCTTCCACGACGTAGCGCTCCTCGTTGCCGTCGAGCAGCGGGGCGCAGACCGGAATCGCCGTGCGGCTTGGCCCAGCAACGGGCGGGCTACTCAAAACGCTCCTTGTCCTCGATGCCGGCGTAGGGGCCCTGCTTGACCTCGACGATCTCGGTGTCCTCGAGCATCGTCATCCCGTGACCGCCGGCGGCGAGGAGAATCACGTCGCCGGCCGCGAGTTCGATGCTCGCGACGAACTCGCGGGCCTGGGTGTAGAGGTCCATGCGCGCCCGACCCCGGCGGATAAAGAGCACCTCGCGGGTGAAGCGCACCTCGCGCGGCACCTCGTGGTGGACGTGCGCAGGGATGCGGTGTCCGGCCGGGCGGCTCATGCAGGCCAGCTGCTGCGAGAATTCGTTCGGGGTCAGGAACTCGATCCCCTCCGGGGCGTGGTCGGCGGGGACCACGAGGGCGATCAGCTCGCCGTCTTTCTCGATGCGTCGAATCATGGCCGGCCCTCCCACCCCCGTGACGGGGCTTGTTCGAATTGTAGCACCGGACCGGTCGGGCCGGGCAGACGCGCGTCGGCGAAATAGTCCGGGCGCACGACCCAGGCCCGGAGGACCGCGTCCCGGGCGACGGCCTCACGGTGCCAGCGCTCCCCCGCGACTCCGGCGGCGGCGAAATCCGCAAGCACCTGCCGCGCCGCAAGCCACCGGGTCGGACCCTGCCGCGTGAGCCCCTTGAGCAGGCGCAGCGCCCGCGCCGGGACCGACGGCGGCGACGCCGGCGGCGCGTCCTCCCCGGGTCCGCCGAGCCCCTGCCCGCGCCGAAGAGCGGTGTAGGAACGCGAGACCCCCTGGCAGAACGAGCGCCAGAGAAAATACCCAGGGCTCAGCCTTCCCGGCGGCACGCGGTGGAGCACGCCGGCGGCCGGCGCATAGCGCAGCCGGAACCCGGCTGCCTCGGCCGCGGCGGAGAGCGCCGACTCCCCGTCGCCGCGAAACGCCGTGGCCTCACGCGGAACGGCATCGGGGTGGAACCCACCGCAGCGGTGCAGGACCTCCCGGCGGACCGCGAGGTTGCACCCGTAGACGCACGACTGCGGCACATCGCGGGGCTCTGCGCCGCAGTCGATGAGGCTCAGCGGCCAGATCGACCAGCCGTCGGGCACCTCCTGCCGGAAGACTTCGACCCACCACGGCGCCTCGGCCTCCCATTGCGGCAGGCACGGGCCGCAAGCGACGCCGACCGCAGGGTCCGCGAAGGCTGCGCGGTACGCGGCAAGCCAGCCCGCGGGCGCGATGACATCATCGTCGACGTAGACCAGCAAGTCGCCCCGGGCTGCGGCGGCGCCGCGGTGCCGGCCCGCAAGCAGCCCAGGGTCGTCGCCGCGCAACGCGCGCACGCCGGGCAGCTCCCGCTGCAACGCCTCCGCCACGCGCGCGGTGTCGTCGGTGGAGGCGTTGTCGACGATCAGCACCTCGGCGGCGCCGTCGGCGAGCGCCTGCGGCGCGATGCTCCGCACCGCGTCGGCGAGCAGCGCGCCGCGGTTGCGGGTCGGGACGATCACCGAGAGTCTCGCCGCCATGACCCGACCGTCAGGGGCGGGAGCTGCGCAGCGCAGGCCCGCGGGCAGACCTACTTCGTCGCGTGTTTCTTGAACAGCAGGTAGGTCGAGTAATAGCCATGGTTGGGGTTCCTGTTGTCGGTGTGGACGCAGGAAAAATCCAGCCGCCGCAGGAAGCACTGCAGGAAACCTGCGGACAGGAGGAGTCGGTCCGCGCCCTCTCGCATGAGACGCTCGAGAAAGGCGAAGAACTCCGGCGATCGATCGTCGGAGTCGAAGACGTCGAACAGCAGATATCCTCCCGGCTTGAGGACTCTGGCGGCGTGCACGAGATAGCCGAGCACGACGGTCGTGTCGAGATACACGAAGACACCGTGGGCATGGACGAAATCTACCGACGCCTCCTCGACCCCGGCGAGGCTCGCGCCGTCCGATCCCATCACGCGGAAGTCAAGGCCCGCGAAGCGCTTCCGGAGATAGTCGTTCCATCCGGCCCCCGGCTCGAACGAGAAGTACGTGACGCCGGGTCGCCGCTCCAGCACTCTGCGGGCATACCGACCGGTGCCGGTCCCGATCTCCACGACCCGCCCTCCCTCGGGGATGTGCGGCAGACAGAGCGCGCTCACGGCGCGCTCGCTGCTGCCGACAACCCCCCACTTCCGCTCGCAGTAGTCGCCGAGTTCCATGCCGGCGTCGCGCGCTTCGCGGATGAACTCCACGTGCCCCTGGCTTTTCACCGCGCCGTTCCCCGCAGCATCCCCGGGAAGCTTCGCGCGCAACGCCGAAAGCAGTGCTCTGACGCGGGGAGGGATCACGGTCCGCAGGCGACCAACCACATTCACGGAGTGCACCCCCTTCGCCGTGTCAGAACCGCGCCCAATAGAGATTACGCTCCCCGCCGCCCGCCCGTGCCCGCGGCGCCACGAATTCATCGACTGCGCGGCGCACACCCGGGAAGTAGAACACATCGTGGAAGGCGACCGTGGCGCCCGGCGAGAGCCTCGGGAACCAGGCCGCGATGTCGGCCCGCACCGCCTCGTAGTCGTGGTCCGCATCGACGAAAAGGAAGTCGACCGGGCCGGCAAACGCGGCGGCCGCCTCGGCGCTGGTCGCGCGAACGGTCCGGATGAACCGCTCCCACGGCCGCACGTTCGCGTGGAACTCCCCCCAGGTGTCGCGCGGCCCCTCGCTCATCGCGTCGTTGCGCCAGGTGTCGACGCACGTCAGCAGCCCTCCCCCCCCGGCGCGGTGCATTCCCGCGGCGATGAAACAGGCCGAGGCGCCGAGGTACGAACCGAGCTCGACGAACGCCGCTCCGCCCCGGCGGCGCACGTCGCACGCGAGGCGCGCGAGCAGCAGGCGTTCGGCCGGCGTGAGGTCGGTGCGGATGCGCCGGTCGCGGCGATGCCGCACCCGAAGCCAGAGATTGGCGAGGCCACGTTCGTCACTGGGGAGCCTCACGTTCCGCCCCCCGCCTTCACGAGCGTCGCGACCATCGATCCCGGAGCGGCCGAGCCTGCGCTCCCAGTGCGTGGCGAAGACCGCGCGGTCGAGCAGGGCCCCGGCCCGCGCCGCGATGCGCTGGGGCACGGTGAACCGGCACGAGAGCCGCCGGTCCCAACCGGCCCCCGCCGCGGCGGTAAACGTATGCCAGAACGTGCCCGCGCCGCGTCCGTCGAAGATGCGGTCGTCGTAGTGGCAGCTCTCGACCCGGAACCCGGCGAGAGCGGCGTAGGCCCGCAGCGTCCGCTCGGAAAAGTGGTAGAGGTGCCGTGGCACGTCCTCGCAGTTGGCGCGCCGGCCGTAGAGACTCTCGGCGTTCGTCACGAGCAGGGTGAAACGCCCCGCCGGCTTGAGCAGGCGGTGCGCCGCGCGGAAGTGCCGCAGCGGCTCGTGCACGTGCTCGAGGACGGCCCAGGCCGTCATCGGTCGAACGAGGCCGGCGGGAACGGTGCGGCGGACAGGTCGCCGCAGAAGAGTTCCAGACCCTCCGCGCGCGTCGGGGGCGCGTAGAAGTCCACGCCGTGCAGTTCGGCGTCGGGCGACGGACGCGCAGGAAACGCAGGAAATCGCCGCGGCGCACCCGAGATCCAGAACCCGCAGCCCGGAGAGGTCCGGCAGGAAGCCCGCCTGCACGGCGTCGCGCCGCTCGTGCTCGGCGGTGTCGCGCCGGTGATAGCCCGCCGGGTAGAACTGGCGCATCGCCTCGGGCGTCGGCGCGGGTTGACGTAGAGCGAGCCCGCAGGAACTGCACTCGACGACCGGGAACTCGAACGGGATCAAGCGGTTCCAGGTGCCGGGCTTGCGGTAGCGCACACGGTACTCCGCCGCACCGCAGAGGTCGCAGCCGACGTGCTCGAGTTGCACCGGCACGGGCGGCCGGGTACCGCGTCGCCGAAGGCGCCGCCGGTGACCAGCCAGCCGCGCCACGGTACGAGATCTGCGCGCAATGCGGCGCAGCAACTCGCGCCGACGGGTGCGCTCGCGGACGCGCCCCTCGACCTCGCGGGCGCGCCGAAGCAGTTCCCGCGCCTGATCCGGGGTCATGCCGTCCGGCGTGAAGGAGAGTCCAGTGTCGAAACCGCGCTTCCCCGCAGATAGCGGCCGTGCGCTTCATCGATGTAGCCGCGCTCGAACGCCCAGTCGTAGAACTCCGTCCCAGGGATCGGCGTCAGCGAGAAGAAGTAGACCGCTTCTCGACCGGGTACTTCTCGGCGAGGCGGAAGGACTCCTCGACATCCGCCGGCGTCTCGCCCGGAGAGCCGACGATGAAGAAGAGGATCACCTCGAAACCGAGGCCGGTGGCGTCGGCGACGCAGTCTCGATCTGCGGCGGGTTTCGCCCTTCTTGAGTGCGGCGCAGCACGCGGTCGCTCGCGCTCTCGACCCCGAGCGCGATGCGCTCGAAGCCCGCCGATCGCATCTGCTTGCAGCAGGGGCTCGGTCGAGGTGGTCGGCGCGCACCCCTTCGGCCGTGAACGAGAGCTTCCACCCGCGGCTCGACGATCTCGCGGCAAAAGGCGCGGACCCGCTCCTTGTCGATCGCGAAATTGCTGTCTTGGATCAGAAACTCCCGCGCCCCGCGGGACCGCCCACGAACGCGACCTCCTCAATCATGCTCGCTGCGCTACGGCGGTCGCCACTTGCGACCAAGGATCCGCGGTGCGCCGCAGAAGATGCACTGATAGGGGCAGCCGCGGGAGGAGGTGATCGGTACGATCGGTGCGTAGCGCTCGACGTCAAACCCGATGTAGTCCGGAAAGGGGACTGCGTCCAGGTCGGCGATGAACGGCCGGGCGCCGGAGAACCGCACCGCCGCTCCTTCCCGGAGGAGGACACCCGGCACCGTGGAGGGCGCCTCCCCGCAGATGAGCGCCACCAGCGCCTCCTCGCCCTCGCCGACGACTCCGAGGTCGATCGCCGCGCAGTCCGCGAGCACCGCATCGCGGTCCGCGATCAGGTGCGGCCCGCCGGCGATCACGGTCAGTCCCGGCCGGCGCCGCTCCTTGAGCAGCGACGAGCAGCGCGTACGACTCGCCTGGCTGGCGGTAGCTAACAGGCGGATGCCAACGACCTCGCGGCCGGAACCTCCGCGAGGCGCTCCTCGAGTCCTCGGCGGCGCTCTCGAGCGCGAGGTCGCTGACCTCGAAGGGAATCCCCGCCGCACTCAGCGCTGCGCGCTACGTAGCCGAGGCCGGGCGGCAGAGCCGGCGGCCCGGTCTCGTCGGCGTCCCGCAGGTATCGCGCGATCAGGACGATCCCCCCGGTCGGGCCGTTCATGGCCCGCCCTCGCCCCGGTCGAGCGACGTGACAGCCGCCGTGGCCGGCGACGATCGCGGCGACACCGTCGTCCGGGCTCAGCAGGTACCCCGTGCCGTAGATGTCCGAGGGGTGGATCGTCGAACCCGATCGCGGATCTCCACCTTGTCCTCGAGCGTCGCCGGGGTGGGATCCGACCGAGACTGTCACGCAGTAGGAGCCCGGCATGAACTGGCGGCGCGGGGATCGCGAAGCGCACCGACCCCGCGGCCGGGAGCCGGTGCGGCGGCGGACCGGCCATGTAGGTGTCGTAGCGCCGACGCGCACGCCGGAGGTCGTGTACACGATGAAGCCCGCGCCCGCCAGCGGCAGCCCGTCGCCGGCGTCGTAGTCGAGGTCGAGCACGACGTCGTCGGACTGCAGGAAGGTTGCCGCCGGCGACCCGTCGTCCTGGAGGCAGGCAGCGCCCGTGATGACGGTGCGCATCCCCGGGAGGCGGTTCGGGATGGCCGCGCAGCGACACCCGGGCCTCCACGCCGGCCCCGACCCGCGAGAGGTACGAGCGGACGAGCGGCCCCCGTGTGCGCCGTCGAAGACGCACGCGGCCGGCCGCGATGACCAGACCCCGCGCGAGGCCAGGCTGGTGATCAGGCCCATGTTGTGGCTCACGAACAGCACGGTGCGGCCCTGCCGGCCCGACCTCCTCCATCTTGCCCAGGCACTTCTTCTGGAACGCCGCGTCGCCGACCGCGAGCACCTCGTCGACGAGCAGGATCTCCGGCTCGAGGTGGGCGGCGACGGCGAACGCGAGCCGCACGTACATCCCGCTCGAGTAGCGCTTGACCGGCGTGTCGAGGAAGCGCTCGACCTCGGCGAAGGCCACGATCTCGTCGAACTTGCGGTCGCACCTCGGCGGCGCGCATGCCGAGGATCGCGCCGTTCAGAAAGATGTTCTCGCGGCCGGTCAGCTCCGGGTGGAATCCGGTGCCGACCTCCAGCAGGCTGCCGACCCGGCCGCGCACCCGCGCCTCGCCCTCGGTCGGGTCGGTGATCCGCGCGAGCACCTTGAGCAGCGTGCTCTTGCCGGCGCCGTTGCGGCCGATGATCCCGACCTTCTCCCCGGGCTCGACCCGGAAGTCGACGTCCCGCAGCGCCCAGAGCGTCGCCTCCTCGCCGCCCGCGCGCCGCCGGAACGGCGGCCGTGAACGCGCCCGAAAGTGTCTCGCGCAGCGTCCGGTAGGGCGAGCGGGTCCCGATCCGGTACCGCTTGCCCAAACCCGAGGCCTCGATCGCCGCGCGTGCCATGGCGCTCAGATCACGTCCGCGAAGGAGCGCTCGACGCGTCGGAAGTAGTAGAGGCCGCCGAGCAGAATCACGACGATCACCGCTGCGGAGACGCCGAGGCGGGCCGCACTGACGGCCTGGTGCCCGAGCGCCGCGGCGCGGAAGGCCTCGACCAGGCCGCCGACGGGGTTGAGCGCGAGCACCCAGCGGAAGCGCTCCGGCACGACCGTCACGGGGTAGATGACCGGGGTCGCGAACAGCCACAACTGCAGCAGGAACGTGACCACGTAGCGGAAGTCGCGGTACTCGACGGTGAGGGCGGAGAGCCAGAGGCCGCACCCGGCGGCGGCGGCGAGCAGCAGCGCCGTCAGCGGCACCAGCAGCAGGACCGCCGGCCCGGGGCGGATGCCGTACCAGGCTACCAGGCCGGCGAGCAGGACCGCTGCGACGAGCAAGTCCAGCAAACCGGCGATGCAGGCGCCGAGCGGGATGAAGAGCCGCGGGAAGTAGACTTTCGTGACGAGATTGCTGCTGCCGACGAGGCTCGCCCCCGCCGCGGCGAGCGCGGACGAGAAGTAGGTCCACGGGAGCAGCCCCGCGTACACGAAGACCGGGTAGGGCACCCCGTCCGACGGCACGCCGATCAGCCTCCCGAAGATCAGCGCGAACAGCGCCATGCTCAGCGCCGGCTGCAGCACGGCCCAGGCCGCGCCAAGCACCGTCTGCCGATACCGCAGCGAGATGTCGCGCCGCACGAGAAACCAGAGCAGATCGCGGTAGCGGACCAGCTCGGCGAAGTCGATCGGCACCAAGCCCCGCCGGGGCCGGATCACCACCTCGTCGGGAAGTACCGCAGCTTCGTCGGGGGCCATGCGCGAATCTTCCGGGAATTCCTTGAGTACGTCAACTCGTCGGGCGGCGCTCCCGGGCGGGGCCGCCGCTCAAATTTCGACGTACTCCCAGTCCCGGATCGCCTCGAACCTGGCCGCGCGCTCGCGGTTGCGCGGGTGCTCCAGGACCGAGGCGACGGCGACCTCCGGCAGTTCCTGTTCGGCGAGACCGCGGCGCACCCAGATCGTGTTGAAGCCGTACTCGTTGGCGCCAACGAGGCGGAAGTCCTTGCGGCGGGCGAGTTTCTCCATCGCGACCGGCGAAGCGCCATGGTAGTCCGGGTGCCGGCCGGGGTAGACGTAGTCCCTATCGTAGGGTACGGCGATGCTGTGCATCCCGAACTCGACGTGCGTCTCGATGATCACGACCTTCGGGTCGATGGCGTCGAGCGCCTCCCAGACCCAGTAGTCGTTCCCGTCGATGTCGATCGAAAGCAGGTCGATCTCCCGGGGCACGCCGGCGGCGCGCACCAGCTCGTTCACGTTCTCGCGAAGCACCCGGGCACAGACGAACCGCGGCGGGTGCGTGCGGGTGTCCGGATGCTCGCGGTAGAAAGCCGCACCGCGGCCGACCCGGACAGGGTCACCGTCGATGAGAACACCGTCCCAACCGAAATTCAACGCGAGGTTGGCGCAGTTGTTCATGATCCCATCGCCGGCGCCGATGTCGACGAAGGTGCCGCGAGCAACCCCGAGCGCCGCGAAGATGCAGAGCAGCTTGCCGTCCTCCTCGAACTGCGAGAAGACCCGCAGCCCGGTTTCCCGAAGCGGCGGCAGCGCGTCAGCAGCGGCCAGCTCGCGGTAGCGGTGGAAGAGCAGTCGCTGCGCGGCCTTGGTCGCGGGCGAGGTCTTCTCGCGCAGTTCAAGTCCTTCGAGCATGCGCCGCTCCAGCGGGGAGAACAGGCGCAGCAGCCCCGAGCGCAGGAATTTCCGCATCACCACTCACACCTCCCGTCGACAGCGCCACGGTAGCCGAGCGCGGGGTCGGTGACAAGGGGCCTTACCATTGATGTACCAGGGGGGCCCAAGAGTTTCGCCTCGCTGGCCGGCATGGCCTCACGACGGTGTCCGATGCTCGTCCCGGCCGCTCGGAACTGGGACAGACCGATCAGGCCGGGAAACACCGGATTGAAGCACTACGAAAGCGCGTTTGCGTATAGTATTCAATCGTCCGGTCGGGGAGGGATCGATGTCGGAGAAAACTGGTAGGGGGCATGCTGAAGAGATCGCGGCGGGAGAGCGCTTCGCGTTCGGGAAAAACTGGCTCCGCTTCATCGACGGGCTCGACGAGACGCGGATCGCTGCCGCGGTGACCTCCGTCCGGAAGCTGACCGGGCTCGACTCGCTCGGCGGGAAACGAGTTTCTCGATATCGGCTCGGGGAGCGGCCTTTTTTCGTTGGCTGCCATGCGGCTCGGCGCCGACGGGGTGCTCTCGTTCGATTACGATCCCGACAGTGTCCGCTGCGGACGTGAGTTGAAGGCGCGCTTCTTCCCCGGCGATGATCGTTGGCGCGTTACCGAAGGCTCCGTCCTCGACGAACCGTTCCTCGGGACGCTCGGAACGTTCGACATCGTCTACTCCTGGGGCGTGCTCCATCACACGGGCGACATGTACCGGGCCTTCGCGAACACCGCCGCCCTCGTCGCTCCCTCCGGCATCCTTGCGATCGCCATTTATAACGACCAGGGCTGGAAAAGCCGCGCCTGGCGAGCGGTCAAGTCGGCCTATTGCCGCACCCCCCGGGCGCTGCGTCCCTTCCTCTTCTCCCCCGTCGTGATCCTGTTCGAATTCAAGGGGATGGTCGGCGATCTGGTGCGGGGGCGGTCGCCCCGCTCCCGCTGGCGTTCCGCAGCAGCGCGGCATGAATCCGTGGCACGACTGGATCGACTGGCTCGGCGGTTACCCGTTCGAGGTCGCGACGCCCGAAGCGGTCTTCGACTTTTTTCATGCGAAGGGGTTCCGGCTCGAACGCTTGACGACCTGCATGGGGGGCTACGGGAACAACGAGTTCGCCTTCCGCCGGGACAACCGGTCCGGAAGCCCGGTCCCCGATCGCTGATGCCGAAACCGGTCAAAATCTGCTTCGTCGGTTTTTACGCATGGCCGCTCTTTCGGCCGGCACGGACGGGCGATATCGGCGGCGCGGAAGTCCAACTCTATACCCTGGCCCGAGAACTGGCCCGGGACTCCGGGTTCCGCGTCGACTTCATCGTCCGCGCCGAAAACGGCGGGACTGAAACGATCGACGGCGTCACCGTCCACAAACTGCCGCTCATCCGGGAGCCCGGCTTGGGGAGACAGCTCGCATACGCCGCCGGACTCTGGCGTCTCTTGCGGACGATCGGTCCGGATGTCGTCGTGCAGCGCGCGGCGGGCTCCCTGACGGCTCTCCTCGGCATCTATTGTGCCTTACACCGGAAACGGTTCGTCTACATGATCGCCCATGATCTCCGACCTCGAGCCCAATCGCCCCCCCTGGTTTCAGGGGAATGCGGCATGGTGGGCATACCGCCTCGGGCTTCGGCTGGCGGACCGGGTAATCGTCCAGCATGACCATCAAAAGCAGCGGCTCCTGGACAACTTCGGCAAGGTGGGGATCGTGCGACCCTGCGCGCTGGAGGCCTCCGCTGTCATGCCGGCCGGGGAGCGGCGGACTATCCTGTGGGTCGGCCGCTGCGAGCGCATCAAGCAGCCGGAGATGTTCATCGCCCTGGCGCAAGCCTTCCCGCGGGAATCCTTCGTCATGGTCTGCCCGCCCGCGGCGAGCGGACCCGACTACTTCGAGTCCATCCGGAACCAGGCGTTGAAATTGCAGAACATGACATTTGTGGAACACGTGCCCTTCCCGGAAATCGGGGCGTATTTCGGGGCTGCGCGCCTCTTCGTCAACACCGCCGTCCAGGAGGGCTTCCCGAACACCTTCGTGCAGGCCTGGATGCAGGGAACGCCGGTCGTCGTCGCTCGCGGTGGACCCGGGAGGCGTGATGGCGCGACACGGGCTCGGCATCACCTGCGGCGGGTCGCAGGCTTCGCTCCTGCAGACTCTTGCCTCGCTTCTCGATGACCATCCCCTGTGGGAACGCCTCTCCCGGAACGCCTCCGCCTACGCGCACGAGCATCACGACATCCGGCGACAGGTCGAACTCGACCGGCTCTGGCTGTCGGATTCGCGGAACGGCTGACGGGTGATGTTTTCCCCGGAACAGCTTTGGGCGATCCGCGAGGAGGAACTCAAGACGGTCCTCCGCCACCTGCCTCCGCCGGGCGCCTCAATCCTCGAGATCGGCGGCGGCACCGGTTTTCAGGCGAGGAGGCTCGCGGATCGCGGCTATCAGGTGACCGCCATCGACATCGTTCCGTCGGAACCGGATTCGACGAAAACGTTCCCCGTCATCGGTTACGACGGCCGGCGCCTCCCTTTCGCGGACCGGTCGTACGATGCGATCTTCTCGTCGAACGTGCTGGAGCACATCGAAGAGCCCGGGCTGATACACGGGGAATGCCGGCGGGTCCTCAAGCCGGCGGGATACTGCGTGCACGTCGTGCCCACTGCCGTTTGGCGCTTCTGGGAATTGGCCGGATACCACACCGCTCTCGCCCACCGATTCGTCCGGGTTGCCACGGCCGGTCTTCCCGTCCGGAAGGCCCGTCCCGGCGCGGCCGTTGACATCCCCGGATTTCGCCCGCGGGGAATTCGCGAACGCTCGTTCGGGGAACTTTCCGCCGTGTGCTGATCCCTGTCCCGGCATGGTGCGCACGGCAATGCCTTTTCGGAACTCCTGACATATTCCGTGCGGTCGTGGAGGCGCCACTTCCTCGAAAACGGGATGGAGATCCTGGCCGCCGAACCAATGCGGCTTTTCTACACCGGCCACATGTTCCTGGGACGCCGCTGGTCGTTGGCTTCCCGCCGCAGAGCCTCCGAGTTCCTCGGGAGCGCCGGCGTCCTCTTCAAGGTACGGTTCCGCGACCAATGACCACCTCCGACGTTCCCGTGCCTGATTGCGGCCGGTCGGAAATGTTCCCGATTTTCCCCCGCATCAAATCGCCCGCCGGGAGGAACCTATGTGCGGAATAGCCGGATTCCTGTCGACGGGAGCACAGCGGCCCGGACCGGAACTGCTCGCGACGATGGCGAACACGATGGCGCACCGGGGACCCGACGGCTCGGGCGCGTGGCTCTCGCCGGACGGCCGCGCGGGCCTCGCCCACCGGCGGCTCGCGATCCTGGACCTCTCGGAAGGCGGCGCGCAGCCGATGGTCGCCGACGACCGCCGGTTTGCGCTCTCGTTCAACGGCGAGATTTTCAATTACCGCGAGATCCGGGAGGAGCTCAAGGGGCGCGGGCACGCGTTCCGGAGCGACTCCGACACCGAGGTGCTGCTGGCCGCCTGCCGCGAGTGGGGGGTCGAGGGCGCGGTGTCTCGCTGCATCGGCATGTTCGCCTTCGCGCTGTGGGACGACCGGGAGCGGAGGCTCTCCCTCGTGCGCGACCGGCTCGGCATCAAGCCGCTCTTCCTCGCCCGCGCCCCGGGGCTCGTGCTGTTCGCCTCCGAGCTCAAGGGGATCCTGGCGTGCCCCGCCTTCTCCCGGGAGATCGACCGCGCCGCCCTGCAACATTACCTGTCGTTCCAGTACGTTCCCGCCCCGCTTGCGATCTTCCGCGACGCCGAAAAGGTGTTGCCTGGACACATCGTCGCGATCAACGCCGACGGGTCGCGAAGCGAGCGCTGCTACTGGTCGCTCGCCGGGTGCTGGGATCCGGCCGCCGGTGCCCGGCGCAGCGAGGCCGACCTCTTCGACGAACTGAAGGGGTTGCTCGCCTCCTCGATCCGCTACCGGATGATCAGCGATGTCCCGCTCGGCGCGTTCCTCTCGGGCGGCATCGACTCTTCGCTGGTCGTGGCGCTGATGCAGCGCGAGGCGGCGAGGCCGGTCAAGACCTTCTCGATCGGCTTCTCCGAGCCGGGATACGACGAATCCGGGTACGCCCGCGCGGTCGCCGCGCACCTGGGAACCGAGCACCACGAGAAGATCTGCACCGCGGCGGAGGCGCTCTCGCTCGTCCGCAGGATTCCCGACGTGTACGACGAGCCGTTCGCCGACTCCTCGTCGATTCCGACCATGCTCGTCTCGGCCTTTACCCGGCAGCACGTCACGGTCAGTCTTTCGGGCGACGGCGGCGACGAGCTGTTCTGCGGCTATCCCCGCTACGACTGGATCCGGCATGCGGGGCTGTTGAAGAACGTGCCCGCGGCGCTGCGCGTTCCCGTCTGCCGGCTGCTCTCGACGAATTCCGGTCCACAAGGTCCAAAGGGCCGCCGAAACGCTGCTGCACGACGACGAGGCGCAGCTGTACTTCCACACCGTGGGCATCGTCGAGCGCCGGCGGATGCCCGAAATCGTGCCCGAGGTCGTCGACGACGGCGCGCTGCCCTGGTTCACGATCTTCCGCGACCGGGCGTGGGGCGGCATCGAGGAGCGCGCGATGGCGACCGACATCCAAACCTACCTGCCCGACGACATCCTGACGAAGGTCGACCGCGCCTCGATGGCGTACTCGCTCGAGGCGCGCGTCCCGCTGCTCGACCACCGGATCGTGGAGTTCGCGGCACGTCTCCCGCTGGGGCTCAAGCGGAAGGGAATCACGAAGAAATACCTGCTGCGCAAGGCGCTGCACGAGCTCGTCCCCCCCGAACTGGTCGAACGGCCCAAGATGGGCTTCGGGATTCCCCTGAACCGCTGGCTGCGCAACGAACTGCGGCCGCTGCTCGACGAGTATCTGTCGCCGGAGCGGGTGCGTCGGGAGGGATTCCTGAAGCCCGAAGGGGTGACGCGGTTGATCGATGAACACCTCGCGGGCGCCCGCGATCACCAGTATCGGCTCTGGTCGCTGCTGGTTTTCGGTATGTGGCGGGAACGCTGGCTGGGCTAACGCGCGATCTCTATCCAGTCGATGAAGGAGACTGCCTTCTCGCCCGTGTTGTCCGAATCGTTCATCACCGCGAGGCTGGCGCTGCGCGGCGGATCCTTGCCGAAGGCGCGGCGGTAGTCCCCGAGCACGTCGGCTTCCTCCTCGACCCACTGGCCGACTTTCGCCGCGCCCCTTCTCCTTGAGGAACATCATCATCGAGTCGGTGTACGGGCTGACGACGAACTCCGCGGGGTTGTCGCGACTCTCCCAGACGTAGTTCAGGCCGCTGTCGGGCGGGTACTCCCCGTAGACGGCCTTGGCGAAACCGTATTTCAAGCGTTTGCCCGCCGAGGCTGTCGCCGGGTCGTACTGAAAAATGACGTAGACCCGGACGGGGTAATCGTCCCCGGACTTCTTCGTCGCGTCGCCCTTTTCATAGACGTTCTCGACCCGCCAGCGCCAGCGCAGCCGCGGGTACGCGTAGACGTCGTACTGCTTCTTCCAGACGATCCCGGAGGCGGAGCGGTCGCTCTCGGCCTTGAGCCAGAACTCGGACTGGTCGGCGTTCGTGGCGATGGAGTACGTCGAGTGGCGCTCGATCTTCGGGAAGGTCAGCGGCCGCCAGGCGTCGAGGCTCGTGAACTCCTCGCGCAGCAGCACGGCGCGTGTCGGCGGCGGGCAGGCGACCGGCGGTCGAGATCGACAGCAGTGCGGCAAACACGAACTGCGAGCAGCCGCCGGCGCAGGGTTTTCCGCGCGCGTTCCCTCACAGCAGCATCGCCGCCGACAGCAGCTGGCAGCACCCGAGCGGGGCGCGCTCGAGCTCCCCGGCGAGGGCGCGGACAAGCTCCCGGGCCCGCTCCCCGTACCGCGCCTGGCCGGTTGCGCTGCCAAGTCGCACGAGCACCTCGGCGGCGACGGCCGCGCCCGCCGGGAGCGCGGCGTCGGTGGCGATCACCTGCCGCAGCGGCAGCAGCGGGTCCGACGCGGAGAAGAAGAGCCCGCCCGCGCCGTCGCCGAAGCGGGCGTCCATCGCGTCGACGAGCGCCGTCGCCTCGTCGAGCCAGCGGAGCTCGCCGGTTGCGCCGTGCAGTTCGAGGCACCCCCAGGCAAGGTCCGCATAGTCGTCGACCACCGCCGGGAACGCCGCCTCGCCGTCGCGGTAGCGGTGCAGGAGGTTCCCCTCCGCGTCGCGCAGCATCGTCAGCACGAATTCGGCGGCGCGGGCCGCCTCACGCGCGTACGACGGCTCGCCGAAGACGACGGCCGCCTTCGCGAGCGCCGCGATCATCAGCCCGTTCCAGTCCGCGAGCACCTTGTCGTCGCGGTGGGGGCGAACGCGCTGTTCCCGCGCCGCCAGCAGCGCTCGCCCGCGACGTCTCCAGCGCCGGCGGCAGTCCCCCGGCGTGAAGCGTGAAGTCGCTCGCCGCGATCGCCAGCGGCGAGAGCCGGTGCAGGATGTTGCGGTCGGAGCGCTCGCCGACTTCGCTGGTGAAGTTGCCGTTCGCCGTCATGTGGAACGCGGCTGCGAACTCATCGGCGGCGGCCGCACCGAGCAGCGCGGTCACCTCGTCGACGACTCCAGAGGTAGAACCGCCCCTCCTCGCCCTCGCTGTCGGCGTCCTCCGCGGCGGCGAACCCGCCGTCCGGCGCCCTCAGGTCGCGCAGCACGTACGCGAGGATCTCCGCCGCGGTGCTCCCGGAACGCGGTCTCCCCCCAGAGCCGAAACGCCTCGGTGTACGCCAGCGCGAGCAGCGCCTGGTCGTAGAGCATCTTCTCGAAGTGCGGGACGAGCCAGCCCGCGTCCGTCGAATAGCGGTGAAAGCCGTAGCCGAGCTGGTCGAAGATGCCGCCGAGGCGCATCGCGCGCAGCGTCTCCTCGACCATGACGCGGGCGCGCCCGTCTCCCCCGTGCCTCTCGGAGTACCGCAGCAGGAAGAGCAGCCACGGCACCGTCGGGAATTTCGGCGCCGTGCCGAAACCGCCCCAGCGCGAGTCGTAGAGGCGCACCAGTTCGCTGTGGACCTCGTCGATGACCTCGCGCCCCGGGAGCGGGTGCGGGCGCCGGCCGCACCTGCGCCGCGAGCGCGCGCTCCAGCTGCTCCGCCGCTTGGAGCACCTTCTCGCGCTCGTCGCGCCAGAGGCGGCCGAGCAGCGGCGCCAGCTCCATCATCCCCGGCCGGCCGAAGCCCGACTCCTTCGGGAAATACGTCCCCGCGAAGAAGGGTTTGCCCGCCGGGGTCAGCACCACCGTCAGCGGCCAGCCGCCGCTCCCGGTCATGCCCTGGCAGAACGCCATGAAAAGGTGGTCGACGGCCGGCAATTCCTCACGGTCGACCTTCACCGCGACGAGGTGCTCGTTCATCAGGCGCGCCACGTCGTCGTCCTCGAAGCACTCGCGCTCCATCACGTGGCACCAGTGGCAGGCGGAGTAGCCGATCGAGACGAAGAGCGGCACGTCACGCGCGCGCGCCGCCGCGAAGGCCTCCTCGCCCCAGGGGTACCAGTCGACCGGGTTGCCGGCGTGCGAGAGCAGGTACGGGCTCTTCTCGCGGGCGAGCCGGTTCGACGCTGCCACGGCTACGGCTGGACCCTGATGTGCCGCACGGCTGGATACTGCGCGAGCGCGTCGACGATGCTGCGCTCCGAGATGCGATGCTCGGAGGCGATGGTGATGCGATAGGTCATCCGGCCGCTCCCGGCATCGAGTTCGTAATCCATTTCGGTGATGCGCGGCCCATGGGCGGTGACGGCAGCGCGCAGCTGCTCCTCCGGCACGTCGCGATCAACGACGATCGTGACATGCTTGTAGGCCAGGCGCGGGATGCGGTCCTCGACGTAGCGCAGCAGCCAGAGCGAAACGAGCGTGATCGCGAAGCTGAGAAGCGCGGCGAAATGCAGGCCGCTGCCGATCGCAAGGCCGATCGCCGATACGATCCAGAGGCAGGCTGCGGTGGTCAGCCCGTGCACGCTCAAGCCCGACTTGAGGACCACCCCCGCGCCGAGAAAACCGATGCCGGTAATGGCGCCGGCGGCCAGGCGCCCGGGGTCGCCGCCGAGCGACTGCGAGACTGACATGAGCAGCACCGAGGCGACACAGACAAGCAGGTGCGTGCGAAAGCCGGCGGGGCGCCCGTGCACCTGCCGTTCGAGACCGATCCCGCCGCCGAGCAGCGCGCCGAGGAGCAGCCGGCCCGTGATCTCGAGTTCACCAATCCCGATCATGATGTACGATGATACTCCACCCGCCCGCAGATCAGCTTTTCCCGGCGGTCTCTCATGATCCCTGTCATCCCCGCGGAGCCTGCAGTGGCCACAGCCGGTGCGAACCTGCCGCAGCCCCGGTGTTTCCGGGAGCGAAGCACCGGGGATACCGCGACAGGAAGAGCTTCCCCGCCTGCGCTTCAAACTCGGGAAGCGTTCGCCGGTAGACTCCCAGCACCCCCTGCACCAGCCGACACGGGTCGCCGGGCTGCAACCTCTCCGGGGCCTCGGCGATTCGGATCAACGGCGGGAAGTCCTGTTCGAGCTGTGTCACCGGGGTCCATGATACCGGATTCGGGTAGCTGTCGTTGAGCCAGGAGGCAAGCAGCCGGTGCCACGCCGCCTCCTCGATCCTCCCTTGGCGATAACGCGCTTGCGAGAGATTCATCTGCCCACGGATCGCCTTGGGCTCAACCCGCACGGCATGCTCCCAGAGAGCCGCGTCGGTGCGCCAGGGGCGCTGGGCGAAAACACCCACCATGAAGAAAGTCACCACGAGCGCCGCTACTGCCAGTGCCCTCTGTCTCGCGGCTGTTAACTGGAAGATCAGCATCGCCGCCAGGGCGCTCGCCGCCATGGTGGAGGGATAGAGAAGCCGTTCCGGCAGGTCTGTCGGCATGCGCACCGGGAAGCCCGAAACCAGAAGCGGTGAGCCGACGAGAAAGATGAGCGCCAGCAGGACGGTCCTGTACCGCCGCTGTGCGGCCACACCCATGGCCACGGCCACCGCGACAAGCACCGCACAGCCAAGAAGCGCAAAGGGGGCGAGCGTTCTCCCGCTCAGGTCGAAGGCGGCGTACCCATGCACCGGGGAGAGGCCGCTTGGCACAACCACCATGCTGGCTGCGCGGCCGAAGAGGTGCGCACCGAGGAGCAGCCGCTCCGCACCCTGGGCGGCGTAGGTCAGGCTGCTGTTCCAGTGCTCCGTCGAGCGGGGGAGGGAGAGCTGGAAGATCACGAATCCGACGGTCACGGCAAGCACGGCGGCCCCGGCTCGCAGGCGGCGGACCGCCGGCTCATCACGAAACGCCAGCAGCAGCAGGGCTCCCGCCGCAAAGGGGATCGCCGACTCCTTGACCAGCCAGGCTGCGAGGAGCAGCACCGACGCGGCGGTGCCGGGGAAACGCCTCGCGCGAACGCACACCTCGAGGGCGATCAGTCCGATACAGGCCGCAAGAATGTCGGACTGCCCGACAATCGAGCCCACAGTCTCGGCATGAGCCGGGTGCACGGCAAAGAGGACCGCAGCGACAGCGAGCGGCCCCTCCGCGCTGCCGAGGGCCCGGCCAAGGCGACAGAACAACCCGACGGCCAGGACGTGGAGGATGAGAGAGAGTGCGTGATAGGCCCCGGGGGTTGCCGGAAAAATCCGCCAGACCATCCGCCAGAGCAGCGGCGAGAGCGGACGATACGACGAAATGCCCTCCCCGAGAGGTTCACCCCAGACAGAACTGCGGAAGGCACTGAGCGCACTGACCTGTCCTTGGACGATTGGGTTCTCGAGGATCGCGACCCGGTCGTCGTAGACGAACTCCCCCCCCAGGGTGACAGCCCCGACGCAGATCGCGAACACCAACCCCACGATGCACCAGCGCGAACTGCTCCGAACCTGCCCCCCCCCGTACAGACCGGTTCCGGTGCTCACCGCCGCGGGCGACCGAGGTGTTACTGAACCACGCAGATGGCGAGTCCGGCGGCCTTGTGGATCAGCTTGCTCACGATGCCGCCCGCGATGAGGTGCTTGCCGTCGGCGATGCCGCAGCGGCCGACGACGATGGTGTCCTGTTTCCCCTGGGCCGCCTCGTCGAGCAGGGTGTCGGCGATGTCGGCGGAACCGAGGACGAACTTCATGCGGACCCGCTCCCGCGCGAAGCCTTTCCTGACCAGTTCGCCCATCGCGCCCTCGATGATCGGCTCGATATACTCCCGCTGCTTGGCCATCAACGTGTCGATCACCTTCTTGCGCTGCTGCTTTTCCCTGCCGTTCAGAATGTGGCCGTCGTCCCAGTACATGGCCGGGAGATTCGGGAAGACGTGCACGAACGTCACGTCGAGGTCCTGCCCCTTCGGGTACTGCTTCAGCACGTACGACACGGCGCGCAGCGAGCAATTCTTGTCGTGGATACCGATCAGCATCTTGCGCATTTCACGTCCCCTCCAGATGGGCAACCCGCCGAAAAAGGCCCAGTTGCTACGCACACTTGTGATGACTGTAACATATCCGCGGATCACACAAAATGTTCACTCTCGGAGGTGACCGAGAGATCGCCGTCCCTCCCCGTCCTCGCGCTCGGCCGTCTTCTCCGGACGAACCAGTTCCATGTAGAGCAGCGGCACGGCGATCAGCGTCAGCGCCGTCGCCCCGACGGCGCCGAACATCATGGAAATCGCCAGTCCCTGGAAGATCGGGTCGAAGAGCATGACCAGCGAGGCGACGACGACCGCCGCCGCCGTCAGCGCGATCGGCCGGAAGCGCACGGCGCCCGCCTGCACGAGCGACTCCTTCAAGTCGCCGGTCTCCCGCTCCTCGGACTGCGCGAAATCGACCAGCAGGATCGAGTTGCGCACGACGATCCCGGCGAGCGCGATGAAGCCGATCATCGAGGTCGCCGTGAAGAACGCCCCGAGCGCCCAGTGCCCGGGCAGGATGCCGACCAGGGTCAGCGGGATCGGCGCCATGATCACCAGCGGCACCACGAAGCTGCGGAACCAGGCGACCACGAGGATGTAGATCAGCACGAGCACCGCCGCGAAGGCCAGCCCCATGTCGCGGAAGACCTCGTAGGTGATCTGCCACTCGCCGTCCCACTTCATCGCGTAGCGGTCGGTGCGCTCCGGCAACTGAGCGGAGAACTGCTGCAGCTCGTAGCCCTCGGGGAGCTGGAGCGTCCTTGATCTTCTCCTTCATCGCGAGGATGGCGTAGACCGGGCTCTCCATGCTGCCGGCGACATCGCCGACGACGTAGTCCACCGGCTGCAGGTTCTTGTGGTAGATCGTCTTCTCCTCGAGGCCGCGGCGCACGCCACCAGTTCGGCCAGCGGCACCTGCACGCCGGTCGCCGAGGGGACGGTGACCCCGGCGAGCGACTCGAGACCGGCGCGGCCGGCAACCGGCAGGCGCAGCAGCAGTTCGACCGGCTCCTTCTCGCGCGGCAGGTGCACCTGCCCGGCCGAGAACCCGCCGAGCGCCACCGCCAGCGACTGCGAGACCTGCTCCGCCGAGATGCCGCTGAGCGCGGCCTTCGTGCGGTCGACCGCGAACGTGACCTTCTCCTGGTCGTCCTCGACGAACCAGTCGACGTCGACGACGCCGTCCGTCGCCTCGAAGATGCCGCGGATCTGCTTGGCGATCTCGCGGCGGCGCACGGGATCCGGCCCGTAGACCTCGGCCACGAGCGTCGAGAGCACGGGCGGGCCCGGCGGGATCTCGGCGATCTTGACGCGCGCGCCGTGGCGCCGGCCGATCGCGTCGACGCCCGCGCGGATGCGCTTGGCGATCTCGTGGCTCTGCGCCTTGCGCTCCTCCTTGGGGACCAGGTTGACCTGCAGGTCGGCCTCGTTGGGCGCCGCGCGCAGGAAGTAGTGGCGGACCAGACCGTTGAAGTTGTACGGCGACGCCGCGCCGGCGTAGAGCTGCCAGTTCGCGACCTCCGGCACCGTGGCCAGATAGCGGCCGATCTCGGTGCCGACGCGCGCCGTCTGCTGCAGCGTCGTGCCCTCGGGCATGTCGATCACCACCTGCAGCTCGCTCTTGTTGTCGAAGGGCAGCATCTTGACGGTGACCATCTTGAGCGGGATCAGCGCCACCGACGCCCCGAGCAGCAGCACGACGCCGCCGAGCGCGACCAGACGCTTCGTGCGGCTCTGCAGCAGCGGCCGCAGCACGGCGCCGTACCAGCGCTCCATCCCCTTCTCCTGCTGCTCCTCGTGCCCCTGCCCTTCGCCGACGCGGCGCAGCAGCAGGTAGCCGAGCCAGGGGGTGACGATGAAGGCCACCAGCAGCGAGAAGATCATCGCCGCCGACGCGCCGACCGGGATCGGCCGCATGTACGGACCCATCAGGCCGCGCACGAAGGCCAGCGGCATCAGCGCCGCGATGACGGTGAAGGTCGCCAGGATCGTCGGGTTGCCGACCTCGTCCACCGCGAGGATCGCCGCGAGCTTCGAGCGCGAGCCGCCGCCCTTCTTCTTGAAGTGGCGGTGGATGTTCTCGACGACCACGATCGCGTCGTCGACGAGGATGCCGATCGAGAAGATCAGCGCGAACAGCGTCACGCGGTTGAGCGTGTAGCCGTAGAGGTAGTTGATCAGCAGCGTCAGCGCGAGCGTCACCGGCACGGCGACCGCAACCACGACCGCCTCGCGCCAGCCGAGGGCGAACACCACGAGGATGATCACCGAGAACGTCGCGAGCAGCATGTGCTTGAGCAGCTCGTCCGACTTCTCCTGCGCCGTCTCGCCGTAGTTGCGCGTCACGGTCAGCTCGACATCCTTCGGGATGACCGTCCCGCGCAGCCCCTCGATGCGGCGCAGCGCCGCCTCCGCCACGGTGCTCGCGTTGGTCCCGGCCTTCTTGGCGATCGCGATCGTGACCGCCGGGTACTCCCGGGAGCGGTTCACGCCCGCCGCGACGCCTTCGGCGCCGGGCCCGAGGCCCATGAGCACGTACGAGGATGGCTCGGCCGGGCCGTCCTCGATCTTCGCCACGTCCCGCAGGTAGACCGGCCGCCCCTGGAAGACTCCGGCGACGACGCCGCCGACCTCGTCGCTGCTGCGCAGGAAGCTCCCGGTCTCGACCAGGGTCTCGCGCCCGTTTTCATTCACGCTGCCGGAGGGCAGCATGACGTTCGCGGCGCGCAGCGCGCCGAGCACCTGCAGCGCCGAGAGGCCGCTGCCCCGCAGGCGCGCCGCGTCGAGCACGACGCGCACCTGACGGCGCTCGCCGCCGATGATCGTCGTCTCCGAGACGTCGTTGATGCTGTTGACCTCCTCGACGGCCTCGACGGCCACGCGGCGCAGCTCGTACGCGGAGAGCCGTTCGGACCAGAGCGTGACGGCGAGCGTCGGCACGTCGTCGATCGAGCGCGGCTTCACCAGCGGCTGCATCACCCCCGCGGGGATGATGTCCGCGTTTGCCATCAGCTTGTTGTAGAGCTTGACGATGCTCTTCTCCTGGTCCTCGCCGACGCGGTAGCGCACGATCGCCATCGACATCCCGGGGCGGGTGATCGAGTAGACGTACTCCACGCCGTCGATCTCCCAGAGCTTGCGCTCCATCGGCTTGGTGACCCGCTCCTCGACCTCGTGGGCCGTGGCGCCGGGGTAGGCGACGAAGATGTCCATCATCGGCACGACGATCTGCGGCTCCTCCTCGCGGGAGGTGATCGCGACGGCGAGCGCCCCGAGCAGCAGGGAGGCGAGAACGAGGATCGGCGTGAGCTTCGAGGTCAGAAAGGCGCGCGCGATGCGCCCCGAGATACCGACAGTCTCTTGCATGGCGGCCTCCTACTGCCCGCTCGACACGCGGGCGCCGTCGCTGGCGCGCTCGACACCGCCGACGGCAATGCGCTCGCCGGTCGAGAGCCCCGAGAGAATTTCGCGGCGGCCCGGAGACGTTTCCCGGCCGGTCTGCACGATCCGGTAGGCGAGGCGGTCCCCGGTCTCGACCACGAAGACGCCGTCGAGCTGACCGCGTCGCACGAGGGCCGCGTCGGGAATCGTTATCGCATCGCGCGTGCCGAGCGAGAGCGTCACCCGCGCGTACTGCCCCGAGCGCAGGCCCGGGCTCGCCGGGAGATCGGCTTTGACGAGGAAGGTCCGCGACACCGGATCGCCCGCGGCGACGACATCGGTCACCGGCACCGTGCCCGTGAAGCCCGCGGCCTCGATGCTCACCGCCAGCGGCGTCCCCCGCGCGACGGAACCGGAGAGCGCGCTGTCCACCGGCAGTTCGAGGCGCAGGCGCCCCTCCTGCTCGATCACGAACAGCGGCGCGCCCGGGGTGGCCATCGAGCCGGCGTCGATCATCCTCGCGATCACCCGCCCGGCGGCCGGTGCGTGAACCTCGGCGAAGGCGAGCCAGGTGCGCGCCTCCTCGACGGCGCTGCCGGCCTGCACCACCGCGCTCTCGGCCTGGGCCACGGCGCCGCCGGCCTGGGCGACCGCGCCCTCGGCCTGGGCGACCGCGCCTTGCGCCATCCGCTCCTGGGCAGCGACCTGTTCGTATTCCTGTCGCGTGACCGCGCGCCCGTCCAGAAGCGCCTTGAACCGCTCGTGGGTTGCCGTCGCCAGCTCCCGCTGCGCCTCGGCCTGGTGCAGACCCGCCTCGGCCTGCCGACGGCCGGCCGAGGCCTGCTGCAGTCCGGCCTCCGCCTGTCGCAGTCCGGCCTCCGCCTGCAGGACCTTTGCCCGCAGTTCCCGGTCGTCGAGCCTGACCAGCAACTGGTCTTTCTTCACCACCTCGCCCTCCGCGGCCAGCACGGCGAGCGCCTGTCCCATGATGCGGGCGGAAACCCGACTCACCACGGCCGCCTGCACGCTGCCGGCCAGCTCGCGCACCAGCGGCACCGCCTCGGTCGCCACCGCGGCGAATTGCATCCCGGATACCGCTTCCGGCGCGGCCGGCCGCGGCGGCGCCTCGTGCTCCGCTTTCTTGGACCCGCACCCTGCCAACAGCGCGAGCACCGCCGCACCCGCCAGACCCGTCACCAGAAATCCCTTGATCATCCGCCTACCTCCCCGTATCCCGAAGACACCAGTGGTTTTCGTCATCGTCATGACCTTGCGCCCGCACTCGCCTGGAGAGCCGCACCCGGCCCGGCGCGAAACAGCAATTCCCCCAGAGCCGTGGCCGCGCCGGCCCGGGCGCGAGCGGCCTCCGAGCGCGCCCTGTTGAGCGCGCTCTGCGCATCGAGCAGCGTCACCATCGGCGCCAGTCCATTCTCGTAGCGGAGGCGCACCAGCCGCACCCCCTCCTCCGCGGCGGCCTGGGCGCTTGCGGCGAGCGCGATCCCCGCCTGAGCCTCCTTCAGGCGCAGCCCCGCCTCGAGCACCCGGAAGCGGGCCTCCTTGGTCATCGCGGCGAGATAGACTTTCTGCCTCGCGGGCTCCGGCCGCAGCCTTCGTTTCAGCGGCCCTGGTGCGAAAACCGTCGAACAACCGCCAGGTCACACCGATCCCGACCATGTAGCTGGTCCCCGCGGTGCCGAACGGGACGTCCGGGTCATTCGCCTGCAGCGAACCCGTGAGACCGATCTCGGGGTGTCGCGCAGCGCCCGCCAGCTTTGCGGCACGGTGAGCATTTGACACCCGGACTTCGAGGGCGCGCAGATCGGCGCGCTGTCCTGCTCCGGCGATCAGCGTCTCGAGATCGGGCGTTGAGATCACGGGGCCCGGCTCGGCCGGGGCCAGCGCTTCCTCGCGTCCAACAGCCAGCCCGAGTCCGCGCCGGGCGATTTCGAGGTCATTCTCGACGGCCAGGCGCATCCTGCGCGCTTCGGCCACCGCGACCTCGGCGCGCAACCGGTCGGAGGCGAGCCCGGTACCGGCGGCCTCTGCGACACCGGCCAGACGCAGGTGCTCCACCGCGTCCTGCTCGGCTTGAACTGCCGTCTCCCGGTACGCTTCGGCCGCCTGCGAGCCGAGCCAGGCCAGCAGCACCCGGTGCGCGACTTCCTCGCGTCGCCGGTCGCGATCGAAGTTCACCGCCCCGGCTTCGGCCCGCGCCATCTCCACGCCGAGGATCGCCCGGCGCGAATAGATCGGCTGCGTGAGCGTGATGCTTGTCTGGAAATCGCTGATCGCGTCGGGATCGTTGAACGTGTCCGGCGCACCCTGCAGGTCGGCGGTCGTGAAATTCCCCTGGTTGATCTTCGCCGAGAAGTCGTAGGCGGGGTTGTCGGTGGACATGAACCGCTCCTCGAAGGTGAGCGTCGGCAACAGGTTCCCCCGCGCCGCCTCCACGGCGCCCGCGGCACCGGCGACGCGCGCGTCCTCGGCGCGGAGCAGATCGCTCTTGGCGAGCGCCTCGGCGGTGGCCTCGGCCAGGGTCACCCGCTGCTGCGCCGGCGCCGGCGCCCGCGGCGAGCAGGATCGCAGCCAGCGACAGCGGAATGCGTCATCAGTATCGTCCGTGCGGTCCTGTTCATGGACAACTCCTTTTCGTGCGGAAATTGGCGAGGGTTTCTTTGTCGCAGGCGGCGCTTCTCGCGGAACGCCGCACATTCTTCGATACGATCGCGATCGGCCGCGATCAGCGGCTCGTCGAGGATCGCCTCAGCCACCTGCTTGAGCAGCAGGTGCTTGCCGCCGCGCTTCGCCTCCTCGGAGATGCTGTAGCGGATCCGGCGCCCTTCCCGGTGCGCCGTCGCCAATCCGGCCTCGCGCAACACTGCCAGGTGGCTCGAGGCGAGCGGCTGCGAGATACCCAGCGCCCCGACGACTTCGAGCACGCAGAGCTCCCGCTCGCGCAGGAGCATCAGGATCCGCAGTCGGTTTTCGTCCCCGAGCGCCCGCAGGCACTTCACCATGGAATCCATCACCGCTGTGCCCTCCTCGTTATCAATAAATACATAAGCATGTGTTTATATGATGCGCGGAGGTACCGACCGTTTCACCGCAAAAGATGCGCCGGGGCTCACCCCCACGCTGAGTCAGCGAACGTGATGAGTTGCTGGAGATACCGGAAAGGTCGTTCACAAAGGCCCAGCTGTCAAGGAATACCGGCGGAAGCCGGCCACAACCCGATTGCCCGGGTTTCGCTTCGCCCGATCAGGGGAGGCTGTTAGCCTCCAGCGGAGGGTGAACCCTTCCCAGTCAAGACAGTAAGCCCTGCGGTGAAGGAAAGCAGCCGGGGGCCCTTTTCAACGCCCGACACGGGCGCGGACCCCGATGACGTTGGGGATCGGCCAGGCCGGCCAACTCGGGTCGGGCGCGGGAAAGACCCCCTCGTACCCTCCGACCAATTCGATCGTTTGCCCGCCGGCGGCTACGTACAACTGCGCCTGGGAGCCACCCTCGAGGTGCTGCGCCGCGACAAGCCCGAGCGGCAGCGCGAGCAGCGCCTCGATGAAACGGTCGAGCGGCAGCGGCGCCCCGCAGAAGATCAGGAGCGCCCGGCCCTCGCGATCCTCGCCGAGGGCGGCCTCGCTCCAGCGCCGCTCCTGGGGCGACCAGCGGTTCTCGCCCGGGCGCTTGATCATCCGCAGGTTCTGGACGACGCGACGATAACGTCCGAGCACCGCTGTCAGCGGGTCGTCGTCGAGGTCGAATATGCGAAACGGCGGGTCCTGCGGACTGAGCGGATCGAACGCCGCTGCGGAGAGATAGCTGTTCGTCCCGCGGCTGAAAACCGTGCCGTCGGCACGCATATACCCCGAGTGAGTCCTGTAGTCCGCCTGGTAGAGACCGGCATTGATCGCGGCCGACAGACCCTCCCGGCGCGACCACTCGCGCGCGGTGTAGCCGGTGGATCCGCCGCTCGGGAGCCCGTGCAGCGTCAGTTCCCAGCGCCGCGGGTCGACCCGAAGGACCTGGACCTGCACGGGTGGGGATCCAATACCAGCCAGGGGGAACCGTCCCAGTTCGAGACCGCTTTCGAGCGCGACCCATGGTTCCCCCGGTTCCCCGGAGACACCCGTCACGAGGAGCAGGCCGGCAAAGAGCGCCGGTGGCAGGAGTGCCGACATCCGCGCGATCTTCATCGCCGGCATCCTACCACGGAGAAAACCTCGGGCCGGTCGCTTTTTGCGCTCCGCACGGATATCCGCCGGGGGGCGGGCAGCGCGTGCATCCGCCAGAGGCGTTGACACCCGGTGGTTGTTCGCGGTATGAATCCCGGGGTGCCCGGGTTTCCTGCAGGGGAAAAATTCCGTGGAAAATGGCAGTTCGTCTGAGCACGGTCCCGAAGGGCTGTTCCTTCAGGCGTTGATCGACGAGGTGATCACCGCCCACGCCGGCCGACACCCCGGGATCATCTCCGAGGCCATCGTGGAGCGGATCGCGGCAACCTACGTCATGGCCCCGCGTGAAGCGCAGCACCGGGAGCAGCGGAAAAACCACCTGGAGCGGACGCGGCGATTCTCCCACGAGGTCTACCGCATCATCGCCGGCGAACCGGAGATCGCACCGGCGCGGGAGATCGCCGCCCGGTTGCACAGGTCCTTCCTGCTCACCCGGCGCCCCCCCGCCGCGACGCCTCCAGCCGACCGATCGTGAATAAATACACGCGTCTGTTCATCGATGAGTCCCGCGTGTATATCCCCGTCATCGCTGCGATTCTCCGCCGGTTGCGCGCAGGGTGCCCCCTGGAACTCGACCTGCGCGAGGGGCATCGGCTTTCCCACTCCATCAGGGGGATGGCGCTCTATGAACAGCAGACCGAAATCGCCGTGCTCACCGGGGCGATGGAGCGCGGGTTCGAAAAGCTCTCGGACAGCGGGGCGCACGACACCCTTGTCGTCGTTCTGGCCGCCGCGGTACCTGTCCTCGCCCGGATGATCGAAGATGTCGAGGAGCACGGCGCGCCGCGGACGGAATCGGGCGACACGGTTGCGGCGCTCGAGGGCACGCTCTGAAGCGAGGAGCCGAAACAGAACTCGCGGAAACCCGCCAGCCCTCACGCTAAGCCAGGGCGGCCGCGATCGCCGGGTGCGTGATCTTCCCGCCGAACGTGTTCAACCCCTTCGCGAGCCCGGGGTCGGCGGCGAGCGCGGCAGCGACGCCCCGGGCGAGTCGCAGCGCATAGGGGAGCGTCGCGTTCGTGAGCGCGAACGTCGAGGTTCGCGGCACGAGCGCCGGGATGTTGGTCACGCCGTAATGAATCACGCCGTGCAGGACGTAGGTCGGCTCGGCATGGGTCGTCGGGTGGATCGTCGCAATGCAGCCGCCCTGGTCGACCGCCACGTCGACGATCACCGACCCCACCCTCATCCGGCGCACGGTCTCCTCCGAAACGAGCACCGGCGCGCGCGCTCCCGCCACAAGCACCCCTCCGACGAGCAGGTCGGCGGCGGTCGCCGCCTCCTCGATGTTTGAGCGGTTCGACATCAGCGTCTCGACCTTCCCCTGGAAGTGCTCGTCGATCAGCGCGAGGCGCTGGAGATCGATATCGATCAACGTCACCTCGGCGCCCATGCCCACCGCGACGCGCGCGGCGTTCACGCCGACCGCGCCGCCGCCGAGCACCGTCACGCGGCCGTGGCGCACTCCCGGGACGCCGCCGAGGAGGATCCCCGGCCCGCCGCGGTCTTTTTGCAGCAAGGTCGCGCCGATCTGCGTCGCCAGCTTCCCGGCGACCTCGCTCATCGGCGCCAGCAGCGGGAGCGCTCCGTCGGCGGCGGCGACCGTCTCGTAGGCGATCGCGGTGACCTCGCTCTGGAGCAGGGCCAGGGTCAACTCGCGCGCCGCGGCAAGGTGCAGGTAGGTGAACAGGACCAGCCCCGGTCGCAGCAGCCCGAATTCGACCGCGACCGGCTCCTTGACCTTGACGACCATCTCGGCGGCGCCCCACGCGGCAGCGGCGTCGGGGACGATCTCGGCGCCGACCGCGCGGTAGGCCTCGTCGGGGATACCGCTCCCCTCGCCGGCGCCGGTCTGCACCAGCACGCGATTGCCGGCATCGACGAGCGCCTGCGACGCCAGCCGGCACCACACCGACACGGTTCTCGCCGATCTTCACTTCCTTCGGGATGCCGATGATCATGACGAGTTCATCATATCACTTGAGCGAATCTTTCCTGTGTTACTCCAGCCGTCGGCTTATTCGTAGGGGAGCGTATCGCCGCTGTCCGATGATTGACTCGCGCGGCCGCCCGGCTCGGCGGAGCGGAGCGAAGCCGCTGGAGGTCCGCAGCGACAGGACCCCGCAGCCGGCACGGAACCGAAGCGGTCGTGCTCATTGACCGAAACTCAACTTCGTCGTACACTTTGGTACGATCTGTATGCAAGAGTGACCTATTTGGTCTTGAATCGCTGGGAGGGATGCCGTGCCAGAACGGAATGCGCCCCCTGAAGTCCGCCGCGAAGTGCAGGAACTCTCCCTGCTCTTCGAGATCAGCCAGGTCCTCGACCGCAGCCTCGACCTGCGCGAGAGCGTCCACCCTGTCCTCAAGGCGATCGCCGACCACATGGGCATGCTCCGCGGCACCCTCACGCTGCTCAACCGCGACACCGGCGAGATCTCCATCGAGGCGGCCTACGGCCTCTCGCCCAGCCAGCAGGAGCGCGGCCGCTACCGCCTCGGCGAGGGGGTCACCGGCAAGGTCGTCCAGACCGGCCAGCCCGCGGTCGTGCCCCGCATCTCCGAGGACCCGCTCTTCCTCGACCGCACCGGGGCCCGCAAGGGGCTGAAAAAGGGCGACATCTCCTTCATCTGCGTGCCGATCAAGCTCGGCAACGAGGTCATCGGCGCCCTGCGCGTCGACCGGCTCTTCGCCGAGGACGTCGCCCTCGCCGAGGACGTGCGGCTGCTGACGATCGTCGCCTCGATGATCGCCCAGGCGGTGCGGCTGCGCCAGGCCGCCCAGGAGGAGCGCCAGCGGCTGCTCGAGGAGAACCAGCGCCTCCAGGAGGAACTGAAGGACCGCTTCCGCCCCTCGAACATCATCGGCAACTCCAAGCCGATGCAGGCCGTCTACGACCTGATCGCCCAGGTCTCCAAGAGCGACGCCACGGTGCTGATCCGCGGCGAGAGCGGCACCGGCAAGGAGCTCGTCGCCCGCGCCATCCACTACAACAGCCGCCGCTCCGCCCAGCCCTTCATCAAGGTCAACTGCGCCGCGCTGCCCGAGACGCTGATCGAGAGCGAGCTGTTCGGCCACGAGAAGGGCGCCTTCACCGGCGCGCTCGCGCAGCGCAAGGGCCGCTTCGAGCTGGCGCACGGCGGCACGATCTTCCTCGACGAGATCGGCGACCTCTCGCCGGCGACCCAGGTCAAGCTGCTGCGCGTGCTCCAGGAGCGCGAGTTCGAGCGCGTCGGCGGCACCCAGACCATCCGCGTCGACGTGCGCATCATCGCCGCGACCAACCGCGACCTCGAGGCGCTCTCCGCCGACGGGCGCGTTCCGCGAGGACCTCTACTACCGCCTCAACGTCTTCCCGATCCACGTCCCGCCGCTGCGCGAGCGCAAGGCCGACATCCTGCTGCTGGCCGACCACTTCGTCGAGAAGTACGCCAAGGCCAACGCACAAGACCGTCCGGCGCATCTCCACGCCGGCGATCGACATGCTGATGAGCTACCACTGGCCGGGCAACGTGCGCGAGCTGGAGAACTGCATCGAGCGCGCCGTGCTGCTGGCCGACGACGACGTGATCCACGGGCACCACCTGCCGCCGACGCTGCAGACCGCCGAGGCCACCGGCACCGTGCACCACGGCACGCTGCAGGAGACCCTCGACGCCCTCGAGCGCGACCTGATCCTCGACGCGCTGAAGACCTCGCGCGGCAACAAGGCCAAGGCGGCCCGCGCCCTCGGCATCACCGAGCGGCTCGTCGGGCCTGCGCATCGCCCGGCTCGACATCGACTGGCGCCGGTTCCGCCCCGGACGGCGCTGAGCGGCCTGGGCCGGCGGGAGAACGACCGAACGAGAAAAGCAGACGAACTACATCATTCAGGGCGCCATCCCGCTGGTTTTGGTATACCAGTTGCCATTCGGCGGATCGTAAACTCCGTAGTCGCTCTTGCCGTCTCCATCGAAGTCGCCCGTTACCGGCTCCGTCCCGGCATAGCCGAACTGGGTCTGCAGGAACCCTTCTCTGCTCTTCAGGACATACCAGTCGCCGCTCGGCGGGTGGTAGCAGCCGAAGTCGGACTTGCCGTCACCGTCGAAATCGCCCACCACCGGCTTTGTCCCGAGGTAACCGAACTGCGTCTGCCAGAACCCTTCAGTGCTCTTGAAGACGTACCAGTTGCCGCCCGGCGGATAGTAGCAGCCGAAGTCGGACTTGCCGTCGCCGTCGAAGTCGCCCACGATCGGTTCGGTCCCGGCGTAACCGAACTGCGTCTGCCAGAACCCCTGAGAGCTCATGAAGATGTACCAGTTGCCGCCCGGCGCGTAGTAGCAGCCGATGTCGTCCCGTCCGTCTCCGTCGAAATCCCCTACCACCGGCACCGTCCCGGCATAGCCGAACTGAGTCTGCATCAGCCCTTCTTTGCTTTTCAGGAGGTACCAATTGCCACCCGGCGGGTAATAGACACCGATATCGCTTTTCCCATCGCCATCGAAGTCGCCGGTGACTGGAATCGTCCCTGCGAACCCGAATTTCGGCTTCCACAAGCCGTCCCTGCTCCTGACGATGTACCAGGTGCCCTCGGCCGGAGAATAGCAGCCGACGTCATCCCGTCCGTCCCCGTCGAAATCCAGCTTGGCGCCAGGAGCATTCAGCATCACACAGCCGAGCGGCAGGTAGGTAATGCCATTGGCAATGGAGATTTCGAACGTGCTCGAGAACGCGCCAACCGTTGGGTCAGCGGCACAGGCTGCTTCCGTCTGCACAACGTACGTGCCGGCCACACTCCAGGATTTCGCTGCCGTCACCGGTTGGCCCGGCTCGATCCAATTCGAAGCGGTGCCGTCACCCCAATGGAAGCGGTACCGGGTGGCGTGGCCGTCGCTCGACGCGGCGCCCCCTGCGGAGAAGGCATACCGGACATTGCGGTTGCCGCCTGTCGGGCCAGCCGGGACGGACGGCGCCGAAATCGTCTCCGGGGCCCCTGTGGAGATGGTGACCGTACGCGTGGCGGAGGCGACCGAAACGATCGAGGGGTCCAGCCCGCACCGCGCCTCCGCCCTGACCTGGGTGTAGGTTCCCGGGGTGTTCCAGGTCTTTGACGCGCTGGCGGATGCGGCGGGAAGCCACTCGGAGACGCTGCCGTCGGACCAGGAGAAGCGGTACTGCACGGGGTGACCGGCGCTGGAAACGGCGCCGCCGGTCGTGTAGGTGTACGCTCTGCCAACCACCCCGCTGGTCGGGCCACTCGGTGCCAGCGGCGCCGAGACCGTCTCCAAAGGTGCGGTGGCGATCGTGACTGCAAGCGTCGGGGAGACTTGCGAGACAACGGTCTGATGAAGAGAACAGCGCGCCTCCACGCTGACCAGGGTGTATGAACCTGGTGCGCTCCAGGATTTCGAGGCGCTGGTCACACCGGCCGCGAGCCAGGCCGAAACGCTTCCGTCGGACCAGCTGAAGCGGTACTGGACGGGGTCGCCCAACGTGGATACAGCGCCGCCTGCCGTGTACGTGTACGCTACGCCAGCCACGCCGGTCGCAGGGCCCGAGGGGCGCAGAGGGGTCGAGATGGTTTCGACACCTGCCGCGGGGGTGGTAAAGGGCACTTCGTTCGAATAACCGCTCTCATTTCCGTAGCTGTCATACGCGGTGACCGCGAAATAATAACTCGTGCTCGCCGCGAGATTGGTGACGGTATAGGCGACGACATTGCCGACATCGAGATGAGTCGTATAGGTCAGGCGAGAGAGGCCGTAGTGCACTTTGTAACCTGCCACGTCTGGCTCGGTGTTCGCATCCCACGCCAAACTCACGTTGGCAGCGTAAGCCCATGGGGCAATGATACACACCATCACTGCTGTCAGCAGGAGGATTACTGACCCCCTGCGGCTGCCCCTCTTCACCCTGTCTATAAATCTACCCTCCACCCGATGTGAAGGATTTTGCATCAGGCCGATAAAGCCTATCATTTCCCTGTCCTCCAAAGCAATAACGCTCCGACTCGCCCACGAAGAGTATCGGTAATTCCTCCCGATAAAGAAGTGACACACATCACCATGAAGGCGCGTCAGAAAACCAATGGCCCGCATTCCGTGTTTCCACGTTCCAAGGTGGCGAGAATCAGCTCTTTGCCACCCCGGTCACCGCGGATCGGGTGTATCATGTACTCCGCTTGAAAGGGGAAACGCGAGGAATGAGGAGCCGGCAACGGGTGACGAACCGGGAGCACGCTGTGCCGGCCGGCTTGCCACCGGTTTCGGTCGTGATCCCTGTTCTCAACGCCGCGCCATTTCTCCCCGGGCTCTTCGCCGCGCTCCTCTCCCAGAACCCCGCCCCTCCCCGGGAGGTCATCCTCGTCGATTCGAGCTCGAGCGACGGGACACGGGCAGTGGCGGCGACCTGCCCGATCGCCACCGTCGTCCCGATCGACAACTTTTCCCACGGCCGCTCCCGGAACCTCGGCGCCGCGCACGCCGCCGGCGAGATCGTCGTCTTCCTCTCCCAGGACGCCGTGCCGGCTAACGACTCTTGGCTGGCCGAGCTCATCGCGCCCTTCTTGGATCCGGCCGTCGCCGCCACCTACTCCCGGCAGATTCCCCGCGGCGACGCCATGCCGATGGAGTGCTTTTTCCTCCACTCACGCTTCCCGCCCGGGGAATCAGTCCGCCGCAGCGCCGCGGCCGGCGAGCCGCTCGACCTGGAGAAGGTCTTCTTTTCGAACGTCAGTTCAGCGGTACGGCGCGACGCCCTGCTGCGGCACCCGTTCGACGAGACGCTCATCATGAGCGAGGACCAGCAGCTCTCCCGGGACCTGCTCGCCGCCGGGTACGCCGTCGTCTACCAGCCTTCGTCGGTGGTGATCCACTCTCATCGCTACACGCTGGCGAACGTGTTCCGCCGGTATTTCGACAGCGTGTATTCGCTCCAGGGGATCTTCTCGAGCCACACCGTCGGGACGAGCGCGAACATGGGTCTGCGCTACCTCGCGCGGGAAACCCAGTTCATCGTCCGGCGCCACCCGCTCTGGCTCCCCTATTTTTTCCTGTACACCGCCACGAAAACTTCGGCGACCCTCACCGGCCACCTCGCGGACCACCTCCCCGGCTGGCTGCTGCAGCGGATCAGCCTGCACAGCTATCACTGGCGGGAGCCAGACCGATAAACGGCCGATGGTTTTCAGTTCCGTCATTTTTCTTTTCTGCTTTCTGCCCGTCATCCTGACGCTGCACGCCATCCCAGGGTGGCGCTGGCGCCTGATCCTGCTCCTGTGCGCGAACCTCCTCTTCTACTCATGGGGAGAGGGCCCCTACGTCCTGGTCATGCTGGCCAGCATCCTCGGCAATTGGGCACTCGGGCTGCTGATCCGTCCGGCGGGGGCGGCGGTAAGCGACCGGTTCTCCCGCTGGTGCTTCGCGTCCGGGATCGCCTTCAACCTTGGCTTGTTGATCTTTTTCAAATACGCCGGCTTCCTCGTTTCCACCGGCAACCGCCTCCTCGCCGCCGTCGCGGCGCCGGCGCTCCCCGTCCCGAACATCCACTTGCCGATCGGCATCTCCTTTTTCACTTTCCAGGCGCTGTCGTACCTCGTGGACGTGCGGCGCGGCGCCGTGCCTGCGTCGCGGAGCCTCCTCTCCTTTGCCGTATACATAGTCGCTCTTTCCGCAGCTGATCGCCGGGCCGATCGTCCGTTACCGGGATGTCGCCCGGCAGTTTACGCCGCGCACCGTGTGCCGCCGGAGATCTTCACTGAAGGCATCCGGCGGTTCGTCATCGGCCTCGGGAAGAAGGTGCTGATCGCGAACACCGTGGCGCGAGGCGGCCGACCGCATCTTCGCTCTCTCCGCCGGCAGCCTCGGCGCCGGCGCTCGCCTGGCTCGGCGTGCTGTGCTACAGCCTGCAGATCTACTTCGACTTCTCCGGCTACTCGGACATGGCGATCGGCCTCGGGCAGATGCTCGGCTTCACGTTCCTGGAGAACTTCGACTACCCTTACCGCTCCGCGCTCGGTCACGCGAGTTCTGGCGCCGCTGGCACATCTCCCTGTCCACGCTGGTTCCGCGACTACCTCTACATCCCGCTCGGCGGCAGCCGGCGCGGCGGGGCGCGCACCTGCCGCAACCTGCTGGTCGTCTTCCTGCTGTGCGGGCTCTGGCACGGCGCGGCGTGGACGTTCGTCGTCTGGGGCGCCTGGCACGGCCTGTTTCTGGCGCTCGAGCGGATCGGCTTCGGCGGCGCCTCGCAGCGAGTCTCGCCTGAGACACCTGGGACACGTCTACGCTGCTGCTCGTGGTGCTGATCGGCTGGGTCTTCTTCCGCGCCGAGACCCTTGGCGACGCCGTCCGGTACCTCGCGGCCATGGCCGGCCTGGGATCGGCCTCGAGAGCTGGCCGCCTACACCCTGGCTCTCACCCTGACGCCCAAGCTCTTCCTGGCGATGGCGGCCGGGGCAGTCGCCTCGTTTCCGGTGCTTCCGGCCCTGGCGACCGCGCTCGACAGACCCGGCGCAGTCGGTCGCATCTGGGCGCTGGCCCGGTTCTCCACGCTGGCGGCCGTATTCTTCCTGTCGGCCTGCTTTCTTGCCGCGGGCTCCTACAACCCGTTCATCTACTTCCGGTTCTGAACATGGAAGTGCGAACGCCGCCGGTGCTGCCCGTCTGGTTCCACCGGGGGCTCGCCGTCGCGTGGATCGCCCTGCTCTGGGTGCCCTTGGTTCAGATGGTCTACCGGCCGGTCCCGGAGGGCCCGGCAACGATCGAGAACCGGCGCAAGGCGGTTATGCCGGACCTTCGGGGCCGGAGTCTCAAAGCGCTTACGGCGTTCACGAAAGCTTTCGAGAAGTTTTTCAGCGACGCATTCGGTTTTCGCGACGGCCTCATCCGCACCCACACCCTGCTCCACGTCCGGGGATTGCAGACATCCCCGCTCGCCACCATCGTCATGGGCCGGGACAACTGGCTGTACTACAACAACGCGGCTGACGGGATGAATCTGGTGGACTATTGTGGTCTCGCCCCCTTCTCGGAGAAAGAACTCGACGCGATCGAACACAGCCTCGCCTCGACGAGTGACGAGTTGCGCCGGCGCGGGATCGCCTTCGCCGTCTTGGTCGCTCCCAACAAGCACACTGTCTACCCGGAGCACCTCCCGGAGCGCATCCGGAAACTGGCCGGAACGACGCGCCTGGATCAGCTCGCGGGCCGCCTGGGCCGGCGGCCCGACATCCTCTTCGTGGATGTCCGGCGAGCCTTGCTGGAGAAAAAAGCGCAGCGGCCCCTCTACTTCCGCACCGACACGCACTGGAACAGCTATGGCGCGCACATTGTGGCGCAGCGCCTGCTCAAGGTCCTCGCCGACGCCGGCGCCCCCGTGACGCCCCCGCGCGACGAGAATCTCGTGCTGGAGCTGCGCGAGCGGCCGCAGACCGACCTGACGAACCTGCTCGGACTTCCCGGCGACGGGCGCGAGCAGGATTTCCTCCTGCGCGATCGGACCGCGCAAGAGGGGGCGGTTACGGTCCTGCCGCTGCAGAAAGGTCAGGCCGCCAATCACCCGACGCGCACCTGCGAGACCGGAAAAGCCGGCACCCGGTTCCTCCTGATCCAGGACTCCTTCGGGAATGCGCTCTCTCCCTCGCTCTGCAGGGAGTTCGCGTATGGCGTCTCGGCCTGGGACACACGGATTCGCGAGGAAACCCTGGAGCAGCACCAGCCGGCAGTCGTCATCCTCGAAGTCGTCGAGAGATACTCAAAAGCGCTCGCGAGCCCGATGGTCTGGTCCGATACGGATTGACCGCCGGTTAGCGGGACCGGTCCCGCTAATAGTTGACCTGCGAGAACCCCTCCATGCTCTTGTACAGGTACCAATCCCTGGTCACGGGGTCGTTCACCCCGGAGTCGCTCCGGCCGTCGCCGGGTTGGGCTAGCGATCGGGGAAACCTCTTCGCAGTCGGCATCAAGGAAAAGATCGTTCCGCCGGATTGTTGCTGCCCCGCCGAATTGACATCCGGCCCCCGGAGCGGTAGAACCGGGCGAATGTTGTCAACGCGGCAAGGCGCAACAGAGACAATCATCGACCCTGGAGGAAGTTCCCCATGTTGGAAGTCACGGCTCAATCGCATCCCGATGGCAAGGTCCGGCTGGGAGAGGCGTGCACGTTTTCCCTGAAGAGGCAGACTCTGGAGCTCGAAATCCGCTCATTCCTGAAACATGAGCGTCTCTTCTTCCTGAAGCCCCTCCTCGATTGGACGAAAGCCGAGACACTCTCCGTGTTCCCCGAAGCTCCCGGGAGTTATACGATCGTGGTGGAGTGGCGAGCGCCTGATGGTTCACAGGGATTCATAGAGCGGCCGTTCCGGGTGGCCAGCATCGTTAAAGCTGTTAAATCCGCGGCTGTCGACAACGGCCCTCGCACCGTAAAGCTCGATCGAGCGACCAAGGTCTGGGTGCCGAGCACATGGGAGGCTCGGATGCTTGACGGCTACGAGAACGCGACGTTGAAGCACCTTGACGGCATCGTCAAGCCGGGCTGGGCCGCCTATGACATTGGCGCGAGCCTGGGAGTCTACGCGCTGCGTCTCTCCCGCCTGGTCGGAAGCCGGGGACGCGTCTACAGCATCGAGGCGAACCCGGTCTGTGTCTATTTCCTCCAGGCGACTATGCAGTTGAACAAGGTGGCCAATTGCGAGATCCTGCCTGTCGCCATCCTGGATACCGACAAACTGGCCTATTTCACGATCAACTACAGCAACTTCGGGCTTGGGTTGACTCAGGACTCGTCGGGCGCGGGCGGCGGCAAGACCGGGCACGAAATCGCGGTCAGATCCTGCAGCTTCGACGACTTGGTTGCGTCGCATGGTCTGAGAAAGCCTGATTTCATCAAGATCGACATCGAAGGAGCTGAAGGGCCTGCCGTCTCCGGCATGGCGCGCACCATCGCCCAGGACCGCCCCGTGGTCCTGATTGAGGTGCACGGCACAAGAGCAGCCGAGGAGACTTTCCGGGCGATCGACTGGAGCGCGTATCGGTTCGAACATCCGGCCGGCGGCGAAAAGTTCGCCGACACAGCAGGCCTGCTGGCATGGTTCACCGACGCCGTCAGGCAGATCGTCTGCCTGCCGAAATAGCTGGAGGACGACGCGTATCCAGCGGCCGGCTAGAAGTTGATCTGAGCGAAGCCCTCCGTGCTCTTGTACAGGTACCAGTCCCCGGTCGCGGGGTCGTACACCCCGAAGTCCGTCCGACCATCGCCGTCAAAATCACCGGTCACCGGCACCGTGCCCACGTAGCCGAACTGCATCTCGGAGAAGCCCTCGGTGCTCTTGAAAAGATACCACTTCCCCAGCGGCGCGTAGTACACCCCGAAGTCCGTCCAACCATCGCCGTCAAAATCACCAGTCACCGGCACCGTGCCCGCGTAGCCGAACTGCGTCTCGTAGAAGCCCTCGGTGCTCATAAACAGGTACCACTTCCCCATTGGTGCGTAGTACACCCCGAAGTCCGTCCGGTCATCGCCGTCAAAATCGCCGGTCACCGGCACCGTGCCCGCGTAGCCGAATTGCGTCTCGAAGAAGCCCTCGCTGCTCATAAACAGGTACCACTTCCCCAGCGGCGCGTAGTACGCCCCGAAGTCGCTCCGGCCGTCGCCGTCAAAATCGCCGGTCACCGGCACCGTGCCCGCGTAGCCGAACTGCGTCTCGAAGAAGCCCTCACTGCTCTTAAACAGATACCAACTCCCGAGCGGCGCGTAGTACACTCCGAAGTCCGTCAGGGGGTCGTCGTCAAAATTGCCGGTCACCGGCACCGTGCCGGCGTAGCCAAAAATATTCTCGAAGCGGCCGAGCGTCGTTCGAAGCCAGACCCACTCCCCTAAGTCTGCAGTGTAGCGGCCCAGGTCGGCTTTGCCGTCGCCGTCGATGTCCCCGGTGACGGGAACAGCCACAGGCGCCGGGTACAGGTATGAGATACCGGCGATGTCGTCCGGATCGAGGGTTCTTTTTATCGTCTCCCGCTCGAACGCATAGCCGTACATTGTTTTCTCCGCGTCGCTCGGCCCATAGAGGTTCGCCAG
Source organism: uncultured Candidatus Rokubacteria bacterium (assembly GCA_963699775.1). Classification (GTDB taxonomy): domain Bacteria; phylum JAUVQV01; class JAUVQV01; order JAUVQV01; family DATDCY01; genus DATDCY01. The sequence goes on from CAVOVE010000013.1 coordinate 168,638, forward strand.
GCTCAGGGTGTGGCCCAGTTCGTGGGTGGCAACGTTCTGAAGATCGTAGGCATTCGACATGCCGGAGGTCGACCAGCGGGCATCCGTGTTGAATTTGATGTCGCTGTCCCTCAACTCGCCAGTCGAGGCGTTGTACCAGTACGTGTTCAGGGCCAGCACGCCCTGAAGCGAAATCGGCCCGAAGCCAACGGTATTCACGCCGTCGTCATTAGCGAAGTCGGTGCTTGTCGTGGCTCCCAGGAAGGCGAACTCGAATGACGACGAGAAAACGTCGGTCCACGTAGCCAGCGAGGCAAGGATGGCGTCGTTTGCTCCCGCAGGTCCCCCTGCTGCATTGATGTACACACCCACGCGGGGCACGGCCCATTTGAGTTCTTTACCCTGCCTCGTGGTCGTCACCAGGAAGGCAGCGGCGTCGGAGCCCGCGAGCAACACCGCGAGCAGCGCGCAGAAACCAACCCCCAATGCGCCGCGGTACGCCACGAGGAGCCGTTTCACCGAACGCCCCTTATTTTTTCTTTCAGCAGATCCACGTCGAGGTTGTTGTCGACAACCTTGCCGCTTCCGGGCATCAGCGAGAAACCGCCCTTTCTGGCGATCCTGTCTGCGCCGACCTTGTACAGCCCCTGGGCGCGGCCGATGATTTCATAGGTGCTCGCGTCCGGGGAGGCCTTCTTTTTCCGTAAGAACATCAAGACCCTCTGGCCCGAGGAAACGGTCGCCATATCTGAAACTCCCATGCCGACATCGCCAACCTCCCCGCCCTCAAACTCAACCGTCAGGGTTTTCTGATCAGCGGCGCCGCGCACAACATCAACGACGCTGATCGTGGCTCTGCTCATAATCGCCTTCCCGTCGGGAGTCCAGAAGGAGGTCACACGCACGACATCACCTTCGACGACCGCCTCCGACGATCTCGTCAACTCATCGGTCGACAGAGCCCTCATCACAGCCTCGCCGGGGGAGCCCTTCGCCAGCAAAAGAGCCGCCAAGGCAACCATTACCCAACTTTTCGTCCCCACAAGACCACCTCCACTCTCATTTGATAGCGAAGCGGACGCTTCGATTCAGCCGCGCCTTGGCAGGGGTGGCGACATGAAAAGGCCGCCGAAAAAGGCCCCTCTTGACCTTTCTCGGCAGCCAGCCAGTTCCGGGTTTTCAAGACCTTGCTCAAAGGCACTCGAGCTATCGCAGCGTGCCTCCGATGGGTATCGTTCCCTTGTAGCCGAATTGCGTCTGCCAGAATCCTTCCGAACTCTTGAAGATGTACCAGTTTCCCCCGGCCGGGTAATAGCATCCCAAGTCGCTTTTGCCGTCGCTGTCGAAATCACCCACCACGGGTTCGGTGCCGGGGTAGCCGAAGGTGGTCTGCCAAAACCCTTCCGAACTCCGGAAGACATACCAGTTCCCCCCAGGCGGGTAATAACAGCCGATGTCATCCCGACCGTCACCGTCGAAATCCCCGACCACCGGGATCGTGCCGGCATACCCGAATGTCGTCTGCCAAAAGCCTTCCGTGCTCTTGAAGATGTACCAGTTGCCACCAGCCGGGTAATAACAGCCGATGTCATCCCGACCGTCACCGTCGAAATCCCCGACCACCGGGATCGTCCCGGCATACCCGAATGTCGTCTGCCAGAGGCCTTCCGTGCTCTTGAAGACGTACCAGTTGCCACCAGCCGGGTAATAGCAGCCGATGTCATCCCGACCGTCACCGTCGAAGTCCCCGACCACCGGGATCGTCCCGGCATACCCGAACGTCGTCTCCCACAACCCTTCCGTGCTTTTGGAGATAGCCCACCTGCCGGTGGCGGGATGATAGGTGCCGATGTCGCTCCTGCCGTCACCGTCGAAATCGCCGCTGACCGGCAACGTTCCGGCATACCCGAACTGCCTCTGCCAGAATCCGTCCGCGCTGTTAAAGCCGTACCAGTTGCCGTTCGGGGGGTAATAGCAGCCGATGTCCGAGCGAGCGTCCCCGTCAAAATCATTCGGCGCGACAAACTTCGGAACCACCGTGAAGGTCGTGGTATCCGTGGCCGTCAGTCCGGAGCCATCGGTCACGCGCAAGGCCAGGGGATACTGCACCCCCTCGACGCACGAGCCGCCGCAGATCTGCGCGACGATCTCGGACCAGGAGAGGGTCACGTCGGCTGCAAAGCACGCTGAATGTCCCATCGTTGTTGAGATCCCATTCGTACTTCGTGATCGAATCGCCGCACGGCTGGTCGGGGTCGCTGGACTGCGACCCCCGCAGGGTCCGGCCGACGTTTTCAATCGTCGTGTAGGGGCCGCCGGCCCGGGCAGTGGGGCTGCGGTTGCCGAGTTTCGAGAACTGCAGGTAGTCGAGATTCACGTTATCGGAGAGGGTGACCAACCGCAGGCGGTGCAGCCCCGGGGTGAGGACGACCCCCGATACCGGAACCGTCTGCCAGTTTGCGTAGCCGCCGGTGTTCGGGACGACTATCTCGCCGCTGACGTCTACGCCGTCCTGCTGGAGAAAGAGGCTCCCGCCGTAGGGCGTTGCCGCGCGGACGTCCAGCTGGTAGCAGGCCGGGATGGTGACATTCACCGAGAACTCCAGCCACTCCCCGGCATTGACCCAGCCGACGCCGAATCCATTGCTGCTGCTGGCGTCGGCAAAGATGTCCACACCTCCGCCCGGGCGGTACCCGCCGCCGAAGTTGGCGGCGTCGAGATCGTGGTAGGCCACACCTTCGCCGCCGTTGTCGAAGTTCTCGGCCTCGACCCGGCCAGGCACCGCTTGCGCTGCCCCTGGGTACGGAACGCCGGCGACCCCGTTCGGCACATAGGTGACCGTCGCCGATTTGTCGGTATGTCCGGAGGAAGTCAGCGTGAAAGTGGCATCAACGGTGTTACCCGAGGTGGACACCGTGCCGGCGGCGAAGAAGTTCGTACTCCCCTTGCGGGGAAGCGTGCCCACGCCGTGGTCGAGAGAAGGCGACGGGCTGCCGTAGGGAGCGACGAAGTAGGTCAGGTAGTCCGTTCCCTGGAGGGTAATGGGGGGGATGGCCGCCAGCACCGCCAGGTTTTTCGTCGGGGAGGCGGGGTTGTAGGCAATTTCAGTGCCGCTCGTACTGATCGGGAGCGAATTCGGGGTTGTGCACGTAAGGGTCCACCGACGCGCTGTTGCCGATCACATAGGAATTGTTCAGCGAGATTTGCCCGCCCCTGACGATGACCAGGCCGCCGCCATACCCTTCGGCGGTGTTGTTGAGCAGAAAGAGACCCGAGTTCGTGCTGAAGGCCAGGTCAAGAAACAGCCCGCCGCCGTTGCCGTAACTTCCGCCGGCAGTGGTCGCCGTGCATCTTTCTATGGTGGTGTTGGTCAGGGTTACCACGCCGAGGGCAAGATACGTCGGGTCGCCCCCGAAATATATCCCCCCGCCGGCCGGCGCGGTCGAGTTGCGAATCAACGAACCGGTGACCGTCAGGCTCCCCTGCCGGTAGTTGGCGTCCCCGACATCGTTGTTGTTCACCCCGATGGCGCCACCGAACCCGACGCCACCGGTTCCGAGAGCCCTGTTGCCGTCGAAAACGCAGTTCGTGACTTCCAGGTTGGCGCGATAGCTGTTGAGGGCGCCCGAGGATTGTGCGTAATTGTTGGTGAAGACGGTGCCACTGATCTTGGCGGTGACATTCGATTCGGCGTGGATCGCGCCGCCTTCGGTGGGCGGATTAGCCCCGGTGTTGCAGTGGTTGTTGGTGAAGACAGACCCCTGCACCTCGAGCGTGTCGGCGGCGTTGTAGACTCCCGACCCGTCGGTGAACATCGTGTACGCGGCGATCGCCCCCCCGGCGTACGCGGCGGTATTCCCGTCGAATACACAGTTGCTGATCTTGCCGCTGGCCGTGGCGAAGAGCAGCGCGCCGCCCTGGCTCGTGCCCCCGCCCGCCCGGGAGGCGGAGTTGTTCAGGAAGCGGCAATCCTTGAAGGAGGCCCGGACATGCGGCGTCGTCATCACCCCGCCGTTGCCGATCAGCGCCGCGCCGCCCCATTGGTCGGAATGATTGTTCTGAAAGAGGCAACTCAAGAACAGCGGGGCGGTCTTGATGCCGTATGCGCTGTAGGCGAGCACAGCCCCGCCCTTGTCGGTGCCAACATTGTCGAGAAACGAGCAGTTGATGAACTGGGGGCTCGCGTCGGCGATGGTGATCGACGAGCTCGTCGCGCTGCCCTTTCCCCGCTTGAAGGTAAAGCCGTCGAACGTGAGATTCTTCAACTCATTGGCACCGCTGGAATTTATGATCTGGAGCAGGTAGCGGACCGTCTCGCCGTCGATGGAGGTGGCGGCCGCACCGCCCGATGATTTGAAGTAGAGGGACTTGCCAAGGTTGATGGCGCGCAGAGCCTCCCGATACGTCCCGGGCGCGACAACGACCAGGCTACCGTCGGGAGCGCTCGTGAGCGCCGACTGGATTGTCGGGTAGCTGGCACTCGGAACCGAGACCTCGGCCCCCTGCGACGGGGAAGCCCCCACCGACAGGAACCCCACTACCAGCGCAGCAGCCAGCAAGGATGCGGCTTCCATCCGGATCTTCCTCGACCGACTGGCCGGCCTGGCCTCATGGAATATTTTCACCACCCCACCTCCCTGTGCCTCGCCCGTGGCACTACCCTCTAATATTGCCGATATGAATATAGGTTATCTTTTGGCGTGGAACGTGACTTTTGTCACGTTCTCCGGCGACCCCCCACCTGGGGGGGGTACCGGCGGTGAAACAGGACTCCCGCCGCGTAGATCAGCTTGAGCACCGGGAGTCCGAACGACTCCGGGACCCTCTCCGCGAGCGGAAGCCCGAACTTCAGCAGCGGCCAGGCCGCCGCCAGCGCCGGAGCCAGCCGGGCGAGGCGACGGGGAACCACGGGGAGCGAGCGGGCGAAGTCCGGCCTGGTCTGCTGAAGCAGTTTCAATTGCCGGCCGAGGTTGCGGCAGCGCTCCAGGAACCAGTCCCTGTCCATCTCACGCAGATGCAGACCGCTCGCCTGCAGGCACCAGCGCAGGGAAACGCCGCGCTGCGCCAGACGCCACGCCAGTTCGGTGTCCTCGTAGTAGATCCGCAGTGTCTCGTCGAATCTCCCCGCGGCTTGGAACGCCGCCCGCGGCACGGCGGCCAACGCCGAGCAAAACTCGACAGGATCGAGCGTCGCCCTCTCCGGCGCTGCCGTGTGCACCGCGCCGGCGTAGGCGAACCGGGTGTAGAGGGTCTCCGTGACGGCGGGGTGCCGGACCACGCAGCCGATCGCTGCCGTTTTCCCGTCGGCGCACGCACGGGACAGAGCGTCGACGGCGCCGGCCGCCGGGATCACGTCGTCATCGATGAACACAAGCAGCTCGCCGCTGGCGGCGGCGGCGCCGACGTTGCGGGCGGCACCTGGGCCTCGACCGCCGCCCGTACAAACAGAGCGGACGGGCGGGACGTCCGGCCAAGGGCCGGCGCCGGCGGTCGGGGCCGAGGGCGTCCCGGGAATCCGCGCCGGGACATCCGGGCGATCCCAGGCGATGACGATCTCCCGGAGGCAGCGCTCGCCGCGCAGGGCCGCGATGACGTCGTCGAGAGTGTTGCGGGCGCCGGCGGTCGGGATGACGACGCTGGCCGTTCTCATCCGCGCTTGCGCACCCGCATCGCTAGATCGCGCGCCCTGCGGCCGGTCGTACTATTCTCCAACCGTACGACGACATCCCTGACCCCCGGCGTCGAACGCAGGATCCGGCTGATGTGGTAGACCAAGGGCGACGAGGGAAAGAGCGTGCCGCCTGCCTGGCCGCTGGCGTGCGGCATCCGCCAGTACAAATCGTTGTCGCCGAGCAGGCGTGCCGCTGATACCGCCTCCAGCCATGCCGCGAGGAAGAGGCGGTCTTCGTCGTTCTGTGCCCACTCCTCCGCCATCCCCCGGCGCAGAGCGAGAACGTTGGCCGCCTCCCAGACGCGGTTCGCTCCGTTGCCAAGAAACGGCGCCCACGAGGCGGCGTCCTGGCGCTGCAGCGACGGGGCCTCGGGATTCGGACGGGCGTTGACCTCCTCGAGCGCGAGCAGCCACTCGTACAGAGGAAGGAGGCGCTCGGTCAGATGCGGCGAGGACGCCTGCGGCGGGCGACGCCCCTCTTGGAACTGCCGCAGGGCGAAGTCCATGGCGCGCAAAAATGCCAGGTGCTCGTCGGGGACGTAGGACGGCCGCTGCACCGACAGCAACGCGAGCATCCGGCCCGTGCGAACCTGCCGCTGGAGAAAGCTCGCCGGCGTCATCGCGTGGTCGTGGTAGCCGACCGCGCCCGCCAGGTAGCGGAGCCTGAAGCCCCGCAGGTGCAGTCGGTACGCCAGCTCCACGTCCTCGTACGCGGCCAGCCTGAACGCCGTGCTGAACAGTCCGGCCTCCTCGAGCAGAAAGGCGCGCTTGAGCGAGCAGTTCGACGTGTAGAAGCGGTCGAACCCCGCCGGCCCGCCGTCCACGAGTCCGCTGTAGTTGAACTGCTGGCCGCCATCCCCCGTGATGTGGCTCATGAACGCAGTCAGGGGGAGATCCGGGTGCCACGTGTTCAGTCCGATCATGCCGGCCTCGTGCTCGGGGAAGCGTCGGTGCGCCTCGAGGTGGACCTTGAGGAATTCGGGATCCGGCACGATGTCGTCGCCGGTAATCAGCACGACCCCGCCGCGCGCCCGATCGATACCGGCGTTGCGCGCGGCGGCCGGCCCGCCGGGACCGGAATTTTCCATCAGGCGCAGCGACAGCCGCTCGCGGAACGGCCGGACCGCCGCTTCGAGGGGATCGCGCGGGCCGTGGTCGTTGACGATGATCAGCTCGTAGTCCGGCGCCGGCAGCGACTGCCGCACGTAGGCGTCGAGCGTCTTGACCAGCGTGTCGTTGCGGTCCTTGGTCGGGATCACCACGCTCAGCGGCCGCTCGTCCGGCTGGCGGCGGACGCTGACGCTCACGAGCTGCTGCGATCGCCAACCCCGCAAGGTGTCGAGCAGCTGCTGCGCGGCGTTCGCCCAGGTGTACCGCCCGCGGACGTGCCGCGCGGCCGCGGCCCCGGCCCGCCGGGCTGCGCCGTCGTCCGCCGCCCAGGCGTGCAGCTGCTCTGCGAGAGACTGCTCATCCGGCTCGCACCACCACGCGTCGTCGCCGAGGTAGAGCTGGTCGCGGTCGAGGCACGGCCCCACGGGGGTCCTGCGCCACGGAATTTCGATGAACGTGCCGGGGTGGGCGAATTCCGTCGGGCCGCCGAATGCCGGCATGAAGACCGGCAGGCCCAGCGCCATGGCGTCGAGCACCTTCATCGAAAAACCTTCGCCGCGATACGGGGCGAGGAGCGCGTCCATGCCCGCGTAGAGGCGGATGAGGCTCTCCTTGGGCAGGAAGTCGCTGTGCCAGACAACCCGCGGGAACTGCGGCTGAGCCGCGATCCAGGCGCGCAACTGATGGCTGCCGGAGGCGGCGCCGTAGTCCTTGATGTGCAGCACCACCGGATCGCCGGGACCGAAGGCCGTCGCGAGCGCGCCGAGGGCCAGGTCGGTGCCGTAGCGGTAGAGATCGTGGGAGTTGGTGACCAGCAGCAGATGCTTCTCGCTCCGCTCGGGAGGCAGCGGCGGCTGCGGGTACACGCGGTCGATCTCCGGCGAATAGCCGAGCGGCATGACGGCGCAGTCGCGATCGGGAACCCCGATGTCCTGCAAGGCCTCGAGGTTGAAGCGGGAGACCGGCAGCTTGCGGTACCCGTTGACCTGCACGTTGCGCAGCCAGGCATCCAGTCCCTGCCGCCCGGGACCGCAGCGGTAGTTGGTGCAGAACAACTCCGCGTTCACCTCGCCCCAGAGATCCTGCTTGAGGTGGGCTGCCCAGTAATGCGACCACTTCACGTGCCACGTGCCGCAGGGCTGCTTCTTCATCAGCCGGCGCAGGAGGCGGCGCTGCGCCGCCGGGATGGAGGGAGAAACCCTTGCGCTCCACAACACGCTTACGGCGACGCCGGGGTCCGTGGCGTGCAGGGCCTCGATCAGGGAGACCGTGGCCCACGTGAACGCGTTGCCCGCGGTGAAATCTACGGCGAAATGCAGGCCGTCCGGCGCGGCCGGCGTCCGGCGCGGCCGGCGGCGCACGAAGGCGTTGTAGACCTGATCCTCGGCAGTGATCCGCTCGAGAGAACCCCGCTCTCGCTCCGGGTGCCGTTTCTGGAATAGCTGCCAATTCGCGTCGTCGAACTGCGTGCGGTTCGGCGATTTCTGACCGTGGTGGTGGATGACGCTTGCCGGCGTGTAGGTCACCCGGAGGCCCAGCCGGCGCGCGCGCAGGCAGAAGTCGCAGTCCTCGAAACCGTTCCGGTAGGCCTCGTCGAGCCCGTCGAGCCGGAGATACACCGCGGCCGGTATCACCACGCACGCGAACGTCACGCACGGCACGTCGCGCTGGTAGTTCACGGCGGGGGCGGCGGGATCCGAGTGCGGATGCAGGTGGATCGGGAAGCCGCGCCCGTCGAAGGCCATGCCCGCATGGTGCAGGCCGGGACGGTCCGGAAAGAGTTGCTTGTTGCCGAGCACGCCGACGCCCGGTTCGCTCTCGAGCACGGCAACCATCGCCTCGAGCCAGCCCGGGGTGACGACCGTGTCGTTGTTCAGCAGGCAGAGAAAGTCGCCGCGGGCCTCTCGCGCGGCGAGATTGTTGTTCGCACTGAAGCTGCGCCTGGCCTCGTTGCGCAGCAGACGGACCGGCCCGACGGCCAGTCGCCGGAAGACCGCCGCCGCCGACTCGTCACTGGCGTCGTCGACGAGCAAGACCTCGTAGGGGATGGCGGTGTGGCGCGCGACGGAGAGCAGGCAGGCCTCGGTCAGCTCGGGGCAGTTGTGCGCCGGCACGATGATCGAGACGCGCGGCGCGCGGACCGGAACCGATCCCCCGCTCACCGCTTGTCCCCGCCGGCCGCGAGCACGATGTCGCCGTGCAGATCGGCCAGACCGAACGCCGGGTGGTCCGAGATGACCTCGAAGGCCAGAGCCTCGACGCCGCTCAATGCGACCGGCAGACCGTTGACCACATTCGCGACCCCGATGCCGAAACGAAACGGCCCGGGGCAGAGGTTGAGCACCAGCGGAAACTCGATGCTCCACTGTTCGCCGGACTTCCCGGGGGGCAGGTGCCGGCCGAGGAAGTGAGTGGTCATGTCATAGACGACGACACCCAGCAGGGTCTTGACCTGCATGCTGACGACCGGCTCCGGCACCGGGCCGTCGAACGCGATCGTGCACGTGACGCGGCACGCCTCACCGGCGCGCAGCCGGCTGGCCGGGTTGCCGCGCGCATCGGTCATCTCAACCGATTCGATGCGCACCTGCGGCTGGAGACCGCGCTTCTCGACGGCGCCGAGGACGCTGAACGCCTGGTTCGCCATCAGCCTCATATAGCTGTCGATGACGTCCTTCGGGCGCCCCCGCTCCCGGAGGTTGCCGTCATCCAGCAGAATCGCCTCGTCGCAGAGCATCTGCACGGCGTTGAGGTCGTGGGACACGAAGATGATGGTCGTGCCGCTCTCCTTCATCCTCTCGATGCGCTGAAAACAGCGGGCCTGAAAGCCGACGTCGCCGACCGACAGAATCTCGTCCACCAGCAGGATGCGCGGATCGATGTGCACCGACACCGAAAACGCCAGGCGCGCGAACATCCCCGAGGAATACGTCTTGACCGGGTGGTCCAGGTGCTCGCCGATAGCCGCGAAGTGCACGATGTCCTCGAAGCGCGCCTCGATCGCGTCGTTCGAGAGCCCGAATATCGAGCCGGCGAGGAGCACGTTTTCGCGGCCGGTGAATTCCGGGTTGAACCCCGCCCCGAGTTCCAGCAGGGCCACGACCTTGCCCGCGGTCCACACGCTGCCCGTCGACGGCTCCATCAGGCCGGCGACGATCTGGAGCAGCGTGGACTTGCCGCTGCCGTTGGCGCCGATCAGGCCGAAGACCTGCCCGGGGCGCACCTCGAACGAGATGTCGCTGAGCGCCTGGAAGTCGGTCGGCCTCGGAACGATCGGGCCCGGCCAGAGATAGCGCAGCAGGCTGCGCGGCGTGGACGCCGGATAGAACTTGCCGACGTGCTCGACCCTGATCGCTGGTTCCAAGGCGGCGTCAGAGGACATCGGCAAATCTCCGTCGGACCGAGGCGAACCACGAGGCGGAAAACCAGAGCAACAGCAGGCACAGCGCCGTGAACAGCGCCAAGCGTGGCAGGTCCGGCCAGATCCCGAGCACGGCGATGCGGCGCGAGTGCACGGCGACATAGGCCATCGGGTTGATGTAGAGCAGGAACCGCAGCCGCACGGGGATGATCGTTTCCGGATAGAACACCGGCGTCAGGAAGAACAGCACATTGAGCAGCAGGCCGACCGTGTGTTGGAGATCCCGCAGGAACACCGAAGCGGCCGCGAGAACCAGTGAGACGGCGACCGTGAACACGATCAGCGGCATCCAGATCAGCAGCATGACCGACAGCGTGACGGGCCACGATCCCTTGAGCAGCAGGATCGCAGCCAGGAGCAGGCAGGTGCTGATCGCGGCGTTGAAAAGGGCTGCGGCGGTGCTGACGATCGGCAGCAGTTCCACGGGAAAGGAGACACGCTTGACGTAGTTGGGCGAGCCGAGGATCAGCATCGGCGAACGGGAGATGACGTCGCTGAAAAAATTGAACGGGATCATGCCGCAGAAGAGCATGACGGTGAATGAGCCCGGCCAGTCGAGTCCCTCGCCCCATGTGTTGCGAAAGAACACCGAAAACACCAGCGTGTACGTCAACAGCAGCACCAGCGGGCTGAGAATGGACCAGAGCATGCCGAGCACCGAGCCGCGGTAGCGCGTCTGGATCTCGCGCCGGATCAAGGCCGCCGCCAGTTGGCGATTGACGAGCCACGACCGCAGAATGCGCAGTCCGCCGCGCCAGAACCCGCCCCTGGCCGAGTATTCTTGAGTATTCTCGCTCACTTGTTGCCTCGCCCGCCTGTTCTTTTTCGTCAGGTTGTAACACCATAGCCGTCTCTGGTAAAGCTCCCGCCTTGAAGAGCGGGCAGCCCCCTTGTTTCATGCGGAGTGGCCCCCGGCGAGCGAGACCGGTTTTTCGTCGCAACGACTGGTTTCGGGCGCAGTCCCCGGAAGAGTCGGCGGCGCGGTTGCGCGAGGCCTGCAGCCCGCACGATGGTCCCTCGAGCGAGCGCTGCTCGGGGTGGGGGATGTGCTATCATTCGCGGGTGAAGACGCTCCCCTGCACGGAGCCCGGGGAAGGGGTTCGGGGTGCGCTATCGACGGTGGTAGCAGAAGATATGGTTGGTGACCCGGAGGCCGTGGCTGGAGCGCGCGGCAGCCGCACCTCTCTGGTCGGCGTTTCGATGCCGCGATCCGGACACCATTATCTTGCACGACTCCTCCAAGAAGTGTTGGGTGAGCAGCTGCACTACTGCGAGTTCTATACGCCGCTCGACTGCTGTCGCCAGGTGCCCTGTCGGCGCGCCGCGGCCCCGGTCGTCTACCAGAAAAACCACGACTTCGACCTGGGTCTCGATCCCGCCCTGCCCGGCTGCCTGTACATCGTGCAGTACCGCTCGCCGCTCCTGGAGGCGCTCTCCGACCGAGAGCTGCTGGAGTCCGTCTCCCCCGAACTCGCCGGCGATGACGATCACTTGCTCGTGTGGCTTGCTGGCAAGGCAGCCTATTTCCGTCTTTTCCACGCCAAGTGGATCGCCCGCGGCGCTGCGAACCGCGTCCTGGTCCCCTACGAACGGTTGTTGGACCGCCCGCTCGACGTGCTGCGAGAGATTCTGGAGCGTGCCGGACTCCCCGTGGACCGGCAAGCCCTCGACGCGGCCGTGCACCGGCATTCCGACTTCCGCCATGGAACCGCAAGGTCCGACTTCAAGCCGCGTTTGCGGCCTCCGGGCACGGTTCTGCCCCTGCCCTTCCTGGCGTTCGAGGCGCTGCTCGCCGGTATGTACGATTCCCCGAAATCCCCGTCGTCACCCCGGCCCGCCGGAATCCCGGACCGCGACGCCGCCGATGTCATGGAGACGCTCCGGTTGGGGACGGAGGCCTGCGCCGCCACGATCGCGCGCGAACCCCGGGCCGCCGCGGCAGCGTGGGGAATGTTCTGCGATCGCCATCAGGGAACGCCTTCGGACTCCTCGAGTCGTCGCACGCTCTGGAGGCACTCGGAGCGCAGCGCGCGGCGCTGCGCCGGGCGCTGAAGGCGGTGCGCCAGAGGCCGGTTCGTGCGGCGGCTTTGAAGAGGGCGAGGGATCTGTTGGCGATGCTCGGCCGGAGCCACTCCGCGCTGCGTTTCTCCGCGCCGATTTCCCGATTGTTTCCCGAGCGGCCGCTCGCGCTGATCGATTACGCCGTCGATCTCTTTCATGCCGGCAGGGTGCAGGAAGCCGCCGCGGCGGCGCGACGTTTCACGGGAGCGGCGGCGGCGGTGCCGCTCGACAACTGCCAGTCTGACAACGCCGTGAAGTTGCGGGCCAACGCTCGAGGGTTCAACGAACCTTACTTCTGGCAGGTGGCCTGCACAATCCTGCTGGCCGCGGGAGACGCAAAAAGCTGTCTGGACATTGCCGGGCTGCCGCGCCCACCGGGGGCCGGCAACGCCGCCCTGGACGAGTTGGCGGCACAGGCCGCGGCCGCCCTCGGCCTACCGGAGCAGTTCTAGCAGGCGGCGGGCGACCGCTTCGACGGAGACGAGCGACCGGATGTCGCGCTCCGCCAGAGCGGCCTTGACGCGCGCCGCACCGCGTTCAAGATAGACGTGGTCGCAGAGTTCGGCGGCATGCGCGACGTCGGGGTCGGCCCAGACGGTTCCGAGCTGAAAAGGCCCGTCGTTCTCCCGGACCACGGTCTCGCGGAAGCGCACCGGGTACGAATTGGCGTCGTTCATGAAATCCATGTTTCCCGAATAGGCGGTCGCGACCACCGGCACACCGAGCCACATCGCTTCGGCTATCGAGTAGCCGAAGCCTTCGCAGCGGTGGCAGCGAGATGTACAGATCCAGCTGTGCCATCAGGCCCTCGAGCTCAGCGCGCTCCATGACGCCGGTGATCAGACGGTAGTCGATTCCTCCGGCCGACAACAGGGTGCCGGCCTTCGCCGATCGGACAGATGAGGCCCCCGTCAGCGCGGCGCTCCCCGACGGAGTCGCCGCCCCCTGCCGACGGCTCTCAGGACAGTACCGGCTTCCCGGTGTCCGGATGCGGGCGACGCCGAAGCTGCGATGGACGCCCCTTGATACAATAGGGCAAAATCCACGACCGAGGGTTGTCGATGCGCGGAAAGCGGTCCGCAAGCACAGATGCTGTGGCGGATCTCTCCTGTCCCGGCGTCGAACGTGAGACAGAGGAGAATCCGGGAATGAGTCACCGGCGGTGCTAACACGACGGATTCTCCGATCCCTGATCGGCAGACCAGGTGCCGGGCACTGGTGGCCTTGGCGTTTTCTCGGACGTGTCGGGGTGTTCCTCGATGCCGTGACCAGTTGGCGCCGCGGCGATTTCCGGCATTCTGCTGACCCGCTGCTGCAATCCTGGATAGAACGCGAAACCTATGATCTTCCGGAGGCGGCGCTTCAGGGGATGGGAGCAATGGGCACCGATAACCGACCGCGCTTCTCGGTCATCCTGGAGTCGTCGGGGAACGCCTCGGATGCACGGCTGACGCTTCGCAGCCTGCGCCGGCAGTCGCTGGGCTCGTGGGAGTGCCTGGCCACACCCCGCGATGTCGGTGTTTGGCATTGGTGGAGCGAGCCCCGGTTTGTTGTCCGCCGATCCGGCCTGCGCGGCGGGAGACCGTCGCCCCGCGGCGAGCACTGGCTCAACCTGCGGGCCGGGGACGTCCTCGCGCCGCAGGCGCTGGAACTGCTCGCCTCAGCGCTGGAGGCGCGGCCTGGATGCCTCCTGCTCTCGGCTGATGAGGACCGGTTCGACCCCGCGACTCGCGCCCGCGTTGCGGGCCTGCTGAAACCCGACTGGGCGCCGGAACTCCTCCTCTCCCGCCCGTACCTCGGCAGGATGGTCGCCTTGCGCGCAGATGTTGCCGAGACTGCCGCACACGACGGCGCGGAGGGAGGAACAGCGCTTATCATGCGCGCCGCCTTGAACATCTGGGAGACGAATGGGTCCGCGGCCCATCTTCCGGCCTGTTTGCTGCACACGCCCCTCGTCCCGGAGCAGGAGAATGCCGCTGCCAGCCTGCGCGACGGGCTGAGCGCGCTTGCGGAATTCTCCCGCCGACGCCTGGGGGGAGAGGCCGCGCTGCAGGTGGAGGGGGGTCGTTGGCGGTTCACGTCTGAGACGGTCTTCCCTCAGCCCGCGGTTTCCGTGCTGGTGATCGCTTCCGCGCTCTGGATCGACAGTCTTCCCGCAGCGCTCAACTCCATGATCATGCGCACCGACTATCCGGAGTGGGAGCTGGTCGTGGCGCTTGAGGATGGCTGCATCCCCGAGGAACTGCGCACCCTGGCTGCCCGATATCCGGCAAGAGTGCGGCTTGTCGTGGGAAAAGGCGTCCTCACGCCGCGGCTCATGAACCTGGCCGCTCGCGCCGCAGCCAATCCCGTGCTGGCATTTCTCGACGCGGCCAATCTGCCGGACGACCCCCGCTTCCTGAGCACCTGGGTTCGCGGCCTGTCCTGGCCGCAGGTGGGCGCGGTCGTGCCGCTGATCGTCGACAAGGAAGGGACGATCCACAGCGCCGGCTTGCGACTGGGCGCCGGCCGGATCTGCGGCCCTGATTTCCATGGTGCGCGCGGGAGCTCCGAGCCGCTGTTCATGGGCGTCGACGAGCCTCACCCGGTGTTCGCGGCATCCGCCAGGGCAATGCTCGTGCGGCGCTCGACCTTCGAGCTTGTCGGGGAGTTTGACGAACGCTACGCTTGGTCTCTTTTCGATGCTGAATGGAGCATGCGCCTTCGGGAGCGGGGCCTGCACGTTTTGGTCGATTCCGATGTCCGACTCAAGACTCGTGGCGAGCCGGAGAATCTGTCTCATGAAGACGCCTTCCTCTTCCTCGCGGCACTGGACGCCGCCGGTCTTCGTGTCGACCCGTACACGCACCCGCACCTCGACGCCCACGCGGCCGCGCCAACCCTTCGCGCCCCTTCCGCACCCGACCCGGTGTGCCTGCTGCGACAGGTGCGCGAGGCCATCGAAGCCGCCGGCCGGCCCGGTGAAATCTTCGACGTCTGCAACAACGCGGAATTCGGTTCGTTCCTGACGCGGCAGGGGATCACGTTCGAGTTCCCGGCTGCCGAACCGGGCGCCGTTGAGGGAGACGTCTGGTCTGCGTCGCGCTGGATTCTCCAGCGACTGCGCAGCTCACCCGAGGTGCGCAGTCGCTTTCCCCGCGCACTGAGCGAGGGCGCCGCCGGGACGTTCGCGCGCTGGGTCTGCGGTGAGGACGCCGCCGCGCACGGGCTGCGGGACGCAGCGGTCGCGAGGCTGGAGGAGGCCTTCGCCGCCGACCCGGGAAGCGCCATCCTGCACCTCTTCCGCTGGCGCTGGGACTGGCGCTTCTATTTCCCGCTGGCGCTCCTGCCGGAAGGGCGCGCCGCACTGCTCGTCTGGCAGCGCACCTTCGGTCGCGGCCTGCCCCTGCGGGACGAGCAACTTTGGTGGTTCCTGATGGAGACGGACGAAGATCCAGTCGCGGCGCTCACCCGCACCTGGCGCCTGATGCCGGAGTGGCAGGCCAGGCACCCTCTTGGTTTGACGATCGCGGGCAGTGCCGATTTCGCCTCGTGGCTCCTCGACCTCTACGGTCTGCGAACCGACCGCTGGATTCAGGCCGACCCTGCCCCGATCACAACAGACAATAGGCAGCGCGACCACGGCGTCAACGTCCTCGGACACCTCAATCTTCCCTGCGGGCTCCAACGAGTGGCGGAGGCGTTCGCGCAGGCCGTATCGCGTCGGGGTATCCCCGTTGCGCGACGTGACATTCCAGCCCGCGAAGCAAGCGAGCCGCGGGTGCCCTCGTCGCTTCTCAGTGTGGAGAACTTCGGCGTCACGGTGCTCTTCCTGGCTCCATTCTGGCCTCTTGCCGCCTTCTACGAGCGTGCAGGATTGAACCCACGCGCCGGAGTCCGGCATGTTGGATATTGGTACTGGGAATTTAATGAGTTGCCCGAGAGCTGGCTCGACAACGCCCGGGACTATCGTGAAATCTGGGCGCCCTCGCGGTTTCTCGAATCGGCTTACCGCAGGGCTTTCCCCGACCGCGTCGTGGCCATGCCGCCCGGAATCGCCATTGCCCCGCCGCATCTGCGGCGGTCGGAGTTGGGTCTCCCGGCAGAAAGGTTTCTCTTCCTCTTCGCCTTCGACATGGGGAGCGGCCTGGAGCGAAAGAACCCGCTTGGGCTGATCAGGGCGTTTCGCCGCGCGTTCCCCGACCCCCGCGAGCCGGCGACACTCGTCCTGAAGGTCCTTCGGGAGCGGCAGCACGACGAGGCCCTGCAGCGCTTGCGGCGGGAGGCCGATTCCTCCTCGGTGCTGATCGTCGACGAGATCCTCTCCGAGAGCCGGCTGCTCGGGCTCATCAACGCCTGCGACGCCTACGTCTCCCTGCACCGCAGCGAGGGGTTGGGGCTGACCATGGCGGAGGCGATGCTGATGGGCAAGCCGACAATCGCGACGGCATACTCCGGCAATCTCGACTTCATGACCCCCGAGAACAGCTACCTTGTGCCTTATCGTTTGGTTCCCGTCGAGCGGGACTGGTTTCCCTACCGCAAGGGCTGGCTCTGGGCGGAGCCATCGGAAGAGGCCGCGGCAGCGAGGATGCGCGAGGTGTACGATCAGCGCGATCAGTCACGCGAGCGAGGACTCCTCGGGATGCAGGACGCCCGCGACCATTTCGACATGGAGGCCGCGGGGGAAAGATATCAACGTCGTCTCGCTGCTTTAGGGACGCGTTCGTCCTGAGTTGAACCGCCGGCCGCAACTCGGTAGTATTGAGGCCGATCATGCAAGGGCAACTTCGCGAGTTCGCACGTTTCGCTGGCCTGGATTTGCCATCGATTCCGTGATTTCGGCGGCGAATCCCGTCGATTTGCTCTTCCGGACGAAACGCATCGAGGGCAATGCGGTATGCTCAAGACCATGGTGCGACCTGAAAACTGTACCGACCCGCCGGTGAGAGTCCTGACCGGGCAAGCGCCGAGGCGCCCGGAAGCAGGCACCGGCTTGAGGGGGAGACCCCGAGGGCTCAACCGCTCATGTCACCACGAAGGCCACGCACAGGGCACTGGGTACGGAGGGTGCACTGGGACTCCCCAGGGTCTGGGGGCGGCAGCGCGTTTTGAAGGGGCGGTACGGCACAGGAGAGAACACCCCCGGCAGCCAGTTTCGGGGAAAGACCGGGCGTGTAAGGCGGGAGCCGAAAGCGCACGGGTTGAAAGGAGGCTGGAAACGGGGCGGCCTAGCCGAAACCGCACCAGATTCTGCCAATGATCCTCGTCATCGCTCACGATCCTCTTTTCCCCTCCGGGCCCCTGCGCACGCTTCTGGCAAGGCGCTCGCTTGCACAACGCACGCTGCGGCTGCATCTGGGCGACCCCTTCCCCAGCGACGTCCGGCGTTTCAAGGCGATCGTGTCTCTCGGCGGATCGATGAGCGCCGCCGACGAGCAGCAGTTCCCCTTTCTGCGCGACGAGATCTCTTTGCTCAGAAGCGCGGTCGTCGCCGGCGTCCCCGTGCTTGGCATCAGCCTCGGCGCCAGGATCCTCGCACGGGCGCTCGGCGGCTCTGTGCGGCGCGCTCCGATCGCTGAGCGCGGTTGGTCGAGCGTTCAGCTCACGCCGGCCGGCAGGCGCGACACGCTCTTCGCCGGGCTCACCTCGCCGCTGTGGGCGTTCCACTGGCACGAGGAGGCCTTCACCCTGCCGCCGGGGGCCGAACTGCTGGCGACCACCAACGCCTGCCGCAATCAGGCCTTCCGCTTCGCCATGGCCTGGGGCGTGCAGTTCCACCCCGAAATCGACGCCGCGATGATCGAGGACTGGTCGATCGGCACCGAGGACTTCGTCGAACTGCGCCGGGTCCAGCACGTGCGGTTGCCCTGGTGGCGCCGGCGCGCCCACATTCTGTTCGGCAATTTTCTGCGCATGGCCGAGTGTGTCGGCCGATCCACCTGACTGCCCACATGACGCGGCCCGGGCGGGCCGCAGAGAGATCGCCGAGCAATCGCCACGAGAGGAGAACGGAATGGAATTCTTTGAGGCATTGTCGACCCGTCGCAGCATCCGCCGGTACCTGGATCGTCCTGTCGAAGAAGAGAAGCTGCACGCCGTCCTGGACGCGGTCCGCGCCTCACCTTCCTGGGCGAATCAGCAGTGCTGGCGCATCGTCGTGGTCAGGGATGCCGACGCCAGGCGGGGGATCAGCGAACTCTCGTTTCTCGAGTCCTTCTTCGCGCCGAAGGGCTACAAGACCAACCCGGCGATGAAGGCTCTTGAACTGGCACCGCTCGTTCTCGTGCTTTGCGCCGACCCGACGCAGTCAGGCGCCGTCCGCGGCCAGGACTATTACCTCGCCGATTGCGGCATCGCCGCCCAGAGCCTGATGCTTGCCGCGCGCGCCCAGGGCCTCGGCACAGTCTTTGTGGGGATCTTCCAGGAGGAACCGCTGCGCGACCTGCTGGGCATCCCGGAAAATGTCCGCGTGGTCGGACTCTTCCCGCTCGGCTACCCGGCCGAGGAGAAGAAGGAAGGGCCGAAGCGCAAACCGCTCGAGGAGATCTGCTCTTTCGAGAAGTGGGGGACGCCCTGACGCCACCTGCCAGGTCGGTCCCGGCAGGCTGAAACTCCTGAAGACTGTTCGGGACACGCTCACCAGATTGGTCGAGCCGTAATTGTCGCGTTCAATGCGTTCTCTCAATATAGTACCATAATGGTATTATATAATAATACTAGCTACTATTATAGTAGTTATTATGTAGCCAGCAAGACGAGTCGCTTTAGGTGTCATTCATAAATAGTCAATTCTAATTCAATGACTTAGAAATTGCTGATTCCTGTGGCACGCTCGTTGCTATTGTTGCTCCCGAACGGCGCTGGTGCATTGGGCATCCGCCACAACGTAACGGGAGATCATTGCCATGAAGAACCATGCATCGAAAGCCAGCATCGTAGTTGCGTCCCTGTCGCTTGCGCTCGCCGTTTCCCTGGCCCCGCTCGCCGCCCACGCCGAGGATGCGCCGGGAACGGGCAGTTTCTCCACCGCGTTCGCGAGCCGCTATGTCTGGCGCGGCCAGACGCTCTCCCAGGGCATTGTCGCGCAGCCCACCGTCGGCATGACCCTCGGCGGGTTCAGCGCCAACCTCTGGAGCAATGTCGACCTGGACAATGACGAAGCGGACGACGACGGCATCGTCATGAACGAGACCGACCTCACGCTCAGCTACTCCGTCCCCGTTGGCCCGGTGTCGCTGACCGGCGGCTTCATCCACTACGACTTCGACGGCGCCGACACCCAGGAGATTTTCCTGACGGGCGAACTCGCGGTCCTGCTCAACCCCTCGCTCTCGCTCTACTACGACATCGACGATGGCGAGGGCGGCTTTGCGGTGCTCGCCATCTCCCAGGAGATCCCGGCGGGGCCCATCTCGCTGAGCGCCGGCGCCTCGGTCGGCTTCAACCTCGGCGACAAGGCGATGGGGCTCAACGCCGCCGGCGAGGATTTCACCGGCCTGTACTACGGCGAGGTCTCGCTCGCCACGAGCATCCCGATCTTCGGCCACGTCTCGCTCGAGCCGCGGATCGCCTACAGCACCGCGCTCGGCAGCGACGGCGAGGACGCCATCGCGGCGATCAGCGTGGACGGCAAGAAGGACATCTTCTACGGCAGCATCGCGATCACTGCCGCCTTCTAGCCGGCACGGGTCACAGGCGCATCAACAGCACTACTATCCTGACAAGAAGGAGGACACCATGCACTGGAGGAAGATGTTCCCGGCCCTGATGGTGGCGGTCGCCCTGACCCTCGCCACCTGCGGCATCGCCTTTGCCGAAGAGACGGTCGCGGTCGCCGAGCAGATCGCGGCGCTCGACGCCAAGTACGCGGCGGCCACGCAGTACATCTGGGTCATGGTCGCCGCCGCGCTGGTCATGTTCATGCAGGCCGGCTTCGCGATGGTCGAGGCCGGCTTCTGCCGCGCCAAGAACGCGACCAACCTGATGGCCAAGAACCTGATGGACTTCGTGATGGGCTCGCTGGTCTTCTTCGCGGTCGGCTACGCCCTGCTCAAGGGCACCGACGTCGGGGGCATCTTCGGGAGCGGACCGCTGTTCCTCACCGGAGAGTTCGCCTCGGCGCGGACTCCCAGCTGGACTTCTTCTGGCAGCTCGTCTTCTGCGCGACGGCGGCGACGATCGTCTCCGGCGCCGTCGCCGAGCGCCTGAAGTTCTCCGCCTACCTGGTCTACAGCTTCGTGATCTGCATCTTCGTCTACCCGCTCTACGGGCACTGGGTCTGGGGCGGCGGCTGGCTCTCGCAGCTCGGCCACGTCGATTTCGCCGGCAGCGGCGTCGTCCACGCCGTCGGCGGGTTCTTCGGCCTCGGCGCCGCGATCGTCCTCGGGCCGCGCTTCGGCAAGTTCGCCAAGGACGGCACCCCCAAGGCGATCCCCGGGCACAGCATGACCCTGGCGGCGCTCGGGACCTTCATCCTCTGGTTCGGCTGGTTCGGCTTCAACGCCGGCTCGACCTTCAGCGGGACCGACAACCGCATGGCGGCGATCGCGGTGAACACCAACATGGCCGCCGCCGCCGGGGCGTTCGTCGCGCTGATGATCGTCTGGGTCAAGACCAAGCGCTTCGACGTCGGCATGGGGCTCAACGGGGCCCTGGCCGGTCTCGTCGCGATCACGGCGCCGTGCGCCTACGTCACCGGCGGGGCTTCGGTGCTGATCGGCGCGATCGCCGGCGTCCTGGTGGTCGCCGGCGTCTTCGGGCTCGATCGGCTCGGCGTCGACGACCCGGTCGGCGCGGTCTCCGTCCACGGCATCAACGGCGTCTGGGGGCTGATCAGCCTCGGCCTCTTCGCCAACGGCGAGTACGGCGACATCAAGGGCCTGCTCTACGGCGGCAGCCAGCTGGTCCCGCAGCTGATCGGGGCGGTCACGGTCATCGCCTGGGCGCTCGGGTGCGGGCTCATCGTCTTCAAGGTGCTCGATCTCGTGATGGGCGTGCGCGTCCCGGCCGAGGTGGAGATCAAGGGCCTCGACATCCCCGAGCACGGGACCCCGGCCTACCCCGACTTCTACACGATGCGCGGCTAGTGGACGCGGCGCCAAGGAGGATCATGAGATGAAGAAGATCGAAGCAGTGGTCAGGGTCGAGAAGATCGACGCCGTCGTCGACGCGCTGCACGCGCTCAACGCCCCCGGGATGATGCTCACCCGCATCGAGGGGCACGGGCGGCAGAAGGGCATCGTCGAGCAGTTCCGCGGCCGGGAGTACCGGGTCGACCTGCTCCCGAAGGCCAAGTTCGAGCTGATCGTCCACGACGCCGACGTCGAGAGGTTCGTCAAGGCGATCCTGGACGCGGCGAAGACCGGCGAGGTCGGCGACGGCAAGATCTTCGTCTCGCCGATGGAGAGCGTGACCCGCATCCGGACCGGGGAGACCGGGGACGGCGCGGTGTAAGCATCGATGGGGCGGGGCGGGGCCTCAGAGGGGCGGGGCCCGCCCCATCCCTCTAGCGTATCCACTCCAGCATTTTGACCGATCGTCAGGATCATACCAAAGCGACTTTTCTGTCAAGTTCAATCTAACAAAGAGACCGTCAGGTATGTTAGCAGGCGACTGGCAACATTTCAGAGCTGATGGGCTGTGATTGCCTTTTACTTCTAT
This sequence comes from uncultured Candidatus Rokubacteria bacterium, assembly GCA_963699775.1. GTDB lineage: Bacteria > JAUVQV01 > JAUVQV01 > JAUVQV01 > DATDCY01 > DATDCY01. The sequence continues at coordinate 190,522 of CAVOVE010000013.1, forward strand.
AATCAGAAGGTTACGCTACAATCCCGACATGGCCACCCTGTGCTGGCACACGCCTTGCTAATGCATCCGGCACAACGAGCGCAGAACAACCACGGAGGGAGCGGCAGATGGAAGCGACGGTCGACAAGCCCAGAGGCAGGATTTTCCCGCTGATCTTCTTCCTCGTCTTCCTCGTGATCACCGCCATCGCCACGGTGGTCGCCGCTGCGGACGAGCCCCCGCAGATCGACACCGGCGACACGGCGTGGGTGCTGATGGCCTCGGCGCTCGTGCTGCTGATGACCCCGGCGCTGGCGTTCTTCTACGGCGGGCTCGTGCGCCGCAAGAACGTCCTCTCGGTGCTGATGCAGTGCTTCCTGATCATGTGCCTGATCTCGATCCAGTGGGTGCTCTTCGGCTACACGCCTCGCGTTCGGGCCGGACGTCGGCGGCTGGATCGGCAATCTCGACTGGTTCGGGCTCAAGGGCGTCGGCCTGGAGCCGTTCGCGGGCTACGCGGCGACCATCCCGCACCAGGCGTTCATGATCTTCCAGATGATGTTCGCGATCATCACCCCGGCGCTGATCATCGGCGCGTTCGCCGAGCGGATGAAGTTCGCGGCCTTCGCGGTCTTCTCGCTGCTCTGGGCGACGCTGGTCTACGACCCGGTCTGCCACTGGGTCTGGGGCATCGGCGGCTTCATGCGCAACTGGGGCGCGCTCGATTTCGCCGGCGGCACGGTCGTGCACATCAACGCCGGCATCGCCGCGCTCGTCGCGGCGCTCGTGCTCGGCAAGCGCATCGGCTACCCGGAGAACGTGGCGCCGCCGCACAACCTGCCCTTCGCGGTGCTCGGCGCCGGCCTGCTCTGGTTCGGCTGGTTCGGCTTCAACGCCGGCAGCGCGCTCGGCGCGGGCTCGCTGGCAACCGGCGCCTTCGTCGCGACCCACGTGGCGAGCGCGGCCGCGGGCCTGACCTGGTCGCTGATCGAGTGGATGCGCCACGGGCGGCCGACCGTCCTCGGCATCATCACCGGCGCGGTGGCGGGTCTCGTCGCCATCACCCCGGCCGCGGGGTTCGTCAACCCGATCGGCGCGATCTGGATCGGCATCGGCGCGTCGGTGCTCTGCTACCTCTCCGCGGTGATCCTGAAGGCCAAGCTCGGCTACGACGACACGCTCGACGCCTTCGGCGTGCACGGCGTCGGCGGGATCTGGGGCGCGATCGCCACCGGGCTCTTCGCGACCAAGACCGTGAACGCCGCCGGCGCGGACGGCCTCTTCTACGGCAACCCGGCGCAGCTCTGGATCCAGGTCAAGGCGACGCTCGTGACCGTGGTCTGGTCCTTCGTGATGAGCTTCGTGCTGCTCAAGATCGTCAACGCGGTCATGGGCGCGCGGGCTGACGAGCACGAGGAGCGCGTCGGGCTCGACCTGACCGGCCACCGCGAGTCGGCCTACACGGTCTCGACTGACACGGCAGAAACAGGAGAGGAAAGCCATGAAATACATCATCGCGATCATCCAGCCGGACCGGGTGCAGGACGTCCTCGCCAAGCTCGAGGAGAAGGAGATCCACCTCGTCACCGTCTCCCAGGTGCTCGGCCGCGGGCGCCAGAAGGGGATCGCCGAGGTCTACCGCAGCCACAAGGAGCCCGGCAACCTGCTCAAGAAGGTCAAGCTCGAGATCGCCGTCAACCAGGAGTTCGTCGCGGCGACGATCGAGGCCATCACCGGCGGCGCGCGCACCGGCCAGATCGGCGACGGCAAGATCTTCGTGCTCAACCTCGACGAGGTGCGTGCGCATCCGCACCGGCGAGACGGGCGGGCCGGCGATCGGGTAGGGCGCGACAGCCGGGACGGGCCCTGCCGCGTCCGGACCCGCACCGGCGTCTCCACGGATTGCGATCAACATGGTCCGGGGGAGCGCCAGCGCAACGACGGCATCAGGATCGCGCGGCACGACACTCAGGAAAACGCGCGCGTCGACGGGCGCGTCGCTGCCAATCCTACCAAAGCGACACTTTCGCCACCATTTCACGCACAAAGATACCACCGAGTACCTTCTGTCTCATTCTCTGACATCGTCCGACTGACGCATTGTCAAGAATTAACGTAGCTCATTTCAAGCGTAGGACCATTCACTGCCAACGTCCCTGCCTGGATGGCACACGCCTTGCTGTCCTGCGAGCATCGCAACACCGTCACGGGAGGGAACGCGGATGGGAGCAAAGGCCGTGAAGACACGCCGCAGCATCTTCCCCCTGATCTTTTTCCTGGTTTTCCTCGGGATAACCGCCATCGCCACCGTGGTCGCCGCCGCCGACGCGCCGCCGCAGATCGACACCGGCGACACGGCCTGGGTGCTCACGGCCTCGGCGATGGTCCTGCTGATGACCCCGGGCCTCGCCTTCTTCTACGGCGGACTGGTCCGCCGGAAAAACATCCTCTCGGTGCTGATGCAGTGCTTCGTGATCATCTGCATCGTCTCGATCCAGTGGGTCTTCTTTGGCTACAGCCTCTCGTTCGGCCCGGATCTGCACGGCCTGATCGGCGACCTCTCGTGGTTCGGTTTAAAGGGCGTCGGCGCCGAGCCGCATGCTGCGTACGCGGCCACGATCCCGCACGTCGTCTTCATGGTTTTCCAGATGATGTTCGCGGTCATCACGCCGGCGCTCGTGATCGGCGCGTTCGCGGAGCGGATGAAATTCTCGGCGCTCTGCCTCTTCGCGCTGCTCTGGGCGACTCTGGTCTACGCCCCGGTGACGCACTGGGTCTGGGGCGACGGCGGCTTCCTGCGGGCCGGCGGGACGCTCGATTTCGCCGGCGGCATCGTCGTGCACATCAACGCGGGCATCGCGGCGCTCGTGGCGGCGCTGATGCTCGGGCGGCGTCTCGGCTACCCGGGCAACGTGGCGCCGCCGCACAACCTGCCCTTCGCGGTGCTCGGCGCCGGCCTGCTCTGGTTCGGCTGGTTCGGCTTCAACGCCGGCAGCGCCCTCGGGGCCGGCGCGGTCGCCGGCGGCGCATTCGTCGCGACACACCTCGCCGGCTCCGCGGCCGGGCTGGCCTGGGCGCTCATCGAGTGGATGCACAACGGGCGCCCGACCGTGCTCGGCATCATCACCGGCTCGGTCGCGGGACTGGCCGCCGTGACGCCCGCCTCGGGCTTCGTCAAACCGACCGGTGCGATCTGGATCGGGATCGGCGCCGCCGCGCTTTGCTACTACACCGCGGTCATCCTCAAGTCGAAGCTCGGCTACGACGACACGCTCGATGCGTTCGGCGTGCACGGCGTCGGCGGCATCTGGGGTGTGCTCGCGACGGGACTGTTCGCGACAAAGGCGGTGAACGCGGCGGGCGCCGATGGTCTTTTTTACGGCGGCGGGGGCGCCCTGCTCGGAGCGCAGCTCAAGGGAACGCTCGTCACCACCGTCTGGTCGCTCGTCGGAACGTATGCGATCCTCAAGGCGCTCGACCTGCTGGTGGGCCTGCGGGTGAGCGAGCACGAGGAGCGCATCGGACTCGACCTGACGGGCCACCGCGAATCGGCGTACACCCTTCTCGATTAGCACTCCGGCGGATTGTCCCGGTTGTCTCCGACTCGATGGTTTTCCCGTCGGGGGAAGGCGGATCCCATTCCGCCGCTTCCTGGGATGAGATTGCGCTCAAAACCTGCGGTGAGTGTCACGCAATCCGGAAGCACGTGCCTTGAGCAACTCTGCCCGGTCCCCTAGGGCTGCAATTCCCTCAGTTCGAGCCGCATCTTTCTTCTCATCAGCGCCTCCCGGTTCCGCCGGATCTCGTCGGCGAGTCTCGAGAATCAGCGCCGGCACCGCCCTGGGCTTGCCGTTTTCGTCCAGGGCGACAAAGGTCAGGTAGGCTGAAGAGGTGTGCCTGACCTCGCCGGAGACGAGGTTCTCGGCCTCCACCCTGACGCCGAGTTCCATGGAGGTTTTCCCGGCCATGTTCAGGCTCGCCTTGAGAAACAGCAGATCGCCCACAAAGACCGGCCCGAGGAAATCCAGCCGGTCGATCGATGCGGTGACGGTATTGGACACGCGCGTGCCGGCCGGCGACGACCGCGGCCGCGGTGTCGATGAGCTTCATGATCACGCCGCCGTGCACGTTCCCGGCGGGGTTGGCGTCCTGCGGCAGCATCACCTGCGCCATGGTGACGCTCGTCTCGCGTACGGATTTACCCTTCATCGTCCCCTCCTCGTTGTATGCTACAGTTTTCGGCGCCCTGATGGAACTCGCCGTCGCAGAGCACCTGCCGGGCGATGGGGTGGCGCAAGGGGAGGTCTCCAGCGGCGGACCGGAGGGAGCACGATGATTCGTAGCGACAGGACTCCGCAGCCTGCGCGTACATGAAAGGTACGAGACGAATCATGGACAACTGTCACCCCTGGGTCAAGGAATTCGGCGCCGCGGTCACCGTCTGCGACGCCGAGGGGATCATCCTCGAATGAACGATCCTCGCCAGATGTAGACAGGTACCCTGTCGGAATTCGGAGCCGCAGTCACCGTCTGCGACGCCGAAGGGATCATCCTCGAGATGAACGACCGCTCGGCGCAGATGTTCAGGGAGCAGGGCGGGAGGGCGCTGCTCGGCTCGAACGTGCTGGACTGCCACCCCGAGCCGTCGCGGACGAAACTCCGGTCGCTCATGGAGCAGCGTCAGACGAGCACCTACACCACCGAGAAGAACGGTCGCCGCAAGCTGATCCACCAGGCGCCCTGGTACCGCGACGGGCAGTACGCCGGTTTTGTCGAGATCGTGCTGCAGCTCCCGGACGCGCTGCCGCATTTCGTCCGCGACAGCGCCCTTTGAGTGTCCCAGCGCGTGTCCCCGGCTGAGCCGCGGCAGACGGATCGCGACTATCCGGGCGGCCAGGCGAAGTGGCGGCCCGACATCACGTGCAGGTGCAGGTGCGGCACGATCTGCCCGGCGCCGGCGCCGTTGTTGAGCACCAGCCGGTAGCCGTTCTTCGCAAAGCGCAACTCGCCGGCAACCCTGGCCGCCACCTGGAACATCCGCGCGACGAGCTCCGGGTCTTCCTCGGCGGCGGTTTCGATGTCGGGGATGTGCTTGATCGGCACCACGAGCACGTGCACCGGCGCCTGGGGGTTGATGTCGTGAAACGCCACCACGTGGTCGTCCTTGTAGAGGATGTACGCGGGGAGCTTCCCGCGCGCCACCTTGCAGAAAATGCACTCCTCGATCTCAGCCATCCCGCGCCTCCGTTGTTGTTGTGAGCTACACCTTGATCTGCTTCACCGAGAGCACGTTCGGCAGCTTCCTGATCTTCGCCATGATCGCCTCCGACACGGGGCTGTCGATGCTGACAACGGAAATCGCGCGACCGCCGGCCGACTCCCGGCCGAACTGCATCCGGGCGATGTTGATGCCGTTCTCGCCCAGCAGCATGCCGATCCCGCCGATGACGCCCGGCTTGTCGTTGTTCATCAGCACGAGCATGTCGCCCTCGGGGACGGCCTCCATCGGGAAGTTGTCGACCTGGACGATCCGCGGCTCCTTCTTGCTGTTGAGGGTCCCCGCGACGGAGAGCTCCTGCCCGCCGGCCTTGACCCGGATCGTGATCAGGCTCGTGTACTCGGAGGCTGCCGACGAGGTCGAGACCTTGACTTCGATGCCGCGGTCCTTCGCGATCAGCGGCGCGTTGACGTAGTTGACGTTCTCCTCGAGGATCGGGGAGAGCAGCCCCTTGAGCACCGCGAGCGTGATCGGCTCGAGCTTCATGGACGCGACCTCGCCGCAGTACTCCACGAGCACCTCGGTCAGCCCGCCCTCGCAGAGTTGCGCCTGGAACAGGCCGATGCGCTCGGCCAGGGTGATGTACGGCGAGAGCGTCGGCAGCTGATCGGACGGGACGGAGGGGACGTTGACCGCGTTGCGGACGGTGCCGCCGATGAGGTAGTCCACGACCTGCTCGGCGACCGCGGTGGCGACGTTCTCCTGCGCCTCCTGCGTCGATGCGCCCAGGTGCGGCGTGGCGATGAAGTTGTCCAGAGTCAGCAGCGGGTGGTTCTCCGGCGGCTCCTTCTCGAAAACGTCGAAGGCGGCGGCGCCGACCTTGCCGCTCTTGAGCGCCTCGAAGAGATCCTGCTCGTTGACGATGCCGCCGCGGGCGCAGTTGATGATGCGCACGCCGTCCTTCATCTGGGCGATCGTGGCGGTGTTGATCAGGTTCGCCGTGTCCTTGGTCTTCGGCGTGTGCACGGTGATGAAGTCGGCGCGCTGCCAGATCGTCGGCAGGTCGGCGAGTTCGACGCCGAGCGCCCTGGCCTTCTCGACCGAGATGAAGGGGTCGTAGGCCAGCACCTTCATCCCGAGCGCCGCGCAGCGGCTGGCGACCACGCCGCCGATCGCGCCGAGCCCGACCACGCCGAGCGTCTTGTCCCAGAGCTCGACGCCCTCGAACTTCTTCTTCTCCCACTTGCCGGCCTTCATCGAGGCGTAGGCCTGCGGGATCATCCGGGCGCACGCGAAGAGCATGCCGATCGTGTGCTCGGCGGTCGTGACGGTGTTGCCGCCGGGAGTGTTCATGACGGCCACGCCCTTCTTGGTCGCCGCCGCGATGTCGACGTTGTCCAGGCCGCTGCCGGCGCGGCCGATGACCTTGAGCCTGGTCGCCTTCTCGAGCAGCGCGGCCGTGACCTTGGTCGCCGAGCGGATGATCAGCGCGTCGAAATCGCCGATGATCTGCTCGATCTCCTCGGCCGGCGTCTTGCTCCGGAAGTCCACGTCGAACCCGGCCTTCTTCAGAATCTCCACGCCGCGCGGCGAGAGGTTGTCGCTGATCAAAACCTTCATGGAACCTCCGTCGGTTGAAGAAAACCACCCGTACCACCCGGCAGCCGGCGCCGTTCACAAGCCGCCTGTCCATCAGTCACTTCCGGCTGGAGGATTTTCGGGCTCAAAGGCGTTCCTGTCAAGAACTTGATCACCAGGACTTGATCACCTGACAGACCGATTCCCGCGGTGAGCGGGCGGTGCGCAGACCCCTGACCGTTGAGAATGCCGGGCGCGCTGCCGGGTCAAACCCCGGCCGGGTTGCTTCGCCCGGCCGCGCGCCCGGGGAGTGCGGGAGCTAGGGGTGGTGCGGCATCGGCGGGTGCGGCGGACGCGGCGCGTGCCCGGGCCTCGGCGGCGGGCAACCCGTCAGAACGGCGCTGAGCAAAACGACCGTCGCGATGAAAAGAACCAGCGAGTTCTTCATGAGACGCCTCCCTTTCCCGGAATCCGGGTGTGACAATGATTAACGCCGCCGGCAGCCCCTCAGATGGAGAAACGAAGGGCCGCGCCGAGGCGGATGGTGTCGGTGTCGAGGTCGGAGGAGTCGAGCGAGCCCCAGTCGTTGAAGCGGTAGTTCGCGTTGATGTCGAGGGAGAGGAACGGGAGGATGGAGATGTCGAGCCCGGCGCGCAGCATGAAGAAGGGCGAGTTGTTGAAGACGCCGTCGCTGTAGTAGATGCCGACACCCGCCCCGGCATAGATCGTCCCGCCGACCAGCACGAAGGCCTCGGGCGACCACAAGGTCTTCTCGCCCGGCGAGTTCCGGATAGTACTCCAGGTCGATCTCGAGCTTGAAGAGGCCCTTGGGGCGGTACTGGTAGCTCGCGAGCCACGAAAGACCGGTCTCGTCGATGTTCGTGACGTCTTCCGTGTCGAGATCGCTGAGCACCTTCCAGTAATTCGCCCCGACGCCGAAGCTGTGGCCGGCCAGGGCGGCCGGAGCCGACGCCAACCAGGTGAGACTGAACGCGGCAACCGCGACAACCAGTGTCTTACGCATGACTCTCCTCCTTCGAATGCCAGCCTCGTCCCAGGCGCGAGCCGCAATCTTCGCGACCGCACCGCCTCACTTCACCACAGGCGAAACGGTAGCGTCAACAAGAATGTGCTGATTGTGAGCAATGCCACACTTTGAACCACCCGCAGCGAGGGCGGCGGGATCGGCGCTGATGGTACAATCCGCGCCATGGCGCAAGGTCGGGAAGAAGAAGTCCGCATCAATCCCGCCGAATCACCCGGACAGGACAGTGCCGGCGCGACCCCGGCCCCGACGCGCGCCGGGATCGCCGCGGGCCTCCGCTGGTGCCTCCGCACCCTCTGGCAGGAGCACCGGGCGCTGACCCTCGCCGCGGCGGCCCTGGTTCTCGTGCGCGGCCTGCTCCCCGCCGGCCTGGCACTGACGGCGCGCGGCCTCATCAACGCAGCCACCCACGTCCTGCAACACCCCGAGGCCAGCCACCGGGCGCTCGTTGTCTGGCTCGCGCTGGGTTTTCTCGTGGCCATCGCCGAGGCCCTCAGCATGCACGTGAACACCCTGGTCATCACGACGCTCAAGGATCGGGTGAACACCCGCCTCACGATTGCCGTCCTCAGGGAGGCCCAGCGGCGGCCGCTCGGGTTTTTCGAGACACCCGGTCTGCGGGAGGCCATGGAGCGCGCGCGGGCAGCAGCCACCGGGCGGGTCGCGATCTTCGTGTCGGCCGCGCAGTCTGCGGCGACCCAGATCCTCCAGGCCCTGAGCCTGGTCGGCGTCCTCGCCATGGTCGACCCCCTCGTCGTGCTCGCCGTCGGGCCCGTCGCCATCCCGTTCCTCGCCTTCCAATGGCGGATGGCCCGCCAGCGCCACCGCGTCGTGACGCAACGCACGCTGCGCGGCCGGCTCGCCGCCTACTTCAGCGCCCTGCTGACCTCTCCGACAAGCATCCCCGAAATCCGGATCCTCGGCATCGGCCCCGCCCTTGCGGACCGGTTCGAACGCACCGCCCGGCTTTTCCAGGAGCAGGACCTGCGCCTGACGCTCCGCAGCCTCGCGGGCGTCGCGGGTTTCTCTCTCCTGACCGTGCTGATGTTTTATGCGGTACTCGTCCGCGTCGTCGTGCGCGCCGCGCGCGGCGCGGCGACCCTCGGCGACCTGGCCATCTTCGCCGCCGCCGCCGTCCGGTTGCGGGTGGCGATCGAGGGCGCCGTCCTGCAGTCCATGGAGGCCTTGGAGCAAGTGCTGTACATCACCGACCTCCAGGCCTTCCTCTCCTCCCCGGAGCGCGAAGAGGAGCGGCCGGCGCCCGACCCGGGTCCGCTCGCGGGAGGGATCGAGTTTCGCGACGTGGCCTTCGCCTACCCCGACAGCTCGGCACGGGCGCTCGCCGGCTGCTCGCTGGAGATCCGCGAAGGCGAGACCCTCGCTCTGGTCGGGCGCAACGGGGCGGGCAAGACCACGCTCGTGAAACTCCTCGGCGGCCTCTACGACCCCGATCAGGGCGCCGTGCTCATCGGCGGTCGCGACCTGCGCTCACTCCCGCGCGCCCGGGTCCGGGCGTCGCTTTCGGTCGTGATGCAGCACTTCGGCCGGTACGAGGTGACCGCCGGCGAGAACATCGCTTTCGGCGACTGGGAGCGGCTGCGGGACCGTCCGGACCTGGTGCGCGAGGTCGCGCAGCGCACGGGAGTGGCCGGCGTGATCGAGGCGCTGCCGGAGGGATTCGCGACCGCAGTCGGTCGCTCCTTCGGCGTCCACGACCTCTCCGGCGGGGAGTGGCAGCGGGTGGCCCTCGCCCGGGGCTTCGCGCGGCAGGCCCCGATCCTCGTGCTCGACGAGCCGACGGCCGCGCTCGACGCCCACAGTGAACTCGAACTCTACCGGACGTTCGCCGCGCTCGCCCGGGGGAGGACGACGATCCTGATCTCCCACCGCTTCTCCACGATCGGGATGGCCGACCGGATCGCCGTGCTCGACGCCGGACGCGTGGTGGAGATCGGGACCCACGACGAACTGCTCGCCCGCGGCGGCGAGTACGCGGAACTCTACCGACTGCACACGCGCTGGATGCGCGAGGGGAAGGCCCTCGAGTAAGCAGCGCGAGGAATACGGCATCCGACCGGGCACTCCCGCTGCGGCGCCCCGCACTGCCGCGGAGCGTAGCAAGGAGTTTTAGAAGCTGTCTGCTCTTAGAGGATTACGCCAAGTTAGCTGTGATGGTGAAAATCAAGCCGCGGCGTTCTCGCGGTGCGCATAGAAGTCCTCGCCGATTTCGCAGAGAAAGCAGGGGCAGCTCGATGAAATCTCCGCCACCGCTCCTCGTATTGGGGTCTGGTCAGCGCTGCTCTTCCGTAACGACGTTTGAACACTGGTGTGGAGGTTGCCCAGTGATTAGCTTGAAAGAAGGAGTTCTGAAGCAATCTGCAAGCCTCGTCCGCATCCAGACGCCGCAGGGCGAAATTCCCTAGCGACCGGTGATGCGCGGGATGACCACCACCGGATCCACGGCCGTCGCGACCAGCCCGGTCGCGAGCAGCCTGCAGAGCTGGAGCGGGGAGATACGGTAGTGATCCTGGGAAAAAGGGTGGGCCGGGGAAACGTCTGGTCGAGCTGTTCGTCACTAGTCAGGTTCGCGGAAGTCCCTTCGCCCTGATTCGCCGGCCAAGAGCGGGGAAGAAATCCAGGGTTCTCGGCCGAATCGTGATTATCGTCGGCACGCCGCCGAGGGTGCAGCGCCGCTCGCGCAGACCGATGCGGAGGCGGTCGTTCACCAGAAGATCAGCGCCGGCAAAGAGGCAGGCGAAGGCGAGCACGGTTGTCTTTCCGGAGTTGCGCGGCCCCGCAACGACGACGGGCTGCTCCATTGGAGACGAAACAGGAGGCGTGCATGAAGAAGTTGCCGCGCGCCGCAGCCTCGTTCATCGCGAACTCGCGCACGACCGGCATGATCCCCGAGCGGGCGAGAACGTCACGACACTCCACGATGACGCACACGGCGGAGCGGTCCTCCGCACCTCGTAGACCACCCCGTGCCGGTTGTTCGCGATCACCAGCATTCCCGGGGGGCCCTCGAGATCGGCAGCCTGACAACCTCGCTGTCGAGCGCAAATGCCGGCAGAGAACGTCCGGCGAGAGCGTATGCGCTGCGATAGCGCTCGCGTCCGCGATGAGCTTCACCACGATGGTCGCGCGGGAAATCAGCGCCCGGACGACAGCGGCGGGAGCACCTCCTGCAGCCACGGTGAGGTGCGCGGGTTCATTCGTGACTACTAACAGGCACAGGTATCGTAGCGAATAGTTAGTACGCCAGCCCTTGAACGTATCTTTGATCCTCTGCTCGATGATGATCTGCCGCCCGCGCCGCTCTCTGGGCTGGTGCATTCTCGTATCGCTTCGGGCAATGGTATCGAATCATCGCGTGCATGCGCGGCTCTCCGCGGGATCGCGTGGTGTGCTCGACGCGTGCTGGAGAACGGGGTGATGAAGCAGGAGATAGGCATGAAATACCCTGCCGGATCTCGACGGCTCAGCCCGGCCACCGGAGCCGGCGTCGCCGCGGTTGGTCCGCGCTTGGCGCATCAGGTCGACGATACGATCGACAACCGCGCCGCGGGCGCGGATCGTCTTCAGTTCCCAGCGTTGCGGCTGCGCGAGACTCGCCCGCATCTGCCGCGGCCCGCAGCGACGCACTCCAGCGCCGCGCGGACGTCGTGCAGGCCGCACCCGGCCGCGCAGCGACCTCACCAGCTGGACGGCGAGGCCGAGTTCCTGGCAGCGTCTTGCCAACCTGGGCTGGTCGGAGAAGAAGGGACAGGAGATCATCGGAACCCGGGGAAGATCGCCTCGTGGGTCGAATTGAGGTGTGGTGGGCGATGAAGACTGAGGCCTGGCCGAGAACGTGCCACTGGTCGACGTACTCCTCGACGCGAACGTTGTGCCGCGCGAGCTCGGCGTGCGCGCGTTAACGTGCGGCCACCGAGGCTCACCACCGCGATCGCGCCGTCGATCGCGGAAACCGCGGTCGGGATGGAGTCCAACGTGCGAGCGCCTCTTCCTCGTAGTAGCGCCAGACAACGGTCCCGAAGGAAGCGTAGATGCGGAGCGGTCGCGCGTGAAGCCGGACTGAAGAACGGACACGGCCCGTCTTGCGCCCTTGGGGAATCGCCGGCCGCGCTAGCTCCGAAGAAACGCGCGATGGGTGAGGGCCTTCTCCCGCTCATCGCCCCGGAGAAACTCGGAGGCCTGAGAAGCATTGAGTTGAGCTCAGCGCGTATAGTACGAAAGAAGCGACGCCTCGAGGATGTCGAGCGCTCGACGGAGCACGCGCGACGGCGATGCCGGCGCGCTTCTAGCTGGACACGTGTAGCTGACGCGCCCGCGCGCTGGCGTAGCGGCGAGCAGTCGCTGGCCGGCGCAGACGTTCACGGCGGGGAGCACCTGGTGCGGTTGGCCACCTGGATGCCACCACCGCGAAGGAAGCCTGGACGACACCCGGGGGCGGAATACGCTGATCTCGCTCGCCATCGCCCTGCGCAGCATCGAGCGTTGCTCACGAAGCGGCGCGGGAGCGGCACGGTAGGCGCTGTCGGCGCGATGAGCGGCTCGCCTGGGCGTAGATCGGCACGCCGCCCTCCGGCGAGATCGACCTCGGCGGCGTAGCTCTGGTCGGTGTAGATGCGTCGGCACGCCTGCGCGGCAAGGCCCGCGATTGCCCGGGCAGCACCCGGTTGAAGCCATCGACCGGGCATGCTGAACTATTGCGGCGGCGCCGTCAGCCTGGTTGTTGTTGTCACCGAGATGCCGCTTTCGCAGGCAGCCTTCGCAGCAGACCTGGCGCCGAAGAGCGACAACGCCGGCAACGCTCGTTATGGCTGACGCTGACGTGGTCAGGTACTTCGGCAACACACCCACGCGCGTTGATGAAAAACAGTGATGCGCCGGCGCAGCGACGGCGCCCGCAACGTCGAATGGCGAGCTCTGGCGTTATTTTGACATTTGTTGCGCGTGGTTCTGGTGGTCAGAAGGATGCATACATATGAGCCGGTGCGCAAACAGCCGCGCCGGCAGGCACGTCTGGCAGGTATGGAGAATGTGGCTGGAGACGACACGGTGCTTTTTCCGTCAGGATTATCTCACACCTGAGTGCGCGCGCGCTGATGACCAGACGATTTATGTGGTCGGATGACAGTGGATCTTCGCATAAGGCTCGAGAGGGCCTCGAGATTGCTGATGATGTGACAGAGACGTGGAGCGGATCTCGAGAAGCCCGGTTGATCAGCAGGAATCTTTGAAGAATTTTGACGATGGGCGAGCGCTCAGCACCGATGTAGGGTTAGCATGCTGGAATTATTCTGTGGTTCAGCGCGGTTACTAATTCTCGCTCCTCGCTCCACAGGAACTCCTCGTGGGTTGTCAGCGTTAAGTCGGTTTCAACTGTGCATCGCGAAGAGATCAAACCAGCGCTGAGCCAGTAATGAGACACCGGCCGGCGGCTTGACACGCCAGACCACATATGGATAGTCTCGTGCCATGGATGTGAATCGTTGGCAGATGGTGCGCTGTTTCTCGCCCCGGCTCTACCGACTTGCGCAGCCGGCGTGGTGGATCACTAAACGCGCCTCGCCGGAAGGGTTACTGGAATGTGATAGGGTCTCGCATACTACCAGGCGGTATCGACGAGCAGAAGCACGTCCCCGGCCGGCGCGAGCGTCGTCGTCGGCGGCGCCGCCACACGCGACTGCGATCAGCTCGCGTGGTTGCTCACCCGCTGGGTGCTGGACACACATCCCGTTCGCGCTCGGGGAGTCGGCGCGGCGCTGCTCACTATGGAAGTATCGTCAGCGCTTTGACCTGCTGGAGGTATGACGACAGCAGGACGCGATCTTCACGGCAAGCTGCGCGGCAACCGGCAGAATCGCCACCATGCATCGCACCGGCGGCGCCGGCGCGTGGCCTCCACGGGACGCCAGTGGAAATTAGGGAGTGACCTGGGCCGGCAGGAGCACGGCTGAATGATCATGTCAACTTGTGGCAGCGCATATCGCCTGGGCCCGCGGTGATCAGCGCCAGCCGATGTAAGTCGCTGGATCCGTCGACTGTGGGCGTAGCGTGCAGCGCACTGCGGTCCCGCCAGCGAGCGCGTCCAGCAGCAACTGACGAACCGCCGCGGGACCGGTGAAGAATAGCTGGACCATCTGAATAACCGCACGGGACGTACGACGAGACCGCGAGCTGGCCGCATCGCCGAGGGCTGCGAGGATGGCATCTCCCTTCTTGGCGGCCACTGCTACGCCGCTCCGCGCACGCTAGCCGCGCGACCCCGACAGCAGCGGCGCCAGCGCCGCGGAGCTACCGATGGTCACGTCACCAGCCGCAGGCTCTCGCGCAGCGCCTCTGCTGTTGACAGGTCAGCGCGCCGGGACATCACGGTTGTGGGTAGCGTGCCGCTGCATGGGATGATAAGAACAGACGAGCGGTTGCGTCTGGTCTTTATGAACCACGCCGCGCGCTGCCCCTGCCGCCAGCGCCGCGCGATTGAGTACGCCGCGCCGGCTCAGGTGAACGCAGAGGTACAGGAACTCGGCTACCGGGTCGAGGGCCGCGATCCTCGACCCCCGAGAGGTTCTACCCGGCGGGCGCTGGTGATGACCTCCTCCGGATCGATCCTCGTAGAGGTTGGCCCGATCGAACGAGATGCCAGTGCATTTCGAGCACCAGGCGCTCGCGGCGGCGGCGGGACAAGCACGAGATGAAATGTGGCTCCCACGTGGCGAAAAACTCCCCGGCGGCTCTCGCTCTAGGCGTGCAGCCGGCGCGGCGCAGCGTCTCCAGCGCGCGGCCCCGATCGCGCGTGGGAAACGAGAACATCGAGATCGGTGTAGGGGCGATCCCTCAGAGAGTACCGTCGCAGCTCCTCGCCGCCAGAACCGGCCCTTGAGCGACGAGCCAGGGGATGCCGGCGCGGCCGAGGTGCTCACCGACGAGGCGGAGCGTCTCGAGGCTTTCCTGACCACCGCCCCGGCATCGCGCGCGTAGCCGCTTCAAGAAACGCACGCCCGGCTGGATCCTGGTCCCGCCGGCAGCGGGCACGGCCTGGCCAGCGAGGAAAGAGCAGCCCATCGATCCGGTGGTTGAGCGCCAGGTCGATGCAGCGATACCAGCCGCACCCCTCTGGCGGCTCGGCGTCCGGGGAGGATGTCCACCCCAGAACGCTCCGGGAAACTCCCGAGCACCCAGGCGATTTCCGCGTCCGTGGCCGGTTCCTCGGACGATCGGCGCGAACTGTTCCGGGCGAACCGGCGGTCCGGTCTTCACACCGTCAAGACGGAGCAGCGACCCCTGAGAGGAGCGCCATATCGCCCGCCCCCTCAGCGCCGACGCGGGGACCAGGTGCGAGCTGCGGTCGTTGTCGTCCCGACAGCGCAGCGTCCGACCGGTTCCCGCCTCGGCGAGGCGGGAGAGAACGACGCGTCCCCCCTCGTCGAACGCCACGACCTCGCCGGGCACGAGGTTGCCGGCCCCGCAGGGCTCGATTCCCACGAGCGAGCGGTGCGGGATCGCTGGCGCCATCGCCCTCCCTCGCGCAAGTGGAGAAACAGCGGATCTTCCATGGTGACGCATCTTACGGCGAAATCACCGGCGTCGCCTATTGGATTGCCGGCGGCGATCGACTAGACTCCGATCCGCACAATGGAAAATCAGGGCGGCCGGCGGGGGCCGCAGTCCGATGCCGGGTATCGCTACTCCGGCCTGAGCTACCGCGTTGCGTCGGCGAACCCTGCCGACGTGCGGTGGCTCGACGAGTTTTTGCAGCCGCACTACCGGCGCGCGCCGCCGGCCCCGGACGCGATCGAGGTCGCGCTCGTCATCGACACAGCGCGCTTCGAGCGGCTGGCCGCCGCATTCTCCCCCGAGCGAACCCTGCCGAGCTTCGTCTTCGACAACGAGGTGAAAGAACTGCCGTGCCACACCGCCGACGACGGCGGCCTCCTGCTCTTCGAAGCGTCGTTTCCCGCTTTCTACGAGATCTCGGCAGATCGGCGTCGCGTGCGCATCGTCGGCGCTCACGTGTCATCGCGGCTACGGCTGTCCCTGGTCAGGGTCATGCGCGAGTATGCGATGAACGAGACCCAGCGGTGCGGTGAATTCTTTCTGCACGCCTCCTGCTTTCTCACCGGTGAGCGCCCGGTCATCGTGACGGGTCCGAAGATGGCCGGGAAAACGACCCTGTTGACGTTCGCCTGCCTTCGCGGCGGCGGTCGCTTTCTGGCCAACGACCGGGTGCGGGTCGGTGCAGGGGAGGACGGATTTACGGTGAGGAGCATCCCGGTGATCGTCACGATCCGCGAGGGGACGCTCGGGTATTTCCCCGGCCTCAGGGAGCGCATCCTGGCCGAGGGGATGCACTATACCTTGGCGGGCGGGGAGCGCCTCGAGGACCTCGACCCGCGCCCCACACTCGGCAAAGACGGATCGTTCGGTCTCTCGCCGGCCCAGGCCTGCGCGCTCTTCGGCGCGGAGCAGTCTGCCGAGGCCCGGCGCCCCGTAGTGATCCTCCCCGCGTTCACCGGCGAGGTCGGGGGCTTCTCGATCACGCGGCTTTCGCCGGTGGAGGCCGCAGGTCCGCTGCAGCATTCGCTCTTTGGCGCCCGGCACTGGGCGACCGCGACACCGGTCTTCAACCTGGAACCGGAGGGCGAATCGGGTGCGTCTGCGCGGCAGGCGGCCTTCGAGCGATTCCTCTCCGAAGTGCCGATCCTGCGCTGTGCCGTAGGTCGCGACCTCTACAACGAGCCGGGAGGCGCGCAGCGCTGGACCGAAGCCCTGCTCGCAGCAGCGGAAATACCAGCGTGAGGCGGCAGCCATCGGCACCACCTCGCCGCCTGTCGCCAGGCTAGCTCGCGTCCGCGAACGTCGGCCGCGGGTAGAGGCCCGCCCCCTTGACGATCGGCTCCAGCGCGCTCTCCCACTCGATCGCCATCACGTGCACGCCCTTGACGCCCGGGATGTCCAGGACCTGCTTGACCAGCTCGATCGGCGATCTTGATCCCCTCGGCCTCCTGCAGCTCCTTCATCTTCTTCTTGTCGTCGCCGGCGGCCTCCTTGGCCTTGGCCATCCGCGCGATCAGCTCCGGCGGCACCGTGATCCCCGAGACGGAGGCGTCCATGTACTTGAGCATCATCGCGCTCTTCGGGACGATGATCCCGGCGAGCATCGCGGTGCGCTCGAAGCACCCGAGGTCGCGCGGCCTTCTTCATCTGCGAGCGGAAGAGCTCGACGTCGTAGATCCCCTGCGTCTGGATGAAGTCCGCGCCGGCGTCGACCTTCTTCTTCAGGTTGACCGGCCGGAAGTCCATCGGGTCGCCCATCGGCGTCCAGGAGGCGCCGATGAAGAACTTCGGCGCGACCTGCAGCTTGTCGCCGCCCTGCTGCAGCCCCTCGTCGCGCATCTTCTTCAGGATGCCGACCAGCTGCGTCGTGTCGACGTCGTAGACGTTCTTCGCGCCCGGGTGCCCCTTGAGCTTGCCGGCCGCGCTGAAGGACTGGTGGTCGCCGGCGATGCAGAGGCAGTTCTTGACGCCGAGCGCCGCGGCGCCGAGCAGGTCGGCCTGCATCGCGATCCGGTTGCGGTCGCGGCAGGTCATCTGCATCACCGGCTCGAGGCCCTCGCGCTGCGCGATCGACCGCGGCGGCGATGCTCGAGATGCGCACGACGGCGGTCTGGCAGTCGGTGATGTTCGCCGCGTCGCAGAAGCCCTTGAGCACGTGCGCCTTGTGCACGACCTCCGCCGGGTCGGCGGACATCGGCGGCCCGAGCTCCCCGGTGACGGCCGGCTGGCCGCTGGCGAGGACGCGTTCGAGATTGCTGCCGCTTTTCATCGTCGTCGTCATTTCTTCGCCTCAGCCTCTTCGAGGTCCGCGATGTGCTCGAGCACGATGCGCTTGGGCCCGCCGTCCCGGGCCGTCGCCCAGTTGCGCGGCGGCTGGATCTCGCCGAGCCGCTCCAGGGTGCCGAGCTCCTTCATCCGCTCGACGATCAGGTACCAGGCGCAGTCGATCTCCTTGCCGACCTCGCACTTGCCCTTGTCGGTGCCGCCGCACGGCCCGTTCATCAGCGACTTGGAGCAGCGCGCGATCGGGCAGATCCCGCCCGTCAGGTGCAGGACGCAGTTGCCGCAGCCGGCGCACAGTTCCACGAAGACGCCGGCCTTGGGCACAGCGCCGTAGAACGAGGTGTTGATGGCCGGGATAGACGGGGACCTTCCCGATGCGCTGCGTCAGGAAGTTGACGCCGACGCCGCAGGCCGTCGAGAGCACGAGGTCGTAGCCGCGCACCTCCTCGAGCACCGGGTCGAAGTACTCCGGCTCGCAGTGGCGCTGGACCGCCAGGTCCTTGACCTCGATGGCGACGCCCTCCTCGGCGGCCTTCATCCGCAGCATCGTCGCGAGGATCTCCGCTTCCTTGCCGCCGCCGGCGTGGCAGATCGCCACGCAGGTGTTGCAGCCGAACACCAGCACCTTTTTGAAGCCCTGCACCATCTCCCAGATTTCCGGGAACGGTTTCTGCGTCCCAACGATCATGAGTCTCTCCCGCTCACACGCACTTCTGTTTCCGCAAACCGTCGGCGATGGGCGAGGGCCCGAAAGCGCGCATCTTCTCGACGAACTGCGTGCAGATCTCCGCCCAGCGCGGTCCCTGCGCCGCCGAGAGGTTGAACATCTCCAGGCGCGCCGGGTCGATGTCGAGGATCGTCATCAGCTTCTTCACGTACGTGATCCTTCTCGCCGCGAACGCATTACCCTCCAGGTAATGGCATTGTCCGCGTAGTCAGCCAGCGACGAACACGCCGTCGACCCCCTTTTCGAATGCACGCAGCACGTGCATGTGGTCGAGCTTGCCGGTGCAGGGCAGCCGGATGACCTTGACGTTCGGCGGGTAGGAGAGGCGCATCACGCCCGCCAGGTCCGCCGCCGCGAAGGCGCAGTAGTGGCACGCGAACGCGATGACGTTCGGCTCCCAGCCGACCGGGATCGGGTGCGGCTTCTCGATCGAGGAGACCTCAGCCGGTGCCGCAGTCTCGACAGCAGTCGTCATAGATCATCCTCCCTCTCCGAAAGGCGCAGCGGCGGGGTTGATCCCCGCCCGGTCCGGGCCTGGCACCTGTCGGGAGGGGGTGAACCCCTCCCCTTCGAGTTGTCCGGGGCCGAGACCCGTTCACACTTCCACCAATCCCGGTTCGGTTTCGGCGGCCGCGTCGATCATCGCGAAGATCTGGTCGTCGCGGAAGTTGTTCACCTGGAACGCCTTGGCCGGACAGATCCCGGCGCAGATCCCGCAGCCCATGCACTTGACCTCGTTGTGCGAGATCATCCCGTCCTTGTCGATGTACGGCGAGCCGAAGGGGCAGACCCGCAGGCAGCTCAGGCAGGACATGCACAGCGCGCGCTTGTGCTTGGCGATGATCCCCGAGACCGCGAGCCGCTCGTGCGAGAGGATGACGCCGGCGCGCCCGGCGGCCGCCTGGGCCTGGCCGATCGTCTCGTCGAGATTCTTCGGCGCGTGCCCGAGGCCGCAGACGAACAGCCCCTCGCTCGGGAAGTCGACGGGACGCAGCTTCACGTGCGCCTCGAGGTAGTAGCCGTCGGGGTTGCGCGTCACTTTGTAGCGCGCGCCCGTGGCGTCGGTCGTCGGGTGGGGACGCAGGCCCGTCGAGAGGACGACCCAGTCCGCGGCGATCTCGATCTCGCGGTCGAGCATCGGGTCGAATGCGGTCACGGTCAGCCCCGCGCCCGCCGCCGCGACGACCGGCTTGCGCTCGACGTCGTAGCGCACGAAGATCACGCCGAGCTCGCGCGCCCGGCGGTAGTAGTCCTCGCGCAGCCCGTAGGTGCGGATGTCGCGGTAGACGACGAAGACCTGGGCCGTCGGGTCGGTCTCTTTGATCTTGATCGCGTTCTTGATCGCGTCCTGGCAGCAGATGCGCGAGCAGTACTGGTTGGGCTCCTCGCGCGAGCCGACGCACTGGATCATCACGTAGCGCCCGCCCGCCGCGGTCGCGCCGCCCGCGGCCAGCCGCTGCTCGAGCGCGCGCTGGGTGATCACGCGCTCGTTCGTGCCGTAGAGGTACTCGGTCGGCTCGTACTCGACCCCGCCGGTCGCGAGCACGATCGCGCCGTGCTCGACCTTGGCGCCCGTGGTGAGCGTCGTGACGAAGTTGCCGACGAACCCCTCGGTCACGGCGACCTCCGCGCCGGTGTGCACCGCCGATGCGCGGGTGCGCGCTCGACGGCGGCGATCCGCCCCGCGACGAACGCCGGGACGTCCCCGCCCTCGAGGGTGTAGCGCAGGCCGCGCGCGAGGCCGCCGAGCTCCGGCTCCTTCTCGACGAGGTAGACCTGGAACCCCTGGTCGGCGATCGAGAGCGCGGCGGTCATCCCCGCGACCCCGCCGCCGATGATCAGGCAGCCGGGCGTCACGCCGACGGTCTCCTGGTGGAGCGGCTCCTGGAGGCGGGATTTCGCCACCGCCATCTTGACGATGCCGATCGCCTTCTTCGTCGCCGCGGCGTTCTGCCCCTTGTGGCACCAGGAGCACTGCTCGCGGATGTCGGCCAGGTCGAAGAGGTACTTGTTCAGCCCGGCCTCGCGGATCGTCTCCTGGAAGAGCGGCTCGTGGGTCCGCGGCGTGCAGGAGGCGACCACGATGCGGTTGAGGTTCTGCTCCTTGATGATCTGCTTCATCGACTCCTGGCTGTCCTGGGCGCAGGCGTAGATGGTGTTCGTGACGAACGCGACGCCGGGCTGGTCCTTCACCGCCGCGACGACGTCGTCGATCTTGACGGTCGAGGAGATGTTCGTGCCGCAGTGGCAGACGAAGACGCCGATCCGCGGCTCCTCGCCCGTGACGTCGGTCTCCGGCGGCAGCTCCTTCTTCACGACCTCGGTCCCGCGCGCCTCCGACGAGCAGCGCCATCGCGCCCCCGGCCACCGCGCTGCCCTGCATCACCGTGTCGGGGATGTCCTTCGGGCCCTGGTAGGTGCCGGTCACGAAAACGCCGGGGCGGGAGGTCTCGACGGGCGCGAAGCCCGAGGTCTTCGCGAAGCGGTAGTCGTTCGCCTCGATGCCGAAGATCTCCGCGAACCGCAGCGCGTCCTGGTGCGGCTGGAAGCCGACGGAGAGCACGACCATGTCGAAGGTCTCGTCGACGAGCTTCCCGTCCTCGAGCGCGTGGCGCAGCACCAGGTTGCCGGTGCCCGGCTCCTCGCGGATCGCCGAGACCATCGCGCGCTGGTATTGCACGCCGTACTCGTTCTTCGCCCGCTCGACGTACTTGTCGAAGTCCTTGCCGAAGGCGCGCATCTCCATGAAGAAGATCTTCGGCTCGATCCGCGCGTCGTGCTCCTTGGCGATGATCGCCTGCTTGGTGGCGTACATGCAGCAGACCGAGGAGCACCAGGGGTTGGCGTTGTGCGGGTCGCGCGAGCCGACGCACTGGATCCAGGCGACCTTGTGCGGGTGCGCGCCGTCGCCCGGCCGCTTCGACCTCGCCCTTGGAGGGGCCGGAGGCGGAGAGGATCCGCTCGAACTGGATCGAGGTCACGACGTTCGGCCAGCGTCCCGAGGCCGAGTTCGCCGCGCACGCGGGCGTCGTAGAGCTGGGCGCCGGGGGCCAGGATCACCGCGCCGACCTGCAGCTCGACCTGTTCCTCGTAGGGCGAATCGTGCACGATCGCCTTGGCCAGGCAGGCGTCGACGCAGAGGTAGCACTCGCAGCAGCCGCCGCAGTTGAGGCAGCGCGAGGCCTCCTTGACCGCCATCTGCTCCGGGAAGCCGAGCTCCGTCTCCTTGAAGTTGCCGCGGCGCTCGGCCAGCGGCAATTTGGGCATCCCCGCCTTGGGGCTGGCGACGATCTCCGCAATGTCCTTGATGAACCTGGTGCGGTCCTTGAGCTTGGGACGGTTCTCGTGCAGGTCGAGCCCGCGCAGGTAGCGGTGGATCGACTCCGCGCCGTCGCGGCCCATGCCGATCGCCTGGACCACGGTGCTCGGCCCGGTGACCACGTCGCCGCCGGCGAAGACGCCCGGGCGGCTGGTGGCCAGCGTCGCGGGGTCGGCCTCGAAGCACTGCCACTTGTTGGTGGCGAGGTTCTCGCCCTCCAGACCGGCGAGATCCGGCTCCTGGCTGATCGCGGCGATCAGCACGTCGCAGGGCAGCACGTAGTTCGAACCTTCGATCGGCACCGGCCGGCGGCGGCCGCTCTTGTCCGGCTCGCCGAGCTGCATCTTCTGGACTTCCAGGCCGGTGACCTTGCCGATGGCCCCGACGACCCGGACCGGGGCCACGAGGGTCTGGATCTTGACGCCCTCCTCCTCGGCCTCCTCGATCTCCCAGGAGTTGGCGGGCATCTCCGGCACGGTCCGCCGGTAGGCGATCACGACCTCGGCCCCGAGGCGCAGCGAGGTGCGCGCCGAATCGATCGCCGCGTTGCCGCCGCCGACGACGACGACTCTCTGGCCGGCGAAGTCCGGCTTGTTGTCGAGGTTGACGTCGCGCAGGAACGCGATGCAGTCGAGCACCTGGGGGAAATCCTTCTCGCCGGGGATCTGCAGTTGCAGCGCCTTGTGCGTCCCGAGCGCGACGAAGATCGCCTTGAACCCCTGCTGCTGCAGCGAGTCGATCGTGAAGTCCTTCCCCAGCGCCTGTCCGACCTTGAGCTCGACGCCGAGCGAGCAGATCTGGTCGACCTCCTTCTGGACGACGTCCTTCGGGAGCCGGTAGGCCGGGATCGAAACGCGCAGCATGCCGCCCGCGACCGGCAGCTTTTCGAAGACCGTCACCTGGTAGCCCTTGAGCGCGAGGTCGCGCGCGCAGGTCATGCCGGCCGGACCACTGCCGACGACCGCGACCTTCTCCAGCTTCTCCGCGGGGACCGCCGGCGCTACGAAGCCGCCGTGCCCATCCTCCCAGTCGGTCAGAAAGCGCTTGAGGTAGCAGATCTGCACCGGCGCGTCGACGTCCCCGCGGCGGCAGGCGCTCTCGCAGGGGTGCGTGCAGACGCGGCCGATCGATGCCGGGAAGGGGTTGGTGCGACGGACGACCTCGAGGGCCTCCTTGTAGCGGCCCGCGGCGGTGAGCGTCACGTAGGCGTGCGCGTTGACCTCGGCCGGGCAGTCCACGCGGCAGGGGGAGATCCCCTGCTTGTCGACGGTCACGATGCCGGGGACGGCCTGCGCGTAGCGGCGGTTGATCGCGGTGCGCTTGACCAGGCCCTGGTCGTACTCGCTGGGCACGAAGACCGGGCATTTCTCGACGCAGGCCATGCAGCCGGTGCACTTCTTGGGGTCGATGAAACGCGACTTTTTGAGGACCTTCGCGGAAAAATCCCCGACTGCCCCGGAGAGCTCCGTGACCTCGGACTGCGTCAGAATGTCGATGTTCAGGTGGCGGCCGGCCGAGACCATCTTCGGCGAGATCATGCACATCGCGCAGTCGCCGGTCGGGAAGGTCTTGTCGAGCGAGGACATCGTCCCGCCGATCGAGGACTCCTTCTGCACCAGGTGGACCTTGAAGCCGCTGTCGGCGAGGTCGAGCGCGGCCTGCATGCCGCCGATGCCGCCGCCGACGACGAGAACCGACCCGCGCTTGCCGGAGGACGAAAGAACGCTCATGTCAGTCTCAGCTCCTTGAGCAGCCCGACCGACTCCTCGAGGTGCCGGTCGATCTGCAATTCCCCGGGGCTCATGCCGAAGGCAATCCCGAGCAGCTCGGTGATCAGGTACACCGGCAACCTTTCGCGGATCCCGTGCTTCTCGCGCACCTGCTCCTGATAGGCGTCGAGGTTGAGCTGGCACATCGGGCAGGTCGTCACGAAACAGTTCGCGCCGCGCGCGATCGCGTCCTTCATGATCCGCGACATCAGCAGCAGCGCCTGCGCGGTGTCGTTCACGGTGGCCGAGGCCCCGCAGCAGTCGGTCTTGAAGCCCCACTCGACCGGCTCGGCGCCGAGCGCGCGACAGACGGTCTCCATCCCCTGCGGGTTCTCGACGTTGTCCGGGACCGGCACCGTGCTCGGGAAAGCGGGTCAGCAGACAGCCGTAGTAGGCGGCCGGCTTGAGGCCCTCGAGCCGCTTCTGGACTTTTTGTGCGATCTCGCCGGATCGCACCTTCGGGAGCAGCACCTCGAGGATGCTCGAGACCTTGATCCTCCCCGAGACCTTGTCGCCCAGCTCGGCGTTGATCTCGGCGGCAAGCGTCGGGGTCCGCGGCCAGCCGCTCCTTCGCGACCAGGGTCCGGCTGTAGCACGAGGAGCAGGGGATCACGATCTCGGCGAGGCCGGTGGCGTCCGCGATGCCGAGATTGCGCGCCGGCAGCGCGAGGGCGAGAAAATCGTTGATCTTGGCCGCCGAGGTCGCGCCGCAGCAGTTCCAGTCGGCGATCTCGCGCAGCGTGATGTCGAGCTTGCCCAGCACCGACTTGCACTGGACGTCGTAGAGCTGCCGACGAGGAGTGGAGCGAACAGCCCGGGAAATAGGCGACTTCCATCAACCGCCCGCCTTGCGATAGAGCGCCTTGATCTCGCCCTTGTTCTTCACCGACTCGTATTTGATGTGCATCCGCTTCTTCTTCATCATCGCCTGGCCGAGCTTCGCCTGGGTCGCGATCTCGCCGACGGCCGCCTTGAGCCCGCCGCGCTTGAACTCGCCGAGCGCGGCCTGCATCTCGTACATGCCCATGCCGACCAGTTCGTTGAACCGGCCGGCCTGCCCGGCGGCCTTGACGAACGCGCCGTGGAACGCCGCGACCTTCGGCAGCAGCGGCTCGAGGTGGGCCTTCTTGCCCATCTGCTTGAGCGTCTCGGTGATGCGCGCGGTCTGGATGTCGTTCGGGCAGCGGGTGCCGCAGGTGTAGCAGGCGAGACATTTCCAGACGAGCAGGTTGTCGAGGGCGCCCTGCGCGTCGCCGAGCAGGATCATGCGGATCAGCCGGTCGGGAGTCACGCCGCTCTCCTCGCCGACCGGGCAGCCGGCGGCGCAGCGGCGGCACTGGTAGCAGGCGAGCAGGTTCTGGCCCGAGCGCTTGGCAACCTCTTGCGCCAGGGACGCCGCAGACTGGACTTTCAACGCTCCGGCGGTCATTTTACCACCTCCCGCGGATGAACCCGTGATTGAGCCGGGTGCGATTCTCGAACAGTCTCGCGGTGGTGTCAAGGACTATATAACCGCACGAAAACGGTAGGAATTTTTCCAAACGACCGTCAACGGCCGGCCCTGCATTGCACGGCAACTCGGCGAGCACCGCCACCACCGCCGCCGTGAGCCGAGTCAGATCGCGCGGGCGTATCACGTACGGCGGCATCAGGTAGATCAGCCGGCCGAAGGGGCGGATCCAGACCCCGCGCTCCACGAACGCGCGCTGCAGGGCCGCGACGTTCACCGGCCGGCGGGTTTCGACCACGCCGATCGCCCCGAGCACCCTGACGTCGGCGACCCCCGGCACGTCGAGGCAGGGGGCGAGTTCCCGCGCGAGCTGGGCCTCGATCCGCCGCACCCGGCGCTGCCACGGTGACGCAAGCAGCAGGTCGATGCTCGCGTTGGCCACGGCGCAGGCCAGCGGGTTGGCCATGAACGTCGGGCCGTGCATGAAGGTCCCGGGGCGGCCCGCTGCGATCGCCTCCAGCACCTTCCCCGTCGCCAGCGTGGCGGCCAGGCTGACGTAGCCGCCGGTCAGCGCTTTGCCGAGGCAGAGGATGTCCGGCGCCACGGCGGCGTGCTCGCAGGCGAAGAGCCGGCCGGTCCTCCCGAAGCCGGTGGCGATCTCGTCGAGGATCAGCAGCACCCCCTCCCGGTCGCAGAGCTGCCGCACGCGCTGGAGATAGCGCGGGGAGTAGATCCGCATCCCCCCCGCCCCCTGGACGATCGGCTCCAGGATCACGGCGGCGATGCGCTCGCTGTTGGCGAGCAGCAGCCTCTCGAACCCCGCGATCGACCTTCCGCTCCACGCCGCGCCGAACGACGGCCCCGGACGAGGCGCGAAGAGCTGCTGCCGGAGCAGCCCCCGGAAGAGCCCGTGCATCCCGGTCACCGGGTCGCAGACCGACATCGCGGCGAAGGTGTCGCCGTGATAGCCGCCGCGCACCGTGAGCAGCGTATCCCGGCGCCTCTCACCGCTGCTCCTCCAGTACTGGAAGGCCATCTTGATCGCCACCTCGACGGCGACCGAGCCGGAGTCGCAGAAGAAGACCTGCTCCAGGCCGGCCGGCGCCAGCTCCAGCAGGCGCGCCGCGAGTTCCACCGCGGGCCGATGCGTGATCCCGCCGAACATGACGTGCGACATCCGGCCCAGCTGATCGCGCACCGCCCGGTTCAGCGCCGGGTGGTTGTAGCCGTGGATCGCCGCCCACCACGAGGACATGCCGTCGATCAGCTCCCGCCCGTCCTCGAGCCTGAGACGCACCCCCCGGGCGGACTTCACCTGGTAGACGGGCAGCGGGTCCGTCGGCGACGTGTACGGGTGAAGCACGTGTCGGCGATCGAACGCAACGGGATCGGCGACCGTCGCAGCGTCACATTACTCACCCTCGAAGCAGCGGCGCGAAATCCACCGTCGGCAGCGCGGACACCGCTGCCCGATGTCACGGGAATCTCGATGATCGTCCTGCGAGATACCCGTACCGAGCGAGAGCGCCTCCGCGAAAACCCGCTTCGAGTCCGCCGCGATCTCCGCCGCCACCGGGTGGTGCAGATTCAGCACGAGCCCCCGCACCTCGACCCCGCGCCGCTGCGCCGCCTCCAGCGTCAGCAGCGTGTGGTTGATGCTGCCGAGCCGCAGCGAGCCGACGAGGATCAGCGGATAGCGGCGCTGCGCGACGTAATCGAGAACGGTCAGACTCCCCGCAGCGGCACCAGCACCCCGCCGACACCCTCGATCAGCACGTGCTCGAACCTCGCCGCCAGCCGGTCCGTCGCGCGATCGATGACCGCGGTGTCCACCACCCGGCCCGCGAGGCGCGCGGCGAGATCGGGCGAGGCGGGATAGGCGAAGATGAAGGGGCAGGTCGTGCCGTCGCGGTCGACGTCGAGCAGTCCCGTCCCCATCAGCCGCCGGTGCACGACGATGTCCTCGGCCACCGGCCCTCGGCAGCCGGTCTGGACGAGCTTCTGCGTGATCACCGTGCGGCCGCGCTGCGCCAGCCAGCGGGCCATGAGACCCGTGGCGACGCTTTTGCCGATGCCGGTGTCAATGCCGGTGACAAAGATGATTCCCATTCCCGGTGAATCGTCCTCAACTTGGGCGGGGGTCAACCCCGCCCCTACGGGGTCGGTGGCGGTTGTCCGGATCTGTCCGACAGGCTACATCGCCACGGTTGGCTGTGGCGCTAATCATCATGCCTGCGTTGAGCCACGAAGAGCATCGGATGGTAGGTGAGCGACACGCCGTCGTCCGCACCGAAGCGCTCGCGGTATCGCTTCCTCGAAGGCGCGCAGCGCGCCCCGCGTCCACCCGCCCCGCTCCAGGCCGTTCGCCCCGGTGCGACGAAGATGTTCCAGGACCCGCCGCGGGGAGGAGAACCGCAGAACCGCACGACTCTCCCGGCGCTGCAGGATGCGATAGCGCCGTTCAACCAGCGCAGCCACCTCGTCGGCCGAGCGGTAGCGGAGCCCTGTTCTCCCAACGGCGGCCACCTCGCGCAGGTTGTCGGGGCCGAAGGTCGTAAACGCCAAGAGCCCGCCCGGCCGCAGCGTGTCGGCGAGGCGCTCGAGCAGCCCCGCCGGGTCGTCCAGCCAATGGAAGACGGCGTTCGACGCCACCAGGTCGAACGCGGCCGGGGGCAGATCGAGCCCTCTCGATGTCCCCGGGGCGGAAGCTGAACGCTGCTTCCGCCACCTGCTTCACGGCGCCCTCCGCCCGGGACCCGCACTCGGCCACGAGATCGTTGGCGACGAATTTCCGGATACGCCAGCCGGCGGGCCAGCTCGCGGCTCAGCAGACCCGTGCCGCAGCCGATCTCAAGGGCGCTGTCGAAGCCGTCGCCCCCATGTCTGAGGATCTCCTCGACGAGTTCCACCGCCATCCCCCGCTGGACCGCGGCCTCCCCGTCGTACCCGGCGAGGCTCCGCCCGAAGCGCTCCCGCACCAGTTCCTTGTCAGGGCTCATCCGGCTCTCCCAGGATCTCCCGCCACCCCGTCCGCCGCGAGAAGGGCAGATGCGGCAGCTGTGCCAGCCGACAGGGGATCACCCCCTGCCAGTACCGCATCTGGTTCGCCGGCGGCATGATGCGGTCGCGGCTGCCGACGACGGCACGGGTGAACGGCCCCGGGTGCTGTACGCCAGGCCCGGCATCCCGCGCCAGCGCGAGCAGTTCCCGGCGCTGGTCTTCCACGTCGCGCAGCGGGGCGTGGGGGAGGAATTCTCCGCAGGCGTCCCGGCCGTCGCACATCCTCTTGAAGAAAGAGTCCCGCGCCCGTTCGGAGAAGTTGTCGAGCGTCGCGCGGAAGAGCCCCGCCGGAATCCCATACTCGTCGTCGATCGGCCGGCCTGTCCCGTTGACAGCCACCGCCTTGCCAAAGCCCGGCGCCGCCGGGCCCGCGAAGACGGTCGCCGCCGCCCAGACCCCCATCGACCAGGCCACGAGATCGGCCTCCGGGTAGTGCGCGACGGCCGCCCGCACCGCCTCCGCACCCTGCAGGTCCGTGTAGTCGCAGACCGCCAGCAGATCCCGACCCGCCGGCGGTTCGATCATGCCGAGGAGGCGCTCGTCCATCCCCCAGCCGTTGAAGAAGACCAGCAGCCGGGGGTGCTCATCGCGCACCTGCCAGTGCAGCCTCACGGGCCGGAGGCCCCGATTGCGGCGGGGAGCGCACACAGATCCTCCCAGCGCAGCGCGGCCGTCAGGGACAGACGCACCCGCGCCGTCCCCGGGGGAACCGTCGGGGGGCGGATCGGCAGCACGAGATACCCCGCCTCCTGCAGCCTCAGCGCCAGGCGCACGGCCGCTTCGTCCTCGCCCACCATCACCGGGACGATCTGGGATTCGCCGCCGGTGACGCAGCCGCGCGGCGGCAAGCTCTCCCCGGAGCCGCAGCCCGAGCGCCGCCAGCTCCCTGCGCTCGCGCCCCATCCCCTGCATGCGCCGCAGCGTGAGGCGGCTCCACGACAGGACGGCCGGCGGCAGCGCGGTGGTGAAGATGAACGGGCGCACGGTGTTGACGAAGTACTCCTTCAGCGGCGGGGAGGTGACCGCGAAGGCTCCGACCGAAGCCAGCGCCTTGCCGAAGGTGCCGACGAGAATGTCCACCTGATCGAGGACGCCGGCGGCCTCGGCGAGACCGCGCCCCGAATCGCCGAAGACCCCCACCGCGTGCGCCTCGTCCACGATCAGCGTCGCACCAAAGCGCTCCTTGAGTCGCACCAGGGCCGGGAGTTCCGCCAGGTCGCCGTCCATGCTGAAGACCGACTCCGTCACGATGAACGTCCGTCCCGAGCCGCCGGCGGCGGCGCGCAGCAGATCCTCGAGATGGCCGTAGTCGCGGTGGCGATAGCGCCGGAATGCCGCTTCCGAGAGGCGCATGCCGTCGATGATGCTCGCGTGGTTGAGCCGGTCCGAGAGGAAGAGATCCCCCTTGCGCCCGAGGGCGGTGAGGATGCCGAGGTTGGCGTGATAGCCGCTGGAGAAGACACTGCACTCCCGCCCGCCGTAGAGCGCAGCGAGCTCCTCCTCGAGCGCCGCGCACGCCGGCCCGCTCCCCGTCAGCAGCCGCGACGAGGAAGCCGTCATGCCGCGCTCGTCGAGGAGCTCGTCCGGCGTCTCGCGGAGAAACCCCCGCAGCAGATGCTCGTCCGCACCGAGAGCCGAGATAGTCGTTGGAGGAGAGATTCAGCAGGCTTTGCCCCGCACGCTCGATCCTCCCCCCGGGAGCACGAGAGAGAACGCTGAGGCTGCGAGAGCGCCCCAGTCCGCGCAGACGCTCGAGCTCAGCGCGGCAGGTTGCGTGCAGATCGGTCGTCATCACCGAACCGGGACAGATCGGCCAGCAGCGCCATGTCCTCGCTCGTCTCGCGCCCCCGGGTCGTGAGGTAGCCGCCGGTGAGCAGGCTGTTGGCGCCGGAGAGCATCAGCAGGGCCTGGAAGTCCTTCATCACCGTCTCGCGGCCGGCGGCGAACTTGATGACGGCGCGCGGGTGGATCAGCCGGAAGAGCGCGAAGGTCTTCGCGACCTCGACCGCCGGCACCGGGGCGCTGCCCTCGAGCGGGGTGCCGGGGATCGGGATCAGCACGTTGAGCGGGATCGTCCCGACCTCCAGCTCCCGCAGCTCGAACGCCAGCGCGACCCGGTCCGCCATCGTCTCGCCGACGCCGATGATCCCGCCGCAGCAGAGTTGAATGCCGTTGCGCTTGAGCGTGGCGAGGGCGGCGAGTCGATCCGCCGCGGTGTGGGTGTCGCTGATCAGCTCGCGGTAGCGGCCGGTCGCGACCTGGAGATTGAGGTTGTAGTGCGAGACTCCCGCCGCAGCCAGGGCCCGCGCCGCGGCGTCGTCGAGAGCGCCGAGCGAGGCGCAGACCTCCATCCCCGGCAGCCGCTCGCGGATCAGGCCGATCGCCTCGACGACGGAGCGCACCTCCCCGTCGCTGCCGGCGCAGCCGGTTCCGGCGGTCACGATGCCGAAACGGCGAACACCGTTGCGCCAGACCACCTCGGCCCGGGAGAGCAGCTCCCCGGGATCGAGGAGCCCGTATTCCGGCACTTCCGCCGCGTGATGGGCGGACTGGGCGCAGAAGCGGCAGTTCTCCGGGCAGGCCCCCGACTTGGCATTGACGATAGAGCAGGCGTGCAGGCCCGGGGCGTACTTCAGCCGCACCTTGTGGGCCAGGGAGACCAGGTCGAGGACATCCTCGCCGGGAAGCTCCGCGAGGCGGGTCGCCAGGGAAAGCTCGATCGGCGTTCCCGCGTCGAGGACGCCGTACGCCTCCTCGACGGCAGGGTGTAGAACGGCTGCGCTCATTGTTCACCTCCGGTGTTGACCGGCAGCAGGTGCACGTCGCCGGCCAGCAGGTGCAGCTGCGCGCCGTCTGCCGTCTCAATGACCAGCTCCCCGGTCGGGAACAATGCCCCGGGCCGTCCCCCGAACCACCCCCGAGAGATTCTCGGCCGCCACCGGCCTGCCGTTCAGGGCGGAGTGCCTCTCGAAGTACTCAAGAAGGCCGGAGAGACTCCCGTCCCGCAGCCAGCCCTCGTACCGCGCCTCAAGGTGGTTGAGCACCGCGCCGAGGAGCGCGGCCCGGGAAATCTCCCGGCCGCCTTCGAGGCGCAGCGTGGTGGCGGTCGCACGCAGCGCCCTGGGGACACTGGTCCCGTTCACGTTGATGCCGATACCGAGGATGACCCGGTGCACGCGGTCGGCCTCCAGGCTCGCCTCGCAGAGGATGCCGGCCACCTTGCGCCCACCGACGAGGATGTCGTTCGGCCACTTGATCTGCGCGGTGATCTCCGGGCAACACTCGGCCAGCCCTTCGTGGACGGCAACCGCGGCGACCAGCGCCAGCTGCGGGACACGCGCCGGCTCGACGTTCGGGGTGAGCAGTACCGAGAAATAGAGGTTCTCCCCGGCCGGCGACTCCCAGCGTCGCCCCATCCGCCCCCGCCCGGCGGTCTGGGAATCGGCGACGACCACGGCGCCCTCGCACGGCGCCCTGCCGCGCGAGCTCCCCGGCCGCGCGGTTCGTCGAGTCGACCTCGTCGTGGTATTCGATGCGCCGGCCGAGCGTCGAGGTTTTCAGGTGCGGCGTCACCTCGGCGGCGAGCGGCACGTTCGCGACGGCACGCAGGCCATAACCCTTCTTCGGGAAGGAGACGATCCCGTACCCCGCAGCCTTCAACTCCCGAACGTGCTTCCAGACCGCGCTCCGGGAGATGCCGAGCCTCCGGCCGATCTGCTCCCCCGAGAGGAACTCATCCCCCTCCTTGAGCAGCCCGAGAACCCGCCCCGTCGTTTCGTTCATCGTGACCTCCGGGACGAAGTATCTTGGGCGGCGCGGCTATTGTCAACCTTCGCAGCAACGCCGGTTGACGAAAACTCCTTTATCCCAGCTCTTTCCCCATGGCCCGCCCGTACGTCTGGCAGCTCCTCAAACCCTCGTCGGTGGCGACCACTTTCTCCCTCAGGTCAAACGGCCCGAGACTGGTCATCTTCATGGCGAAGACATGCTCCATGGTGTCGAAGATGAGCTTGGGCGCCTCGCCGGAGTGGGTGCTCGACCCGAAGGCGCCGCCGACCTTGCCCGCGAGACCCGCCTTCTGGGCAAGAAAGAGGAACATCTTGAAATTCTCCGTCATGTCCCGGTGATAGGTCGGGCAGCCAAAGATGTACCCGTCGTACCCTTCAAGGTCCTTCTCGCTCTTGATTTCGGAGATCTTTTTCACATCCGCTTCGTTTCCGCTGAAGCGCACTCCCTCGACGATCCACTCGGCCATCTTTTTCGTCATGCCTGTCCTGCTGTAATACGCAACCAGCACCCGCTTCATCGCCATCCTCCTTTACGTGGTTTACGACCTGGTGACCCGGGGCCGATCGCCCCGACTCCGGCCCTGTATCGACCGGGAGTCCTTTCAATCCAACTGCCCGGCGCAGTTGAGCCTGCGCACGAGGCTGAGCGTCGGGACGATGTTTTCACCCTCCTCGCGCAGGACGAGCTGATAGAACTGGCACTCCACGCAGTTGGACAACTTCTTGGCCACGCTCCCCACCACCTGTCCCGAACAGAAGGTCCCGGCGAGAACCCAGCACGTCCGCCCGGAGTTGTGCCCACCGTGCACGCCGTGGAGCGTCGGCTCCACTGCCGCCGGACAGGGACCATGATCAGCGACGGCGTGCCCCCCGGGCTCGCGACCGCACTTCTGGACTTCCCAGCAATTGAGCTTCTTCATGCGCCTGATTTTACACGTTTTCGCCCTCGCGATCACGCGCCTCGCACAACCCGGAGTATCGGGCAGTGGGCAGACCAGGCGGCCGGCTCGCGCCCCTGCTCCCCCTTGCCCTTCACCGCGACCTGCCCGACAATGGCGCTGGGTGCGCGCGCCGGCGGGTGGCTTTCACTCCGCGCTGGCGGTCCAACGAGCTGAGGGAGCAGAAATCATGAACGTCATCGCTTTTCTGGGCAGTCCCCGGAAGGACGGCAACACCTCGATCCTGTTGCAGGAGGCAGTCCGTGGAGTCACCGAGAGCGGGCACGAAGTGAAGAGCTTCAACCTCGCCCGCATGAAGATCCGCCCCTGCCAGAACTGCGGCGGCTGCGACAAGACGGGAATCTGCATCATCGAGGGCGACGCGATGGGCGGCGTCTACGCGGCCCTGCGCGAGGCCAACCGGATCATTCTCGCCAGCCCGATTTTTTTCGCCGGGCTCTCGGCGCAGTCCAAGGCCATGGTCGACCGCTGCCAGGCCTTCTGGTGCGAAAAGTACCTGCTGAACAAGCCGTTGCCGGAGGGTCCCGAGGGGAGGAAGGGTCTGTTCATCACGGTGGGCGGCATGAAGACCGGCAAGGGCGTCGAGTGCGGCGGCGCGACGGCGACGGCGTTCTTCAGGACCCTGAGCGTCCCCGCGCACACCAGCCTCGGCTACCGCGGCGTCGACGCCAAGGGCGCCATCAGGGAGCACCCGACGGCGCTGCAGGAGGCCTTCGAGGCGGGCCGGGAACTGGTGCTGGAATGAACTCTTCGCCGGCAAGCCGAGAAGGTTCGACTTGACTTCGGTCAAGGCGCACGGCCCCCGCCCCCACTACCATGGTATTGGGTTATGGCGACATACATTGCCAGACGGCTCAAAAGGGTCCAGATGCAAAGCGCCTGACGATCTTGGGCGGGGATGAACCCCGCCGTTACGCGAGAACGTGAGCTCGTCGAGGAGGGGTTCATCCCCGCCCGCGCAGCAGACGAGCATTTTTCAGCAACCTGCTGACGGAGGAGACGGAAATGCCGACGCCGAAGTGCCCCGGGCAGGATACGCAGAAGTGGGGTCCCGACGCGGTGTACGACGTGGCCTGCAAGAAGTGCGGGAACCAGCTCGAGTTCTTCAAGGACGAGATGAAGCGTCGCTGCAAGAACTGCGGCGGCACGGTCTTCAACGAGCGGATGGATATCGGGTGTCTCGCCTGGTGCCCCTCCGCCGAGGCCTGTGCCGGCCCCGACATGGCGCGGGCCCTGGAACTCACCCAGAAGGGCAAGGACCGGGGCTGCCCCGACGTGGTAAGTCCCGGGGAGCGCTCCGCTATTCCTTAGCCTTCTCGGCGCGGTACTGGAGATAGGCGTCCCGCGTCGCCAGGTAGGGGTCGATCGAGGCGTCCTTGAGCGCCTCGTAATCGCCGATGCGGAACGAGTAATAGTTGACCATGTAGACGCTGCGCGAGCCCAGCGAGACGGCGGTGGAGTTGAAGTAGGTGACCGGGTCGAGGGCCAGGCCGCCGACCCAGCCGACCGTGTCGCGCAGCGTGTAGGGACCAAGAATCGGCCAGACGACGTAGGGCCCGCTGCCGACACCGTGGTGGGCGAGCATCAAACCCAGATCGGTGTCGGGGATTGTCGTCTCCGGGTTGCCCGCGAACAGGTTGCCGAACCCCAGCACGCCCCAGGTGCTGTTGATCATGAATTTTCCCAGTTCGATGGTCGCCTCGCGGCCTTTGAGCTGCAGGACGTTGCTGACAAAGCGTATGGGAGTCCGGAGGTTGTTGAAAAAATTCTCGACCCCGGTCCTGGCCAGGCTGGGAACCACCGCCCGATAGCCTTGGGCAACCGGCTTGAGGAGCCAGAAATAGAATTTGTCGTTGAACTGGAACATTGCCCGGTTCCAGGGGCCGAGGGGGTCCGAGACCGGGGTGCTCGGGGTATCCCACTCCTCAAAGTCGTCCTCGAAACCGAGATCGTCGTAGGCGGAGTCGCCAACGCCGGGGCCCGCCGTCGCGGGGGTAACGGGTGTTTTCTCGAGCGGTGCGTCGCTGACCGGGACGGCGACGCCGACCGGGGAGCTGGGTACATGGCCGGACGCGCGGTCGCCCTTTTGATGGGCGCAGCCGACCGGAGCCAGGGCCAGGAGGACCAGGAGCCCGAGCTGCGACGCGACGTTCATCGCCGACACCGCACGGCTATTTCTTCTCCTTCTCCTGGGCCTTGTTCTTGTCTCTGACGCGCTCGATCAGCACGGCGGGGGAGTCCTTGCTCAGGATCTGGTCGAACTGCGACCGGTAATTCTGCACCAGGCTCACCCCCTCGATATTGACGTCGTAGATCCTCCAAGTGTCGCCGTCGGAGCGCACGCTGTAGTCCACCGGTATCGAGTCGACCTCGCGGATGATCTTCGTCTTGACGCGGGCCCTGGTCGCCGTGAGTATCTCCTCGCTCAGGAACTCGACCTTCTCGTTGTGGAAGTTCCCCTGGATCTTGGTGAGGTAGCTGTTCCCGAGCAGCGTCGTGAAAACGTCGGCGAACTCCTTCTTCTGCTCCGGGGAAAAGCTCTTCCAGTTCCGGCCGACTGCCAGCGCGGTGATCCCCTCGAAGTCGAAGACCTTGCGGATGATCACCCAGAGTTGCTCCTTCTGCGCTTCCTTTTCCTCGTCCTGGCGGTACCGGGGGTCCTGCAGGATGCTCAGCGCCGTATCGAGCGGTCCCTTCAGGGCTTCGATCGGCCTGAGCGCCGCGCTCGCCGGACACGCCGCGAGCAGAGTTACGAGAATCGCCAGAATGAACCGTGCCACCGTCCGTCCTCCTGTCGGGCGCTGCACCAGCGCCACGCTAGACCTTGCCCATGATGTAGCGGCTGATGAGTTCTTCGATGTCGATCGCGGATTCCGTCTCGATCATGACGTCCCCGGACTTGAGATCCGTTTCGGACCCGCCCGGGGAGAGCTTGATGAACTTGTCGCCGATCAGGCCCTGGGTCTTGACCGAGGCGATCGTGTCGTCGGTGAGGACCACCCCCTTGTCGATTTTCATTTCGACCATTGCGGCAAACGTCTCCCGATTCACCTTGATCCCGGAGACCCGCCCGACCGGCACCCCGGCGATCTCCACCGACGAGCCGGCTTTCAAGCCGGCGACGTTCTGGAAGCGCGCGGTGACCAGGTAGTAGTTGCCCTGCAGCAACTCCATGCGGCCCAGCTTGATCGTGAGATACCCGACCGCGAGCATGCTGATGAACACAAAGATCCCGACCGCCAACTCCACTGATGTCCTCTTCATGATCCCTCCACCCTTGGACACGCTTTGAATTTTTCGCCGACGAACTGCTGGACGACCGGGTTGGGGCTCAGTTGCAGCTCCTCCGGCGTCCCCGCGAAGATGATCCGGCCCTCGTCGATCATGGCAATCCTCTGGGAAATGGAAAAGACGTCGGGGATTTCGTGGCTGACCAGCACGGCGGTGAAGCCGAACTTCTTCTGGTAGTCCGTGATCAGGCTGTGCACGGCCTGCTTGCGGATGGGGTCGAGCCCGGTCGTCGGTTCGTCGAAGAGCACGACCTCCGGGTCGGTCACCAGGGCCCGGGCCAGAGCAACCCTTTTTTTCATCCCGCCGGAGAGCTGGGAGGGGTACTTCTCGTTGATGTCGGTCAGATCGAGCTGGCGCAGCCGCTCCTCGACCCGCCGCCGGATTTCGGCGCGAGAAATGCCGGAGCGCTCCTGCAGCGGCAGGGCGACGTTCTCGAAGACCGTCAGGGAGTCGAACAGCGCCGTCCCCTGGAAGACGTAGCTCATCTTGCGCAGAAAGGCCTTGCGCTCGGCTTTTTTCATGGCGTCCAGCGGGCGGCCTTCGAAGAGGATCCGGCCGGAGTCGGGCTCGATGAGGTTGATCAGCAGTTTGAGCAGGATGCTCTTGCCGACGCCGCTCTTGCCGATCAGCGTCAGGATCTCGCCGCGGTTGATCTCCAGGTCCACGCTCCGGATGACGTGGTTCTCGCCGAAGCTCTTGCTCAGCTTCTCGACCCTGATGAACGGCTCGCCCATACCCGGTCAGAGCAGGAAAGAGGTCATGATGTAGTCGGTGACCAGGATCAGCACGCAGCAGGTGACGACTGCCGACGTCGTGGACGAGCTGACGCCCTTGGCCCCGAAACCGTCGGGGCGGGTGTGGGTGTAGTACCCCTGGTAGCAGCTGATGGTGGCGACCACCACGCCGAAGACGACCGCCTTGATGAACCCCCCGGTGACATCCTGCATCTCGACGCTCGAATCCACGCGTGCGAAAAAGGTGCCGGAGCTCAGGCCGAGCAGGACCGAGCCGGAGAGATACCCCCCGAGGATGCCGATCACGTCGAAGATCGCGGTCAGCAGGGGGAAGCTGACCACCGCGGCGAAGATCCTCGGGCTCACCAGGAAGCGGATCGGGTTGATGTCCATGGTCTTGAGCGCGTCGATCTCCTCCGAGTTGCGCATGATCCCGATCTCGGCGGCCATCGCGGAACCCGCCCGGGCGGTGATCATGATCGCGGTGAGGACCGGGCCCATCTCGCGAATCAGCGAGAGGGCGACGGCCGCCCCCAGCATCCCCTGCGCGCCGAATTTCACCAGCGTGTAGTAGCCCTGGAGCCCCAGCACCATTCCGGTGAAGGCCCCCGTCAGGCAGATCACCAGCACGGACCTGGCCCCGATGAAGTAGATCTGGGCGACAAACTTGGCGACCTGGAGGGGCAGCGAGAAGATACCGAGCACGCCGCGGCTGAAGAAGATCCCGATGCGCCCGAACTCTCTCAGGGTCTTGAGACACACCACGCCCATGGCGGCCAGCGGCGCCGTCAGACTGGAGAGCACTGCCGTCATCGACCCCGCCGACACGCCGGCGACTGGTAGGCATTTCGCATCGTGTAACTATGAGTTGCCGCGGTGCGCCCTGTCAAGCCGCAGACGGCTGATGCAGAAACGGCGCGTGGTTGGAGGTGAACTGCGGCGGGTCGTTCCTGAGGATCGCCGCCACGGCCGGGTGGCGTTTGAATTCACCCTCCAGGAACAGCCGGACCTGCCTGCGATCCCAGCCGCGGGGGTGGCGAAAGTCCGTGGACGAGGGAAAGGTCGCCCTCGGAGAACGGTTCCGTCCCGAAATCGCCCGCCTCGTCCGCGCCGAGCGGCATGGTGAAGACGGCCAGATTGAGAAAGCCGATCGCCTCCCGGTGCCGGACGACAAACTCCAGCGTCCGCCGCGCCTCGAGCGCTGTCTCCCCGGGGGTCCCGAACAGCAGATAGCAGTAGACCGCGATCCCGGCCTGCCGCAGGCTGGAGAGCACCCTGGCCGCGGTCCCGAGATCGACACCCTTGCCCATCCGGTCCAGCACGCCCTGATCGCCGGACTCCAGGCCCAGCTTGAGCAGCACGCAACCCGAGCGTTTGAGCGCGCGGCAGAAGTCGGGATCCGCCAGCCGCTCGTCGATCCGCGCAAAGCCGTACCACGGCACACCGGGCGGGTTCTCCGCCAGCGCGCGCAGCAGCGCCGGGCTGATCGCGTTGTCCAGCAGATGGATCAGGGCCGGTCTGGTGCTTTCGGTCAGGAGCCGCAGGTCGGCCAGAACCTGGTGTGACGGAAGCGGCCGGTAGTCGTTACCCTCGGCTCGCTCCGGACAGAAGGTGCAGCGGTTCCACCAGCAGCCCCCGGCGGCGCTGTAGGGGAGGATCAGCCCGGGCGAGAGATACTCCCGCAGCGGCAG
Source organism: uncultured Candidatus Rokubacteria bacterium (assembly GCA_963699775.1). Taxonomy (GTDB): domain Bacteria; phylum JAUVQV01; class JAUVQV01; order JAUVQV01; family DATDCY01; genus DATDCY01. The sequence continues at coordinate 228,979 of CAVOVE010000013.1, forward strand.
GGCCGAGTAGTCGGGGGGGAGGTGATGATCCGGAGCCGCCGCGCGGCCGAGCAGGGCGACCAGGGGGGCCTCCCCGGGACCGGCAATCAGTTCATCCACAAGACCGCCGAAGGGATTGCGCCAGCCGGGTCGCCGCAGCCACGAGGTCACCAATCCGCCGCCAAGGACTATTTTCGCCGCCGGGCTCTGTTGCTTGACAAGCCCGATCATGGCAAAGGTGCAGAGCGCCTGGCTGAGGAAGTTGAGCGAGAAGCCGACCGTGCCGACGCCGTCGAGGAGATCGGGCAGCCGCCGGCTGAAATAGGGATAAAAGGGGTTGTCCCGGGGCGTCGCCGCCGCGGCGATCAGGTCGGCGCTGCGCACGGGGGAGAGTCGGGTGTGGCGATAGTCGGACGAGGCCGACAACGGCGTCGCGGTGCAGGGACGAAACGGCCAGGATGCGGTTCAGGTCGCTGACCGCCCGACGATAGCGGGCCGGGGACCGATAGGTGTCTCCATCCCTGAGCGCTGCGAGATGCTCGACGCGGTGCCTGAACGCCCGGCGCGTCCAGGTGTCGCCGACGGGCGGCGGCTGCTCCAGCAGCCAGAGCTGCCCTTCCAGGTTGGCATCCAGCAGACCGCAGGAGAGGCCGCCCGCCCGCAGCGCCGCCGCCAGGCGCGCAACGCCGGCCGGCGGTTCACACGCTTTGGCGACTGGCGGGACGACGAGGAGGATGTCGCGAACCGCTCTTCTCACTGCCCCCGCAGCCGTCGGTAGCGGCGGATCAGCGCATTGGTCGAGCTGTCGTGCCCGAGACAAGGATCGACAGTGTTTTCCAGCTCCGGGATGATGCGCTGCGCCAGCACCTTGCCCAGTTCGACGCCCCACTGGTCGAAGGAGTTGATGCCCCAGATCACCCCCTGCGTGAAGACGCTGTGCTCGTAGAGCGCGACCAGCGACCCGAGAACCTCGGGGGTCAGCCGCTCGGCGAGCAGGACATTGCTCGGGCGGTTGCCCGCGAAAGACCGGTGCGGCACGAGCGTCTCGGCGGTCGCCCTCCGCCCGCACCTCCGCCGCGCTCTTGCCGAACGCCAGGGCCTCCGCCTGCGCGAAGACGTTGGACATCAGCAGGTCGTGGTGCCGGCCCAGCGGGTTGAGCGACCGGGCAAAGCCGATCAGGTCGCACGGGACGAGCTTCGTGCCCTGGTGGATCAACTGGTAGAACGAGTGCTGCCCGTTCGTGCCGGGCTCGCCCCAGATGATCGCGCCGGTCTGGTAGTCCACCGCCGCGCCCGCGAGGGTGACGCACTTGCCGTTGCTCTCCATCGACAGCTGCTGCAGATAGGCCGGGAAGCGCTTGAGGTACTGGTCGTACGGGAGCACGGCCGCGGTCTGGGCTTCGAAAAAGCTCCCGTACCAGAGCGCCAGCAGCCCCAGCAGCGCCGGCAGGTTGCGCTCGAACGGCGCCGTGCGGAAGTGCTCGTCCATGGCGTGGAAGCCGGCGAGCAGTTCCCGGAAATGCTCCGGCCCGACGGCGATCATCGTCGAGAGGCCGATCGCGGAGTCCAGCGAGTAGCGGCCGCCGACCCAGTCCCAGAAGCCGAACATGTTCGCGGGGTCAATGCCGAACGCCGTCACCGCCGCGGCGTTCGTGGAGACGGCGACGAAATGGCGGGCGATCGCCCGCTCGTCGCGGAAGGCCCTCAGGGTCCAGGCGCGCGCGGACTGCGCGTTGGTCATCGTCTCGAGCGTGGTGAAGGTCTTCGAGGAGATGACGAACAGGGTGCTGGCGGGGTCGAGGTCGCGGACCGCCTCGACGAAGTCCGTCCCGTCGACGTTGGAGACGAACCGGCAGTCCAGCTCGCGCGCGCTGTAGTGCCGCAGCGCCTCGTACGCCATGACCGGCCCGAGATCCGAGCCGCCGATGCCGATGTTGACCACGGCGCGGATCGGCCGCCCGGTGAACCCCTGCCACGCACCGCTGCGGACGCCGATCGGCGAAAGCGGCCATCCGATCGAGCACGGCATGGACGCCGGGCACGACATCCGTGCCGTCGACGAGAATGCGGGCTTCGCGCGGCGCGCGCAGGGCGGTGTGCAGAACGGCGCGGTTCTCGGTGGCGTTGATCCGATCGCCGCGGTACATGGCGTAGATCCGCTCGCGCAGCCCGCTCTCTTCGGCGAGATCCAGCAGCAGCCGGAGCGTCTCGTCGGTGACCCGGTTTTTCGAGAAATCCAGGAACCAGCCGGCGGCCTCGCAGGTGAGGCGCTCGCCGCGGCCCGGGTCCTCGGCGAACAGCGTCCGCAGGTGCGCATCCTTGATCCGTCCGTGATGTTCCACGAGCGCCCGCCAGGCCGGCCGGTGCGTCACCGATTCGTTCTCGACCATGATGAACTTCCTCCTGCCGTCGCCGATCCTCAACCGTAGGCTAACTATGATCTGCATGGAAACAGTTTGCAATGCTGGCCGACGACGGCGATTTCACGCCGATCGGGATGCGGAGGCGACTCTTTCGACATCTCACTCGGTCTGGTAGGATTATGGTGTATGCTTGAGAATCTCACCTACCCGAAACCGTGGCTCCTGCTCCAGATTGCCGAGGTTTTCGCCCTCGGCTACGCGGGCCTCGTGCTGGCGCGCCGCGTGCGGGGGTGGGCCCGCGGGTCGCGGCTGAACCCCAGGCCCCCGTTCGTCCCCGGGAAGGTCGCGAAGATCTGGTTCCTCGAGGTCTTCGCGCAACCGCAGATCAAGCGGCTCTCGAGGACCCGCTGGGCCGCCCATCTCTGCATCTTCTGGGGTTTCCTGTCGCTGAGCGCGCTCTCCCTGTTCCTCGCCGGCCTGCGGCTGATCGACTCCCGGGCGCTCGACAACGGCTGCGCGGCGTGGTTCCTCCGCGGGGACGGAAACGTGATCGTCAAGATCGTGGGCAACGGCTTTGGCCTCGTCCTGCTCGCGGGGTTGCTCCTGGCGCTCGCCCGGAGGGTCGGCCCTCGCCCGGCGCCGGCCGAGGATGCGAAGGAGGCCGACACCCCGCTGCTGCTGTTGCTGCTCTGGTTGACGCTCTCCGGTTTCCTCCTCGAAGGGTTGCGGATCGCCGTTGCGTCTTCCGCCCCGCATGCGGCCGGGCCGCCGCTGTCCTGGCTGACCGCGCTCTGGACCGTCCACGGTCTCAGCGGCGTGGCCCTGATCGTCTTCCTGCCGCACAGCAAGCTGATGCACAGCATCCTCGCCCCGCTCGTGATCGCGCTCAACGCGCGCAACGAGTACGCCAGAAAGGATCTCTCGTGCCCGGGTCCGGAACTACGACCGCCGACCGCATCGCCCAAAACCTGACCTGGCGGCAGCTGCTGGAGCTGGATGCCTGCGCCCGGTGCGGGGAGTGCCGGAGCCTGTGCCCGGTGTACGCGCAGGACGGGCGCGAAGCGATCTGCGCCCGCGGCAAGCTCGCCGCCTTGCGCGCTCTCGTGCACGACGCTCGGGCCGGGGCGGACCAGGCCGCGTTCCTCGAAAGCCTCTACACCTGCTCGGCGTGCGGTCAGTGCCACGTCGTCTGCCCGGTGCGCATCGACACCCCGGAGCTCTGGGAGCAGGCCCGACTCGCCCTGAACAGCTCCGGTTTCCCCCGCCCTGCGGCCCAGACCCGCCAGATCGATGTCATCCGGGAATTCAACAATGCCTTCTCCCGGCCGCAGGATGAGCGCGGCGCCTGGGCCGAGCGGGCCTGGCAGGCCGGGTTGCTGAAGGAACCGGTCCGGCTCTGGCGCGACCGTCCTGCGCCTCATCTCTATTTTGCCGGGTGCACCGCGAGCTTCGATGCGCCGATGCTGTTCGTCGCCGTGCAGTCGGCGCGCCTGCTCCAGGAGGCGGGGGTCGAGTTCGCGATCCTGGGTCCCGACGAGCCCTGCTGCGCGAGCAAGCTGCGGCGCATGGGGGACGAGTCCTTCCCCGCCGAGGCGGCCCGGCGCATCTCCCAGCTCGGCGGCCTCGGCGGGGCGACCATCATCGCCTCGTGCGCCGGCTGCTTCAAGGGCCTGCACGGCGACTACGCGCGCCTGCCGGCAGGCGCGCTGCCGGTCGTTCACCTGACACAGCTCCTGGACCGGCTGATCGCCGCGGGGCGGCTGCGGCTGCGCTTCGAGGTCCCGCTGCGGGTCACCTACCACGACCCCTGCCACCTCGGACGCCACAGCCAGGTCTACGATGAGCCCCGGCGCGTGCTGCGGGCAATCCCCGGGCTGCAGCTGACCGAAATGCCGCGGCACGGCGCCTTCTCTTCCTGCTGCGGAATGGGCGGGGGGCTGAAACTCGCCAGCGAGAGTCTCCAGCACCGGATGGCCGCACAGCGCATCCGCGAGGCCGAGGAGACCGGCGCCCAGGCGATCGTCACGCCCTGCCAGACCTGCTGCCTCGGCCTGATGAACGGCGTGAAGGAGACCGGCTCCAGCGTCAAAGTGCTGCACCTCAACGACGTGGTGGCGGCGGCCGTCTGCCCGGAGGTCTCCGCGGACAGGGTGGCGGCGGCTTTCTCTCGGCCCTGAAGGAGCCGCCTCTGCCGTTCGCCCGGTCTCCGCCGGGCTCCCCGCGGGAACGGGGCAGCCGGTGTCAGCCGGGCTTACGCCGGTTCCCTCACCGCGGCCGGCTAATGATGGAACAGCCGCACGCCGCTGAAGACCATCGTCATGCCGTACTCGTCGGCGGCCTGGATGACGATGTCGTCGCGGGTGGAGCCGCCGGGTTCGAGAACATATTGGACACCGCTGGCGGCGGCGCGGTCGATGCTGTCGCGGAACGGGAAAAAGGCGTCGGAGCCGCACGTGACGCCGGTCAGGGCGCCGAGCCAGGCGCGCTTCTCGTCGGGAGTCAACTGGCGCGGCCGGCTGGTGAAGATGTCGGCCCAGCCGGTTTTTTCATTGGGCGTCACGTCGTCGCGCAGGAACTGGTCGATGGCGTTGTCGCGCTCGGCGCGCTTGATCTCGGGCTTGAAGGGCAGGCCCAGGACGTGCGGATGCTGGCGCAGGCGCCACAGGTCGGCTTTTTGGCCGGCGAGGCGCACGCAGTGGATGCGCGACTGCTGGCCCGCACCCACGCCGATGGTCTGCCCGTCGGCCACGAAACAGACCGAGTTGGACTGGGTGTACTTGAGCGTGATCCAGGCGATGGTCAGGTCGCGGAGGGCCGCAGCCGGAAGCTCGCGGCGGGCGGTGACGATGTTGGTCAGGTCGGCCGGCGCGACGGTGCGGTCGTGGCGCTTCTGCTCGAAGGTGATGCCGAAGACCTCGCGGGTTTCGAGGGGGGCGGACGGCTCGTAGGCGGGGTCGACGCGCACGACGGCGTACGTGCCCTGCTTTTTCTTCAGCAGCATCTCGAGCGCTTCCGGGTCGTAGCCGGGGGCGATGACACCGTCGGAAACCTCTCGCGCCAGGATGCGGGCGGTGGAAACGTCGACGGTGTCCGAGAGGGCGACGAAATCGCCGAACGAGCAGAGCCGGTCGGCGCCGCGGGCGCGGGCGTAGGCGCTGGCGAGCGGCGAGAGCTCCAGGTCGTCCACGAAGCAGGCCCGGCTCAGTGCGTCCGAGAGCGGCACGGCGACGGCCGCGCCCGAGGGGCTGACGTGCTTGAACGACGTCGCGGCGGGCAGGCCGGTGGCCTGCCTCAGCTCGCGGACGAGCTGCCAGGCGTTCACGGCATCGAGCAGGTTGATGTACCCCGGCGAGCCGCCGAGGACCTCGATCGGCAGCTCGGCGCCGGTTTTCATGAAAACGCGGGCCGGAGCCTGCTGGGGGTTGGTGCCGTAGCGGAGGGTGAGCGCTTTCATGGCGACGGCCCCAACCCCTTCGCTGCGACCCGCACCGCGCAGACCTTCAGCTCGGGAATCTTCGCCACCGGGTCGACGGCGCTGTTGGTCAGCACGTTCGCCGCCGACTCCGCGTAGTGGAACGGCATGAAGACCACCCCCGGCATGATGCCCGCGGTCACCAGCGCCATCGTGTCGACGCTGCCGCGCCGGCTCGTCACCGTCACGCGCCGCGCCGTCCGCGATCCCGAGCGCTGCGGCGTCCGCCGGGTTGATCTCCAGCCAACTGTGCGGCGCCAAAGCCTCGAGACCCGGCGCGCGCCGCGTCATCGTCCCGGTGTGGTACTGCCAGAGCGAGCGGCCGGTCGTCAGCCGCAGCGGGTACTCGGCGTCCGGCTCCTCGGCGGGCGGATGGTACTCGCACCGGGCTGAAGAGCCCCTTGCCCCGCGTAAACTCCTTCGTGTGCAGGATCGGCGTCCCGGGGTGATCCGGCGTCGGGCAGGGCCAGTGCAGGCCGCAGGCTTCGAGCCGGTCGTAGGTGATGCTCGCGTAGCTGGGCGTGAGCCGGTGGATTTCGGCCATGATCTCGGCCGACGAGCCGTAGATCAGCGGGTGGCCCATCGCGCCGCTGACGGCGGCAATGATCTCCCAGTCGCCCTTCGCCTCCCCCGGCGGCTCGGTCGCCGCGCGCACGCGCTGGACCCGCCGCTCGGTGTTCGTGAACGTCCCGTCCTTCTCGGCGAAGGAGGCGGCAGGGAGGACGACGTCGGCCAGCCGCGCCGTCTCGGTCAGGAAGATGTCCTGGACGACGAGGAAGTCGAGCTTCTCGAGTGCGTGCTTCAGGTGGCCGATGTCCGGGTCGGAGACCAGCGGGTTCTCGCCCATCACGTAGAGCGCCTTCACGGTGCCCGCAAGCGCACCGTCGACGATCTCGCCGAGCGTTCGTCCCGGCGCTGCCGGCAGGGTGACCCCCCAGGCCTTCTCGAACTTGGCGCGCGCCGCCGGGTCCGCGACCTTCTGGTAGGCGGTGTAGAAGTTCGGCAACCCGCCCATGTCGCAGGCCCCCTGGACGTTGTTCTGGCCCCGCAGCGGGTTGACGCCCGCGCCGCGCTTGCCGATGTTGCCGGTGAGCATCGCCAGGTTGGCGAGCGAGAGCACGTTGTCGGTGCCCGAGGTGTGCTGGGTGATCCCCATCGTGTAGCAGATCGCCGCCGGGCCGCTGCCGGCGTAGATGCGGGCGGCCGCGCGGATGTCGTCGGCCGGGACGCCGGTGATCTGCTCGACGCGCTCCGGCGGATACTCCGGCAGTACCTTCTCGAGCGCCTCGAAGCCCTCGGTGCGGGCGGCGATGAAGTCGCGATCCGCGAGGCCCTCGGCGAGGATCACGTTCATGATGCCGTTGAGCAGCGCGACGTTGGTGCCGGGCTTCAGCGGCAGCCAGAGCGTGGCCAGATCGACCAGCGGGATGCGCCGCGGGTCGGCGACGATGAGCTTTGCGCCGCGCTCGCGCACCGCCTTCTTGATCTGGAAGCCGATGATCGGGTGCGCGATCGTCGTGTTCGAGCCGATGACGAAGATCGTCTTCGCCTCGAGCAGGTCGTCGACGGTGTTCGTCATCGCCCCGCTCCCGAATGCGGTGGCCAGACCGGCCACCGTGGAGCTGTGTCAGAGTCGGGCGCAGTGGTCGACGTTGTTCGTGCCGACCACGGCGCGGAAGAATTTCTGAAAGACGTAGTTGTCCTCGTTCGTGCAGCGAGCCGAGCTCAGCCCGGCGATCGCGTCCGCCCCGTGCGCGGCGCGGACCTCCTTCAGGCGGGAGGCGACCAGGCCGACCGCCTCGTCCCAGGTCGCGGGCACCAGTTCGCCGCCGCGCCGCACCAGCGGTGTCTTCAGCCGGTCGGGGTGGCTGACAAAGGTGTAGCCGAAGCGCCCCTTGCCGCAGAGGTTCCCCCGGTTCACGCTGTCGCCGCCGGTTTGAGCGGTGACGCGGAAGACCTTCCCGGCGCGGTCGGTGTTCAGCTCGAGCTGGCAGCCGACGCCGCAGTAGGTGCAGGTCGTCGGCGTGAGCTTCGGCGGCCAGAGGTACTCGCGGGCGAACGGCGGGCGGTTCTCGACGAGCGCCGCGGTCGGGCAGGCCGAGATGCACTGGCCGCAGGCCTCGCAGCGGGTCTCGCGCAGGGAGCCGCCGCCGCGCGGCACGACCTCGTTCTCCTTCCTGCGGTGCTCGAAGGCGTAGGCGCCGACGACGTCGGCGCAGATGCGCTCGCACTGCAGGCACTGGATGCACTTGTTCTGGTTGCGCAGCACGATCGGGTGGCTGGCGTCCGGGCGGTAATGGCGCATGGCGGCGTGGCTCGTGCCCGGCGTCGCCTCGTGGGCGATCGCGACCGTGCGCAGATCGCAGTCGTTCTGCTTGATGCAGCCGCACTCCAGACAGCGGCGCGCCTCGCTCAAGGCCGCCGCGGCGCCGTAGCCCAGCTCGACCTCGGTGAAGTTCCCCCGCCCGAGGCGCGCGCCGACCGGTTCGAGCACCGGCATCGGCCGGGCGCGGCCGCTCGTCGGCGATCGCGAGGTCGGCCTTCGTGACGCCGCCCTTGACCGCGCTGAAGGGCTTTGGCAGGCCCGAGATCGATCCGCTCCCCCCGCAGGTGCTGGCCGATGGCCAGCGCCGCAAGGCGCCCCCCGGCGACGGCGCGGATCGCGGCGTCCGGCCCGGTCACCGCGTCGCCGGCGGCGAAGACGCCCGGCAGCGCGGTCTGCATCGTGGCCGGGTCGGCCCCGGTGTACTTGCCCTTCATCACGGCCTCGGCGCCGGTGCCGTCGATCGCCTGGCCGATCGCCGCGAAAAGGTTGTCGACCTCAAGGACGAACTCGCTGCCCTTTTGCGGTTCGGGCTTGCGCCTCCCGGAGGCGTCGGGCTCGCCGAGCGCCATCCGGATGCACTCGACGCCCTCGAGCCGGTCGGTGCCGACGAGACGGACGGGGTTCGCCAGCAGCAGCAGTTCGACGCCCTCGTGCTCGGCCTCCTCGATCTCGACGTGGTGCGCGGGCATCTCGGCCCGGCCGCGCCGGTAGATCAGGGAGACCTTCTCGGCGCCGAGGCGCAGCGCGCTGCGCGCCGCGTCGATCGCGACGTTGCCGCCGCCGACGACCGCGACCCGCCGGCCGAGTTCGATCTTCTCGCCGAGGCCGATGTCGCGCAGGAAGTCCACGCCGCTCATCACGCCGGGAAGCTCCGGCAGGCCGAGCCCGGTGCCGGCCTGGGCGCCGAGACCGAGGAAGACGGCGTCGTAGTCGGCGCGCAGCTGCTCGAGCGTGAAGTCCCGCCCGAGGCGCTGGTTGGTGCGCAACTCGACGCCGAGGCGCAGCACCTCGCCGATCTCGTCGTCGAGGATGTCCTTCGGCAGCCGGTAGGCCGGGATGCCGTAGCGGAGCATGCCGCCGGCCTTGGGCATCGCCTCGAAGACGACCACGGCGTGCCCCTCGAGCGCCAGGTACCAGGCGGCGGAGAACCCCGCCGGCCCGCCGCCGACGATCGCCACGCGCTTGCCGCTCGGCGGCTTGATCTCCGGGCGGTAGCGGTCGGCCGAAGCCTTGTCGCAGTCGGCCGCAAAGCGCTTCAGGAAGCAGATGCCGACCCGCTCCTCGACGAGGTTGCGGCGGCAGGCGTCCTCGCAGGGCCGGGTGCAGACCCGCCCGATGATCCCCGGGAAGGGGTTGGTCTGCTTGATCAGCTCGACCGCGTCGCGGTAGCGACCCTGGACGATCAGCCCGATGTAGCCCTGGGCGTCGGTCGTCGCGGGACAGGCCAGCGTGCAGGGCGCGATGCAGTCGGCCCAGTGGTCGGCGAAGAACTCCTCGATGCGCTTTTTCCGCAGCGCGGCCAGCGCCGCGGTGGCCGTCCGCACGACCAGGCCCTCGGCGACCGGCGTCTCGCAGGCCCGGACCGGCTCGGCCACCCCGTCGACCTCGACCACGCACAGACCGCACCGGGCGCCCGGCCGCAGCCGCAGGTCGTGGCAGAGGCGCGGAATGTCGATCCCGGCGGCGAGGGCCGCTTCGAGGACGGTGGCGCCCGCGGGGGCGCTCGCTCTACGGCCGTCGATTGTCAGGTTCAAGAGCGCCTCAGGCCGGCGGCGGCTCGATCAGGCCGTCGAGGTACGAGGCGGCGTAGAGGATTTCGTTCTTGAGCAGCTCGACCGTCCGGACCGTCGCCATGAATTCCTTGTTCGTCGAGTCGGCGATCGCCGCGGTCAGCCCGGCGGAGGCCAGCAGCGTGAAGAAGGTGGAGCCGATGCGCGCGTGCAGGTGCTTCGGCGTGGCGTTGTAGACGTTCGAGAGGCCGACGACCGACTTCATCGGCTGGCCGTCGTTGAGTTCCTGGAAGAGGCGCACCGTCTCGACGCACTCGATCACGTCGGCCTGCGCGACGCCGATCGGCAGCACGAGCGGGTCGAGGTAGATGCGGTCGAGCGCGACGCCGTGCTCCATCGCCTTGCCCATGATCGTCGCCGCGTTCATCATCCGCTCGTCGCGGTCGCGCGGGATGCCGGCCAGCGTCATCGCCAGCGCGATGATGTCGGCGTCGTACTTCGCCGCCAGCGGCATCATCCGGTCGAGGACGCCCTCGTCGGCGTTCGTGGAGTTGATCATCGGCTTGTGCTTCGTGACGACCTGGCCAGTCCGGCCTCCATCGCCTCGATGTTCTTGGTGTCGAGCGAGAGCTGGATCGTGGAGTCGGTGACCTCCTCGACCGTCTTGACGAGCCACTGCATCATCCCGGGGCCGTCCTTGGTCGCCGGGCCCGAGGTTCAGATCGAGCGCCCGGGCGCCGCCCTGGATCTGCGCGAGCGCCATGTCCTGGATCGGCTTGGCCTCGCGGTTGCGCATGGCCGGGCCGATGGTCTTGGACATGATGTTGATCTTCTCGGCGATAATCAGCATTTTCTTCGTCCCTTCCTTTAGTTGGTGGGTGCGTCCGCGGACGCCCCGATTTCCTTCTTCAGCCGCTCCTTGATGACGGCGATTTCGGCGACGAACGCCGGGTCGACGTCGAACGGCGAGCGCCCGTCCAGGTCCGCCTTGCGGATCGACTCGCGCTCGCTCACCATGCCGATCACCGGCAGGTCCGGCAGGTAGGCGCGCAGCTGCTCCTCTTCCGCGCGGTCGTGGACCTTGTTCAGCACCAGGAAGACCCGCAGCAGCTTCAGGTCCGCCGCCAGCTTCTGGATCTGGCGGGCGGTCTGGACGCTGCGCTGCCCCGGCTCGACGACCACCAGCATCGCGTCGACCGACGCGGCGGTGCCCCGGCCGAGGTGCTCGATGCCGGCCTCCATGTCCATGATGACCACCTCGTCGCGGCGCACGATGACGTGCTTCATCAGCGCCTTGAGCACGGTCGACTCCGGGCAGATGCAGCCCGAGCCGCCCTTCTCGACGGTGCCGAGCACCAGGTGCTTGACGCCGTTGACCTTGACGCTGAACTCGTCGGGCAGGTCGTCGACCCGCGGGTTGAGCTTGAAGATCCCGCCGATCGTCCCCGCCTTGGAGCCGGTCCGCTCGGCGATCAGATCGCTCATCTTGGCGATGGGCACGATGCGCGCGGCGGCCGCGGGGTCGACCCCGAGCGCCGCGGCCAGGTTGGCGTCCGGGTCGGCGTCGATGGTGATGACCGGAAGTCCCTCCTGCGCGAACAGCCGCGCCAGGCCCGCCGCGACGGTGGTCTTGCCGACCCCGCCCTTGCCGGTGACCGCTATCTTCATTGTTCTCCTTTCAAGCCCCGAAATCCCCCGTCCCCTTCCGGGGGAGGAGGGGGCGCTACCCGATCTTGAAGCTCTTCAGGAACGCCGGCAGCTCGGACGCCTCGCGCGGCCCGACGACGACCTTCCAGCCGGCCAGCTCCTCTTCCAGCTCGCCGCTGAGCTGGGCGACGTAGCCCGGGATGACCACCGTCCGGTGCTTGACCTTCGTCGCGAGGTCGCTCTTGTTGACGAAGGCCGCGATCCGGTCCGGGACGAACTTGCCGGCGGCCCACGCGGTCAGGGTCGAGAGCCCGTCGGTGTCCACGATCCCGAGCCAGGCCGGCATCTTGCTCGCCTCGACCTCGCTGGAGACGATGAAGTAGGTCAGCGAGAAGTTCGTCGTGATCAGCACCGGCGAGTTCTCGTCCGCGCCGTTGATCGGGTAGAAGCCCTGCTCGACCTGCATCGGCCGCTGCGGGTCGGTGTAGATGTTCTGGCGCAGCACGTAGAGCGCGTAGGCCTTCTCGGGGGAGAGGTCGCGCAGCACGATGATCCCGCCGTACTTGATCGTGTAGATCGCCGCGTAGACGGTCTCCATCATGTCGTCGGCGGTCTCTTCGGCCGGGAACGTGATCGTCGGGTAGCCGAACGGCCGCAGCTTCTTCTTGAGCGACGCGCGGCGGATGTAGACCAGGTTCTGGTGGGTCTCCTTCAGCGTGCGCGAACCCGGGTCGAGCACCAGGTCCTTGATGCCCATCCCGTCGAGCTTGGCGGTCAGCTGGCCCAGCTCGTCGAGCGAGGCCGCCTTGACCGCGAGCGGCGCGCCGTGCTTCTTGGCGAGGGCCGCCATCGCGTCGAGGTTGGCCGCGGTCGCCGCGTGCAGCAGCGGCTTTTTCAGGGGGACCGCCGCCAGCGCCGCCTCGATCGCCGCGGGCTCGGCCATCAGCACCAGCGGGTACTCGGTGGCGCCCGCCACGCGAGCGACGGCGGCCGCGAACTTCGCCGCGTCGCCCGAGGTGTTCTTGACCGCCACCAGGTTGGAGCGCAGCGTCTGGCCGACGCGCTCGAAGGTTGCGGCCTTGAGCGCCGCGAGCTTCGCGGTGACGGCAGCGCCGTCCTCGGTGTCCTCGATCAGCAGCGCGAAGCCCGCCGGGTTGAAGAAGGTCTTCTCGTGGCGGTGCATGACGAGTTCCTCGCCGACCTTCAGCGCGAACTCGCCCTCGCCGATGGTGACGCCGCGGATCGGCGGCGCCGAGGCCTCGGCCAGCAACCTCCTTCGCCGCGTCGCTGACGAAGGGGCACTGGTCGAGGGATGCGCCGGCGGCGGCGAGCTTCATCGCGAAGGCCAGGCAGGTGGGTACCCCGCACTGACCGCAGTTGGTCTTCGGCAGATGCTTGAAGATGGCCATGCCTGTAAGCGCCATGACGTTATTTACCTCCGTAAGGGTTGCACGGGTTCGTACAGCACGTTCACCCCGGGCCCAGCTACGCCCCGAGCTCCGCGATCGTCTTCCTGATGAGCTTCACCGCCTCGGGATGCCGCATGATCAGGATGTCCGCGCCGGCCATCATGACCGCGGTCGCGGTGAGCGTCTCCCAGACGATGCCGCGCTTGCGGGCGTCGCCCCACTGCGGCGCCTCGGCCTGGCTGATCTTCGCCTCCTTGGCCCGCCAGACCTCCTTGCCGAGGTTGGCGATCGTGGGCGCCTGCAGCATCGAGTCGTTCTGCCTGAGCGCCGCGAGCTTGATGCGCTCGTGGATCGAGAAGCAGTACTCCAGCCCGTAGCCCAGGGCGCCGGTCGAGGGGTCGATGAGCAGGCCGTCCAGCGGGCACGCCGAGGTTCGTCAGCAGGATGTTCAGCTGCTTGGCCATGTTGACGTCGATCGGGGTCTCCCCCGAGACCTTCGCGCCAAAGCCCATCGCCGCCGCGCCGATCGACTTGTAGTTGTCCTCGACCGCCAGGCCGATGACGACGTTCTTGCCCTGCGTCGCCTCGGCGACCGCCTTGAGCAGCTCGGCGTCCTTCTCGTGGTTGCCCGAGCCGTAGACCATCAGCGGCACGCTGATCGCGTCCACGACCGCCTTCACGGTGGCGACCGCATCGGCGACGCTGCGGTTGGCGCCGTTGGGGTCGGTGCCCGCGAGCTGCAGGCAGATCAGGTCGGCGCCGAACTCGCCCTCGCACTTTTTCGCCCAGGCGACCGGGTCGCCCCAGACGTCGCCGAGGACGCTCTTGAGCTCGTCGGCCCAGTCGGCGGGCGTCGTGTCGAACACCTCCATCGCGATCTTCGGAGCGTTCGGCAGCGTGCCCTCGAACGAGTGGAACGCCAGCGCGTTCTGGCCGCCCACGGCGACCGTCTTCTTCGAGCCGAGCGTCAGCTCCCGGATCTTGGCGGTCGACGTTTCAACGGGTGCCTGAAAAGCCATGATTTCCTCCTTTTCCTGCGGGCTCCGCCCGCGCTAAGCCAGGGGCGGCAAGCCGGCGCGGCGCCGGGCCGAATTCACGGTGTTGTGCATCAGCATCGCGATCGTCATCGGCCCGACACCGCCGGGGACCGGGGTGATCTGCGAGGCCTTCTGCGCGACGCCGTCGTAGTCGACGTCCCCGCAGAGCTTGCCGTCGGCGAGGCGGTTGACGCCGACGTCGATCACGACGACGCCCGGCTCGACCATGTCCGCGGTGATCATCTTCGGCCGGCCGATCGCGACGACCAGCACGTCGGCGCGGCGGCAGACCTCGCCGAGGTCCCGCGTCTTCGAGTGGCAGACCGTGACCGTCGCGTGCTCCTGCAGCAGCAGCAGCGCCACCGGCTTGCCGACGATGTTGCTGCGGCCGACGATGACCACCTCGGCGCCGGCGAGCTTGACGCCCGAGCGCTTGAGCAGGTGGATGACCCCGTAGGGCGTGCAGGGCTTGAAGCCGGCGGTGCCGATCACCAGCCGGCCGACATTGACGGGGTGGAACCCGTCGACGTCCTTGTCGGGGTGGATGGCGGCGATGACCTTGTTTTCGTCGATCTGCTTGGGCAGCGGCAGCTGCACCAGGATGCCGTCGATCTCGGGATCAACGTTGAGCTTCTCCACCAGCGCGAGCAGTTCCTGCTCCGAGGCCTCGCCCGGCAGCACGAATTTCTTGGAGACCAGCCCCAGTTCCGCGCAGCCCTTTTCCTTCGCGCCGACGTAGACCTTGGACGCCGGGTTGTCGCCCACCAGAACGACCGCCAGCCCCGGGGTGACGCCGGTCTCCTTCTTGAGTTTCGCGACCTCCTGGGTCAGCTCGCCCCGGATCTGCGCCGAGATCGCCTTGCCGTCGATGATCGTTGCCGCCATCTTCACCCTCCTCTGTGCGCCGACCGCTGAAAAGAGACCCGCGACCGGCTATTCCCGTGTTGGTTTCCTTTATGACACGTTGACTGTTGCCAGTATCGAATCGACCGCCCGGACCGCCGGCGCGTCGTCCGGGAGCCGGAAGGCCGGCAGATGCGCCATCGCCTGCTCGACGACCGCGTCGTCCAGCGGCACGGTCCCGAGCACCTCGAGCCCGTGCCCCCGGGCCTCCTCGACGAGCCGCGCGGCGATGTCGGGCCCGCCCACCCGGTTGATGATCAGCCCCGTCCGCGCGACCTCGATCTCGATCTCCTGCGCGAGGTCCCGGATGCGCGCCGCCGTCATGATGCCGACCGGGCTCGGCTCGGAGACCAGCAGCAGCAGGTCGATCTTCGCCGTCGTGCGCCGGGAGAGGTGCTCCATGCCGGCCTCGTTGTCGATGACGACCACCGGGTAGCTGCCGGCCAGCACCTCGAGGTGGTGCCGCAGCATGTTGTTGGCCGCGCAGTAGCACCCCGGCCCCTCCGGGCGCCCCATCACGAGCAGGTCGAAGCCCTCGCTCTCGATGAGGCTCGCCTGCATCAGGACCTCGAGGTAGGCGTCCTTGGTCATGCCCGCCGGCACCTGGTTCGTGTTGATCTTGCGCTTCATCTCCTCGCGCGAGCCGCCGATCGTTGATGCGACCGCGACGCCCAGCTGGTCGTTGAGATTGAAGTTCGAGTCGGCGTCCACCGCGAACACCGGCGTTTTGCCGGCGCGCACGAAGTGCCGGATCACCAGGCTCGAAATTGTCGTCTTGCCGGTTCCGCCCTTGCCGGCCACCGCAATCGTGTAACTCATCGGCGCTCCCCTCTTCGCTTCGCTTCATTCATGACGACGCACCGCCGCACAGCGGGCATCGGGGAAGTATCGATCCTCGCCGAGAACAATTCAAGGGTCACCCGCGGCCGAACCCGCCGCTCCGGCGCTCCCGCGGCCGACGCGCTGCAGGACCGAGGGGAAGAGGTGTTGATCCGTGTGCGGCAAAAAGAGTGCCGAGACGTAGTTGTCCATGAAACCGGGGTTGGTGCTCAGCTCCAGGTAGGTCAGGCTCCGGGCGATCTCGCCCGCCGACTCCCGGGCGGCCTGCGAGAGCAGCACGAGGTGCGCCCCGAGCAGCGAGCCGTTGCCGACGTACTTGACCTTCTCCTCGGCGACCTCCGGCAACAGCCCGATCGTGATCGCCTGGTCCAGCTCCAGGTAGCGCCCGAAACCGCCGGCGATATAGACCTGCTCGATGGCGTCGACGGTCATCTCCATCTGCTCGAGCAAGGTTGCGATGCCGGCGTAGATCGCGCCCTTGGTGCGGATCAGGTTGTCGAGGTCGGCCTCGGTGATGGCGATGTCCGCGCCGATCGCGGAATCGGCCGCCTGGACCAGCACGTACTCCGCAATACCATCGGCGACCCGGATGCGCGGGTGGCCGAGCTCGACGTTGAACTTTCCCTTCTCGTTGATGATGCCGGTGAGGAACAACTCCGCCACCGCGTCGATCAGGCCGGAGCCGCAGATCCCCTTGGCCCGCTGCTGACCGATGGTCACGATCATCGGTTCGAGCGTGTCGGGGTTGATGCGCACGATCTCGATCGCGCCCAGCACCGCCCGCATCCCGTGCTTGACCGACCCGCCTTCGAAGGCCGGCCCGGCGGAGCAGGCGCACGAGAGCAGCCACTCGGCGTTGCCGAGCGCCATCTCGCCGTTGGTCCCGATGTCGATGTAGAGCGTCAGCTTGTCGCTGCGAAACACGCCGGAGGCCAGCAGCCCGGCGGTGATGTCCCCGCCGACGTAGCTGGCGCGCCCCGGCACGCAGTAGACGCGCGCGCCGGGGGCGATGCGCAGCCCGAGCGTCGCGGCGGCGACGGTAGGAATGAAATTCATCGTCGGGATATAGGGTTCCGCGCGGATAAAACGCGGGTCGACTCCGTAGAAAAGGTGGATCATCGTCGTGTTGCCGGCCGCCACCAGCGAGACGATGTCGTCGCGCTCGACGCCGGTTTTCTCGACCAGCCGGTCGATCAGCGTGTTGATCGTGCCGGCGACGAGCCCCTGCAGCCGGGACAGGCCGTCCTTTTTCATCGAGTAGACGATGCGCGAGATGACGTCGTCCCCGCCGCTGATCTGGGCGTTGTATTCGGATTCGCGTCCAAGCACCGCGCGGGTGCCGAGATCGACCAGCTCGGCGACCACGCTCGTGGTGCCGATGTCGACCGCCAGGCCGTAGTGCCGCGCGGAGCGGTCGCCGGGGTCGACGCCGATCAGGCGCGGGCACTCGCCCTCCCCGCCGCGGGTGAGCGTGGCCGTGATGTTCCACCCCCCGTTGCGCAGGCGCGCGGCCAGCTGCGTCAGGCACGAGTGGTCAACCGTGAAGTCGCCGACCCGTGGGTGCGGGCCAGTTCGCGGCGCAGGCGCTCGAGATCGCCGATGTTGTCCTCGAGCGTCGGCGGGGGCAGCTCGACGTAGAGGCGGCGCGTGGCCGGATCGAGATCGAACTCGCCGAAGAGTTCGCCGAGATCCTTCGGGGTCAGCGCGGAGCCGTGCGTGACCGTGCGATGCTCGCGGGCCAGCACCGCGCGCGTGTCGCCCATCTGGGATTCGACGGGTACGCGCACCTCGACGTCGCCGGTGACCGTGCTGGTGCACGCCAGCACGTGGCCGCTCGCGGCCTGCTCCGCCGTGATCTTCGCCGAGGGCTCGGCGGCGACCGCGCCGCTCTCGACGACGACGCGGCACTTGCCGCAGACGCCGCTGCCGCCGCAGGTCGCGTTGACGTGCACGCCGGCGAGGATCGCCGCCCGCAGCAGGTTCTCGCCCGCCGGGACCTCGACCTCGCGATTATTCGGGTGAAACCGTACCCGCGGCATCATCAGCTCCACATCTCTCAAAACGGCGGGGACAGACGTGAAATCTGTCCCCGCCCCCCACTCTCGTGAATGCGATCGACTTAGAACAGGCCCGAGACCTCGCCCGTGTTGACGTCGACGTCGATGCGGCGGTAGGCCGGGTCGGACGCCGTGCCGGGCATCAGGCTGATCTCGCCGGCCATCGGGCAGAGGAACTTCGCGCCGCTGTAGACCAGCACGTCGCGGATCGGCAGCGTCCAGCCCTTCGGCACGCCCTTGAGCGTCGGGTCGTGCGTCAGGCTCAGGTGCGTCTTGACCATCATCGTCTGGAAGTCGGCGAACTGCGGGTCGGACTCGAAGCGCTTCGCCTTGGCCTCGGCCAGCGGCGCCCAGTCCACGCCGTCGGCCCCGTAGACCTCCTTCGCGATCATCTCGACGCGCTGGCGCAGCGGCATGCGTCAGCGGGTAGAGCGGCTTGTAGTTCGACTTCTCGTTGCAGGCCTCCATGACGACGTCCGCCAGCTCGGCCGCGCCCTCGCCGCCGTACATCCAGTGGTTCGAGGCCGCCACGCGCGCGCCGGCCTCGGTGCACAGGCGCCGGATCAGGTCGTGCTCGGCCTTCGTGTCGGTGTAGAACTGGTTGATGCAGACCACCGGGACGATGCCCGCTCTTCTTGACGACCCCGATCATGTGCATCAGGTTCGCGCAGCCCTTCTCCACCAGTTCGAGGTTCTCCTTGGTGTAGGCGTCCGGGAGGGGGCGGCCCGGGACGACCGTGGGGCCGCCGCCGTGCATCTTGAGCGCGCGGATCGTGGCCACGAGGACCGAGACGTTGGGGATGTTGCCGCTGAGCCGGCACTTGACGTTCCAGAACTTCTCGAAGCCGATGTCGGCGGCGAAGCCGGACTCGGTCACGGTGTAGTCGAAGAGCTTGAGCGCCAGGCGGTCGGAGATGATCGAGTTCTGGCCGATCGCGATGTTCGCGAACGGGCCGGCGTGGATCAGCACCGGCTGGCCCTCGACGGAGTAGCAGAGCGTCGGGTTGATCGTGTTGCGCATCCAGGCGGTCATCGCGCCGGCGACGTCGAGGTCCGAGGTCGTGATCGGCTTGCCGGTGCGGTCGTAGGCGACGGTGATCTTGCCGATCCGGTCGCGCATGTCGGCCAGGTCGCGCGAGACGGCGAGGATCGCCATCAGCTCCGAGCCGACCGCGATGCCGAAGCTTGCGACTCCATCGGGTAGCCGTCCTTCTTGCCGCCGAGGCCGATGGTGATCTTGCGCAGCGCCTGCGCGCAGAAGTCGATGATCCAGCCCATCTCGACGTTCTTCGGGTCGATGTCGAGGCGGCGCAGGCCGCGCTTGGTCAGCTCCTCGTCGGTGTAGTTGCACTCGTGCTGCAGGCGCGAGGTCAGCGCGACCATCGCCAGGTTGTGGGCGTTCATGATGTCGTTGATGTCGCCGGTCAGGCCGAGCGAGAACTCCGTCATCGGGATCAGCAGCGCGTTGCCGCCGCCGGCGGCGGTGCCCTTGACGTTCATCGTCGGGCCGCCCGAGGGCTGGCGCAGCGCGCCGCCGACGTTGATCCCCTTGACGCCGAGCCCCTGCACGAGACCCATCGAGACGGTGGTCTTGCCCTCGCCGAGCGGCGTCGGCGTGATCGCGGTGACCTCGACGTACTTGCCGTCCGGCTTGTCCTTGAGCCGGTTCATGATCTTGATGAAGTCGAGCTTGGGCGTGCGCCCGAACGGGATGACCTCGTCCTTGAGCAGGCCCAGCTTCTCGGCCCACTCGTCGGGCCCGGGCAGGAATTTCATCGCCTCCTTGGCGATCTCGTAAGTCCTTGTGTCTTCGTCGGGTCCATCGACCGCGGCTTGTACGTCCCCTTGGCTGCGGACGGCTTGGAAGTCTTCTTGCCTGCTGGTGCCATGATCCCTCCTTGATGCCGAGAAGCCCCTGCCCGCGGGGGCAGGGGCTTTCAGATGTGACCGGCGACGCCCTGTCGCGGACGCCTAGCGCCAGAGCCCGAGGTGCGGCTTCGCCACCTTCTCGATCTCGCGCCGGGCCGCCATGTCCATCAGCACCTTCTCGGTGCCGAAACTTGCCCGAGACCCACTTCTTGAGCTTGAGCGCCGCCCGGGCCTTGTCGATGTAGTCCAGGGCCAGGTCGAGCATCTTCTGCTGGTCCGGCTCGAAGTGGAACGCGCCCTGGAAGCGCTCGAACCAGACCTCGGTCAGGATCTTGGTCACTTCCTTGCTGGCCTCGACCGGCGACTGGCCGCCGAAGATGACCGGAACGCCGGAGGCCGCGAAGTAGCAGCCGATCGCGATCGCCTTCTCGCTCATCCACTCCGGCGCGATGCCGACGGCCGGCATGCCGCCGATCTCGTCCGAGAGACCGCCCTCGGCCGCCATCGCGGCGGCGATGGTCAGGATGCGCGAGTTGTCGACGCAGGCGCCCAGGTGCAGGATCGGCGGGATGCCGATCGCCTCGCAGACCTCGCGCAGCCCGGGGCCGGCGTGCTCGAGCGCCATCTCCGGCGTCAGGTAGCCGGAGGAGCCGCAGGCGGCCGACGCCGCAGCCGGTGGAGACGACGAGCACGTCCTGCTTGATCAGCTCGGTGGCGATGAACTTGTGCAGCGACGTCGAGTTGACCCGCGGGTTGTCGCACCCGGCCAGGCCGACGACGCCGCGGACGCGGCCGGCGGTGATCGCGTCGTTGAGCGGCCGGAAGGAGCCGCGCCACTTGCCGCCCTGCATGTACTCGATGTACTCGTGCGAGAAGCCGGCGATCATCGAGTACTTCTCGGTGATGTGCTCGCCCTTGGTGGTGCGGTTCGGGTAGTTGTCGATGGCCATCTTGACGATCCGCCGGGCGATCTCCTTGGCGTGGTGCTCGTCGAACTCGACGTGCTCCGCGCCCTGCATCTTCGCGCGCGGTAGTTGGTCGTGATGACCTTGGTGTGGAACTTCTTCGAGACCTGGGTGATCGCCGGCATGATGCACTGGACGTCGACGGTCATCAGGTCGACCAGCCCGGTCATGATCCCGAGCTCCTGGTTCGTGAAGCCGCCGGCGGTCGGGATGCCGTGGCGCATCAGGATCTCGTTGGCGGTGCAGCACATGCCGCCGAGGTTGATCCCCTTGGCGCCCTTGGTCTTGGCGTAGGCGATCATCTCCGGCTCGTTGACCACGTCGTAGATCATCTCGGCCAGCAGCGGCTCGTGGCCGTGGACGACGAGGTTGACCTCGTCCTCCTTGAAGATGCCGAAGCTCCCCTCGGCCTGGATCGGCTTGGGCGTCCCGAAGAGGATGTCGGTGATGTCGGTCGAGATCATGCAGCCGCCCCAGCCGTCGGCGAGGCGCGGTGCGCAGCGCCCTGCAGCAGCAGGTGGTCGGGCTCGTGGTCGACGCCGATGTTGGTGCGGTGCATCATCTCGACGACCTCACGGTCGATGCTCCGCGGGACGATCCCCCACTTTCTCCAGCGCTCCAGGGTCTTCTTCGGGGCGCGCTTCACGGCGTAGTTGATCGCGCCGCCCTGCTGCCGGCCGAAGTCGTTGAGGAAGGTCAGGGCGACTTCCTTGCCGATGTCGTTGACGGGCGATCGGCGGTCTCGATCTCGAGGATAGCCGGCGACCCTCTTGAGCTTCTCGACGTCCTTGATCTGGAAATCAGGGGCGTGCCCCTCGCAGACCGCGAGCAGGGTTTCGACCATGCCGCGCGCGTGGTCGGAGTGGGCCGAGGTGCCGGCGGCGATCATCTTGCAGAAAGTTGCGGGCCACGACCGTGCCGAGGGTGGCGCCGCAGACGCCGGTGATCTCCTCCTCGGCGTTCTTCCCGGTGAGCCGGCAGGGGCCCATGTTGCAGTTCTTGCAGCAGGCGCCGACCTTGCCGATCGGGCAGGGCTTCATCTTCTGCGCGCGGTCGAAACAGGTCTCGATCTTGTTCTCGACGGACCAGTCGATGATCTTCTGCGCCCCGGGTGCGGCGCTCTTTCCCTTTGTCAGTTTCCATGTCTTTCGCCTCCGTCCTCGTTACTGAATGATCGGTTCCATCTCGAGGGCCGGGTGGCCCACCGAGGTCAGGTACTCAACCAGCTTCTCGGCGTCCTCGCAGATCGCTCTCGTCCGCGATCTTGTCGAGCAGGTCCGGCACGCCGGCCTCCTCGGCGCGCTTCTTGAAGTCCTCGGCGATCCGCTCCTTGAGGGACTTGGGCATCCAGACGATGCGCTTGGGGCCGCCGTCGCCGAAGAGGAACTTCTTGCTGAAGATGAAGTTGACGCCGACGCCCATGAAGCCGGGGGTCTGCGCGCCGCCGCCGACGGTGCCGGCGAGCGTCGAGAACTTCATGCCCATCGGGGTCATCCCGGTGTAGCCGCGGTGGACGATCATCACGCCGTTGGCCTCGGGCACGACCGCGAGGATGCACTCGAAGCAGCCGCAGGAGGTCATCGGGTTTTCCATGATCGTGTACAGGTTCAGGCTCTCGACCGCGCCGCCCGAGACCTTCTGCAGGTAGCTGTCGACGCCCTCGTAGCGGCCGTAGCGGGCGTCCATCAGCGCGCCCTTGGCGATCGGCTGGTTGCCGCCGGTGGGGTCGATCTCGTAGGCCGCCTTGCCGTCGAGCCAGTTGTAGGCGCCGCAGAGCCCGAGCCGCTCGGGCGTGATCACGCAGGCGTGCGCCGGGGCGAAGGACTGGCAGAGCAGGCAGGAGTAGAAGGTCTCGACCGCCTCGTCGGTCATGCTGCCGAGGCGCTTGTCGCGCTCCTTGTAGGCCTCGCGCGCCTCCTCGAGCTTGGCCTTGACGTCCTTCTCGTCGATGAAGAGCGTGACCTGGACCTTGTCGACGATCGAGCGGAAGGTGTGGTGGGCCATCGCCGCTTCGAGGATCCCGAGGTGCTCGAGCGTGAAGCCGGCGTTCTTGGCGGTCTTGCTGATGCGCACCCAGTTGATGTCGCGCTGGCCCATGTGCCAGAGCCCCTGGGCCTCGTTGATGTTCCCGTGGATCTTGCGCTCGATGATCGACTCGAAGTCCTTCTGCATCTTGCGGCCGGCGACCTCGACCATGAACCCGAGGGGCATCTGGCCGCCCTTCTCGTAGCGCTCCTTGGCGTTCTCGCCGACGATGATGACCTTGTTGTCCTCGATCTCGTCCATCTCGCGCATCACGACCCACTCGAAGGCCGGCGTGCGCTGCCCGCCGAACTCGATGAAGGTGTCCTCCTTGCGGATGCGCTCGCCCTCGAAGGCCGGCCCGAAGGCCACCGGGATCGGCGGCTTCTCGACGACGATCTTCAGCCCGCGCAGCTCGATCGCCTTCTGGACGATCTTGCTGTGGTCGAGTTCCTTCTCGACCTCCTCGTAGGTGCAGACGCCGGTCGGGTGGATGACCGGGATGTCGGTGTCCGCGATCGCCGGGAAGCCCATGTTGATCGCGCCGGCGCCGGTCGACCAGGTCATGTCGTCGAGCGGCCCGAGCACGATCGCGAAGGCGAAGACCCGGTCCTTCTGGTAGAGCAGGTGCTCCTTGAAGTTCCCCGGCTTCTTGCCGCCGAAGATCAGGGACGCCCGGATCGCCCAGTCGGCGGCGTACAGCGTGTGCTCGATGTCGGGGCCCATCGGGACGATGCGCGCGTCCCAGCCGAGTTCGACGTTGCGGCGCAGCAGCTGCTTCGTGACGCTGTTGCCGTTCACGTTGCCGGAGAGCAGGGTCAGGATGTTCTTCTCCTGCAGCTCGCGGACGATCTTCTCGGCGATCTCGTCGGTGGGGGCGGCGCCGATGATGACCGCGAAGCCGGGCATCGTGCCGTCGACGAGCTGGATGCCGAGGTTGCGCTGGATGGTGTCGGAGATGAAACCGTTGTAGACGTACCCGGTCTCCTCGTCCTTGCAGGGCTCGAGCCCGTTGACGTAGCGCAGCGCGAGGTAGACCTCCTCGGCGAAGAGCGTCGCCATGCCGGAGTCGAGCGCCTCGCCGAGGTACGGCTTCCACAGGTGCTCGGCCGGCTCCTCGTGGAGCAGCTCCTTGGCGAAGCCGAGGCCGGTCTCCATGTCGCCCAGCGTCTGGACCTTGAACCCGGTCATCGCGTAGATCATCGGCAGGTAGAACGCCGTGTCGGGGAACTCGAACTTGAAGTCCTTCCCCTTCTCGGCGATTGCCTTCTGGAGCATCTTGTCGGCTCGCTCGAAGATCGAGTGAGCGCCCCTGATGGCAGCGGTGGCGATCAGCTTGGACATTGTTGCCTCCTCTACGACGGGTTTGTGTTCGGTGGAGTTACCGATCCACCACGGTTGCGCGCTTGCTTCTGGTTCTTTCGCGGCCCCATGCCGCGAACACGTTCCGGGAACTCCGGAATTCAAGACACCTACGGACATCAAATCGGGTCGCCACTGTTTCGCAACTCCCCTTATTCTTCCGTGGGCGTCAACGCTGTTTTACCCGTGGCGGGCGACAGTCTCTCTTCGCCCATCACCCTTTGTCAAGCCTATAAAAATATTGAAATTTCAGTCAGGATTCCGCCCCGATTTTTTGTAAGGATTAACGCTATACTTTGCGAGCGAGACCTGCCGGCCGCGGCCGCGCCTGACAGAATGACAGCCACGGCGAGGCGGACCCGGGGCCGTGAGCGAAAAACACCGGGAAACGCGGCCATCCCTAGCCCTTCATCAGCGCCAGCGTCTCCGCCCGCGTCTTTTCGTTATCTTTGAACATCCCCCGCACGGCGCTGGTGACCGTCTTGATTCCGGGCCGGTTGATCCCCCGCATCGACATGCACAGGTGCTCCGCCTCGATCACGACCATGACCCCGAGCGGCTTGAGTTTCTGCATGATGACGTTGGCGATCTGCGTCGTCAGGCGCTCCTGCACCTGCAGCCGCCGGGCGAGGATGTCGACGACGCGCGCGATCCGGCTCAGGCCCGTGACCCGGCCGCCCTTGGGGATGTAGGCGACGTGCACCCGCCCGATGAACGGCAGCAGGTGGTGCTCGCAGAGCGAATACAGCGGGATGTCCTTGAGCAGGACGATCTCCTCGTGCTTGTGGTCGAGGACCACCGAGAGTTCCTTTTCCGGGTCCAGCGCCAGGCCGCAGAGCACTTCCTCGTACATGTCGGCCATGCGCCCCGGTGTGTCGAGCAGGTCCTTGCGCTGCGGGTCTTCCCCGACCGCCTCCAGGATCAGCCGTGCGGCTTTTTTCAGTTTTTCCCGATCCATCTCTCCCCCGTCGCAGGCCGCTGAACAGGCCACCCGGCCCTTTTTGAGCAGCCCGCCCTGGCCCCGTTTACACTAGCATGTTCCGTCGACAACCGGCGGATTTCGATCCGACCGCGAATTATTGTCCGGTGACCGCTCCTTTTTCAAGGTGCTCTTCGCTGGGATCCGCCGGAGCGCTCATCATCGTTTCATGATGATCATCGGATCCAGAAGCAGCACCCGCGATCGAGATCCCGCAGCACATCCCAGTCGAGCCGTGCCGGTTCGTCCGCGCGGCCGATCAACGCCAGGGTGAGGTGGAGGTGCGGCGGCACCGGGCTTCTCCTGCCGGAGGTTTCGGCGATGGTGCCGACGGCGTCCCGGTCGCCGAGCAAACTTCCTGGCGCCACCCCCGCACAAGGGTCGATGTGTCCGTAGACCGTGTGCAAACGCCGCCCCTCGCCATCGCAGCACTCATGGGCCATGAACACCGACGCGCCGAGGAAATCATCGACGACCGAGACGACCTCGCCCGCGCAGACCACCGGGACGCGCGCGCCGGCGCCGATGCTCAACCGCTGCCCGTCGACGGTCCGGTACCAGCAGATGTCGAGCCCCTCGTGGACGCCGCCGCGGTCGGCGCCGCCGCGCCACCAGGCGGCGCGCTCGCCGAACCGCATCCCGGGAAGGAACTCCCAGTCGGCGAAGCCCGCGGCATCCAGGCCGTTCCAGCGGATCAGCAGACTGTTGAACGCCGACGGCCCCGGGAAAACGGTGACAGAGTTGTCGTCAGTATCTTTCATTCTGTGCCGTCGCGCCTGGCAGGCTGCTCAAAATGGTCCAGATGCAAGGCGGGCGAGCCCTGAGGAATGAGGCGTGCTGGTGCACGCCGCAGTGACGAAGGGCGAAGCCCAACGCCGCAGCTGGGCCATTTTCAGCGGCCTGCCTACCCGTCGATCATCACGACGCAGGTCATCATCGCCACGGCCCAGATGACGTCCGAGAGCGCGAGCTGGAACTCGCAGGTGGAGTCGAAGAAGAGGTCCACGCGCGGCGCGAACTCCTCGTCCTCGAGCCAGAGCAGCAGGGTGACCGGCACCCGCGGCAGCGGGAAGAACCGCAGGCACGCGTCGCCCATCCCGGCGACTTCCTCGGCGCCGTACGCCTGCCCGAGCCGGAGAAACCCCTCGCGATCGCGCGCGAACCGCTGCGCGATCAACTCCAGCGGCAGCACGTGCGTCCCGACGGTGAAGCGGTGGCCGCCCTTGATGTCGGTCGGCCGCAGCAGCCTGCCGGTCGGCGGAATCTCCTTGGCGTTGGCCATGTACCAGAGCACCGCGAGCCGGAAGAAGTCCTTGAGCTTGCCGAGAAAGAGCTCCCCGCGGCCGTCGGCGCTGGCGATGAGCATATCGCAGGGGTTGACGTGGAAGTCGCGGCCGTAGCTGTGCAGCAGGTAGGCCCCGGCCTGCTCGTCGAAACCGGCGCCCGTGCTGCGACAGACCTCCTCGCGCGGGAGGCCGCAGACGAGGCCCCAGGCCTTCTCCTCGCCGTTGTCGATCTTGATCGGGATCAGATCCATCGGCGCTAGTTCTTGAAGCTGTGGACCGGGGCGGGGATTCTGCCGCCGAGGGCGATGAAGCCGGCCGAACCGCCGTCGCCCGGCACGGGCATGATCGTCGCATCGCCGAGCAGGCCGCCGAAACTGACCCGGTCGCCGGCCTGCTTCCCGGGCACCGGGATCAGCCGCGCCGCCGTGGACTTGCCGTTGATGACGCCGATCGCCATCTCGTCGGCGATGATGCCGGCGATGGTCTCGGCCGGGGTGTCGCCGGGGATCGCGACCATGTCGAGCCCCACCGAGCAGACGCTCGTCATCGCCTCGAGCTTCTCGATGCGTCAGCTGTCCGCCCCGCGCCGCCGCCGCGATGCTCAGGTCCTCGCTCACCGGGATGAACGCCCCGCTCAGGCCCCCGACGTGCGAGCTGGCGAAGATGCCGCCCTTTTTCACCGCGTCGTTGAGCATCGCCAGCACCGCCGTCGAGCCGGGGCTGCCGATGCTCGCGAGGCCCGAGGCTCTGGAAGATCTCGCCGACGCTGTCGCCGGGGGTCGGCGTCGGGGCGAGCGACAGGTCCACGACGCCGAAGGGCACGCCGAGCCGGCTCGGCCACCCGGCGGCCGATCAACTCGCCGACGCGGGTCACCTTGAACGCGGTGCGCTTGATGATCTCGGAGATCCCGCCGAGATCGAGCGCCGGGTGCGCCGCGCGCGCCCGGTCGATCGCCTTTTTGATGACGCCGGGACCGCTGACGCCGACGTTGATCACCGCGTCCGGCTCGCCGACCCCGAGGTAGGCGCCCGCCATGAACGGCACGTCCTGGGGGATGTTGGCGAAGACCACGAGCTTGGCGCAGCCGATGCCGTCGCGATCGGCGGTGCGCTCGGCCGCGAGGCGGATGGTCCGGCCCATCAGCGCCACGGCGTCCATGTTGATGCCGGCGGCCGTCGAGGCCACGTTGATCGAGGAGCAGACGCGCCCGGTGCGCGCGAGCGCCTCGGGGATGGCCTCGATCAGCGCGCGGTCGCCGTTCGTGAACCCCTTTTCGACGAGCGCGGAGAAACCGCCGAGGAAATCGCAGCGCAGCTCGCGGGCGATGTCGTCGAGCCCCTCGGCGATCAGACACATCTGCCCGGCGGAGAACCCGCCGGCGGCCACGGCGATCGGGCTGACCGAAATCCGCTTGTTGACGATCGGAATGCCGTAGCCCAGCCCGACTTCGTCGCAGACGTCGACCAGGTTGCCGGCGAGACGGGTGATCTTGGCGCGCACGCGTTCGATGAACCGCCCGACGTCGTCGCTCGCGCAGTCGAAAAGGCTGACGCCGAGGGTCACGGTGCGCACGTCGAGGTTCTCGCTGCGGAGCATCTCGAGCGTGGCGAGCACTCTCCCGTTCCGTCAGCATCGGCTCATATCCGGTGGACCTGCTCGAAGATCTCCCGGTGCTGGAAGTTCACGTCCAGCCCGAGCTCCTGCGCCCGCGCCCGCAGAGCGGCCCGGAAGGCCTGCCGGTCGGTGTCCGCCGGGATATCCACCTCGTAGAACATGACGTACTCCTGGCGCTCCCGGTCGGCCCGGGACACCGCCTTGAGGTTGGTGATGTTGGCCCCGTAGTGCGCCAGCAGCCCGGTGATCCCCGCCACGAGCCCGGGCCGGTCCGGCCCGATCGTCGTGATGACATAGGGCTCGCACGGCAGCTGCGGCCGCTCGCCGGCCGGGTCGACCGGCCGCAGATGCACGAACAGGCCCAGGGGGTCGAGACGCTCCCGCAGCGCGCTCAGCAGTTCCTCCTCGCGCGCCGCGCCGCTCAGCGACGCCATGAAGATGCCCACGAACTGCGACTGCAGGCAGGTCTGGTTCACGTCCTCGAGATTGCAGCCCTGCTCGAAGAGGACCTGCGACACGGCGGCGATGATGCCGGGCCGGTCCGGCCCGAGGACGAAGACGACGGTCTTGCTCACGGGGTCCGTTCGCCGCGGCGATCATCTCGCCGACATCTGCACGCTGTTCGGCATGCGCAACTCCGCTGTTGTCAGGGTGAACACCCCCGATGGGAGACCCGGTCCCACCGTGGCTCGTGCATTGTTCAACCGGGCGGTGCATCAGTCAAGCTCAATCCAGGATTCTCAGCAACTCTTCGGCCGCCCGGTCCGTGAGGCCGCCTTGCTCCTGCGCCAGCGGTATCGTCTGGCGCGCGAGCGCCAGGTACAGCTCCAGCAGTTCGGGCGCCCGCCGGCGCAATGCCGCGACATGTCCCGCCACCGTCTGCACGTCCCCGCGCGCGATCGGCCCGGTGAGCGCCTGTGGGATGACCAAGGCGCTCGAGATTCGCCAGCGTGCCCCGCACCAGCGGCACAAGCGCCTGGAGCGCCTGGAGTCGGTCGGCGCCGAGCGCCTGCAGGTGCCGCACCGCGAAATCGAGCAGCGTCACCAGAGTAGTTCGAGGCCGCCACGGCACCGGCGTGGTAGATCGCGGCGGATTCCGGGTCCGATCGCCAACGCGGCAGCGCCAGTTCACGGCCACCGAGCGCCCGCACCAGCGCGCGGGCGCGCAGCAGCGCTCCGGGGTCGGCGTCGATCCGGAAGAAGCTCCCGGGAATATTCGCGACTCCCTGCTCCCGGCTCGGAACCGACTGCAGCGGGTGCATCACCGCGCGCCGGGCCCCGGCCTGCCGCGCGGCATCGAGAAGCTCCAGCGAATGCGCTCCCGAGGCGTGGACGACCAGCACCCCGGGGCGCAGGACGCCACCACGCGCGATTCGCTCGCAGACTTCGCGGATGGCCCGGTCGGGCGTGGTGATCAAAACGATCGCGGCACCCGACGCCGCCTTGACGACATCGGTCATGGGTTTGCCGGAGCCGACGAACCGCGCCGCGTCGGCCGCCGAACGCCTGGTCCGCGCCGTGACGGCGACGACGCGGTACCCGGCGAGCGCCAGCAACCGGCCGAACGCGCCGCCGAGGCGCCCGGCGCCGATGACCGCAACGGTTCTCTGATGCACGTTTGTCACCACAGGAATCCCCCGGACCATGGTAGCAGGGTTTACACGAACGAGGCGCCCGCCACCGCTTTGCTGCTATGCTGTCACTCCATCATGGCGAGTGCGGACACCGGCGAAAACAAGGCGTGGGAACTGCTCGCCGCGAGCGACCCGGCCGGGGTCTGCACGCGGGCTGGGGCGGACTTTGACCCGTGCGACGGTACGTACCTGGTCCCGTCGTTCGGACGAAACTTCACCGTCAACCCCGCCGAGCGGCTGATCACCGGCCGGGAGCCGGACGGTGAAGCCTTCCTGAAGCGCTACGACTCCTTCTTCCGGCTCTCGGTTCTCTGGTACCTGAAAAGGGCGGCGCCGGCCCGGTCCTCCGGGAACCTCGTGAAGCCGGCGAGTCTCCCCGGCGGCGATATCTTCGTCAAGGGTTCGCACATCCTGCCGCTCGATGCGCTCGCCGCGAAATACGCGACGCGGCCAAAGGTCTTTCTCGCATCCGGGGCCGCGCTCGGGGGAACCCCGGCCGCGTACGGGAACGCCGCAGTCGTACTCTTCCCGTTCCCGAAGGTGCCGACGACGGTACTGCTCTGGACCGCAGACGACGAGTTTCCCGCGCGCGCCGACCTGCTCTTCGACGCGACGGCCCCGCAGCACCTGCCGACGGACATCCTCTGGTCCCTCGCGCTGATGTCGGTCCTGCTCCTGCTGGAGCCCGGGATCACTCCCCTCGCCGGGATGCCCCGGCCCGGCGCTCAGCGTCCGGCGTCCTGACCTCAATCAGGTCCTTCGCGCGTTCCCTCTGTTCCGCATCCAGAGTGACAAGCGGAATTTTCAGATGGGAAGCGACCGCAACGTAGACGGCATCCGCTCCGCGCAACTTCAGCCGCACCGCCAGGTCCGCCGACGCCCGCCCCAGACGGTGATCCACCGGCACGAGTCGCAGCCCGGGTATGCTCTCGATGAACTTGAGGGCCCGCGTGGCCATTTCGGGGCTTTTCGTCTGCCGGGCTATTGCCCCACCGACCTCGCTCAATAGGAGCACCGGCGAAACAACGGCCTCACCCGAAGCGACTCGATCGTCGAGCCAACGTCGCGCCGCCCGATGATGAACATCCTGCGGCAGGAAGACGCTGACCCAGACGCTGGCATCGACGGCGAACATGATCACCGTCGCTGTTCCCGCACGGCGCCGACAGCCGAAACTCCTTTGGGCCAGCGGGCCCCGATTTCCTCCGAGAGACGGTCGAGATCCGACCAGATCTTTGCCAGCTTCTTCGGCTCAGGCTTGGCGGTTGATACCGGAACGAGCCGCGCGATCGCCCGTCCGTGCCAGGTAATCTCGATTGACTCCCGCTGTTCCCGGACCCGCCGCAGCACCTTCCCGGCGTTCTCCTTGAGTTCCCTGGCCCCGACGCTTTTCATGGCAGCCTCCTTGATGAGCACACATATGTGTCTATAATAGCACGAAGCGGAATAGCGGGAAATGATACGAGGTGGCCGATCAGCCAGGAACAGCAGCCGACCAACCCGCAACACAACAAGTTGACATCTGAAGCCCACTCGGACAGGGTTGACGAAGATGGTCTCTCCAGGAGCGACTCGCTCCTGGCGTTTGCAGTAGCGGGAGAGTGTCCGATGCTATTCGGCAGCAGATAACTTCAATACTTTGGCAGAAGCATGACCGAACTAAATAATGCATTGGCCAGTCCGAAATGCGTGATCAGCGTTATGGGAGAACACGCTGGTGAAGGTGCTAATCAGATCTTCGGCAGAAAAATCTCAGATATTGAACAAACGGGCAAAACCTTCTGGGTTGTCCGGTCACCCAAAGCACGACCCGCTCACGTTCAGAAGATCTGCGCCACATCTCCGGGGTACACGATATTCATCGAACCAGCAACCAGTGGTGGCGCGCGTCCAACGATAGAGGCAGATGCAGCCAAGGAATACTCCCTTGACAGGGCTCTGTGGCATCGACTTCCTCTCGGTCTCGGCCCAGTCACTGGGAAATTGGACAATGGCGCTACCGCTCTCGTGTTCGACACGCTAACTACAAATGTACGTGGCGTGCTTGACCTGTGGGAGTACAGCGAAGATTCAGGTCTCCACACCCCGGTCAAGTTCGTACTCGGTTGTTCGACCGTCTGTGCTGTTCGGCGAAAATCAAGAGAACACCCACAAAGAATGAAATCTCGTTATCGTGAAATTGTTGCGGTCGCCCGAATGAAGGAACCGTTCTGCGTCTGGGTAAGATGAATCGCGAACCAGGCGTTGTAGCAGACCGTTCACGCTTGCAAGAGGGCTACTGTTCAATGGGAAGAGGCGAAGGCAGGTTCCAAGGCGCCCGCAAGCGCGCCGGCAGCTAAACACTACGTTCGGTGATAAAGAGGAAAAGATGAAACAGCCAAAAGGACCAGAGTTCATCCGGTTTTTCCGGCCAATTCTCGAAGTGCTTCGGGAACTAGGGGGGTCCGGTACCGCTTCCGAAATTGTCGATCGTTCCTTGGAGATCGCGAAGGTAACTGAAGCAGAACAAGAAGCGGTCAACAAGAATGGTCTGTCGAGGGTGAAAAACCAAGTTCATTGGGCACGTCAATATCTTGTGTGGTCAGACTATCTGGATTCGTCGAAAAGAGGCGTGTGGAGTCTTACGGAAAAAGGTTCAACCGCAAATCTCGCAACGTTCAATGCACTCGAATTGTTCAAAATAGTCCAGGGTGCTCGTTTCAGCCTCAAGCGAGACAAGAAGCAACCTGAACCACCGACCGACGAGCCCGTTCCACACGACGCCGAGCTCAAAGACCATCGATCGGCACTACTTGATCTTATCAAGTCATTATCGCCCGGCGGGTTCGAGAGACTCAGTCAACGACTTCTCCGTGAGTCAGGGTTTCAGCATGTCTCTGTCACGGGCAAAAGCAATGACGGAGGCATCGACGGTATCGGAACACTTCTGGTCAATCCATTCGTCAGCTTCAACGTATTGTTCCAGTGCAAGCGGTACCAAGGAGCCGTTAATCCATCCCAAGTGCGAGATTTCCGCGGTGCCATGATGGGCCGAGCAGACAAGGGTCTGATTATTACCACTGGCACTTTCACGCTCGAAGCCAAGAAAGAAGCCAGACGGGATGGAGTCCCGCCAATTGAGCTCGTCGATGGAGACATTCTCGTCGATATGTTTGAAAAACTTGAATTGGGACTCATTCCGAAGCGTGACTTCGACATCGATGAGAAGTTCTTCGACGAATACAAGAAGTGAGCGCCGAACCTGATGGCTAAGTGTTCGGCGTCCATTCGGAGGACATATGAACAATTGGGGCATCCCTGATTGGCTCGAAACAGAAGTGAAAGAGCGAGACAGAACCTGCATTTACTGTGGGACCCAAATGATTGAGCTGATGCCACCAGGTGGTCCCCGGAAGGCTGTGGCAACTTGGGAACACATCATCAACGACGCAAGCATCGTGACTCGTGAGAATATTGCTCGATGTTGCGTCCCGTGCAATTCAAGCAAGGGAGCAAAGAAACTCCCTGATTGGATAAATTCGAGTT
Source organism: uncultured Candidatus Rokubacteria bacterium (assembly GCA_963699775.1). Classification (GTDB taxonomy): domain Bacteria; phylum JAUVQV01; class JAUVQV01; order JAUVQV01; family DATDCY01; genus DATDCY01. Next base: position 261,999 of record CAVOVE010000013.1, read on the forward strand.
ACTGCAAGAAACGCGGCATCAACAAGGACACGGTTGCGGAAGTAGTGAAAAAGGCGTTGGAGATTCACGCCTAATTATATGGCGCACTGTGCCATTGCCCAGCGGCAGCGAGGGCAACGATCCCGGCCCTCTCCCGGTCTTCCGCAAACCTGCTGCCCGAGTCGATCGGGAGCGGATTTTTGCGTCCTGGCAAGGCAGCGCCGAGCGCGCGCGGAGGCGGTCTGGTGACCGCCGCACAAGCGACGCGAGAAGCAACACAGCCAGGGCGCGAAAAGCCCTCCCCAGCGACCCGGGCTAGACGTGCTTGAGGCCCCAGCGCTTGCGCTTTTCCCAGAGGGCCTTGCGCGTGATCCCGAGCATCGCGGCGATCTCCTGCTCGCCGCAGCTGCCCTGGTGCGTCAGGATGAACTGCTTCGTGTAGTCCTCGATCGAGAGGCCGAACGTGCCGGCCGGCTCGACCGGCGCGGGCGCGGCCTGGTGCAGGTTCTCCGGGATGTGCTCCGGCAGCAGCACGCTCCCCTCCGCGATGAGCGCGACGCGCTCCACGATGTTGCGCAGCTCGCGCACGTTGCCGGGCCAGCCGTGGCTCTGCAGGATCTTGAGGGCCTCCGGGTCCACCGTCGCGAGCGGCTTGCCGAGCTCGCCGGCGAACTGCTCGATGAAGCGGGCGACCAGCAGCGGGATGTCCTCCCGCCGCTCGCGCAGCGGCGGCATCCTCAGCGTGATGACGTTGAGCCGGTAGAAGAGGTCCTCGCGGAAACCGCCTCCCGCCACGGCCGCGGCGATGTCGAGATTGGTCGCGGCGACGAACCGCAGGTCGACCCGGCGGCTCTGGGTCGAGCCCAACGGACGGATCTCCCGGTCGTCGATCACGCGCAGCAGCTTGGACTGCAGGCGCTGGTCGAGTTCGCCGATCTCGTCGAGAAAGACCGTGCCGCCGTCCGCCTCCTCGAACAGGCCGCTCTTCGCGACGGCCGCCCCCGTGAAGGCCCCGCGCTGGTAGCCGAAGAGCTCGGACTCGATCAGGTTCTCCGGGATGGCGCTGCAGTTGATCGGCACGAAGGGCTTGTCGCGGCGCGAGCTCTGGGCGTGGACGGCCCGGGCGAACAGCTCCTTGCCCGTCCCGGTCTCGCCGAGCAGCAGCACGTTGCTGCGCGAGTCGGCGATCTTGCGCACCTCGGCCAGCAGCGCGCGCATCGGCGGCGCTCTCCCCGACGATCTGGTCGAACCCGTAGCGCTCGTCGATCTGTTTCTTGAGGATGACGTTCTCGACCTGCAGCGCGCGCGTCTCCAGCGCGTTGCGGACGATGCGCTTGATCTCCTCGTGGATGACCGGCTTGATGACGTAATCGTAGGCCCCGGCCCGCAGGGCGCGCACGGCGGTGTCCAGCGTGGCGTAGGCCGTCATGACGATCACGATCTGATCGGCGGCTTGCTCCCGGACTTTCCCGAGCAGCTCGATGCCGTCGATGCCGGGCAGGATGATGTCCGTGAGGATGACGTCGAAGGCCTCGCTCTCGATCCTGGCGAGCGCCTCCTCGGCCGAACTGGCGGCCGCCACGTCGTACCCCTCGCGCCCGAAGACGCGCTTGAGCGACTCGCGCAGGGTGGTTTCGTCTTCGACGATGAGAATGCGTTTCGTCATGATGTCGGCGCGATCGGCAGACGGACCGTGAACATCGTCCCCGAACCCTTCGTGCTCTTGATCGTGATCGTTCCCCCGTGGTCCCGCACGGTACCATAGCAGATGCTCAGACCCAAGCCCGTGCCCTTGCCGAGCGGCTTGGTCGTGAAGAAGGGGTCAAAGACCCGGTCGAGCGACCTCGGGGTCGATGCCGCGGCCGGTGTCCTCGACCTGGACGACGACCTCCGGACCCCTGCCGGCGCATCGTGACCCGCAGGTCGCCGCCCTCGGGCATCGCGTCGAGCGCGTTGAGCAGCAGGTTGAGAAACACCTGCTCGATCTGGTCCGGGTTCACCAGCAGGGGGGGGATCGGCTCGAACTCGGCCTGGTAGCGGATGTGCCGGAACCGCTTGTCGTACTTGACCAGCTCGGCCGTCCGGTGGAAGATCTCGCGGATGTCGCTGGCGACCTTGCGCGAGGTGGAGACGCGGGCGAAATCCCCGAGGCTGCGCACGATGCGCGAGATCCGCTCGAGGTGGCCGTTGATCGAGGTCAGCGAGTCGTGCATGAACTCCGGGCCTTCGCCGGAGGTGTCGTCGAGCGACGCGAGCTCCTGGACGAGCGAGGAGATCGAGGCCAGCGGGTTGCCGATCTCGTGGGAGATGCCCGCGGTCAGGCGGCCGATGCTCGCGAGCTTGGAGGCCTGCAGGAGCTGCTCCTCCATCTTGGTCTTCTCGGTGATGTCCTCGAGGATGATCACGACCCCGCCCGAGGGGGCCTTGAAGGGGCTGACATTGAGGCGAAAGCACTGCTGGGCCGGGCGTCTGGACGATCTCCTCCCGCTGCTCCCCGCCCAGGAGCAGCTCGCGCCGCAGCCACGGGAGCAGCTGGTCGACGCGCTGGTCCAGCGCCACCTCCCGGCCGATGCCCGACGAGGGACTCGATGCCGCGGTTCCAGTAGTTGACGCGCAGGGACGAGTCCACGCTGGTGATCCCGACCGGGGCGCTCTCGATGATGTTCGCGGAGAACTCCTGCAGGTAGGAGAGGGCGAGGTTGGTCTGGGCCAGCTCCTGGCGCGAGAGCCGCAGGCTCGCGGTGATCTGCTGCAGGGAGCTCGAGAGTTCCGAGCGCTCCTTCTCGGAGAGCACCAGCTTGTCCTCGAAGACGATCGACGAGAGCGAGGAGCCGATCGCGCCCGAGAGCACCCGCTCCGCCTCGAAGCGCAGCGCCCGCAGCTCCTGGACGGAGAGCTCCGGCGCCGGAGCCGCGCGCCGCGCGACGAAGTCCTCGATGACGCCGCTCGCCTGATCGGCGCCGACGTACTGGGCGAGGATCCCCTCGATGTCGGCGGCGGTGACCGAGGTGCCCAGCGGCAGCTCCCGCGCCCGGTCGTCCGATTCCACGAACAGCAGCGCCTGGATCTCCTCCTCGCGCGAGGGGCGCACGGCCAGCGAGATGCCGACGTACAGCGCGAGATTGAGAAACGTCGACCAGAAGAGGGAGTTGCCCCACTTGCCGAGACCGTGCACCCCGAAGAGGGCGTGGGGGTTGAGGAGTCCCGAGGAGGTGAGCCGGCCGAGGGCGCCGCCCTGGGTCAGGATCCCGGCCTTGAAGAGCGCCGGGATGATCAGGGTGTAGAACCAGACCGCGAAACCCGCGCAGAGGCCGGCGATGGCCCCGGCGCGGCTGCCGCGCTTCCAGTAGAGGCCGAGGAGAAACGCCGGGGCGAAGAGGGCGACCGCCTCGAAGGACTTCAGCCCGATGTCCACCAGGCTGTAGAACTCCCCGATCGAGACGGCGAAGAGGTAGCCGAGGTAGACCACGGCGAGGATGATCAGCCGCTTGAGGGCCAGGATGATCGTCGGGAAGCGCCGGTGCTCGTGGAACCCGATCAGCGCCGGCATCACGATGCTGTTCATGGCCATGGTGCTCAGGGCGAGGGACTCGACGATGACCATGCTCGTCGCCGCCGAGAAGCCGCCGAGAAAGACCATCAGGGAGAGGTATTTCATCCCCTGCCCCAGCGGGATGGAGAGGACGAAGTAGTCCGCGCCCCGCGGCGACCCGGTGAGCAGCAGGCCGGCAAAGGCGATCGGGAGCACGAAGATGTTGATCAGAAAGAGATAGAGCGGGAAGAGCCAGGCCGCCTTTTTCAGGTGACGCTCGTCGCAGTTCTCGACGACCGCCATCTGGAACTGCCGCGGGAGAAAGAGGATGGCCATCATCGAGAGCGCGAGCAGCGCGAACCACTCCGAGTACGCCGTCGCCGCCGCCCACCTCCAGCGACTGGAGACCGGCAAAAGACGTCCGGTCGATGCGGGCGAAGATGTCCCCGAAGCCGTCGAAGACCCCGTAGGTCACGAAGACGCCGACGAGCAGGAACGCCACCAGCTTGACGAGCGACTCGAACGCGACGGCGAAGACCAGCCCGCCGTGGCGCTCCGAGGCGTCGAGGCGGCGGGCGCCGAAGATGATCGCGAAACCGCCGAGAAACAGCGTGATGACGAGACCCATCGCCGACCCGCCCCGGGGCTCGTGGGAGATGATCTCGAAGGTGCTGATGATGGCCTTGATCTGCAGGCCGATGTAGGGGATGACGCCGATGACGGCAATCGCGGCCACCAGTGCCGAGAGCAGCAGGGACTTGCCGTAGCGAAAGCCGAGGAAGTCCGAGATCGTGGTGATGCGGTTGGCCTTGGCGATGCGCACGATCCGGGCGAGCACCACCATCGAGAGAGCGGCCATCAGGGTCGGCCCGAGGTAGATCGTCAGGAAGGAGAGCCCCGAGGTGGCGGCGCGGCCGACGCTGCCGTAAAAGGTCCACGAGGTGCAGTACACGGCGAGGGAGAGGGAATAGACGTAGGGGTTGTTGACGAGGCTGCGCCCGCGCCGCTCCTGGCGCTCGGCGACCCAGGCGATGCCGAAGAGCAGCAGCAGGTAGCTCAGCAGGATGAAGAAGACGTTGTAGGGGGCGAACATCGCGTTTGCAGACCGCCGCGATCAGGCCCGTCAGCGCGCCGGGGGCGCCTTGCCGCCGCGCGCGGCCCGGGCCACCAGAAACACGAAGAACAGCCAGAAGACCAGCAGGTACACGAAGGGGTCGTCGTGGAAAATCCCGAGCAGCGGCCAGTTCAGGCAGAGCAGGCCGAGGCTGAAGATGGCGATCCAGACCGTGACATCGTTCATCGTCTCCCCACCAGCGGCTCCCAGCCACGGCGATCTTCCGGCCGCGGCGCGGTCCTGTCAAGCAGCAGCGCACGAACGCGCGGCAGGATCAGCGGCCGCCGAATCCGGGTCGCGGTCACGGGCGGCCGACACGAGCCGAATTGTTGACTAAAACAGAAGGTTGTACTGGCCGTTTTGCTTGTGCTATAGATTTTTCCCGTTTGACCTGGATGTGCATTCGGTTCTGGCACAACGGAGCGGAGGACACACGGTGGATTTCTACTACCTGTCGTTCATCATGCTCGCCGCGGTCGCTCTTCGTGCTGCTCAACTATCACGCTCTCGCGCCTCGTCGCGCCGCACAACCCCGGGGGCGCGAAAGCCTTCCCCTACGAGTGCGGCGAGGTGCCGCTCGGCTCCGCCTGGACCCGTTTCAACGTCGGCTACTACGTCTTCGCCCTGCTCTTTCTGCTCTTCGAGGTCGAGGTGGTCTTCCTCTTCCCGTGGGCCGTGGTGCTCAAGGAGATCGGCGTGCCGGCCCTCGCGGAGGGCGGGGTCTTCCTCGTCATCCTGGTCTTCGGCTTCGCGTTCGCCTGGCGCAAGGGGTACCTCGCGTGGCGCTGAACGAGACGGACCGGGCGGCCGCCGCCCAGGCGGCGCAGTGGGAGAACCAGGACCCCCAGGCGGCAGCCGCCGCCCCGAGGCGGGTTCGTTCTCACCCAGATCGACCGCGTGCTCACCTGGGCCCGCTCCAACTCGCTCTGGCCGCTGACCTTCGGCACCTCGTGCTGCGCGATCGAGATGATGTCCGTGGGCGCCTCGCGCCACGACTGGTCGCGCTTCGGCTTCGAGGTCGCCCGGGCCACGCCGCGCCAGGCCGACATGATCGTCGTGGCCGGCACGATCACCTACAAGATGGCCACCCGCCTGCGGCTGCTCTACTCCCAGATGCCCGACCCCAAGTGGGTGCTCGCGATGGGGGCCTGCGCCACCAGCGGCGGGCCGTTCTTCTACGAGAGCTACTCCGTCGTCAAGGGCGTCGACCGGGTGCTCCCGGTGGACGTCTACCTGCCCGGGTGCCCCCCGCGGCCCGAGGCGCTGCTGCACTCGCTGATGCTGCTGCAGGAGAAGATCCGCCGCGAGGGCGGCTCGCGGCGGCAGCGGCCGCTGCCGCCGTTCCTGTTCGCGCACACGCCGATCGACCCGCAGAAGGAGTTCAACCCGGCATGAGCGATCCGACCGCTCCAGACGCGAATCCGGCCCGCGGCTCCGGCAGCGGCCCGCCGCGCTCCGCCTCCGCCGCCGCCGGACCCGGCCGTGGTCGCACTGCGCGAGGAGGTCGAGCGCATCCTCGGCGACCGTGGCGACCGCCGACGCCAGCGGCGGGCGTGCCCGCGTGGCGCGTGGCTGCCGCCGGAGTTCGCCGACGCCGCGCGCCGGCTGCGCGCGGCCGGCTTCGACTACCTGTTGTTCGTGACCGCGGTCGACCGGCCGGCCGAGGCCAGATTCGAGGTGATCTACCTGATCACCCGCTTCGACGACGGCCGCCAGCTGGCGCTCGTGGCGGACATCCCCCGCGAGCTGCCCGAGATCGACACCGTCAGCGACATCTGGGCCGGGGCGGACTGGCACGAGCGCGAGACCTTCGACATGTTCGGCATCGTCTTTCGGGGCCACCCGTTCCTGCGGCGCATCCTGCTCGACGAGGACTGGCCCGGCCACCCCCTGCGCAAGGACTACGTGGACACCCTCCACGACGTCGTCAAGCGGCCGTACTAGCCATGGAACTGACACCCGCCCGAACCCGCCGCCCACCGCCGAGCGCCGCCGCGCCCGTCTACGAGGACTACTTCGTCAACATGGGGCCGCAGCACCCCTCGACGCACGGGGTGCTGCGCCTGGTCCTGAAGCTCGAGGGCGAGACCGTCCTCGGGGTGACCCCGGTCCTCGGCTACGTCCACCGCGGCATCGAGAAGATGGGCGAGGCGATGAACGTCCTGCAGTTCACGCACCTGACCGACCGCCTCGACTATCTCTCGGCGCACATGAACAACTGGGGCTGGGCGCTGGCGGTCGAGCAGGCCCTCGGCATCGAGGTCCCGGAGCGCGCCGAGCACATCCGCGTGATCATGTCCGAGCTCACGCGCATCTCCTCGCACCAGCTCTGGTGGGGCGTGCTCGGGATGGACCTCGGGGCCTTCACCCCGTTTCTCTACGGCTTCCGCGACCGCGAACTGGTCAACGACATCTTCGAGAAGACCTGCGGCGCGCGCCTGACGATGAACTACATCCGCCCCGGCGGCGTGACGGCCGACGTCGACGAGGATTTCGCGAAGGACGTGCGCGCGTTCTGCGACTACTTCACGCCGGTCATCGACGAGTACGAGACGCTGGTCGGCGGCAACATCATCTTCCAGGAGCGCACGAAGGGGATCGGCGTGCTCAGCGCCGAGCTGGCGCGGTCGCTCGGCTGCACCGGCCCGACGCTGCGGGCCAGCGGCGTCAGCTACGACGTGCGGCAAAACCGGCCCTACGGGATCTATCCGCAGGCTCGCGTTCAACGTCCCGGTGATGACCGAGGGCGACAGCTGGGCGCGCTACAAGGTGCGCATCGCCGAAATGCGCGAGAGCCTCGCGATCGTCCGGCAGGCGCTCGACACGATGCCGGAGGGCCCGGTGCGGGCCAAGCTCCCGGTCATCGTCAAGGTGCCGGCGGGCCGCTGGCTCGGGCGCGTCGAGGCCGCCCGCGGCGAGATCGCCTTTTTCCTGGTCGGCGACGGCACCGACAAGCCCTGGCGCGTCAAGGTGCGCAGCCCGAACTTCTCGAACCTGGCGGCGCTGCCCGAGATCGTCAAGGGCAGCCGTGTGGCCGACGTCGTGGCGGTGTTCTCGACGCTCGACGTCGTCGTCCCCTGTATCGACAGGTAATCATGACCGATAACTGGATCTGGCACACCGAGCGGATTCCCCCGGCCGTCACGGCCTGGCTCACCGGCCTGCTCGGCGAGGGGCTCGTCGTCGACCTGGCGAAGATGGTCATCGTCGCGGCGATTCTCACCGGGTTCGTCTCGCTGCTGGCGCTGGCGCTGGTCTGGGTCGAGCGCAAGGTCGCGGCCCACGTCCAGCAGCGGCTCGGACCGATGCGGGTCGGGCCGCACGGGCTGCTCCAGACGCTCGCCGACGGGCTCAAGCTGCTGAGCAAGGAGAACATCACCCCGCTGGAGGCCGACCACTTCGTCTTCCACCTGGCCCCGCTGCTCTGCTTCGCGGCGACCTTCGTCGCGCTCGCCTTCATCCCGTTCGCCCCGGACATCCAGGCCGTGAACTTCAACGTCGGGCTGGTCTTCGTGCTGGGCATCGGCTCGGTCGGCGTGCTCGGGATCCTCGCCGCCGGCTGGTCGAGCAACAACAAGTGGTCGCTGCTCGGGGCGATGCGCGCCGGCGCGCAGATCATCTCCTACGAGCTCTCGGCGACCATCGCCCTGCTCTCGATGCTCGTCTTCGCCGGCTCGCTGGACTTTCGCGGGATCATCGCCTCCCAGGCCGACGGCTGGTGGATCTGGCGCGCCCCGGTGGTCGGGTTCGTGGCCTTCGTGATCTACGGGATCGCCTCGACCGCCGAGTGCAACCGCACCCCCTTCGACCTGGTCGAGGGCGAGAGCGAGCTGACCGCCGGGTTCCACACCGAGTACACCTCGATCCGCTTCGCGATGTTCTTCCTCGCCGAGTTCGTGAACATGTTCGTGGTCTGCGCGATCTCGGCCACGGTCTTCCTCGGCGGCTGGATGCCCTTCCACATCGGGAACCTCGCGGGCTTCAACAGCCTCGCCGACCTCATCCCGCCGTGGGCCTGGTTCTTCGGCAAGACGATGCTGCTGGTCCTGATCTTCATGTGGGTGCGCTGGACCTTCCCGCGCCTGCGGGTCGACCAGCTGATGAACTTCGAGTGGAAGTTCCTGCTGCCCCTGTCGTTCTGCACCCTGGCCGTGGCGAGCATTCTCGTGACGGCCGGCTGGTACTTCTTCCCCGGGTGAGGGGGCGGGCGACGACGATGGGACTCTTCGGGCGGGCGGCGACGGCGGTGGGCGGGCTCCTCCAGGGCATGGGGATCACGTTCGGCCACTTCGTGCGCTTCAGACGAGGTCATCACCCAGCAGTACCCGGAGAACCGCGCGACGCTGAAGATGGCGCCGCGCTTCCGCGGCAAGGTCCGCCTGCTGCGCGACGCCGCAGACCGGCAACTACCCCTGCACGGCCTGCGGCCTGTGCATGAAGGCCTGCCCGAACAACTCGCTGACGGTGAAGCGCGAGAAGGACCCGGAGACGAACAAGTTCCGCCTCTCGGGCTACTACTACCACTTCGAGCGCTGCACGCTCTGCGGGCTGTGCGTCGACACCTGCAAGTTCTCGGCGCTGGCGATGGGCAACGAGTTCGAGAACGCCGCTCTCGACCGCCGCGCGCTGACCCTGCGGCTGGACACCCCCGACGGCGTGCCGCAGCCGGCCCCGGAGGAGCCCGCGCCATGACGATGGAGACCGTTCGCCTTCTGGATGATCGCGGCCTACACGCTGTTTGCGGCGTATTTCGTCGTGACGGCCCGCAACCTCTTCCGCTGCGCGGTCGGCCTGGCCGGGGCGCTGATCGGCATCGCCGGGCTCTACCTGCTGATGGACGCCCAGTTCCTCTCCTCGATCCAGATCGCGGTCTACGTCGGCGGCGTGGTCGTGCTCGTCGTCTTCGCCGTCCTGATGGTCGAGGACGTCACCCAGAAGGAATTTCTCAGGTCCCCCCTCTCGCGCTGCATCCTCGCCTCGATCGTCGCGGAGCTGCTCCTGGCGATCGTCGCCGGCGCCATGCTCTCGCAGGGCTTCGGCACCGACCGCGCCGCCGCACGCCTCGGCGCAGGTCCGCGAGATCGGGCACGCCCTGCTCAACATGGGGCCGGGGGGCTTCGTGCTGCCCTTCGAGGTGATCTCGCTCGTGCTCGATCGCGGCGCTGGTCGGCGCGATCACCGTGGCCGGCAAACCCGGCGACGACTACACCAAGAAGGAAGAGGACTGATGCACCCCGGACTCGAGCACTACCTGATCCTCTCGGCGCTGCTCTTCTCCTTCGGCGTCTACGGCATGCTCACCCGGCGCAACCTGGTCGCGATGCTGCTCTGCGTCGAGCTGGTCCTCAACGCCGCGGCGCTGAATTTCGTCGCCTTCCACCGCTTCCTCTTCGAGGGCGACCCGGCCGGCGACGGTCTTCCCGATCCTGATCATCGCGGTGGCGGCGGCCGAGGCCGCCGTGGCCCTGGCAATCGTCATCGCGCTCTTCCGCCACCGGCGCAACATCGACGTGCGTGCCGCGGACACGCTTCAAGGGGAGTACCAGGACAGACGACGATGACGGGATCCTGGTTCCTCGACCACCTCTGGCTGGTGCCGCTGCTGCCGTTTCTCGGCTCGCTGCTCGTGGCACTCGTGCTGCGCCCGCTGACCAGCCCGCGCGTCTGCTCGGCCGCGGCGATCGCGGCGGTCGCCGGCAGCGCGATCGTCGGCTGGGGCGCGGCGTTCGCCTACTTCACGCGGCACGCCGGCGAGACCCTCGTGCCCTGGCAGACGCTCTGGCTGGCCTTCACGCCGACCTTCGCCGGCAATGTCGGCGTGATCGCCGACGACCTCTCGATGCTGCTGGTCATGGTCGTGACCGGGGTCAGCCTGCTCGTGCACATCTACTCCACCGGCTACCTGCACGGCGAGGGGGGCTACTCCGCGCTACTTCGCCGCGCCTCAACCTCTTCACCTGCTCGATGCTCGGGCTGGTCCTCTCGATCTCGATCCTCCAGATCTACGTCTTCTGGGAACTCGTCGGCGTCTCGTCTTTCCTGCTGATCGGCTACTACTGGGACAAGCCGAGCGCGGTCGCCGCCTGCAAGAAGGCCTTCATCGTCACCCGCTTCGCCGACCTGGGCTTTCTGCTCGGCCTGCTCGTGCTCTCGGCCTACGCCGGCGGGCTGGACTTCGCCCACCTCAGCGACCCCGCGACCATCGCGCGCCTGGAGGGGGTGCAGCTGCTCGGCGTCAGCGCGCTGACGCTCTCGGCGGTGCTGGTCTACATGGGCGCGGCGGGCAAGAGCGCGATGTTCCCGCTGCACATCTGGCTCCCCGACGCCATGGAGGGGCCGACCCCGGTCTCGGCGCTGATCCACGCCGCGACCATGGTCGTCGCCGGCGTCTACCTCGTGGCGCGTCTCTTCCCGCTCTTCTCGGCGACCAACGAAGGCATGACGGTCGTGATGGTGGTCGGGACGTTCACCTCGCTGTTCGCCGCCGTGATCGCCGTGACGCAGTTCGACATCAAGCGCGTCCTGGCCTTCTCGACGCTCTCCCAGCTCGGCTACATGATGCTCGCGCTCGGCGTCGCGCGGATGGAGCACCCGCTCGGGTTCACGGCCTCGCTCTTCCACCTCGCGACGCACGCCTGCTTCAAGGCGCTGCTCTTCCTCGGCGCCGGCAGCGTGATCCACGCCGTGCACACCAACGACATCCGCGAGATGGGCGGGCTGCGGCGCAAGATGCCGATTACGCACGGCACGTTCCTGATCGCCTGCCTGGCCATCGCCGGGGTTCCCGGGGTTCTCGGGCTTCTTCTCGAAGGACGAGATCCTCGCGGCGGCGCTGCACGGCGGGCACCCGGTGGTCTTCGGCGTGGCGCTGCTCGTCGCCGGGCTCACGGCGTTCTACATGTTCCGGATCTACTTCATGACCTTCGCCGGCGAGGCGCGCGACCACCACAAGTTCGACCACGCGCACGAGTCGCCGCCGAGCATGTGGGTGCCGCTGGCGATCCTCGCGGTGCCCTCCGTGTTTCTCGGCTTCGTGCCCTTCGGGAGCTTCGTCTACCGCGGCGAGCTCGAGCACGCCGGCATCGACTTCGCGGTCGCGATCCCCGCGACCCTCGCCGGCCTGGCCGGGATCGGGCTGGCCGCGCTGCTCTACGGGCGCAAGAGCGGCGCGCCGGCCAGGGTCGCCGCCAGCCTCGGCTTCGTCTACCGGGCGATCTCCGCGAAGTTCTACTTCGACGAGATCTACCTGTTCGTGACCCACAAGATCATCTTCCGTTTCGTCAGCGCGCCGCTCGCCTGGTTCGACCGGCGCATCGTGGACGGCACCATGGACCTCTCGGCGCAGGCCTCCCGGCTCGGCGGCGCCTGGCTGCGGCGCATGGCGAGCGGGCGCCTGCAGACCTCGCTGCTGGTCGTCTCCGGCGGGGCCTGCCTGCTGATGCTGTTTCTGATCCTCGCGGGACGGCCGCTGTTCAACGCGCTCAGCGTCGCCGGGTACGCTGCCGTCGCGGCAACCGTCGGCCGCCAGATCGTGCTGCTGCTGCTCGGCCGCACCGAACCTCTCAAACGGATCACGCGGGACTAAGGGACACTATGAAATTTCACCACAACATCTGCGCTGTCCGGGAGAATGTTCGTCCGCTTCGCACGGAGCCAACGCCGTGTCTGTCCGCATGTCAGGACTTCGGCGTCTTCATGCAAAAGCCTGCATAGTCTCGCGGGCGAGGCGCCCGCGTAATGGGAATCCTCACCCTGATCACGGTCGTGCCCTTCGTCGCGGTGGGCATCATCATGCTGCTGCCCGCCGAGCGGCTCAAGACGATCAAGCAGGTCGCCCTCGTCGCCGCCGGCATCGACGTCGCGCTCGCGGTCTACCTCGTCTTCGACGCCCTCGAGCGCGTCGGCACGCCCGGACCCGCCGGCGCCCCGCCGCTCTGGCACGTCGAGCGCTACGCCTGGCTCGACAGGCTCGGCATCGAGTACTACTTCGGCGTGGACGGGGTCGCGGTGCTGATGATCCTGCTCACCGCCGTCGTCATCTTCTGCGGCGTGCTCGCCTCCTGGAGCCACGAGCACCGCGGCAAGGAGTTCTTCGCCTTCCTGCTGCTGCTGGTCGGCGGCGTCTTCGGCGTCTTCGCCTCCCAGGACCTCTTCCTCTTCTTCCTCTTCTACGAAATCGCGGTGCTGCCGATGTACCTGCTGATCGGCCTCTGGGGGACCGGCCCGAAGGAGTACTCCGCGATGAAGCTGACCCTGATGCTGATGGGCGGCTCGGCGCTGATCGTGGTCGGCATCCTGGTGCTCTTCTTCCAGTCCGGCTCGCCGACCTTCTCGATGGAGAGCATCGCCCTCGCCGGCGTCCCGCTGGCAACGCAGGCCTGGGTCTTCCCGCTGATGTTCTTCGGGTTCGGCACGCTCGGCGGGCTCTGGCCGTTCCACACCTGGTCGCCCGACGGCCACGCCTCGGCGCCGACCGCGGTCTCGATGCTGCACGCCGGCGTGCTGATGAAGCTCGGCGGCTACGGCTGCCTCAAGGTGATCTGGCTGATGCCCGAAGGCGCGAAGATGTGGGGGACGTTCTTCCTCGCGCTGACGACGGTGAACATCTTCTACGGGGCGCTGGTCGCCTGCAAGAAGACCGACCTGAAGTACATCACCGCGTACAGTTCGGTCAGCCACTGCGGCCTGGTCATCTTCGGGCTCTCGACGCTCAACCAGACCGGCTTCCAGGGCGCCGTCTTCCAGATGTTCGCCCACGGCCTGATGACGGCGCTCTTCTTCGCGCTGATCGGGATGATCTACGGGCGCACGCACACCCGCTTCATCACCGAGATGGGCGGGCTGATCAAGGTGATGCCGTTTCTCGGCGTCTGCTACATGATCGGCGGGATGGCGGGGCTCGGCCTGCCCGGGCTGGCCGGCTTCATCGCCGAAGTCCAGGTCTTCGTCGGCGCCTTCGCCGACGCCTCGACCTCGCACCGCGTGATGACCGTGCTCGCCGCCTCGAGCGTGGTCACCACGGCGGTCTATCTGCTGCGGGCACTGACCAAGATGCTCTACGGGCCGCTGCAGGACCCGCATCACGCCGAGCTCACGGACGCCACCTTCGTCGAGCGCGTGCCGCTCGTGATCCTCGTGTTCTTTCTCGCCTTCGCCGGCATGTTCCCCGGCTGGATGATCAAGCTCATCGCCCCCTCCGTCGCGCCGATCGTGGCGCGGCTCGGGGCCGGGTGAGGGGAGGGGCGGGGGCATGAACGGAGCTTTCGCGATGATCGCGCTCGAATGCGCGCTGATGCTCCTGGCGGCGATCGTGCTCGGTATCGGCATGGTCGACCCCAAGCGCCGGGACGGCCGACCGGAGGCGCATGATCGCCGCCATCGGGTTCACCGTGCTTTTTGCCGGAACCTTTGTCGGGCTCTCGCCGCTGGGTGAGGCCTTCGGCGGCGCCTGGGGCGTGGGGCCGTTCTCCGTGCTCTACAAGCGGTTGTTCCTGGCGGCCGGCGCGCTGACCGCGCTGCTCTCCTGTCCCAGCGGCGAACCGAAGCCGTCGATCCCGCGCGGACGCCTGGGCGAGGCGCTCGGGCTGATGATCTTCTCGGTCACGGGCATGTGCGTGCTCGTCTCCTCGCGGGAGTTGGCGCTGCTGTACACCGGCCTCGAGCTGGTGACGATGCCGCTGGTCGCGCTGGTCGCCTTCCACCCGCGCGAGCCCCGCGGCGCCGAGGCCGGCCTCAAGTACGTCTTCACCTCGGCGCTCTCCTCGGGCTTTCTGCTCTACGGCCTCTCCTTCGTCTACGGACTCACCGGCACGACGATGATCGCCGAGATCGCCGAGCGGCTGCCGGCCGGGCCGCTGACGCTGGCGGCGCTGATCATGGTGATGGTCGGCGTGGGGTTCAAGATCTCGGCCGTCCCCTTCCACCTCTGGGCGCCGGATGTCTACGAGGGCGGGCCGGTCGTCGTCTCCGCCTTCCTCGCGGTCGCCTCCAAGGCCGCCGGGTTCGCCCTCTTCGCCAAGGTCGTCAGCCTGGCGTTCGCGCGGGTCGGCGACAGCGTCAGCCTGCTCGTCGCGCTGCTTGCGGTCGTGACCATGACCGTCGGGAACCTGGTGGCGCTGCACCAGACGAACATCAAGCGCTTCCTCGCCTATTCCTCGATCGCCCAGGCCGGCTATCTGATGATCGGTCTCGCCCCCGGCGGCTACCGCGCCGACGCCTCCGTCGCCTTCTACCTGCTGGTCTACCTCGTCTCCTGCCTCGCGGCGTTCGGCGTGGCGGCGATCGTCGCGGGAGCGACCGGACGCGAGGACATGCGGGAGTACATCGGGCTTTCGGAGTCGAACCCGAAGCTGGCGTTCGTGATGATGCTCTCGCTCTTCTCGCTCTCGGGCATCCCGCCGCTGGCCGGGCTTCCTCGGGAAGTTCTACCTCTTCGCCGCGGCCGCCGAGAAGGGCATGGCCTGGCTCGTGCTCGTCGGCGCCGTCAACTCCACGGTCTCCCTCTTTTACTACCTGACGGTGATCCGCTGGATGTACATCGAGAAGCCGACCCCGGAGCAGTCGGCGGTGCCGCCGATCCGCACCTCGACTTGCGGCGGCGCGGTCCTCGCGATCTGCACGGTGGGGATGCTGGCGCTCGGGCTGCTGCCGCAGATCCTGCGCTGGGTCGAGACCGCCGCCAGCGCCGGGTTCTGACCAGGCGCGGGGCGCTTTTCCGCCCGCGCCCGGAAGCTTATCGTCAGGTTGTTGCGCGGCAGCGGCGCCAGCCTCTCACCGAGTTGATCAGCCAGAGTTCTTTCGCCTCGCGCACCTCCTCGGCCGTGATGCGCTTCTCGCGGATCGCGCCGCGCTCGAGCAGCTGGCCGCGGAACGTGCCGGCGAGCAGGCCGGCCTCCGACCGGCGGCGTCCAGTACCCGTCCTGATCGCGCACCACGACATTGGCGATTGTCGATTCCGTGACCTCGCCCTCTTCGTTGACGAGAATGACGTCGTCGCACCCGGGAGATCCTGCCAGCGCCTGCTCGTAGACCTGCCGCCGCGTGGTCTTGTGATAGAGAAACCGGTCGCGCCGCCTGACCGGTTCTTGAGCCAGCGCAACAGCAACCGCGCGGGCCGAGCGGACCGACGGGGGCGTGTCGCTCAAGGTCACCGCACGCTGCCCGAGCGGCGCGACGGTCACCTCGATCCCGCCCCGCTCATCCAGCAGCAGGCGCACGCGCTGCGGGCGGCGCAGGCCGCGCGTCGCCGCGACGAGTCGCGCCCGGATCGCGCCCGCGTCGCAGGCGAACCCGAAGTACGCCGCGGAGTCGCCGATGCGCCGCAGGTGCCGCTCGAGCAGCAGCAGGCCCTCGCCCGGCGTCCAGGCGAGCGTTTCGATGAGCCGGAACGGCGGCGGCAGACCGCCGAGCACCAGCGTCTTGGTCCGGCACTCGTCGAACTCGGCCGCGGCCCGCGCGTCCCAGACGATGCCGCTGCCGGTCCCGTACTCGGCAAGGTTTTTCCGGCGGTCCACGACGAGCGTCCGGATCGCCACGTTCATCCAGCCGCGCCGGCCCGGGCCGAGCACGCCCACGCATCCGGTGTAGATCCCGCGCGGCGTGCGCTCGGTCTCCTTGATGATCTGCATCGTGCGCACCTTGGGGGCGCCGGTGATCGACGCCGACGGGAAGAGCGCGAGCAGGATCTCGTCGAGCGGGGCGGCGGTCTCGGCGCGGACGGTCGAGGTCATCTGCCAGAGCGTCGGGTAGCGCTCGGTCTCCCAGAGCCGCGGCACCCGGACCGTCCCGACCCGGGCGATCCGGCCCAGGTCGTTGCGCACCATGTCCACGATCATCACGTTTTCGGCCCGCTCCTTCTCGGAGGCGCGCAGGCCTGCGGCCTGCAGCCGGTCCTCGACCAGCGTCAGCCCGCGCGGCGCCGTCCCCTTCATCGGGCGGCAGGTCAGAAGGTCGTCCTCGAGGCGGAAGCAGAGTTCGGGGGAGGCCGAGAGAACGGCATACCTGCCGGCGTCGATGAACGCCGCGTACCGCGACCGCTGGGCCCGCGCGAGAGCGGTGAAGCGCTCGAACGGGTCGCCGTCCCAGGGAGCGCGCAGCCGGTAGGTGTAGTTGACCTGGTAGGTGTCCCCCGCCGCGATGTGCTCGTGAATCCGGCGCACCGCACCGTGGTAGATCTCCGGGGTCGGCCCCCCGCGCCACGTTGGCGTGAACGGCGCTGTCCCGGGAGTGATTGCCGGTGCGGCCGTCATCCTCCCCGCCCGCGAAGAGCGCGAACCAGGCCAACGGCACCGGGCCTGGCGGACGGACCACCAGCGCCGGATCGAACGCCGGTGCGGCTTCGTAGGCGATCCAGCCGACCGCAACGCGCCCCGCGAGCGTCTGCCGCCGCACCTCGGCCAGCAGCGGCATGACGTCGCAGAGACGCGACGCGGACAGCACCCCGAGAGGCTCGCGGTACCGCCGCCAGCCGGAGCCGGTTTCGCGGCCGTCAGTCGCGAGGGCGGACACGGGCGGCGCACTGACGTATTTCTTCTGCCGCATGAGCGCAGTTTTTCACGCCCCGGGCAGGGCGTCAACGACCACCGGCTGAAGCTGGGGGCTCGAACCCTTCCCGGTCGGGACTGTCAAGGCGTACGGCGCCGGTGACGGCCCCGGGAAGACGGTCGCTGCCGGCCAGCGCGGTTGCGTACCACGACGAACGCGTGTGCGAGAACTTCGTCATTCCGTGATGTCCGTCGGCGGTTACAGGTCCGCGATGCCGGTGTTCTCGATCTCGGGCTGAATGGTGTCGATGTGCCGCGGCAGCGCCATGATGGAAAAAAGATACGACGCCAGGCAGAACTGGACGCCATCGATGAAGAGCAGCAGGGAGAAGAAGAGGATTCGGACCCGGTTCAGGCTGCCAAAGCCGGAGGAGACCCACTCGAAGACCACCGCGCAGGCAATGGCGCTCCCGGCGAGCGCGATGGCGGCCGAGCCGAGGAAGGCTTTCTCGAACGTGAACCAGCGGTAGAGCCGGGCGACCAACTCGTCGTAGTGCAGTCCCGAGAGGTGGCCGTAGGACTTCGCCAGCAGGCCGACCGTCACGACCTGAATGCCGACGATGTTCAGCATGCCGGCCATGATCATGAAATGGAGGTCGATGCTGCGTCCGGCGATGACCACCGGACCAAACGCGATCGGCAGCGCCAGGAGCAGCCCGAGCACCGTACAGATCGCCCCGGGGAGCAGCAGCAGCAACGTCGGGCTGTGCAGGATGATAAAGCGCATGTGGCGCCACCCGTCGCGGAAAGACTGGAGCTTGGAGTCTCCGATCCGCGGGTGGTAGATGATGTCCCGCTGGGCCAGGGAGACCCCCACGCGAATCGCCCGCACGACCATCTCGCTGGCGAACTCCATGCCTGTCGTGACGCAGTGCAGTCGCCGGTAGGCCTCCATGGAGATCGCCCGCAGTCCGCAGTGCACGTCGCGCACCCGCTGGTCGCGGAACAGCAATCGCAGCATCCCCGAGAGCATCGGGTTGCCGATGTAGCGGTGCAGCGGCGGCATGGCGCCGGGGAGAATGTTGCCCATCCGGTTACCGATCACGAACTCCGCCTCGCCGGCGATGATTGGCCGCACCAGGTCGCCGAGATTCCTGAAGTCGTAGGTCAGGTCGCCGTCGCCCATCACGCCGATCTCGTACCGCGCGTTGGCGAAGCCCTTGCGCAGCGACGCTCCGTAGCCGCGGTGGGGTTCCGTCAACACGCGGGCCCCGGCGGCCGCGGCGATCATCGCCGAGCGGTCGGTGGACGCGTTGTCGACGACGATAACCTCCCCCTCGGCCCCGATCGCCGCAATCCCCTCGCGGGCGGCCGCGATGACCTGGGCGATGGAGGCCTCCTCGTTGAGGCAGGGGATGATGACGCTGATGCAAGGCACCCGGCCGAAGCCGTCGCTGCCGGGACCTTCCTTACCCATGATCAACTTCCTCCACCTCGACGCTTCCGGCAGGCCGCCGCCCTCGCCTGCGCTCAGCCAGCCTCAGGATATTATTATCGCACATCATCACGATGCCGGCTGCACCTGGTACAGGATGAAGTCCGCCCCGCGGGGATGCGTCGACGTCGGAACCCCCCGCCTGCTATCGCGGAGCTTGGATGAAGCGAGGGGATAAGCCCCCACCGGGACAAGGCCCACGGCCTGCGGGTCACCGAACTTCTGCTGCGTGAGGAACAGCACCGCGGCCCCCGCGGCAGCCCGGCGTCGCATCAGGGTCAACAGCCTCAGGCGGCGCTCGGGGTTCGGGGCCGAAAGTTCGTATGCCCTGTGCCCGTATACGAACCGCATTGCGGCCGCGAACCCCGCCTGGTCGCTGTAGAGCTCGGCGGCCGCCGGAACGGCGCTTGCGAGTTCCTCAGACCAGCCGATCAGGCCGGGCCACTCCCGCTCGCGCGCCATTGTCCGGGTGGCGCCGGCGTTGAGCCAGAGGACCGCCACAACCAGGGCGACGCCGGCGAATGCCAGGGCCGGTGGCTGGTTCCGCCGCGCTCTCGCGACCAGCGCGGCCGCGGCGGCGATCCCGACGCTGGCGAGCGGAACGACGACCGGGACGAACCGCCGGCTGACCCACATCAGGTAGTGGTCGTGGAAGACGTTGATCGTCAGGATCACCAGCACCGAGGAGGAGGCTGCCAGCCAGGCCGTTTCCCAGAGGCGCCGGCGGGTGATGATGAGGGCAGCGATCCCGGCCAGCGCGACGGTGACGCCGAGCGGCCCGAACAAATCGACCAGGTAAAGCACGTTGCCGGATTCGGGGCCGGAGAGCAGCGCGGCGAACTTCGGGAGCGGCGGGTCGCCGACGAGCAGCCGGAAGAGGTGTCCGGCCTGGCCCTCGCCGGCAAGGTGGGGGCGGCCGAACCAACCGAACAGAACCCAGGAGCAGAGCGCAGCGGCGGTTGCGGCCCGCAACGCCGCCGCGCGCTGCAAGAGACCCGCTTCCAGACGCCTCCCCACGCGGGTACGGCGCAGCAGCAGAGTCGCGGAGACAGCGATCACCGCTGCGGCGAGGAATCGGCCCACAAGGCCCCCGACGGGCTGGTAGAAGGGCGAGAAGAATTGCTGGTGCAAGCTGGCCTGGACGCTGAAACCTGCAGCTATCCCGAGCGCGGCGAGGACGGGCCGGGTCTTTCCGGCAGGACCCATCCCCAAGAGGAGCACGACCGCAAGCGGGACCAGGATCAGGACGGTGTCGTAGCGCGTGAGGACCGCCATGCCGAGGGCCGCGCCGGCAAGAGGGGCCACGAGCGGCGGCGGGTCCTCCTCCAGCGTCGCAAAGGCCAGGAGCGCGGTGCCGCAGAGGAGGAAGAGTTGCGTCATCATCTCGGCGGTCGGGAATTTCGCCTGCCAGATCTGGGGCGCGGCGAGGGCGTGCAGCAGGGCCGCAGCGAGGGCCCAGCGACGCCCGAGCAGCATTGACGCCAACGCGTAGAGGGCGAGAACGGCGGCAACGTTGAGCAGTGGGTTCACCAGCAGCGCCGCTCGGATCCCCCCCACCGACCAGGCAACGGCCATCAGGCACGGGTAGAGGTGGTAGAACTGCGGCGCGACCCGGCCGTCGCCGAGGAGGAACATCCCCTGGAAGGGCATGTACACATCGCCGAGACTGCGGAAGAGCAACTCGCGCTCCTCCGCGCCAAGAGCGACGAAATCCGGCTGGTCGATCAGCAGGGACCCCGAACGGGCCACCACGGCGGCGGTTTGGACGTAGACGCCGGGGTCAAAACCGCCGAGGATGCTCTCGTCCGGGGGCAGCGTGAGCAGAAGCGTGGCGCAGGCGATGCCGACGGCGAGCAGGTCCTCGGGGGCAATGCCAGGCGCATCCCCGACGCTCCTGACGCGCGACAGAAGACGGAAGGCGAGCAGGGCGGCGACCGGGAAAGCCATGAGCGGCAGGACGGCGGTGAAGTGCCCGAATTCTGCAAGCGTGAGCGACGTCCAGGAGGTTGCAGCAAGGCCCGCGACGAGTGAAGCACCGACAGCGGTTACGAGGCGCATGTCAGTCAGCCACCACGTGAGTCGGGTTCGCACGGAGCCCCGGGAGTACGGCGGTGGAGAATTTCACTTTCCCGGCACCGCTTTGTCACCCCTTACCCGAAGCTCTGGGGAGGCAGCCGGAACCCCTCTCAAACCGGTATGTGCAGACGCGCCGTGTGAAGATTTCGTCACCCCACTATTGTTGACGGGTCGGGCATTCAGTCCCGATGGTGGAATTCTACCATCTCTCGCCTGCCGAGGGAGGGGTTTCCCGAGGCTGAAAGGTCGGCACGGGGAGGCGGGCTTGCCAGACCAAACAGAGCATGGCGTTCCCGGTGGCTCGCGCGCGATTGCGAAGACCCCCTGCGGGGGCTTTTCGATCGCGACCGCCGACCGCCAGCGCGCGGGTCAAGGAATCCCGGCAGAAACCCAAACGGCAAAGTGTGACGCGGTACCTTGACAAACCCCGGATAAGCGTAAAAATCGCCGCACACATCATGCCTTCAACAACGATGACAACATGAAGAGCGAGGGAGTCCCATGAAAAAAGCGGTTCTGTTCGGGTTTCTGGCCTTTCTGGCACTGCCCGGCTGTGCGTCGGTCACCCTCAAGCCGGTCGATTTCTCCTGGTCGTACGAGAGCGTTCTGACCACGGACTCCGCGGGCTACGTCAGGGCCGAGCCGAAAACCATCGCCTTCAACGCGGGGGAGCTTTTTCGGGCGGAGCAGAAGGACCCGGCCGCAGCCGCGGGCATGGTCGTCAGGATTATCCGCGACTACGACGGGTACTATTTCATCACGGCCCCCGGCTTCAAGCACGTGTACATTTTCAGCGGGGCAAAAGGGGAATTGACCCTGAAGAAAAAGGTGCTCATTGCTGAGCAGGGCATGGAGAAGCCGTTCTTCAACCGCCGGGAACTGGGGATCGAACTGGTCGCCAACGGCCAGGCGTATCTCTTGAACAGGAAAGGCATCGTCCCGGGAGAAAAGAAATGAAGAAGCTCAGCGGTTTGCTCGCGGTCCTGGCGCTCCTGCTGGTGCAGGTCGGCGGGGCGTTCGCCCTGACGTCGGATTACGAGATCATCGACTCCTTCAAGAAACGGCACCTGGCCCTGATGGAATCCATCAAGACCGTCCAGGACCCGGGACAGCGCGACAACCTCGCGAACGAAATCGGCCGCCTGGAAGGCGAATACGCACAGCACCGGAAACTGCTGGGCGAGGGGTTGTACCCGGAAAGCTTCGAAGCCGCGGTCGCCCGACTCCGCGACCAGCTGAAAATTTCGACCGAGCGGCTCCTCGCGGCCGAGGCCAGCCGGAAGGACAAGGTGACGATCGCAGAGCAAACCAGGGAAGTGGAAGCACGCGGGAAGAAGATCGTGGAAATCACCGCGCAGAACGAGGAATATCGGGCGGCGATCGAGAAGCTCTCGCGCGACGTGCAGGAGCAGAGCGCGCGAATTCAGCAACTCTCCACAGAAAACGCCGGCCTTCTGGAAAAGATCAAGGCCCTGCAGCTGGAGAGCCGGAAGGACAAGGAGTCGATCGCGAAGTTGCGGGAATTGACCGACAAGCTCTACGCCAACATCCGGGACCGGGAAGAGCTGATCGTCAAGATGATGGACAGCCTGTTCGACGAGTACTCGAAGGCGGACCTGACGGACGCGCAGAAAAAAGACATCCTCGCGATCGCGCAGAAGAACGATTACGTCAGCAAAATCGTCACGACCATCGACGGCAACATCAACTACGTCGAAACCGCCCTGTTGACGCCCCAGGATGTGAACGTCATCCGCGACCAGCAGCAGCGACTCGCCGTGAAGTGGGACGGGATCAAGCCCTTTGTCAGCAAGCTCTATCCTGACGACCAGAGCAGGACCCGCGACATCACCCTGGTGGACGGCCGGTTGGCGGACTTGAAAAGCGGCACCGGGGAGGCGACCTGGAGAAGCATCCAGCAGATTTTCACCGCGAACGGCGTCGCAATCGAACCTTTCCGCAATGCCGGCGAGTTCTCCGCCCGGGTGCTGGCGTACATCGATGCGCAGCAGATACATCCCTCGCGCGAGGCCTATCAGGTGTTCCGGCACAAGATCTGGGATTCCCCGATCAAGGACCAGTGGTTTCCCATCATCCCGCTCGACGAACTGACGGCGAAACAGCGGGCGGACATCGAAGAGCGGATCGCCCTCTGGGACAAGAAAGTCTCCGCCGCTTCCTTGCGCTGGGTGGGCATCGGCGTCTTCGCGGCCGTGCTGGTGGTGCTGGTGGCCGTGATCAGCCGGAAAAAGAAGAAACCGGAACTGCCCGCATAAGCTGAACAGCAGGCCGCTTCAAGAATGGCGAGCGGCCTGCTCCTAACCAGCCCCGAAGGGCAAGCCCCGGGAGACCTTCCTCGTGTCGACGGCCTGGTAGTTTCCCGCCGCGAGAAGAGAGACGAGATTTTCCTCCGTCACCCGCTCCGGAAACTCCGTATAGCAGGAGCCCACGTCGACGGGCCGGTGGGCGTCGGAGCCGCCGGTGACGGGGAGCCGCAGCCGTTGCGCGGCCTGGACGGCGCGCTGGTTGAACGTGTGATGGTTGCACCCGTTGTGCCCCTCGACCGCCGCGAACCCCGGCAGCGCGAGGATCCGGTCCCCGAGGCCGCTGCCGGCGCGGTACGGGTGCGAGGGGATGACCACGCCCCCCGCGCGGCTCACCTCCCGGACCAGTTCTTCCGCCGGTGCGTACGGGTGGCAGAGACGGTCCGTGTCGACTCCGAAGACCAGACAGTGCCCCTCGGCCGCCGAGAATTCGACACCGCGCACGACCAGGATCCTGTCCCGGTAGCGCTCCCCGAGCCGTTCGAGCGACTCGGAGGCCTCGTACGAGTAGTGCTCGGTGAACGCGAGACCCTGGAGCCCGCGTTCGATGGCCTGAACGATGCACTCCTCGGGGTCCGCGAGGTTGTCGCCGCTCAGGAGCGAGTGAACGTGCAGGTCGATGCGGAACGATACGGCACTCATTGAATGATGAATCATAGACCAGCGGCCGGCGCCGGTCAACGAAGCTGCGGCCAGCCGGTTGTAATCAGCCGCCGTTCGAGCGATAGTCCGGGCATGCCCGGGCAAGCCCACCGCATCCCGAAGTCCTCCGCCCTGCCCGCTTCCCGGGACGAAATGCTGGCGCGCGGCTGGGCGGAGCTCGACGTGCTGATCGTCACCGGGGACGCCTACGTCGATCACCCCTCGTTCGGCGCGGCGATGATCGCCCGCGTGCTGGAGGCCGAAGGGTTGCGCGTCGGCGTGGTCGCGCAGCCCGACTGGCGCACTCCCGCGTCACTCCTGGTCATGGGCCGGCCGCGTCTGTTCTGCGGCGTGACTGCCGGCAACCTCGATTCGATGCTGGCAAACTACACGGCGGCCCGGCACAAGCGCCGCGAGGACGAGTACAGCGCGGGGGGGCTTCCGGGTCGCCGCCCGAACCACGCGGCAGCGGTCTACGCCCAGCTGGCGCGCAGGCGCGTTCCCCGGACTCCCGGTCGTGCTCGGCGGGATCGAGGCCAGCCTGCGGCGGGTGGCGCACTACGACTACTGGGAAGACAAGCTGCGGCCGTCCATCCTCGTCGACTCCAAGGCCGACCTGCTCGTCTACGGCATGGGCGAGCGCGCCATCCGGGAGATTGCCGGCCGGCTGGGCGCCGCCGCCGGGACGAGCGGGATCGCCGAGCTCTCCGGCATCCGCGGCACCGCCCGGCTCCTCGGCGCCAACGCGGCCAAGTCCCTGCCGCTCGACGACACGGTCGTCCTCCCCTCCCTGGAAGAGCTCCGGGCGACGTGGGGCCCGGCTGCTGGAGGCCACCCGGCTCGTCGAGGCCGAGCAGAGCCCCCTCTGCGGCCGGCGTCTCTTGCAGTTCCACGGTGCGCGCGCGGTGGTCGTCGAGCCCCCCGCCGGGCCGCTTGACGAGGCGGAGCTGGACGCCCTCTACGATCTACCGTTCACGCGGCTGCCGCACCCGGCCCACACGGCGCCGGTCCCGGCCTACACGATGATCAGGGATTCGGTGACGATCGTGCGCGGCTGCGCGGGCGGCTGCAGCTTCTGCGGCCTGGGTTTGCACCAGGGCAAGTTCATCGCCAGCCGCAGCGAGGCCTCGATCCTGCGCGAACTGGGGAGGCTCGCCGCCGTCCCGGGTTTCCGCGGCACGGTCAGCGATCTGGGGGGACCAAGCGCGAATCTCTACGGGTGCCGCAACGGCGCCGACGAGGCGTGCCGCGCCTGCCGCCGTCCCAGCTGCCTCGTCCCGTCCATGTGCAGACATTTCAAAATAGCCGAGGAGCCGGCCGTCAGCGTCCTGCGCAAGGCCCGCGGCGTGCCCGGGGTCAAGCACGTGTTCGTGCAGTCGGGCATCCGCATGGACGTTGCGCTGCGCACCCCGAAGTACCTGCGCGAGTTGGTGCGTCACCACGTGTCGGGCCACCTGAAAGTGGCGCCGGAGCACCTGGACCCGTCGGTGCTGCGGCGCATGCGCAAACCCGGCGGCGTTTTCGAGCCGTTTCTTTCCGCGTTCCGGAAAGAGAGCGCGGCCGCGGGGAAGGAGCAGTACCTCGTCCCCTATTTCATCTCCAGCTTCCCGGGCTGCACGCAGGAGCAGATGCGCGTGGTCGAGCACTATCTGCACGCCTCCCGCTGGAACCTGCAGCAGGTCCAGGACTTCATCCCGCTGCCGATGACACCGGCCGCCGCGATGTACGTGACGGGGCTCGACTACGAGACGGGCGAGGCGATCCCCGTGGCGCGGGGCGCCGGCGAGCGACAGCGGCAGCGGGCAGCCCTCGGGCCGGCGCCGCGACAGCGGAACCCAGCGTCCGAGCAGCAGGCCGCTCACAAAGGCCCGGGAGCAAGGCGCCCGCGTCCTGAGGAATGACCAAGACGTGCGAGCAGCGCGCCGCAGATGGGCCTTTTTCAGCGGCCTGCTCGACACGTGACAGAAGTGGCAATGCTTGACAGGAAAAGTTCCTGCCATTATTAATGAGGCTGTCATGGAATTTTTCTCCAGGAAGGGGCTTGCCTGCGGTTGTCGGCCGCGCTCCGCCCTGCGAACGGTGGTGTCGGTCTTTCTGATCGCGCTCCTCGGGCTGGAAATCCTGCCGTTGGGGTTGGTGGAGTGCGTGCCCGCCGTCCCCGGCGGACCCATGGAGCGCACCCTCTGTATCGAGCCGCTGCAAGTCTGCAACCACGGGGACTCCTTCGTCGGTGTCCCGTTCGATCTACCCGTTCTTCTCCCGGGGTCACCCTGCCTCTTTCCACCGCCCGAGGGTCGGCCTTCCGTCCTGCTGGCCGACGCTTTCGTGGCGGATGGATTCCACCCCGCCATAGACCACCCGCCTCAGCTCTCGGCGTAACTCCGATCGCTCCGCGGTTGGGGGTGCGGCGCCTCCCGGCCTGACGGCCCCGGGGTACCGCTCCGGCACGGATACTCATCCGTGGCGGGGTTCCGGAACGGTTGAAGCACGCGCCGTCCACGGTTTCCTCCCAGCATGCATTGGGGCAGCCCCGGGGAGTCTTCCCCCGACGTCAATGGAGTTGCCGAGAGGAGGAACGGACATGGAGTACTGGGATCACACGATGGGTCCGCAAGAACGGGTGGCACTGCGCGCGAGCGCGGTTCAGGCCGTGAACAACGGCGAAAAGAAACGTCAGGTGGCGCTGCGTTTCGGCGTCACGAGACAGACGCTGCACAACTGGGTTGCGAAGCACCAGCACGGCGGGAGGGAGGCTCTTGTCGCGAAACCGCGCGGACGCGCACGGCGCAGAATGCTCGAGCCCGCGCAGGAAGCCCAAGTCGCCGACGCCATACTTCTGCTCTCGCCTTCGACCGTGCATCAGCGCTTCACCCGTTGGACGAAGAAAGCCATCGCCGGTTTCATCGAGCAGCGCTTCGGCGTGCGTCTCAGCGCCTGGCAGGTGGACAGCCACCTGCGTCGGTGGGGCTTCGCATCGCACAAGCAGGTGCGGCGGGCGTTCATGGTCAATCAGACCCGGAACGGCGCACAGGGCTGGGTGCCCGAGGCGGCTACCGGATCTTCGAGCCAGCCTCTCTATTAGCGGTGCCGCAACCGGCTGAGGACGAGGGCGGGCATGGCTTTATTCTCCTTCCTGCAGGCACAACTCGAAACCTTGTATTACTATCGGATCCAGCCAGGTGGCGAGTTAGGGGGAACCGGCTGTGAAGATCAAGATTTCAGGGCGGGCCGTGGGCGCTGGAGGCCGAGCGGCCGCGCTCCTCGCTCTCGCCGCCTTCCTGCTGGGAGCCGCCAACGGATGCGCCCGGGACACGACCAAGTACCCTGAACTGAGCGCCCTGGACGGGAGCGTGACGGTCGATCTCTCAGGCATCGGCCCCGAAGGCGGACGTTTCCACACCTATCGCTCCAGCGCGGGGAAGAAGGTCGATTTCTTCGTCTATCGCGAGAGCTCAGGAGTGCCGCACGCGGTCCTCGATGCCTGCCGGACCTGCTACCGCTGGAAGAAAGGCTACGCCCTCGACGGCAGGGAGGTCGTCTGTCTCAAGTGCGACATGAGATTCAAGCTGGACGGCCTCGCGCAGGGAACCGGCTCCTGTGTCCCGATCGCTCTGAAAACCGAACTGCGCGGCGGCGCGCTGACCATACCCGTTTCGGAACTCGAGGCCGGAGCGCGGTTTTTCTGAACAAGCCGGCGGATCGCGAGAATCCCGTGACCAGAGAATTGCATCACCTTGCGCTCGGGGCCTGCGACGTTGAGCTAGTTGCGGCATTTTATCGTGATCTCCTCGGCCTGAGCGAGGTGAGCCGGAGCCACAATCCTGGCGGGGGACTCCGGTCGATCTGGCTCGACCTTGGGGGGCCGATTCTGATGATCGAGCACCTCGGCGAGCCTACTCGTCCGGTGCAAGGCGCTGGCGCCGGCCTTTTTCTCCTCGCCCTGGCGGTTACACCGGCGGATCGCGGCGCGCTTGAAAGCTCACTCGCCGCCTCCGGGTTCCCCGTTGAAACTCGCACCGAACACACGATCTACGTTCGCGATCCGGAGGGGAACCGGGTAGCGCTCTCGAGCTACCCGCTCGCACCACAATAATCCCGAGACTCCCGCGGCAGACCCGCCGGTCGGACGAACATCCGGCAGGCTGCCGCTGTGGCATACTTGCCCCCGCATAACTGGGGGGCATCCCGTGGAGAGTTTCAGGGTCGCGCTGGCGCAGATCAACCCGACGGTCGGGGACCTGCGCGGGAACCTCGAGCGCATCGTCGCCTCCGCGGGCCGGGCTCGCGAGGCCGGCGCGCAGCTGGCCGTCTTCCCCGAACTGGCGGTATCGGGCTACCCCCCGGAAGATCTTCTGCTCAATCCCCTCTTCGTGAGCGAGTGCCGTGCCGCACTCGAGGAGGCGGCGCGCCGTTGTGTCGGCATCGACGCGGTCGTCGGCTTCCCCGAGGGAGCCGGGGGTCGCGTCCACAATGCGGCTGCCCTGTTGCGCGAAGGCAGGGTGGCGGGCATCTCGCGCAAGACCGAACTGCCGAACTACGGCGTCTTCGACGAGCACCGCTATTTCACCCCCGGGACCGGGCCGCTCATGGCCGAAACCGCCGGGGTCGGGTGCCTGATCACCATCTGCGAGGACATCTGGGTGCCGGACGGTGCCGTCGAGCGGTCGGCCCGTGAGCGGCGCCCCGAACTCGTGCTCAATCTCTCGGCCTCCCCTTTCCACGCCGGCAAGCTCGCCGAGCGCCACGCCGCGGCGGCGCGCTTTGCCCGCACCGCGGCGGCGCCCGTCTGCTACGCAAACCTCGTCGGCGGCCAGGACGAGCTGGTCTTCGACGGCGGCAGCTTCGTGGCGGCCGCCGACGGGCGGATCGCCGCTGCCGCACGACGCTTCGCCGAGGACCTCCTGGTCGTCGAGTTCACCGCAGGCCCGGGCGGCACGCTCGCCCCGGCGGCCGCGGCCGTCTCCCCCGACTTCGACCGACTCGGCGAGATCCACGCGGCCCTCGTGCTCGGCACCCGCGATTACCTCGGGAAAAACCGCTTCTCCAAAGCCGTCATCGGTCTCTCCGGCGGCATCGACTCCGCACTCACGGCGGCCCTCGCCGTGGAGGCGCTCGGCGCGGACCGGGTCGTCGGCGTCTCGATGCCCTCGCGCTTCAACAGCGGCGCGACCCGCGGCGACGCCGTCCGGGTCGCGGAAAACCTCGGCATCCGCTTTCTCGAGATCCCGATCCAGGGCGTCTACGAGGGCTACCTGGAACTGCTCGCGGGCTCCTTCGACAACGGCGACCCCGGCGTCGCCGGCGAGAACCTGCAGGCGCGCGTGCGCGGGAACATCCTGATGGCGCTCTCGAACCGCTTCGGCTGGCTGGTGCTGACGACCGGCAACAAGAGCGAGACCGCCGTCGGCTACTGCACCCTCTACGGCGACATGGCGGGCGGATTCGCGGTCATCAAGGACGTGCCGAAGACGCTCGTCTGGGAGCTCGCGGCCAACCTGAACCGCCGCGCCGGACGCGAGCTGATCCCCGAGAGCACGATCGCGCGCGTCCCCTCCGCCGAGCTGCGGCCGGACCAGCGCGACGAGGACTCGCTGCCGCCCTACCCCGTGCTCGACGCCATCCTCGCCGCCTACGTCGAGCAGCTGCGCTCCCCCGACGAGATCGCCGGCCTGGGTTTCGACCCGCGGACGGTCGAGCGGGTCATCCGCCTGGTGGACGGTTCCGAGTACAAGCGGCGGCAGGCCCCGCCGGGCGTGAAGCTCACCCCGCGGGCCTTCGGGCGCGACCGGCGCCTGCCGATCACGAACCGCTGGACGGAGCACCTGATGCGCGCCGGCGAGGAAACCCGGTAAATGAATATTGAAATGTAACCACGGGAGGGGATGAAACCCTCCCCTTACAACCCGGGTCGGGAACATCGTGTGTACGAGCCGGATCGGGAACAACGGAGGGGCGGGATGTACTCCCGCCCGAAAAGTGAAACTGATTCCGTTCATGATGTACGGAGAGCGAATCGCATGATGCGCGTACTGGTGATCATGCACGTCGAGAGCGAGGGCCCCGGGGTCTTCGGCGAGCTCCTCCAGGCCGCGGGCGCCCGGGTCCAGGTCGCGCGGCTGCACCTCGGCGATACGCTTCCCGAGCCCGGGGAACTCGACGCCGTGCTCTCGATGGGCGGGCCGATGAACGTCTACGAGGAGGCAGCGGTACCCGTTCCTGCGCGACGAGACGCGCTTTCTGCAGGCCGCGGCGGCTCGCGATCTGCCGGTGCTCGGCATTTGTCTCGGCGCCCAGATGATCGCCAAGGCCGCCGGCGCGGCGGTGACGAAGAACCGCGTCGAGGAGGTCGGCTGGAGCACGGTGAGCCTGACCTCCGACGGGCTGGCCGACCCGCTCTTTCGCGGCCTGCCGGCAACCCTCCCGGTTTTCCAGTGGCACGGCGACACCTTCGCTATCCCGGCGGGCGGTGCGCTGCTCGCGACCGGCAGCGACTGTGACAACCAGGCCTTCCGCTTCAAGCGCTCCTGCGGGCTGCAGTTCCACCTCGAGGCGGACCGCGCGCTGCTGGCCTCGTGGTTCGCCGGGACGCACCGGGAGCGCGAGATCCTGCGCCGCTGCGACGAACTCGCCCCCGAGGTCGACCGCTGCGTGCGGACCCTCTTTGCGAACTTCCTCGCGATCGCCGGGCAACCGCGCTGAAGGGTCGGCGACCGGGGCCGCGGCGTCGTGATAGAATGCTCCAACCTACACACCTCAGCGCAAAGACGGGAATGACCATCGACAATCGTGAAGCGAAGCGGCTCGGGCGCAGCCTGATCGACGGACAGACGCCGCGCGGCAACTGCGGCGTCGGCTTTGTCGCGCGGCTCGACGGCGTCCCGCTGCACGAGGTGGTCGAGCACGGGGTGCGCGTCCTCGTGAATCTCGAGCACCGCGGCGCGGTCGGCGGCGACAAGACCACCGGCGACGGCGCGGGGCTCCTGCTGCAGCTGCCGGACCGCTTCCTGCGCGCCGAAGCCGAGAAGCTCGGGATCACCCTCCCGCCCGCCGGCGAGTACGGCGTCGGCATGGTCTTCCTCCCGCGCGCCGCCGCCGGGGCCGCCCGCTGCTGCGCACTGATCGAGCGCCACGCGCAGGCCGCGGGGCTGGCCGTCCTCGGCTGGCGCGACGTGCCGGTTTCGGCCGATCATCTCGGCGACTTCTCGCGCGCCACGCTCCCGGCGATCCGCCAGATCTTCCTCGGCCGCGGCTCGGTCCCCGCCGACGCGCTCGAGCGCAAGCTCTACCTCGTGCGCCGACTCGCCGAGAAGGAGGCGGCCGGGTGGGGCGAGGAGATCACCCGCTTCTTCTATCGTGGCGAGCCTCTCCGCGCGGACGATCCTCTACAAGGGGATGCTCACCGGCACGCAGCTGCTCCCGTTCTACCCGGACCTCGAGCACCCGTCGTTCGAGAGCGCCTTCGCCCTGGTGCACCAGCGCTACTCGACCAACACGCTGCCCTCCTGGCCGCTCTCGCAGCCCTTCCGCCTGCTGGCGCACAACGGCGAGATCAACACGCTGCGCGGCAACGTCAACCGGATGCGCGCCCGCGAGGCGATCCTCGCCTCCCCGCTCTTCGGCGACGACCTGCCGCAGCTGCTGCCGATCATCCAGGAGGACGGCTCCGACTCGGCGATGCTCGACAACGCGCTCGAGCTGCTGGTGCTCGGCGGCCGCTCGCTGCCGCACGCGATGATGATGCTGATCCCCGAGGCCTGGGGGCAGCGCTACCAGATGAGCGAGGACCGGCGCGCCTTCTACGAGTACCACGCGGCGTTCATGGAGCCGTGGGACGGGCCGGCCGCGGTCGCGTTCACCGACGGGCGCTCCATCGGCGGCATCCTCGACCGCAACGGCCTGCGCCCCGCCCGCTGGACCGAGACCAGGGACGGGCTCGTCGTGCTCGCCTCCGAGTCCGGCGTCATCGAGTTCGCGCCCGAGCGGATCCTGCGCCGCGGCCGCCTCCAGCCCGGGCCGGATGTTCCTCGTCGACCTCGAGGAGCACCGCGTCGTCCCCGACCGCGAGATCAAGGCCCGGATCGCCCGGCAGAAGCCCTATCGCAACTGGGTGCACACCAACCGCATCGAGCTGCGCGGCCTCTTCGAGTCCTCGGAGATCCCGGCCGAGGACCCGGCGCTGCTGCGCGCCCGCCAGCACGCCCACGGCTACACCGAGGAGGAGTGCCGGATGGTGCTCTCCCCGATGGCCGCGCGCGGGCAGGAGGCCGTCGGTTCGATGGGCAACGACGCGGCGCTCGCGGTACTCTCCGAGCGCCCGGTGCTGCTCTTCAGCTACTTCAAGCAGCTCTTCGCCCAGGTCACCAACCCGCCGATCGACCCGCTGCGCGAGGAGCTCGTGATGTCGCTGATGAGCTTCATCGGCCGGCAGAAGAACCTGCTCGACGAGACGCCGGAGCACGTGCGCCAGCTCAAGCTGCGCCAGCCCTTCCTGACCCCGGAGGACATGGACCGGCTGCGCCTGGCCGGGCACCCCGACGTGCAGGTCGCCGACCTGGACATGACGTTCCCGGCGGGCGGCGACGGGGAAGCGCTCGAACAGGCGCTGGAGGAGATCTTCCGCAAGGCCGAGGCCGCCATCGCCGAGGGCGCGACGATCCTCGTGCTCACCGACCGCGCGGTCGGGCCCGCGCGCGCGCCGATCCCCGCGTTGCTGGCCGTCGCCGGGCTGCACCACCACCTGATCCGCGCCGGCCTGCGCAACCACGCCGGGGTCATCCTCGAGGGGGGCGAACCGCGCGAGGTGATGCACTTCGCGCTGCTCTTCGCCTACGGCGCCAACGCCGCCTGCCCCACCACCGCGCTGGCGACCATCCGCGAACTGGCCGAGTCCGGGCTGCTCGAGGTCCCGGTCACGCCCGCGCAGGCGCTCGACAACTACATCACCGCGGTCAAGAAGGGGCTGCTCAAGACCTTCAGCCGCATGGGCATCTCGACGTTGCGCAGTTTCTTCGGCTCGCAGATCTTCGAGGCGGTCGGCCTCGGCGAGCAGCTGATCGGGCGCTACTTCACCGGGACCGCCTCGCGCATCGGCGGCATCGGCCTGGCGCAGGTCGCCGCCGAGGCCAACGCGCGCCACCGCAGCGGCTGGTGCGAGACCGGGTGTCCCGGCGGACTGCTCGATACCGGCGGGGACTACCACCTGCGCTTCGACGGCGAACGCCACACGCTCGGGCCGGAGGCGATCTCGAAGCTCCAGGAGGCCGTGCGCCGCGACGACCCCGCGGCTTTCAGGGAGTACGTGCGGATCATCACCGCGGCCGGGCGCCACACCACGCTGCGGGGGAGCTTCGCCTTCGTGCCCGGCACGCCCGTGCCGCTGGACGAGGTCGAGCCGGAGGAGGCGATCTTCCCGCGCTTCGTCAGCGCCGCGATGAGCTTCGGCTCGATCAGCCAGGAGGCGCACGAGGCGCTGGCGATCGCGATGAACCGCCTCGGCGGGCGCAGCAACTGCGGCGAGGGCGGCGAGGACCCGGCGCGCGCCGCGGCGCTGCCCAACGGCGACTCGCGCCGCTCGCGCGTGCGCCAGGTGGCCTCGGGCCGCTTCGGCGTCACGCTCGAGTACCTGCGCGGCGCCGACGAACTGCAGATCAAGGTCGCCCAGGGCGCCAAGCCCGGCGAGGGCGGGCAGCTGCCCGGCCACAAGGTCAGCCGCGACATCGCCCGGGTGCGCCACACCACGCCGTACGTGACGCTGATCTCGCCGCCGCCGCACCACGACATCTACTCGATCGAGGACCTGGCCCAGCTGATCTTCGACCTGAAGATCTCCAACCCCGCGGCGCGCATCTCGGTCAAGCTGGTCTCGGAGGTCGGGGTCGGCACCATCGCCTCGGGCGTCGCCAAGGCCAAGGCCGACATGGTGCTGATCTCCGGCGCGGACGGCGGCACCGGCGCCTCGCCGCTGACCGCGATCAAGCACTGCGGCCTGCCCTGGGAGCTCGGCCTGGCCGAGACGCAGCAGTCGCTGGTCGCCAACGGTCTGCGCGACCGCATCCGCGTGCAGGTCGACGGCCAGCTGCGCACCGGGCGCGACCTGGCGATCGCCGCGCTGCTGGGCGCCGAGGAGTTCGGCTTCGGCACGATCGTGCTCGTGGCGCTCGGCTGCATCATGATGCGCAAGTGCCACCTCAACACCTGCCCGGTCGGCGTCGCGACGCAGGACCCCGAGCTGCGCAGGCGCTTCGGCGGCGCGGCCGAGCACGTCGAGCGCTTCTTCCGCTTTCTCGCCCGCGACCTGCGCGAGCAGATGGCCGAGCTGGGCTTCCGCACCGTCGACGAGATGGTCGGCCGCACCGAGCGCCTCGCAGCCGCGCCGGACCAGCGCACACTCCGAAGGCGCGGCTGCTGGATTTCACGGCCGTCCTGCGCCCGCAGGCGTTAGCCGGCGGCGACTTCCCGCGCCGTTGCGTGCGCCAGCAGGAACACGCGGTCGCCGGCCACTTCGACCACGAACTGATCCGGCTCGCCGCGCCCGCGATCGAGAAGAAGCAACCCGTGAAGATCGCGCTGCCGGTGCGCAACGTCCACCGCACGGTCGGCACGCTGCTGGCCGGCGAAGTCCTCGCGCGCTTTGGTCCGGCCGGGCTGCCTGACGGAACGATCGACATCACGCTCTCCGGCTCGGTCGGCCAGAGCGTCGGCGCCTTTCTCTGCCCCGGCATCACCCTGCGGATCGAGGGCGACGCGAACGACTACGTCGGCAAGGGCCTCTCCGGCGGGCGGGTGATCGTCGTGCCGCCCGCGGGCGCGACGTTCGTCCCGCACCAGAGCACCATCGCCGGCAACGTCATCCTCTACGGCGCCACCGGCGGCGAGGTCTTCCTGCACGGCAAGGCCGGCGAGCGCTTCGGCGTGCGCAACAGCGGCGCCGTCGCCGTGGTCGAGGGCGTCGGCGACCACGGCTGCGAGTACATGACCGGCGGCACGGTGGTCGTGCTCGGGCGCACCGGGGTGAACTTCGCCGCGGGCATGAGCGGCGGCATCGCCTACGTCTACGACGAGACCGGTCTCTTCGACACCCGCTGCAACCTCGACATGGTGGACATCGAGGGCGTCTGGACCCCCGCCGACCAGGCGGCGCTGCGCGGCCTGATCGAGCGCCACCTGGCGCTGACCGGGAGCCCCCAGGCGCGGATGATCCTGGAGAACTGGCAGTCCCGCCTCCCCTATTTCGTCAAGGTCATGCCGATCGAGTACCGCATCTCGCTCGAGCGGATGCGGCGGGAGGCCGACCTGCAGTCCGAGACAGTCTCGGCGACCGAGGAGGTCTTCAACTGACCATGGGCAAGACGACCGGCTTCATCGACTACCAGCGCGAGGACGCTCCCAAGCGCCCCGTCGCCGAGCGGGTCCGCGACTCCCGCGAGATCGAGCAACTCCTGCCGCAGGACCGGCTCCAGCGCCAGGCGGGGCGCTGCATGGACTGCGGCGTGCCCTACTGCCACACCTTCGGCTGCCCGCTGCACAACCGCATCCCGGACTGGAACGACATGGTCTGGCGCGGCCAGTGGCGCCGCGCGCTCGATCTGCTGCACGCGACGAACAATCTCCCGGAGGTCA
Source organism: uncultured Candidatus Rokubacteria bacterium (assembly GCA_963699775.1). Classification (GTDB taxonomy): domain Bacteria; phylum JAUVQV01; class JAUVQV01; order JAUVQV01; family DATDCY01; genus DATDCY01. The sequence goes on from CAVOVE010000013.1 coordinate 297,262, forward strand.
CCGGCAGGATCTGCCCGGCGACCTGCGAGGCCTCCTGCACGCTGGGCATCAACGCGCCGGCGGTGAGCATCCGCCAGATCGAGTTGCAGATCGTCGAGCACGGCTGGCGCGAGGGGTGGATCGTCCCGCAGCCGGCGCCCCGGCGCACCGGGAAGCGGGCCGTCGTCGTCGGCTCGGGACCCGCGGGTCTCGCCGCCGCCCAGCAGCTGGCGCGCGCCGGCCACACGGTCGTGGTCTACGAGAAGGCCGACCGGCCGGGCGGGATCCTGCGCTACGGCATCCCCGACTTCAAACTCGAGAAGTGGGTCCTCGACCGCCGCATCGCCCAGATGCAGGCCGAGGGGGTCGTCTTCGAGACGCGCGTCGACGCCGGACGCGACGTGTCGGTGAACTACCTGCGCCGCACCTTCGACGCCGTCGTCGTGGCCGCCGGCTCGCGCGTACCGCGCGACGTCAGCCTCCCGGGGCGAGAGCTCGGCGGAGTCCACCTGGCCATGGACTTCCTGACGGCCCAGAACCGGCGCGTCGCCGGGGACGCGCTCGCGCCCGAGGCCGACGTCAGCGCCGCCGGGCGGACGGTGGTCGTCGTCGGTGGCGGCGACACCGGCGCCGACTGCGTCGGCACCGCTCGCCGGCAGGGAGCCCTCGCGATCACCCAGATCGAAATCCTCCCCGAGCCGCCCAGGGAGCGTTCCGTCGACAACCCCTGGCCGCACTGGCCGCAGATTCTCCGCACCGGCTCCTCCCACGACGAGGGCTGCGCCCGGATGTGGGGGATCTCGACGAAGGAGATCCTCGGCGACAAGGCGGGCCGCGTGCGCGCGCTGCGCTGCGTCAAGGTCGCGTGGGGCGCCGTCGATACCGCCGGGCGGCGCCCGTTCAAGGAGGTCGCCGGATCCGAGTTCGAACTGCAGGCCGACCTGGTGGTCTTCGCGATGGGCTTCGTGCACACCGAGCACAGCGCGCTCGTCACGGACTTCGGCCTCCAGCTCAACCCGGGGGCCTGCCTGCTGACCGACGCCGAGCTGATGACCTCGGCGCCGGGGGTCTTCGCCGCGGGAGACTGCGTCCTCGGCGCGCGGCTGATCGTCACCGCCATCGACCAGGGCCGCCGCGCGGCCGCCGCCGCGGACCGCTACCTGCGAACAAAGCAGCTCTGACCCAAACGGACGAGAACAACAACCAGGAGGAGACCGACCATGAGCCGTAGTTTCATCACCTTCGTCGCCGCCGCTGCCCTGTCCCTCGCCGCCACCCCCGCGACTCGGCGCCGAGCCTTCCCCGCTCGCCGAGGGCAAGGCGCTCTACGAGAAGACCTGCGCGACCTGCCACGCGCTCGAGCGCTCGCTCGCCAAGCAGGCGGACAAGGCCGGCTGGGAGAGCACGATCAAGAAGATGGTCGCCAACGGGGCGAAGCTCGACGAGTCGCAGTCCGGCCAGATCCTCGGCTACCTCACCGCGAAGTCCGCGTTCGAGACGAAGTGCAACACCTGTCACGACCTCCAGAAGCCCCTCGCGTCGATCAAGGACGCCGAGCAGTGGAAGGCGACCGTGCAGCGGATGGCGGCGATGAAGGCCGGGCACCTCGCGGACGCCGATGCCGGCGCGATCACGCTGTACCTCTCGCTGGTGGCGCCGGTCAAGCCTGCCGCTCCCGCGGCACCGGCTGCGCCCGGCTATAAATAACCCGCTCGTCTCGCGACAGGGGGAGGCACCGTTCGATGGCGCTCATGGTGCCTCCCTCACCGCCGCTGTGGCGCCCCGGGTGGTTCGCCGAGAAGAACCTCTTCGAGGCGCTGCGTTCCGGCCTCCCCGAGGAGTACCACGTCTTTCACGACTACGCCTACCTCGGCAGCGCGCAGCCCCGGGAGGGTGCGATCGACTTTCTCGTCGTCCACCGCGAGCGCGGGACTGCTCGCGATCGAGTGCAAGGGGGACGGCGTCCACCTGCGCGGCGACGGCACCTGGATGCGCCTGCTGCCCGGCGGCCGCGAAGAGCCGCTCGACGAGAGCCCCTTCCGCCAGTCGCAGCGGCACATCAAGGAGCTCGTCGAGGAGCTCCGCCCGAAAATCGCCCGGCTCTTTCCCGAACTCGACGGCGCCTTCCCGTTCGTGTACGGCCACGCCGTCGCCTTCCCGTCCGCCGGCGCCGACGGCCTCGGCCCGCTCCCCGCCGAGGTCTCGCCGCGGATCGTCCTCTTCGGCGGGGACCTGGCCCGCCTCGGGACGCGCGTGCCGGAGATCCTCGGGTACTGGGGGAGCGGCCGCCCGCCCGTGCGCATCCTCGACGAGCGGCAGTTCACCCAGTTCCGCAAGCACGTTCTTCTCCCCCGCTGGAGACTCGCCCCCACCTTCGGCGCACGCCTGGAGCTGGACAGCCAGGCGATCGTCCGGTTGAGCGACGAGCAGGTCGAGGTGCTCCGCAGCCTGGTCTCCGCCCCGCGCCTCTGCGTCCGCGGCGGGGCCGGCAGCGGCAAGACGCTGCTCGCGCTCGAGCTCGCGCGCGCGGCCGCGCTCGAGGGCCGTCAGGTCCTGCTGACCTGCTTCAACATCGCCCTCGCGCGCTGGCTCGGCGAGACCATCGCCTCCTGGGGCCGTCTCGCGGAGCGCGTCCGGGCGGCGACCTTCCACGATCTCTGCCGCGAGGCCGCCGCGGCCATCGGCGACATCCCGCCGCCGCCCCCGGCCGGCGACAAGCAGGCCGCCGGGGCGTACTGGAACGAGGTGCTGCCGGAGAGGCTCCTGGCGGCCCTCGCAGCCGGCCGGCTGCCGCGCTACGACGCCGTGATCGTCGACGAGGGCCAGGACTTCCACCGGGACTGGTTCGACCTGCTCGAGGGACTCCTGCGCGACCCGCAGCGGGGGTCGTTCGTCGTCTTTTACGACCCGGCCCAGGACATCTTCGGCACCGGCTGCAATCTCCCCCCGTACCCCGCCACCGTCCTCGGCGTGAACTTCCGCAACACCCGCAGCATCGCCGGGCTTCCTGTCCGGGCTCGCCGAGCACGCCGCCGCCCCCTTCTCGCGCAACCCCGAGGGCGAACCGCCGGTGTTCCACGCGCAGCCGCAGGGCGCGGCCGCCGCAGCCCGCGCCGTGGAGCGGCTCGTCGAGGACCTGGTCAACGAGAAGCACGTCCCGCCCGGGCGGATCACGGTCATCGCCCCCCACACCAGGGCGAACAGCTGCCTCAGCGGGATCGACCACCTCGCCGGGCAGCGGCTCTCGATCGACCCGCTGGACCGCGCGGGCGCCGTGCTCTGCACGACGATCCACAAGTTCAAGGGCCTCGAGTCCGACGTCGTGATTCTCGTCGACGTGCGCGAGGACGACCTCTTCTGCGGCCGCGCCTTCCTCTACACCGCGGCGGCGCGGGCGCGGGTGCTGCTGCACGTGTTCGAAGTGAACGGGTGAGCAAAGGGAGTACAATCGGCATTCCAATGAACCATGCCGATACGCCATTGAGCAGTTCGCAGGGGCGGGGTTGACCCCCGCCCGAATTGAAGAACGATTGACCGGCAATGGGCTGAGGGCGAGCCAACCCGCTCCCCTACGCATGAGCAACAGGTTGGCGTATCAGGCTGGTTCGCTGGACATGGCGCCAGAGATACCATGCGGTATGTTTGATAGGCCATAAAATGACGGATATGTCGCAACGGCCGGACGACAGCATCTCGAGCCGACGGAATAATCCTTCATTTGCAGCAGGTTACAAGAGCAGCCCGAGGCGGGTGGTCATGGCACAGCACATTGCTCTACCCAGAGCATCTGAAATCAACCCTAACGGAGGGGAAACAGATGGGAAAGAACGCGATACCTGATTTGTTCGGGGCCAACGTCTTCAACGACCGCATCATGAAGGAGCGCCTGCCCAAGGACGCCTACAGGGCGATGCGGGAGACGATCGACAAGGGCGCTGCCGCTCAAGCCGGAGATCGCCGCGGTCGTCGCCAACGCGATGAAGGACTGGGCGATCGAGAAGGGGGCCACGCACTACACGCACTGGTTCCAGCCCCTGACCGGGTCCACCGCCGAGAAGCACGACTCCTTCATCACGCCCACCGAGGACGGCGGGGTGATCATGGAGTTCTCCGGCAAGCAGCTGATCCAGGGGGAGCCGGACGCCTCCTCCTTCCCGAGCGGCGGGCTGCGCGCCACCTTCGAGGCCCGCGGCTACACCGCCTGGGACGCGACCTCGCCGGCCTTCCTCAAGGAGGACGCCGCGGGCGACGTCACGCTGTGCATCCCGACCGCGTTCTACTCCTACCACGGCGAGGCGCTCGACAAGAAGACCCCGCTGCTGCGCTCGATGAGGGCCGTCTCCGACCAGGCGCTGCGCGTGCTGCGCGCGCTCGGCGACAAGACGGCCACGCGGGTCACCGCCACCGTCGGCCCCGAGCAGGAGTACTTCCTCGTCGAGAAGGAGCACTACCTCGAGCGCCTCGACCTGATCGCCTGCGGCCGCACGCTCTTCGGCGCCGCGCCGCCCAAGGGCCAGGAGCTCGAGGACCAGTACTTCGGCGCGATCAAGGACCGCGTCGCCGCCTTCATGAAGGATCTCGACATCGAGCTCTGGAAGATGGGCATCACCTCCAAGACCAAGCACAACGAGGTCGCCCCGGCCCAGTTCGAGATGGCGCCGATCTTCTCGACGACCAACATCGCCGCCGACCACAACCAGCTGGTCATGGAGACGATGCAGAAGGTGGCGCTGCGCCACGACATGGTCTGCCTGCTCCACGAGAAGCCCTACGCCGGCATCAACGGCTCGGGCAAGCACAACAACTGGTCGCTCTCGACCGACACGGGCCTGAACCTGCTCGAGCCCGGCACACACGCCGCACGACAACGCGCAGTTCCTGGTCTTCCTCTCGGCGCTGCTGATGGCCGTCGACACCCACGCCGACATCCTGCGCGGCACCTGCGGCTCCTCCGGCAACGACCACCGGCTCGGCGCGAACGAGGCGCCGCCGGCGATCATCTCGGTCTTCCTCGGCGACGAGCTGACCAACATCTTCCTCGCGCTCGCCAAGGGGGAGAAGGCCTCCTCCCAGGCCGCCTCCTTCCTCAAGATCGGCGTCGACACGCTGCCCGATCTGCCCAAGGACAACACCGACCGCAACCGGACCTCGCCGTTCGCGTTCACCGGCAACAAGTTCGAGTTCCGGATGGTCGGCTCCTCGCAGTCGATCTCCGGGCCGAACGTGGCGCTCAACACCACGGTCGCCGAGGCGCTCGACACCATCGCGGGGCGGCTGGAGAAGGCCAAGGACAAGAACGCCGAGATCCTCGCGATCGTCAAGGACGCCGGGAACAAGCACGGCCGGATCATCTTCAACGGCAACAACTACTCCGAAGAGTGGGTGGTCGAGGCGAAGAAGCGCGGCCTGCCGAACGTGCGCAACACGGTGGACGCCCTCAAGGCCTTCGTGACGCCCAAGTCGCTCGCGCTCTTCGCCAAGTACAAGGTGCTCTCGCCCGAGGAGACGCACTCGCGCTACGAGATCTACCTCGAGCAGTACGCCAAGCACATCAACATCGAGGCCCGGACCGCCTCGCAGATGGTGCGCCGCCAGTTCCTGCCGGCCGCGATGCTCTTCATGACCGAGCTGGGCACCTCCGTGAAGGCCGCCGGCGCCGCCGCCAAGGTCCAGAAGGCCCTGCTCGCCGAGGTCGGCAAGCTGGTCGTCGCCGCGGACAAGAACGTGAAGATCGTCGAGAAGGAGGCCGAGAAGGCCCACGCCGCGGGGAGCACCGAGAAGTCGGCGGCGGCGTTCCGCGACAAGGTCGCCCCGGCGCTGCGCGCGCTGCGCGCCGACATCGACGCGCTCGAGAGCATCTGCCCGGCGGATCTCTGGCCGGTGCCGACGTACGCGGATCTGCTGTTCAAGTTGTAATCTTCACCGGGGCGGGGGCCGCAAGGCCCCCGTCCTCATGTGACGGCCTTCAGCTCATCTCGCCGTGCCGTTCCAGGCTTCGACCCTGTTCCTGCCCTTGTTCTTGGCGGCATACATCGCCTGGTCGGCGCACTTGAGCAGATCTTCGAACGAGGCGCACTCGTCGTTGATTTCCGCGACTCCCACGCTGACCGTCACCGCCACCGTAGCCCCGCCTTCGACCACCGGGCTGCTCCGCCACGCATCGACACACGCGTCCGGAGACCAGGAGGGCCTCGGCCAGGTCGGTCTCCGGCATCAGCACCACGAATTCCTCGCCGCCGTAGCGGGCGACAATATCGATCGTTCGCACCGTCTCTCGCAGGCGCTGCGCGATTTCACGCAACACCTCGTCACCGACGAGGTGGCCCCAGCGGTCGTTCAAGTTCTTGAAGTGATCGATGTCGATCATCGCGAGCGACAACGGTCTCCCGTGCCGTCTGGTGCGCTCGTACTCGAGCTTGGCGATCATCGAAGAACTGACGCCGATTGGTCAGTCCTGTCAGGCCGTCGGTCATCGAAAGAAGCTTCGCCTGCTCAAAGAGCCGCGCATTCTCGATGGCAACGGACGCCTGGCTGGCAAAAGCGCTGCAGCCTTTGCGCGCTGTCCGCGGCGAACCGGCCCGGCGTGGCGCTGGTCAGGACGATCGCGCCCACCACGTTCCCCCGGATCTCCAGCGGGATGCCGAGACAGGAGCGCGTCCCCGGGATCATGCGGCATCCGGACGCACACACCGGATCGTCCGCCGTGTCGGCGATGAAGCAGGATTGCCGGGTCTCGAGGAGGGGTCCGAACAGCGGCAGCTCGCTCAGGGGATAGTGCACCTGACCGAGCGGCGTTCGCCATCCGGGAGAGCGGCGTGCCGCGGTGACGCACCAGGCGCGCACCGTCGTTCTCGAGCATCACGATGAACACGGCATCGTAGACCGCGATCCGTGCCGATGTTGTCGAGAATGCGATCCAGGACCTCATCCAATTGCAGGGTGCTGTTCATCGCCACCGCGCTGTCCCGCAAGGCCGCGGCCAGCTCGGCGCTGGTCGCTCTCGACCCGCTCGAGCGCTTTGCGCTCCGTGATGTCGGTGTGGGTACCGAGCATCCGCAGCGGCCGCCCCTCGCTGTCCCATTCCACCACCTTGCCGAGGGAAAGTATCCATTTCCAGTCGCCGGACTTTGTCATCAGCCGGAACTCAACCCGGTATTCGCTCAAAACGCCGGCGATATATTGCTCGTAGACGCGGCAGACTTTCTCGCGGTCATCTTCGTGGAGCCGTTCGCGCCACCGCACATTGCTTTCGACGAATTCGCCGGGCTCGTACCCGAGCATGCGGGCGTATTCCGGGCTGACGATCGGTTTCGCCCGTTTGAACATTCAGATCGTAGAGCCCCTGGTTCGCCGCCATCAACGCCAGCCGCAATCGCTCCTCGCTCTCCCTCAGCCCCGACACGGCACGCTCTCGCTCACTGATTTCATGCTGCAGGCGGGTGTTGGCCGACGACAACTCCCGGGCGACGATGCTTGCGCGTCTCATGTACAACAGGTGGTGGCTGAGGATGGTCCAGGACGGCGGCTTGATGACGAAATCCGTCGCCCCGGCATCATAGGCCCGCTGGATGGACTCCCGGTCGCCCAGACCGGTCATGATGCAGATCGGGATGTCGCAGGTCCTGGAGTCGGCGCGCAACTGCCTGCAGAGCGTGATGCCGTCAACGCCGGGGAGCATGACATCGAGGAGGATGAGGTCGGGGCAGGAAGGTTTCCAGCAGCTTGAGCGCGGCCTCGCCGTCCGCTGCGGTCTCGACGGAAAATCCCGCCGCGCCGAGCGCCTTGCCGGCCAGGGCGCAGCAGCATGCGGTCGTCGTCGACGACGAGAACACTGGGTCGATCCGGAGCAGCTCCCGTCGCATCGACGTTCATCGCTTCTCCTTCCTCACGAGAGGGATATGCGGAATATAGCGAGTTCCCCGCCGCATATCAATCAATTGCCGCAGACCCGAGAACAGGCGCGCGACATCCTCTCCCGCCCCGGAAGCCGCGCCGACATCGCGAACCGCGAGCCTGGCGCCTCCGACCGGCGCTGGTCAGTTCCCGGGAGGCGCCGTGGGGAGCGTGACGCTGAATGTCGTGCCCCCGGGTTCGGCGCTGGTGAAGCCGACGGTGCCCTTCAGATAGCGTTCGACGAAGAGCTTGACGCTGTACGTGCCGATGCCCCTGCCCCGGTCGGCCTTGGTGCTGAAGGAGCGCTGGAAGATCTGCAACTGGACCTCGCGGGGCATGACGCCGGGATTGTTCACCTCGAGCACCACGCGCTCGCCCAGGTCGCGGCAGCAGGTGCTGACGGTCCCGCCTGCCGCAGTCGCTTCGAGCGCGTTCTTCACCAGGTTTCCGAGAACCCGCCGGAGGATCGTCCCGTCACAGCGGATGGTGCAGGCCGACTCCTCCCTGGTCTCCAGAAACTTTTTCTGCGCGACGGGATGTGCGGCGTACACCTCGCGCACCTCGCGCAGCACGGTCGCCAGATCGAGCTCCTCCATCCGGGGCTCGAACTCCCCGCGCTCGGCGGCCAGCAGATCCCGCTGGTAGAGGATCTCCTCGATCAGACGGCGCGAAAGCCGGGACATCCCCTGCCGGCAATCCAGCTCCCGCTCCGGGGGGAGGGTCCTGCTCGTGTCGGCGAGGATGTCGGCCAGACCGCTGATCCCCCCCGCGGTGTTCAGGACATCGTGGAAGAAGAGGCTCTCCAGGATCGCCCGGCGCTTCTGGTCGCTGATGTCGCGCAAGATGCAGACGGTGAGCGGGGTGCACCCAACCGTGGCCGGGCTGGCGATCACGAGCAGGTCCAGGGCGGCGACGTCCGCCCCGCCGACGAGGATTCGGGCCTCCCGCGACGACGTCTCGCCCGCGAGCTGGCAGGTCCGGATCGCCTGGACCGCCCCGCAGAGACCGCAGCGGGCGCCGGTGCCGCACCCGTCCGGTGACTCGGCGACGCCGACGCAGCCCAGGATTTCCCCGGGACGGCGGCCGACGAGCAGGTCCTCGGGTTTCCCGAGGGTCGAGAGGACCTTGCGGTTGGCGGCGATGGCCTGGCGCTGGGCGTCGAGGACCAGCACCATGTCGGGGATGGCCTCGAGGAATTCCGACAAAGCGGCGTCGAGGTGAATTCCGGGGCGCATTCCTGAATTATTGACAGTTGTTCGCCGAAATACAACCACGGACGGTCCAAGAGCCGCACGGCGCTCGCAGAGGTGACGCGCGACGGCGAAGTGGTGCGTCGGGGGACGGAACAGGTGGAGGGTGTCGGTGCTGTCCGGCAGACCTTGGCTGCCTACGACCTGACGAAGGAGAACGTCGGCATCGTGGGCGGCGGACGCTCCGGTCTTGCCAGCAATCCGGAGCGCCGGGAAGGGCTGGGGCGAGACGCATCCTCTCAGAGAACAGGCCAAGCTGAGTGCGGTTCGCCTGAATTCTTACCGATACGTAAGTAATAGAGCGAAATATGCCAAGTTTTCACACCTTGCGGTAGCTTTGTTGCCGGACGTCGAAAGGTGACCTCTCCACCAGACCCTCTCGTATATTCCATTCGCCTTGAACTTCGGCTGACGACACCACCGCGGAAAGCCTTTGTTTACAGCTAAATCCCCTCTTCATGAGGCCCGCTGTGTTTTCCCGCGGCGGCCGCGCGCTGACGCATGAGCTTTCTGTCGCGGCCACGGCACACAGATTGCTTAATTTGATCAGTTACTTTGCACAGAGGCTGTGAAGCAGGCACGGGGGTGGAACGATGAGCAGGAAGCGGGGCAACGGCGGCACGAGAGCCGAGGAATGCGCGAAAGGATCCGCGTGATGGGCGCCATGAAGATCACCGCATTGTGCTGCAGCAACGCCCTGTACGACGGGCTCAAGCCGGGGGAGTACTCCCGGGCGTACGTCGAGGGCGTGCAGATCACCGAGACCCCCTGTTCGGGGAAGGTCGACCCGATCTACCTGCTCAAGGCCTTCGAGAAGGGTGCGGACCTCGTCGTGGTGCTCGCCTGCGACCAGCGGCTCTGCGCCACGATCGAGGGGAGCAAGAGGATCCACAAGCGCATCGCGCGCACGAAGCAACTCCTCGCCGAGGCCGGGCTGGAGCCCGAGCGGCTGGTGCTGCGGATCGTGAAGCGGCCTGCGCTGCAGTCGCTCGACGTCCTTTTCACGGGCATCAAGGAAGCCGCCAAGGAACTCGGGCCATCGCCCGTCCGCTGACAGCGCCACACCGGAGGAAACACAGATGATCGTTGGTGAACGCAAACCGTTCGGGGAGATCCAGGGTCTTCTCGGCCGGTACAACAACATCCTCCTCGTCGGGTGCGGGACCTGCGTCAAGGTCTGCTTCACCGGCGGCGACAAGGAGGTCGCGGTGCTGGCCTCCCAGCTCCGGCTCGCCGGCGCGAAGGGGAAGAAAAAGCCGGTCATCGACGAGATGACCATCGAGCGCCAGTGCGAGATCGAGTTCGTCGACGAGGTCGCAAAGCAGTTCAAGGGGCACGACGTGATCATGTCGATGGCCTGCGGCGCCGGCGTGCAGATGCTGGCCGAGCGCTTCCCGGACACCCCGGTGCTCCCGGCGGTCAACACGACCTTCCTCGGCCTGCTGCAGAAGCAGGGCCACTTCGTCGAGAACTGCCAGGGCTGCGGCACCTGCGTGCTCGGCACCTTCGGCGGGATCTGCCCGGTCAGCCGCTGCGCCAAGAGCCTCTTCAACGGCCCCTGCGGCGGCTCCCAGAGCGGGAAGTGCGAGATCGGCGGCGACGTCCCCTGCGCCTGGCAGCAGATCATCGACCGGCTCGCCAAGCTCAAGCAGCTGGACAACCTCAAGGCGCACGTCCCCCCCAAGAACTGGAGCACCGCGCGCCACGGCGGCCCGAGAAAACTGACCCGGGAGGACAACATACTCTAATGGCTACGACGAAGAACTCACAACCGACTCCTGGCGTCGTGACCGCTGCGGGCACCGCCCGCAGGGGCTCCGTACGAGCTCGTCAGAGCAATCTGCAGCGCGTCCTCGCCGGCGGCGCCTTCGCCGTCACCGCGGAGTGCGGCCCGCCGCGCAGCGCCGACGCCGGCGTGGTCATCCGCAAGGGGCTGCTGCTGAAGAAGTTCGTGGACGCCGTCAACGTCACCGACAACCAGACGGCGATCGTGCGCATGAGCAGCATCGCCGCCGCCGCCATCCTCAAGTCGGTCGGCGTCGAGCCGGTCTTCCAGATGGTCTGCCGGGACCGCAACCGGATCGCGCTGCAGAGCGACCTGCTCGGCGCCTCGGCGCTCGGGCTGCGCAACATGCTCTGTCTCAGCGGCGACCACCAGAAGTTCGGCAACCAGGCGCAGGGGAAGAACGTCTTCGACATCGACTCGATGCAGCTGCTGCGCGCCGTGACCGACATGACCGAGAAGGGGCGCTTCATCGGCGACGAGTTCGCGATGGACACGCCGCCGCAGATCTTCGCCGGCGCCGCCGAGAACCCGTTCGCCGACCCCTTCGAGTACCGGGCGGCGCGCCTGGAGAAGAAGATCGAGAGCGGCGCGAAGTTCATCCAGACCCAGTGCGTCTTCAACCTCGAGAAGTTCGCGACCTGGATGAAGGAGCTCCGCAAGCGCGGGCTGCACAAGCGCGTGCACATCCTGGCCGGCGTCACGCCGCTCAAGAGCGCGGGGATGGCCCGCTACATGCGCGACAAGGTCGCCGGAATGGACGTGCCGGACGCGGTCATCGCGCGGATGGAGAAGTTCAAGGGCGAGACGGCCCGCGCCGAGGGGATCACGATCTGCGTCGAGACGATCCAGCGGCTCCGCAAGATGGAAGGGGTCGCCGGCGTGCACATCATGGCGATCGAGTGGGAGGAAGCGGTGCCGGAGATCGTCGAGAGGGCCGGCCTGCTGCCGCGGCCGTAACGATGGCTAAGAAATATCACATCGCCGCCAAGGCCGCCCCGCCGCGGTTCACGATCATCGGCCGGCACGGCATCGTCGATTTCAACGAGGACTGCGCCGGCGCCTGCCACCACTGCGTCAAGAAAGAGTGCATCTACGACATCTACAAGAAGGAAGGGATCTTCACGCGGGAGATGCAGGGGGACCTGCACTACCTCTACAACTGCATGAACTGCCTGCGCTGCGTGCAGAACTGCACCCGCGGGGTCGTGACGCGGACGATCAACCCGGAGTTCCGCTGGCTGGGGGACGACTACTGGAAGCCCGAGATCCTGCTGAGCCTCTGGTACCAGTCGGAGACCGGCAAGATCCCGGTCTCCGGCGCCGGCTACCGCGGCCCGTTCTCCGGCCCCGGGTTCGACGCGATGTGGACGGACATGTCCGAAATCGTGCGCCCGACCCGCGACGGCATCCACGGCCGCGAGTACATCAGCACCTCGGTCGACCTGGGCGCGAAGCTGCGCGACCTGGCGTTCGACGAGAAGGGGCAGATCAGCGTCGAGGTCCCCCCCGTGCACGAGCTGCCGGTGCCGTTCGTGCTGGCGAACCCGCACTTCGGCGACTTCTCGCCGCAGGTCTACGAGGCCGCCGCCCGCGCGGCGCACGAGATGGGCACGCTCTACGTGATCGATCCCGCGCTGGTCACCGGGAATCTGAAGCCGTACCGGGCGGCGCTGGCGCCGGCCGTGACGGGTGCGACCATCGCCATGAACCGCGAGCAGATCCGCGGCGCGAAGCTCGTGCAGCTGGACTTCGACGAGCAGTTCGCTCGCCGGCATCGCGGCCATCAAGGCCATCGAGCCGACTGCGGTCGTCAGCGTCAAGGCGCCGATCGACGCCGACTCCCCCGCGCTGGCCGAGCGGATGGTTCTGGCGGGCGTCGAGTCGATCACCTTCGTCGCGAACCACCACGGCCGCAGCGGCGCCTTCGGCTCCGGCGAGTTCCTCAAGGAGTCGTTCCGGCGCATCCACACCCACCTGGTGGAGCGCGGCCTGCGCGATCTGGTGACGCTGATCGCCGCCGGCGGCATCGCCCAGGCCGAGCACATGGCCAAGATCATCATCTGCGGCGCCGACATGGTGGTGCTGGACATCCCGTTCCTGATCGCGCTGGAGTGCCGGATGTGCCTGAACTGCACGAAGGGGCGGCCCTGCCCGGTCGACATCGCGCACGCGCCCGTCGACTTCGGGGCCCGCCGGATGACGAACCTCGGCTCCTCCTGGCACAGCCAGCTGCTGGAGGTGCTCGGGGCGATGGGCATCCGCGAGGTGCGCCGGCTGCGCGGCGAGTACGGGCGCGCGATGTTCTACGAGGACCTCGAGCGCGAGACGTTCCAGGCGCTCTTTGCCGGCGGGAAAGCGAGCAAGTCATGAGCGAGACCAAACAGGTCGTGACCGCGAAGATCACCCGGAAGGGGTCGAAGATCCCGACCCGTTTTCGCAACACCATCGGCAAGTACAAGGTCATCAGGACCGACCGCTGCATCGGCTGCGGCAAGTGCGCGAAGCTCTGCCCCCACGGCGTGCACGTGCGATACAAGGGCTACAACCGCACGGTGCGCCCGAAGGACCACCTCTGCCGCGGTTTCCACTGCCGCGAGAACTGCGACTGCTACTGCATCGACAAGTGCCCGGTCGGCGCCCTGAGCCTGGGCCTGAACCCGGTCTACGAGTCGATGGGAGACCCGCGCTGGACTCCCGACATGATCCTGAGCACCTGGGATCAGGCCGAGAACGGCACGATCACCAACGACACGCTCGAGACCAACCTCGGCAAATCCGGCGGCGGCTTCGACAAGCTGCGGCTCAATTTCCCGAAGGAGCCGGCCAGGAAGCTCAAGCCCTCGCAGATCGACACCCGGCTCAAGCTCAACAAGCGCAAGGGCCGGCAGGTGGTCATCGACGTGCCCTGGTACGGCGGCGGGATGTCCTACGGCTCGGTCAGCCCGGCGACGATGGTCGGCAAGGCCCACGCCGGCCGCGTCTGGAACACCTTCACCTGCACCGGCGAGGGGGGCTACCCGCCGCACCTGTTCCCGTACGACGACCACGTGATCACCCAGGTGGCCACCGGGCTCTTCGGCGTGCGCGAGGAGTCGATCCAGCGCGTCAAGATCGTCGAGTTCAAGTACGCGCAGGGCGCCAAGCCCGGCCTCGGCGGGCACCTGCTCGGCGACAAGAACACCCCGGCCGTCGCGAAGATGCGCGAGGCGGTCGCCGGCGTGTCGCTCTTCTCGCCGTTCCCGTTCCACACCGTCTACTCGATCGAGGACCACAAGAAGCACGTCGACTGGATCCTGGCGATGAACCCCGACGCGCTGGTCTCCTCCAAGGTCTCGACCCCGAACGACGTGGACATGGTCGCGGTCGGCAGCTACTACGCCGGCTCGCACATCGTGCACATCGACGGCAGCTACGGCGGCACCGGCGCGGCGCCGGACATCGCGAAGAAGAACATCGCGATGCCGATCGAGTACGCGATCCCGAAGGTCCACAACTTCCTGGCCAACGAGGGGATCCGCGACAAGGTCACGCTGATCGCCTCGCGGCGGCATCCGCAACGTGCACGACATGGTCAAGGCGATCTGCCTCGGCGCCGACGGCGTGGTCATCGGCACCGCCGAGCTGGTCGCGCTGGAGTGCATCCGCTGCGGCGCCTGCGAGAGCGGCCGGGGCTGCGCGCGCGGGATCGCGACGACCGACCTGGAGCTGAGCCTGCAGTTCGACTACGAGTGGGCCTCCCGGCGGATCGTGAATCTCTACAAGTCCTGGCACGAGCAGCTCGTGGACATCATGGTCCGCTTCGGCGTCGCGACCGTCCACGAGATGGTCGGGCGCATCGACCTGCTGCACCACGTCGACTATTCCAACCAGCGGGAGGGCGGCGAATGAACGCCAGGCGGGAGGGGGTCAACCCCTCCCCTACGACGGAAAAGGTGCTACGTAGGGGAGGGGTTCATCCCCTCGCGAAACAGCCGGAGGTTCGATCGTGAAAACCAATTCCCCTGATCAGATTCGCAGGGTCATCGCTTCGCGCGAGCGGCTCGTACGATGGCATGCCGCCCACGTTCCAGCACAAGGCCGAGGAGGAGGGCGGCTGCGGCGTCACCGGCTTCGCCTGCACGATCCCGGTGGCCGGGCGGCACATCTTCACGCCCTCGAAGCAGATGCACAACCGCGGCAACGGCAAGGGCGGCGGGATCGCGGCGGTCGGCTTCGACCCGGACCAGCTCGGGATCTCGCGCGAGGTGCTCGAGTCGCACTACTGCCTGCAGATCGCGGCGCTCGACCCGGAGTGCATCGAGGAGCTGGCAGCGAAGCACATCCGCTCCGTCTTCGACATCGCCGCCGAGTCCAAGCTCAAGACCGTCAAGAACTGGCGGGAGCTGCCGAGCCTCGAGGTGCGGCCGCCGGACATCTTCCGCTACTTCGTCCGGGTCAAGCCGCGACGCGCTCGACGCGTTCATCAACGAGAACGAGCTGCAGGCGATGGACCGCGAGACCGCCGAGGACGAGTTCGTCTACCAGAACTCGCTGAAGCTCAACCGCGAGTACTACGCCTCGCTCGGCGAGAAGAAGGCCTTCGTCGTCTCGCAGGGGCGCAACATGCTGGTGCTCAAGATCGTCGGCTACGCCGAGGACGTCGTGCGCTACTACTGCATGGACGACTTCAAGGCGCACGTCTGGATCGCCCACCAGCGCTACCCGACCAAGGGGCGCGTCTGGCACCCGGGCGGCGCGCACCCGTTCGTCGGACTCAACGACGCGCTGGTGCACAACGGCGACTTCGCCAACTACCAGTCGATGGTCGACTACCTCAAGCAGCGCGGCCTGCGCACGATGTTCCTGACCGACACCGAGGTCGCGATCCTCGTCTTCGACTACCTGAGCCGGGTGCACAACTACCCGCTCGAGTACATCATCGAGGCGCTGGCGCCGACCACCGAGATGGACTTCGACCTGCTCCCCAAGGCGAAGCAGGAGATCTACCGCAAGATCCAGATCGCGCACATGCACGGCTCGCCCGACGGGCCGTGGTTCTTCATCATCGCGCGCAACAAGAAGTACGAGCGCGAGTTCCAGCTGCTCGGGATCACCGACACCGCGATGCTGCGGCCGCAGGTCTTCGCGGTCCAGGACGGCGAGGTCCAGATCGGCCTGGTCTGCTCGGAGAAGCAGGCGATCGACGCGACGCTCAAGTCCCTGGCGGCCGAGGACCCGCGCTTCTGCACCGTGGCCGACAAGTACTGGAACGCGCGCGGCGGCAGCAGCAGCAACGGCGGCTCGTTCATCTTCAGCATCAAGGACGACCCGAACAGCCCGACCGGCAAGACGCTGACCTGCGTCGACAAGTTCGGCAACCCGGTCACGACGCCCGAGGGGCAGACGCACTGCGACGTCAGCGTGCCGGTCGCTTCCTTCTTGCCAGCGCGAAAACAAACCCCCTGGCTCCCCCTTTGACCAAGGGAGCTCGGTTCCGTTGCTTCTCCTCGTTCAAAGGGAACTCGAACCGTCTCATCTCCCCCTTTCGCAAAGGGGGAAAGAGGGGGTTTGGAGACCGAGATCAAAAGGCACCTGCAGGACCGGCACCCCCGGCAAGCTGGCCGCCGCGGCGCTGAAGAAGCTCAAGGCCTGGGACTACGACGCCCTGCGCCGCTTCTGCGCCGACCTGGTCGCGGCGGCGAACGCGAAGGACGCGCTGCGCGAGCCGGCGATCGCGACGCTGACCGCGCTGATCGACACCCCCTGCCACACCGGCGCGAAGAAGCGCGCCTCGGTACTGCAGATCCTGCACATCGCGCTGCACGAGATCTTCAACGCGCTGCCGCCGGTGGAATCAACCGTCAAGAGCAGCTACAAGCGCATCGCGTGGAAGAACCGCAAGAAACTGCGCAAGCCGGCCAAGGGCGAGAAGACCCTCGTCATCGACGCCGACGGCTTCGAGCCCGAGCTGGAGGACCGCGACTCCAGGCTGATGGTCGACGGCTTCCGCCTCGGCTGGAAGAACTTCATCGCCTACAACCTGGTCGGGCAGCGCTTCCACGGGGTCGGCCTCGGCCCGGACACCGACGGTGTGCGCATCGACCTCTACGACAGCTCCGGCGACTACGAGGCCTCGGGCATCGACGGGCTGGAGATGCAGATCCACGGCAACGCGCAGGACCAGCTCGGCCAGATCATGAAGGCCGGCAAGCTCGTCGTCCACGGCGACGTCGGCCAGACCTTCATGTACGGCGCCAAGGGGGGCGAGGTCTACATCCGGGGCAACGCCGCCGGCCGCCCGCTGATCAACGCCGTGGGCAAGCCGCGCGTCGTGATCAACGGCACCTGCCTCGACTACCTCGCCGAGTCCTTCATGGCCGGCAACCCGCTGCAGGGCGGCGGCTTCGTGATCCTCAACGGCCTGGAGTTCGACGACTTCGGCGGGTACGCCCCGCGCAGGCGCCCCTTCCCGGGGAGCAACCTCTTCTCGCTGGCCTCCGGCGGCGCGATCTACATCCGCGACCCCGAGCACAAGACCGTCGGCGAGCAGCTCAACGGCGGCCACTTCCACCCGCTGGCCGACGCCGACTGGGCGCTGATCAGGCCGTACCTCGTCGAGAACGAGAAGCTCTTCGGCATCAAGCTCGACGACCTGCTGACGCACAACGGCACGAAGCTCGCGCCCGGCCAGGTGTTCCGCAAGGTCGGCGCGATGAAGCCCGCCGAGGCGGTCAAGATCATCGCCGACGACGACGTGAACCTCGGCATGATCGACTCCGTCGGCAAGAAGAAGCGCAAGAAGGGCGCAGCATAGCGCCCACTCGCAACGAGCACGACCAGGGGACAGAATTCAAGTCTGTCCCCGGACGAAACGACAAAGCCCCGGCGGCAACCCCCCCGGGGCTTGTTCTGTCCGGGCGCCTCGATCCGGGAGCCCGGGCACATCTTGCCCGGCTCCGCGACGTTGCCCGTTTACCTCACGCCGTGCGCCACACGTTCACTACTTCGTAATGCTCTTGCGCAGCACGCTGTTGGCGCTGTCGAAGCTGTAGCCGGTTTTGCTGATGCCGTTCACCGTCAGTGTGTAGGTGCCCCGGCTGCCGCTGATGCCGAACCGGGCGCTACCCTTTGAATTTGTCGTCGCGGTCTGTGTCGCCGTTCCGCCGCCGGGGATGGCCCAGGTCGTCGAGACCACTGCGCCGGGGATGGCCGCGCCGCTGCTGCTCTTGACGACAACAGTGCCCGTCGCCGTGACCCTGCCCTTCTGCAGTGTCGCCGAGAGGTTGATCGCCGTACTGCGCATGACCTGGGTCGCAACCGGGTTCACCGTGACCATGGCCGTGTCGCCGGCGCTGGCGCCGTTGACGTAGAACACCGTCAACGTGGCGGTGTACGTGCCGGCCGCGACGTACGTGTGGCTTGCACCCCCGGTGAACGACGGGGTGCCGTCCCCGGCGTTCAAGATGAATTGGCTGACGGGGCTGTTGTCCCCATAGTCCAGCTGGTAAGTGCTGATGAGTGGCCCGTTCGGGTTCATCGTGGCGGAGCTGGTCAAAGTGACGACCAGAGGTGCCGTGCCGCTCGCGGGCGACGCAGTTACCAGCGGCGGCTGCTCCGGAGTGACGTTGGGACTGACGGTGATCCCGACCGCGTCGCTGACACTGGTGGCATCGGCGTAGAACACCGTCAACGTGGCTGTGTAGGAGCCGGCCGTGGCGTAGGTGTGGCTTGAAGTCTGGTTCAGGCTGAACGTCGGCGTGCCGTCTCCAAAATCAACCGTGCCGGTAATGCCGGGACTGAGGCTGTCCCCGTAGTCCAACGTGACGTAGCTCACGATGGGGCCGTTCGGGTCGCTGGTGACGGATCTCGTGAAGTTGACGGCCAGCGGCGCAGCGCCGCTTACGGGTGTTGCGGTCAGCGCCGGCTGGTAGTTGGCCGCGCCGGGAATCCGCCAGCACGTGACCAGCGCGTCGTAGCCGCCGGTGGCGCACAAGGTGCCGTTGGGAAGGGGAGTGGCCCACGCGGTCGGCAGCTTGGAGAAGGCTTCCCACTGGAGAACACCGGTCGAACTGTACCCGGCGGTCACTCCCTGCATATAGGAGTTCCCCAATATGTCCCGGACGGGAGGTCCGCCGGTCCCGGACACCACGACGGTGCCGTCCGCAAGAGTGAAGACGGCGGCCGGCGTCTCGTCTCCGAAGACGGCGAGGTTGCGCCGGATCTGCCACTTCACTACGCCGTTGGTGTTCAAGGCCACGATCCACCAGTCGAAGTACCCTCCCGACGACGTCTGGCCAGCGACTACCAGGCTGCCGTCCGGAGCCAGGGCGACACGAGGCCCGAAGGCGCTCCCGCTTGGCGGATTGGCGTCCGTGCGCCACCAGCGGGCACCGCTCGCCCGATCGTAGGCGACCACGGTGAGAAATCCGTTGATCCCGACGTTGCCCATTCCCGTCACGTACACGGTGGTGTCATCCACGACGACGTCCAGGGCGCCGATCCCCTCTGGGGCCTGCGCCAACCATCTGCGAGCACCCGTGGACGTGTCGAACAGGGCGGTGATCCATTCAGCTCCACCGACGACCCCCCCCGTCAGCGCCACGTCGGCGCCGTCGGGGCTCAAGGCCAGCGATGTGGCGACATCGTTGGCAAAGATGCCTGTCGTGATCACCTGCGACCAGAGCAGGGCCCCGGAGCGGTTGTACTTGTGCAACTGGATGTCCTGTCCGTCTCCGATGGAATTGAAAGCCAGATACGTATTGTCCGCGCCATCCGCGATCAGCCGTGCCACCGACGGCCTGGTTCGAGCGAGGTCCAACCGCCACCGCAGAACCCCGTCGGGTGAGTAGCGCACCATGGCCAGCCCGAAAGAATTGCCCTTCGAGTCGACGTTGGTGCCGACCGCCGCGAAATCGCCGGTCGGTGTCGCCACGACCCAATCCCCGCGAAACGTTCCTGAAACAGGGCTGACCGAGCGCTGCCACCGCAGCGCCCCGCCGGCCGTATACGACGTGACCGCCAGATTGCGCCCAAGAGCCGGCCCCGACACCACGGCAACGTTGCCCGAGCCGTCGGCGGCGATCCTGGCAGCCTGCCCGGCACTGTCGTTGCCCGCCGAGAGACCTCCGGCGGTCCACAGCGCCGGAAGGGTGGACGCTGCGACGACCGGGCTGACGGTAAATGGCTGAATCGCCAGCGATCCAACACAGGCAACCAAGCCGAAGACCCGCACCACCAAGTTCCTGATCCTGCAGTCGAGCAACCTTCTCACGGTAGAACCCTCCTCTCCCCAGACGCCTACCCGATTAGTGTCAGTTCGCCTATTCGATACCGTGCTGATAGTGATTCGCTTCTCTTCATTTCGCTTCAGCTGGGGACGATGCGTACAACGAGGGGACCGAACCCGTCCCTGGTTTGGCAATATATGACACTTTGTCCAACCACGCCACGATGTTTCGCTCTCCGCTCCTGCATGATGCCGGTCATGCCAAGCGATACGCCGCGGCGTGCGCATCGACCTCCACGACCGCTCCGGCGACGACACCGCCTCCGGCAGCGACGGGCTGGAGATGCAGATCCACGGCAACGCGCAGGACCGGCTCGGTCAGATCTTGAAGGCCGGCAAGTTCGTGGTCTGCGGGGATGTCGGCCAGACCTTCATGTACGGCGCCAAGGGGGGGCGAAGTCTACATCCGGGGCAACGCCGCCGGCCGCCCGCTGATCAACGCGGTTGGCAAGACGCTGGCCGACGCCAACAGATTCGGCAGCCCGGTCAGGGCGCCGGAGGGCCGGACGCACGGGAACAGCGACAACCCCGATGCTCCTTCATCCTCCCGGAAGCCGAAGAGTGTCAACACTATGAGCAGGCGTCTTGACAGAGCTCTTCTTTCTCACGAGAATTGCGGGCGCAGATTGCATAGGATGGTTACGCACCAGACACTGTGCTGAGGAAAGATGCTGAAAATACGCTCGATGCCCCGCGCCGACGAGCGCGATCGACCGATAACGGAGAAGCGTTCATCGCCCCGCACCACCGAGCAGCCGGCCGGAGCGGTCTTCATCGAAATCGAGCACTCCTATGGGCCGCTCCGGACCAGCGTCTATCGTGTTCTGGAAGAGGACGAGCGGGGGCTTTCTTTCCTGGTCCCCGGCGAGGACGGGTACTTTCTTGAAGGGACACCCCTGCGGTTTTCGATCATTCTCAAAGATCGGCTCCGGACCAAGCACTTCGGCTTCACCCGCTCCTGCCAGCCGACGAATTCGGAGGAGGGGGAGAAGATCTACCGCATCGGCGTGGAATTGTGCGATGCGTTGCGCACCCCCCCGCGGACGGAATACACCCTCAGGGCCCCGCGCCTGAGGTCGGGAAAGGGCAAGGAATTTCACATCACCTTCCGTCTCGCGGAGGAGGAGTTCCGCTCCGAGCTGACCGACATTTCCAGATACAGCGCCGCATTCGCCTGCACGCCGGAGGACCTGCTCTCGCTGCGAATCGGAGCCGTCCTCTCCGGTGTCCGAATCCAGGCGGGAAAGAGGGTGATTTTCGAGGGCTCGGCGACGATCCGGCGGATCGCTCATGAGGGGAAGGGCAAGCCCCGGGTCGTCATCGAGCCGCGAGGTCTTCCCATCGACCTGGACGCCGTGCGGAAGGCCGACCTGCTGAATACCGCGTTTGAAGGCACCACCAGTCTCATCGCCCAGCATGAAAGCTATCAAAGTGTTGATGCCACATTCAGGGCGATGGTTGCGGATCTGCGGTTCTTTCTGGAGGACTTCCGGCACTATCTGGAGAGCCCCCTCCTCGACTCGGAGAGCGAAAAGCCCGAGCAACTTCTGCAGGAGATCTTTCCGCTCTTTTTCAGCGGCCTGGACGGGAAGGTCACACGGCTGGACTCCTACGCGACGGAGCTCGGTCTCAGCGAGGATAAGGCCTGGCTGCACCGACAGTACTATCAAAAGAACCTGCTCTCCCTGTTCGTTGCCGCTCCCTACAATCACCGCATCTATTTCAAGCCGAGAGGCTACCCCGGCGACTTCGAGATGATGCGCCTGGTGCACCGCGACAGCTTCGAGGGCGCGAGCCTCTTTGGGAAGATACTCAATAAATATTCGACATCCATCCCGATCGCACGGGCAGTGCGGGAGCGGACGACCTATTTCAAGGAGCGGCTGGCCGCGGAACTGGTCCGCAATCCCGCGCTTCAGGTCCTCAGCATCGCCTCCGGTCCCGCGCTGGAGTTCGACGCCCTGCTCGAGGAAACGCCCGCCCTCGCCGACGGTCTCTCGGTGAGCCTCCTGGACCAGGAGATCGAGGCGCTGCAGTTCTCGCTCGAGAATCTCTCCGAGCGGCGCATCCGCACCGGCTGCGGGATGCGGGTCAGCTGTCTGCACCAGAACATCGGGAACTATCTGCGCCGTGTCGCCCGGCGGCAGATCGGCGAGCGCTACGATCTGATCTACGCCGCGGGGCTCTTCGACTACTTCGACCGCAAGACGAGCGCCTTTGTCATCCGCCAGATCCTCTCCCTGCTCCGACCCGGGGGGCACCTCATCGTCGCCAATCTCTCGCTCACGGGCCACCTGCATCGGGTGTACATGGAGTACGGGCACGATTGGAACCTGATCTACCGCTCGTCCGAAGAGATGGCCGAGCTTGCCGAGGGGCTGCCGGCGGGAACCCGGGTCAAGGTCGGTCAGATCGCAGACGGTCTGGTGACGCTCCTGGAAGTCTCGCCCGAGCGCTGAGGCCGCTGTCCCCCGCTAACTATCGCGGGGACGTCCCAGTTCGGCCCGCACCGCGGCGCCGATCTTGCGCAGCGTGTAGGGTTTCATGATGTACGCCCCGGCGCCGAGACGGATGGTTTCCCGCACCCGGTCGGTTTCTGAAAAGCCGCTGGCGATGATCGCCCTGGTCCGGGGTTGGGCCTCCAGGATCCGGCGATAGGTGTCGAGGCCGTCGATCCCGGGGTCCATGATCATGTCCAGGATCACCAGGTCGACCGGGTGGGACTTCAGGTGCTCCACCGCCATCTCCCCGCTCTCCGCTGTCTCGACGAGGTACCCGAGTTTCTGTAACAGATCGCGGGCGATCTCCCGCTGGCCGGCAATATCGTCCACAACGAGGATGCTTTCGGCATTTCCCATGAATTCAAGTTCGGAGATCGACTCCTGCTCCTTGCCCGGCAGCTTGAGGGTGCGCGGTATGGAAAGGGAAATCGTGGTGCCCTGCCCCTCGATGCTCTGCACATCGATCTTGCCGTGGTGGTCCTCCACCGTTCCCCAGACCACGGACATCCCGAGGCCGGTGCCGCTGCGGCCCATGGCCTTTTTCGTGTAAAAAGGCTCGAAGATCTTCTTGCAGTCCTCAGCCGAGAGGCCGAGCCCGTTGTCCGCGACCTCAAGGAGGACGTAGTCGCCGTCCGCAAGCAAGGTGTCCGCCCCTTTCCGGAGGCCGGAGACGGTGCGATTGAGCGTGGTGATAACCACCTCGCCCTGGCCATCGATAGCCTCGGCGGCATTCGAGACGAGGTTCATCAGGGAATTGCGGATATGGTGCGGCGAGCCCTCGACGCACCAGAGGTCGGGCAGGAGGTCGGCGGTGATCTTGACCTTGGGGTGATGGAACCCCAGTTTCTCGCATTCAGGCGAGTTGAGATACTCCGCGACAATATCGTTGATGTTCGTGACCTCCTTGACCGTCACCCCCCGCCGCGCGAGGGTCAAAAGATCCCTGACGATGGCCGCGGCCTTCAGCCCCGATTGCTGCATGGTCAGGACATGCTTGCGGGTGGGGCTGTCCTTGGGCAGCAGCAGCAGGATCAGGTCGGGATAGGCCACAATGGCGTTCAAGACGTTGTTCAGATCGTGGGCCACCCCGCCGGCCAGGCGCCCGATGGCTTCCATCTTCTCCGCGCTGGCGAGCCGCTCCTCGAGCAGCCGCTTCTCCCGCTCGGCCTTCTCCCGCTCTTCAATCTCGCGGTGGAGGTTCTCATTTTTCACCTGGAGCTCGAGGGTCCGCTCCTGCACTTTCTGCTCAAGGTCGCGGTTGGCCGCGTGGACTTTCTCCTTTTCCTCCTCCAGCCGCCGTTGGAGGTAGAAGTCCCGCCGCCCGTAGTACTCGATCGAGTAGCAGGTGAACATCCCGATGATGTTGGCGCTGATGAAGAAGAAATTGTTGTTGACGAGGATCGGCCACGGCGTCGCGGTGGCGACGGCGGCCAGCTCGTAGATGAGCACCAGAAACCAGGCCGCCGCGGTGGCGAAGATAAAGCGCACCCGGATGAAGGTGTAACCCCAGATGAAGATCAGGATCAGGCCGGCGTAATAGGAGAAGCTCGCCGGCGGACCGGCAAGAACGACCATCGCGATGATGACCAGACCGCCGAGGATCATCAACCCCGTCATCGTGAGCTGAAAGAACGCGCGGTAGCGGCTGGAGAAGCTCAGGAAAAACACCGCAACCAGGGCCGGGTCGACCACGGCGTACCGCAACAGCCAGAACATGTGTTTCTTCTCGGGTATCAGCACCGCGTCGAGCAGCCCGAAGACGCTGTAGAGCAGAAAGCCGAGGATGATTGCCAGCCGGATCTGCGGCAGGGACTTGAGGAAAAAGTTCTCCCGATAGGCCGCTTCGTACTCCCCGGAGAAGGTGAGGGTGAACGGGTTCAGGCCGATGGAGCGCAACCGGTGCGACGTCGGGAAGATCAGGCGCGAACTCCGCAGGAATTCCTTCATGCCGCGGCGATTATCCATCAGACAACCCCTGCCCGTCAATTTCCTCTCCAGGCCGATCGCTCTGCCCCTCCGCTGAAAAATGGTTCATCTGAAAGCGAGAGGGCTGCTGCTGACGCACAACGGCCGGGCCCACGGCCGGTACGTGCCCGGCATCGGCGATGGAGAGCACACACCCCTGGCCCGGGTTGACAAACCATCGGGACAGGGCTAACGGTGTGCCATGGATCCCTACGGGAAGCAGGAACTGCTGACGTTCTTCGACCGCCACTTGCGCGACCACGGCGACACACCTCAGGCGGTGCGTTGGACGCCCGCGGGACAGCGTCGAAGGTACGAGGCCTTTCACGAAATCATCGGCGGCCTGGAAGGCAAATCCCTTCTCGATTTCGGCTGCGGCAAGGGGGACTTCTTCGGCTTCCTCCGCGAGAGGGGTGGTCCCGGTGCTTACTGCGGCATCGACGTGAACGCCGGGCTCACGGCGTTGGCTCGCCGCAAGTACCCGGAGGCTGAATTTCAGACGCTCGATATCGACGAGGCCCCCTGGGAGCGACGTTTCGACGTCGTGGTCGCCTGCGGAGTTTTCAACCTGCGGATCGGCGGCATCGCGGCGTCCCACCGCGAAACGGCGAAGACCCTGTACGGCCTGTGCCGCGAATCGCTGCATCTCAATTTTCTCACGGCTCGCAGCCCGCAGCATGACGTCGAGCTTCACTATGTGGAGCCGGTGGCCCTGCTGAGTTTTGCCCTGGAAGAGCTCTCCCCGAAGGTGACCCTGCGCCACGGCCTCGTGCCGGACGACGTGTATCTCTCGGTGTATCGCTCCGCACCCTAGCCGATCGCAAAAAGGCGAGGGCTCGCCCCCCGTCTGCCCGGGGGCGAGCCCAGCCGAACAATGCAGAGGCGCTGCGGGCGCGCTCGTCAGATCAGCGCCCGGAGAGCCAACCTGATGAGGGCCACCGTGCCGACGAACGGGAGAGCGATGATGTACGCCAGTCCGATGAACGGCGCGGCGAAGAAGAGCAGGACGTTCTTCGCGACACTCACCCCTGCGGTCCCACTGGAAAGAGCCTTGACCTCCTCGTGCCGCCCCATGTTGATCGTTCCCACCATCGTTGCCATGACCGCTCACCCCCTTCGGGTTTGTTGTTTATGTCCCTAGAGATAGCATCAATCGTGCCATACCGATCACGAAACCAATAATTGCGTTATTTATATGTATTATCAATTAGTTGCATCGCAGATCGGGCCTCGCTTGGCGTGACAGTCGCCCTTGAGCCAGGGATGATCTGTACAGAATTATTATTCAGCTTTTCCCGGGCGGAATGTGAAATTCTTCTTTATTAACAGCACCGATGAATGATCGGGGCACTGTACAAATTAAATATTTAGCCCGGCGGCAAGGGGTCACAAATCTGCCCGTCCGTTGTTGCCGCAGGCACAGTAGGGTAGGATAGTTCCATGCCAGCCCGCGCACAGCAGGACAAATCGCCCGTGGGCTCCGGGGGAACGGCCGCATGAGGTTCTCCCCTCGCGCCCTGCTGGCCGCCGGAGCCCCGGCAACGCTGCTGATCGTGGCGGCATTCTGGGTGGCCTATCAGTTCGTGCAGCCCGCGCCGCCGAACCGGATCACGATAGCCACCGGCGCGACCGACGGCGCCTACCACGCCTTCGGGGAGCAGTACCGACGCATCGCCGCCGAGCGCAGCATCACGCTCGAGGTGCGCGAGACCGCCGGATCCGTGGAAAATCTCAGGCTGCTGGCGGACCCGGGCGCAAACGTCTCCGTCGCGCTCGTGCAGGGCGGACTGGCCACCCCGGAGCGCCACCCCGGCCTGGACAGCCTCGGCGTGGTCTTCCTCGAGCCGCTGTGGGTGTTCTACCGGGACACAGTGGAGCAGGACCGGATGGAAGGGCTGCGCGGGCGCCGGATCGCCATCGGCCCCGTGGGCAGCGGACTGCACGTCCTCGCCAGGGAACTGCTTGGTGCCAACGATATGACAGGGCCACCCACGCAGTTGCTCGACCTGCCGACCCGGGAGGCCGCCGAGGAGCTGCTCGCGGGTCGGGTGGATGCGGTCCTCGTGGCGTCGGCCGCGCAGTCCGAAACCGTCCAGCGACTCCTGCGCGCCGTGGGGGTGCGGCTGATGGACCTGGCGCGCGCCGAGGGATACACCCGGCGCTTCCCCCACCTCGCCATGGTGACGCTGCCCGAAGGCGCCGTGGACCTGGCGCGAAACATCCCCCCGCAGGACACGCGCCTCCTTGCCAGCCGGGCCAACCTCGTGGCGCGGGCAGATCTGCACCCGGCCCTGATCACCGTCCTGCTCGAGGCCGCGGAGCGTGTTCACGGCGGTTCCGGCCTCTTCCACACCGCGGCAGAGTTCCCCTCCCCGATCGGAACCGACCTGCTGGTGCCCGAGGAAGCCCGCCGCTTCTACAAGTCCGGCCGACCCTTCCTGCAGCGCTACCTGCCCTTCTGGGCCGCGGTGTTCATCGACCGCATGCTCGTCATGCTGCTGCCGCTGGTGGCAGTGCTCCTGCCGGTTTTCAAGATCCTCCCCGCGCTGTACTCGTGGCGCGTGCGCTCCCGCATCTACCGCCGCTACGGTGAGCTGCGCTACCTCGAAGAGCAGGTCGACACGAGTTTCGATCCAGGGCGCACCGAGGACTACCTGCGCCAGATCGACCGGATGGAGCAGGCCGTGAACCGCTCCCACACGCCGGTCTCGTACTCGGACCTGCTCTACAACTTTCGCCTGCACGCCGGGATCGTGCGCGAAAAGATCGCCGCGCGGCAGGGGAAGGCGTCTCACGGATAATATTTTTCCGACCGCGCAGATCCGGCGGCGCGCGATACAATGAGAACGATGGAAATTGAAACCACGACCTCCCCCTGCCAGGCCGTCCCGGGCGCCGAGCTGACGCGGCGGCATCGTCGCTGCCGCGAGGCCCTGGCCGTTGTCGCCCCCGCGGCGGGTGGGCTCCTGGTTTTCTCCCCGCGCAACATCTACTACCTCGCCGGCACCCTCGCCACGGGGCTGCTGTGGCTGCCGCGCGAGGGGGAGCCGGTACTGCTCTGCCGGCGCGGGTTCGAGCGGGCGCTCCTGGAGTCGTCCCTCTCCCGGATCAGCCCCTTCCGCTCCTACCGCGACGTGCCGGGGCTCCTCGCCGGCGTCGGCTCGCCCCTCGGCGCCACGGCGGCCGCCGAGACCGGCGGCATCTCCTGGGCCCTCGGCGATATCGTGCGCGCGCACCTTGCCGGGACCGCGCTCGTCCCGGGGGACCGGGCGCTCGCGGCGGCGCGGGAAGTGAAATCGCCCTGGGAACTCGAGCGGATGCGCCGGGCCGGCGCGGCGCACGGCCGCGCCCTCGGCGAGCTGCTCCCGGCGCGCATCCGCCCCGGCATGAGCGAGCGCGAGATCGCCGGGCGCCTCTCGGAGGTGCTCTGGGAACTCGGGAACCTCGGGGTGCCCCGGATGGAGAACAGCGGCGACTCGGCCTTCCTTGCGCTCGTGGCAGCCGGCGTGCACGGCAATCACCCCGTGGCCTTCAACGGGCCGGTCGGCCTGCGCGGCGAGCACCCGTCGATGCCGCACCTCGGCCACGCCGGTACAAAGTGGCACCCGGGCGAGCCGCTCGTGGTGGACGCCGGCTTCGTGGTCGAGGGCTACCACACGGACAAGACCCAGGTCTACTTCGGGGGTAGCGCGTCGCAGATCCCCGCGGCGGCCGTCCGGGCTCACGAGTTCTGCGTGCAGGTGCAGGAGTGGTGCGCGGAGCGTCTGCGCCCCGGGGGCATCCCCTCGGCGCTCGCGGCGCACTGCTTCGCGTGGGCCGGGCGCGAGGGGCTGGCCGAGGGTTTCATGGCGCTCGGCGGCAACCAGGTGGGCTTTGTCGGCCACGGCATCGGCCTCGCGCTCGATGAGACCCCGGTGCTCACCAAGGGCTTCGACGCCCCTCTCGAGGAGGGGATGACGATCGCCGTGGAGCCCAAGATCGGCATCCCCGGGTTCGGCATGGTGGGCCTCGAGAACACGTTCGAGGTCACCCCGGAGGGCGGGCGCTCCCTCACCGGGGCCCCGACGGGGATCATCTGCGTCGGGAGCTGAGCGGACAGGCAGCCGGACCTTTTTGACCAGCCTGCCCGTTTCAGGTTTTTCCGCAACCTGCCTGATCCTGCCTACACCTGCGCGATCATCTCCTCGATGACCCTGAACCCGCCGCGCCAGAACCCGGGGTCGCGCATGTCCACGCCCGCCTCCGCGAGGATCGCCTCCGGGGACGCCGATCCGCCGTGGGCGAGCAGGCGCAGGAATCCTGGCACGAAGCCAGCGCCCTCCTCTTTGTAGCGCCGGTAGAGCGAGAGCGAGAGCAGCATTCCGAAACTGTAGGCGTAGCAGTAGAACGGGACGTGGTAGATGTGCGGGATGGTGATCCACTCGTGCCGGAAGATCCCGTCGACCTCGATCGAATCGCCGAACTGCATCCGCAGATTCTCCAGGTAGGCGGCGCTCATCTCCTCGACCGTGGCGCCCTGCGCCGCCATCCGGTGCGCCCGACGCTCGAACAGCACGAAGAACGCCTGGCGCAGCACCGTGGCGTACATGTCGTCGATTTTCGCGGCGATCATGTCGCGCCGGGTAGCGGCGTCCGTCTCGCGCTCGAGCAGCAGGTCGGTCAGGAGCATCTCGGAGAAGACGGACGCGGTCTCGGCCAGCGGCAGCGGCGCCTGGAACGTGAGCACGGAATGCTCGCGGGCCAGCAACGAGTGGATGGCGTGGCCGAGCTCGTGCGCGAGCGTGGCGACCTCGCGCGGCTCGCCGGTGTAGTTGATCAACACCCAGGGGTCGCGCTCCGGGGCGACGCTGTAGCAGAACGCCCCGCCCCGCTTGCCGGGCCTGACCCCGCTGTCGATGTGCCGCGACGCGAAGACGCGGCGGGCGAGGCTCGCCGCCTCCCCCGAAAACCGCGAGAACCCTTCCATGACCGTCTCCACGGCCTCGTCGAGCGGAATCCTGCGCTCGGCCTTCCCGCTCACCGGGGCGTAGAGGTCGAAGCGTCTGAGACGGTCCGTCCCGAGCCACCCCGCCTTGAGCCCGAAGTAGCGCTGAAAGACGGGGGCCTCCTCCTCGCAGACACCCAGCAGCGTCGAGACCACCTCCCCCGGGAGGTCGTTGGCCAGGTTGCGCACGTCGATCGGCGCGCCGAAGGAGCGCAGGGAGAGATTCTCGCCCGCCCAGTCGCGCACGCGGTTGACGTAGATCTGCCCGAGCACGGCCGTCTCGGCGCCGTACACCCGGTACTGCTCGCGGTACGCCGCCTCCCTGGTCCTGGCCGACGGATGGCGCACGTACGCGGCCAGCGCATCGCGGGTCAGGGTCCTGGTCTCGCCGTCCGCCTCGAGCGCGAAGGAGAACTTGTTGGTGATCAGGTCGTAGACCTTGATCAGCGCGTGCACGCCGTTGACGTCCTTGAGGTTGACCACCTGCTCCTCGGGCTCGCTGAGCGAGTGCCGGCTCATCAGGCGCTCCTTGACCAAGTAGTAGCGCAGGTCGCCGGCGCACGCCGTCAGCCGCGCGGCATTGCCGTCATCGAGCGCCCGCCACCACAGGCTGAAGAACAGCACGCGATTGTGGAGGTCCGCGACGACCTGCTCGACGCGCCCGAGAAAAGCCTGCGCCTCCTGCCGGAGCAGGTCGCTGGAAAACCAGAGTTCGGCGTAACCCTGAAGCTCGCTCGCCGCGCGCGCGAACTCCTCCACGGCCGTGAGCAGCCGCGCGAAATCGTCCGGGGCGATCCCGGGCGCGAGAAGCGGCCGCATCCCCTCGATGCGCGCGACGACCCCCTCCAGCCTGGCGATTCCGCCGTCGAGGGCCGCGGGCCCCCCGGGAAACAGTTCGTCTATGCTCCAGCGCTGCTGCGTGTCCTGCGTCATCGGCAACGACCCTCCCGCTAGTGTGCGCGGCACATTCTATAGCGGCGCGGCCCGGATGTGTACGTGCAGCGGCGGCGCTGACGCCTTGACAAGTATCGGCCGAGTCTGGAGAATCAAGTTCGTCAGGAGTGTACAAGCCCGTCAGGTGGTACTCGGCAGTACAGGAGCGAGCTGGGCCGTGACGATCGTTCGTGCCCGGGCGTTACTCGAGGAAGCGAACGGAGTACATATGCCGAAAAAAAAGATGCTCATCGCCGACGACAGCCACTATTCGCACGAGATCTACACCGGCTTCTTCGGCGACGAATTCGAGTATCTCCACGCCTATGACGGCGCCGATACCCTCGCCATGGCGATCGCCGAGGTGCCCGAACTCATCATTCTGGATCTGATGATGCCCCTGCTCGACGGCCGGGCGATTTGCAAGAAACTCAAGAGTTACCCAAGGACCAAGGACATAAAAATCATCATGGTCACCGGCAAGAACTCCCAATCCGACCGCCTCGTGGGGTTCGAAGTGGGCGCCGACGACTACATCGAGAAGCCCTGCTCCATGGAACTGCTGGGCCGGAGCGTCAAGCACCTGCTGGGTTGATCCGTGCCGACGGACATACCCCGGCAACGTGGCTGGTGTCTCTATCTCGTGAAGTGCGCGGACGGCACCCTGTACACCGGCGTCACCAATGATCTTCAACGCCGGATCGATCTGCACAACGGCGGCACGGCCTCGCGCTACACCCGGAGCCGCCTGCCGGTGGTGCTGGTGTATCGCGAGGGCTGTCGCGGCAAGTCGAGCGCGCTGAAAAAGGAATACCGCATCAAATCGCTCTCGAGGAGCGCCAAGGAAGCGTACATCGCCGGAAAGACCCGCGCTTCGTCCGCGTAGCCCGGGGAGGGATTTGCAGGTCTCACCGGGTCGCGGACCGCGCCGCCAGTTCCACCGCCTGACCGAGCCCCTCGGCGATCACCAGCAGGAACGCCCGCACCGCACCGAAACAGGCGACACAAACACCTTGACTACTGTATTAGTTATCAGTATATTTATGACAGCACATTGTGTACAGGTTTCGGCACCACGGAGGGTGGAACGACATGGCGAAAGGGTTGACGAAGAGACAGGAGGAAATTCTCGACTTCATCGTCGGGGGAGTGCGCGACGAGGGCTTTCCCCCCACGCTCAAGGAGATCGCCGGGCGTTTCGGTCTCGCCTCGCCGAACGCGGCGCGGGACCACGTGCTGGCGCTCGAGCGCAAGGGGTTTCTCAAGCGCACGGGTGTGAAGTCGCGGGCGCTCAGCCTCTCCCCCGCGCTGCGGGCGAGCGCCGTCACCGCCGCCGCACCGCGCGGCTGGCCGCTTCTGGGCGTGGTCCCCGCCGGGACGCCGGTGCTCGCGGAGGAGAACTTCGAGGGCTACATCGATCTCAACGAGCTGTTCGGGCGGGGGGAGGGCACATTTCTGCTCAAGGTCAGCGGCGAGAGCATGATCGGCGCGGGCATCAACGACGGCGACCTCGTCGTCGTGCGTCATCAGGAGCAGATCGCCTCGGGGGAGATCGGCGTGGCCTACGTCGCCGGGGAGGCGACCGTGAAACGTCTCTTCCACGAGGAGGGGAGCTGGCGCCTGCAGCCGGAGAACCCGGCGCTCGACCCGATCCGGGTCTGGGACGGGGACCCGGAGTTCAGGGTCGCAGGGAAAGTCATCGGCGTCGTGAAAAGGTTCTGAACCCGCACGGCTGACACGGGAGGAAACACCATGAACACCACGAGCACCGACAAATTCTGCACGATCGAACGCACACCGGGTCGCATCCGTCTGCGCATCCGGCACGAGCCGGCCCAGTTGCCGGGGTCGCTCATGCCGCCGCGTGAAGGCGCCCGCGTCCTGCGCGGGTTTGCGGCCCAGGTCGCCTTCCGTCTCAACGAGGCCCGCTCCGCACAAGGCTGACGCCAATGCCCCGCTGGATCGCCCACCTCGACATGGACTGTTTCTTCGTGTCCGTGGAGCGCCTGCTCGACCCGTCCCTCGCCGGCAAACCGGTCGTCGTCGGCGGCGACCCGGACGGACGCGGCGTCGTGGCCTCCGCGTCGTACGAGGCGCGACGCTTCGGCGTGCGCTCGGCGATGGCCTCGAGGCGGGCCAAGGAGCTCTGCCCGGGGTTGATCTTCGCTCCCGGGCACCACCACCTCTACGGTGAATACCACGAGCGGGTGCGGGAGATCCTCGCGCGCTTCGCCCCCGGGGTGGAGGCCGCGTCGATCGACGAGTTCTACCTGGATTTTTCCGGCTGCCACCTGCTGCACGGGGCGATCTTCCCGCTGCTGCGGCGGATCCGCAACCAGGTCGCCGCCGAGCTCGGGCTGCCGTCGTCGGCCGGCCTGGGCGCGAACAAGCTGATCGCGAAGATCGGCTCGCGCCTGGCCAAGCCCGCCGGCGTGATGTGGATCCCCCACGGCGCGGAGGCGGAGATCCTCGCGCCGCTGCCGGCGCGCGCGATCCCCGGCGTCGGGCCGGTCACTGGCGCGACGCTCGAGCGGCTCGGCGTGACCCGCATCGGGCACCTGGCCTCGATCCCGGAGAAGGTCCTCGAGGCGGCGCTCGGCTCGTGGGGGCCGGAGCTGGCCCGCAAGGCGCGCGGCGAGTCCGACTCCCCGGTCGCGGAGGGCGGCGAGCGCAAGAGCGTCGGCCACGAGACCACCTTCGAGGAGGACACCGCCGACCCCGTCGTCCTCGAGGCCACGATCTGCCACCTCGTCGAAAAGGCCGCGCACCGGCTGCGCAGGGCCGGGATGAAGGCCGGGGGCGTCACGGTCAAGGTCCGCTACTCGGACTTCCGCACCGTCACGCGCAGCCGCGGGATCGTTGCGAGCGACCGTGACGGGGAACTGCTCGCCGTCGCCCGCGAGCTGATGTTCGGCGCTGTCGGCCGCCGCGTGCGCGTGCGCCTGATCGGCGTGAGCCTCGAGCGCCTGCGCGCGGGCTCCGAGCAGCTCGGCCTGTTCACCGCGGCGCGCGACGCCCGCCTCGCGTCGCTGTTTCCAGCGGTCGACCGTGTACGAACGAAGTACGGTTTCGACAGCATGGAATTGGCGACCTCGGCTATGACAAAAGCGTCATGACGACAGCTGGCATGGTCCCGCAGAAATCATCGAGATCAGGCGACACCAAGGGGGTTGCGAAGCTGCCGAAAGAGGTCGCGGCATGAGCAACCAGGGCGTCAAGCGAAACATCGAGCGATTTCCGGCAGCCAAAATGTACGGAAAAAAGCACCGGAAGTTTTGCGCGCTGAAGAACTGAGGCGATGACGCGCCCGGCGCCGATGTCGTATCGCCGATGGCACCGTTTTCTCATCTCCACGTCCACTCCTGTTTTTCGTTCCACGACGGCGTGGACACTCCGGCGGCGCTCGTTGAGCGCGCGGCCGAACTCGGGTACGCCGCGCTCGCGCTGACCGACACGAACGGGCTGTACGGGGCCGTCCCTTTCTGCACGGCGGCGAAGGCTGCCGGGATCGCGCCGCTTCTCGGGGCCGAGATCGACGGCGGGAGCGCCGAGGGGCCGCGCGCGGTCGTGCTGGCGCGCGGGCGCGCCGGTTACCCGGCCCTGTGCCGGATCGTGACGCGGCGGCACCTGGAGTGGACGGTGGACTCCGAGGGTGAAGCGCGAGCGAGGGTCAACCCCGCTCCGGAGGGGGGCACGATACCGTTCCGGGAGGGGATCAACCCCTCCCTTACGAACAGCACCGGCGGCAGGGATGGCGTTCATCCCTTCTCGCACAAGCATGCCCCACAGCCCCGCCCCGGATGTAGGGGAGGGGTTCACCCCCTCCCGCACGACAACCGAGCTCCTCCAACGCGCAAGGACGGGGGGCCTCCTCCATCGGGCTCGGCGTTCGCGCGCCTCGTCGCCGGGATCGCCGGCGAGGCCGGCGGCCGTCGTCGTGCTCGCGACCGCGCCGGCGCTGCTGCGCGCGCTCGCCCCGCTGCTGCCCGCCGGGACGCTCTTCGGCGAACTGGTGTACGACGGCAATGCACCGGCCGCCTCCCGCTGCCGCGACGACGCTCGCCGCGTGCCGCGCGCTCGGCCTGCCGTTCGTCGCGACCAACGCCGTGCGCTTCGCCGCGCCCGAGGGGTTCGCGACACACCGCGTGCTGCGCGCCGTCGGCGAGAACGGCACCGTGTGGTCGACGCCGCCGCGCGCCCACGCCGCGCACTTCCTGAAATCGCCCGCGGAGATGGCCGCGCTCTTCGCGCACCTGCCCGAGGCGCTCGACGCGACCGCCCGCATCGCCGAGGAGTGCGCCTGCCCGATCGGCTTCGAGGGCTGGCGCTTCCCGGCGGCGCACCTGCCGCCCGGCGAGACGCCGTTCTCCGTCCTCTGGCAGAAGAGCTTCGAGGGGCTGCGGCAGCGCTATCGCCCGATCTCGCGCGCGGCGGTCGAGCGGCTGCGCTACGAACTCTCGATCATCGAGGAGAAGGGCTTCTCGCCGTACTTCCTCGTCGTGGACGAGATCGCCGCCCAGGCGCGCGCCTGGGGCCTGCGGACGATCGGGCGCGGCTCGGCGGCCAACAGCCTCGTCTCGCACTGCCTCGGCCTGACGCACGTGGACCCGCTCGCGCACGGGCTCTTCTTCGAGCGCTTTCTGAACCCCGAGCGCTCGTCGCCCCCGGACATCGACCTGGATTTCTCGTGGAAGGACCGCGACCGGCTGCTGGCCTGGGTCTACGAGCGCTTTGGCGCGGAGCGCGTCGCGATGATCTCGACGCACGTGACGTTCGGGCCGCGCGCGGCGGTGCGCGAGGTCGGCAAGGCGCACGGCCTGCCCGACGCCGAGCTGACGCGGCTGACCAAGCGCATCCCGCACTGGGGCGCGCACGATCTGACGAACCTCGCCGCGACGGTGCCCGAGTGCCGCTCGCTGCCCGCGGCCGACGAGACCCTCCGGCAGGTTCTGGCCATCGCGCAGCGCGTCGAGGGGCTGCCGCGCCACCTCTCGGTGCACGCCGGCGGGATCGTGATCGCGCCCGAGCCGCTGACGAACTTCCTGCCGCTCGAGCGCGCCGCCAAGGGACTCGTCGTGACGCAGTGCGACATGGGGCCGGTGGAGCAGCTCGGTCTCGTGAAGATCGACCTGCTCTCGCAGCGCTCGCTCGGCGTGCTCCAGGACGCGGTCCGCGCCGTCGAGCGCCACACGGGCACGGCGCCGCCGGTGGACGAGCGCGAGCGTCATCCTCAACGACCCCGAGACACGACGCCTCGTGCGCGAGGGCCGCACGATGGGCTGCTTCTACATCGAGTCGCCGGCGATGCGCTCGCTGCTGTGCAAGCTGCAAACCGAGACCTTCGAGGAGCTGACCGCCGCCAGCTCGGTGATCCGCCCCGGCGTCGCCGAGAGCGGGATGATGCAGGAGTACATCCGGCGCCACCACGTCGCCCGGGAGGCGCGGGCCTCCGGAGCGGCAGGGACGCGACGGCGGCCTGGTACCTGCACCCGAAGCTCGAGGAAGTCCTGCGCGAGACGCACGGCGTGATGATCTACCAGGAGGACGTCCTGCGGGTCGCGCACGCGCTCGCCGGCCTGAGCCTCGGCCAGGCCGACACGCTGCGCCGCTCGATGAGCGGGAAGCTGCGCTCGCCCGAGGCGATGGCCAAGGTGCGCGACGGCTTCATCGCGGGCTGCGCGGCGGGCGGGGTCGGGCAGGACATCGCGCAGGAGACCTGGCGGCAGATCGAAAGCTTCGCCGGCTACGCCTTCTGCAAGGCGCACAGCGCCTCCTACGCCCTGCTCTCGCTGCAGGTCGCCTATCTCAAGGCGCACCACCCGGCGGAGTTCATGGCCGCGGTGATCTCCAACCAGGGGGGCTTCTACGCGACGGCCGCCTACATCTCGGAGTCGCGGCGGATGGGCCTGCGCATCCGGCTGCCCGACGTCAACCACAGCGAGCGCGACTATGTCGGGCGCGGGCGGGAGATCCGCATGGGGCTCATGGCCTTCGCCGGGTTGGCCGAGGCGACGATCGAAGCCCTGCTCGCGGCCCGGCGCGCGGGCGGCCCCTTCACCAACCTCTCGGACCTGCTGTCGCGCTCGAGTCTCGGCCGCGCCGAACTCGAACTGCTCGTGCGCGGCGGCGCCTGCGACGGCTTCGAGCTGACGCGGCCGGAGTTGCTCTGGCGGCTGGCGTGCCGGTTTCGTGCGACCCCTCACCCCGGCCACCTCCCCCAAGGGGCGAGGGGGGACCTGTTCCCCGGTGCCGGCGGGCTCGACCACCTCGTGCCGCGCCTGCCGGAGTACGGCCTGCGCGAGCGCTGCCGGATGGAGGAGGAGATCTTCGGGTTCATGGTGACGCGGCACCCGCTGGAGCTGATCGAGAACAGCGCACCGGGGCCGGGCCCGCCGCTGATCGCCGCGGCCGACATGGCCCGCCACGCGGGGCGGCGCGTGCGGATGCGCGGCCTCGCTATTTCGTACAAGCGCATCCCGACGAAAGCCGGCGCCTGGATGAAGTTCCTCTCCCTCGAGGACCTCACCGGCACCTTCGAGGCGGTGCTCTTCCCCGACGCCTACGCCCGCTGCACCGAGGCCACGCTCGACACCGGGCCGCTCGTGCTCGAGGGCCGCGTCGCCCTCGACCACGGGGTCCCCTCCCTCACCGTTACGGGCGTTGAAAAGGGCTCATCTGCTGCGTTGGGCTCCTCCCGACTCCCTGCGGCGTGCACCAGCACGCCTCAGTCGCCGATTGTCGCCCGCCTTGCATCTGAACCCTTTTGAACACCCTCTCCGCGACCGTTGTGACCGTTGAAAAGGGCTCATCTGCTGCGTTGGGCTCCTCCCGACTCCCTGCGGCGTGCACCAGCACGCCTCAGTCGCCGATTGTCGCCCGCCTTGCATCTGAACCCTTTTGAACACCCTCTCCGCGACCGTTGTGACCGTTGAAAAGGGCCCATCGGCGTCGTGCAGCCGCCGGGGTGGTTGTGTATAGTGAATGTCGGGTCATGGGTAGCTCGTCGGCAGGACGGTTGCGCCGGGACTGAGGGAAGCGCGGGGACCCCGTGGAAGATAAACAGACCTACATCGACCGGGAGACCGACAGGATCCTGCAGGAGTGGTCCGCGCGCACGGCGCTCCTCGGCGCCGGCATCTTCCTCTGCCTCTCCCTGCTGGATTTCCTCTTCGTTTCCGATCACGCCGTGCGCTTTCTCGGCTATCGGATCGGCGTCGCGGCGCTCCTGGTCGCGACCGCCATCGCGATGCGCCGCACCCAGCGGCGCGGCGTCATGAAGCTGCTCGGATTCCTCGGCGTGTCGGTCTCGGTCATTGCCCTGGAGGTGATGATCCTGGACTTCGGCGGCTACCACTCCCCCTACCTGATCGGCCTGATCCTGGTCGCCGTCGTGGTCTCGGGCCTGATCCCCACGGGCGCGGGGTTCGCCGCCCTGAGCCTGGGCACCATCTTCGTCGTCTACGTCGTGCCAATCCTCCTCTGGGACACCGTTCGCGAGCCGGAACTGTTCTTCGTCAACACGGCCTTGTTCTTCTGCGTTCTCGCCAGCGGCGTCCTCGTCCGCTGGTTTCACCAGAAGCACCTCGTGAGCCAGATCTCGCTGCGGCACGATCTGGTCCGGAACCGCGAGAGCCTCGAGCTCGAGATCGCCCAGCGCACGCGGTCCGACGCCGAGCGGACGAGCAGCGAGGAGCGGTTGAGCCTCTTCGCCGCCGCCGTCGAGGGGGCGGCCGAGGGGATCTTCATCGTCGACCTCGAGGGACGGATCGTCTACTGCAACACGGCCGCCGCCGAGCAGTCGGGCCAGGTCCCCGCCCAGGTCATTGGCCTGAACATCCGCCAGTTGCACCGGAACCCGACCGTTCTCGAGAGCGTCATCCTCCCGGCCCTGCGGACCACCGGACGCTGGTCCGGCGAGATCCCCGGCACCGGGATCAACGGCAAGCCGGTCCTGCTCTGGCTCACCGCGTCCCTGGCGCGCAACCCCGAGGGCCGGCCCGATCGCGATGATCGGCCTGACCCGCGATCTCGCCGACCAGAGAAAACTCGAGGAGGAGCACGTGCGGACCCAGAAGCTCGAGTCGGTGGGCGTGCTCGCCGGCGGCCTCGCGCACGACTTCAACAACCTGCTGACGATCATCCTCGGCAACCTCGACCTCGTCCGCCTCTTCGCCGGGTCGAACCCGGAGGTCGCCGAGGCCCTCGACCACGCCGCCGAGGCCGCGCTGCGCGCCGGCGATCTGACCCGCCAGCTCATCACCTTCTCCAAGGGCGGCCAGCCGGTCAAGCGCGTCGGCAACATCGCCCGGATGCTGCGCGAGACGGTCCAGTTCGCGGCCTCCGGCTCGAGCATCGCCTGCGAACTGGCAATCGCCGAGGGTCTCCCGCTCGTGGATTTCGACGAGGGACAGATGCGCCAGGTGATCCACAACTTCGTCCAGAACGCCCGCGAGGCGATGCCCGGGGGGGGGACCCTGAAGGTCGACGCTTGCGCGATCCTGCTTGCGCGCGTGGAGATCGCCGCGCTCCCGGCGGGCCGCTACCTGCGCCTGGAGTTCACCGATCACGGCACCGGGATCGCTCAAGAGCACCTCAACCGCATCTTCGACCCCTATTTTTCGACCAAGGAGATGGGCTCCGTCAAGGGGCGCGGACTTGGTCTCGCGGTGAGCTATTCGATCGTGCACAACCACGGCGGCGCGATCACCGCAGTCTCGGTCATCGGGGAGGGCACGACCATCGCGGTGTACCTGCCGGAGGCGACGCGGTCGGCCGAGGATGAAGACGAGCAGGAACCGGAACGCGCAGCCGGTGAACCGGCTGATTCACGGGAGCCCGAACCGGAGCTGTTGCCTGCGGGGCCGCAACGGGGCCGCATCCTCATCATGGACGACGAGCCGCTCGTCCTGGACATGGCCGGCGCCGCGGTGCGACGGCTCGGCTACGCGGCAACCCTGAGCCGCTCGGGGGCCGAGGCCATCGTGCAGTACCAGATCGGTCTCGACTCGGGAAGGCGCTTCGACGCCGTCATCCTGGATCTGACGGTGCCCGGGGGGAGCGGCGGGCCGGAGACGCTGGCGCGGCTGCGCCAGATCGACCCCGGAGTCCGTGCCGCCCTCTCGAGCGGCTACACGGACCACCCGGCTGTCACCGACTGGGCGGGCGCGGGCTTCGCGGCCTTCATCGCGAAGCCCTACTCGCTCAAGGCCTTCGAGGAGCTGCTCGCCAAGCTCGTGTAGCCCGGGTCGCCGGCCGGTGTCTATTTCTTTGCAGGCGCCGCAGCCGGCACCGGGAGGCCCAGCCGCTGACGCAGCGCGTCCGGCTCGAGCACGCCGGACTGGAACCGCCCGTCGGGGAAGAGATACGTCGGCGTCCCGGTGATCCCCTTGCTCGAGAGCAGGGCAATGGTCTCGTCGACCAGCCTGGCGCCATCCGCGCACTGGTTGTCGGACTTGTAGCCGTTGTCGAGATCCTCGAAACCCTTTTTGTCGCAGACCACGGCCACGCACTGCTCGCGCGCGCCCTTGTGCATCGGCAGCGGGAACATCAAGACCTTGACCTGGATCTCGCCCTTGTCCGCAAGCTCCTTGAGGGCCGCACCGGCCCTCTTGCAGTACGGTCAAAGCGGATCGGTGGCAAAGTAGACGTTCGGGCCCTTGGTGCCGACGCTGATGGCGACGAGCGCGTCGACCTTCTTCATATCCTCGGACGAGAGGCTGCTGAGCGCGCTGATCGTCTCCTCGGTGAGGTCCCTGGCGCTTGCGGCTTCAATGATGTGCCCGGTGACGAAATAGGCGCCCGTGGCGTCGGTGTACAGCACGTTCGCCCGCCCCTGGAAGCTGACCTGGACCTCGCAGAGACCCTTGACCGGGGCCGGGGAGACCTTCTTGACCTCGATCGGACGCTTGAAAACGTCCTGGAGCCGCTTGCCCACCTGGTCAGCGGTGGGACACTGGGCAAACGCCGCGGCCGGCAGCGCCAGCCCCAACGCCGAAGCGAGCAGCGCGCGACGGGGAAAAAGCAGGTGTTCAAACATGATCGGCAGCCTCCTTGTTGGTTTCGACGAATTCGGCAACGGCGCCAACCCTAGCACACGGGAGGCTGAAAAAACAGTGGCCGGTTCGTTGCTGAAACGAATCGAACGCCCCTGCTATAATCCCTGCCAGGAGCAACCCTGACGAAAGGACCGGTCCATCATGGCGCACGAGTTCAATTGCCTGGCCACCGGCGTCGGCAGCCTGCCGTTGACCGACCCCGACGCGGCCGTCGCGCTGGCGCTGCGCTACCTCCCCGAGGCGCCGATCTGGCCGCAGCTGCCGAAACGCGGCTTCCAGGAGCACATGGGCGGCCAGTACAGCGAGGCGCTGCCCGGCATCGTGAGAGACGAGGCGCGCGAGCGGTTTTCATTCGACACGACCCGCGACCTCACGCCGGAGCTCGAGCGGTTCTTCGAGCGCTACCTGGAGCGGGACTACGACTTCTTCGGGTTGTCGGAGCAGTACGCCGCGGGGTTCCCCGCGCTGCTGCGGGCGCTCGAGAAGAGTCCGCCGGTGCGGGCGCGCTTCCTCAAGGGCCACGTCACCGGCCCGCTGACCGCCGGGATCTCCTACAAGGACGAGCAGGGCCGGGACATCATCCACAACGAGCAGCTCTACGATGCCGTGGTCAAGAAGCTCGCGATGAACGCGGCCTGGCAGATCCGGAGGCTGGGCGTCTTCGGCAAGCCGGTCATCATCTTCCTCGACGAACCGGCGATGGAGACGCTGGGCTCCGCGTTCTCCCCGGCCGCGCCGGAGCTGGTTGCGGAAAAACTGGACGAGATCATCGAGCTGATCCACGAGAGCGGCGGGATCGCGGGGATCCACTGCTGCGGCAATGCCGACTGGCCGCTGATCTTCGGCACGAAGGTCGACATCGTGAACTTCGACGCCTACGGCTATCTCGAGCGGGTGCTGCTCTACCCCGCGGCGATCCGCGCGTTTTTCGCCCGCGGCGGGGCGCTCGCGTGGGGGATCGTGCCCACCGGCGCCGAAACCGGCGCCGACACCGCGGACGAGCTGATCGCGCGGCTCGAGGGCGGCATCGGGCGCCTCGCAGCCGAAGGTGTGCCGCGAGCCACGATCCTGCGCCAGAGCATCATCACGCCCTCCTGCGGCCTGGGCAGCCTGACCGCGGAGCGCGCCGAGGCGATTCTGAAACTCACGCTGGAGATCTCGGAGCGGATGAGGGGACAGATGTGAGATTCGTCCCCGCCGCGGCTGCCGCTGATCACCGCCCCGGCCCCGACGGGTGCGGGCCATGAGCAGGCTGCCGCTCGACGCAACGCTCCTGAGCAGCGCCGTCATCGAGCTGAACATCGCGCGGCACATTCTCTCGATGTACTCCCGTGAGCATCAACTCGTCCAGTTGAGCCTCGACAAGACCACCGCGATCCTCGCCGACCTGTTCGAGGTGCGGCCGGAAATCTCGCTCGCTGTCGCGAAAGACACCCTGATCATCGACGAGCGCCCCCTGGACCCGAAAAACCCCGTCTACCGCGAATTTGCGCTGGCGCTGAGCCGGATGAGCGTCGCTCTGGTTTCGTTCATCAAGGGGGTGACCAGGGAAGAACTGTACGATTTTCTCAGTTTCCTTTCACGGGAGGCGACGGGCATCTCCTCCGAGACGCTGCCGGAGATTCTCGCCGAGTACCGGTTGCGGCACATCGTGATCGAGCCGATCGACTACCGCGCTTTCAGCTTCGCCGAAGAGCGGGCCGGAAAGAACGGGGCGGACGAATACCTGCTCGAGCGCTACATCAAGACGCTGCTCGACGGCAATCTCCCCGCGGACGGGGTCCAGGCCGTCGTCGAGAACGTCGAGCCCGGGACGCTCGCCGTCCTCATGAACCAGGCCGGCAGCACGCTCACCCACGAGGCGTC
Organism: uncultured Candidatus Rokubacteria bacterium; assembly: GCA_963699775.1. GTDB lineage: Bacteria > JAUVQV01 > JAUVQV01 > JAUVQV01 > DATDCY01 > DATDCY01. Next base: position 339,739 of record CAVOVE010000013.1, read on the forward strand.
CTACGACACGGTGGTCAGCTCCTACCTGCGCGGCGGGCCGGCCAAGTCTGTCTCGGGGGGTGATCTTCAGCGGCTCATGACGTTCATCGCCGGGTTGCGCCCGGAACTCAAGCAGCAGTTCCTGGCCGCCTCGGTGAAGTCTCTTTCGCACGACCAGGCCGCTTTGAGCCAGGCGCTCGAGGACGTGTCCGTGGACAGCATCATCGAATTCATGTCGGAGATCGACCGGACCCGTGTGGCGCTACCCGCGGAGCTCGGCACGCTCATCGCGCGATTTGCCCGCACCGGCGACCAGCTTCCCGGAGGCGGGCTCAACGTCGACGACGTTTTGCTCTCCCCTGAGATCTCGAATCTCTTCAAGGAGGACGAGAGTCGCCAGCACGCCCCGGAGTCCTATCTGGCCGAGATCCGCAGAGTCGTCGAGGTGCAGACCGCCGTTGCCCCGGACCTGGAGAGTTCGCAGCTCGCGCACGAGCTGGACGAGGATTATGTCCGCTACTGCCAGGCCAACGCCCTGATCACCCTGCTGGAAAGTCCCCTGCCGGCCCTGATCACCCTCGAGGATGAGGCCGTGTACAGCACGACCTTCACGGCGCTGGCGCAGCAATCGGCAAGGTCCGGCCAGTATGCGCAACTGCTCGAGCAGCTGACCCGGCTCGAAGACCTCGAGCGGCGCGGCCTCCACGCCTCCCTGGTCCACACCGTGCTCGAGTTCTGCCGGGAGCCCGAATTCGTCGCGGACATCGTGGATTCGTTTCGCAGGCACGGGCGGGCTGACCGGGCCGGAGCGGCCATGATCTGCGCGTTCTACGGCCGGGCGATCGTGCCGCCGCTCTTCGATTTTCTGGCCGTCGAAGAGCGCATGCACCTGCGCCGGCTGCTGCTGCAGTTGCTCATCGGTCTGGCCGAGCACACGGTCCGGGAGGCGCCGCTGCGGCTCCGGGACGGCCGCTGGCACGTGCGGCGCAACACGCTGTACGTTCTCGCCGAAAGCGGCGCCCGGCTCGACCCCGCGCTCCTGGAGCCCCTGGGCGGCGACCCGGACCCGCGGGTGCGGCTCGAGTGCGCCCGCTGCCTGGTACTGGCCGGAGAGGCGACCGGCGCGGAGATGTTGCGCGTACTCCTGCACGACCCTGGCGAGGGCGTAGCCGATGCCGCCGTCGCCGCGGCGGGCGCCATGGGCATGAAAGAACTGCTCCCCGACCTGGTGGCGCTGATCAGGAAACCTTCGGGCAGCGGTGGTGCCCGCCAGCGCCTGCGCGTGGTGCGAGCGATCGGACAGTTGGGCGGCGACCAGGCGGCCGCAGCCTTGCGGGAGCTGCTGACCCTGCGGATCTCCCTCTTTCCCGGCGAGACCAAGAGCTTCCGCAACGAGGTCCGCAGGGTGCTCAAGCGCCTCGATGGCAAGCCGCCGCCGTTCGAGCCGCAGGGGAATGCCCCCCCGGGGAAGCGCGATGAACGACGCGACGTTCAGAGGCCTGATCTGGAACCTGGTCGTCGGCATCTCGCAGGGGCGGTTCTATTCGGTCGACCACGAGTCGGTCGAGGTCGCCGCCAAGCGTGTTCAAGCCCTGCTCGGCGAGTTTCCCGACGGGTTGTGCACGATCATGGTGCTCAAGGACGACCTCGTGTTCAACACCACGCTCTTTCGCGAATCGGGGATGCACGGGGTCAAGCTCGTGCGCCTGCTCGGCGCGAAGGGGATCTCGCGGGTGGAGTTCCTGCCGGGCGTGAGCGCCGAGGAGATCCGGGGATTTTTCGCGGATATTGCCGCCACAAAAGATCCCCCGGGGCGCTACGCGCACATCCGGCTGGGTCGCGTCGAGATGAGCGCGGCGGCGCCCGGCGGCGACGCCGGCCTGGTCGATGCCGCCTTCCACGCGGAGCAGCTCGCGCGCGTGGAGACGCTCTACGGGCAGGTCTCCCCCTTCCGCGAGCTTCCCCTGGCAGGACTCGAAGAGGTCGTGACCAGCTTCCTCCTCACGTTCCGCCGCGGGGCGAACCTGCTGCGGCTGCTCAGCCCGGTCAAGACGCACAGCGAGCACACCTACACGCACGCCATCAACGTCTCCATCCTGGCCATGGCCCTGACCGAGAGCCTCGGCCTGAAGGACGAGTCCGTGCAGGCGATCGGCATTGCGGCACTGCTGCACGACGTCGGCAAGCTGCTCATTGCCAAGGAGATCCTGCACAAGCCGGGCGACCCTCTCCACCGAGGAGTTCGGAACGATCATGCGGCACCCGCTCTACGGCGCCGCCTATCTCGCCCGGGTGGAGGGGCTGACGCCGCTCGCGGTCCTGGTCGCGCTCGAGCATCACCGCAAGTACGACACCTCGGGCTACCCGGTGCTGCGCGACGGCGGACGCCGCCAGCACGCCGCGAGCCAGATCGTCGCGATCGCCGATTTCTACGACGCCCTGCGCAGCCACCGCCCCTATCGACGCAGCCTGGAGATGACCGAAATCATCGGCATCATGCAGAAGGACTCGGGGAAAGGCTTCAATCCCGGCCTGCTGCAGCGCTTCGCCCAACTCATGACGAGGGCCGTCGCGCAGCCGTGAGCGCGCCACTGCAGAGGTGTTGACAAGCCCCGGTTTTCTCTGGAGAATCCCCCACCGGTCGGAGGGAACGCCTCATCGGTGCCGGCGTCGTGCGGACGCCGAAACAACGTTAACGGTCGCAAAGGAGACAGTCCATGGGTCGGGTCTATAATTTCAGCGCGGGGCCGGCGGCGATTCCGCTGGAGGTTCTGGAGCAGGCGCAGCGGGAGATGCTCGACTGGAACGGCTCGGGCATGTCGGTGATGGAGATGAGCCACCGCGGCAAGGACTACATGTCCATCGCGGAGAAGGCCGAGGCCGACCTGCGCGCGCTGATGGCGATCCCCGCGAACTACAAGGTGCTCTTCCTCCAGGGCGGCGCCTCCCAGCAGTTCTCGATGATCCCGATGAACCTGCTGGCGGGCAAAAAGAGCGCCGACTACGTCAACACCGGCGCCTGGTCGAAAAAAGCGATCAGCGAGGCCAAGAAGTTCTGCACCCCGAAGATCGCCGCGACCACCGAGGCCGACAAGTTCATGCGGGCGCCGGCCGCGGCCGAACTCAAGCTCGACCCCGGCGCCGCCTATGTCCACTACACCCCGAACGAGACGATCGGCGGCGTCGAGTTCCCCTACGTTCCGGCCACGGGGAGCGTCCCGCTGGTCGCCGACATGTCCTCGACGATCCTCTCCCGGCCGATCGACGTCTCGAAATTCGGCATGATCTACGCCGGGGCGCAGAAAAACATCGGCCCGGCCGGGATGGCCGTGGTGATCGTCCGCGAGGACCTGGTCGGCAAGGCCCCCGAGGGCACGCCGGCGATGCTCGACTACAAGATCCACGCCGCCGAGGGGTCGATGTACAACACGCCGCCGACCTACACCTGGTACATCGCCGGCCTGGTCTTCGACTGGCTGCTGCGCAACGGCGGCCTCGCGGCGATGGGCGCGATCAACGAGCGCAAGGCGAAGAAGCTCTACGCGGCGATCGACGGGTCGGGCTTCTACAAGAACCCGGTCGAGGTCGGCATCGCGCTCCTGGATGAACGTGCCGTTCACGCTGGCAAAGCCGGAGCTGGACGAGACGTTCCTCAAGGAGGCCAAGAAAGCGGGACTGGTCACCCTCAAGGGGCACCGCTCCGTCGGCGGCATGCGCGCCAGCATCTACAACGCCATGCCCGAGGCCGGCGTCGACGCGCTGATCGGGTTCATGAAGGACTTCGCGCAGCGCAACGGGTAGCATAAAACCGGGCCATACCGCGTAGGGGCGGGGTTGATCCCCGCCCACGCTGAAGACGGCTCACCGCACTCGGGCGGGATCTGGCGGCAGCGTTAGGTCACGCCACCCTGAGGATCAGAGTTCGAGCGCCTTCACGAGAGCCGCCTCGTACTGCTCCTCGGTGCCCGGCTCGAAGCCGGTGTGGATGTAGCGGATGATTCCCTCGCGGTCGATGACCAGGGTGTGCGGGACAATGAAGGTGGTGTAGGTGTCCGAAGCCGTGAAATCCGGGTCCACGAGGACCGGGTAGCTCGGGGAGGCCCCCACCTCCTGCATGATGGTTCGCGTGCCGGCGGCGTCCACGCCGTCGATGACAACGGAGATCACGGTCACCCCTTTGCCGCCGTAGCTTTTGTGGAGCTGCTCGAGAAACGGGATCTCCTGCAGGCAGGCGCCACAGCGCAACGACCAGAAGGCGAGGAGGACGACCTGGCCCTTGTTGACGCTCGAGAACTGCACCTGACGCCCGCCGATCTCCTGAAGCGTGAAATCGGGAGCCCTGTCGCCGATCTTGAACTTCGCGGCCAGCTCTTCCGCCAGGGCGGTCGGGACCGTTGCTGTCGCCAGCGCTACCAGCAGGGCAGTAGTCGCCGTGAAGCTGCAGATCCTGCGCATCGTGCACGTTCCTCCCAAGTCCGGTTGATCTTCGAGTCGATCGTAGATAATCGGGATTGCGGCAGATGTCAAGTGAAAGATGTCACGAGCCATGTGCTGCCGCGTCACCGGATTGCATCGCGGAGCCTGCCCGGAGGGTTCACCATGACGTCCTGGGGAGGCTCTTCTGCAGCCTCTCGGTACAGCCTGTCAAAACGAGCCGTCCGCGCCGCCGCCGCCGAACGCGCCGCCCCTGCCGCTGACGCCGGGCCGCTCGTCGGGGAGGACACGCGCCGCGGGGGTCATTGCGAGCGCCGCCGCGACAGGGAGCAACCGCTCCCGGCGCCCCTCGTCGTAGAGCGGCGCCGCGGTGAAACCGAAACGCTCGGCGGCAGGACCCGACCGCAGCCACCGCTCCAGAAGCAGCGACGTCCCCGCGAGCGCCGCCCCCGAGGCGGCAAGCACCGCCCAAAGCGGCGCGACGTGGACGTAAAAACGGATAGTCGCCAGCGAGAGCGCCGCGGCGACGAGACCCGTGACGATCAGGACGCGGTCGCGCGCGCGCAGTCCCCAGGCGAGGATCGCCAAGGGATAGAGCGCCGAGCCGACTCCGGCCAGCAGCAGGCTGATCTCACCCGCCCGGTGGCGTGGGGCGCCGGCGAGGCGCCCGATCTCCTCGAGAAAGCCCTTGTCGACCGAGTAGTAATTGACGGCGGCGTAGATCGCCGCGAGGCCGACAAACCGCACGAGATCCAGACCCTCCCGGTGGGATGGGGCGAGTTCGTGCGCTGTGCGGGCCACGGTCGCCCAGGCCGCGAGGAGCGCGGCGACCGCGATCCAAAGCGGACGGGCGCCGGGGAACTGGGCCGCCAGCAGCAGCACGCAGAGGGCCGACGCCCCGGCGTAGAGGCGGAAGCCCCAGCGCCACGCGGCCAGCGCGAAGACCGCCGCGCACCAGGGATAGGTCAGACGCAACGCCGCGTGACCGCGCAGGTGCTGATCGTCGAGCAGCACGAATGCCGCCGCGCAGAGATAGCCGACGGAGAGCAGCGAGGTCGCCGCCTCGGCCCCGGTGGGCTGGAACGAGCAGCGGTCGATGACGATGTCGGTGGCCGCCGCCAGGGCGATGCCGAGGATCAACAGCAGGACCCCGACACCGGCCGCCTCGCGCAGCCCGAAGCTGATGAAGCTGATCGCAGTGGCGGTCGAAACCCCGACCACGACGCAGACGAACACCAGCACGCGCCAGATCTGGCCGAGGCGAGGGCCGGCCGCAGAGCCGCTCGGCGACGATCGCCCCGAACGCGGTCTCGTCGATGAGTCCCGCCGTACGCCAGCCGCGGGCCGCCGCCAGCAATTCGGCGGCGCGATCGGCCGCCCGCCAGGCCGCTCTCACGGATCCTCCTTGAAGCGCCGGTGCGCCCAGAGGATCAGGATGAGCACGCCGAAGCTCCCCGCCGACACCAGGTAGAAGAGCCCGACCTCGAGATGAAGCTCGACCGCCAGCCGCAGGAAGCCGAGATAGGCGGCGATGACCCCCTGGGCGAAGTAATCGGAGCGGCGGGCGCGGTAGGCGAGCGTGACGGTCGCCGCGGCGACGATTGCGAGCGTCGGGAACCAGATCGCGTCGAGGTGGCCGTACCCCCCGTACGCGCCGGCGACCGCCGCGCCGAGCACCAGCAGCAGGCCGAGATTGCCGAAGGCCGGCTCGAAGTGCGCCTTGCGTCCGGCGCGCTTCGTGAGAATCCCGGCGGCAATGAAGAGCGCGCCGACGACCAGCGCGTTGAGGCGGATCGCCGTCCTCGTGCCTCCCGAACAGCGCGCCGCCCGGAAAGGAAAGAGCGACGCCGCGCCAGGCTGCGAACGACGCCAGCGCGAGGGAGAGCACGGCGCGCGAATCGTGGCGGAAGGCGAAGGCGAACTGGACCAGCGAGAGCAGGAGCAGGTGCCAGGGCCAGTTCGGGCCGAGGAGCTTGATACTGCGTCTCGAGATAGGCGAGATCGGTGCCGATCAGCAGCACCCCGAGGAGGAGGACGTAATCGAAAGCGAGCGTCGGCGAGGCGACCGGGCCCCACGAGAAGGGAGGTGCGACGCGTGCGATGTACCAGAGACAGAGGGCCGCGGCGAGCCCAATGCCCGCGCCGATCGTCAGCGGACCGAGATGCAGCAGGCGCTCCTTGACCAGCAGGCCGGCGCCGGCGGCGACCATGGTCACCCCGGCCCAGAGGGCGATCTGGAGCTCGATGCGCACGGAGACCAGCTCGCCGCGCGCGATGCGGCCGAAGAAGGCGGCCTGGGCGTCGGTGAGCGTGCCGGCGGCGTGCAGGCGCCCCACGGATTCAAGGAGCGAGCGATTCACCGCGCCCTCACTTGACGATGTCGTAGAGGAATTTCTTGTTCATGCTCGCGTGCGGGTTGTGGCAGAGATAGCAGACCCGGCTGCGCGCCTTTTCGACATGATCGAGACTCCCGGGCTGGTCGTGGCAGGTGGTGCACATGGTCCTGGCGTCGGCGATGGTCAGCGAGGGCCAGCTCGACCCGTGGGGCTCGTGGCAGACGACGCACTTGCCGGCGGCGAGCGGGCCGTGCACATAGGGGAAGATCGTCGCCAGCTTGCGGTGGCAGGTTTTACAGGTTTCAGATTCCGCGTTCGCGGCCGGGCGGCGCACCCCGGCATGGCACTCGGCGCAGCGACCCTCCAGCACGGGGACGTGGTAGCGGTAGGGGGTCCGGCCGCGCCCGCCGGATCCGGAGGTGAAGAGGAGGCGCGCGTCGAGGTCCCCGGCCCGCGCCTCCAGCGTGTGCGGGCCCGGGCCCGGGGTGAGGTTTGCCGAGAAAGTCCGACCGCTGCGGGTGATGTCGGCCACCGGGGCGCCGTCGAGGAGCAGGTTCACGAACCCGGCGCCCTCGGGAAGCCGCCCGGCCACGATCACCGTGCCGGAGGGGATGAACGCACCTGCCGCGGGCATGACAAACTCGATCGCGGCGGCGGACGGTTTTGCGCTGTCGGCGGCAGGGGCCACCGCCACGGCACCGGCGATGAAAGCCGTGAGGAGAAACGTGCGGATCGTGTGGCGCATCCGTTCATTATAGACCATCGACCGACGTTGTTCCGTCCACCGTGCGGCGGTCGGCACTCGTCGCGAATCGTCGATCAAGCGCATGGCCGGAAATGGCGCGGAATTGGCACAAGCCCCATGCGATAAAAGCTGGAGCCGGGCCACGATGGCCCGGCTCCGTTCTTCAACCTCGTCGAGAGCTGCGGGGCATCAACCGTTCAATCCTCGTGGCAGGCTCCGCCGTTGTGGCTGCAGGTCGAACCGCTCGACGGCGCCGAGACCGGGTGGCACTGCGCGCACACGGAAACGTTGCCGACGTTCGTGCTGCGGTGACGCGAGTTGCCGCCATCCCAGCCGCTTTTCGCGTGCGGCGCCCCCCAGCCGTGACAGCCGGAAACCAGACAGGATTGTCCGGAAGACCCACCGTTCAGCCCCGAGCCGTGGCAGGACTCGCAGTACAGAAACCCTGACGAGCCTCCGGGGGCGGACTTTGCCGCCGCACCGTGCTGGTTCCCCGCCGACCAGCCCGCAGGATGACCGGCCTTCGAACCGTGGCAGAGGCTGTTGTTGAAGCAGTTGGGAGGCAGGTTGTTGGACGGGTTGTCGTGGCATCTGGCGCAGGCGGAGGCCTGGCCCGGATCGGTTCCCGTGTGGGTCTGCCGCCAGCCCGCGGGGTGCGCACTCTTGGCGCCGTGGCAGAGGGTGTTGTTGAAGCAACCGGGCGTGCCGGGGTTCGATTGGTGGCAGCCGGCGCAAGTAGGAGGCCTGTGCCGGGTCGGCCCCCGAGTGGGCGGACCGCCAGCCCGGGGGATGGCCGGATTTCGGTCCATGACAGAGGCTGTTGTCGAAGCAGTTGGGCGCCAGGTTGTTGGACGGGTTGTCGTGGCAGGGGGCGCACGTCGCCGCCTTCGAGGGGTCCGCCGAGTGCAACGCGCGCCACCCGGCCGGGTGGCCCCCGGGGCCGTCCGCGTGACAACCCTGACCGTCGCGGGAGCTCGAATAGCAGCTCACCGTCGAGATGCCGCCGAGCAGATCAGTGCCGTGGCACGGGGCGCACCCCCCTGCGGAATTCCGGTACTCCGCGGGGTGCGTCGGGAAGAAGTCGTCCGGGTGCCCCGCGTCCGGATCGAACGCAACGCCGTTCTTTTTCGAGCAGCCGACCGCGAGCAGCGCCAGAAGCGCGCAGCCGACCGCGAAGACCGCGGATCTCCGTCTTACTTGTGACATGTGGCGCACCTCCCCACGTTCTTGCGCCCGTGGCACGGGAAGCAGGATGCCGGATCCATGCGACCGTCGGCCCGGTGCTGGGTGAGGTAATCGCCCTGGTGCGGCGTGGCCGCATCGAAGCGTCCGACCCGCTTGTCGGAGGGCTTGATCTCCTCCTTGTTGCCGTGGCAATCGGCGCAGGACGAGACCTGGTGGCACATCTCGCAGGTGCGCTGGTCCCGGACGGCGACCGCGCCGTGCGATTTCATCCACCGCGCATCGTGATCGGAGGCCGCGCTGGCCGGCATCGTGGCAGGAAGAGCAGATGGGCGCGCCCTGCACCTTCTCGGGGTGGACGAGAGCGGTGCTCTTCGGCCCCGCGCACGCCCCGAGGAGCCCCGCCACGCCGAGCAGCAGCGCGGCCGCGAGGGCGGTCATGGCGGATCGGGTCATCACTTGGTGCCTCCTTTCTTGATCGAGGCGTCGTAGCGCCAGAGCACGGCGAGGAACCCCTTGAGTTCACGGTCGTATTCGGGGGTCTTCCCGAACTCGGCCGACGCCGAGAGCTCGAGGGACTTGCTCGCGGGGTAGCTCAGCCCGACTTTCCCGGTCGTTGCGTTCTTCTCGCCGTTGATCTCGGCTTCGTACGCCAGGTGCTGGGCGCTCACGACAACGTCGACGGGCCCGAAGGCCGTCGCCGCGTGAGCGCTGATCTCCTGGTAGCGATCCTCCACGGCCTCGCCGTGCACCTGCCGGTAACCCGCGCCGGCCGAGATGCCCGAACCGGCCCAGGCGAGCCGGGCGCCGTACACGTTGCCGTCGTTTTCGCCTTCCGAGGCGCTGAACGAGACATATTCGGCGGTGACGGTGAAACCGAGGCCGAGGACGACCTCGAGCTCGCCGCCGAGCTTGTCGAGCTTCGTGTCTTCGACCGGCAGCATGGCGTGGTTCATCGGTTCCGTGAAGTAGGCGACGTAGTCGGTGGACGACCAGGATGTCGTGAGCCGCACCCTCTTGGCGAACGGGCCGAGCACGAGACGGTAGTCGTGGCGGGCCCATTTCTTGTCGGCCACGTTGTAGAGGGAGGTGCCCGTCAGCTCCGACGAGCGGCAGCGGGGCGACGAAGAGGTCCGCCCCGGCCTCCTCGCGCACGTCGTCCCCGTCATTCTGCTCCTTGAGGTAGGAGGCGCCGAGGCGATAGAGCCCGGCGCGGCCCTGGGAGACGCGGCCGCCGTACAGGATGTCCTCGGAACGGCCCTCTTCGCCGATCTCGACGGGAATGCCGCCGTAGAGGGTCACGTCGAACCCGGCCGGCAAGTCGCTGCCGAGAAGCAGCCCGTCGAAGACCTCATTGCGCGCCACCCCGGCGGTGAGCGACAGGCGCCCGACGCGGGCCTCGGCGTTGAGCTGCGGCGCGCGCCAGCCGAGGAAGGCGTACTGAAGTTCGCTGTTGGTCGTTTGCCCGAAGGTTTCGTCGGCCAGGTCGGTCCTGCCCCAGCCGCCGACCCGCAGGTACACGCCCGGCTGCACCAGGTCCTCGGCGTCGAAGCGTCAGGTATTCGTAGAGCAGCACGTGGGTGTTCTCCCCGTCGGTGCCGCGCGCGGGGACATACGTCCGCGACTCGAGCGAGATGTCCGTTGCCGCGGCCGGGGGCGCGTTCACGGCGATCGCGGCTCCCAAAAGGGCGAGCAGGGAAAGGACAACGACCTTTTTCACCAGGACCTCCTTTCGATGCAATCCAGCGTGATGAGATCGGTGCCGATCTGACGTACTCGTGCTCGCCTGACTCTACCCGCATCGCGTCTGCAATCAGACACTCGGAACTCTGTCCACGTCACGGCGAAATCCTCAGTCTCAGCGGGAACCTCTGCTGATCGCGCATCACATCAGCTGAGGATTTCGACGGATGCCGACCACTTCATCGGCTGTCCGTCAGGTCCTTCGCTCTCCCGGCACCACTCCCGCGCATTCTGGAAGATCCTCAGCCACGGCGAGGCGGCGAGGGTGCGGCGCAGGTGCTCGGGCAGCCAGTGCGCCTGCCAGGGGAGGAAACAGCGCTCGGGGTGCGGCATCATCGCGAGGTGGCGGCCGTCGGGTGTCGTCAGCGCGGTGATCCCGCCGGGGGAGCCGTTCGGGTTGAAGGGGTACTGCTCGGTCGGTCGGCCGTCGTCGTCGACGAAGGCGACCGCCGCGAGCCCCTCGTCGAGCACCTTTGCGTGGATCGCCGCGTCCGGGAAGATCAGCCGCCCCTCCCCGTGCGCCACCGGGATGCCGAAGACCAGCCCCTCCATGCCGCGCAGCAGCACCGAGCGGCTGGGGAGGACCTTGACCGTCGCCCAGCGCGACTCGAAGCGCCCCGAGGCGTTGTGCACGAAGCGCGGCTGCACCTCGGGCGCGATCCCCCGCCACGGCACCCAGCCGAGCAGCCCGAAGAGCTGGCAGCCGTTGCAGATCCCGAGGCTGAAGGTGTCTTCCCGCGCGTAAAACGCGTCGAACATCTTCGCCAGCCGCTCGTTGAAGCGGATCGTCGCGGCCCAGCCCTTGGCGCTCTCGGGCACGTCGGCGTACGAGAAGCCGCCGACCGCGGCGAGACCCCGGAAGCCCTCGAGGCTCACGCGCCCGGCAGAGCAGGTCGGTCATCGTCACGTCCCAGGGCTCGAACCCGGCGGCGTGGAAGGCGCCCGCCATCTCGCGGTCGGAGTTGCTCCCCTCCTCGCGCAGGATGGCGACCTTGGGCTTGCGGGCCGACGCGAGCACCGCCGGCGCGGTCGGTTGCGGCGTGAACGGCAGGTGGTAGGCCGGCCCCGTGCGGTCAAAGATGGCCCGACGCTCGGCCTCGGCGCAGTCGGGATTCATCTGCAGCCGCTCGAGCCGGTAGCTCGTCTCCTCCCAGATGGCGCGCAGGACGCGCATGTCCTCGGCGAGGACTTCGGCGCCGTCGACGCGGACGGCGACGGCTCTTCTCCTTGCGGGTCCGCCCGATGAGCGCGCAGGGCACGTCGGCCCTGGTCAGCTCTCGGCAGATCACGGCGGCATCGGCGGCACGGCACTCGATGACAAGACCGAGTTCCTCGGCGAAAAGCACCGCGAGGGGATCGTCATCGGCTGGAGGGGGGCGCGAGCAGGTCTCCTCGGCGGAACGAAGTGAGCACGATGGGGTCCGCAGCGACAGGCCGACGCCTCCGTCCGGGATTTCCCGTCCACTGCCAGGTCAACGTCGATCCCGCAGTTGCCCGAGAACGCCATCTCCAGCAGCGTCGTGACCAGGCCGCCGTCGCTCACGTCGTGACCGGCGAGCACGAGATCCTTGTCGATCAGCTCCTGCACCGCCCCGAACGCCCGCCGCACGAGCGCCGGGTCGTCCATGTCCGGCGACTCGTTCCCGAGCTGCCCGTAGACCTGCGCCAGCGCCGAGCCGCCGAGCCGGCCTCCGCCCGGCGCGAGATCGATCAGCAGCAGCACGCTCTCCCCGGGCGCCTTCAGATCCGGCGTCACGACCTTCGTGATGTCCGCCATCGTCGCGTAGGCCGAGATCACCAGCTGCCGGGGGGACTTCACCGTCGCCTCGCCCGACCCGCGTCGCCATCGAGAGGCTGTCCTTGCCGCCGTCGATCGCGATCCCGAGGGCGACCATCGCGTCGCGCATCGCCAGCGCCGCGTCGCACATCGCCGCCCCCTCGCCGGGGAGCTTCGGCGCCCACATCCAGTTGCCCGAGCACTTGACGCTCTCGATCCCGTCGATCTTCGCCCAGACCAGGTTCGTCAGCGCCTCGCCCACGGCCATGCGCGCCCCCGCCGCCGGGGAGACGAGCAGCTTGATCGGCTGCTCCCCGATCGCGGTGGCGGCGCCGCTCGTCCCGAAGTGGCTCTGGGCGATCACCGCAACGTCCGCAACCGTGGCCTGCAGCGGCCCGCAGCACTGCTGGCGCGCGATCAGGCCCGGTCACGCTGCGGTCCACCTTGTTCGTCAGGAAGCGCTTGGAGCCCACCGCGAGCAGCCGCAGCACCCGCTCGAGCGCGGCGCGCACCGTCAGACCGGCCGGCAGCGTCAGCGGCGCGAGCCCCGGCTCGATCCGCCGGTCCTCGAAGGTCTTCTGCGGGATGTTGCCGAGCACCTCGGCCAGGTCCAGATCCTCCGGCGTCGAGCCGTCGCGGGAGTCCTCGACCACGAAACGCCGATCGCCGGTGACCTCCCCGAGGTTCTCGCAGCCGACCTTCTCGCGCTCGCAGATCGCCTCGAAGCGCGGCATGTTCTCGGCGCGCACCAGCAGGCCGTTGCGCTCCTGGTACTCGGCCACCCAGATCTCCAGCACGCTCATCGTCGGGTCGCCCACGCGGATGCGCCGGATGTCGATGCGCCCGCCGGTCTGTCTCGACCAGCTCCTTCAGGACGTTGCCCGGCCCCCCCGCGCCCTGGTCGTGGATGACCTCGATCAGCGAGCCCGCGCCCATCTCGTTGCAGGCGCGGATCACGCGGTTCATCTTCTGCTCCATCTCGGCGTCGCCGCGCTGCACCGCGTTGAAGTCCAGCTCCGCGACGTTCTCCCCCTGCAGCATGCGACGAGGCCGCCCCGCCGCCGAAGCCGACGCGGTAGGCCGGCCCGCCGACCTGCAGGATGCGCATCCCGCGCTCGGGCTCGGCCTTCGCGGTGTGCCGGTCGTCGATCTGGCCGATGCCGCCGGCGAACATGATCGGCTTCAGGTAGGCCCAGCGCTCGCCCGCCGGGCAGCACCATGTCGAAGCTGCGCGTGAACCCCTGGATCAGCGGCTCGCCGAACTTGTTGCCGTAGTCCGAGGCGCCGTTGGAGGCCTCGATCTCGATCGCCAGCGCCCGCGCGAGGTTGCCGGGGTACTCGAGGTCCGGCGTCTCCCAGGGTTGCTCGTAGCCGGGGATGTGCAGGTTCGCCACGCAGTAGGCGGCGGTCCCCGCGACGACGAACCCGCCGCGGCCCGTGCCCTGCACGTCGCGGATGCGCCCGCCGGTGCCGGTCTCGGCGCCGGGGAACGGGGCGACGCCGGTCGGGAAGTTGTGCGTCTCGGCGGTGAAGATCACGTGATAGCGCGCCCGCTGCGAAACCAGCGGCGAGGGGCCGCCCGGTTCGGCCGGGAAGATCGTCTCGATGTCGCGGCCCGCGATGCCGCTCGAGTTGTCCTTGAACGCGATGATGCTGTTGGCCGGGTTCGCCGCGAGCGTCGACTTGACGATCTCCATCAGCGTCTCGGGCAGCGGCGCGCCGTCGATCACCTGCCGGCCGCGGAAGAAGCCGTGCCGCGAGTGCTCGGAGTTCGCGTTGTTCAGGTCCATGATCTCGACGATCGTCGGGTTGCGGCCGTGCTTGTTCACGAAGTAGTCGTGGTAGAAGGCGCGGTCCCAGTCGTCCATCGAGATGCCGGGGATCTCGCGCGAGCGCGTCGGGGCCCCGCTCCTTGAGCGGGATCTCGATAGACCGCCTCGGGGACGATGCCGGTCTCGAACGTGCGCAGCGGCTCGGGGTAGACGCACTCGGTCATCCGGTCGTGGTGCGCGGCGGCGAAGGCCCGCAGCGTCCTCGCCCGGCGGGAACGCGGAAGCGGCGCGAGCGCTCGACGCGGGTCACCTGCGGGATGCCGATCGCCTGGCAGATCGAGACGAGGTTCGACGACCAGGCGGTGGCGAAGTTCAGCCGCGGGCCGACCTCCACGACGCGATCGCCGCCGAGGTGCGGGGTGTCGGCGACCGAGGCCGACACGAATCCGTCCCCGAGGAGCTGGCGCAGCTTCTCGATGTCCGCCGGCGCGAGGGGGGCGCTCGCCGCGATGTTGAAGCAGTACTCGAAATCGTCGCTCACCCGCAGGTAGAGCTGCCGGACCGTCTCAGTCATGGCCACCGTGCCTGTTGTCAGTTTCGTTTGAACTCGGCGGACAAGAGTATATGATCCGGAACCAGATGTAACGGTATCCGCCTGCGCGCCGGACCGTCCCCGACCGCTACTCGATGTGGAAGTTGGCCGACGCCGAGGTCCCGGGGATGTACTGGCCGACCGGCACGAGCTTCTTGCCGTCGGCGACACAGCCGATGATCATCTTCCAGAGCTGGTCGAGCTGCGCGGTTTCGCTCGGGTTTTCCGGGTGGAACTTCAGCAGCGTTCCTTCGAACTCGATCTTCATTGCCGTTCCCTCCTGTCGTGCCGTGGTTGCGTTCTGCGCCCCGTGCAGCGCGGCCGCTCCGGCTTTCGCACCACCGGACCGGTGATTGCTGCGATTCCCTGCCTCCCGACTCTATCATTCTTTCGGATACTTTTGTCCCGGCCGCCGCAGGGGAGTTTTCAGCAGTCTGCGAACGGTCGGCAGAGTTCCTGAAAACTCTGACTGCTAGAAAAGCCCTCCGATCCCCCCGGCGTACCCGGTGAGTTCGGCGTACCCCTCGACGCTGACCGGCGACCCGGCCGCGGTGCCACCTCCGGCCACCGCACCTTCCCAGTAGGTGACGCCGGTCGAGCTCCCGGTCCTCAGCTCCTGATCCGGGAGCAGCGGCGAGAGCTCGAGGGCGAGCCCCGCGGCGGGGACCAGCAGCCGCCACCGGGCCGGGTAGCGGGCGCCGCTGTGCGGGCTGAGCCACCTCGCCAGCGGCTCGATCGCCACCTCGTCGCGGGTGAGGTGCCGCGCCGACCCGTCCGCACCGACAAGGGTTCCGGACGATGCGGGCGCGGCGGCACCGTCGCGGCGCCGGAGGCGATAGATCATCAGCGAGCGGCCGTCGGAGAGGCGCAGGCCGAACCAGTCCCAGCCGGCGAGGTCGGCGGCGAGTTGACCGGAGCCGAACTCGTGGTCGAACCAGCTCGCGCCGCGCACCGAAACCTCGACGCCGTTCGCCGGACCGCACGGTGCCGGTCGTCTCCAGGTCGGTGACGGAGACGTACCACGACGCCTGGCCGGAGGCCGGGCCCTTGCGGCTCAGCCCCCCGGAACCGTGCAGCACCGGCGCCCGTCGCGGCCGCAGCGCGAGGTCGATCGCGACGGCGCCCTCGCGGGCTTTCAGCGAGAAACCGTCGCCCTCGGCGGTGGCGGCCCAGTCGAGGACCCAGGCGCGCAGGCCGTCGCGCGAAGCACCGGCAAGCCCCGGCCCGGCGCGAGACACACGCTCGCCGAACCGGAAGCTCCCCTCCCGGACGTCGGTGAGGGCGAAGTGCGCAAGGTGCAGATCGCGCACCGACCAGGGGTTGCCGGGGTCGGCCGCGACCGGCACGATCCCCTGGCGGAAGAACGTGAGCTGGTAGCCGAAGCGCCGGCCGTCGGCCGCGGCGAGATTCCCGGTGAAGTACCACCACTCGGTGCGGTACTCGGGGTGGGCCCCGTGGTCGCGCGGGAAGGACCAGGCGCGCGTCCCGCCGGCGATGGCCCACTCCGCGACCGCGGCCCCCGCCGCCGCAGCAGCAGCAGCAGCGCACCCGGCGATCCCCACCAGCTAATAATCTGGCGGCGCCCGGAAAGCTTCGTGGGACACGGCAGCTCTGCCCATCATTCCTCGCGGAGTTGGATCTGGGGGTAGGTGCGCCAGACGAGCCACGCCGGGTACGCCGCGGCGGCGAGGCTCGCGGCGACGGCGAGCGCGGCCGCGACCCCGTAGGTTTCCCACGCCGGGTGGAAGAAGACCGTCCAGTGGAAGCTGCGCAGGTTGATCACCCGGATGAGCAGCACGGCGACGACCGTCCCGGCGACGGCGCTCAGCGCAAAGCTCGCGAGTCCGAGGCCGAGCCCTTCGAGCAGCGTCACGCCGACCACCTGGCCGGAGGAGAACCCGAGGGCCCGCAGGACGCCGAACTCGCGGCGGCGCTCGGTGAACAGCGTCAGCAGCGCCCCCGCGATGCCGAAGAACGCCGTGATCACCGCGAGCAGGCGCAGCGAGCGCGTCACGGCGAACGTCGCGTCGAAGACCTCGCGGATGCCGCGGTGCAGGGCCTCGCGGAGCTGTACCGGGTAGCCCGGCTCCGGCCGCCAGGCGCCGGATCGCGGCGACCGTCGCGGCGCGCTGCGGGTGCCCCGGCTCGAGGTAGACGCCGATGGTGTTGACGGTGCGGTCGCCGGAGAGATCCAGGTACGTTCCCCGGTCCATCAGGATCACGCCGTGCTCCGACGTGTAGTCGTAGAAGACCGCCTCGACGACAAACGCGCGCGGGCCCTCGCGCCCCTCGAGCACGATCCGCTCCCCCGCCCGGACGCCGAAGCGGCGCGAGAAGCTCTCGGTGACGATCACGGCCCCGCGCCGGACCGCCTCCCAGTGCTCGTCGCCACCCTGCAGCCACCGGAAGTGCGCGAACCGACGGAGCACCGCCGCGTCAACGGACTGGATGTGCGCCGGCCGGCCGCGGAAAAGGACCGGGACGTAACGGTAGAGGTCCAGACCCGGCGACTCCGGGCAGCGCACGCAGTTCTTCGGCGAACGCCTCGGGGATCACGCCTTCGGTCGCCTTGCCGACGTAGATGTCGGCGTTGATCTGTCCCGCCATCCAATCGTCGAGCGAGCGCCGGAAACTCCCGATCAGCGTGCCGAGCCCGATCGACATCGAAAGGGCCACCGTGAACGCCGCAGTCGCGACCGCGGTCCGGCCGAGCGAGCGGCGGATGAACCCCGCGGCCATCTTTCCCGGCAGGCCGCCGATGCGCGTGAGCAGCAACTCGAGGCCCGGCCCCAGGAGCACGAGGGCCTCGCCGGTGCACAGGATGAGCCCGAGCAGGACGCCGAACGACCCGGCGATACCCAGCGGCGACACCCGCGCCGGGCAGGGCGAGGACTCCGAGGCTCACCGCGGCCAGTGCGCACCCCGCGAGCGCCGCCGCCCGTGCGCTGCGGTGCTCTTCCCGCACCGGGGCGCGGCGCCCGAGCAGTTGCACGGGGACGGTCCGCGCGAGGGCGACGAGCGGCACCAGGGCACCGAGCAGCCCGGCGAGGCAACCGAGAGCAGCACCCGCGGCGGGGATCCACCACGACCAGGCCGGCGGTGACGGGACGGAGAAAGAAATAGAGGGTGCTGATCGTGCCGCCGACGGTTGCGGTGAGCAGGCGGGAGAGCAGGAACCCGAGCGCCCCGCCGAGCGCCCCGCCGGCCACCCCGAGCAGCAGGATCTTCGACGCAGAAGGCCGCCGCGATCTCGCCGCGCCCGGCGCCGAGGCTCCGGAGCACGCCGGCGTCGTGGCGCCTGCTCACGACGGCGAACATCGCGGTGTTGTAGACGAGAAACACCCCGACGAGCAGCGCGAGCAGCGAGAGGGACTGCAGGTTGACGCGAAAGGCCCCGATCATCGCCGCCATCGTCTGCGCCCGCTCGCGTCCGGACTGGACGAGGAACCCGGCGCCCCAGCGCCGCCGGAATCCGGCCTCGTCGTCGAGGATGAGGTCGACCCGGTCCACGACGCCCGCGGCGCCCAGGAGGCGCTGGGCCTGCCCGATGTCCATCACGGCGAGCGGCTCGCCCGTCGGGCTGGCGAAGAGGCCCGCGAGCAGCAAGCGGCCGCGGGCGGTCTCGAGCGTCGCACCGGAGACGAGACCGAGCGAGTCGGCGAGACCGCGCTCCATGAGCACCGTCGGCGGACCGCCGAGCAGCGCGAAGAAACGCCCGCGGGCGCCCTCGCCACCCGCGGCACGGTCGAACAGTCCGGGACGCATCGCCGCGTCGAGGAAGGGGTCGACACCGAGGAGCCGGACCAGCTCCCCGGTGCCGAGCCGGAGGCGGCGGTCGAGCACCGGCGCCAGAGCTCTGACCGCCGGGTCGCGCGCGAGCGCCGGCAGCAAGGTCTCCTCGAGCGGGCCCGCCGGCCTCTGGATGGAATGGGTGGCCTCGCCCTGGAGAAAAGCGACCGCCAGTTCGAAGCTCGCAAGCGCGGTGCGCGCCGACAGCGACATCCCGACGGCAGCCGCCACGCCGCAGGCCACGCCGAAGATCTGGAGCGCGGCGAGCACGCGATGGCGCAGCAGCTCCCGCAGGAACGCGCGCGTGACCGTCTTCACCCGTCGGGTCCAGCGGGCAGCAGCGCCCCGTCAACCATGCGCAGGACGCGGTCCGCGCGCTGCGCGGCGAGCGGCGCGTGCGTTGCCATCAGCAGCGCGGCACCGGCCTCGCGGCAGCGGCGGCTCAGCAGGTCGAGCACCAGATCCCCGGTCGCCGTGTCGAGGTTGCCGGTCGGCTCGTCGGCGAGGATCACCGCGGGCCCCTTGACGAGGGCGCGCGCGACGGCCACGCGCTGCTGCTCGCCGCCGGAGAGCTCGTTCGGCCGGCGCCGCTCCTTCCCGTCGAGGCCCACGGCGCGCAAGGCGTCCCGCGAGCGGCCGCCGTCGGGGAGGCCGGCGAGTTCGAGGGCGAGCGCCACGTTCTCCAGCGCGGTGAGCGACGGCAGCAGGTTGAAGAACTGGAAGACAAACCCGATCCGCCGCCGGCGCAGCAGCGTCAGACCCCGCTCGCCGAGCGTGACGAGGTCGGCCCCCTCGACTTCGACAAGGCCCCGGGTCGGGCGGTCGAGGCCGGCGAGGAGGTTCAGCAGCGTCGTCTTGCCGGAGCCGCTGCGGCCGAGCAGCGTCACCACTTCGCCGGCGGCGACTTCGAGCCGCAGCCCGCGCAGCGCCGCCACGACCGCCCCGTCGCCGTCGCGGTACTCCTTCCAGAGGTCCTCGGCACGGAGAACGATGGGCCGATCCTTCATCGTGCTGCGCTTGTAGCATGCGCTCCGGCCCGGATCAAGTGCCTGCCGGCTGTCTTCACCGGGAGGAGCGGGCGCTTGCGCCGGTGTCCTGCCGGAACTTGACGCCGTCGCACGGATCGCCAGAGTTTCTCTTTCCGCTGCCGATGGTCATCGTCGAAACGTACCGCAGCCCCGACTGCCTCGCGGTCGGCACGCCGGACATCGGGCGGATCAGGATCGGAATTCGCCTGCCCCGGCCGGGGAGGACGGTTTCAAGAGCGAGCGCAGGCACGCCCTCAAGGCGTCCATCTGATAGGGTTTGCTCAGACAGGCGGAGAATCCGTGCGATCGATAGTCGGTCAACACCGCCGAATCCGAGTACCCGCTCGACACGACGGCCCTGATGCCGGGAGCGATTTCGCGCAGCCGCAGGATCGCCTCTTCGCCCCCCATCCCCTTCCTGACCGTCAGGTCGAGCACCACAACGTCGAAGGGCCGGCCCTCCTCCCGGGCCCGGACGAACAGCTCGATCGCCTCCTCGCCGCTCGAGGCGCTGGCCACCTCGTGGCCAAGCGCTGCCACCATCCCTGCAGCGACATCCCGCACCAGGTCGTCGTCGTCCATGATCAGGACCTTTGCCGTCGCCGCGCCGGTGGTGAGGACCGCCTCCGGCTCCTGGCTCTCCCCGTCCGGGCAGGCCGGCAGATACACCGAGAACACGCTCCCCTCGCCGAGCCGGGAGCTCACGTCGACAAAGCCGTTGTGGCTCGCGACGATCGAATAGGAGGTCGCCAACCCCAGCCCGCTTCCCCGCTGCTTGGTCGTGAAATAGGGGTCGAAGATCCGCGTCAGGTGCGGCTCGGAGATCCCGTAGCCCGCATCCTTCACGTCGATCCTGACATAGGCTCCCCCGGAGGGCGCCAGCGGCTTCTCCCCCGGCGCGATGACCTCGTTCCGCGCCGCGATCTCCACCGTGCCCCCCTGCGGCATCGCGTCGCTGGCGTTGAGCACGAGATTCTGGATCACCTGGCCCAGCTGTCCCTCGTCGGCATCCACGGTCCACAGGTCCTCGTCGACGGCAATCCGGTAGTCGGATCGCGAACCGCTCAACGCGAACTTCACCGGGTCCTCCAGCATCGCCCGCAGCGCAATTCTCCTCTTGAGCGGCTGGCCGCCCTTCGCGAACGTCAGCAGCTGGGTCGTGAGGTTCACGGACAGGTCGAGAGCGCCTTTTCCGCCTGCTCGAGCATTTCCCCGGCCTTGTCTCTCCGGTCGAGGTTCATTTTCGCCAGGGAGATATACCCGAACAGTCCCTGCAGCAGGTTGTTGAAATCGTGCGCGATGCCGCCGGCCAGCGTCCCGATCGCTTCGAGTTTCTGGGTTTTGATCAGTTCGGCCTCCAGCCTTCGGCGTTCGGTGATGTCGCGATCGACGCCCCTGAAACCGACGAGGCAGCCCTGGGCGTCCCGCACGGCCACGGCATTGGACTCGATCCACCGGTAGGTCCCGTCTTTGTGACGCCACCGCAGAACGATCCCGCGCCACCCGCTCCCGCTGGACCGGCTCGTGCGGAGCAGTTCCCTGACCCGGGGGACGTCCTCGGGGTGGAGCAGGTCGAGCGTGGAGGCCCTGCAGCAGCTCCGCCGGCTCGATCCCGAGGATGTCCCGCACCCTGCTCGTTCGAGAAGGTGTGGTTCCCCTCGAGATCGATTGCCCAGATCCAGTCGCTGCTGGTTTCGACAAAGGACCGGTATTTCTCCTCGGACTCCCGCAGCGCATCGGCGCTGTTCTCCCTGGCGACAGCGGCCTCGCGCAGCGACTTGCGCCATGGTGTTGAGCGCAGTCGCCAGTGTGAAGAACTCGTTGCGGCCCTCCAGCACGAGCCGGCCGCCCAGGTCGCCGGCGGCGATCCGTTCGGCGAAGGCCTTGCTCTCGACCACCGAGCGCGACACGGTGACGGCGATCGCGAGAGAGAACAGCGCCGTCACGACCAGCACGACCCCGCCGACCGCGATGACCGGCAGGCTCAGGCGCCGCGCGCTTCGCTCGATCGCGCGCCGCTTCGCCGCGACCCGCTCGAGCGAGCCGACGTAGAGCTTCTCGAGGAGCGGATCGACGGTCTGGACCGCCCGGAGATACTCCTTTTTGATCGCTCGCAACTCCTCGGTCGTCCGCACATACTGCCCGAAGAAACTGCCGTAGCGCCCGGCGCGCTCGTTGATCTCGACCAGAATCTCGTTGGGCAGGCGCGCCCCGCGGATGCCGGCGCTGAAGTCCCCGAGCGCCGCCGTGAACCTGAGAGCGTCCGCGTCCCTCTCGCGCTCGAGAAATTCTTCCTCGGCGATAATCACCGTCCGAATCATCGCGAGGAGCCTGTCGTTGCCGAGCCCCTCGATCAGACGCTCGAGCCCCCGCGCCTCGGCATCCATGCTCGCCGTGCGCGCCGGAGTCGGAATAGCCGCGCTCCCGGCTTTTCTCGACCATCGCTTCGATCCCCTGCTGGTACCGGTCGAGAGCGCTCTCGACCGAGCGGGTCAGTTGCGCCGTCTCCGGTTCGCCCGCGAGGTCCCGGATTCGTCTCATGTGCTCTTTCATGTCGACAACCACGATGAGCAGGCGCGTGATGTATCTCGACCGCGCCTCGTCGAAGCCGAATTCCCTGTAGTGCAGCAGAAAGTCCTTCTCGAGCCTCCTGGCATCGATCATCGCGGCATTGCTCCTGAGGCAGAGGTCCGAGATCACATTGTCCTTGTTGATCAGGCTGTCCGCCATGCGCAGCGTTATCCCCTCGTTGACCCGGACGTAGACGACGACCAGCGTGCAAAAGAGGACGACCAGGCCGGCACTGCCGATGAGCAGCGCTTTCAGGGAAAACCGGTTGAGCGCGGAGAGGATCCTGCCACGTTCTGGCCGACGTGCCGCAGGATCAGCGTCAATCCTCATACGGGACGTAATCGAACCTCTCGATGAGGTCCACCACTTTCGAGGAAAGACAGTAGTTGATGAAATCCTTGACCGCACCGACAGGGAGCTCCCTGCTGACCAGGCTCAGGGGACGGGTGAGCGGGTAGTTCCCGGTGATCACGCTCCGCTCGGTCGGGATCACCCCGCCCACGGCGACGCGTCGGATCGCGACGCCGGATTTCTCGTTGCGCTCCGCCTCCCCCGACGAAACGTAGCCGATCGCGGCGGGATCCGCGGCGACGGCCGCGATGGTGACCGGGTTGTCGCCGGGCACCACCTCGCCCTTCAGGAGCCCCTCAAGCTCGAAGTACTTCTCGAACAGCTCCGTGACCGGTTTCTGGCTCTCGCGAAGGATTACGCGAATCGGGGCGTCGTTCCCGTTGATCGTCCGCCAGGTGTCGATCTCTCCCGAGAAGATCCGGGCTATCTGCCGGTCCGGAATGGTCGTGAGTGGATTGGCCCGGTTGACAATGATGCTCACCCCGTCGCGGGCCATGGGGAACCCGAAGAGACCCTTCTCATCCGGCTTGAGGGCGCGGGAGATCATGCCGATCTCCGAGTTGCCTTCCCGGATATCCTTGATGCCGCGGTCCGACCCTCCACACTGCACGTCGACCCGGAGATCGGGATGCACGGCGCGGAACCTCTCGCCGATCGCGGCGATCATCGGGCACATCGTGCTGGACCCGGTGATCCTCAGCATGCCGGGCGGCGGTGTTGTGGAGCGCCCGCCCGGTTCTTCGGCCCGCGCTTCAAGGATCCCGGCGCACAGAAGCAGGAGCCCGGGCAGCGCCAGGAACGTCCGGGCAATCTGCGGATATGGCATGTTTGTCTCCCATCAAACCGGGATTATTCGGCTCGAGCAGGATTGTCCGGCCCGGAACCCTGAAAAGTCAAGATTCCGTCCGCGCGACTAGCCTCCGCCGGGAGGCGCCCGCCGTCGGGATTCTAACGTCAGTCGACCCGGGCGTGGGATCTGTCGCAGTCCGGCGGCTTCTGCGTGCGCCGGCAGCCGCACAGCGCGACCGTCTGCTTCGTCTCGATCACGAACTCGACCGGCATGAGGTGGGTCGGCATCATGGGGTGCGCCAGGCCCGCCCGTCCAGCGCGAGAATCTCGTCCGCGCCGCCCGGCCCCCAGGATCCCGCCTCGTAGTAACCGAGCCCGCACCCTTGCCCGCAGCGCTCCCCCTCTTTCCAGGTCTCGAGCAGAACGTCGAGAATCCCCCACGCCGCCTCGACGCCGTCGCTGCGGACGAACAGGATCTGGTCGCCGAGCATCACGTCGAGCAGCAGCCGTTCGTAGGCCTCCGGCGGTTCCTCGCCGAACACGGACCGGTAATCGAGGTTCAGCGTGAGCGAACCCGTGCACAGCTTCGGGCCGGGGTGCTTGGCCTCGATCGTGAGCGAGATGCCCTCCTCGGGCTGGACGGTCAAGACGAGCTCGTTCGGGGCGAGGTGCTCCGCGCCCAGGCGGCCGAACACCGAGTGCGGGACGGGCTTGAACGTCACGGCGATCTCGCTGACCTTGCGCGCCAGGCGCTTCCCCGACCGCAGGTAGAAGGGCACGCCCGCCCAGCGCCAGTTGTCGATCATCAGCTTGAGGGCGACGTACGTCTCGGTCTGCGACTCCGGCGGGATCCCCGGCTCCTGCCGGTACCCGGGGACGGGCCGGCCGAGGATCGTGCCGGCCCCGTACTGCGCCCGGGCGATCCAGGTGTCGAGGACCACCGGGTCCCGGGAGAACGGCCGGATCGAGCGCATCAGCTTGAGCTTCTCGTCGCGGTAGGGCTCGGCCTCCATGCCCGCGGGGGGCTCCATCGCGACGAGCGTGAGCATCTGGAGCATGTGGTTCTGGAACATGTCGCGCAGGCACCCGGCCCGGTCGTAGTAGCCCGCCCGGTGCTCCACGCCCACGGTCTCGGCGACCGTGATCTGCACGTGATCCACGTTCTCGCGGTTCCACACCGGCTCGAAGATCGCGTTGGCGAAGCGGAGCATCATGATGTTCTGGACCGTCTCCTTGCCGAGGTAGTGGTCGATGCGGTAGATCTGGCGCTCGGCGAGCAGCTTGCGGAGCCGATCGCTCAGCTCCCGGGCCGACGCGAGATCGCGGCCGAAAGGCTTTTCCACGACGATGCGGGCCCAGCGGCTGCCGTCGCCGGACTCCCCGGTCAGGCCGGCCTGCACGAGGGCGCTCACCACGGGGCTCTGCAGCGCCGGCGGCACCGCGAGGTAGAAGAGCCGGTTGCCGCCCGTATGTGCGCCGGCGGTGAGCGCAGCGGTCCGCTCCCGCAGCGCGACGTAGAACGCCGGGTCGCGATAGTCCCCCGGAAGGTAGAAGCAGCGGGAGAGGAAGGCGTCCCGGGCTTCCGGCTGCGCCGGCGGCGCGGCATCGAGGGAGACACGCACCGCGGCGCGGAACCCCTCGTCGGTTTCCGGGCTCTCCCCGTAGCTCAGGCACCCGAGGAGGTAATAGTCGCTGGGGAGCAGGCCCCGGGTGAAGAGGCGGAAAAGCGACGGCAGGAGCTTGCGGTGCGCGAGGTCGCCGGAGGCGCCGAAGATGACGATGCCGCAGGGCTCGGGCGTGGTCTCGATGCAGAAATCCTGGCGCAGCGCGACGCTCGTCTTCAGGGGCGCCATTGTTTCACCCTTCGCGGCAAACCTGCTTCCATGGGACGCCTCCTTGCCTTGGGCCGCAGGCGCGGCGTTCGCTCTCCGTGTGGGGGAATGATCACGGGGGGCCCGGCCCTTGTCAAGGAACATCGGGCCGGAGGCGCATTTGACACCGCCCGCAGCCGGTCAGATCGCCGACGGTCCGGCAACCGGCGGCCTTCGGCCCATGGTAGACTCAGGCTGTGCCGCCGCACCGCCGCACCGTTCTCTGGCTCGGGATCTACGCCGCAGCCATGGCCTGGGTCGAGGCCGCGGTCGTGGTCTACCTGCGGCGCCTCTACTACCCGGACGACCAGCTCACGCTCTTCCCGATGCGCATCTGGCGCACGGCCGACCTGCTGGTCGAACTCGGCCGCGAAGCGGCGACGATCGTGATGATTCTCGCGGTGGCGCTGCTCACCGTCCCGGGCCGAACCCGGCGAATCGCCGCATTCCTCTACGTCTTCGGGGTCTGGGACCTCTGCTACTATCTCTGGTTGAAGCTCGCGCTCGGGTGGCCGGTCTCCTGGACGGACTGGGACATTCTCTTCCTGATCCCCTGGGCCTGGCTGGCCCCGTGGCTCACGCCGGCCGTCGCGGCGCTGCTCTTCGCCATCTGGGGCGGCGGTGTCCTGGCCCGGGCGGAGGAGACCGCCATCCCCGGACGGGCCGCGTTGCTCGCGGTCGCCGGCCTGACCCTGATGCTCGCGAGCTTTCTGGAGCCGGCCCTGCCGCTGCTCGGCCTGAGCACGGCGGCGGCCGCGCAGTTCGTCCCCTCCCGCTTCCTGTGGGCGCTGTACCTGCCGGGGGTCGGGCTGCTGGCGTCGGGACTCTACCTCGGCCGCCCCGGACGGATCGCACCTGCCGCTGCGGCGTCACCCGCAACTTGAGCGTTTCGCTCCAGGTTCGCCCCCGGCGACGGGCACCCGGCGCTCTCTCAGCGCCCGGCTGCAGTCGGGAGAAACGGCGGCAAGACGAGGATTCGCACCAACCCGTTGCTCAACGTCAGCTGAAACCCGCCGCCCTCCAGGCGCTCACGCCGCCGAGGAGGGCCTTGGAGTTCGGGAACCCGAGCAGGATGTTCTTGGCCGCCTGACCGGCGGAGCTTGCCTCAGCGTGTCAGGCACAGTAGAAAATGATCTCCTGGTCCCGGGGGAGCGTGCTCCGGCGGTCGCGGAACTCCTGGATCGAGATCGCCCCCTCGAGGTGAAGCCCGGCGAACCGCGCCGGGTCCTCGTAGGCGCAGACCAGCAGGGCCTGCCCCGCACGCACCCGGGCGTGGGCCTCCTGCGGCGTGATCCGCGCGACCGCCGCCATCAGCTCGTCCCCCCGGACTCCGGGGGCGTCTTCACGCGCCGCTCGCGGACGCTCGGGAAGAGCTCCAGGTCGGTGTGCGGTAGAAACCGCGCTGCCATGAAGCCGTTCATGAACTCGCGGCTCTCGTTCATCTCGACGTAGGTCATCCCCCGCCCGATCTGCTCGATCGCCTCCAGGGCACCGACGGAGAGGAGCACCCTCTTCGCCCCCTCGAGCGAGGAGTTGCCGAGCAGCCGGTATCTCTCCAGCGGGATGTCGGGCACCATCCCGATCGTCACGGCCTTGTCGGCGGCGACGTAGGCGCCGAACGCGCCGGCGATGAAGAACTGCTCCAACTCGTCGAAGGAGACCCCCGCCGCCTCGGTCATCACGGTGAGCATCGTGTACATCGCCGCCTTGCTGAGCATCAGGTTGTCCATGTCGGCCTGCGTGAAGAGGATCTCCTCCCCCCGGCGGCGGTCGGCCGCCTCGGCGACGACGAAAGCAGGGGCTCGCCCTCTCGCACCACGACCCGCGGGCTCGGCGAGGGGAGCACGAACTTGCCGCGCCCGTCGACGATCCCGTTCTCGAACAACTCGGCCATCAGGTCGATCAACCCGGAGCCGCAGATGCCGCGAGGCGCGCCGCCGCCGATGACCTCGATACGTCGGCAGCAGGGTCCGCGGGTCGATCGCGACCCGCTCGATGGCGCCCGGGGCGGCGCGCATGCCGTGGCGCACGACGCCCCCTTCGAGCCCCGGCCCGGCCGAGCCCGCGCCGACGAGCAGGAACTCGCGGTTGCCGACGACGATCTCCGCGTTCGTGCCGATGTCCACCAGCAGCGAGACCCGCGCGCGCGCGTGCATGCCGGAGACGAGAACGCCGGCCAGCGCGTCGCCGCCGACGTAGCTGCCGACGTTGGGCAGCACGATGACGGGCGCCGCCGGGTTCACGTCGAGCCCCAGCTCCGCGGCGCGAACGACGGGGAAGCGGTTTGCAACCGGGACATAGGGCGCCCGGCAGAGCTGGTAGGGATCGAGACCGAGCAGAAAATGCGCCATCGTGGTGTTGCCGGCCACACACGCGCAGCAGATCTCCTCGACCGCGATACCCGCGGGGCGGGCAAGCTGCGCGGCGATGTCGTTGATGGCCGCTACGGCGAGGGCCTGCAGCCGCTCGAGGCTGCCCTTGTGCAGGCAGGCGTGGGTGCGGGCGAGAATGTCCTCGCCGTGCTCGACCTGCGGGTTCAGCGTCGAGCGCTCGCCGAGCGTCTCGCCGGTGTCGAGGTCGATCAGCGCCCCGACGATGTTCGTCGAACCAAGATCGACGGCGAGGCCGAGGTTCCGGGATGGCGCGCCCGCCGGTTCGAGGCGCAGCAGCGTGGGCGCGGGAACGAGGGCCACCGTCGCGACCACCGTGAAGTTCCCGGCGCGCAGCGTTTTCGGCAGCCCGGCGACGACGCTGAGCGGCACCTGCACTCCGGACAGCCCCTGTGCCTCCAGCCCGCGGACGACCCGATCGAGGTCGGCGGCGTGATCGGTGACCGTCGGCGGCGGCAGTTCCAGACGCACGCTTCTGACGAGCGGCCCGTCCGGGGGCGACTTCACCGCGAGAACGCTCTCGGGGCAACACGCGGAGAATCCGCCATTACATTTCGGCGGCGGCCGGGCCCTGCGCCACCTTCCCGCCCCACGACGCGAGATGCTCCCGGATGAAATCGACGACCTGGCTGATGCTCCGCCGCCCCGCTGCCACGGACCCACAGCGGTTCCCCGAACGCGAAATGCACCGCCTTGGCGGGATCGATCTTCCCGAAGTCCTTCAGGAGCGCGCCGCTGCCCCAGGCGTCGGTCTTGAGCGCCAGCGGGATGACGGGGACCTGCGCCCGCTTCGCCAGCTTGATGCCGATCGAGTTGAAAGCGGCCGGGTCGAACAGCGCCGACCGCGTCTTCTGGGGGAAGACGACGATCGAGATCCCGGAGCGCAGCCGCTCCAGGCCGCCCTCGAGAACCGCCTTCAAATCCTCGCGGGGATTGGTGCGGCCGACCACGATCGGGTTGCGCGCGCGCATCAGGTGTCCGAAGATCGGATACTCCACCAGGGACTTCTTGACGACAAAGGCGACCCTCTTCAGCGGCTGGATGATCGTCGGCAGCACGAAGGCCTCGAGCGTGCTCATGTGGTTCCCGATGAAGACGCAGGGCCCCTCGAGCCGGCTGAAGTGGTCGGTTCCCGTGATCTCGATCTGCACGCCGACGGCCTCGAGCGCGTGCAGGACTTCCAGGCTGTTCTGGCTCCAGTCCGCGTCGCCATAGTGCCCGAGGCGGGCGCTGTTGGAGCCCTTGACCACAAAATACGCGAACCAGGTGTAAAAACCCAGACCCGGGAAGAAGCGCGCGAAGAGAGAGCGATCGCCGGGGGCGGTCCGATAGGCGCCGTCGACAAACGCTGGAGATACCGCTCCGGCCCATCCGCGCATCGCTGTCCCCTGCCCTGATCCAACGGCTGCGGCGAGCGCTGCCCGGCAGCCACCCGGCGCAACTGATAGTAGCAGAGACCCCGCTTCACCGCGACAGCCGGCGCAGCGCAGACCACCGGCCGCCGTGGACTCTCGTCGACACGTTGCAAAATGCCCCGGGAACGGGCAGGCTACTCTCCGTGGCCCGGGCTCACGTCCCGTGAAGACCCGGCAGGTCAAGACCTGTCAGGATTCGAGAGGAGGGCTGGCGCAATGTCAAGGGTTGGCGTGTATCTGCTCGCGGGTGTCGTGGCACTCGGTGTTGCCGGCCCGGCTGCGGCCCGCCCGCTGGTGTCCACCGCCGGTGCGGCCGACTCCGGTCCGGCCGTCACCAGTCAATTCGATGTCTGGCTGAAAGCCGGAATGCTCAGCGGGAATTCCACGTACACCATCGGCGGGAGCGTTTCGGACAACGAGGGCAACAGCGGCGAGATCTGGGATCCCCTCAGCGAGTTGAAGTGGCCCCTCGATGTCGTGCTGGTCTCCCTCGGCGGCCGGGCGGACTTCGGGAGAGTTTCCCTTCGCGGCGAGATCACGAAAAACGCCACGAGCGACGCGGGCGACATGGAAGACTCCGACTGGGGCGTTTACTACGGAAGCTACGGCCCGAACCCCGCTCCCGGTTATTACTTCTCCCAGACGAGCAAAGATGTCTTCTCCACGTCGAGCACCGACCTGGACGCGTTGATCCTCGACTTCAGGGGGCGCTACGCCGTGTGGCGGGGGGCGCGGTTCTCGACAAACGTGGGGCTCGGCCTGCGCTACCAGAAATTTTCCATCGTCGCGAGCGACGTGCATCAGTATTCACCGTCGTACTCCACCTACGGCCTGAACCGCGTGTTTCCGACGGACCCCTTTTCTTACAACGGGAGCGGCCCGGCTCTCGAGTACGAAGTGACCTACACGATCCCGTTCGTCGAACTCTCCGGGCTCTATCGGTTCGGCACGATGGTGAGCGTCGAAGGCGCTCTCGGCTATTCCCCGCTTGTCCAGGCCAGCGACAGGGACGACCATCTCCTGCGCTCCAAGATCAGTGAAGGCAGCGACAAGGGCAGCGCGTGGCTCTTCGATCTGAAATTGCGTCTGCAGGCGACGAGGCACTGGTTCGCCGCTCTCGGGGTGAGCGGGCTCTTCATCGACACCAGCGGGACCCAGAAGCAGCGTTTCTACGCCGGAGAGAACCTCGGGTATGAAGCCACGATCGATCAGACGCTGACGAGTTCCCAGACCTGCGGCTCTTTCGAGGTCGGCTTTTCGTTCTGAAGCCCGACGCCCGGGCAGGCCAACTCGTGCGCGGTGTCTTCGTGAACGACCGGGAGCACCGCCCGGTTGCCGAACTCGTCAGGCAGCGGCGCTCCTGCCGCAAGTTCCTCGAGCGGCCGCTGGACGGGGCGGCGCGGCGCTCGCTCGAGGCCTTCCTCGCCGCGAGCAGCACGGGACCGTTCGGGGGGCGGGCCCGCTTCGCGCTCGTCGCGGCGACCGCCGGGGACCGCACCGCCCTGAAAGGGCTCGGGACCTACGGATTTGTCGACGGAGCGGCCGGGTTCATCCTCGGCGCGGTCGAGCAGGGTCCCCACGCGCTCGAAGACTACGGTTTTCTCATGGAGCGCGCGATCCTGCTGGCGACCGATCTCGGACTCGGCAGCTGCTGGCTGGGCGGCACGTTTTCCCGGAGCAGCTTCGCGAGAAAGATCGGGCTCGCCGCGGACGAGCTGATGCCGGCGGTCGCAGCGCTCGGCTACCCCGTGGACGGCGGCTTTTCCAAAGACCGCATCCGCAGGATGGCGGGATCGAACTTTCGTCGACCGCCGGAGGAGCTGTTTTCCACCGGTGACTTCTCCACCCCCCTCTCCCCCACCGACGCCGGCGCCTACGCCGAACCGCTCGAAATGGTCCGCTGGGCCCCATCGGCTTCCAACCGGCAGCCGTGGCGCATCGTCCGGACCCCGAGCGGTTGGCACTTCTTCCTGGCGCGCACGAAGAGCTACGGCAAGGGCACCCTGCTCTTCACCGTGTTGCGACTGGCCGACCTGCAGCGGGTCGACATGGGAATCGCGATGTGCCACTTCGAGCTGGCCGCCCGCGAGGCCGGGTTGGACGGCGCCTGGGTGGTCGAGGACCCGGGGATCGCACCGACACCGTCCGGGACGGAGTACACGGCGACGTGGCGCCCGTCCGGATGACGGGGATGTCGAATTCCCGTCGCTGACACGTATCGAGCGCCCTGCCGGGGGACGGACTGCTCTGCAGTTCGTTTCCGTGGCCGGCCGCCTACATCCGGGCGACCCAGCCCTGCCCCTGACGCTGCGCGCCGGCGGCGATCGCGGCGAGAAATCGCGAGCGCAGGAGATCGCCGAGCAGCGCCTTCTTCACCGGGGCGAGCCGCAGGAACCCGCCGACAAAACCCCGCAGCCAGGCCTGGCTCCTGCTCTGGGGATCGTCGAAGATCTGGTCCGCCAGGGTCCCCTGCTCGAGGCACTGGAGAATCACCCGCTCGAACGTCGACTCGGGCGTGAGCACCCGCCGGCCGCGCTTGACCAGGCCCAGGGCGCGCGCTTCGCACTTGAGCGCACAGACGCCGCAGCCGATGCAGCGCTCGGCGTCGATGCGCGGTTCCTTGCGCTTTTTCCCGTACGGCCGCTCGGCGGGGACCATCGAGATCGCACGGACGGCGCAGCGCATGACGCACCGGCCACAGCCTTCGCACCGCTCCTGGTCGTGGGCCGGTGCAAAGTTCGATGTCACGAGCGCCTGGGGCCAGCCAAACCTGGTGATCCCGAGAAGAGGCTCGCAGCAACAGGCGCAGCAGTGGCAGAGGAAGGTCACGCCATGCTTGACGTTGTCGGCGCTGAGCACGAGCCCGAGTTCCCGCGACCGCGCCAGGTTTTCGCGCATTTCGGACTTGCTGACTTCGCGCGCCATCTTGTGGCGGATCAAGTAGTCAGCCGCCCTGCCGAACGAGGAGCAGGTGTCGAGGGGCGTGGAACACTTCTTCTCGCCGACGTGGTGCTTCGTGTGCCGGCAGGAGCACAGGCCGACCGAGAACCGGTTCGCCCCCTCCACGATGGCGGAAGCTCTCTCGTAGTCGAGAATCTCCGTGCACGCCGCCGGGGCCAGCGCCGCCTCGTGCGGCAGGGTGCGGATCGGCGAGACCATGGCCCCCCGGTTGGCCTCCCAGAACTGCGAGTCGCCCTGCAGGTAGGCGTGAAAAAGCCCCGCCCACTCCCTGGACCCGGCGTCATTGCCGGTGCGCATCATCGTGAACTCGAAAATCCCGATCATGAGGGGATTGGGCACGTAGCGGCGCACACCTTCGATTTCGAGATCCAGGACAAGCCCCTTTTCGCACAGCCCGTCGAGCAGGCCCTCGAGGCGTGCCCGCTCGACCCCGGCGAGTGCGGCTATCCGGTCGATGTCGGAGAGGCTGTAGGGCATCCGGACGACGAGTTCGGCCTCCTCCGGGGTGTAGAGGGCCGTGAGGAGGGCGCGAAACTTCTCGTTCCACGGCGCCCGGACCGTGATGTTGTCGAGCCGGTCGCCGAGGCTGCGGTAGCGGTCCTTCCCGACGACATGTCCCATGTCGGTGCCTGCCACCCCCTGCATGCTCAGTTCGTACAGGATTTCTTCACACCGGCGCGCACCAGCGGCCAGCCGCGGTGCTCGTCCTTCCCGCCGACCCATGTTCCCGCCAACGAAAGGCCAAGTCAAGATTGGCCTGGCGTTGACAAAGCTCGGCCCAACCCGGAAAATCTCATTTATGATGGGTATTTGTATCCCTACCAGGCTCTCCCTGGCTCACCGAGCGCGTTCAAGACGCGAAACAACTTCCCGGGAGCTGTGCCTGCCGTCCGGGTCGCCGGGCTGCGGTTGCGCCCCGTTCAAAGACGCGGAGGCTGATCAACCCGCTGCAGGGCACTCCTGATGAGCCGCCGGCCGAGCGTCATCCGCACCCTCTTTCTCGCCATGATGGGCACCGGGCTTGCGATGGGGCTGGTCTTCCCGCTGGTGGTTTCGCCGTTCGCCGATTACCGCCCGGGCCTGCGCCTGGCCTTCTCCGCTCTGTGCATCGTGGCCGGGCTGGTGGTCGGCGGACTGAATTTTCTGCTCGTGCGTCGTTTTCTGCTGCGTCCCGTCGACCAGGTCAGCCTTCAACTCGAGTCCCTGGCCAGCGGCGAGGGCATCTCGGCCTCGCGCCTCGCCCTCGACTCGGACGACGCGCTCGGCAGGCTGGTCCTGCAGTTCAACGCCCTGATCGACCGGCTCCAGGGGACGCTGCGCCGGGTGATCGAAACCGTCGAGGCTTTCGTGGCCCACGCCGACGAGACCGGAAAGACGGCGCACGAACTCGTTGCGAACGTCGATCGCAAGAGCCAGGTCGTCAGTGGGACCGCGAGCCTTTTTGCCGGGATGCGACAGGAGCTGCTGAAGATCGAGGAGGTTCTCGGCCTGCTCACGGCGTCGGCAGCGGAGAGTCGCAACGCGGTCGGCGCGCAGGTGCTGCAGGTCACCGCGGTCAATGAACGGATCGCTCAACTCCAGGAGCGCAGCGATGCCAACGCCGGGGCCATGGACCGCGCCGGCGCCGCCCTGCAGCGCACCAGCGGCGCCACCCAGGACCTGACGCGGGCGCTGGAGGCGTCCTCGTCGAGCATCACCGAACTGGACGCCACGGTGCGGGAGATCGACCGGAATCTCAAGCAATCGACGGCTCTCGCCGAGCGCGTGGCGACCGATGCGGCTGCGGGAAACGAAGCGGTGGTCAGCACCCGGGAGGGCATGGAGCGGATCCGGGAAACCGAGGCGGCGGCTGCCGCGTCGATCTCCGAGTTGGTCCGGCGGGTGGGGGAGATCGCCACGGTCACCGGGGTCATCGACGAGGTGACCGAGCAGACCGGCCTGCTGGCCCTCAATGCCGCGATCATTGCCGCGCAGGCGGGCGAGCACGGCCGGGGCTTCGCGGTAGTCGCGGGCGAGATCAGGAACCTCGCCAACCGCACGGCGGGCTCCACCCGCGAGATCGCCGGGATCGTACGCGCCTTTCGCGAGCAGGCGGACGCCTCTCTGGCCACGATGGGGCAGAGCCGCATTCAGGTCGAGGAAGGCGCTGCGCTCTCGGGCCGGGCCGCAGCGGCGCTCGGCTCGATCCGGGAGGGCGCCGCGAGCTCGCTCGAACAGGTTCAGAACATCAGCCGGGCGATCGGGGAGATCTCTCGACGATTCACAACCTCTCGGGCACCGTGGAGTCGATCGCCGCGCGCGCCAAGGAGATCGCCACCGCCACCGTCGAGCAGGACCGGGAGATCGCCACCCTCCAGGGTTCGGTTCAGGAGGACCGCCGGACCACCGTTGCCATCCTTGCATCCACCCGCGAGCAGGAGCTCTCGGCCCGCCGGATCGAGCAGCAGGCCGGGGAGGTGGCCGCCCTCGTGCAGAGCAGCGGCGCAGCCGTGCGCGAGGGTCGCGGCCAGACCGACATGTTGGCCGCGACCATCGAGACGCTGCAGGACATGGACGTTCGGGAGCGCGACCATTTCGCCCGCGCCGAGACGGACGCCGGACGCCTTTCCGAAAAGGCTGAGCTGCTCCGACGGGAGATAGAACGGCTCAAACCGCGTGAGCTCGCGGATGCGGGTGCACCTGATTCCGATTCGGTGCCGAAGCTACTTCAATAGCCCCCCGAGCACCTTCGCGATCGCGTCGGGTGCCCCGGAGATCTTCATGAAGGTCCCCATGGTCAGGTCCGGGAAACTCTGCGCGATCCGGAACTTGCCGTGGAGCATCAGCACCTGCCCTCCCGCGACGAGCACCTCGTAGGGCAGATGGGCGGTGTGCCGGCGCGCGCCGGTGTCGGTGATCTTCATGACCGTCTCGTCGGCGCCGGCGCCGGTCAGGATCGCGATACCGAACAGGCTCTGCTCGGTGCCGGGGACATCGATCCGGTAGATCAATTTCCCGTCCGTGCTCGCGGCCAGGCCGGCCTCCAGCTTCGCCACGGCGTCGGCGTGTGAAGCGAACGCGCCGAGTTCGACCTGGTCATCGAAGTAGGGCATGAAAACCATGTAGTGGTAGGAGCGCAGACTCTTGGCCGTGACACCCGACTTCGAACCGAACTCCTCGCTTCGACCGAGCGCCTTCTCCAGCGCGGCGGCGACTCCTTCGGGCTCGGCAGCCAAGCGGTAGACGTTCGCCATCCACGCCGGGTTGGTGTAGGCGACCTGGACAGCGTCCCCTGCCTGCGTCACGGAAACACGCAGCACGGCCCCGTACCCCCCGTCGGCGGTTTGCGCGGCCGCGGCGCGCAGAGCGTCCGAGGTGACAACGATGACATGCGCCGCCTCGGAGAGCGGGTACTCGCCGGCGATCTCAAAGCCGGCCTGCGTCAGCGCCGCGCGGGTTTGCGCGACGACGTCGGCGACGACGCCCGGATTCTCCGTCGCGAGCACGTAGGGCCGCAGCACCTCGTCCTTGGCCGCCGCAGCCGTTCCGGCCACAAAGATCGCGGCACACGCCAGCGCCGCAGCAATTCCGAATCGTTTCCTGATCATCCCGCACCTCCTGTCGATTTGCCTGCGGGTGTCCGCTGGACCGAACCGCACAGGGTAATCCGCCGTGCCCGCTCCCGCTGCGGCGAGCCATCACGTTCCATGCTCCCGGAAAGAGGATATTCCGATCCCCGGCTTTCGTCCATCACAGGCGGTTCCTCCGTGATGGCCGGCAGCGCAACCGATCGGAAGGGGCGTCCGGGAATGTTCGGCCGCGGACGCGTCCGGCTGCAAGCCGCGGGATTGACCGAAAACGGCAGAGCCGCCCCGGGCGCATTCGAGCATCCCGGGGCGGCCAGACGGTGCGGTGTTGCCTTGCGCCGCTAGGCTTCCTGTACCTCCTGCCGACGCAGCAGGGGCGCGCTCTCCGAATCCAGCTGCTCGCGGGTCTTGATCTTCAGGGCGAGAGCGGCCGCCAAAACCAGGCAGAGTCCGGCGGCGATGAAGCAGTTGTCGAAGCTGCCGCCCGAGCGGGCCTGGAGCATCTCGGAGACACGGCTCATCACGAAGCCGCCGACCCCCAGGCGCTGAACAGGACGCCGTAGTTGGTGCCGAAGTTCTTCAGCCCCCAGAGGTCCTTGGCGAAGGTCGGGAAGAGCGAGAGATTGGTGCCGTAGTTGAAGCCGATGAAGGTCGCGAGCAGCACCAGCAGGACCGGGCTGGTCGACTTCGAGCCGACGACCGGGATCGCCGCGAACATCATCAGGGCCTGGCAGGACAGCATCACGAACAGCGTCCGGGCGCGCCCGATCCTGTCGGAGAGCAGGCCGGCGACGATGCGCCCGCCCGCGTTGCCGATCGCCATGATGGCCACGGCCAGGAACGCCAGCTCGCCGAGGCTCTGCTTGGCCATCCCGGCCACGCTGCCGATGACCATCAGCCCGGCGCCGGACCCGATGAAGAAGAGCAGCCAGAGCAGGTAGAAGGTCGGGGTCTTCAGGATCTCGGACGGGGTGTAGTCGCGGGGCGATCTGCGCACGGGCGCGGCGCCCTTCACGGGGGTGGGGCCGGCAACGTAGCCTTTGGGCGGATTCGTCAGGAGCAGCGACAGCCCGCTCACCACGATCAGGAACCCGACACCGAAGAAGAGCATCGCCTTCTGCAGCCCGTAGGCCTTGAGGAGCCAGGTCGCGAGCGGCGCGATGTACACCGAGGCCAGCCCGAAGCCGCTGACCACGAGACCGGCGACGAGGCCGGTCCTGGCCGGGGGAAACCACTTGAGGGCGGGCGGGGTCGCCGACGAGTAGCCGAACCCGATGCCGGTGCCCGCGAGCACGCCGAAACCGAGAACCCACGCCAGGTAGTCGGTGGTCTGGGAGATCCAGAAGAACCCGGCCCCGACCAGCAGCCCGCCCACCAGGGCGGTGACGCGGGGGCCGACCTTGTCCTGGCACTTCCCGGCGACGATCATCGCGAAGGCGAAGACCAGGCAGCAGACGGCGTAGGGGTCGTTGATCGAGGCCAGGTCCCACCGGAAAGCGCCCTCGCCGCCCTTCTCGATCGAGGCCTTGATGGCGCCCTTGAAGATGCTCCAGGTGTAGAGGATGCCGAGGGCGAGATTGATGGCGGTGCCGGCGAGCGTGACGATCCAGCCCCTGTTGTGCGCTGCCTGCGGCATCTCCCCTCCTGCCGGTTCGGGCTTCCCCGGGTTGAGATCGGCGTGCCGGGCGCGCGGCCGTTTCGCCCCGCGCGGGAGCAGTCTCTTGTACGTCGCACACTCCTCGTATCTCGAGCTGCAGTAGTTGGCGATGCTGTCGACAACGGAGGCGGAGATGTAGTCCCGGCCGACGTCGCACCCGGCCGCCCGCTTCCCGAAGTGCGGGCAGTGCATCTCCTGATCCATGAGCTCGATAAGCAACTCGGTCTTGGTCATTCCCTCGCCTCCCGGTACGCCGTTTTTTCTGCCGCTGGGTGCACTGAACCCGCGTCGCTCCCGTGGTGTGTCGATTGATGTCAGCAACGAGCGTGCCAGGCGCCTCGACAAGGAGGAAGGAGAATAATTATGAGAACACATTCAATGACTTAAGAGAAACGACCGCCAACCATTATTCCCGCACGGCGGGCGGTTCATTCGCGAGGATGCGATGCCGGGATGAGACAGGAAGTACTTCGCGGGCGTAAAGCTGCGGCTGGCGGAGAAGAGCTCTGTCAGATCTTCATAAATAAAAACAGCTGGTTATGGTACAAACTCAGGCCGGCAACCCTGGGTTTGCACAAATGCGAAAACTCTTGGCGAGAATTCGCTCGAATGCGAAACAGGCATCACGTGAAATCCTCCCGCCGGATGCCGTACTTTTTCATCTTGCGATAGATGGTCGCCAGGTTGATCCCCGCCTCGGCGGCGGCGGCCTCGACATTCCCGCGCGTCTTGCGCAGGAGCATCCGGAAGTACTCCTCCTCGAAGCGGTTGACCGCGTTCGAAAAGCCGCTCCGCGTCCCCTTCAGCCTGTTCGCCATCACCGCTCTGGCGGGGGGTCTCGATGAACTGGGAGAGCACCGCCAGGCTGATCGAGGTCACCGGACTCGAGCGCCAGGGAGCCCTCGACGGCGTTGCGGAGCTCGCGGATGTTCCCCGGCCAGGCGTAGGCCGCGGCGGCCGCGAGGGCCTCGGGTGAAAAGCCCTTGACCGCGGTGCCGAACTTGGCGTTCTGGCGGCGGATGAAGTGCGCCGCGAGCAGGGGGATGTCCGCGACGCGCTCGCGCAGCGGGGGGAGATGAAGGGTCACGGCGTTGAGCCGGTAGTAGAGATCCTCCCGGAAGGAGCCGGCCCGCGTCGCGGTCTTGAGATCGGTGTTCGTCGCGGAGAGGATCCGCACGTCCACCCGCCTGGGCGTCGTGTCCCCGAGCCGCAGGAACTCCCGCTCCTGGAGGAAGCGCAGCAGGGTCTTTTGAACGTCCATCGGGAGGTTCCCCACCTCGTCCAGCAGGATGGTGCCGCCGTCGGCCGCCTCGAGCAGGCCCGGGCGGTCCTCCTTCGCGCCGGTGAACGCGCCTCTGCGGTACCCGAAGAGTTCGCTCTCCAGCAGCGACCCGGCCAGCGCCCCGCAGTTGATCGCCACGAACCGCCCGCCCCGCCGCGGGGAGTTGTGGTGGACGGCCTGCGCGACGAGCTCCTTGCCGGTCCCGGATTCTCCCGTGATCAGCACCGAGATGTCGCGGGCCGCGACCTTCCTCACCTTCTCGAGCACATCCTTCAGGCCGGTCGAGGCCCCCACGATGTTGTCGACCCGGAACTCCCCGTCCAACTCTTCCCGCAGCGAGCGGTTCTCCTCGATCAGCTGGGTCTGCTGCAGCGCGTTCTTCACCCGGTACAGCAGTTCTTCGGGCTCGAACGGCTTGGTCAGCATGTCGTAGGCGCCGCGGCGCAGCGCCTGAATGGACATCTCGACGGTCGCGTACGCGGTGATCATGATCACCGGGACGGCGGGGTCCTTCTCCTTGACCTGCTGTAGCACCTCCAGGCCGCTGAGCCCGGGCATCTTCACGTCGGTGATCACCAGGTCCCAGCGGCCGGGCGCGAACTGCTCGACCGCCTCGACGGAGCTGGTGCACGGTCGCGACCTCGTAGCCGCGGTCGGTGAGCACGGCCTCGACCATCCGGCAGATCCCCTCCTCGTTGTCGATCACGAGAATCCGCTTCTTCGCCGGCATCTAGACACCCTCGCGTTCGATCGGCAGGCGCACCGTCACGGTGGTGCCCTTCCCGATCTCGCTCGCCACCGTGATCCGGCCGAGGTGCTGCTCGACGATGCGCCTGGTGATCGCGAGCCCCAGCCCCGTCCCGCGGGCCTTCGTCGTGAAGAACGGCTCGAAGATCTTCTCCAGGTTTTCCGGCGCGATGCCGGCCCCCTCGTCGCGGACGACAATGTCCACGAATCCGCTTCCGCTCGCGGCCGTGCCGACCGTGATCGTGCCGCCCGCCTCCATCGCCGCACCGGCGTTCAGGATCAGGTTGAGCGCGACCTGGCGTATCTGGTCGGGGTCGACGCGAACCCGGGGCAGCCCCGGAGCGAGGTCCCGGGCCAGCGCGACGCGGTGCAGGTCCATGTGGTTGGCCGCGAAATCCGCGATCTGCTCCAGCAGGGCGTTGAGATCCGTCTCCTCCAGCGCCGGGGGCGGCGTGCGGGCGTAACTCAGGAGATCCTGGACGATCGCCTTGCAGCGCTTGCTCTCTTTCCTGATGTCCTGGATGTAGCGGAAGTTCGGGTCCGCGGGGTCCATCTTCCCCTCGAGGTACCCGGCGTAGCCGAGGATCACGCCGAGCGGGTTGTTGATCTCGTGCGCGACGCCCGAGGAGAGCACCCCGAGGGAGGCCATTTTCTCCTGCTGGGCCAGGGTCGTCTCCAGCTCCTTGTTGCGCTGGATGATGCCGACCATCCGGTTGAAGCTCGCGGCCAGCTCGCCGAGCTCGTCGTGCGAGCGCACCTCCATCCGCTCCTCGAGTCTCCCCCCTTGACCTTGCGGATCACCGCGATCATCTGCCCGATCGGGTCGGTGAGCACCCGCGAGGCGACAAAGACCAGACCGGTCGACCCGAGGATCAGCAGCGTGGTCAGCGCGGCCATGCTCCAGAAGATCCGGCCCTTGATCAGGTTGGCCTCGGCGTAGAACTCGTCCTCGTAGGAACCCACGGCGACGATCCAGTCCCAGGGCGCGAAGTACTCGTAGCGCACGATCTTCATCCTCGCCTTCGCGTCGCCGACGTTCTTCCAGGGGTAGCGGATCCAGCCGCTCTTTTTCTCGCACATCTCGCGGATGAAGGACCGTCCGTCCCCGTCCCGCTCGTCGAGGATGTTCTGCCCCTCCCGGTCGACGTGGATGCGCAGGTCGCCCTGCGTGCTCATGGCGTAGATGTACCCGCTCGTGCCGACCCGCTTGGACTTCAGACGCTCCTTCAGCTGCTCGAAGGACCGCTGCTCGAAGGCGACGTCCTCGTACGTCTCCTCGAGGTAGCTCCCCGCGGCGACGATCCAGTCCCACTCGCGGAAGTAGCGGTAGGCGACGGCCTTCTTGCGCGGGAGCTTGTCGCCGAGCGCCGCGT
This sequence comes from uncultured Candidatus Rokubacteria bacterium, assembly GCA_963699775.1. Lineage (GTDB taxonomy): Bacteria > JAUVQV01 > JAUVQV01 > JAUVQV01 > DATDCY01 > DATDCY01. Next base: position 380,089 of record CAVOVE010000013.1, read on the forward strand.
TGCGCCACGGGTAGACGATGAAGAGGACCTCCCCCGGCGCGGACGCGAGGGCCGCCCGGCACATCTCGCGGATGAAGTACCGTCCGCTCTCGTCCTGCTGGTCGAAGATGTTCTGCCCCTCCATCGCCACGTGGGCCGCGAGCTCCCCCGCGCTGGTCATGGCGTAGAGGTAGCCGGTCTCGCCGACGTTGACGCTCTTGAGGGCCTTGCTGGCCTCGCGCTTGGCGGCCTCGAGGCCGATCCTCCCGGCGCGCTGCTGGCGCTGCTCGCTCTCCACCAGGTTGTACGCGAGGTTCACGAGCGTCGCGAGCTCCCGGTCGACGTTCTTCTTCCGGTCCTGCTGATAGACCTCGAACTGCCGATAGTGGGAATTCAGCAGGTCGATGGCGAACCCGGCCATGTGCTCCAGGTCGTCCTTGCTCGTCTGGGTGATGCCGCGATAGGCCTGGTTCGTCGCGATGAACCCGACGAGCGTCCCCGCGACGAGAACCGGGAGCGTCGCGAGCGGCAGCACCATGAGCAGCAGCTTCCAGCGCAGCCGCAGGTTTTTCACGGGGCCGGCGCCCCGATCCGGGCGACGATGAGCTTGTCGATCCGGCGGCGGTCCATGTCGACGACCTCGAAACTCAACCCGGCGACGTCGAAGCGGTCGCCGACCGCGGGGATGCGGCCGAGGTGGTGCAGAACGAACCCCGCCAGGGTGTGGAAACCGCCGGCGTCCTCGCCGGGGAGCTCCTCGATATCGAGCAGGTCCCGGAAGCGCTCGAGGGAAACCTCGCCGTCGAAGAGCCAGGAGCCGTCGTCGCGTCGGACCGCATCGCTCGGCGGAGCCGGCCCCTCCACGGGGACCTGCCCGACGATCGCCGTGAGGATGTCCGAGACCGTCACGATGCCCTGGAGCGCCCCGTACTCGTCGACGACGAGCGCGAACTGGGTGTGCGCCCCGCGGAACTGCTCCATGACCTGGGTCACCGTGACCGTTTCGGGCACGACGAGCGGCTCGCGCAGCAGTCCCTCGAGCGCGAGGGGCTGCCCCGTCAGCACCGGGCGCAGCAGGTCCGTGACGTGCACGACGCCGACCACGCGCTCGAGGCTGCCGCGGCAGACGATGACCCGGTGATGCGGCGCGCTCGCGAGCTGCTCCCGGATCGCCTCCTCGCCGTCGTCGAGGTCGACGTAGAAGAGGTCCTTGTGCGGCGTCAGGATCGACCCGATGCGTCGCTCGTCGAGCCGCAGGACGTTCGAGACGATCTCCCGCTCGCTCTTGTGGAAAACGCCGGCCTCCGCACCCTGCCGCATCAGGACCTCGATCTCCTCGTCCGTGACGGGGGGCTCGGTCGAGCGGCGGATGCCCAGGGCCCGCACGACCATGTCGCTGGAGGCCTCGAAGAGCCAGACAAGCGGTCGCGCGATCGCCGCGAGCCCGCGCAGAGGAGGAGCTGCGAGAATGGCGAGCCCCTCGGGTCGCAGCAGACCGATCCGCTTCGGCACGAGCTCGCCGACGACGACCGTGCCGTACGTGATGACTCCGATCACGATGGCCAGGGCGAGCCCCTCGGCGTGCGCCGCGACGAAGGGGAACCGGCCGAGGTGCGCCGCGAGCGGGGCGACGAACGCAGACTGGCCGACGGCCCCGCTGAGGACGCCCACCGCGGTGATGCCGACCTGGATCGTCGAGAGAAAGCCGGCCGGCGCGTTGCGCAGCGCCAGGGCCGCAGCGGCCCCGGGGCGTCCTTCGTCGGCGAGGCGCTGCAGACGCACTTTGCGCGACGAAACGACGGCGATCTCCACCATCGAGAAAACGCCGTTGAGAAAGATCAAACCCGCCAGGATGAGCAGCTCCACGCGCCGTTGTCCCTCCCCGCCTCGTTGGTAAGGGATTCTCGCGATGGCGGGCGTCCCTGTCAAACTGCGGTGGAACTGCCGGCCGATCAACCCTCCATGCGGGCGCGCACCTGGGCGGCCCGCTTCTCGATACCTTTGGACTCGAAGAGGGCGATGGCCTTCCCGTAGTGCTCGCGGGCGGCGGCTTCGTCGCCGCGGAGGCGGCAGATCCCGCCCCAGTCGATCTCGGTGTGCGCCAGCCCCATGAGATTCTGCCCCGACTCGTAGAGCTGGAGACTGCGCACGAGCTGCGCCTCCGCCCCGTCGAAGTCCGGCGGGGAATCCGTGGCGAGGATCCTCGCCATGGCGCGGCCGGCGTGCGCCTCCGCCCAGATGGTGCCCATCATCTGGGAGATTTCGACGGCCTTCTGCGCGAGCGCCCGGGCTTCCTCCCGGCGTCCCAGCCCGAGCGCGATGTCGGCCCGCCGGGCGGTGAACTGATCCACATAAAGGAGCTGCTCGCCCAGCTTCGCGGCCAGGGCCAGACAGCGCTCCATCTCCTCCGCGGCCTCTTCGAACCGTCCGACCATGGCCAGCCACCAGGCCCGTATCCCCCGGGAAACGTAGAGAAAAACCATGTCGCCGGCGCTTCGAAGTCACCTCGATCGCGCTCCTCGTGTGCTCCTCGGCGCGTTGCTGCGACTCGGGACCTTGATCCTGGTACAGGTTCACTGCGCTCAGGACGAGGTTCGAAACGGCGATTACCCCGGGGGCGTTGATCACGCGGCCAAGGTCCAGCCCGCGCTCTGCGTCCTGCCGCGCATCGGCCAAGTCTCCCATCATCATCACGGCAAAGCCGCGCATACTCCTGGCCCGTCCGTGCAAGAAGTGGTTCCCCGCTCGCTCGAAAGCCGGGATCGCCTGGCTGAGCAGGTGCCGCCCCTTTCCCAGGTGCCCCTGGAACACCAGCACGATGCCGATGCCGAAGGATGGCATGTCGAGCAGTTCCGGGGCCTTCAGATCCGCCGCCACGGCGAGGACCTTGGAGAAGTAGCCGACCGCCTCGCGCATCCGGTTTGCGGAAAAGTGGGTGAACCCCGTGTAGTAGTGAATCTGCGCGAGGCGGAACCGGTCGGTTCCAGACGGACCACCGGGAGCCGGCAGCGTGGCAACCAGCCCCTCGGCCTACCTCGAGCCACGCCAGCATCTCCTTCGGCGGGGCTCCGAGGTAGGAGGCCTTGGCGAGGCGAATGGTCGTGTCCACACGACTTCGCGCTACCTCCTCTTCTTCGGGAAGACGCTCGAGAGCCTGCAGCGCGTGGGTGTAGTCCGCCCGCGCCTCGGCGTTCGCGTAAAGACGCGCCGCCGTGTCCCCGGAGCGCACGAGGTACTCCGTCGCCTTCCCCCAGGCCTCGCCCTTGAGAAAGTGCTCGCCGATGACCCTCGTGAACTCGCCGATCCGGGCCGCGAAGAGCTCCTCCATCACCTCCCCCGCCCGGCGGTGCAGCTCCGCGCGCCGCGCGCCAAGGAGGCTTTCGTAGGCCACCTCCTGGGTCAATGCGTGGCGGAACATGTACTCCAGCTCCGGGTCGCTCACGCGCTCCCGGATCAGGTCCTCGCGCTCCATGCGTCCGAGGTCCTCGTCGATGTCGTGCCCGCTGCCGGCCATCTTCAGCAGAATGCGGTAGAGGAAGATCCGGCCGATCACTGCCGCGCGCTGCGCGAGCTGCCGCGTCTCGGGGGGGAGCCGGTCCAGGCGCGCCATGAGCAGGCCGTGGAGCGTGTCGGGCACGGTCACCCGCCCGATCGCAGCCCCAGCCATCCAGCCTCCTGCCTCAGCGCGCACGAGGGCGCCTTGCTCGATCAGGCTGCGGATCATCTCTTCGACATAAAAGGGATTGCCCTCGGCCCGCCGCACCAGAAGGTCCCGCAGCGCCTCCGGCAGCTTCGTCGAGGGAGAGCAGTCGGGCGGCCATCTCGACCGCCCCCTCCTCCGTGAGCGGCGTCAGGGTGAGATCGGTGAAGAGCGCGGCGTGCTGCTCCCTGGCTACCGTCAGGACACGGGATCCTCTTGCTTCAGGGCGCAACACCAGCGCGATCGCAAAGGGCAACCGCTCCGCGAGCGGAAAGAGGTGCTCGAGCAGCTCAAAGGAGGCGCTGTCGGCCCAGTGCATGTCCTCGATCACGAGGACCGTCGGGCAGTCCGACGCGAGCGTGGTGAAGATCGCCTCCACGAGGGCGACGAGCCGGTCGCGCAGTTCCTTCGCGGGGATCGCCTGCAGCAACTCGCGCTCCGACGCCGAAAGCGCAAGCCCCATCAGGTTCGCGAAGATCGCCCGCGCCTGCTTGTCGCCGGGGAAGAACCGCCCCACCGCCAGGTCCAGCCGGCGGCGTGCGGCCTCTTCGCTCTGCTCCTCGTCGATCCCCGCGAAGCGGCGCATCAGATCCAGGAACGGGCCGTAGGCCAGCGCGGCCGTGAACGGCAGGCAGCGTCCCTCTACCCAGTTCACGCTGCCGCCGCACCGCGGAGCCGGTCGCGCCACTCGTCCATCAGGCGCGACTTGCCGATTCCCGCCTCCCCGCTCACCGCGACGATCCGGCCCCGCCCTGCGCGTAGCCCCTCGGCCGACCCGCCCCAATTCCCCAATCTGCTGCTCGCGGCCGACAAAGGCCGTCGCGAGGTCCGTCAGACCCCGGTCTTTGCGAAAGTCGAGCTTTGCGCGCTCCAGTTCGTAGACCACTACCGGCTTGGCTTTGTTCTTGACCTTGATCGGCTCCATCGCCAGGAATGAGAACGCCTCACGGGTCAGCCGATAGGTGTTGCGGCTGACGTAGATCTTCCCCGGGGGCGCGGCGTCGCCGAGTCGGGAGGCCGTGTTCACCGTGTCCCCGAGCACGCGGTACGACATCTGCAATCCCGACCACCCAGCGATCACCTCGCCGGTGTTGACCCCGATGTGCAGATTGAGTGGCCGGCCGAGCCTCCCCCGCCATTCCCGATCGAGGCCCTCCATGCGCCGGCGCATCTCGAGCGCGGCGCGCAGGGCCCGCTCTTCGTCGTCCTCGTGCGCCAGCGGCGCCCCGAAGATCGCCATCACGGCATCACCGAGGAACTTGTCGACGTACCCCTCGAAGCGGTAGACCGACTCCGAGAGTACGCGGAGCACTGCGTCCGTGACCACAGCGACCTCCTCCTGGCTGCGCTCCTCGCAGAGGGCGGTGAAGCCCGTGATGTCGGCGAAGATCACCGTGACCTGCCGGTGCTCCTCCTCGATGCGGCCGAGCGTCACGAAGCTTCTCGGCGAGGTTCTCCGGGATGTGCCGTTGCAGCAGCGCGGAGAAGTCATGGGCCGGGGCGCCGGCGGTGCCGACGCTCTGTGCGCTCGCGCGAATTGCGTCGAGCTGGGTGCGCAGCGCCTTGACGGTGATGTCGACGACGGCGTCGCCGAGCACGGCGCGCTGCGCTTCCTGAGCGGTGATGGCGGCTTCGAGCTGTGCGGATTGATCGTCGAGAAAGCGCTGGTCGTTCCCCATTGCTTTGCCCCCCCGGAGACGCTGGTTGGGTCCTCGGCAGACTCGCTGGGTAATTTTACCTTTTTTCCTAAGGTTCGGGGCATATATTCAAGCCAGAAGCGCGCGAGCATCCAGTCCCCGAAGGAGGTGATGCAGGGGGAAAGGCGCGGGTTGCCTTTTCGATACATGGAAACATTAACTGTCGGACCAAGGAGGGATGATCATGAAAACACCGCTTGTCAAAACGCTCGTTGTCCTGATCGCGGCTTTCGCCATAGCCGCCCTGCTCTCCACGGACGCGGCGGCGCAGGTCAACGCGATGTCGGGGAAATCGAAGATCACCTTCACCAAGCGCGAAATGGTTCCCGTCGGTGACGCTGAAGGCCATGTTCTCGTGCTGACGGAAGCCAGCGGGACCAACGAAAACACGGGGAAATGGGGCTTCATGGCAGGCGCCACGACTTTCTCCCGTTCCATCGTGGACATGACCAAGGGAAACGGAACCCAGTCCGGCTACTTCATCTTCTCGAAAGACGGCAACCTCGCCGTGTCGAAATACACCGGCACGATCAGGACGGTCCTCTCGCCCGAGGGCAAGCCGCTGACCAGCTACGCCGGCGAGTGGAAGTGGGTCAAGTGCACCGGCATCTTCGAAGGATGCACCGGCCAGGGTGTCTACCAAGGGAGCACCCTTTCGGAAAACGAGGTGCTGGTGGAGTACAAGGGGATCCTCGTCCAATAGCTTCCAGCTTCAGGACTCGCGCCGTCTGCGGCGGGGCGGCCGCAGCGCCCCGCTGCGGACGGCGGTCCTGGTCGCCATCATTCGTGCTCGTCCGCCTGCTCGCAGATGCCGGGCGAGAGGAGGAAATCCTCTCCCTCCTCTCTAAGGAGTCCGTCCCGCGTCAGTCGCCTTGAGCACCTTGGTGACCGACTCGCGCGAAGCCCCGACCCGCGTCGCGAGGTGCTTGTGCGTGCGCTTGGCGATCCGGACAAAACCGGCGGCATCTTCACGCCCTCCGCGGCCTGCTTCCGGGCGAAGTATCGGCAAAGGCGCTGGCGAACGTCGCTGAAAGCAAACTGCTGCTCGCGCTCGGTGGCGCTGCGGACGATGCGCGCGAGCGCCGCGAGCAGGTCGAGCGCGATCTGCGGCTCGTCGCGGATCGCCGCGAGCAGCCGCTCGCGCCGCAGCACCGCCAGGGTCGTGCTCTCCTCCGCGATGACGGTGGCCGAGCGCGGCTCGGCGTCGATCAGGCTGACCTCCCCGAAGAAATCCCCGGCCCCCAGCTCGTTGAGGATGTACTCCTCCCCCTCCGCGCTGAGGAGCACCACCCGGACCCGCCCCTGAAGGACGATGTAGAGCTCCGTGCCCGGACTCTTCCTGGCAGACGATGATCTCGTCCTTCTTGACGCGCCGGATCGCGAAATCGCGCAGGATCACCTCGGCGTGTTTCGGCGGGAGGTGCCGGAAAAGCGGCACCTGACGGAAGTGCTTCTGAAGCAACTCGCGTTCCCTTGCCACGGCACTGGCCCCTCTTCCCCAACCGACACGGGATTCTTCAACCGGACCCGGCGAAGAGATTTTACCCGCTTCTTGCCGGTCCCTGGGCATGAATTGAAGCTCTGTAACACTTCGTCAACTGGAACCACGTGCCACCGGCGGGGAGTTCCCTGGTCCACAGCCACCTCCAGGTGTACTTCCGTGCCGCACGGCTGATCAAGCGCAAGGTCGGAACCGGCACATGGCCGGGCGAGCAGGAGCCGCAAGCGAAGCAGGCTGTGCCGTGATAATATTTTCCACCGTGTGCGCCTTTGGGCAGGTGCGAAAACCACTTCTCAGGAGGATGAGCGTGCGAATCAAAGGTGCCGCGATCGCGATGTGCGTTGGACTCAGCCTGCTCTCGGGAAACGCGCTGGCGCAGGGAACGAACCTGCTCGCGCTCGGCGAGGGGACGCTTCCGGTCATCGAGCCACCCAGCTATGGCGGTTGGGAGCCCGTGAACATCATCGACGAGTCTCCCGGTACGGCCTGGGCCTCCGAGGGCGGCAGCACCGGCAACATCGTCTTCGTCTTCGAGCTGGTCGCCCCGGGGACGATCGACACCTTCGAATTCGATTGCACGGGGCTCGACGGCAAGGGCCGGGGAGCCAAGGACGTCACCGTCGAGATCTCGGCCGCCAGCCGGGAATCCGGCTTCACGAGCGTGCTGCGGGCCAGTCTCGTGGAGGGCAAGGCCGACCAGCGTTTTACCCCCACCAGGAAGGTCGAGGGACGCTGGGTGCGTCTCACCGTCGTCAACAACCACGGCGATCCGCAGTACTCGGAACTGGGGGGCTTCCGTGGCTACGGTCGCTGGGCGGAGCGCGCGCCGGCCGCGCTGCCGACGGTCACGGGCACCTACGCCACCAACTGGAACGATTTCCATCTCCGCCAGCAGGGTTCGGCGATCTCCGGCTGCTACGAGCACGACGAGGGCCTCTTCGAGGGGACAATCGAAGGGCGCGTGGCCAAGCTCACCTGGAAACAGGGCGGAGGGGCGAAACAGGGGCCGGCGGTTTTCGTCTTCACCCCGGACGGCAAGGCTTTTCGCGGTTACTGGTGGTACGACAGCGACAAGGGGCGAAAAGTCGACGGGGACTGGTCCGGCCAGCGCAGCAGCGCGGCGACCGGCAGCTGTCCGCACTGGTCGGGCTCGGTGGGGGGCGAGCTGCAGGCGGAGCTCGCGAACAAGGGACGGGCGCGCCTCTACGGCATCCTCTTCGACACGGACTCCGCGCGCATCCGCCCCGAGTCCTTCGCGACGCTCGACGAGGTCGTCCGGCTGCTCTCGCAGGAGCCCTCATGGTCCCTGACCATCGAGGGCCACACCGATTCGACGGGGACGCCGGGGCACAACCAGGATCTCTCCGGGCAGCGGGCAAAGTCGGTCAAGGACTACCTCGCCGGCAAGGGCGTTGTCGCCGGGCGCCTGAACACCGTGGGATTCGGGCAGACGAAGCCCGTCGCCGACAACGCCACCGAGCTCGGCCGGGCGCAGAACCGGCGGGTGGAGCTGGTCAAGCGGTAGTTCGGCAACGATGACTCGCGAACCTCTCTCGTCCTGTTGCTCAAGTTTTGTCGGCTCATCACGCGCGCCGGGGCGGAGAAGCGCGGGCTGACGCGGGTGATCGTCGATTGAGCAGGCGCGAGCGCATCCGGCACGTCCTGAGCGGCGGGACCGTCGACCGGTTGCCGCGGGCGATCTTCGGCGGGGGGCTCTGGTCCTACCGCCAGGCCGGCCTCCGGATCGACGCTTTCAAGGACGACCCCGTCGGATTCGGCGACCGCCTTGCCGATCTCTGGGGGCAACTCGACACGGACATCGTGTTCCTCGGGTCGGGCCTGAACACGCTCCCAGCCGAAGCGATCGGCGGAGAGCTTGCCTTCGGGGGAGGGCAGGCGCCCCTGCTCTCCTTCCCGATCATCCAGTCGACCGAGGACGCCGACGAGCTCGACCGCATCGACATCGAGGCCTCTCCCGCCGCGCTCGCGCTCGTGGAGATGATCGCGCAGGTGAGGCGACGGCTCCCCGAGCGCTACCTCTGCGCGACCTCGTGGGGGCCATTCACGTGGGGGATGATCCTCTGCAACTGGGGTCTGCTGCAGGAGAAAGCCGTCTCGGAGCCCGAGTTCGTCGGGGCGGTCTGCAAACTCGGCGTGCGTCTCTCCGCCGCCCTCTTCGACCGCCTCGCCGCCCGCGGGCTCGTCGACGGCGTCTGCATCGCCGACGGCGCGGTGACGCTCGTCGCCGGGGACCTGTACCGGGACGTCGTGCTCCCCCTCCAGCGAAAGCTCTTCGACATGGCGCGGGCCGCCGGGTCCGGCTGTTTTCTGCACCAGTGCGGGAAGATCGCCTCCCAGGTCGGGCTCTACCCGGAGACCGGCGCGGACTGCGTGAGTCTCGACTCCGGAGTGTCGATCGGGGAGATCTACGACAGTTACCGCACCCGGGTGACGACCGCGGGGAACATCGACGTCGTCAACATCGTGCGCGGGGGAGACGAGGCGACGCTGCGCGAGGCGGTCGCCTCGTGCGTCGCTGCGGTGAAGACCCCGCTGAGGCGCTACATTCTCATGCCGTCCTGCGATCTCCCCGCCGACACCCGTATCGATAACGTCAAAGCCTTCCTCGCCGGCGCCGACCGCTGAGCGGCCGCGAGGGGCTGGGGCGGGAATACAGCGGGTTGTTTGGCTCCCTGGGCTGGACTCGAACCAGCAACCCTTCGGTTAACAGCCGAATGCTCTGCCGATTGAGCTACCAGGGAATGTCGGTCGCATTTTCGGCGGGGCTAACGATAGCGGCAGCACCCGCAGGTGTCAAGACGGGGATTTCTCGGGCGGGGATCAACCCCGCCCCTACGCGCCGCCCTGGCCCCTCTTCAATTCGATCAGCACGAGGCGGGCGACCGCCTTGAGCGTGTCGAAGACCCCGGTGCCGATCGGCGCCACGGCCTCGAAGTCCGGCACGCCGGCGGGGTTGAGCAGCTCGCGCATCTCGTGCACCGGCGCGACGTTCGGCAGATCGCGCTTGTTGTACTGGATGACGTACGGCAGCTTGTCGAGGTCGTACCCCTGCTCCTGGAGGTTGACGCGCAGGTTCTCGATGCTCTCCGAGTTGGCCTCCATGCGCTCGACCTGGGAGTCGGCGCAGAAGATCGCGCCGTCGACACCCTTGAGGATCAGCTTGCGCGACGCGTCGTAGAAGACCTGGCCCGGCACGGTGTAGAGGTGGAAGCGCACCTTGAACCCGCGGATGCTCCCGAGCGCCAGCGGCAGGAAATCGAAGAAGAGCGTGCGCTCGGTCTCGGTGGCGAGGGAGATCATCTTCCCGCGGATGTCGGGGTTGGTCTTCTGGTAGATGTACTGGAGGTTCGTCGTCTTCCCGCACAGACCGGGACCGTAGTAGACGATCTTGCAGTTGATTTCCCGCGAAGCGTAGTTGATGAAAGACACGGCGCCTGATATCCCCTAACGGAACAGATTGTCGATGTCGTCTTCGGTGATCTCGGCGAACGGCGAGGGTGCCGCCGCCGCCGCCGCCGACGCCGGTCTTCTCGCGCTCGGTCTTGCGGGAGATCTCCTCGAAAATGCGGATGATGCTCTCCGACGTGCGCTTGACGCGCAGACGCACCAGGCCGAGCGAGGTGCGGGAGTCGAAGATCACGACGAGGATCACCCGGTCGCCGACGAGCGAGATGTGCATGTTGTCCTTCTCGCCCTCGTGGAAGAGGATCGAGAACTCTTTTTCGCCGAGCAGCTTCGCGAGGCCCCCCGTGGCGGCGATGTTGCCGGCGGTGAGCGAGGCGAGCGACGTGGTGTCCATCCCGCCCGCGTTGCCCGACGAGGCGATGAGCTGGCCGTTCTTGTCGACGAGGAAGACGACCTTGGCATTGGCCTCGCGACAGAGTCGCTCGACCTCGGCCACGATCTGCCGAAACTCCTCCTCGTAGAGGATCAGGTCAGGGTTGGCATCCACCGTATCGTCTCCTCATTCCTCCGGCGCGGGGCGCACCGGCAGCGTTCGGCAAGTATCGCACACCCGGGCGCGCCCCCGCAAGGCAACTAGAGGCCGCAGGCGGCGATCTTCTGCAGCCGCTCCCACTCCAGGTCGACCCGCGCCTGGAAGGCCTCGAGCATCTCGGTGTTCGGGGCGGGCTTGAACAGGTGGGCGAAGCGCCCCTGGAGCTTGAGCCACTCGACGACCGGCAGCTTCTCCTTGGGCGTGTAGTTGATCGTCATCTTGCCCTCCTCGATCTCGTAGAGCGGCCAGTAGCAGCTGTCGACCGCCTTGCGCAGGATCGAGACCGCCTCCGCCGGCTTGCTGCGCCAGCCGCGGTGACAGGTCGAGATCACGTTGATGAAGCTCGGCCCGTCGGCGGCGAGCGCCTTCTTGACCTTGATCATGAAGTCCCGCCAGTTGCTCGGCGAGGCCTGCGCGATGTAGGGGATGCGGTGCGCCGCGACGATCGCGGCCAGGTCCTTGCGCCACTGCATCTTGCCGGGGCTGACCTTGCCGGCCGGCGAGGTGGTCGTCGAGGCGCCCATCGGCGTGGCGCTCGATCTCTGGATGCCGGTGTTCATGTAGGCCCCGTTGTCCAGGCAGATGTAGAGCATCCGGTGGCCGCGCTCGAGGGCGCCGGAGAGGGCCTGGAGGCCGATGTCGTAGGTGCCGCCGTCGCCGCCGAAGGCGATGAAGCGCCGCTCGGTGTCCGCGGGGAGCTTCCCCTGCTTTTTCAGCGACTGGTACATCGCCTCCATGCCGGAGGCGGTGGCCGCGGCGTTCTCGAAGGCGCTGTGGATCCACGGCACCCGCCAGGCGGAGAAGGGGTGGATCGAGGTCGCGACCTCGAGGCAGCCGGTCGCGGCGGTGGCGACCACCGGGTAGTCGGCGGCCATGAGCGTCTGGCGCACGATCACCGAGTGCATGCACCCGGCGCAGAGCCGGTGGCCGCCGGCGAGCTGCTCCGGCTTCTTCGCGAGTTCCTTGAGGCTGACTGAGTATTTTGTCGTCATCGCGTCTCTCTCCCCCTACTCGCGGACCTGGAGGTAGTCGTAGTGGCTCTCGATCTTCCCGGTGTCGACCGCCGTCTTGAGCCGGTGCACCAGCTGGCGCCCCTCCTCGAGGGTCAGGTCGCGGCCGCCGAGGCCGTAGATGAAGTTCACCGTCCGGGGGCGCTGCGGCAGCTCGAAGAGCGCCGAGCGCACCTCGTGAAAGACCGGGCCGCCGAAGGCGCCGAAGGAGTCGGAGCGATCGAGCACCGCCAGCACCTTGAGGTGCCCGAGGGCCGCCGCCAGCTCCGCCGCCGGGAAGGGGCGGAAGACCCGCAGCTTGAGCGTGCCGACCTTGATCCCCTCCTCGCGCAGCTCGTTCACCACCTCGCGCAGCGTCCCCGCCGAGGAGCCGAGCGAGAGGATGCCGAACTCGGCGTCCTCGAGCCGGTGCGTCTCGAAGCTCCCGTAGGCGCGGCCCGTGAGCTTCGCGAAGCGCTCGGCCTCGCGCTTGATCACGCCTTGCGCCGCCGTCATGCCCGCGACCTGCTGGCGCTTGTGCTCGGTGTAGTAGTCCTGCAGGTCGACCGCGCCGTAGGTGGCCGGCTTGCTCACGTCGAGCATCGGGTGCAGCGGCTTGTAGGTGCCGATGAACTTCTTCGCGGCCTCGTCGGCGAGCATTTCGACCCGCTCGATCGAGTGGCTGATCGTGAAGCCGTCGTAGCAGCACATCACCGGCAGGCGCACCGCCGGGTCCTCGGAGATCCCGACCGCCATCAGCGCGTTGTCGTAGGCCTCCTGCCCGTTCTCGCCGTAGAGCTGGATCCAGCCCGAGTCGCGCGCGCCCATCGAGTCGGAGTGGTCGCCGTGGATGTTCAGCGGCGCCGAGAGCGCGCGGTTCACGCAGGCCATCACGATCGGCAGGCGCAGGCCCGCGGCGACGTAGAGCATCTCCCACATGTAGGCCAGGCCGGCCGAGGAGGTCGCGGTCATCACGCGCCCGCCCGCGGCCGCGGCGCCGATGCAGGCGCTCATCGCCGAGTGCTCGCTCTCGACGGCGATGAAGTTCGTCGGCACCTTGCCGTCCGCGACGAACTGCGAGAAGTTCTCGACCACCTGCGTCGAGGGCGTGATCGGGTAGGCGGCGACGACGTCGGGCGCGATCTGGCGCATCGCCTCGGCCATGGCTTCGTTGCCGGTGATGCCGGCGATCTTACCCTTCGGCATGGCACACCCCCTCGTTCTTGAACTCCGCCTCTTCGACCATCGAGATCGCCTTGATCTTCTTCGGGCACTCCTCGGCGCAGATGCCGCAGCCCTTGCAGTGCTTCAGATCGAAATCACCGTGCTTGCCCTCGACCACGAGGATCGCCGAGTCCGGGCAGAAGACCCAGCAGGTCAGGCAGTTGACGCACTTCGCCTTGTCCCGCACCGGCCGGAACGTGCGCCAGCCGCCGGTGACGTAGGCGTCCGAGGTCCCCCCGCCGGGGATCACGCCGCCGAGCGGCAGTTCCTTCCAACCTTTTTTTCCGCTCATGGCTAGCTCTGAACCTCCTCGAACCCGCGGCGCACGACGCTCAGGTTCTTTTCGATGACCTCGGCGGAGAGCTTCTTGCCGAGGATGCCCTTGACGTTCTCCAGCAGCGTTTCGAGGCCGACGACGCCGGAAACCTTCGCCAGCGCCCCGAGCGTCGGGGTGTTCGGGAAGCTCTTGCCGAGCGAGGCGAGCGAGATGTTCGTCGCGTCCACGGTGGTCACGCGAAACGGTTTGAGCTGCGGGTGCGCCGCCTTGATGTCGGCGGGGCACTTGGGGGTGTTGATGAGGAAGAGGGTCTCGGGCGTCCCGCCTTCGGTCACGTCGACCGTGTCGAGGAGCGTCGGGTCCATGACGACGATCACCCCGGGGTGCTCGATCACGCAGTAGATCGAGAACTTCCGCTTGGCGATGCGGTTGTACGCCTGCACCGGCGCCCCCTCGCGCTCCGGCCCGTACTCGGGGAAGGCCTGGACGTAGTCCCCGGCCGCCATCGCGGTGTCGGCGAGGATCTTCGCCGCGGAGACCGCCCCCTGCCCGGCCCGCGCGTGCCACCTGATCTCGGTTATCCCTTTCATCTGCCCCTCCTGCTCTCGTTAACTGGGCCGGGGCTCTTCAGGAGGCCCTTTCCGCCCCGGCCGCGTTGCCGCGCGACGAAAAATCGACGCCTCCTGAGGAACCTCGGCTCCGTCCGACAATGAACAGCCGTGACCTCGTCATTATATGGTCACGTCGCCCCCGATTATATGTCACGTCGGTTCTCGATGGCCTTGGCAAGCGTCAGCTCGTCGATGTACTCGAGCTCCCCGCCCACGGGAACCCCGCGCGCCAGCCGTGTCACCTGGACGCCCTGCCCCTTGAGCTGCCGGCCGAGATACAGGGCCGTGGCCTCCCCCTCGAGCGTGGGGTTGGTGGCGATGATCACCTCGCGGAACGACCCGGCGCCGATGCGCTCGAGCAGCTCGCGAACGCGCAGCTCCTCGGGTCCGATCCCCTCCAGCGGCGAGAGCACCCCGCCGAGGATGTGGTAGAGGCCCCGGAAGCTCTTGGCCTTCTCGAGAGCCGCCAGGTCGTGCGGTTCCTCCACCACGCAGAGCAGCCCCCGGTCGCGCGTCTGGTCGGAGCAGATCGGGCAGAGCTCTTCCTCGGTGAGGTTGAAACAGGCCGTGCAGGCGCGGGTTTTCTTCTTGACCTCGAGGATCAGTCGCGCGAGCCGCACCGCATCCTCCTGGGAGAGCTTGAGGATGTCCAGGACCATCGTCTGCGCCGCGCGCCGCCCGACGCCGGGGAGGCGCGAGAGTTCGGCGATCAGGCGGTCGGTGCTTCGCGTGTAGCCCATGAACCTCCCGCACCCGCTCGCGAAGCGCCCGCTCCAGAAGAAGAGCCGGGGAGGCCGGCCCCGCCGGTCGACCTTTTTTCATCGCCTGTTCGACGGCCTCGCGCGCCTTGCTCAGGGCTTCGTTCGCGGCGACCACGAACAGGTCCTGGAGCATCTCGACATCCTCGGGGCGGGCCGCCTCGGGATTGATCCGCACATCGAGGATCTCGCCCTTGCCGCTGGCGCCCACGGTCACAACGCCGCCGGCGGTGGCCTCCTCGCGGTGCCCGGCCATCTCCTCCTGGACCTTGAGGATCTGGGCCTGCATTTTCTGAGCCTGGCGCATCATCTGCTGCATCTGGTTCATGACTCGATCTCCGTTGGCAGTCTTTCGCAGGGGAGAGGGTTTATCCCCTCCCGCCGGTTCCGGGTGAATCGTCCCCAACTCCGGCGGGGGTCAACCCAGCCCCTGCGAGCTTCGGTGCTGTGTGCCATTCAGTTGTTGATTTTCACTTCAACGATCTGCGCCTGAAGGATCTCGGTGGCCCAGCCCGTCGCCGGGGCGTTGAGCGCCTCGTGGCGCTGCTTGCGGTGCATGTCGGTCTCGCGGGGTGCGTGGGCAGCCGCGGCCGACTCCCCGTCTTCCCCGGCGATCGTCACGAGGCGGACCTCGGCGCGCCCGCCGAGCAGCTCCCTGGCCACCGTCCGCAGGAACGCGATGTTCGGCGCTTCGCGGGCCGTCTCCAGAAAAAAGCTGTCCTGCGAGGTGAAGCCGATCTCGAACACCCCGTCCCCGGCCTTGAGCAGCCGCCCGTGCTCGAGAAACCCGCCGAGCATTGCCTTCTCGCTCTGCACCTGCTCGACGAACCTGGCAAAGAGCTCACCCGCGCCGGGAGCGGCGGCAGGCGCTGCGGCTGCGGCGGGTGCTTCAGGCGGCGGCCGGCGGCGGACGCAGGCCGCCGGCCCGACGGCCGGCTCCGGGGGCGGCGCCGCGGCCGGGCGCCGGCGCGGACCATCCCCCCGCGGCGAGGCGGAGTTCGAATTGCTCGAGGCGCTCGAGAAGCGTCGCGATCTCCTGCACCTCCTCGAGGCGCACCGCACGCAGAACGGCCAGCTCCAGCAACATCCGCGGGAACGTCGCGTTGCGCACCTCGGTCTCGACGCGCAGGAAGATCTCGAAGAGCGACTGCAGGTGCCCGGGGCTCGCCGCCGCGGCCAGGGGCTGCAGCTCGGCGAGCGTCTCCGGCGTCACCGGGACCAGGTCGGTCGCTTCGGGGGCGGCGCGCAGCACCGCGAGGTTGCGCAGCATGCCCAGCACCTCGCGCGCAAAAACGCGGGCATCCATCCCGAGCGCGGCCACCGCATCGAGCGTTGCGAGACAGGCCGCCCCGCGGCGCCCCAGCAGGTCGGTGCAGAACGCCAGCAGCGTCTTCTCCTCGGGGAGGCCGAGCGCCGCGGCGACCTCCTCGTCGCGCACCGTGCGGCCGCAGTAGGCCACCACCTGCTCGAGCAGGCTCTCGGCGTCGCGCATGCTCCCCTCGCCGGCGCTGGCCACCGCGCCGAGAGCCGCCGGGCTCATCGCTATCCCCTCGGCCTCGACGATCCGCCGCAGCTGCTCGACGATCTCGGCGCGATCGAGCAGGCGGAAATCGTAGCGCTGGCAGCGCGACTGGATCGTGATCGGCACCTTGTGCAGGTCGGTCGTCGCGAAGATGAACTTGACGTGGGGCGGCGGCTCCTCGAGGGTCTTGAGGAAGGCGTTGAACGCCCCCTTCGAGAGCATGTGGACCTCGTCCACGATGTAGATCTTGAGCCGGGCCGCAGCCGGGGCGTACATGAGGCTCTCTTGCAGATCGCGCACGTCATCGATGCCCGTGTTCGACGCCGCGTCCATCTCGACGACGTCGATCGCGCTGCCGGCGGTCACATCGCGACAGAAGCGGCACTCGTTGCACGGCTCCGCCGCCGGGCCGCGCTCGCAGACGAGGGCTTTGGCCAGGATGCGCGCGGTGGTGGTCTTGCCGACGCCGCGCCCCCCGGTGAGCAGGAAGGCGTGGGGCACGCGGTTCTCGCGGATCGCGTTCTGGAGCGGGCGCGTGACGTGTTCCTGGCCGACGACATCCGCGAACCGCTGGGGGCGCCACTTCAGGGCGAAGACCTGGTATGACACAGCCGCTGCACCCTCCCGGTCAGTCGTTCACGTTCACGCACCGAAATACGCGGGCCGACATCGACCGACGGGACCGGTTCAGGCCAGGCACCCCTGCGGCACCCGGGAGATCCTGTTTACCGCTGCTTCCTTCCGGACCTGACGGGGTTCACAGGTTCCCGCCGCGCAGGACCAGACCATCCCCGGCCTCGCCGGCCGATGTCGGCCCGCGTCAACCATCCATGGCGGAGAGAGTGGGATTTGAACCCACGAGGCAGCTTATGACCGCCTACACGCTTTCCAGACGTGCTCCTTCGGCCGCTCGGACATCTCTCCACCGGCGAAAATAGCTGAATTTGACTCTGAACGCAAGGAAATCACACAAAGAAGAGCGGCGCGAGCGCCGCAGGCAGTACCGGATCACGATCCCGGCAAGATGCGGCGAAGCCTCCGCGCAGTACCGGGCGCGATCCGATCGCAGCCCGAACTCGAACCACGAGCCCCAAGGCTTCTGACGTCACGGAGGCTCCCGCCGCGAGGGGTTCGAGTTGGCGGAGAGGGTGGGATTTGAACCCACGAGCACCTTTAGAGCGCTACCGCTTTTCGAGAGCGGCGCCTTCGGCCACTCGGCCACCTCTCCGCCCGCGAGTATACCCGGCGGCGTCCCCGGACGCAATCGTTCGGCGGTCGCTCTCCGTGCCGGGCGGAGATCAAACCCGCCCCCACAACTCCGGTTACGACGTCAGGGGAGGGGTTCATCCCCTGCCCAGAATCGCCGCGGCGCTTGCGGAAGAATTCCTGCAGCAACTCCCTGCTCTCGGCCTCGAGCACCCCGCCGACGACCTCGGCCTGGTGGTTGAGCCGCGGGTCGTCGAGGATGCGGTAGAGCGTTCGGGCGGCGCCCCCCTTCGGGTCCGTCGCGCCGAAGACCACGCAGGCGACGCGCGCGAGCACCAGCGCCCCGGCACACATCGCGCACGGCTCGAGGGTGACGTAGAGCGTCGTGCCGGGGAGCCGATAGTTGCCAAGCCGCCGGGCGGCGCGACGCAACGCGATGATTTCGGCGTGGGCCGTCGGGTCGCACCCGCCAAGCGGCCGGTTGTAGCGCGCGGGAGATCACCTCGCCGTCGGCGGCAACGAGAAGCGCCCCGATGGGAACCTCGCCGGCGCGGGCGCCGCGGGCAGCCTCGCGCAGGGCCAGGCGCATGTAGTGCTCGTGCGGGTGGGTCACGCCGCGCTGCCAGGAAAACGAACGGGGGCCGCGGCGGGTTTCGCCGCGGCCCCCTTATCATGGTGCGCCCTGGAGGATTCGAACCTCCGACCTACGGATTCGTAGTCCGTTGCTCTATCCAGCTGAGCCAAGGGCGCGTGCAACATCCTCTGCACAGTATACCTCAACTCCCGTCTTCGCGCCCGATCGCGGCACGCGTCAAAAGTTGGCGGAGAAGCCGGGATTCGAACCCGGGTTCCCGGTTTCCCAGGAAACTCGCTTAGCAGGCGAGTGCCTTCAGCCAGCTCGGCCACCTCTCCACATCCGTTCGTCGCCTGCCGGGCGCCACCCCGGGGGCTTTTCACCTATTCGCAGCGACGGGCCTGCCCCAGCGCCCCCCGCCGCGTGCACCCGCTTCTGGCGGAGGGAGTAGGATTCGAACCCACGGTCCCGTTCATCACAGGACAACGGTTTTCAAGACCGCCGCCTTCAGCCTCTCGGCCATCCCTCCCGTGCAGCGTGCCGCTGAAAAGGGCCCATCTGCGCGTTGCACTCCTCCCGGCTCCCTGCGGCGGGCACCAGCCCGCCTCAGTCGCCGGATCGTCGGGCGCCTTGCATCTGGACCCTTTGAGCGGTCCGCCTTCTCATGCAACTGCAAAGACGCGTATTATACGACGAGGGAGCGGTTTCGTGCAACCGTCAGGGGGCCTTGATCTCCGTCGCGCCGCCGAGATAGGGCACGAGCGCCGGCGGGATCGCGACCGAGCCGTCCGCGCGCTGGCCGTTCTCGAGGATCGCCACCACGGTCCGGCCGATCGCCAGGCCCGAGCCGTTGATCGTGTGCACGAGACACCGGCTTCGCCTTCGGCGCCGGCCGGAAGCGGATGTCCGCGCGGCGCGCCTGGAAGTCCTCGAAATTGCTGCAGGACGAAATCTCGCGGTACCGCCCCTGCCCCGGCATCCAGACCTCGATGTCGTAGGTCTTGGCGGCCGAGAACCCCAGGTCGCCGGTGCAGAGCGCGACCACGCGGTAGGGCAGGCCGAGCCGCTCGAGCACGACGCAGGCGTCGCGGGTCAGCGCCTCGAGCTCGTCGTAGGAGGTGGCCGGGTCGGTGAACTTGACCAGCTCCACCTTGTTGAACTGGTGCTGGCGGATCAGCCCGCGCGTGTCCTTGCCCGCGGCGCCGGCCTCGGCGCGGAAACAGGGCGTCCAGGCGACGTACTTCAGCGGCAGGCGCGCCCCCTCGAGGATCTCGCCGCGGTGGAGGTTCGTCACCGGCACCTCGGCGGTCGGGATCAGGTAGTACCCCGAGGGTTCGCAGCGGAAGAGCTCGGCCTCGAACTTCGGCAGCTGGCCGGTGCCGACGAGGCTGTCGCGGTTCACGAGAAAGGGCGGCAGCACCTCGCGGTAGCCGTGCTCGGCCGTGTGCAGGTCGATCATGAAGCTGATCAGGGCCCGCTCCAGACGCGCCCCGAGGCCGTACGAAACGCAGAAGCGGGCGCCGGAGATCTTCGCGGCGCGCTCGAAGTCGAGGATGCCGAGCGCCTCGCCGAGGTCCCAGTGCGCCTTCGGCTCGAAGTCGAACGCCGGCGGCTCCCCCCAGCGGCGGATCTCGACGTTCTCCTCCTCGCTGCGGCCGATCGGCACCGAGGCGTGCGGCAGGTTCGGGACGTTGCGCATCAGCTCGACCAGGGCCTCGTCGTTCGCGCGCTGGCGCCCCTCGAGCTCCTGGACCCGGTCGCCGACCTCGCGCATCGCGGCGACGTCGGCCGCGGCGTCCTCGCCGCGCTTCTTCCTCGCGGCGATCTCCTTGGAGACCACGTTGCGCCGCGCGCGCAGCTCCTCGATCTCGAGGATCAGCGAGCGTCGCTCGGACTCGAGCGCCTGGAACGGCGCCAGGTCGACCGCCATCCCGCGCAGGGCGAGCCGCTCGCGCAGCGTTTCGAGGTTCTCGCGGACGTACTTCAGATCGAGCACGGCTGCTCAATCCGCCCTACAACGGCACCGCGAGCATCCGCTCGAGCGCGCGAACGGCGCGCACCCGGACGTCGTCGGCGACGAGGATCTCGTTGTCCTCCTTCTGGAGGACCGCCAGGACGTCCTCGAGGTTCGTCATCTTCATGTTCGGGCAGACCATGGCTTCGAGCGCCGGGTAGAAGCGCTTGCCCGGGTTCTCGGCCTCGAGACGCGGGATGATCCCGGTCTCGGTGCCGACGATGAACTCGGTCGCGGCGTTTTCCTTCGCGTACCGGAGAAATCCCGTCGTCGAGAGCACCGCGTCCGCGAGCGCCAGCACCTCGAGGCGGCACTCCGGGTGCGCCATGAACTTCGCCGCCGGGTGCAGCCGGCGCTGCTCGATCACGTGCTCGGCCTTGAGGCGGTGGTGCGTCGGGCAGACGCCCTTCCAGAGGATCAGCTCCTTGCCCGGGAGCTTCGTCTGCAGGTAGCGCCCCATGTTGCCGTCGGGGACGAAGAGCACTTTTCTGTCCGGGAGGGATTCGACGACCTGCAGCATGTTCGCCGAGGTGCAGCAGATGTCGACCTCGGCCTTGATGGCGGCGGCGGTGTTGATGTAGCAGACCGTCGGGGCGCCGGGGTGCTCGGCCTGCAGCGCGCGCAGCGACTCGACCGTGATCGTGTCCGCCAGCGGGCACCCGGCGTCCGAGCGCGGCATGACCACCTTCTTGCCCGGCGAGAGGATCTTCGCGCTCTCGGCCATGAAGTGCACCCCGGCAGAAGACGATCATGCGGGCGTCGGTCGCGGCCGCCTTCGCCGAAAGACCGAGCGAGTCGCCCACCAGGTCGGCGACCTGCTGCACCTCGTAGCGCTGGTAGTTGTGCGCCAGGATGATCGCCCGCTTCTCCCGCGCGAGCCGGCGAATCTCGTCGTGCATCTTCCCTCGTTCCATCTTCTGCCTGTCCCCGTGCTTGTCGCGGCGATCCTCGTCGTCCTACAATACCACCATGGCCTCAACGCGCGGCAGGCGTCCCGAACCGATCGGCGACATTCTCAAGGAGCGCATCGGCGCGCTGGGCTGGGAGGGCCGCCTGCGCGAGGAGGAGGTGCTCACCGGCTGGGACGCGGCCGTCGGGCCGCAGATCGCCGCGCACGCCCGCCCTTCGCACATCACCGACCACCGGCTGACCATCGTCACCGAGAGCCCGGTCTGGACCCAGCAACTCTCGCTGCTCAAGCCCGATCTGCTCCGGCGCATCGCCAGGAACTTCGGCCCGGGCGTGGTCACCGACCTGTTCTTCGTCACCGGGAAGTTCGAGCCGGCGCCCGAGAACCCGCCCGCCGCCGCCCGCCGCCGCCCGGCCGTCGCCGCGATTCCCGCCGCCCTCGAGGGCGATCTGGCCGGCATCCCCGACGCCGAAGTGCGCGATCGGTCCGGCGGCTGATGCTCGCCTCTCTCGCCACGCGCGGGACGGACGAGCCGGACATCGATCCGCCCTAGCGGGCCCGCAGCAAATACCCGACCTGCACCTCCTGGAAGCTCGTCGTGATCAAGGCCGTCGATGTGTGCACGCCGGCGCGCAGCACCTGGAGTTCACCCATGGGGATGCGACCCTCGGGGGCAATCTGCTGATAGATCGTGAACCGCCGTCCCGGGGTGACGCCCGCTGCGGTCCCGCTGTCGATGTACGCAAGATCCTGCTCGCCAACCGCGTTCCGATCATCGTTGAAAGCCACGATCACGCCGTCGCGCGCCCCGGCGGGAACGCACTCCGCCTGCGCCTTGCCGGCGAGGGTGTCCTGCTCGAGCACGTCGTTCGGGTCGATCGGTACGAGGTAGTCTCCGAGGCCCGCGGCGTCATTCGTGGTGCGCAGCATCACCGTGGATGTCCGTTCGCCGCGACAGGTGACCTCCGCGGTGCCGAGAACCCGGATCGAGCCAGCCGAGGGACGCGCCCGTCAGCGGGTGAAAGATGCGGCGGTTGGCGCGGACCACCGTGAAGCGCGTGCCCGGCAGGATCGAGGCATTGACGATGGCCGCATCGTCGCTCCCGAGCAGGACCCGATCGTCCTGTGACGCGACGATCGCGATCGCGGGAAGCTTCGTCCGCGATGTAGCCGGCAGAGCGGTAGAGCGCGGGGCTGACGACTGCGACCGGCCGCGCCCGCTCCACCGGCAGCTCGGGCGCGGCGGTGGCGACAGCCGCTTCGGCGTCGGCCCCGGCCTCTGCTGCGGTGTCAGCGCCGCAGTCCGCGGCGACGCCCTGATCGCTCGTCGCGGCGGACGCTTCTGGCCTCGACCCCCGCGCGCGCCGCCAGTCCCCCGCCTGCTGCGTCTGCGGGCGCCGCCGTTTGCGGAACCGGCACCAGCAGGGTGTCGCCGGGGAAAATGCGGTTCGCGTTCGTGATTTGCGGGTTCTCCTTGAGAATCTCGCGCCAGCGCTTCTCGTCCCCGAAGACGCGTCCGGAGATCTTCGACAGCGTGTCGCCCTTGCGGACCACGTACGTCTCGAAGCCGGGCTGCTGCGCAGCCGGTGACGACACGGCGGACAGGGTGAGCATCGCGAGCCCGACCACTACCGCTCCCATCCCGATCGTTGTCTTCTTCATCGCTTGTGTCCCTCGCTCCCGCCGTGCGGGTGGGTTGACCGACTAGGGCTGCTTCCAGCGCTCCAGCTTCTCTTTGGCCTTTGCCGCCTCTTCCGACTTTCCATACCGTTCGACAAGCTGCTGCAGTACCGCCTGGGCCTCGGGCATTCTCTTGAGTTCCTCCAGCGAGAGCCCCTTCTTGAGCAGCGCGGCAGGTATCTTGTGGCTTGCCGGGTAGTCTGTCTCGACCTTGGCGAACTCCTCCGCAGCCTCGGCAAACCGTCTCTGGGAATAGAGGCACTCGCCGATCCAGTACTGCGCATTGCCCGCGAGCTTGTGATCGGGATAGACGGCGACGAATTCCCTGAACTTGGCACGTCGCCTGCTGGTAGTCGCGACCCGAATACAGGGAGAGCGCGCCCGCGTAGAGTTTCTCCGCCTTGGGACCGGCGGTGATGATCTGCCCGCCCGGCGGCGGCTCGGATTTGCGGAGTCTCGGGCAGATTCGTGATGAGGATCGGCCCTTCGACCGGCGCCGGGGGGCGCGCGGCTGCCGGGGGCTCGGACGCTTGCAGCGCCGCGGCGGCCGGGGACCGGCGCCGCGGGCCTGATGGGCCGGCTGAGTTTCTCTCTCAACCAGTTCATCGATGCGCCGGGCGTTCTCTTCGGCCTTGTCGCCGAGGATCTTGAACCCGTTGTTCAGAGCATCGACTGCGCAGGGACATCTCCTCCTGCCGTGACTTGAGATCGTTGATCTGCCTCTGCTGGAGCCGGACCTGATCTCGAAGCGCATCAAAATCCCGCTTCTCGACAACGCACCCGGGCAGGATCAGCGCCAGAACAACCCCGGACCAGGACAACCTTCGTGCAATCATCAACCGTTCCTCCCCTGTGCAGCCGCCGGAAGTTGCGGTGCGAACGACAGATTGAGCCTTATCCTATGCCCCGCCCTTCGCCACTGTCAAGGCGCGCAAGCAGTTTCAAGCCTGCTTCGAAGCGCCGGCCGCCTGATCATGGCGTCCTGCGAGGTTCCTTCCCGGTGAGGGCCGTCACACTCCCCCTGCCGGGGCCGAGACGATCGACTCGCACCGCCGCCGGGGCGGAACAAAGCGCCCGGGAGCGCCCGGTCGATTCACGGTCTATAACTCGTTGAAGACGAGGCCGGAGACGAGCTTGGGGTAGAAGTTCGTCGATTTCTGCGGCATGCGCTGGCCGGCGGTCGCGATGCGCCAGACCTGGTCGATGCGGCTCGGCCGCAGCAGGAATGCCGCCGCGCCGCGCCCGGCCTCGATCTCCGCGGCCGCGTCCTCGGTCTTCGTGAAAAACCGGATGCCGCCCTCCTGCACGAGCCGCTGCTCGTCAAGACCGAGCAGTCCCGCGAAGATCACCTGGTGCAGCACCGTCACGTCGAGATCGGCGACCAGCTTCGAGGTCCCCGGCCGCAGGTGCCGCGAAAGATCCGCCCCGGCCTTCGGGCGCAGCAGCGTCAGCGTCGGGCCGCCGCGGTAGAGGCCGAAGACCGTGCCCGTCGCCGCCGAGCAGCTCCTGGGTCGCGCCGGTCCAGCTCGAGCGATCGGCCGGGAGCTGCCGCTCCTCCAGGTCGAAGGCGGCCCCGATGCGCTCGAGGATCCGCTCCGGACCCGGGGCGACCAGCATCCGGTGAAACGGCAGAATCGTGAGCCCCGGCGACTCCATGCGCACCAGGCACATCATCACCGAGTCCATCGACTCGCGGAAGCGCGCCGGGTCCTGGCGCATCAGCCGGCGATACTCCAGCGCCGTCTCGTAGCGGTGGTGGCCGTCGGCGATGATGAAGGGCTTGCCCGCGAATCCCTCGCGCGCCCGGGCGATGAGCGCCGGGTCCTCCACCCGCCAGAGGTTGTGCACGACCCCCTTGCCGTCGTCGAACGAGACCAGCGGCGGCGCGGCGGTCGCGGCGACCAGCGGCGCCTCGACGGACCCGTCCGGGTCGGAGTAGAGGGCGAAAATCTGGCTGAAGTTCGCCTCGCAGGCCTGCAGCAGCCGCAGCCGGTCGGCCTTGGGGCCGCTCATGGTCGACTCGTGGGCGAAGGCCCCGCCGCCGAACTCGTCGATCCCGATGCGCGCGATCAACCCGAGCCGCTGGTAGGCGCGCCCGGCCCACGCGTAGTCTTCACGGTAGAGATAGATCGACGGCGTCTCGTCCTGCGCCAGGACCCCCTCGGACCGCCAGCGCCGGTAGTCCCGCGGCCGCGTTCGCGTAGCGGTCGACCGGGACGGCCGTTCTCCTGCTCGCGGCCGAGGATCAGTCGCACCACGTTGTGCGGGTCGCGACGGTAGAGCTCTTCCTGCTCGGCGGGCGGGATCATGTCGTAGGGCGGCGCCGTGACCCGGGTGATGTCCGGCACCCGCGCCGGGTTGTAGCGCACCCCCTGGAACGGCAGGACCCTCGGCATCGCGCTAGCGGACGGGCGTCAGCCAGGAGCGGTACTTGGGGTTCTCGCCGCGCACCGCGCTGAAGAAAGCCTCCTGAATCGCCTTGGTGACCGGCCCGCGCGACCCGGCGCCGATGGTCCGCCGGTCCACCTCGCGGATCGGGGTGATCTCGGCCGCGGTGCCGGTGAAGAAGGCCTCGTCGGCGGTGTAGAGCTGGTCGCGCGTGAAAAACTCCTCCCGCACCGCGATCCCCAGGTCGGCCGCGATCGTGAGCACCGCGTCCCGGGTGATCCCCTCGAGGATCGCCGAGCGCGGCGTCGTCGTCGAGCGCGCCGCGGCGCACCATGAAGAGGTTCTCGCCCGAGCCCTCGGCGACGTGCCCGGTGGCGTCGAGAAAGAGCGCCTCGTCGTAGCCGTCGTTGATGGCTTCGACCTTGCCCAGGATCGAGTTGGTGTAGTTGCCGCAGACCTTGGCCTTGGTCATGCTGATGTTCACGTGCTGGCGGGTGAAGGAGGACGGTCTTGATGCGGATGCCCTTCTCGAGCCCTTCGTCGCCGAGGTACGCCCCCCAGGGCCAGGTGGCGATCATGGCGCGGATCGGGTTGCGTCCCGGGTAGACACCCATCGCGCCGTAGCCCACGTACACCAGCGGCCGAATGTACCCCGCCTCCATCTTGTTCACCTTGAGGGTCTCGAGGATCGCGGCGGAGAACTCCTCCTTCGTGAAGGGGATCTTCATGCCGCTGATGTGCGCCGAGGCGAAGAGCCGATCGACGTGCTCGGCAAGCCGGAAGACGGCCGGGCCGTCGATGGTCTTGTAACAGCGGATCCCCTCGAAGACGCCGAGACCGTAGTGCAGGGTGTGGGTCAGGACGTGGACGGTTGCGTCCTTCCAGTCCACGAACTTCCCGTCCATCCAGATCTTCGAGGTCTCCTGGAGCATCGCCGGTCTCCTTTTTCGCGCCGGGCAGCGACGGCGCATCCGTGGCGGCTGATTCTAGGCAAACCCCCGGTGGCTGTCAATCGCGCGAACCCGCGGCGATTGCTTTTCCCGGCGGTTGGTGGTACATCTCGTCAATCCATGGCCGAGGCGCACGAGGGTACCGGCGAGCAGCTCCAGGTCGTCGTCTTCACGATCGAGGGCAAGACTTCTCGGGGTGGACATCCTCAAGGTTCAGGAGATACTGCGCATGGTCGAGGTCACCCCCTTTCCGCGGATGCCGGATTTCGCGCTGGGGGCGATCAACCTGCGCGGGCGGATCGTGCCGGTGATCAACCTGCGGCGCAAGCTCGGTCTGCCTGATCGCCCCCCGGGCCCGAGAACCTGCAACCTGCTCGTTCGCTCGGGCGAGCAGGTCATCGGGTTTCTGGTCGACGAGGTCTCCGAGGTCGTCGACATCCCGGCCGCCCTCATCGAGAGCCCGGATCAGGGGCCGGCGTGGATGCGCTCGGAGCTGTTTTCCGGACTCGGAAAGCTCCCGGGACGGCTGCTGGTCATCATCAACCCCGACCGGCTCCTCTCGCCGCAGGAGGAGTCGCTGCTCCCGCACCATGGTGCGACGGGACAACCGCCTACGCGAACCAGGGAGACTCCGTCATGAAGATCAGTCCCACGCGACCGCTGACGATTCAGAAAGAACAGCACCGGGCCACGCATCTACCTCAACGCCTACCGCATCCTGGGAACCGTCCATCTGCAGGTCGGGGGGCGCGTTTCGGACTTCGTCAACTGGAACCTGAAGGAGGGGCCGTTCATCCCGCTCACTGATGTCTCGGTCTACACCGTCGATACCGGCGAACTGCTCTTCACGACGGAATTTCTCGCGGTCCACCGGAATCAGATCAACTTCCTGGCCATCGACAAAAAGGATTCCGCCCCGCAGTCCAGGCTCTGAAGTGCCTTCGACCGCCTTGTCTTTGGCTTCGCGAACAGCGTTATGCACGGTGGGGCAGTAGTGTCAGCTCGCTTTCAATGCCCCGGTGAAGAGACAAGTTTCAGGCCCATGACACCAGTAATAATGAGTGCAAGGCAGACTATCCGTAAAATGTCGCGTGATTCACCAAAGAGAGCCATTCCTAGAATTGCTGTGCCAGTCGCCCCGATGCCCGTCCAAATCGCGTAGGCTGTCCCAACGGGAATCGCCTTGAGCGCTCGCGCCAAAAAGAAGAAACTCACACTCATTGCGCCAACTGTTGCAACCGATGGCCATAATCGAGTGAATCCTTGCGTGTACTTGAGACCGATTGCCCATCCTATTTCAAACAGACCGGCGACAACCAAGGAGATCCATGCCATGCACTATGCCCTCGATACTTCTCTCTGTCCGTTTTCTGCCCAGTAGAGTAGAACCTCAGTGCTGAGCCGTAGGCGCGGGGAGTAGCTGTTCCTGCAGCTTTCGCCTTCAGCCGGTGCCTCAATCCAAGCCACAGCTCTTTTCCTCGGCCCCCTCGTCGAGCTGGACATCGGGTTTTCCCCGGTACGGCTCTCCGACGATCTTCTCCATGGGCTTATCGGCAACCGTTGTCGTTGCAGCACCCTGAACGCTCGAACCTGTTTGGGTCATCTGGAGGCTCTCCCTTGCCTCTCGCTCGTTCATCCTGCTGCCGCCTCAGACGAGCTTCTCAGCCCATCTATCCGGCGGCCGTTTCACGTCATGAAACAGCGGGTCACTGGCAGGAGCGGGCGTGTTCTGCATGTTCATAGCCTTTTGGGCACTCATGCTGCCTCTCCTTCCCGATCCGCGCGATCGAA
This sequence comes from uncultured Candidatus Rokubacteria bacterium, assembly GCA_963699775.1. GTDB lineage: Bacteria > JAUVQV01 > JAUVQV01 > JAUVQV01 > DATDCY01 > DATDCY01. The sequence goes on from CAVOVE010000013.1 coordinate 407,878, forward strand.
GTAGGGCCCCACGCTCCGGATGCGTTATGTTGTCGCATCCATCATCGCTTCGCGGCCCCTCCGACATCCCTCCGCCCGTAACGGTCATCTTGCCGGTTGCACCCGACTTGGCGCCCGCTTACCGCCGTCGGAGTCCGGCGGGGTGCGGTGGGACTTCAGGTCCTACCTCCGTCGTCTGTCTCCGCATGCCACCAGCCTTACCCCGGGTCCCCCGTCGGTGCGTTTGCCCTTTGCTTCCCGACGGGCACTGGCCTTCCCCTTTAACGTAGAGGGTCGGCGTGTAGCCCACTCGCGCGGGTTTATCCCACTACCGGACTCTCCCAGCTATCCTTGTCCGGCCTAAACTCACGAGGCTGCACTGTTCGCTTTATGCTGCGGCCTGCACTTTTGGCCAGCACCCCCGACTGGGTACGACCCGCCCCACTGCGACGCGAGCCTTCGCGGTGCCGTGTCGAGGCATGTTCGACCGCCGTGTTACCACGCCAGCCCGCCTCCTGCCTACACACCCACAAGGGCACTTGGTGTGACGATCTCCTTTCAGATCGCAAGATGATGGTTTCGAGACCTCGCACACGTAGCAATGAGCCGCGGGGGCGCCTTTACCCGCGAATCAGCTTCTTCCTTTTCCCAGTAGCCACCGTCGGCTCCATTGCCTGGTTAGGGGCTTTTTCTAATATTTCTGCCTGCAAGTCCACTCTGGATTGCGCGGGGATCGCGTGCACAATGGAAGATGCCGAAGACAATTATGTGGCTATCCTCAATCGTGAAGTAGACTGCGTACGGAAATCTCCGGAGTAGGTGGCGCCGAAACTGGTCATGTACGCATGGCCAGAGCAGGGGATTATGCGAAATTTCACCGGCACTGGAATAAAAGGCACGAAGGAACTCCTCACCGAGTCCCGATGATTTGCTCTCGTACCAATTGTAACCGATAGCAAGATCCTCCTCGACTTGGGCAAGAAAGCGCAGAGTGAAGTTCACTTGCGGAGGAGAAGGCGTGACTTGGAGCTCTTCGAGGGAGAGAAGGGTGCCCGGAGCCGAACGGTATGCTGTAAGCCTACGGTTGAGCTCTGCCTGATGACTCGCGGGAATAGGAACGGCCGTTTCATCCGCGGCGATACTGTCCCAGAGATCCTCAACCAATAAGATTTTTTCGGGAGTGGTTAACTTTGTAAGGTCGGGCATGTCGGCAATACGCATGGACTGTCTCCTCTGCTGAAATCTCATCAGGAGTCTACCACTAGCCCCTACTTAATTGGTAGTTTTGCCCCTAACGTAGCGTTTAGCCGCGGGACGAGATGGCGCGGGCTGTGCTCCGCACAGCCCGTGACAGATCGGACCGTCGGCGACAACGCCTGGTTCGGCGCTCCTCGACTTGGCTTCAAGATTGCGCCGACGATTGCCCCTGCCACGATCCCCTTCAGCCAGCCTCCGAGGCACCACCCCCACGCCAGCGTCAGGGGAACTGGCATATGAACGTACGTCCCGAAGCCAACGCCAACACCTGTGGCCAACCCATAGAGAGACCCGAACATGATCCCGGTAGTCAATGATTTGTTCGAGATCAATCGCGCGTAGATGGACACAAAGCAGACTATCAGAATGATGACCACCAGATATATCAGCGGGAGATTCATTTCGGACTGAGCCCGCCACAGGTGTGCGCTAGCTTCATACGTTGGCTTGAGTAATAGCTCGTGGAGCAGATAGTCGATGGCGCCCCAGACGAGGAAGATCAGGAAGCCGGCCGAAGTCGCGAACTTGATCATGATGTTTTCTCTTCTTGTTGCCGAACAGTTGATTAGGTGGTAACCGCTATTTCCAGTCGTGGTGGTCGCGGTCTATCACAGTCGTGGCAGTAGCGGCTAGTTCAGTCGTGACCGTGACCACCCCGATGGTAACAGCTGGCGACCTTCTAGCATGGCTCTTGCTATCCCGTCGTCCATCGAGAGGAGAGCACGCGATGGACGACAGGAAGCCACACGCCGCTGCTCTGTGGTACACACCATATCTTCGTGCGCTTGAGATCACCAGGGTCCCGGAAATGCAGCGGCCGTGGTATATCCGCTGGGTTGAGCGATTTGCCGATTTTCTCAGGGAAACACCTCTACCTGAAGCGGTCAGGGACGACGTTGAATCCTTCACAACCGCCCTCCGATCAACTGCGGGCATCGAAGAATGGAAAATCCACAACGCCTATCTTTCTTTGAGATTACTGCTTACCGCTGTCTATGGCAAGCGTTGGGAGATTGCCGGGGATGTACCCGCTGGGAACATGGCGGACGGCGATCTGGACCCTTGCGCGCGGCCTGCCGCGCGCGCTGCTATTCGCGCCGAACCGAGGAATCCTATGCGCAGTGGGTTCGCCGTTTCCTGGCATTCCGAAAAACGCTTGCATCCGACATACCCGATGCCATGGCCGTCAAAGATTTTCT
>CAVOVE010000014.1:0-10908 GCA_963699775.1 uncultured Candidatus Rokubacteria bacterium
ACGGTCGCATCCAGTTGCGCGTCGGAAAGAAGAAGTACCTCCTGCTGCGCCTGGTCTAGTCCGCGCAGCCGGATGCCCCCCATGAAGACCTCGGACCGTTGGCTCGCCGACACCGCCTATCTTGCCGTCGTGGCGCTCGGAAAAACGCTGCGCCTGACCGAAACGGGGCGCGAGCACGTCACTGCCGCGCGCGAAACGGGTCGGCCGATTCTCTTCGTCATGTGGCACAATCGACTGCTCTATCTCGGCTACCTGCTGGCGAGCGAACGCCTGGTGATCATGGCCAGCCAGAGTCGCGACGGTGACCTCGTCGCGCGCATGGCCCACAATCGCGGTATCGCCGCGGTCCGAGGGTCGACGACCCGCGGGGGCGCTCTGGCGGCCCGGGCGCTGGCGCGCGCGATGCGTGAGAGGGGCCTGGCCGGCGCCATCACTCCCGACGGGCCGCGCGGGCCGCGCTTCATCCTGCAACCGGGCTCGCTCCTCGTGGCGCGCCTCGCCGGCGCCCTCATCGTGCCGGTAGCCCTGGGCTTCTCACGGAAGAAGGTCTTTTCCAGCTGGGACGCTTTTCAACTCCCCTGGCCGTACGCCCGGGCGCGGCTGGTCTTCGGGGAGTCGGTGCGCCTCCCCGAGGGCGAGGGCGCCGACGCGTTCGAGGAGTGCCGCGCGGACGTCGAGCGGCGATTGACGGCGGTGACGGAGGATGCGGATCGCTTTTGTCCCGGCCGTTCGTCGGCTCCTTGACGCCCGTTCCCCGCAAGTTCGCATAAAGAAATCTGCGCTAAGATACCGGCAGAGTGTTTCATTCCACGGGGGAGTTTTCATGGCACTGATAAGTTTGCGAAATGTCAGCGTGGCCTTTGGCGGGCCGCCGCTGCTGGACGGGATCAATCTGCAGCTCGAGGCGGGTGAGCGGCTCTGTCTGCTGGGCCGCAACGGCACGGGAAAATCGACGCTGCTGAGGCTCGTCAACGGCGAGCTCGCCGCCCGACGGCGGCGAGATCTTCCGCCAGCAGGGGTTGAAAGTGGCGCTGGTTTCCCAGGAGATTCCCCAGGGGCTCGCCGGCACGGTCTTCGACGTCGTCGCCGGCGGAACCGGGGCAGGAGACGCCCACCTCGGAGGACGCGGACGGTTGGCGTCACCACCAGGCGGTGGAGCGCGTCCTGTCCCGCCTCAAACTCGATGCGTGCGGCTCCGTTCGAGACGCTCTCCGGCGGGACCAAGCGCCGCGCGCTGCTGGCCCGGGCGCTGGCGTCGACCCCGGACATCCTGCTGCTCGACGAGCCGACCAACCACCTGGACATCGAGAGCATCGAGTGGCTCGAGGACTTTCTGCTCAAGCAGGTCCGGACGCTGCTGTTCGTCACGCACGACCGGGCCTTCGCGCGCCGGATCTCGAACCGCGTCGCGGAGCTGGACCGGGGGCGTCTCTACGCCTTCGACTGCGGCTACGACGCCTTCGTCGCGCGGCGGGAGGAGCTGCTGGCGGCGGAGGTCACCCGGCAGGCGCTCTTCGACAAGAAGCTGGCCCAGGAGGAGGTCTGGGTGCGCCAGGGGATCAAGGCGCGCCGCACGCGCAACGAGGGGCGGGTCCGGGCGCTGCAGGCGCTGCGCGAGGAGCGGGCGGCGCGGCGGTCGCGGGTCGGGACGGCGAAGATCCAGATCCAGGACGCCGAGCGCTCCGGCAGGCTGGTGGTGGAGGCGCAGGGGCGCCTCGTTCGGCTACGGCGGCCGGCCGGTGATCGGCGACCTGACGACCACGATCATCAGCGGCGACAAGGTCGGCATCATCGGGCCCAACGGCTCGGGCAAGACCACGCTGCTGCGGCTGCTGCTCGGGGAGCTGGCGCCGCAGCAGGGGCAGCGTGCAAGCTCGGCACCCGGCTGGAGGTGCTCTACTTCGACCAGCTGCGCGAGCAGCTCGATCTGGACAGGACCGTTCAGGAGAACGTCGGCGAGGGCAGCGACACCGTCACCATCAACGGCCGGCCCCGGCACATCATCGGCTACCTGCAGGACTTTCTCTTCACGCCGGAGCGGGCGCGCAGCCCGGTGCGCATCCTCTCCGGCGGCGAGCGCAACCGCCTGCTGCTGGCCAAGCTCTTCACCAGGCCCTCCAACGTGCTGGTGCTGGACGAGCCGACCAACGACCTGGACGTCGAGACGCTGGACCTGCTCGAGGAGCTGCTGCAGGAGTACGCCGGGACGCTGCTGCTGGTGAGCCACGACCGGGAGTTCCTGAACAACGTGGTGACCAGCACGCTGGTTCTCGCGGGCGACGGCGAGGTGCGGGAGTACGTCGGCGGCTACGACGACTGGCTGCGGCAGGCCGCGGCGGCGGCGGAGCAGGAGCGAGAGAGGCGCAGGCGGCGGGCCGGCGTCGCGTCGCAGGCGAAGGCCGGGCGCGCGGCGGCCGCAGCGGCACGCCCGGTCGCCAAGCCGGCCCGGGCGAAGAAACGAAGCTACAAGGAAGTCCGCGAGCTCGAGGCCCTGCCGGAGCGGATCAACGAACTCGAGCTGGCGAAGGAGACGCTGCACCTGACCCTGGCGGACCCCAGACTACTACCGCACCGCGAAGGATGCGGTGGCACGAAGCTCACCGCGCGGCTCGCGCAGCTCGAGCTGGAACTGGCGCAGGCCTACGCGCCGGTGGGAGGAGCTCGAGAATCTCCGGGGTCTAGGAGAATGCTTGCGAAATGAGTTGCCGTGAATCGTCTCTCGTGGTATAAACAACGGGAGTGAACCACAGGGATCTTCCCCTGTGGTTTTTGTTGTTTTACTCCGAGAACAACGCCGCGGGGAAGAAAACCGCCGCCGCTGTCGAAAAGGAATCGGAAACGTCATGATCAGCACATCGGGTATCTCCCTCTCCTACGGGAAGAGGGTCATCTTCAAGGACGTCAGCATCAAGTTCACCCCGGGGAACTGCTACGGGCTGATCGGCGCCAACGGGTCGGGGAAATCCACCTTCCTCAAGATCCTCGCCGGCGAGCTCGAGCCGGACCACGGCGAGGTCTCGATCGGCGCCCGGGAGCGGATCGCCGTGCTGCGCCAGGACCACTTCGCCTTCGACGAGCACACGGTCCTCGACACGGTGATCATGGGTCACGAGCGGCTGCACGCGCTGATGGCGCGAGCGGGAGGCGATCTACGCCAAGCCGGAGTTCTCCGAGGAGGACGGGAACCGCGTCGGCGAACTCGAGGCGGAGTTCGGCGAGCTGAACGGCTACGAGGCCGAGTCCGAGGCGATGGTGCTGCTCAGCGGCCTCGGCATCCCGACCGAGTATCGGCCCCGGCTGATGAAGACCCTCGAGGGCGGCGACAAGGTGCGCGTCCTCATCGCCCAGGCCCTGTTCAACAACCCGGACATCCTGCTGCTCGACGAACCGACGAACCACCTCGACCTGAGGTCCATCACCTGGCTGGAGGAGTTCCTCTCGCGGTTCACGAACACGGTCATCATCGTCTCCCACGACCGCCACTTCCTCAACCAGGTCTGCACGCACGTCGCGGACATCGACTTCGGAAAGATCCAGCTCTACGTCGGCAACTACGACTTCTGGTACCAGGCCAGCCAGCTGCACCTGCGGCAGAAGCTGAGCGAGAACGCCAAGACGACCGCCAAGGCCAACGACCTCAAGGCGTTCATCCAGCGCTTCAGCGCCAACGCCTCGAAGTCCAAGCAGGCCACCTCGCGCAAAAAGCTGCTGGAGAAGCTGACCATCGAGGACATGCCGGTCTCCTCGCGCAAATACCCGTACATCAATTTCATCCCGGAGCGCCCCTGCGGCGACATCATCCTGGAGATCAAGCACCTCTGCAAGAGCGTGGACGGTGTCGCCGTCCTCGACGATTTCAGCCTCACCGTGAACAAGGGCGACAAGATCGCCTTCGTCGGCGACGACGGGCTGGCCCGGACGACCCTCTTCCAGATCCTTGCCGGCGAACTCTCGCCCGACAGCGGCTACTTCCGCTGGGGCGTGACCATCACGACCGCCTACTTCCCGAAGGAGAACAGCGCCTACTTCGCGAACGACCTGACCCTCGTCGACTGGCTGCGCCAGTACAGCCCGCCCGCCGAGGGGGAGAGCTTCGCCCGTGGTTTTCTCGGGAGGATGCTCTTCTCGGGGGACGAGGCCCTGAAGAAAACGTCGGTCATCTCCGGCGGGGAGCGCGTGCGCTGCATGCTCTCGAAGATGATGCTCGCCAACGCCAACGCGCTGATCCTGGACGAGCCGACCAACCACCTCGACCTGGAGACCATCACCGCGCTGAACAACGGGCTGATCGCCTTCCCCGGGGTCATGCTCTTCGCTTCGCACGACCACGAGTTCATCTCCACGCTGGCCAACCGGATCGTGGAGTTCACGCCGGACGGGTGCATCGATCGCCGGATGGGATTCGACGAGTACCTGGAATGGCGGAACGCGGCGCTGGCGGGGACCGAAGGGGCAGTGGTCGAAGTCGGTTGACGGGGAACTCCCGCGGTTTGGAGCGGGCGGCACACCACGAAAGGAGCGAGTGACCTCATGCGACACTCAGCACTGTTCCTCCCCCGTGTCCGCGCCATCCTGGCGCCGCGGCTGGCGCCGCCGCTGGCGGCCGCCGTGCTGTTTTTCTCGTTCGCCGGCTGTCTCTCCACGAACGTCAACGTCCGGACGGACGGGACGGACGGGGCGGACAGCGGCGCCGGGGTCCTCGTGCGGGTCTTTGCCGATTCGGACGCGGCGAAAGCCAAGCGCCCCGAGGCCTCAGGCACCCTCACCGAGCTGTTCAGCCTCGACAAGCGGGGCAACGAGATCTTCCTCCAGCGTTCCCTGGCCGGCGAGTGGGGTGTCAGCCAGCTGCCGCCCGGGAAGTACCGGCTCCGGGTGGTAGCGGTTCTCGACGCGGGAGGGAACATCCGCGAGACGCGCTCCGGCGATCGGGAGACGGATTTTTCCGTGAAGTCCGGCCAGACCGCGGAGGTGAAGGTCATCCTGAAAAAGACGCCCACCGGGCTGATCGTGGTCGCGGTGGTCACCGTGGTCATTCTCGTGGTGGCCATCGCCGTCATCGCCGGAAAGAGCGGCAACGCACCGCCGCTGCCCGGCCAGGTGCTCAGCCACCTGCCGCCGCCGCCGCTGATCCGGCCCCTCATCGTCGCACCCGAACTCTGGATCGGCCCGGCGGACGGCGCCTACCCCCGGCAGCGCAGCGCCCCCCCGCGGGTGACGTCGGTTCACCCCGAACCGGGCTCGGTCGGCGCCCCCCGGCGGGTTCTGCCGACCCTGACGCTTTCACAGCCGCTCGACGAGGAGAAGCTCGGCCTCGACTCGATCCTGATGCTCGGTTCGACGTCGGGCCTGGTCCCCGGCACAACAACCGTGCACCGCGGCCTGCTGCGTTTCGCGCCCTCGCGCGATCTGGCCCCGGGGGAAACGGTGACGGTGACCGTCCGGGCGAACGGCGTCGTCAACCCCGATGGAATACGGCTGGAGAGTGACTTTTCCTGGTCATTCCAGGTCGCGGAATAAGTCGAGGAGAGGAAAGAGGTCGCATGGGAGAGGATCAGGACATCCGGTCGGAAAATGCACCCGAGCAGAGTTTCGAGGAGATGCTGGCCCAGAGCCTGGCCGGGTCCCCCAGCCTGGAACCCGGCGACAAGGTCGAGGCGAGAGTGCTGCAGATCGGCGCCGAATGGATCTTCCTCGATGTCGGCCAGAAGGGCGAGGGCGTGCTGGACATCAAGGAGCTGCTCGACGCCGACGGTACGCTGACGGTCGCCAGGGGCGACACCGTTCACGCCTACTTTCTGGGGCGGGACGAGGACGAGCTGCTGTTCACCACCCGCCTGGGCGGCGGCGCCTCCGGCACCGCTCAGCTCGAACAGGCGTGGGCGAGCGGCATCCCCGTGGAGGGCCGGTTGGAACTGGAGATCAAGGGCGGCTACGAGGTCAAGCTGGCCGGCGGCGTGAGGGCCTTCTGCCCCTTCTCCCAGCTCGGCTTGCGCCGCCAGGAGAACCCCGAGGAGGCCATCGGCCAGAGTCTCTCCTTCAGAATCATTACGTTCGGGGAGAAAGGCCGCACAATCGTCGTCTCGCACCGCGCGATCCTCGAGGAGGAGCAGCGCCGGCGGCGCGAGGCCCTCAGGAAGACCCTCAAGGAGGGGATGGTCGTGCGGGGAACGGTGACGAGCATTCAGAAGTTCGGCGCGTTCATCGACATCGGCGGGCTCGAGGGGCTGTTGCCGATCTCGGAGGCCGGCTGGGGCCGCACCGGGGACCTCGGCGATCTGCTGCGGGTCGGGCAGGAGGTCGACGTTGCCGTCATGAGCTGCGACTGGGAGCAGAACCGCTTCTCCTTCAGCCTGCGCGCCACGCTCGCGGATCCCTGGGCCAAGGTCGGGACGGTCTACACGAGAGGTTCGACCCACACCGGCACGGTGGCCCGGCTGACGCCCTTCGGCGCGTTTGTCACGCTCGCCGAGGGTATCGACGGGCTGCTGCACATCTCGAAGATCGGGCAGGGGCGGCGGATCAATCACCCCCGGGAAGTCCTCAAGGAGGGGCAGCAGCTGACGGTGACCATCGAGGAGATCGAGCCCGAGCGCCGGCGGCTGGCGCTGGCGCTGGTTTCACAGGACGCCGAGGAAACGGATGCGGCCGCCTACGTCGACCGGCCCCAAGCCTCGATGGGCACGTTCGGGGACCTGCTGCGGGCCGGGCTGGAGAAGAATAAAAAAGAGTGATAGGATTTGATCAACCATCGCGTTGCAGCTGCACGGCCGCGGCGCACGAGTCCAACGCAAGAAGGAGGGGAACGGCATGAAGAAGATCGGACTGTTGCTTCTCGTGGTCGTTCTCGCGGTCGGATTGGCGGGTTGTCCGGGCGGCGGGAGCAATGACCAAGACCCAGTGGGCCAGTGGGTCGTCTACGTCGACTTTGACTGCGACGCCAATGTGAACAACAGCGGCGTGTGGCATATCTACGCCAACGGGACGTTTATCGACTCCTATTCCGATACCGGGACCTGGTCGGTGCACAAGCATGACATCACGTTGAATTACGCCAACGGGTCCATCTGGGGCGGCGATGTGGACGGCGACCATATGACGGGCACCTATTCCAATGGCCCCCAGAATGGGTGCTGGACCGCCCAGAGGACCAGCACCATACCCTGATCCGGCGTTGTTGAAGGTCTCTCGTTTCGTAGGTCCCCCCCCGCCGCTCGTCCGGCGGGGGGGCAAGTTGCGGGCGACTCCCCTTGAAAAAATTCGATTCCATTGAAACTGCTGTAAGCTTCTCGATCGCAGCCAAAATCGGAACAGAGCGAATATCTCAAGGCCCCTGGAAGCTTGTCGCATGATGACCGTTGAGAAAGGTTGGCCATGTTGAGATTCGAAGCCGTCAAAAAGGAAACCGCGATCCTGGATGCCAGCGCCAACGGCGGACGCAAGACCATTCCGAGCGAGGTGCGTGTCGACCCCCTGACCGGCCGCACCGCGCGTATCTGCCATTTCATGGCCTTGAAGTGGCAGAAGCCGGATTTCGACAAGATGGTGGAGGGGACTCAGTCCTGGTGTCCCTTCTGCCCGGAGAAGGTGCTGCAGGTGACGCCCCGGTTCCCGCCGGAAATCGTCGCCGAAGGACGGCTGACCCGCGGGGACATGGTCCTCTTCCCGAACCTCGCGCCCTACGACTCCCTGAGCGCTGTGGCCACGTTCGGCGACCGTCACTTCACACCGATGACCGAATTCACCCCGGACCGGGTCGCACAGGCCTTCGGACTGGCGCAGGACTTCTTCAGACGGGTGGACGAGGCCGGGCATCCGGAATCCGTCTACCACCTCGTCAACTGGAACCACATGCCCCCGGCGGGGAGTTCCCTGATCCACAGCCACCTCCAGGTGTTCGCCAGTTCCTCCGCCCCGAACCTGCTCGCCCAGGAGTTGTCGGCCGCGCATCGCTATCGTGCGGCGACCGGGAGGGTCTATTGGGACGATCTGCTGGCCCGGGAGCAGCACGAGCGGTCCCGCTACCTCGGCGCGATCGGCCGGGCCCATTTCCTGCAGTCCTACGCGCCGCTCGGCGTCGCGGGCGACGTTCTGGCGATCGTCGAAGGAGTTGCAACCACCCTGGAACTGACCGGCGGCGACCTGCTCGCGCTCGGCGAGGGTCTCTGCACCGCCATGAAGGCCTACGATTCCCTGGGCGTCTACGGTTTCAACATGAATTTCTTTGTTGGTAAAAAGGGCGACGAGCACGCACGGTTCCACCTGCTCTTCTCGCCCCGGACGTTCTTCAACCAGGCGCTCGGCGCGACCGACGTCGGCGCCTTGAGGAATCTCTACAACGAGAGTATCTGCATGGCCTACCCGGAGGAAATCGCCGAAAAACTGCGCCCGTTCTACGAGAGGTAAGTGCGAACAACGTATCAACGGACGTTGTGGACAGCGGTTCTTGCTTTCCGTCCCCCTTCGGCGTAAGGTTGCCACACCAACCGCGCCTCTGACGTGCTTATACGCAACTGGCCGTCGTGGCTTTGAGGGTAGCGGCATGAAATGGATCAGACGCATTCTTCTAGCGGTCCTCGTCACTTTAGTGACGGGAATGTTCGGGGCTGCCCAGGCCGTGCTCAACGATTTCGACGGCGACGGCCGCTCGGACATCGGCTGCTACTATCCCCCGAGCGGCAACTGGTACGGGTTCGACAGCACGGACGGCTTCTGGCAGACGCAGTTCGGGTACGTCGGGACGCTGCCGATCACGGGCGATTTCGACGGCGACGGCAAGGCCGACATCGGCTGCTACCACCCGCCCAGCGGGAACTGGTACCTGTGAAGAGCACCGAGGGCTGTGGCGGACGCAGTTCGGCTACGCGGGGACGATCCCGATCGTCGGGGACTTCGACGGCGACGGCAAGGACGACATCGGCTGCTATCACCCGCCCGAGCGGGAACTGGTACCTCATGAAGAGCACCGAGGGCTTCTGGCAGACGCAGTTCGGCTACGCCGGGACGATCCCCGATCGTCGGGGATTTCGACGGCGACGGCAAGGCGACATCGGCTGCTACTACCCGCCGGGGGGCAACTGGTACGTGTTCCGGAGTACGCAGACGGCTTCTGGCAGACGCAGTTCGGCTACGCGGGGACGATTCCGATGGTCGGGTGATTTCGACGGCGACGGCAAGGACGACATCGGCTGCTACTACCCGCCGGGCGGCAACTGGTACGTGATGCAGAGTACGCAGGGCTTCTGGCAGACGCAGTTCGGCTACGCTGGCACCGAGCCTGTCGTGGGTGATTTCGACGGCGACGGGAAAAGCGATCTTCGGCTGCTACTATCCGGCCGGGGGGAACTGGTACGTCTTCAAGAGCACCGAAGGCTTCTGGCAGACGCAGTTCGGGTACGCGGGGACGATCCCGCTCGGAGGCACGCTCCTGAACGGGAATCCGGTCGGTCCGCCGTGCCAGGAGAACGGGTATTTCGTCGGTTTCGACGGCGACGCGAATGCTGTCTGTCTTCCGGTGCTGCCGAATTACCCTCCCGTGTTGAAGGCAGTCGGCAACAAATCGGTTGCAGACGGTACCCTGCTCGAGTTCAAAGTCGAGGCGGATGATATCAACAACGATCCTTTGCTGTTCTCGGTGTCGGGCCTTCCTGCTGGCGCGACATTCAACGCCTTGACTCAGGTGTTTTCATGGATTCCCTCGATTGGCCATGACGGAACCTATTCCGTCATGCTCTCGGTGAGCGATGGAGCAGAAAGTGACAGCGAAACAGTCGCCATCGTTGTGACATCGACCAGGTGCGAGATGTGTCACAACGGAAACCCGGAGTATCCGCTGGCGCCCAACGTGATGGGCAACGGCGACAACCCCGATGGCACCGGCACGACCCCGAAGCCCTACGACAACGGGACCTGGGGCTACAACGTGAACGGGCACGGCGCGAACGGCACGGCCACCAACACGCCCAAGAGGCAGATCGCACCGGACGTCTTCGTTCCCTACCTCACTCCGAACGCAGCGTGCACCGACTGTCACGACATCTCCCAGCCCTCGACCGGAGACGGGCGGCACCAAAACGGCATCCTCAACTCGGTGGACTGGAAATTGAATCCGAGCGAGAACACTGCCCACCTGCGCACCGACGGGGCGTATCCGTTCATCGTTTCGGGGGAAAACGCCTGGGACGTCCAGGTCGGCTTCGACCTGGCGTGCTACCAGCGCTGCCACCAGCCGAGCAGCGTCGGCAACATGCGCCACGCCCGGGACTTGGTCCTGGGGCCGAGGAATCTCAACAACGTGCTCAACGCGGTGCGGTTCGGCGACAAGGGCTCCATCGCCGACGGCGAGAGCATCTTATACCCGATCGACACCGCGCTGACGACCAACGCCAGCAGCGCGGCCGACGACTTCGCCCCGTGCATCTCCTGCCACAATCCGCACGGGACGTCGGTCGTGGAACCTTCGAGAACCACGAACCGCATGATGCGCGACCAGTTTTACGAGCAGAGCACCCTTTGTCTGACCTGTCATCGGTGATCACGAGTCAACCGCCTATTGACATGCCATGCGCCACGCGTGACGATCCTGGTTGAAGTTCAGCCGGATGGACGATGCTTGACACCAAAACCCGCAAGGCGGCAGCCACGGGACATGAGCCAGGCTTGAGCGGAACAATTGCCGTGCCAATTCGTTGGTGCGCCCGGAGGGATTCGAACCCCCGACCAACGGATTCGAAGTCCGAAAAAGGGGGTTGGGGCAAGTCTTCAGGAACATTGAAGATTCTGTTCCAACCCCTTGTTGTTAAAGCGAAGCCCACTGTTACTGATGATGATCATTTGTGACTGAGTGTGATGGAGTTTGCCATCTGGATGGACACTTTTTGGACACGGCCATAGGCCCCCCAGGTGTCATCG